>CAZUCE010000001.1:0-94375 GCA_964619265.1 uncultured Planctomycetaceae bacterium
ATCTGGGGGCCCAAAACCGGGGGGGGGCGGACCTCCGGGATCGGGCTGCGTTTCCGGTCCGGAACGCGGATTTCCCTGGAGGTCGCCTGGGGCCTAGGGGGCCTGCTGTCCAAGTTCTCGCCCGCCCCGCTCCCACCCTCCAAGCCGGAGTCGTCAGGACCTGGACAACCCGTGTTGGTTCCGCCGTTGGTTCACTGGCCAGACGAATTTGCCTCAAGAGCGTCTGCGCCCTTTCACCGAGGGGTCCCTCGGCCGATCATGCCGGGATGACTTCCGAGACCTCCCCCGAGATCAAGTTGCCGTCCACCGAGGAGGGCTCCGAGGGACACACCGAGGCTGCTTCCGAGGGCGCAGACTCCGGCCTGCGCGACCGCTTGGTCCAGTTTCAAGACAGCCTCCGCGAGGATTCCAAAGTCCTCACGAAATTGGCGACGGCCGTTGGCGGATTCGTGAACGAGCGCGCCTTCGCCGACTTGGCCAAGGCCGGCACCGCCCTCGAGCGCCTGGAAGATGACCTGGCTGAGAAGCCGGCGCTCGCCGAGCGGGCTGGCCCCGTGTTGACCGACCTCAAGGCCGAGCTCGATCGCCGCCGGACGGCCATGCGCGAGAAGCTGGCCCCCGAGCTGCGAGCCGCCTGCGACTCTGCCGGGCTCGAAATGCGGGTTGTCAGGCGCGAGGAGCCGGTCGAGCTGCGGATCCCGCCGTTCGCTATCGAGATCGACCGCAAGCGCGGCGTGGCCGACGTGCTGTTCGCCAAGCTGCCCCTCGAAACCGGTCCCGCCACGCCCGCGGGCATCCTGGCGGCCCGCGAGAAGGCCTTGCGCTCGCTCGGCACCCAATTCGATCCGGCCGCTTTCTTCGAGGCTTGCCGGACCGCCTGGGCCGGCGCTCGCGGGGCCGGATTGGGCGGCCAGGGCGACCGCGTCGAGATCAACTCGTTCCTCCCGTATCTCGCTTTGCAGTTCCAAACGAAAGCGTTCGGCGAACAGCCGGAGGCCAGCCGTTACCGTGGGTACGGCCGAGCGCGCTTCGCGTTCGATCTGATGCAGCTGCGCCGCGCCGGAGGACTCTCCCGGGACGGCTGGCGACTCAATCTCGGCGTCGCCACAGGCACGACGGCCTCCAAGAAGGGCCGTTCGCTATTCGTCGAAGACGAGCAGGGCAACGGCGAATTCAAACTGACCGTGTTCTTCACGCGTACCGATTCCGATTCATGACCGAGCTCGCCACCGAAGACCTCACCCCCGAGCTCGCGCGGCACATTCTGGACCGCATGGGATCGACCGGCCAACCGCCCGAGCGCGGCGCCCGGCACGTCAACGTAGCCACCGAGAAGATTCTCGAGGTGCTGCGGGACGAATACCTGCGTCCGATGGCCAAGACGGGTCGCAACTCGACGTTCAAGCTCATCCAGGCACCGTTCGGCGGCGGCAAGACGCACTTCCTGCACTGCCTCCGCGAACTCTCTTGGAGTGAGGGCTTCTGCACAGCGCTAGTCGGACTGTCCCCGAAGGAATGCCCCTTCGACCGTCCGGTCAGCATCTACCGGGAGGTCGCGCGCCGCGTCGAGCTCCCCGTGTCAGAGCTCGACACCGAGCCCGAGGCTGGCCTCGACCGCGTTCTGCGCCGCGTTGCGGTCGACCGCCTGAAGGAGATCGGCGAACCGGGCTATCGCACCTGGTTGCGGACCGAATTCGCCAGCGCACAGATCGAGAGCCGGTCCTACGGCCGAGCGGTCCTGCGCTTCCTTGAGGCCGTCGTCGACGGGGACTTCGACGCTGAAGAAGTCCTCGGCGACTACCTGCGCGGCGAATCCCTGCGCAACGACGAACTCGCCCCCTACCGCCTGCGCGAGACCCTCGACGACGAAAATGGCTTCCGCTTCCTGCGCAGCCTCGTGCAGAGCCTCGCGGCCCTAGGCTTGCCCGGGCTCGTGATGATGTTCGACGAGATGGATCGGAACATGAGCCTTTCCACGCGCCGCCGCCGGGACATCGGCGACAACCTGCGGCAAATGATCGATGCCTGCGGGCAATCGCTGCTGCCTGGCGTGATCTGGGCCTATGCCGTACCGCCGGAATTCATGGACACCGTCGTCCCCGAGTACCCCGCGCTCGCCCAACGCCTAAAGGGCGCCACGCACTTCTCGGCCCAGTCTCCGCTGCAGCCGATCATCGACCTCGATCACCTGCCATTGGGGACGACCGAACTTCTGACCTCCATTGGTCAGCGCCTCGCCGATCTGTCCGAACTGGCCCACGGACACAAGTTCGAGGCCGCCACGCAGGCCGCCAACATCCGCGAGCTAGCCCGCGAGCTCGGTGAGCGGTCGTTCGAATCGGGCACGCGCCGGACCTTCGTGAAAGCCGCCGTCACCATGCTGGAAAACCAGCGCCGCGAAGGCGATCGCGCGCTCGAAGCCGACGAAATTCGCGGCCTCGCCGGCGCTCTTACGACGGCCGGACCCGAGCTGATGCCGGGCGAAGCGGAGTTCTAGGAAACCGGTGAACCCCAGCAAGGGCGATCGTGTCGGGCATCCGACCTTCGGGAGTGGCGTCGTCGAAGCCAAGCTCGTCTCCGGCCGCGTGCGCGTCCTGTTTGAATCCGAACCGGCGCTGCCACGCACGGTCGAGGTCGGCGAGCTGCTCGCCACCCAAGATAAAGCGGCCGCCGTTGCAACCTCGGAAGCGCCCCCTGAGTCCCCTCCCGAAACAATGGAAGCCGAATCCGCCGACTCCAAGAGCGCCATCGACCTGGCCGCCGCGGACTCCTGGCAGACCTTAGAAGCCCTTCGACTCGGGGTTGTGCCCGCCCGCGGCGTTCGTGAATACACCGTGTCGCGGGATGCCGAGCTCGGCTCGCTCGATGCCGTCCTCGAAGATCAAGCGGGCTGCCGCGTCATCTGGGGCGACTACGGCACGGGCAAGACGCACCTGCTCGAAACGGCAGAACAACTCGCCCTGGAGCGAAACTACGCCGTCGCGCGCGTCACGCTCGACCCGCGCGAGCAAGCCCTGCACCACCCGATTCGTCTGTACCGCGCGATCACCGGCTCGGTCCGCTGCCTTGGTCAGTCGACGCCCGGCTTTGAGGGTCTGCTCGATCGCCTGGTCGACTCCGACGCGCATGCCAAGTTCGACGGCGAAAACGCCAGCCGCTTCTTCTCGCCCTATCTCCACGCCTTGCGCTCGGACGATCCTGAGGCGATCGGTTGGCTGCGCGACTACGTGCGCGGCGACAACGTCGGTTCCGACGAGGTCAACGGCGTGCTGCGCAAGCTCGGCTGGCAAGGCCGCCGCGTCCTGCGCATGTCCGACTTCCGCACGTTCGGGCGCATGTACGTGCACCTGATCGGCACGCTGTCCTGTTGGATCCGCGACGCCGGCCTGCGCGGCCTCACCATCCTGTTTGACGAAGTCGAGCGCGTCGATGCCCTCGCGGCCACCGACCAGGTCTACGCCTTCCAGGTGTTGCAGCACTACGCCGCGGTCACCATGAAGGAAGCCGATCTGTCCTTCGACCCCGAGCAGCTCTACCGCGGCGGCCAAACCGTGCACCGCGAAATCCCCCTGCGGTTCCGCGACGAGCAGCCGCTCGTCACCGTGTTCGCGCTCACGCCACTCGAAGAAGTCGAGACGATGTTCCGCGAGGTGACGACCACCGGCAACTACGACATCCGCCTCGGCCCCCTCGGCCGCAACCTGCTCGGTAAGCTCACCGACCGCGTGGCCGATCTGTACGACCACGCCTACGTGAACTACAGCCCGTCCTCCGATGTGCGTCGCAAGATCTTCGAGTTGGTCGCCGACCAACTCGACGACGGCCACGACAGTTTCCGCGCCGCGATTCGCTCGATTGTGTTCCTGCTCGACGCGGACCGTCTCGCGCCGCCGGAAGATCTGTCGTTCTGAGCGGCCCACTGCTGTCGCGGTTGGCTGGCCCGCTGCCTGCGCGATTTGGCGGCCCATTCCCAAAGCGCGCAGCACCAACTCGGCTCGTGTTTTCCGGGGCGGTTCTGAAGGACGTTCGATCGCCAGGTCCCCGGCCCCGAGCTGACCGCGCGGGTCTCCGGCCGATCTGATCTGCTGCCGCGGCAATTGCCTCGACTCCACCCGGTCGAGCCTCCATGCTTTGCGGCTCGTGAAATTTTCCCGCGAACTTCTCCCCGCGACGTTTGGACCCTGGTTTGGACGCTTCGACGCGCCCACCGACGTTCAGATTCGCGGCATTCCGCCGATCCGCTCCGGGCGGGACGTCCTTTTGTGTTCGGCGACGGCTAGCGGCAAGACCGAGGCCTATGCGGCGCCGGCTGCGGAACTCGCCCTGGAGCAGGGCGTAGCCTCGGCCACGGCACTGATCGTTTGCCCGACGCGCGCTCTTTGCAACGACCTCAAGCGACGCCTCGAGGGGCCGATGGATCGGGTGGGCGTGACCTTCGGGCGCTACACCGGCGAGCACAAAGAACGTACCGGTGGCCACCTGCCGGCGATCGCGGTGGTGACGCCCGAAGCCCTCGATTCGCTGATCGCGCGGCGATCGCACCTGCTGCGTCAGGTGCGATTGGTGGTGCTCGACGAGGTCCACGTTCTCGACGGTACGCCGCGCGGGGATCAACTGCGAGTTCTCTTGCATCGCCTCGAAGCCGTGGCAGAAAGGCGACCCCAGCGGGTCGCCGCCAGCGCCACGGTCGACCGACCCGAAGAACTCGCGGCTCGCTACCTCAACGACGCTGAAGTTGTGGTTGTTCCCGGTCTGCGAAGGCTGCTCGCGCGCGCGCTGGAAGGCACCTCCCCCGAGGCTCTCGGCGCCCATTTGAACGAACTTGCCGGGCATGGTTTCCGCAAGATCCTGGTCTTCTGCCGCAGCCGCAATCAGGTCGAGAGCTACGCCGCTAAACTCACCGGTCGAACGCGGTTCGCCGAATCCACCTACGCACACCACGGTTCGCTCGCCAAGCAACAGCGCGAACGCACGGAGCGCCTGTTCCACGGCGCCCCCGCTGCGGTTTGTTTCGCCACGCTCACCCTCGAGATGGGGATCGACATCGGCACGGTCGACTATGTGGTCCTAGCGGGGCTGCCCTCGGACGTCGCGAGCGTGCTCCAGCGGGTCGGTCGCGGCGGGCGGCGCGGCGACACCACGCGCTGTGGCTACGCATACGAAGTCCCCGCCGAGAAGTTCCTGTTCGAGACCTTCTTCCGGTCCGGCCTGGCCGGCGAACTGTGCGCACCGCCCTATGCCTTCCGGCCTTCGGTCCTCATCCAGCAGGCGTTCACCATGGCCTGCGCCGAGGGTTATTTGGAACGCGAGGCATTTGCCGCAGCCGTGCCCCCGGACGTGAAGCGCGAACTGGGCGATCAGATCGCCGAGCAGATCCTGCGCGAACTCGAAGACCGCGAAGAGCTGGAACGATCGGGGCCCCATCGCGTGGTGCCGAGCGAGGCTGTCGAAGCCCGCTACGAACGGGGCACCTTGCACGCAAATCTCTCCGAGGAACCCGGACTGGATGTCGTGGATCGCCTGACCGGCGACGTAGTCGGCCGCGTGGGCTCGATGTCGGCTGGCGAGGTCGAGTTGGGCGGTCGCGGGCGGCGCGCGGTACACACCAGCGGCGGCCGCATCCTCACCGACGCCGGCGGCGCTGATTCGCCCGCGCGATTCCGGCCTTCGGGTTCACCATCGGTGTCCCTGGCGCTTGGGCGCCGCGTGGTCCAAAGCTTGGGCGTTGGCGAGCGCAGGCTAGGCATGATCGAACTGCCCGGCCACTGGGTTTTGCTTCACGGACTGGGCACGGTTGGCTCAGGTTGGTTGGCTTGGCTGCTTGAGGCTGCGGCCAAGCAGCCCACGCTCGATAGCGTGACGCCCTACACCGCGCGCATGAGCAAGCCGATCACCGAGGTGCCCGCTCCCACGGAGGTGCGCATCGCGCGGTTCGTGGAAAAACGGCGGTCCGCCCTCTCCAAGCTCGCACGCGCCGGTCCCTTCGACAGTCACCTGCCCGAGCAGGTGCGGCTGGACGCAGCTCGTCGCGGCAGCGGCTTGGATGAAGCCGTCGCATACTTGGCTCAGTCCCGCCTTGAGCTGCTCAACGAGCCAAACGAGGATACGAAAGCGATCTTGCGGGACCTGTGACCGCGGCACTCCGGTTGCGGGGCACCTTGCGAGCTAACCGGGCGCCTAGGGAATCAACTCGAGCGAGACGGCTTCGCTCGCGAAGGCCAAGACCTCGGTCGCGGGATCCAGCACCACAAATGCGTGGTTCAGCGTAGTCCCCGCCGCGCTAGGCGACACAGCCCCGCGCGGAATGCGGATTTGCGCATCGGCCCGGCCTTTCGCATCGAGCAAACCAAGCGTCCGTACAAACGGCCCCTGGTTCAGGTTGTTCAACGTTGCGGTCAGGTACGGGTCGAAGTTCAGCGGCAAATGCAGGTCGTCGACCATCAGGCCGGGGGTCGTGCCGCTCGCGCTGCCAAGGATCAGATACAAACCGCCCGCCTGGTCCGGGCCAGCGTCCAGGGTCAGGCCCTGGAACCCCCCGCTCGAAATCGAGAGGCGCTCGAACCAGGCGCCCAGCGCCGGCGCCTCACCCGCGTCCTCCTCCGGCACGATGGCAAACACCTCGCCGGACCACTGCTCGCAAACGTAGGGCTCTCCGCGCCAGTCGACGCCGAAGCTGGTCAGATTGATCACGTCGATGGGACCCGGAGGATCCAGATCGGCCGTGTGATCGGTTGGTACCGGGCTCGCCTGCAAGGGGTCGAGGGTCCAGATGTTGGCCGAGCAATAGTCGCCATACAGGTAGCGCCCCTCCCAAGCCGGTATCGCGCTGCCGCGATAGACCATTCCACCGGTGATCGAACAGCCGGTGTTGTGGTCGTACTCGTAAAGCGGGCTAGCGAATTCGGCCGAGCCGCACTCCGGTGTGCTTGGCGCGCAGTTGCCGTTTGAGTGGCACAAACTGCCTTCCTGGATCTTCCAACCGAAGTTCAGACCCAGGTCGGTGAAGTCCGCGTAGTCAATTTCCTCGCGAAGTTGCTGACCAACATCCGCGATCACCAGGTTTCCGGTCTGACGGTCGAACGAGAAGCGCCACGGATTGCGCAGTCCAAGGTGGACGATTTCGTCGCGCACATCCGGATCGCCCACAAAGGGATTGTCCGCCGGAATGCCATAGCTGCCGGTCGCATCGATCGTGTCCACGTCGAGGCGCAGCATCTTGCCAAGCAACTCTTGTCCGTTCTGGGCGCGACACCCCGGATCGCTTCCGTCGCCGCCATCGCCGAGCCCCAGGTAGAGGTATCCGTCAGGGCCGAATTCGATGCAGCCGCCGTTGTGATTCACGTAGGGCTGCGCCAGCTCGAGCAGGTTGACCTGGGAGCTGGGGTCCGCCTGATAAGGATCGGCGGGATCGACCTGAAAGCGGTCGAGCCGGGAGGAACCGCCCGCTCCGGTGTAGCTGACGAACAGGTAGCCGTTGGCCGTGTAATCGGGATGGAAGGCGAATCCCAAAAGTCCCTGCTCGAAGCCGGTGGTAAACGGAGTGTTCGCCGAAAGATCCAAAAACGGCGCCGCCAGCAGGACGCCCTCCTCGAGGACTCGGATGCGGCCCGAGTATTGCTCCAAGACAAACAGGCGATCGTCCCCGGGAGCATGGGTCACGAAGACCGGGACTTCCAGGCCGTCTGAGACCAAGTTTACATCGACGGCCTGGGGTGCGAGGGTCAGCAGGGGAGCCGAAAGGAGCGAGTAGAACAGCATGGGCGAGTCTCGAGGGCGGAACGAAAGAACGAGATCCCCTGAAACTAGCGAGCGTTGCGCGCCATGGCGAAAAACTCATGGATCGAGCGATCTCGGGCTTTTCCAGGAGAGAACCAGCCTTAGGGTGTGGGGATGTCCAAGATCGACCGAGACCCCGAATTGACCGCCTTCCTGGGGCAGCTGGAGGCCCGCTCGCCCGGTGAACCGGAGTTTCATCAGGCGGTCGAGGAAGTCGTGGAGAGCCTTCTGCCCTACGTCCGCGAGCACCCCGAGTACGCCGAGGCGGGCATCCTCAAGCGCTTGATCGAACCCGACCGGTCGGTTCAGTTCCGCGTGACCTGGCTCGACGACGACGACCAGGTGCACGTCAACCGTGGTTTTCGCGTCCAATTCAACAACACCATCGGCCCCTACAAGGGCGGGCTTCGCTTCCACCCGACGGTCAACCTGTCGATCCTCAAGTTTCTGGGCTTCGAACAGATCTTCAAGAACTCGCTCACCGGCCTCCCCATGGGCGGAGGCAAGGGCGGCAGCGACTTCGATCCCAAGGGACGCTCGGATCGTGAGGTGATGCGCTTCTGCCAGGCCTTCATGACGGAACTTCAAAGGCATGTGGGACATCACACCGACGTGCCAGCCGGTGACATCGGCGTCGGCGCGCGCGAGATCGGCTACCTATTCGGCTACTACAAGCGGCTCACCAATCGCCACGTGGGCGTTTTGACGGGCAAGGGCATCCCCTATGGCGGCAGCTTAATCCGCACCGAGGCCACCGGCTACGGCTGTGTCTACTTCGCGGCCGACATGCTGAGCGCCCGAGGCCAGGACATCGCCGGGCGCGCCTGTCTGGTGTCCGGCTCAGGCAACGTCGCACTTTATGCCGCGGAGAAGCTCATGCAACTCGGGGCCAAGGTGATGAGTTTGTCCGACTCCGGCGGCAGTGTTCACATTCCCGAAGGCCTCACCCAGGAGCAATTCCAGTACGTCCGCGAGCTCAAGGAAGTACGACGCGGGCGGCTGACGGAATTTGCCGAGCAATTCGACGGAGTCGATTACCTCGATGGCGCCAATCCCTGGGATCTTGAAGCCGACTGCGCATTCCCTTGCGCAACGCAGAACGAAATCCAATTGTCCGACGCAAAGAAGCTGACCGGCAAGGGCGTCATGCTCGTCTCCGAGGGCGCCAACATGCCAACCACCGCCGACGCGGTCCGGCACTTTGTGGCCAAGGACGTGCTGTTTGCTCCGGGCAAGGCAGCGAACGCCGGCGGGGTCGCTGTGAGCGGCCTTGAGCAAAGCCAAAACGCCCTGCGCCTGTCCTGGACCCGCGAGGAAGTCGATCAACGGCTGAAGCGGATCATGAAGGACATCCACGACAAATGCGCCGCGCACGGGAAGCGGGATGACGGGTCGATCCACTATGTCCGGGGCGCCAATATCGCCGGTTTCCGCAAGGTCGCCGACGCCATGCTGGCCTTCGGAATCAGCTGACGCCGGCCCCCGGCGGAACTCCCGCCCCGCCGGAAATTCGCGTCCAGACTCCAAAAGCACCCCCCCCGGGGCCCCGCACGCCTGGACCGGGTAGGTTTGACAATTGAGGCCCTGGGGATCGGCCCCCTCTGGCGATCGGGCCGGAGCCCGCGGCGAGGTCCGTGAAGCCCGCCCGGCGACCGCGCCGGCGGCGCTCGATTGGTAAGGTGACTCCCCCAATGAATTCGACCGGACCGGCCAGCCGCCCGCAGCAGGACAACGACCCTGCGGGAGACCTTCAGCTGTCCCACGTCCCCGTGGTGCACGGCTATAAGGTCCTGGATCCGTGCATTCTGTTCCGGAGGATCGGAAAGGGCGGGATGGGCACCGTCTATCACGCAAAACACATGAACTTGAACGTCGATGCGGCGGTCAAGGTCATGCACCCGGACCTGGCGAGGAACGAGGAGTACCTTTCGCGCTTCAAAGGCGAGGCGAGCACCGCCGCGGTCATCCAGCACCACAACGTGGTCCGCGTGTTCGACGTCCGCGAAAGTCAGGGTCTCCACTACATCGTGATGGAGTTCGTGGACGGCGAGCACACCCGCGACCGGGTGGTGCGCAAGGGCGCGCTCGACATCCAAGAAGCAATCCACATCGCGCTTGGCGCTGGCCGCGGCCTGGCCGCCGCCCACCGCATTGGAACCGTCCACCGGGACATCAAGCCGGACAACATCTTGGTCTCGACCGCCGGCGACGTGAAGCTCGCCGACCTGGGCTTGGCCAAGCCGCAGCGCACCGACGACGACCCGGGGATGACACGGACCATGGCCGTGCTCGGCACGCCCCAGTACATGCCGCCCGAGCAGTGGCACGGAGTCAGCGAAGTGCGTTTCCCCGGCGACGTCTGGGCGCTGGGTGCGACCCTCTATTTCTTGCTGACCGGCGAGGACGGAATCCCGCGCGGCAGCTACGCGGAGATCTGCACCTGGGTTCTCAACAAGTCGTATCCCGACCCGCGCCAGAAGCGACCCGAAATTCCGGATGGCCTGGCCGAACTGATCGCCGACTGCACACGCACCGACCCCGCCGATCGACCGGCCACCGCCGCCGAATTCGTTCGTCGCCTTGAGCCGTTCGCCGACCGCAGCGCCAGCAACTTGCTTGCTGACGAGCAACTCAAGATCACCGACTCCCGCACGCTCATTTCTCCGCCGCCGCTCGGCACGGTGGTGTCAATCCGCACCCAGGTCGAGCAGCAGTCGCAGATCGAAGGACAGGCCGGCGAGCCCACGTTGATCCACGACCCCGGCACGCTGCAAACCGTCCTGCCAAGCGGCGTCACCGCGCCGCTCGGCACGCTACCGACCATCGCCCAGGCTCCCGTTCGCCGCGCTGGCGATCCGAACCTGGCCGGGTCCGAGGGCCCAGCCCCGGTCCAGCCCAGGCGCTCGTTCTGGAAGCCTGTGCTCGCCCTTTGCGTGACCGCTGTCGCCGTCGCGTTCGCGTTCCCCGAAGTTCGAGCCACCCTGTTTCCGAGTCCGAGTGCTCGCGCGCGCTTCGACCTAAGCGGCGAATGGCAAAACGGCGCAACCTACACCTCCGATCTCGACTACAAGCTGCTCGGCCGCGTCAAAGACCCTGAGGCGACGAGCCTGCTCTACTCCATCGACGACGGAGAACCCAAGCTTGGGGCGATCCAGGCCGACCGCACGTTTCGAATCTCCCTCGAACTGCATCCAAACCGCGCCCAGCGTGTGTCCCTCGGGACGGTCGGGGGTCGGGCAAGTACGACCGTGACGATCCATCACGACGATGTGGTCCCGCAGGTCGAGCCGAGACTCGGGCCCGAGCCATTGGGCGCCCCGATTCTCGCCAGCTCCGGTCTAGAGCTTGAATTCAGGGTTTTGGACCAGACTGCCCTCGTCACGGTCACAGGCGGTGAATTTGACGAGCCGCTCGAACTGAAGCCGACCCTGGAGAATCCGATCCTGCGGCGCACGCCCGCGCTCAGGCCAGCCGACGGCGAGGTCACCTACGAGATCCAAGCTGAAGACGCCGCGGGCAATCGGCCAAGCCCGCTGTCCATGACCTTCTTGGTCGACCGCACGCTGCCCGAGCTACTTTTGAAAAGCCCCGGCGGGAACAGCTTGCTGCGAAGCGGCGAAAACCTGATCGCCCTCGAATTCAGCGAGCCGATTGCCTGGATCGAGATCGACGGCCAGCGGGCCTTGGTCGAAGGCCTGCGACACGAGTTCACCGTCGATGTGCCGCGCGGTGAGACGGAATGGACGGTCCCGCTCGCCTTCCAGGATCTGCTCGGCAATCGGGTCGACGACTCCCTGGTGTACGGCGTTGCCCTCGACCCGGTTTTCGTGACCGAGCTACAGCTAGAGCCCGGGTCGGGCTCGATTCCAGAAGGTCCGATCCAGTTGACCGGAACGGCCGAAGGGGTCGAGGGCGAACAGCTCCTCGCGCACTGGATTTCGTTCGCTGATGGCGAACAAGTCAGGTTCGACGCCGGCCCGGTGGTCCTGGGCGCCGGTGGCCGGATCCAAACCAGCTTCGAGCTTCCCGCCAGCCTCCCCGATGGCTTGTTCCGCCTGCAGATAGCTGGGCGCAACGGTGGCGCCGACTGGAGTTCGCCGGTGGGTCCGGTCCTCGATCGAACAACCCCGGCGCTCGTCACCGAGCAAGGCCAGCTCGGAAGCCCGGTCGTTCCCCTGCGCCCCGATCCCGAAGCGGGTGATTTTCAGCTGGAGCTCGTCTTCAGCGAAGTGATCCGGCTTACCTCGGAGGACCTACCTGAACAGCATTTTGCAGACCTCGCCAAGGGGTCCGACCGCGGCGTGCTATCCCTGCCGGTCGCGGACCTCGCCCTCTCGTTCGACGAACGGCGAACCCTTTCGTTCACGGCTACGGACGCGGTCGGTCGTTCGACCGCTTTCCAAGTCGAGCTCTCGGCTCCCGAGCCGCCGCCCAAGTGGGCCTACCTCGAATCTGCGAGCTTCCCGCCGGTCGTCGACTGGCTGCCCGAGAGCCAGCAGTTCGTGTTCCTCGACACGAACGGCAAACCGGCTTTCTTCGGGCTGCCCAAGGGCTTCGAGATCGCCGAGCTCGAGCCGGAGCCCGGAGGTGCCCAACCGTTCGAACTCACCCATCGCGCCAGCGGCGACGTGGCCGAGATGATCCTGGTCCCGGTTGGCTCGCTGCTTGGCCCAAAACCCCGAGAAGGCTGCTCCGAGCCGTTCCTGATCGACCGCTACGAGCTGTCCCAGGAGCGCTTCGCCCGCACGGGGGTCGAGCTCCGGTATCCCGTCGACGAGCCGAGCTCCGAATTGGCCCAAGCGAACGTCAGCTATCAGAACGCCCGCAGCGGCCTGATGAAGCTGGGACGCTCGCTACCCTCCGTCGAGGCCTGGGAAACGGCTGCCGGCTGGGACGGCCACTCGTTCCCTGAGGTCGGGCTCGAGCAGCTCGAGCTCCAAAAAGACCGGGTCCACGGAGCCAACGAACCGATCCTCCTGAAGAGCCTCCAATTCGACGAATCGCCGCTGGGGATCTACGGGATGCGCACCGGGCTTCGCGAGCACTGCCTGAGCCAGGCCACCATGCGAACGGCCTTGCGCGGGGGACATTCATTCGCCTTCGGTCGCAACAATCCGCTCGACGCTACGATGGTCACGAGCCAATTCACGAGCATGCGGCGCCAGATTGGCGTTCGCGGCCTCGTGGCTCTCAAGCCGTCCCCTCCACCCCCCTAGGTATCGCATGCGCCCGCTCGTCTGCGCCAGCATCCTCACACTGCTCTCGGTCTCCTGCCGGTCCACGGACACGCTGATGACCGACGCTCGGGGGGGAGGACCTATCGCGCAGGCTTCCCCCGCGGCCTACCGCATCGCCGTTCTGCCGGTGGAGTTCGACGCCAGCGCCCGCGGCGCTGCTGGGCTCGACCGGCTCGGATTCGACGGGCCCGCCGTCACCACCCAGCTCGTCGAAGCCCTCCAAGAAGTCCGCGCCGCCTCCCAGGTGGTCGCCGTCAGCGAGGGCAGCTACAGCGTTGGGGATTTCGACCTGGTTTTCGAGCCTCGTCTGATCCGTCAAGGGTGGCAGTACGACCGCACGCTCAAGGGGCGCGCCGCGCTCTCCTCCCTGGCCTGGCTTGGGTCCTGGGTCGGCGGCCTATTCGTGGACGACAAGCGCTACAGCACCGACCTTTCGATCGAGTGCGCGCTCAAGAGTTTCGACGAGGAGCGCTTCGCGAATCCCGATCCGTTCGACTCGGGCGCGGTCAATCTGACCTTCCTCGACCGCAACAAGAAACTCGGTGGATTCACGCTGCTGAGCCTGATCGCGCCTCCGTTCCTGCTCGGATCCAGCGCGTCCAAGACCTCCGATTCGCTCCAAGAGCGCTCGATGCTCCAGGTCGCCACCGAGTGGAAGAACTATCTGAGGTGGGACCACACCGACGACCAAGGCCTCAGCTACACCCTGACCGATATCGAGCCTGCCAACGGCAGCACGACGGGCGGCTCGGTGAACTTCGCCTGCACCATCCGCACCTCAGCCCAGGTGGAAGTCATGGCCCTGGCGGTGAATGACCAGCCCTTGGTTCCGGGCGCTTTCACCCTCGAATCCTCGGGAACTCGAGAAAATCGAGTCGAGGCTCGCAACATCGCCCTGGTTCGGGGCGACAACTTCCTCTCCCTGTGGATCACCGTCGGCGGCATCCCGAGCCGGCACACCTTCCACTACGTGAACTAGGGGCCCCAAAACCCGCCTCCCGAGCCCTGTGGCCGGTGGGTGGGCCTGCCCTGCGTTGCGTTGGGAGACTTTCAAGCGGGCTGGGCCCGGCGCGCTCGGAAGTCTGCTCGTGGGCCAACCTGCCCACCGCGATGAACTCCACCCGCTTTTCACGACCCGTTCCGCCGGTTGCCCCCACTCCCCCGCTTGCCACAGCCCGCTGGGCCGGCCTGGCCACGGCGGCTCTAACCCTCGGCTGCGGCCCAGCCTTACTGGGTAGCTCGCTTTCGGACGACTCCGAGGCCGAGGTCATTCCGGTCGCAACCGCCCCCAGCCCCGAGAACGGGGCGGAAGCCCTGGGCCTGCTCGTCCCCGAGCTCGAATTCACCTGGACACCGGCTCCGTTCGCATCCGCCCAGAGGCTCAGCCTCGCTCTAGATCCCGGCAGTCTGTTCAGCGAGGACGCCCTCCTGACCAGCGAACTTCTTTTGGGCACCACGGATCGCTTCGACCTGGCCGCGATTCCGATTGGAACCTCCGCGCTCCCCGAAGGCTCGGAGATCTTCTGGCGCATCGATGCGATCTTCGACGAGCTCAAGGTGCCGGGTAGCTCCTGGTCGTTCAGCACGGAAACCTTGGGACGACGCGAGGTCGAACCGAACGGCTCTACCGCAGAGGCCAATACCTTCCTGAATGGCAAGACGTTGGTCGGCGAGATCGCATCCAGCCCGGGTTCCGAAGACGTCGATTGGTTCCGGTTCGCGATGAACAGCGGCTCGGCCTATCAACTCCGCTTCTCGGCCCACGGGTTCGATCAGCAACGCTGGCGCACCGCCAACGCCGTTCCTGAAGTCACGATCTATCGCACCGGGGAGAGCCCGTCCGAACCTCCCCTGCCGATCCACCAGCACCTGTGGTCCGGCGAAGCGTTCACCACGACCGCCACCAGCTTTTATCCCGCCGTCCAAGATCTCGACTTCCCCCTGCTCTCCACTGAACAGCCCGAAGTCTTCCTGGTTCGCGTGCGCGCCGTCAACTTCGACAGCTCCGGCACCGAGCCCTCGGCGGTAGGTGGTCAGTACGCCCTTCGCCTCGATCAACTCGAAGGCGGGATGGAGTACGAGTCCGTGTTCGAGCTCCCCAACGCCGAAAACCTGCCCGGAGCAGCTCTCGACGGGTTCCAAAACGACTACTCCGGCAACGCCACGCCGTTCACCCTCGAGCCGACCGACGAAGCCGGCCGGTACATCGGTCGCTGCGCCGGCTATCTGGTGGTCGAGGAGAAGGAGGGGTTGCTGCTCGGTGGCTTCGACTACCTGAAGACTACCATGCCGCTCGAAGGCCACATCTACGAGCTGACCGCCACCCTTCACGCGACCCGCTTGGGCAGGGGATTCGACGATCCGGCGACGCCGGTGATCTGCGACCTGGACATGAATCTGTTCGTGCCGGAGAACAACGGGTTCAGCAACGCAACTGCGGCCCAGGACGTAGCGAGCTTCCAAGCCAACGATCCGGGAATCACGATGATTCGCGAACCCACCTTCAACTTGGACCTCGAGGCGATCTTCGGCCTGCTGCACTCCGGCCACGGCGGCATTCCGATTGACCGCGACGCCCAGTACACCCGCCGCGGCGTGCCCTATATCCTCGACGTCGCGGTAACCGACCACACCGAGCTGGGCCTGCAAACCGAGCTCGAGCTCCCCGGCGAAGAACTAAACGGTTCACCGGTCGCCGCTGAGCCGCTCGAGCCCGGTTCGCTATTCCGCGGGAACCTCTTGGACGGCGCCGGCGACGACAGCGACTGGCTCGCCTTTGCGGGCTCCGCAGGCGACCGCCTCAGCTGTCAGCTATGGAACGGACGCATCCTCCTGGACCTTGCCGGCAGCCCGCCGCCCGGATCAGGGCCCGGCCCGGCCTCGGAACCACGCCTGACTCTGTTCGACATCTCCGATCCGCTCACCCCCGTCGAGCTCACGGGCATCGTGAACACCACGGACGAGGAGTACGACCCGCTCAACGACAACGCCCGCTTGTTCCTTCAGACGATCCTGCCCGTCGACGGAACCTACGCCCTGCGCGTCGACGACCCCAGCGGCCTACCGGCCGACGAGGGGTTCGACTACCTGCTCTGCCTCGACCAAATCACCGGTCAATTCGAGAGCGAGCCGAACGGCAACCTCGGTTTCGCGGACGAGTTTGCGCCGGGACAACCGATATCCGGCGTCCTCGACGACGCCGCCGGCGATGTGGACCTCTTCCGATTCACCGCCGAACAAGACGAGGTGCTTTGGTTCGACGCCACCGCCTCGCTCGAAGACGCCAACATCCTCGAACCGGAGCGCCCCGGATTCGGTTCGAGCGCCATCCTCGAACTCGCAATCCTCAACAACGTCGGCATCCAGATCGCGAGCGCTACGACCCTAGCCGACGCCGGCGGCTACCCGGTCACCAGCCAGTGCCTCGTGCGCTCCGGCTCCAGCACTCGCCTGGGATTCCTCTGCCCGGCGTCCGGAACCTACTACCTAAGCGTGCGCGACCGGGACAACACCACCGGCCCGGACCACCTGTACGTCGTCGAACTGGAGCGCGAGCCACTCGAGAGCCAGCCCTAGCCATCCGCGAGGGGGGCGGAAATCTAGAGGTAGGTTGACCCCGAAAGCGGGTCCAGCCTCTATGTGAGTCGGGACCCGCTTTCGGGGTCAACCCACTCGAAGTGGGCTCGGCGCCAAGAGCCATGCACGGACGCCCCAAATCACAACCAGGAGTGGAGACCGAAGGCGATTGCCTCCGGTCGCCATTTCC
The DNA here is from genome assembly GCA_964619265.1 of uncultured Planctomycetaceae bacterium. Taxonomy (GTDB): domain Bacteria; phylum Planctomycetota; class UBA1135; order UBA1135; genus CAZUCE01. The sequence goes on from CAZUCE010000001.1 coordinate 16,780, forward strand.
ATTGGTTGTAGCCAATCAGTTGTCGCGATTCACTGGCCAGACAATGTCATCAGGAATGCGACGAGCTGGTTCATCTCGCTCGTGCTCAACCCAAGTGGGCGGAGCTGGGGATCGAGAGTTTCCAGGACTTCTGGGTCAATACCCTGTGCGAAGGGATCGTTGTAGTGCTCAATCACATCCATCAACGTTGCCTCGCTGCCATCGTGGAAATAAGGCGCCGTATCAGCCACCCCACGAAGCGAAGGAGTTTTAAGGGCAAAATCCTCGGCCGAGCGCCCTGTTACGCCTCCCAGACCTTCAATGACGAGCGGGCTTTTGACGGTCCCGATGTTGTGGAAGGTCTCGTCGGTAAACGAAGAGTCACGATGGCAAGAAAAACACCGAGCTTTGCCGAAGAAGAGGCCCTGGCCTAGCCGTGCGTCATCGCTCATCCCAGTCGGCGGTCCGTCGAAGAGCGAATCCGCGCTGACGAGCGTTCGCATGTAGATGCTAAGTGCGGCTCTCAAACGCTCTTCGGTTGCGCCGCCAGCACCTCCAAATGCCTCGTTAAAGGCAGTCACGTAGTCAAAATCTGCGTTGTTGTTGATTCGAGCGACAACGCTAGCCATATCAGGGTTTCCCATCTCGTTCGGATTGAGCAGGGGCCGTTCCACCTGCTGCTCGAGCGACGGAGAGTGCCCCTCAAAAGTCCGAGTGGCACCGAAGGCCACGTTCTCCAAGGAAGGAGTGTTGAAAACTGTCCCCGAGAGAAGTCCGTCGGAAAAAGCCTCCCCCGGATCTGCGAACCGGGCGCTCGGGTGATGACACGACGTACATGTAATCACTTCTCCCTCCCTCGAGAGGATTGGGTCCGCGAAGAGGGTTTCACCAAGCGTCTCCCTATCCCGGGTCCAAGTGGTGAGCAAACCTGTTGGGTCGCCATTCGCAGGATCGACTGGCCAGTCGGCATCCGTTGGTTCGAGACCATTGGGAAGCGCATTTCCGCCGGCCCCCATAGCGTCCCACTCACCGAATTCGGCGGGAGCGGGCCCCACGTAAGCATCCCGGCGCAGCTCGGCAGGAGTCCGAGCCACGGTTGAGATAGCGATCTCATCCATAACCAAAACGATATCGTCGACGGTGACAGGAGCGCTCTGCTCTGGGGAACCTGGCCCGAAGACCCAAGTGCCCTCCTCTGTCGAAGGAAGTCCCGGCAAGAGCGGTGACGGCCCCTCAAAGGTCATCGATGGAGAGGCTGACTCTCCGTCCACGTACAACTTCAGAGTCACTATGTGACTTCCCGGTAACACTTCCGTAATTCGCAAGGTGAACGCGATGTGGTGCCAACCCGCGCGACGATCCGCCCAGGCTGCAGAAGAACTAAAGACACCGGGATCCGAACGGACCGTTCTGTAGGGGCTTCCTTGGCCAATAGGAAAGAGGACGTTCGCTTCGATGGACCCGTCTGCTTCGATATCGACCGTGAGAATGTCGAGATCGGTAGAACCAAAGCTACTTGTATGTGAGATCAAGCGTAGGTGAGGAACTACCGGGGACCCACCTCCAAGGGGGTCCGACGTTTGAGACGGGGGCGACCCCGGCGGACGGGCCAACTTTGCAAACGCCTGAGCCGTGAACTCAGTGGTTCCAGCCGCAAATCCCATGGAAGACTCGGGGTAGACGGCTCCCTCTGCGGAAAAGGTGATTCCTTGCCCCTTGAACCCGATGCTCTCGTGAAAAGGCTGCTTGGCTCCGTTCTCATCCTGGTTGGCCAGGGCGTTCCCGGTCAGTCTGCGAAGTTCCTCCGCTGCATCTCGCTCCGTAGGGTAGGGTCCGGAGTTGCTGAGCACCTCCTGAGGGAATGCGGCGCCCGGACTGAGGAGAACGATCGCGGGATCCGCGCCTCCAGCGGTGTCCGGCGTTGCATCGGTCCGGTAGGTCATCCAGTTCGCTGCAGGATCCTGTGGGTTGTCTGCCTGCGGATGAGAATCGATCTGAATTGCTTCGTTGCAGGCGAGGTATAGCAGATAGTCCCCATCTCGCTCCTCAAATCGAACCTCTCCGTACGTGTCGTTGGTTGAGACAATAAACGGGAGAACGGGAATCCTTTGATCAGCATCCTGGGCCGGAATGGGTGCGCCCTCTCCGGGGGCCGGCTCCCAGACCCTGGACAGCGGCTCCCAAATGCCAGGCTTCATCCCGGTGCTGAACCCAATCGTCGACCACGAGGGACTAAGGCCTACAATATTGAAGTTTCCATAACGCGGCCAGTACCACTCCCCTGCTTTCCGCGTGGGGTTGATGCCAACATCGTCGACGTGCTTAAGATAGCCTCCGGTGATAGCTCCGGCGATGTAACCCGCAGACCGAGTGGGGGCAGACGGCACCCCTTCTTCGAAGGCATGAAAGGAACGGACGGCTCGTGCCAAAATGAAGTCCCCGTCGCGACTGATCCAGGGGTAGGGGCCTCTTAAGGGCTGGCTAGCAGAGAACGTGAAAGGAACTGCTTCGCCCGGAAGACGGGGGAGACGGATAGGTTCTTGAAACACTCGGTAGCGCTCCTCGAATTGCCCCACCGCGGAAACATCTGATCCGGCCAACTCCGACAGGGGTGGTGCCTCGGTGATTGAACGCGGCTGCGTCCATCCGGTGGCGCTAAACCCGACGTTATTGTAAATATATGTAACCTCACCGTTTCCAATATTGAAATTCTTGCTGTTGGAGTTTCCGTGATAGACGATGAGGCGGCCATCAGCCGTCATCGTAAATTCGATGCCGGGGGTCACTCCAGACGGAAGCCCGATGGGATGATTGGGTGCATCGTCTGAGATTATCTCCTGGTAGGGCGAGATCTCAGTCGCCTGAATTTCGTGCGTAACAGCATCCAGAGTCACTCGCAGGTCTTGGCAGACAAGCTGATGCCCATGATCGAAATTAACTCCTGAGTCTACTACATTTGGGGTTTGGAGAATTTCTCCCCCTCCAGGGTTGAAGGTCAGGTTTCCAAGGTCATTTCGGTTGTGAACGCGGACCACCCACAGTTCGTAGGTGAGGAAATCTCCAGCAGCATTGTATGTCCCATTCTCGTTTGAGCGAAACGGGCTCCCATACAGGGATTCCTTCTGAGTTACAGCTATCCACCCACCTGCACCTTGTGCGGTGGGGTAGAGTGAGTTTGGTTTAACAGATGTAGTGACGATTCCGGGTTGATTCGGAAGTTCATAGGAAATATCGACGCAATTCGCTGGATCATCACCAATAAGAGGCGAGCATGGAACCAGCTCCAAGGCCCACTGCACGAACGTCAAGTCTGTTTCCCCGCAGGGGTCTCCGACCGGGGGAACGGACTCTCCGAAGACGTATTCCCCTCCGTTGTCGAATCCGCTCAGGTATCCGTTAGCGTCTTCATCAAAACCATCTGGATCGACCGGCACAACGGTCAACGCCGGTCGATACCGACCATAATTGCAGTCGAAGACTTGACGGAAAGCGACTAGGAGCCGGCCATCAGGGGTGAGATCTCCGCGATGAAACCCTTGTCGTTGGGCTCCGTCGATGCCGGGATTGATTAAATTCGGCTGGAAGACCTGGGGAGTTGCCTGGGCATTTGCAGCGGGCGCTAGCAGGCAAAGGCTAAGAAGTGATTTTTTCATTCGTTTGTAAGAGGGGAATAAGTGCGACCGAAGATCACAATGGCGTAAAAAAGAGCATTCGGACGCGCTCGATTTGCACAACGATTACCATGACCAAAAATCCGCAGAACTTCCGAATTTTCTGAAGGCGGCTCATATCTGTTGTTGTCCAAGAAGATCCCTCGCTAGACCTAGCCACATTTGTCCAAGGTTATTTTTTGACATTAAAACTAGATCTCCTCAGCTTGCTGCGACCTGTTCTCTCGCCAAAATGCTCCAGGGCCGTTCGATCGGCCTCCCGATGCTAGCGATGGTGCAGCCCGACCACCTTTCTTTGGGCGCGATCCTGATCGGACCCGTAGATTGCCCTTCAGCCTGCCGCGGCGTTGGCGAGGCAACGCCGCTCACAGCCCCGCTATGCCGTTTCCAGGACCAGCAACTAGTCCAGAGAAGTTCGAGTACGTGCGAACATGATCGCTATCGACTATCCACCGAACTGGGGGGCTTACACTCTTAGGTCGCAGCGCCCAGGGCTGTAGATAGGAACGCGAGCGCAGCGTGGTGGCGGCGCGTGACGTTGGCTGGATGCAAGTCGAGTTCCGTGGCGATTTCTCGGAAACTCTTGCCCTCGAGGTAGTGGCCCTCGATGACGCGGCGTTGGTCCTGTGGAAGTTCGGCGAGGACTTTTCGCAGGCGTTCGATCAGTTCTTCGCGCTCGGCGATTTGATCGGTCCGCTCCGCGGCTTCGGGCTCGAGGCCTTGGACCTGCTCGTCGTCGCTCGTTTGCACGTCGGTCAGGCGAAACACCGTCCCGAGCATGCGGACCTGGTTTTCGAACCGAGTCGCCAGGTCGTCGAAGGAGGCAGCCGGGTCGGCACCGTCTAGGATCGAGCTGACGTCGTCTTCGGCTTCCTGGCGACGCGCGGCCGGGGGCATCCAAGTTTGCTTGCGGATTCCGTCGAAGACCGCCCCACGGATGTACTTGTAGGCGAACGTGGTGAACGCCGCGTCGCGGGATAGGTCGTAGCGCTGAGCCGCTCGGGTCAAGCCAAGCATGGCGTCTTGCTCGAGCTCGTCGAAAGTGACGTGGGGCGGCAGCTTCACGTGAATTTGCCGGGCCAATCGCGAGGCGTAATCGCGGTGATCAGCAATTCGCTCGGCCACAGGGTCGTCGGTGGCGGCCTGCCAATTGGCGGGGTCGCTCATTCGGAAGTCTCCTGTCGGCCTTGGCTGGGCGCGTCCGCACCCGCAAGAAGCGGGCGACCGAGCCAAAGCAACAAGGCGGCGACGCCTACCAAAGCAAACGCGATGAGCACCAACTCGAAGGCGTGCGAGCGCTTGGGGGTTGGGTCGGTCCGCAGCGTGAGATCCTTCGTCTGTGCGCCCGGAGGACCCGCCGGGGCGACCTGGGAGTCGAAGCGGGCAACGGATTCGCGCGGGTCGTAAAAACGCAGGCGCGAATGGCCCAGCTCGATTTCGTCGCCGTTGTTCAAGCGCTGAGCGCCCGCCAGCTGCTTGCCGTTCAGGCGCGTGCCGGATGTGCTGCCTAGGTCTTCGGCCATCAGGCCGCCGGGCTCCGCGCGCAGCTCCAGGTGGCGACGCGAAACGGCTGGGTCGGACAGCGCCCAGTCGGTGACCTCTGGTTCGCGGCCGAGCACGCGCCTTTCGCCCTGTTCGAGGGAGAGCGGCAGCCGCCGCGTACTAGACGCGCCCGCCTCGGTAACCAGCCGCAGCTCGGGACCGAGGCCGGTCAGGTTTAGAACGGTGTGAGAGGCGCTCCGGGAGGCCTCTTTGCCGGCCGGAAAAAGGCGCCAGCCGGCGCGCTCGAGACCCTCTCGGGAGACGTCTGCGAGGTCGATCCGGACCGCGCCCAGCGGGAGGTCGCCGGTGAGCTCACAGCCCTCGGGCACCACAACCAGCGGCACCGGGGCGGATTCGGTCTCGCGGCGGAGCAGGAAGTCTTGGGGGTCGGGCATGGGCTTGGGGGGGGCGGTTTCATTGTAGAGGCCCGAAGAGGGCTTTCCGCCCAGAGCCCCGGTCGGCGTGCAGGTCTGGAGGACCCTAGGCCCGAAAAATTGCGCAACTCGATCCGCATCCGCCCGATGATGGGGCCCGGGGAGATTCCAAATCGGCTTCCCAACGTGCTCTCGCCACTCCCGCCCTTCCTGCTGGCAGCGCCTCAACACACCATGAACCGCATCGGAAACACCCCTGGAGGCGCTGGCCCCGTTGATCCCACGCCCGCCGGCGGTCCCGACAAGATCGGCGGATCCGAGCGCGCCGGCGAAACGACCGGATCCGAGGCGATCGCGGCTCGCGGCGCCGAATTGAACACCACCGCTCCGAGCTCCGAGCTGGCCAGCCACCTCCAGGCGACCCTGTCCGAAGGTTTGCGCTCCGGTGCGGACCGCGAACAGATCCTGCAGACGGCCGTTGAGCAGGTCGCGAGCCGGGTCTTCGGTGAGGACGCCACGCCCGCGATGGTCGAGTCCATCTCAAAGGCCATGCAGCGCGACCCGAATCTGGTTCAGCTGGTCGACTCCCTGATGCGCGGCGCCGGCGGCGCAAGCGGACCGGTCTAGCCCGCCTAACGATCGAGAGCGGGCGCCTCGCCCCTCGAGCTTAGAGAAGCCCCATGCCACCCGGCGCTCCTTTGTGGAGTAGCCTTGAGTTGTCGGAATCTACCCCCGTTGACTCCTCCCCATGGGTTGCCCGCGCCCCTCTCAACCTGCCCCGCCGCTCCGCCACGGTCGCCTCGCGATCGCGGGCCTGCTGTTCGCGGCCGCTTGCTCGCCGGCCGAGCGCCTGGTCGGAGTTTCCGCCGAGGACGAGGCCAATCGCGTCGCCCTGGCCCTGTTCACCAACGGAGTCGTCGACGTGATCGTTGAGCGGGACTCCGGGGGCGGAGAGTTTGAAGTCCGGGTACCGCCCGAAGATCTGTTCGACGCGCGCCGGATCCTCGATGCGCTCGAGCTGCCGGCCCAGCTTGAAGCGGACTCCAATTCGCTGGATGTCAGCAGCTGGCTACCCGACGCCGGGCGGGAACGGCTGAAACAAGCACGGATCAGCGCTGGCGAACTCGCCGGTAGCCTCGAGAACCTGCCCGGCGTCGTGAGCGCCCAGGTTCACCTGGCCACGCGACCCGACAGTCCGTTCGAAAGCGACTCCGGCAGCAATGCGAAGCCCTTTGTTTCGGCGTCGGTGCTCGTGACCGTCGAAGGCGACTCACAGGTCGAAGAGCTCGAGCCGGATGGAATCGCCAGGTTCGTGGCCTCCGGATTGGTCGGCCTGGAACCGGCGGAGATCGAGGTGTTGGTTGCGCCCGCCGTGGTCCGTGACTATCGCTTCCCCGGTGAGCTCTCGCCTGAGCGGCAAGCGCTGCGCGACGGCCGGTTGTCTGAGGTCGCGGGCCTCGCCGCGCTGCGAGCACGCTTCGTTCCGCTGTACGCCGTGGCCGCGATCGCCAGCCTGCTTTGCCTCGTACTCGCGCTGGACCGATTGCGCAGCCGGAGTAAGCGGTGAACGGGCGGGCGCTCCAGGGCAGCGTGACCCAAGCGGAAGGCGCCGACGAACCTTCCGTTCTGACGGAGACGTCCACACACAACACGTTCGAGCCCCTGGATAGCTCGAGCGGTTCGCTCGGCTTCGGGGCGTTGATGCTGGAAGCCGCCATTGCGCTGACGCTAATCCTCGGCCTGTTCCTGATCGTCGCGCGCTTCCTCCCCCGTTGGCTGGGGCGCGCCCACGACGTGCCGGCCGAACCCATCGAAGTCTTGGCAGCGCGCCGGCTCGACGGACGCCGTTCGGTTTACCTGCTGCGCGTCGAGGGGCGTCGGGTGCTGGTCGGATCCTCCGAGGCAGGCCTCCGCGCGCTGGACCATTGGTCCGGCGAGGATGCGGGCAGCCTCTCGCAGGAGGAGCCCGCGTGACCTCCGCCATCCCGGCGGCCTCTGGGTTCGCCGCCAGGGCGGGCGCCCAGCTCGAGTCCGAGTCCATCCTGTGGCTCGCCCTCTTGCTCGCGCTCGCGCTGCTGCCGTTTTTTCTCGCGCTGGTCACCTCGTTCGCGAAGTTCGCCATCGTCGGCGGCTTGCTGCGTCAGGCGCTCGGCACGCCGAACGTTCCGCCGAACTCCGTGATCACCGGAATTGCACTGCTCTTGTCCGTGTTCGTCATGGCGCCGGTCGCCGAGAAGGCCTACCTCGGCTATCAAGCTGAAGTCGCCGGTAGCACCTCGCTCACCAGCGGAGAGCGCCTAGCTGCCGGCTGGCGTGCCACCGAAACCGAGCTATCCGCGTTCCTCGAGCGCCACGCGAACAAGGCCGATCGCACCTTGTTCACCGGAATTTCCGAACGACTGCGCGCAGCGTCCGGAACTCCCCCGATCGACCCCGAGGACGAGCAACTCGTGCGCACTCGCAGGCTCTTGACCGAATTGGCGCCGGCGTTTCTCCTGAGCGAGTTGTCCGAGGCGTTCCAGATTGCGTTTCTGCTGTTCTTGCCGTTTCTGGTGATCGACCTCGTGGTCAGCAATGTGCTGCTCGCACTCGGCATGCACATGCTCTCGCCGACGGCCATCGCCCTCCCGCTCAAGCTGCTGCTGTTCGTCGCCGTGGACGGCTGGCGGCTTTTGTTTACGGGCCTGCTCGGGGGGTACGCCGGATGACCGCGGAAGCCCTGCTCGAATTTGCCCGCCAGGGCCTGTGGTTGGCGCTGGTGATCTCCGCGCCGCTCGCCCTGGCCGCCTTGGTCGTTGGCTTGATCGCCGGCTTCCTTCAAACCGCAACAGGCGTGCAGGAGCCGTCGCTCTCGGCGGTTCCCAAATTGCTCGCGGTCTACCTGGTCGCGCTCGCGTTCGGTGCGTTCGCCGCCGTTCAACTCGCCCGCTTCGCCACCACCTTGTGGCTCACCTTCGAGCCGCTCGCGCGATGAGCGGTTTTCAGTGGATCGCCGTTCAAGCCAGTGCCGGAGTGCTTCCCGCTCCGCTGCTCGAAAGCGGACTGGGCGCGACTTTGGTTGCTGGGCGGATCCTGCCCGCCGCAATCTTCTCGCCGCTGTTCGGAGGTTCCGCCCTGCCCCTTCGGCTGCGCATCGCGCTGGGTCTTGGGATCGCCGGAATTTTCGCGGCCGCAGCCGGAGCGAGCGCTTCCTCCGCGGAGCTCGTGCCCGCCCTCGGCCGCGAGCTACTGCTCGGCGTTTCCCTCGCGTTTGCCGTCACCCTCATCTTCGGAGCCTTCGCCTGGATCGGTGGATGGGTCGATGCAGCCCGCGGGGCCACCGCCGCCGAGCTCGCCGACCCCGCAACGGGCTCCCCCGCGAGTCCGCTCAGTGCCTTCGCCCTGTGGCTTGCCCTGGCCGTATCGTTTGCCGCCGGTCTTCATCGGGTGTTCTTCGCGGCGTTTGCCGAACATCTCGCGCGCCGGCCCGTGGGTTCGCCGCTGGCAAGTGGCGCGCTCGCCAACCTCCCACTCACGGCCCTCGACCTGCTGGTCGAGCTGTTCTCGGTCGCGGCCCTGCTCGCGGCACCGATCCTGGTGGCCTTGCTCGTCGTCGACATCTGCGCCGGCGTTGTCCAGCGCCTCGCCAGCCCGTTTGAGGCGTTTGCTCTTGGCCTCGGGCTGCGCGGGTTGTTCGGAGTCGGCCTCTTTTTGGTTGGCATCGCCGGCGGCTTTGCGCTGCTGTTCGGTATCGCCCGCGAGAAACTCGGGGGTCTGTTCACGTCATGGTGACCTCCGGCGACTCCAGCGGTGCCCGCACCGAACCGGCCAGCCAGGCCAAGCTCCAGCGAGCGCGCGCCGCAGGCGACGTGCCGTTCTCTCCGCTCGCGACCTCGGTGTGTGCGATCGCCGGTGGCTCCCTCGCCCTGCTTTTCAGCTCAGACGAAATCTCGGGCGCCCTGCGAGCTCGATTTGAAGAGGCAACCAACCTGACGACAGCGGGAGCTCTGGGGGCTTCGGCCCTCGGTGGTCAACTCGCGGACTCCCTCAAGTTGGCCCTCGATCTTTCCATTCCCGTGCTGGCGGCTGCGGCCGGAGCCGGCCTGGTCGCCGGCTTCGCGCAGATCGGGTTCGCCCTGCGCGCTCCCGGCCTCGGAAGTTCCGTCGCGCGATTCGATCCGGTCCGAAACCTGCGGAGATCGCGCGTTCTGCGCGGTTCGCGAGGACTGGGGCTCGCGCTGCTGGTCTTGTTCGCCGCCACAGGGGTCGTTTGGCGGACTCTTGCGACCTTGATGCACTCTTTGGTTCACCCCTCGGAGACGACCGGGTTCGATTCCCTAGCCGGCCCGGTCACCCGAGCCGTTTCGCTGCTGATCGCCGGCCTGCTCGTCGCCGGGCTCTTGGACCTGCTCTTGACCCGCGCGTCCCATCGCCGGCGCCTACGGATGACCCGTCAGGAGCTCCAGGCCGAACGCAAAAGCACCGAAGGTGATCCGCGCTGGCGCGCCGCCCGTCGCCGCCGGCATCGTGCCAGCCTCGACCCCACCCCCACCCGATGAGCCAAAGCAAACCGACGGGCAGGGGCCTCCAACGAGGCCTCGAACGCATCAGCGACCTCGTGCTCGCGGTGCTCGTCGTCTCCGTCGTCGCCCTGCTCGTGGTGCGCGTTGCCCCCGCCCAGCTCGACTTTCTGATCGCTGGCAACATCGGGCTCGGCGTGCTGGTCTTGCTGGTTGCAGTCTACTCGCGCGACACCCTGCGGCTGCCTTCGTTTCCGACCGTGCTGCTGCTTGCAACGTTGCTACGGCTCGCGCTGAACGTCAGTTCCACGCGCTTGATCCTGCTTGAAGCAGATGCGGGCGACATCATCCGCACCTTCGGTGAGTTCGTCGTCGGCGGCGACGTGGTCGTCGGTGCGGTGGTCTTCGTGATCCTGACGTTGATTCAGTTCGTCGTGATCTCGAAAGGCGCCGAGCGAATCGCCGAAGTCTCGGCACGCTTCACGCTCGACGCGATGCCAGGCAAGCAAATGGCCATCGACGGCGAGCTTCGCGGCGGAGACATCGATATCCTCGAGGCGGGCCGACGAAGGGCCGACCTCGAACGCGAATCGCGACTTTACGGCGCCATGGAAGGCGCCATGAAGTTCGTGAAGGGCGACGCCGTGGCCGGCATCGTGATCTCCGTGGTCAACGTCGTCGGCGGACTTGCGATCGGAATGGGACGCGAAGCGATGAGCGCCGGCGAAGCGTTTCAGACCTACGGACTGCTCACGATCGGCGATGGCCTGGTCAGCCAGATCCCGGCGCTGCTGATGGGAATGGCTGCGGGCCTTGTGGTCACACGGGTCAGCTCACCCGAGGGCGATCATGGCGGACTCTTGGCGCGGGAAATCCTCGAGCAGGTTCAGGCCCAACCGCGCGCCCTCTACGTCGCAGCAGCGGTGCTGTTCGGCCTCGGCAGCACGTCCGCCTGGACTGGCTTCCCCGCGCTACCGTTCCTGCTGCTGGGCGCGTTTCTCGGAGGCGTCGGTGTCTTGGGTTCGCGAGCCACAACCCAGGCCAACGCAAGCTTGGCCCAGCGCTCCACCCACAAACCTGTCGCGCTCCAACTAGAGCCTCCGATCGGCTTGGATACGGTCAGCTCCGCGGAGCTGATCGGTGTCCTCGAAGAACAACTGGGACGCTCCTCCGATCGTCTGGGCTTTTCGCTCCCGGCCCTCCATACACAGTTCGGCGGCGATCCAGGCGTGCCGGACACTCTGCGGCTGAGGTGTTTTGGGTCGACGGCCGGAGAAGCCAGCTTCCACGCCGGACACGGCATCGTGTTCGCCTCAGCGGATCGACTTGCCGACAAGGGTCTCGGCGCCAAACCGGTGCAGATTGAAGACCTTCCCGGACTAGAAGCCGCCTCGTTGCCCGCTTCGCAAATGGACGAGCTGGCGCAGCTTGACCCCCAGCCACCGCACACCGGGCAGCTCGAATTTGCACGCTGCCACTTGGCGCGCCTAGCCCGTCGCGAGGCCCCCCGCTGGTTCGGAATCGCCGAACTGACCGACAAGCTGGCCGACTTGCGAACCGAACAGCGCGAATTGGTCGAAGCCGTGGTGCCCGGGCGCCTCGCGCTCGCCGACGTCGCCGGAGTCTTCCGCGGGCTGCTCGCGCGTGGCCTGTCGGTCGCGGACACGCGGGGAATCCTGGAGAGCCTGGCCCAGCAGGCCCGCGAAGAGCGCGATCCGGTTCAGCTCGTGGACCTGGTCCAACGCGATGTGGGAGCCGGTTGGCGCCCGTCCTTCGAGCACGCGGACACCGTGCGTTACTACGAAGTCTCCGGCGAGGTCCTCGAGTGGGTTCGCGAGGGCGAACAGAGCAGCGGAATCTCGCGGGACGCCCTCGACGGTCTCCGTGAGGGGCTGCTCGATGCCTTCGACCCCCGCGCGCATCTGGAACACCCGATCGTGCTGCTCGTGCCAGACGAGCGCTACACCCGGCGGCTGCGCGAGGTGGCGAGCCGCGTGCTCCCGGGCAGCGTCGTCGCCACGCCCCGCGAACTCTCCCTGTCCAGTCGAGACCAGCAGGTGGGGCGAGTCCGTATGGGCCAGCGCCCCAGCTGACCGCCGCGGAACCGAGCCGGGCCCGGTTCCGGGCCAGCGCGCTCGGCTCGCGAACAGCCAGGGGTCTCCAAGCCCCCCTCACGGGCCAACCGGGGCGCCTCTGCGCGGGTTTACCCCGATAGCCGGCTGCCAAAGGCAACACCAGGCGCAACGCGCCCAGCCTACCCGCGATCACGGATGCGACGGGCCGCACCTTGGCCCAGGAGTTCCCCATGTTTGCGATCCGAATCTCACGCGCCGCCGACGCGCCTATCGAGCGCTCGCTCGAAGGCACTCTCATCCTGGGTCGTGACCCGGGTTGCGACATTCGTCTTGAGGACGGCCAAGTGTCCCGCCGCCACGCTTCTCTCGAGGCCGGCCCCGAGGGTTGTGTCCTTCGGGATCGCGGCTCAATGAACGGCACCTTCCTATACGGCAACCGCCTCGAGCCTGATCAGCCCACGCGCCTCCAGCTCGGTCAGTGCTTCACCATCGGTGAATTCACGCTCGAGCTCGTTTCCGAAATGGCGCAAACCCTGCTCGACTTCAGCTCACCTGCGGCGGGCCTGGCCTTCGACCGCCGATTGCTGCTTGCCCACCTCGACGACAACGGTCAGCCCGTCGAAGCCTGGCGGGAAGGAAGTCGTGAGTTGCTCGTCTGCGGGGTTCACGACGAATCCCCGAATCTCCGGACGATCCGGCTCGCCGGTCGTCCGCGACTGCGCTTTGACTACGCGCCGGGTCAGTCCATTCCGATCACGGTGCCCTTGCCCGGCGGGACGATCACTCGGTCGTTCCCGATCAGTTCCTCGCCGTCGCGCCCCTACCTGCTCGAACTTGCCCTTGAGCATGGGTGCGGCGACGAGACCGCTGACCGACTTGCCGAACATTTGGTCACCGGACGCACCGTGAATGCCTTGCCGCCCGAGGGAGATTTTGACTCGTTTTCCGCGCCGGCCTCGCACCTTCTCTTGCTCGCTGAAGGTGCGGGGCTGGCCCCCCTCCTGTCGATGCTGCGCTGGGTCACCGACGTGGCGGCCCCGATCGATATCGCGATCCTGGTCGAAGCCGAATCGGCGGAGACGATCCCGTTCCGGAGCGAATTGGAGGCGCTGGCCGCCGAGCATCCCAATGTGCGCCTTACCTTGTGCACCCGGATCGGTGGGCGAGACTCTGAATTCGGCGTCGTCGAGGGATTCCTCGATGCCGAGCGGATCGCGACCAACGCCCAACACATCCCCGATCGCGAGGTGTTTGTCTCGGGGAGTCCTGAGTTTCTCGGGCGCTTGGAAGGCGCGCTCGACTCGCTTGGTTCTCCGCGGTCGCGACGTCATTTGCAAAGCACAAGTTCCCCGCTACCCGCTGCGACTCCCCCGCTGCCGAACGACTCGCCCAGCCGGGTGATCGCGCCGGACCGCCCATCGCTTCCGAACCCGCCCAGCGATCGGGCTCTCCAGGCGCGCGAATCGGTGGCGGTCTCAAACTTAGAAAAACCGCGCCCCAACCCATCGCCCATTCCGCCGCGGCGCGCGGGGTCGAGCCCGGTCCAGCCGGAGCGTTCAGGTCGCGGCAGCATCTGGCCGTTTGCGCGTACCAGCTGACGGGTCTGCCGGGCTCCATCCCGAGGAGGGCGCAAGACTTCGGCCGCTACCGGGCGAAGCAAGGACGATCCTGCGCCCCCTGGGGCGGACTTCGGCGGGCTTGTGATTGAGGGACGTAGCTTCGCGGACACTCCTCCGTAGAGTGCTGGCCCCAAAGGGCCTAGCAGGCCGTTGAAAAACTCCCTGCTGCGGCTTCGCGCAGCCCGCCAGGGCGTCGTCACGCTCGTCGGGCCGTGCTCAGCGGCCAGGAGGCCGCCTCCGCCGCCCCTCTGTCACGTTCCTACCCCTGACGAACTGCGCTTCGCCTCGCGACGGGCCTTTTTCAATGGCCTGCTAGGTTCTTCCATGTCGACTCAGCGCTCTCTCTCGTTTCTCTTTCTTGGCGCAGCTGCGTTCGCTCTATTCGGGACGCTGCTTTCCTCCGGCTGTTCGAGCCCGATCCCAAACCGCAACCCGGTGGGCGAAGCGTTTCCGAAGGTGACCGGCAACTCGCTCGAGAAGGTGGAGATCGAACTGCCTGGCTCGCTCGTCGGCCAACCGGCTGTTTTGCTCGTCGGCTATCAGCAGAAAACCCAATTCGATATCGATCGCTGGTTGCTCGGACTCTTGCAGTCTGGTGCCGACGTGCAGATCCTCGAGTTGCCCACGATCCCGAGCTTGGTTCCAACCTTGATCTCCGGTTGGATCGACGACGGAATGCGATCTGGGATCCCAGTGGAGGACTGGGGAGTCGTCGTCACGCTCTACGGTTCGGCCGCCAAACCGGTGGCTCGGTTCACCGGGACCGAAAACGCTCGCAACACCCGTGTGCTGGTGCTCGATGAAGCCGGCCGGGTGATCTGGTTCGATGACTCGGGTTATTCGGCTTCCAAGGTTCTGGAGATCGCCAGCCTGCTCGAGAGCTCAGGCGCGGGCGAGCGGGCTGGCTCCTAGCAGCCCGTGGCAAAGGCCCCGCCCCGCGAACCATCTAAGTGGGTCACTTCCGCACCTCCGCTGGGTACTTCAGTTCAGGCCGCCTCCCCTCTTGCTGCTGGGGTTCTACCTCGATTTTGGGGGGCCTATGACGCTTTCGAGCCACCTCGTGAAGCCTCGAGCCTAGGATCGAACCCATGGGCAGGATGCAATTCACACCAGCTGTCGCTCTCGCCGGCATCGCGCTCTGTGCAACGCCGGGCTTCGCCCAGAAGGAAAAGGAACCGCTCACCGATCAAGAGCGAGCAATCCACGTCCTGTCTCGATTGACCTACGGCCCGCGGCCCGGAGATGTGGAGCGTGTGTTGGAGCTAGGCGTCGATGCCTGGTTTGAGGAACAGCTCGCCTTGGACGAGGCCTCGGGCGTTGAACGCGAGCTTGGCGAGCGCAAGACCCTGCTGCTTACGTCTCGCGAGATCTTCGAAGACTACGGCTACAAGCCCCCCGTCGATGCACCCCGTGCCGAGCGGGTCAAGGCTCTCGCGCGACGGGAACAGCCGCGAAACGAGTTGCTCGAGGCCACCGCCTTGCGAGCCGTCTTCGGGGATCGCCAGCTCGGCGAGGTAGTCACCGATTTCTGGCGCAATCACTTCAACGTCAGCTACACGAAGGACGGTATCGCGCTGCAACTGATCACCGAATGGGATGCAGCGGTGTTGCGCCCTCTGGCGCTGGGGCCCTTCGGAGATCTTCTGACCGCAACGGTTCATAGCCCCGCGATGCTCCACTACCTGGACAACGCGATGTCGAAGCGCCCGCCCACCGATCAAAAGCTGGCCGAAATCGAACGGAAGGTCCGGCGCGAGACCGGTTCGCGGGAGGCAGGCGAGGCGGCGGCGGCGCTTGCCGGCCTTCGAGGAGTGAACGAAAACTACGCCCGCGAGTTGCTCGAACTACACACGTTCGGCGTCGACAACGGGTACAAGCAAGAAGATGTCGTGGCCCTGGCGGAAATTTTGACCGGCTGGAGTTTCCAAGCGGGAGCCGAAGGCGAATGGGAGTTTCAATTCAATCCGGACGCTCACGTCCAAGGGTCCAAACGCTTCCTGCGCCAACGCATCCAGGGCGATGCCATCAACGGTAAGACCGAAGGCGACGAAGTGCTCGAGATCCTGATCGAGCACAAGCGAACCGCGGACTTCCTAGCCACCAAACTCTGCCAGCGCCTGGTCAGCGACGAGCCGTCGAGCCGCATCGTGTCCGATGTGGCATCGAGCCTCCGCCGCGAAAACGGCGACGTCGTCGAGGCCATCCGTACGATCCTTGAGCACTCCGAGTTCTGGGACCGTGAGACTTATCGTTCCAAGATCAAGACGCCCCAGGAGTTCGTCTACTCGGCCCTGCGTGCAACCGGGGCCGTGGTCACCGACTGGGATGAGGTCCTCAAACGTCTGCAGTTGATGAACCAACCCATCTATCACTGCGACGACCCCACCGGATGGTCAGATCTTGCCGAGGCCTGGCTCGACCCTGGGATTCTCGCGCAACGCTGGCGCTTTGCCCTCGATCTGGCGAACAACAAACTCAAAGGGGTTCGCCTGCCGCCGTATTTCTTCCGAGACCTGAATGACGACCTTCCCATCGCCGAATGGTCTCGTCAGCTGATTTCGCGGGTACTTCCTGGCGGGGTCGGTGTTCGGACCCAGTTCGCCCTCGACAGCTTGGTCGCCAAGAATCGAATGGAGGACTCCGGCAGCCTTCAGGTTCGATTGCTCGCCTTGATCCTCGGGAGCCCTGAATTTCAGCGTCAATGAACTCTTCTTCCTATCGCCCTGGCTGGTCTCGGCGCGAATTTCTCGCGCGATCGAGCGCCTTGGCTTGTGGCTCGCTCTTTTTGGCGGGCGCCAATCCGGCCGCCCGTCGTCAGTCCGAGAAACGCTCGCCCTTGATGATCGTCGTCTACCTGCGCGGCGGGGCGGACTTCTTGAACATGGTCGTTCCCTACGAGGACAAGACCTACCGCCAACTGCGCCCGACGATCGGCATCACGGAAGACGACGGTGCGCAGCCCCTGGACCGAACCGGCTTTGCCCTGCATCCGGCCCTGTCGCCGCTTCTTCCGCTATGGGAAGCCAAGGAGCTAGCTCCGGTGGTTTGTACCGGCTCTCCCCATCCAACGCGCAGCCACTTCGACGCCCAGGACTTCATGGAGCGTGCTGCGCCCGGTCTTCGCCAGGTGACCACCGGCTGGCTCAATCGCTATCTCCAGATCTCCGCCTCCGAGAACTCGAGCACCTTCCGCGCCCTGGCCGTGCAGGGCCTGCTCCCGCGTGCCTTGCGCGGCAGCTTCCCGGCTCTTGCCGTGCCCCCGGGTCTGGCTCGCGGGCAAGGAGAGGACACGCTCAACGAATTTGAAGAGCTCTACGACCTGGGATCGATGGGCAACCGGGAAGACGACGTGCTTGGGTCTGGACAAGCCACGATCGAGACCCTGCGTCAGTATCACGAGATCCTCAAGGACTCAGAACCGCCCGAGGGCATCGAATATCCAAACTCCAGCTTCGGTCGCCGGATGCAAACCGTGGCCACTCTCCAGCAGGCCGACTGCGGCCTTGAGATTGCCGCGGTCGACTACCCCGGCTGGGACCACCACACAGGTCAAGGCGGAGCCACCGGTCGCCAGGCCCAGATGCTCGACGATTACGCGAAAGCACTGGCCGCTTTCGCAGCACAGCTAGGTTCTGACCTGAGTTCGACGTTGGTGGTCACCATGACCGAGTTCGGGCGCAACGTCGCCGAGAACGGCAACAGCGGAACCGACCATGGACGAGGCAGCGGAATGCTCCTGTTGGGCGGAGGAGCCCGGGGGGGTCGCATTCACGGCAAGTGGCGTGGCCTAGCGGAACGCGAGCTCATCGACGGCCGCGACCTACCCGTCACGACGGATTTCCGCGACGTCATGGGCACCTGCCTCAGGGACTTCCTCGATTTCGACCTGCCGCGCGACTTCTTTCCTGACTACGGCTCGAAACGACTGAAGCTCTTCTAGGCCGTGATGCCCGTGCCGGGGACTCGGGGTGGGGGCCGAATCGAGTCCATTCGAGCTCTTTTCATGGGATAGGGTTTGAGAGCCCCTCTCCCTTGGAAGCCGCTCCCCACGGCTTGGGAGGGCTGGCCGATCGAAAGGAACCGGTTCCGATTCCCCTCCCATGATTTTCTCCCTGCGCTCGGGCCTGGTCTTCACGGCCCTTGCCTTGCTCCTGTTTTTTTCACCCGCAGCCGCCCAGGCGGCGGCCCTCGACGTTGCGGCGGCCAACTCGCACATGGACCGAGCGGAGGCCAACCTCCAACTGGTCGATGGAACGATCGGTCAACGGACCTCACCGCCGAAAGGCTCGGCCGGCAAGCTCGCTCGCATGCGGCTCGATCAGGCCAAAGCAGACTTGGATCCCGCGGCAAGCCAGCTGGCCGGTGTTCCGGACGGCCCGGAACTCGCCGAGGCCCGCGCTCGACTTGCGGCGGATTTGGCGCTCTACAAGAAGCTCGATGGAATCCTGACGGGGACTCCACCGCAGCCGAAGCCGCAACCGAAGCCTGATCCTGGACCCGCGCCGCAACCCGATCCAGGTCCGAGCCCCGATCCGGCGCCGCAGCCCCAACCGGAGGTTGCGCCCCCAGCGAAGAAGACCGTCAAACTCGGTTATCCCCACGCGGACAACTTCAAGAACTCGCTGTCCACGCTGCGCCGGGTCGAAGGAGGAGTGACCGAGCTGGCTCAGATCATCGATCGCATGCGAGCAACCGCCGATCAGCTCGCAGTCAACCACCGCCAAACGGCGGGAACCCTGACCAACCTGACCGAAACCCGGCGCCAAGCCGGCTTCGTCGAAGCCGGACTGGCCAAGATCCCTGCTAACGGTGAAGGCGTCGACGAAGCGGGGCAGCGCCTGGTCACCGCGCGCGCCAAGCTCGACGAACTTGAGGCTTACCTCAAGCCGCTCGACGCCCAGCTACAGGAACTGGTCGACCCCGCCCGCTACCCTGAATTCCAAGCGGATCTGAAACAACTCAATGAGTTGGCCGCGGCCTATCGCAATCCCGACTACCTGTTTCGAGACGTACGCACCCTGGCCGCTGAAACCCACGCCCAAGCCGATGCGGCCAAGGCCGAATGCCAGCGAATCGCGAAGACCTATCTGCGATTGATGGAGCAGGAAACGGAACAGGGCAAGCGGATCGAGGCTGCCGGCAACAACTTTCTAAATCGCCAGCAGACCTTCCTGGATGCTGCCGAACAACAGCGCGTCTCCCTTCCCCAGTCGATTCGCGAAGACCTGGCAGAAGCGGACCGCCTCGCAGCCGAGGCCGTCACCAACCAAAAGCCCCTTTGGTTTACGGGCGGAATCCCCCAGCGGATGGGCTGGGCCGAGGACAAGCTCGGACTGCTCCAGGCCCTAGATCCCAAAGCTGCCGTAGCCGTGACCGGTGAAGTCGGTGAGATGAAGGCCAGCCTGTCCGAGCGTGCCGAGTCGCTCCGCGAACTGATCATCCGAGAAAATCAGCTCCCGGACGACAACTACGCAGGACCTGACCGGGAGGCCACACTCGCCGTGGCCCAGAAGGCGTGGAAGATTCAGCAGGCCGACTACGAGTTGCTGGCGGTACGCATTCCAAACGAGTCCTGGTCCCGCGAAACCAAATGGACCTACAGCAGCGGTACCTGGTACTTCTCTGACATTTCTTCCCTACAAGTCCGCCTGATCGTGGCCGATCCCTCCGACCCGAGCCTCGCCATCGACCGCCCGATCAACGTCCGAATGGACCACCAAAAAGGTGACTCGATGTATGGCGTTCCGCTACGGAGCATCGACGAGAAGCTCCAGCCCCACGAGTACTACCTGCGCGAGAAAGTTCGCTAGGGGAAAACGCTCGGCGAAGCGAGGGGCCCGAGTCGCATGCGACTCGGGCCCCTCGCTTGCATCCTGGCTTGTTACTTTCGATCGCGGCGTATCGCCAGGTTCGGGCAGGCGACGAGGGGTTTCAGATTCGTGGGAGCCCAGGGGAGATGCGCGCTCGCTAGAGGCGAGGAAACCCCAGGAGCCGGGTCGATTCCATTGAAGAAAGCGAAGAGCTGTGGGTAGCTTCTCCCCATGAAGATTTGGTTCTACGCCGACCACCAAAGCCGTCAAAAGCAGGTGCTCGAAGAGGAGCTTCCCGCCCTGGTGAATTCTGGGGAGGTCGAACGCGAAACACTTGTCTGGTCCCCCGAGCTGCCCGAATGGGCTCCCGCCCAGCAGGCCCTGCCTGAACTGTTCGAGTCGGCCGAACCAGGGAGAAAACAGCCGCCGAAGCTCCCCACCGGCCATACCCCAGGCCCCCGCCCGGGGCAGGTCTGCCACGAGGTCGACTACGAGTTGTTCGGGAGCGACATGCAGATCGTCGAGGTCGAACTCGATCCGGGGGAAACCGTCATCGCCGAAGCGGGAGCCATGAACTACCTCGAGCCGGATGTCGAATTTGAAACGCGCATGGGCGACGGATCCCAGGCAGACCAAGGCCTCATGGGCAAGCTGCTCTCGGCCGGCAAGCGTGTGATGACCGGCGAGTCGGTCTTCATGACGCACTTTTCCCATCGCGGCTCATCCGGTAAGCGCCGCATCGCCTTTGCAGCCCCATTCCCCGGCAAGATCATCCCGGTCGACTTAAACGATGTCGACGGGCAGCTCATTTGTCAGAAGGACTCGTTCTTGTGCGCGGCCTTTGGCACCAAGGTCTCGATCACATTCCAACGCAAGATTGGCGCCGGCTTCTTCGGAGGCGAAGGCTTCATTCTTCAGAAGCTCGAAGGCGATGGCATGGCCTTTATCCACGCCGGCGGCCACGTCATCCGCAAGGAACTGCGCGGCGAGACCCTGCGACTTGATACGGGTTGCTTGGTTGCCTTCACCCAGGGACTGGAATACGACATCCAGCGCGCGGGTCGTCTCAAGAGCATGTTCTTCGGTGGCGAAGGTCTCTTCCTGGCCACGCTGCGCGGGCACGGAACGGTCTACCTCCAGTCGCTTCCGTTCTCCCGCATGGCCGACCGAATCTTGGCTGCCCGCGGAGCTTCCGGCCGCGGGGAGGGCTCGATTCTGGGCTCGCTCGGGGACCTTCTCGACGGAGATGGCTGACCCGGACCCACAAGAACCGGGACGACTGAAGGCCTCGCAGTTTCTGGATAGCCTGCGCGGAGGAAGCCGTCCTTTAGAATCTGGAACGATGGCTTCCTCGGCGGCTTCTGATTCGGGTGTCCTGCGCACCCCCTTCCTCGAGATCTACCTCCAGGGTGCGCACCTGACGGCCTGCACGCTCCCGAGCGGCAATCCGCTGTTCTTGAGTCAGCGAGCCAACTTCGCCCCCGGGCGGGCCATTCGCGGCGGGATTCCGATCATCTTCCCCTGGTTTGGGGACGCACCGCCGTCCAGCAAACTCGGCCCCCACGGTTTCGCGCGCACCGCAGTGTGGCAGGTTCTCGAGCGGAGCGCCGATGGGCGCAGCGCCGCCTTGGAGCTACGCGACGACGCGAACACTCGCTCCCAGTGGCCCCATTCGTTTCACCTGATCGCGCGCTTCCACGCAGGAGAAGTCCTCGAGGTCGATCTAGAAGTCACGAACACCGGCTCCGAGCCGTTCGAGTACGAGGCTGCCCTGCACACTTACCTCGCTGTCGCCAACGTCCGAGACTCGTGCGTTCATGGGCTTGAAGACGCGGTCTACCTCGACAAGCTCGACGGCTTTGCCGAGAAACGGCAAGGCAGCGAGGTGATCCGGTTTCCCGGTGAAGTGGATCGCGTCTATCCAGCCCATCGGTCGGACGTCCGGGTCGAAGACAGCACCGGCGCTGCGAGACTCTTGGTCGCGAAACAGAACTCCGGATCGACCATCCTGTGGAACCCCGGCCCGGAGCGAGGGTCCGCTATGAAGGATTTGGGCTCTGAGTGGAGCCGGTTCGTTTGCGTTGAGTCCGGCAACGTCGGATCGGATCAAATCCGCTTGGCTCCTTCGGAGTCCCACCGGATGAACATCTCCCTGGGGCCGGCCTGAGTGGGTGTTTGAAACTCAGGGCCAGAATTTCATCGCGTCGAACCTGCCACACGTATCAACGCAGACTCGAAGAGCTTTGTTCGCCATGACCCCGTCGTTGGAAGTGCTTCGGGCTGACATCACGACCATCAGGAGCGGCCGGGGGATACGTCGCGGTGCCAAGCCGGCTAGCACAACAACCGGTTCCGTGCTCCGGGTTCCCATAAAGAAAGGCGCGACGCCCCCCAGCGTCGCGCCCTTCATCTTTGGCTCTGTGCGTTAGAACGCGACGATGCCCTGGGTGTTGCTCTCCGGCAGGTTGCCGCTGACCTCTTGGATCAGGGTCAGGTTCACGCCGTCGACTTCGAACACTCCGACCACGCCGGACAGCCCGTAGAGCTGGTAGAGGAAGCGGCCGTCCCGGCTGGCCCACAGGTCGATGAAGCCGTCCGTGGTGCCGAACGGGTCCCCGGTCATCGGGCCGAAGCCGGTGACTTCGATGTCCTGGGTCACTTCGATGCTGCCGCGATCAAACGAGTAAGTGGAGATCGAGGCGTCCAGTGCGTTCGAGACGAAGAAGGCGCTCTGGTCCAGGGTGAACTGGATCCAGCAGGCCGTCCGCTCGCCGTCGAAGAAGGTGCTGCCAGCCAAAACGTCCAGGTCGAGCCCGGTCAGCGCGCCGTCCGACTCCAAACGGAAGGTCGAAACCGAACCGGTCTGGAGCAGGTCAAAGACCGGCGGGGCTCCGTCAGCCTGGAATTCGCGGGCTTCGGTAACCACGACGTACTGATCACCGTCTTGCTCGACGATCTCGAATCCGATCGCACTGGGGAGGTTCCGTCCCTCAGGGTTGAACGGCAGGGTCGAGCTACCTGCGCCGACCGGTCCGCCGGTCAGGAAGCCGGTGGCCTCGACGCCGTAAACAACCAGTTCGTCGGCGTTTCCGCTGGCCAGCGCGGAAGATCCCGCGTTGATCGAGGAAACGACCAGGAATTGACCGTCGGGCGAGAAGCGCACGGCGGAGGGGCGGTTCTCCAGGACCCGGATCGCCTGCGCGCTCGTGACCAACTCACCGGAATCGGTCAGCAGGAAGGTGTTGAGCGAACCCTCTTGGTCGGGCTCACCGTTGAAGACGCCGTCGGCGTCGATGTTCGAGACCACCACGAGGTCGCCCGAAATGGTCAGGCTGTTGGGGCCAACGCCACCGGACCGCGCGATGTCGGTCAGAGTCAGGCTGTAGTCATCTTCGACGCGCAGGACCGAGACCGAGTTGCTTCCAGCATTCACAGCGAGCAAGAACCCCTCGTCCTCGGTCGGGATCAGAGCGTAGGCCGAAATCAGGGGATCCAGTCCTTCGCCTCCGTCGAAGGCGGCGCCAAGTCCGCCCGTGGAGTACTCGCCGAGCGGGGTCAACGTTCCGTTTGCGGCGCGTCCGTAGGCCACGATGGTGTTGCCTTCGGCGCTGTTTGACATGGCGTACACGGCGCCTTCAATGTTCGTTTGCGCGGTGGCTGCGCCAACGAGGAGTGCCAAGGCACCGGTGGAGAGGAGTGTTTGCTGAAACATGATATCTGTTTGGGGAACAGTGAGGGTGAAGCGGGTGCTCCGTGGCGAAAACAAATGCGATCGCTGGAACGGCGCGGTTTACGCCGAGGGTCCAAGGTCGGTGACATGCAAATCTGCGAAGAGGCTTGCATTTTCCGAATCCCGCTCAGGGGCGTCTAGAGCCCCAAAATCCCTCGAAATATTCACGGTCACGAATCGGCCCGTCGCTCGAAGTCCAGCCCTTTTAGAACTCACGCCGCGGCCAGTTCAGCGTCTTCTAGGTCCTCTCTTCGGTGCCCCCCCCTCCCGCGGTGCCCCTCCGCCCTCTTGCTCCTTCGGACAGAGCAAGAGGACGGCCACCCGGCGCTTGTTCGGGCTAACTAGGGCTAGCCCGCATCCGCCGCCCGTTAGAAGTTTTGGACCATTTCGTCCACGTAGGCCTCATACTGCGTGCCGAATTCCTCCAGGTCCGTGCCCAGAATCTTCTCGAGCTGCGAGGCCGAAGACTGCCCGCGGAATGAACTCTCGAAGAACTTGGCGGCGGCCGGGCGATAACGCCCGTTCTCGGCGAAGTTCAAGAAGTAGGTCAAGGTGTAGGTCTGCGCAACGTTGAGTGAAGCGTGGTCGCCGGAAACGTAGTCCCCCTCGCTCACGTTGACGATTTCTGCGATGGAGCGGGGCTCCTCCTCCGCTGCATGCAAGCGGAACATGTCCTGGTTCGGACGATCGAAGTCCCAATCGGCCCATGCTTCCTTGAAATCGAGCGCTGCGGCGAACAGCAGTCCAACGCCTCGACTCACGAACGGAGCCGGCTTGCCGTCGAGGCCCATGGTCCGTTTGAACGAGGTGTACAACATCAAGTCAACGAAGTGGCGCATGGACTCGCGCGCGTCGGCGCCGCCGAGCTCGTCCCCGTTGACGTACAGAATATTGTCGTCTTCGGTGTACCAGGCATTGACGCCGTCGAAGGTCGGTTCCGGAAACTCCTCGTCGGAAGCGTAGACAAAAATCGAGGGGACCTCATCAAAGACGAACAGCTCGAGTTCCTTTCCGAAGAGCTCGTAGAACTCAAGGTAGGCGCGCTCCAAGTTGATGGTGAGGTCGAGCGCTCGCTCGGGCTTGATGTCGGTCCGCAACAGGAAGTGCGCCGTGGTCAACTCCAAGGCGTTGTGCCAATCACTGACCCGCTCGCGCAGTTGATCGATGGTCAAGTGCTTTCCTCGCACCTTCAATCGCCAACCGAGTCGCTTGCTCTTGGTGCCGCCCAGCTTCGTCCAGGCCGCTTCGTTCTCGGGGTCCACACTGAGAACCCGGAGGTACATGTTCCGAGCCTCCCCCGGAAGCTCGTTCTCTTCCGCCCAACCAGCGAGTTCCAGCAGTTGATCGGGGCTGGTCAGATCCGCCGCATCGAAACGACCTAGGAACTCGATCAGGCTGCGTTCGACGGATTCGACTTCGAGGACGTCGGCGAGCGGTACTCGGCGCGTCTTATGGCCCGTATCGATCACGAGGGCTTCCTCGCCTTCGAACAGCACGCGACCCACCAGGTCGCGACCCTCCTTCATAACGACTCGGTCCACCATCTCCCGATCGGATCGAGAGGGGGAGAGGAGCAGGGGGAGGGCAAGCAGGGCGGCGGTGGAGAGGATCTTCAAGAAGCTGCGGTGAGTCAGGGTCGTGGCCCGGAGAGCGAGCTAGGAAAAGCCCATGTGCGACTCTAAGGACCGATTCGAGACTCCCAGTTTCTAGCAAATCCCCCCGATCGAGGCCTTGCTCCTCCCGGGTCCCGCTGACCGCAGGCTTGTTCTGGGTCGATGCATCCCGATCGGACTGGGTCGCGTGCCTGGACCTGATCCCGAAAGACCCGAGGTCTGCCCGTCAGTCCGAAGCCCCCGCGGCAAAGACCTCGGCCAAGAAGGCCTGGGTCTCTTCCCAGGCCTCTCCCGCATGCTCATGGTCGTAGCGAGCACTCGAGGGGTTGGCGAAGGCGTGGTCCGCATCGTAGATGAGGAAACGATGGTCGACCTGCGCCGCGCTCAACGTGGCCGCCAAGCCCTCCACGTACTCGGAGTCGATTCCCCGATCGCGGCTTCCGAACACGCCAAGAACGCGCGCTTGTATCCCTGCCGCCTGGGCGGGATCCACCTCGGTGCGCCCGTAGTACACAATCGCTCCGTCAAGTTCCGGATCTTCCAAGGCGAGCTGCATCGACCAGCCCCCCCCAAAGCACCAGCCGATCGAGGCTACCGGGGCCTCTCCTTCGCCACTGGTGTTTTCAAGCCAAGCCCGCGCCGCCCGCAGCGTGGCGCTCGCACGCTCGCGCTCCACTCCTTGCATGGCCGCCATGGCCTGTTCGCGCGTCGAAGCGACGGTTCCCTGATACAGATCCACGGCCAACACCGCATAACCCAAACCAGCCACGCGATCCGCGGACAACCGGATGTGGTCGTTGAGTCCCCACCACTCGTGGATCATCACCACGCCCGGAAGCGGACCCTCCAGCCCGGTCGGTTCAGAGTAGTAACCCGTCATCTCCCCGTGGCCGGGCACGTCGATGCTCTCTGTCCGACCTCGCAGCTCGAGCACCGGGCTCTCCGACAGCTCATGCATCGCCATGAACGTGTCCTGGTCGAGCTCGCCCAGCATGTCGACCGGAGACTCCGAGCCCGGATCCACCGCGGGAGCGACACAGGCACAGAGCGACGAGAGAGCGAGAAGTGAGAAGTTCCGTTCGAAGTTCATGGAGACCCTTTTAGCACGCGCCTCGCGCATAGGCTGTGGCGTGGCTCAAGCGGGCGGATCGTTCCACTGCGCAACCCCAACTCAAACCAAGCGGCCGCCGCAAATGCCCGGCTTCCGGCTGCTCGGACCTGTAACCTAGGCCCATGCTCGCGTTCCTCGAAGCTACCCTCCAATTCCTCGCGGGCCTGGTCTTCACGGGCGCTGTCGGCTGGAGTGCTCTCGCGATCCGCTACTGGAATCGCGGGTCCCTCACAGGGCGGCGCTGGCTCGCTTGCGCCTGGCTCTTCGGCTGGCTTCTGTTCGTCGTAGGCTCAAGCTGCAACGTGACCAGCCTGATCGCGTTCTGGTCGGCCTTCGGGCTGCTGTTTCTCGCCTGGTTCTCCATACCTGCCCGCAAGGACCTCGAATGGGAGCCTTGGCATGCGCGCCAGAGTCGCGGCGAGCTCGATGGAGAACGACTCCTCCTTCGCGACATCCGCAATTTCAGGTGGCGCAGCCGCACAGACGCCGAGCCGGCCTGGGAAACTCGAGAGTACGACCTGCGGGAGCTGAACGGAGTGGATTTCGTTACGTCCAACTGGGGCATTCGCGGCGTTGTGCACACCCTGGCCAGCTTCCGTTTCGGAGAAGACGAGTACCTTTGCCTGTCGATTGAAACTCGGTTGGAGCGCGGCGAAGCTCAGAATCCCGTGGCCGGGTTGTTCAAACAATACGAGCTGGTCTACCTGTTCGCCGATGAGCGCGACGTCCTCGCGCTTCGCACGAACGTGCGCCTCGAGCAGACGCGCATCTTCCCCCTGACGTTGACACCCGAGAAGGCCCGCCAACTCCTGATCGACTCGGTCGAGGCTGCCAATCGACTGGCTGAGCAACCTCGGTTTTACAACACGCTGTGGCGAAACTGCTTGACGAGCTTTGTTCCTATTTTGTCCAAGAGCCACCGACTGGGCTTTGACCTAAGCATGATTCTCAATGGCCATTTCGATGCCTTTGGCGTCGAGCGCCAACTGATCGACACCGAACTTTCCATCGAGCAAGCGCGCGAGCGGTTCGCCGCGGACGACCACGGTCGCTCCAAGGCGGACCTCGCGGACTTCTCTCGGCGCGTCCGCCCTTGGCGCTACGAGAACCCGGCGTAACGGGTCCTTTTCTGCAGCATTCGTGTTACCACTTGACCATGGCTGGTTTGCGCTCTTCTTCGTTGTTCACCATCCCATTCCTCGGCGGACTCCTGCTCCTGACTCAGGCCTGCGTCACCGACCCCATCTCCGGGCGGCGCGAGCTGTCTGTGGTCCGCTGGTCAGTCGAGGAAGAACTTGAGATCGGCAACCAGGCTGCTCCTAGCCTGATCGCCCAAATGGACGGCCCCTTCGCCAGCGCTTCGGCCCAGAGCGAATTGGGAAATCTGCTCGAGGAGATGGTCTCCCACAGTCCACGCGCCGAGGACTTTGAGTTCGATTTCATCCTCCTTGCGAGTTCCATTCCCAATGCACTAGCGCTTCCGGGTGGTCGCGTTTTCATGACCCGGGGACTGCTTGCGGAACTGCGTAGCGAGGCTGAGTTCATTGCCGTCCTTGGCCACGAACTCGGGCACGTCGAGCGTCGCCATACCATGGAGAGGCTCTCCGACAACGTGCTTCTGCATCTCCCGCTGGCCCCTTTGCGCGTGGTCTCGCGAATCCTGCCGTTCGGCGGTGGAGTCGTCGAGTCCGCTGCCGACGCCGCCTCCGTTCCCAGCGAACTCCTGGGCCTCAGCTTCAGTCGGACGCAGGAGCTAGAAGCCGACGAGCGCGGCGTTTTCTTCGCGAACGCCATGGGCTATGACCCCCGGTCCATGATCGGCGTCTTCGAAGTTCTCAACAAGCTCGATGCCGCCGACGGCGAGTCCGGGGCTCCGAAGCTCTCTGTTCTGCGGACCCATCCGCTCAACAAGAGTCGCATTCAATGCGTCGAGAAGGTCGCCAAGCCCCTTGCTCTCCCGGAGGGTGAATACCGCGGGGACAGCCCGGCCTTCACGACCCTTCTGGAGCAGTTCCGAAGGGAGGCCCCCGCCTTCGCCCACCACGATCACGCGCGAGCCGAGTTGGAGGCTTTGCTGAATGGCCCCGAAACCAGCGAAGAGCAGGAGCGCGCTGCTTTGCAGGAGATCCTGGAATCCCTCGGTGCAGCCCTGACTCAACTTCCGGAGGAGCCGCTCTTTCACATCACCGCCGGAGAAATCGCGTTTCTCGCAGGCAATCTTGGCGCGGCCGAACAACACCTGCTGCTGGCCGAGTCGGTCTATGCCCGCGAAACTCCCGGCTTCGGGCATTGGAAACCTCCGTTCTATATTGGCCTGCTTCGCAGCGCCGTGGGCGAGCACCAGCCAGCCGTGGAAGCCCTCCAAGTCGCTCTCCAGCGATTCCCGGAGAACCCGCAAATCCAAGCAGCGCTGGAGGCGGCTCAAATTGAACTGCAGTCCGGCGAAAGCGAAGAAGGCGAGTAGAGCCAGTCGGGACCAGTCCGGCAGCCGGCAAGGTTCATTTCGTTGCATCAGCTCATCCTGAATGAACAACACGCCGAGGCTGTCCTCGGCCGACTTGTCGACGATGCCACGCGATTCCTGTGGATCGTGACCGCCGACATCAAGGACGTTCATGTCCAAGGGCCCGGCCGCCGGTATGTACCCTTTCTTTCGGTACTGGCCGATCTCGTACAACGCGGCATCGAAGTTCGTTTGATTCACGCCAAGGAACCGGGGCCCGCCTTTCGAGAAGACTACGACCGTTTTCCCGTGCTGCTCGAGAGCGAACACTTCGAACGCATTCTCTGCCCGCGCGTCCACATGAAAGTGGTGCTCGCCGATGCACGTCTCGCTTACGTGGGGTCCGCCAATCTGACGGGAGCCGGCCTCGGCGCAAAGTCACCGCGCAAGCGCAACTTCGAAGCCGGCTTCGTGACCGATGATCAGCAAGCCATCGAGACTCTTATGGAAGAACTCGACCGCCTCTACCTCGGCAAGTACTGCGGCGACTGTGGCCGCCGTGAGTACTGCCCGGACCCAATCGCCTGACGCCCTCTCGAGCTCGGCCCCGGTGTTCGAGATGTCGGGGCCGTCCAGGACCGGTTTCGGGCGTGATTCCTGCGGCAGGGGCCATCGACAGAAACTGCTCGCTGAATTGCTCCGGGCGTTAGAACCTGTTTCCGCAAAAGAACCAAAAAGGCCTCGTGGGCGAGCCATGGCCGGAGAATGCGATTCCCTGGGGGCTGGAAGCTGCGGCATGCAACTTGATTCCACTGCCCCGCATCCAAGCTCGTTCCGATCAGGACAAACCGACGATCCGGCCTTCCGCATCGATATCGATATCGCGGTAGGCCGGGCGGCGCCCCATGCCTGGCATGGTCGACATCGTGCCCGCGATGGGGACGACAAAGCCAGCCCCCGCCAGCACGCGCAACTCACGCACCGGGAACTCGAAACCCGACGGACGTCCCAGCTTGGCGGGATCGCTCGACAAGCTGTACTGGGTCTTGGCAATGCAGACGCCTAGGTCGCCGTGGCCGGAAGCCACCGCGGACTCGAGCGATTCGCGTGCTTCGGG
The DNA here is from genome assembly GCA_964619265.1 of uncultured Planctomycetaceae bacterium. GTDB lineage: Bacteria > Planctomycetota > UBA1135 > UBA1135 > CAZUCE01. The sequence goes on from CAZUCE010000001.1 coordinate 46,363, forward strand.
GGTGTACTCCACCGAGCCAGCCCCGTAGGCGCCCTTGGCCACCGCCTCGATTTTGGATTCGAGCGGATCGGACAGGTCGTACAGCGGGCGCGGCTCACCCCGGGTCCCGGAAGCCGCCGCGTGCACTGCTTCGGCGAGTGCCAAGCCGCCTTCGGAGCCCTTGGCAAACACTTCGCTGACCTCTACGGCTTTCGCGCCGTGGGCCAGGGCGAAACGTTCGATGGCGGCGTATTCCTCGGGCGAGTCGCCGGGGAAGCTGTTGATGCAGACCACCGCGGGCACACCGAAACGCGCCATGAGATCTAGATGGGCAGCCAAATTGGGTAGGCCAGCTTGCACGCGCTCGACGCTCGCCTCGAACAGTCCCGAAGGCAGCTTCACGCCCGGTTTGACTTTGAACTCACCGGAATGGAATCGCAGAGCCTTCGCACTGGTGACCACCACCGCGGCGTCCGGCCACATGCCGCTGGCTCGACACTTGAGGTCGAAGAACTTCTCCGCGCCCATGTCGGAGCCAAAGCCGGCCTCGGTCACAACGTAGTCGGCCAAGGTCGACGCCAGTCGGCAGGCGATGACCGAACAGTTGCCCTGCGCGATGTTCGCGAACGGACCGGCGTGCACGATTACCGGCGTTCCTTCCGAGGTTTGCACCAAGGTCGGATCGATCGAGTCGCGCATCACCGCCGCCATCGCCCCGGCAACTTGCAGATCCTCGGCTGTCGCTGCGGTTCCGTCCCGGCGTAGGCCGACCTGGATTCGGCCCAGACGCTTGCGCAGATCGCCGAGATCGCTTGCCAGCGCCAGGATCGCCATCACCTCGGAGGCCGAAGTGATGTCGAATCCACTCGTGCGCTCGACGCCGTTTTTCTTGCCGCCCATCCCGACGCGCACCTCGCGCAGGCCCCGGTCGTTGACATCGACGACCCGCCGCCAAGTGATGCGTTCAGGATCAAGATCGAGGGGGTTCTTGAGCAGCAGCGAGGTGTCCGTGGCCGCGGCGAGCAGGTTGTGCGCCTGGGCGGTGGCGTGCAGGTCGCCGGTGAGATGGAAGTTGATCTCATCGATCGGTAGGACTGCGGACTTGCCGCCGCCGGCTCCGCCGCCTTTCACGCCAAACACGGGACCCATCGACGGCTGGCGAAGTGTCGCAATCGAGCGGTGCCCGAGGCGCGACAACGCCATGGACAAACCGATGGTCGTCACCGTCTTGCCCTCGCCCGCGGGTGTTGGGTTGATCGCCGTGACCAGGACGTAGCGCGAGCCTTGGCGTGGTGACGCCGAGGCAAGTCGGTGGTCGAGCTTGGCCTTGGTGCGCCCGTAAGGCAACCAATGGTCCTCGCTCAGATCCAGGCTCCCGGCGAGCCGGTCGATGGTGTAGGGAACGTCGCTGATGAAGGCCATGGGGGTCCCGAGTTCAGGGGTTGGCGTGGAGGCGTTGGACGGAAGGCTAGCAGCCCGCGGCGCAAGGGCCGCCACCGGAAGGAACGGCCCCCGGAATTGCGCTTGGGCAAGGCGTAGCCCGCTGCGGCCACGGAAAGAGGCCGAGTTCACCCGGAAAGGGCCAAAAAACTCAAAGGAGGGGAGGAAACACTAGCTTGGAAAGCCCCGCCAACTCTCCGCTGCCCCCCTTGCCCCTAGCTCCCCCATGCGGATTCACTCTAAAATCGCCTTCCTTCTCCTAGGCTCCATAGCCCTGTTCAGCTCGGCCGCCGAAGCTCAACAGGTCCTCGTGGTCGACGGTTCCGGCACAGGCGACGCGACCTCCATCGCGGACGCGATCCAGATTGCCAACAATGGCGATCTCATTCTCGTCGAGTCCGGAACCTACGACGGCTTCACCATTCAGGAAAAGTCGCTCCAGGTTCGCGCATCGCCCGGCGCCGATGTGGTGGTCGAAGGTCGCGTGCTGCTGCGCGAGCTCAACGCTCAACAACCGGTGGTGCTCGAAGGCTTGACGCTGAACGGAGCCAACTTGAGCGCCTTCGGCTCAGAGTTCCTGCGCGTTGTGGCGCCGGACGCGTTCATCTGGATCGTGGACTGCCGGTTCGAACAGCTCTGCAAGCCTGGCGTCACGCTGAATCCGTTGGTTGAGGTCAACCAAGAGGGAACGATCCCCTCCATGGAACAGATCCAGGGGTACACCGCTTTCGTTCGAACAGAAGGAGTGGTTCAAGACTGCACTCCGTTCTTGCTGTCGGCCTTCGCACCAGCTCTGAATGTAATCGACGCCTCGGTCCACTCCTTCGAAAGCACCTGGCAGGGGAATCAAGCTTCGCCCGCCCTGACGGTCACCTCGTTCGGTTTGGTCGGTTCGGCTTGGCTCTCCAATACCCACTTGCTCGGCGGCGACGGGTTTGCTTCTCCCCAGTGCGATCTGCCGGTCAACGGAGGGCCCGCAGCCAACGTGCAGGGCACCATATTTTCCGAAGAGCCGCCGCGCCTTGCCTGGCGGTCGTCCACGTTCGAACCCGGCGTGGGTACAACCGACGGCTGCGGCTTGGTCGGCTTTGACCCTAGCCCGATTCAAGCCGGTGCCGGTGCGCTCCTCGAGGACCTCGGGGACGGCGCAATCTCGGTGAGCGGACCGCTTCAGGTGGCTCCCAACACGCCGTTCGACTGGAACTTCTCGGGCCCCTCCGGTGCCGTCTATGGCCTGGCTGTGTCCGCGCGCCCGGGCACCACACAGATCGCCCCAGCCTTCCAACCCCTTCTGCTGCAAGAGCCCTTTGCCTTGCGCTTCCTCGGAAACCTGGACACAGAAGGACAGGCCACACGCTCGCTGATCGCACCTGCGCCCACGGGTCCGTTCCTCTCTCTGTTCACGCAGGCCTTCGCCGTCGAGTCAACCGGATCGGCCTTGCTCGGCACACCGATGCCGATTCTGGTTCGCTGATTCCAGGCCGCGCTCTCTCGAAGCGGAACCCGAGAGAGAAGTTTCATCAGCCCACGGGGTCCCCCTAGGTGGGCCGTGCTAGAGTTCTGCCCGAATCTATGGGCGCAACTCCTCTAACGAGCGGATGGCTTCTCCGCTATGCCGCAGATTGGCGCCCGCTCTCCTTCGTGTGGAGCGCCTTCGTGCTCCACTTCCTGGTGTTCTGGTTCGCCTCGCCGCTGTGGGCACTGTTGTGGGCGTTGCCTCTGATTGCGATCAGCACCCTGGTTGCCGCGCTGAACCACCACCACCAGCACGTCAATGCGTTTCGCTGGGGCTTCTTGAACCGGATCAACGATCTGGTTCTCGCCCTCCAGACCGGTGTTGGGCCGTACACCTGGGTGCTCCACCACAACCTAGGGCACCACAAGAACTACCTGAACCAGCCCCCTTCGAACAGCCCCGACGAGTCGCACTGGGCGCGCAAGGACGGAACCAAGATGGGGCGTCTCGAGTACACGGTCCACCTGTTTTTCCATCACCAGGTGGACGTGTACCGGGTGGGCCGCAATCACCCGGAAATTCTTCGCAGCTACCTGCTGATGAAGATCCCGCTCTACACCCTGATGGCGATCGGGTTCTACCTGAACCCATTCAACTTCCTCGTCGTGTTCTTCGTGCCTAGCCTACTGGCGCTCGCACACACCTGCTGGGCCACCTACGAACACCACGCCGGACAGAACACGGAAGATCACTTCGCGGCCAGCGTCAACCGCGAACACAAGCTGTTCAACTTCCTAACTTGCAACCTGGGGCTGCACACCGCCCACCACATGCAGCCCGACCTGCACTGGTCGCTGCTCCCGAAACTGCACGCAGAAATCCGCCCGAACATCCCCGAGCACCTGCTGCTGAAGGGATTCTGGTAGGGAGCCCGGGTGCGGGCCAACTGCCCGTGTTGTGTTCAGGGAATGCAGCAAGAAAGTCCGTTTCCGGCAGAGCAAGGCCGGTCCACCCAGCACGATCACGCCCAGAAAGGGCGTAGATCGAACCTCGCACAGCGGATCGCGAGCGGGACCCAGGCTTCACCGGGGTGTGTTACTCCACCGCTGGATTCGTGAACAGGCTCGGCCAATGACCTGAATCCTGATGGTGTAAAATCCGCCTTCCCAACTTCGTTCGGGATAAAGGAAATAGACCTCACCTCAACGGCGTAGGGCCCTCCTCCGTCGTCTCCCCTTGCACCCCCCTCCCCCGCACGCCCTTGCATAGCTCTGTCCACGTCCGGAATATTCCTAAAGACCTCGTTTTCACCGTGCTGTCCTGCGGTCTCTACAACTTTTGGATCCAGGCTAAGCAAATGGAAGCTGTGAACGACATGCTCGAGGAAGACCGTTATCAGTTTGTCCCGTGGTTCCTGTTCACACTGGTCACCTGCGGCCTGTATCACGTTTACCACGAGTATCGCAAGACGGTCGATATCGGCGAGGCAACCGGAAATGTGGCGGGCAACGAACCCATGATCAGCGTGCTGCTCACTCTTTTCGGCCTGAGTTGGGTCAACGACGCCATTCAGCAAAGCCACATCAATCGTTTCTTCGGAGACGAGGCCCTGTGATCGGGAGGTTCCTCCCTCTTGGACTAGCGATCGCCGGAGTCTTGGGCGCTCGCTTCGCGGTCGCCCAGCAAGGTTCCGTCGAAGCGGCCGCTTCGCTCTCGCCGCTTCGTTGTCCCTTGCTCGCCCTCAGCGGCCAGCCGTGTCCAACCTGCGGAATGGGCCGCAGCTTGGTGGCTTCTGCCAACCTTGACCTCGGCGCCGCCTGGACCCACCATCCTTTTGGCCCGGTCGCGTTGGTCGGGGCCATCGGCTTGGCGGCGCTTTTGGCGCTGGGTGCCGGATCCTCTATTCGTTCCTGGTCCCGCACACAACTGGCCCGTCCGGCGGGCCGGCGCGCGCTGCTGATCTCGATTGCGGCGTACTGCGCCATCGGCTGGACCTGGAACCTCTAGGAAACGTGCTCCTCCATTGAGGAGTCCATTTGGGCGCGGACTGTCGCGGGCGAAACAGCCTGCCGGCGGTTGCTAGGGGCCCGCTACACTCGACGGCCGCGTTCGAGCCTCCAGCTGGGCGTGCCCTGCCATGTGCATCCCAGGTCTGCTTCTCGCTGAATCTCCCCCCGGGGCGCTTTTGGTCATCGCCGAGTTGGCTCTGCTCGTCGCGATTTCCGAGTTCCTGGCCCAGCGCACTTTTTTGCGACACCTGGGCTCGGCTCTGCTGGTCATTGTTCTCACGGCGATCGCCGCCAACCTTCCGGCTCTTCCCGTGCCGGTGTACGGCCAAGATGGCGGTCTCTACGACGAGATCTTCGGCACGGTCGCGCCGCTCGGCGTCTTCTGGCTGCTCCTCGGAGTCGACCTTCGGCGGGTCCTCGGTGCCGGTCGCGACATTCTGGTCGTGTTCGCGGCGGGAGCTACCGGGGTTTTCTTGGGAGTCGGCCTCGCCATGGCCGCCATACACGGAGCCGATCGATTCGGTGAATACGCGGCGGCCCTGGGCGGCATGTTCGTCGGCACCTACGTGGGCGGGAGCGCCAACTTCAACGCGGTAGCCCTCGAATACGGCATCCCGCAGAACGCGCCGACCCTCTATGCCGGAGCTACGGTCGTCGACGCCGCGGCTACGACGGTCTGGATGATCCTCGGCGTCGCCATCCCTCGCTGGCTCGCCCGCCACGAGCCCGAGGCGGAGTCCGCTCCTGCAACCCCGACCACCGAAGAGCTGGCCTCCGCCGACGCCGAAACGGTCACTCCGCTTGAACTGGCTGCCGTCCTCGCCCTGGGCGGCTTCGCCTTGCTCGCCTCCGGCGCAGCTTCAACCTGGCTGAGCGAAACGACCGGTCTGCGCGTCGCCTCGATGCTGGTGCTCTCCACCTTGGCCCTGCTCCTCGCCCAGCTCCCGATCGTCCAGCGACTGCGAGGCCCGCGGGCCCTCGGCATGCTCTCTGTGCTCGTATTCCTGGCCGTGATTGGCGCCCTATGCGACGTCAAGGCCTTGATCGCCCTGGCCGAGCTTGGCCCGCCCCTCGTCGCGTTCGTTGCGCTGGCCCTGCTGGTCCACGGCTTCGTTACTTTCATGACCGCCAGGTTGCTTCGGATCCATCCCGTGGTGGCTGCGGTGGCCAGTCAGGCCTGCGTTGGCGGCGGCACTTCGGCGCTCGCGCTCGCCCGCAGCCTCGGGCGTAGCGACCTGGTCCTGCCGGCGATCCTGATCGGTTCGCTGGGCACGGCGCTCGGCAACTTTCTGGGTTTCGGCATGGCCAGCTGGCTCGGAAGCTGAAACTCAAAGAGCCCCAGCTTCCCTCGGAGAGTTGCGGATTCAAAAATGGGGGTGGTGGCGCTCTTGCCACCGCGCGTTAGCCCTCCACTTGGATGATGGTCGTCCAGCTCCGGACAGGCTGCGGGCTAGTGAAGGACGTGAACTCACACCAACACTCAAGGGGACCTTCGAAGGACCCGGTAGGCACCGACCAATCAACGAGAAACTCGGCCGCGGATCGCCCCACCTGGTGGCCCAGCGGAATGGTGGTTGCCGAGAATCCACCTACACCGCCGATCGGGCTCTCGATGAAGAACGAGATCACCCCGGCCGAGGGCGGCGCCTCGCCAAAGCCAGTAGCCTGGAAGTGCAACTGGTGTCCGCTGGGCGACCAGGACCGCGTCACGGAGAGCCCGATTGGCACGGGGTTCGAGAACTTGGTCGGCGCATCGGTCGGAATGCCCAGCTGGGTCGAGGCTTGCGATTCGTCCGGCACCGGAAGAGTCGCGAGATTTGGCGACCCCGTGAGGCTCAGAGTCTGCACGCCCGGGAAGGCCGGGGTCAGACGAACCTTCTTGTTCACGACCTTCGGATCGATGATGCACACTGCGTCGATGTCGTCCGTATCTTCACTCGATCCCAATCGATGGGAAGCCAAACCGCCGCCGCCATCGCCGAGGTCGCTCAGATTCCTAACAGGAACCGAGGCCTTGGAATCGAAGTCTAGGTAACGCAGTTGACTGCGGAGTGGGTGCGGTTGAGTTGAGAACACCACGTTCTCGCGGACAGGGTCGACTTCCAGCCCGTCGACATTGTCCATGAGCGGGTCAAGCTCTAAGACGCTCGCCTCCATGTAGACCTCAGGAGTGCCCCAGACTCCGTTCTCACGCCGGACCACGTAGATCGAGGCCGGATCCGCAGGGCCGCCGGGTTGAGCGAACGGTTTGCCGAGCAGGGCAGCGCGAGCGTTCACCGCTACGACACAATCGGGCGAAAGCGAAAAGAAGAACTGATTCTTGAACCGGAAGAAGGAATCCGGCTCGTGGGTGGGATCCAGCGAGAGCAAGCCGATGCCAAAGTCGAAGGCATCCATGTCTTCCTCGTTCGTGAATCCAAAGCGCTCCGCCGAGACTTCGAGGAGCGTGCGCCCTGGGAGCGACGAGTGGACACCTGTACTGCCTTCCTGGAAGAAGCCAAACAGATCGGAACCGGGGGTCGAGCGGCCGCTCGACTGGGCCACCCGATTCGCAATCAAGCTGCCGGGCGTTCCGAGCGAGTCGTTGTCGACCGAGATAATGAGTTCCATCCAACCCTGGGCCCCGCTTAGGTCCGGATGCGGCGGATTGGATGATTCCGCAACATCATGGATCGTCGCGTTACCCGACGATTGAGCATCGATCTCAAGCACGTCCCAATAGTCGGGAAATAGGCCGGACATCGTGAAGTCGGGGACCTCCCCCGAAATCGGGTCGTGCAGCGCCATGGCCGGGCCGATTCCGGCCGCGGGCTTCACGTAGGTTGGATCGTTCGCCCCTCCTGTAGCCCCGCTCAGCGACAGGCCGGCTGGCAGGGATCCTGCTGGACCGTTGAATGGCCCCTGCTGGGCGGCCAACGCCGTAGAAGATGTGCAGGCCATGACCAGAAAAATCAACTTGGGGCAGTCTTGCATAGGTCTCGGGAGGGGCAGGAGAGAGGGAAACGGGCACGGCTTCAATTGGATCCGCCGGCTTTGGAAAGAGCGCCCTGTTGGGCGATGAGAAACTCGCGCAGTCGTTCGGACTCGGAGGCCGTCAGATCGGCGGGCATCCAGTCCAGAAGAATTTCGGTGCGCCGGCGATTGAGGGGCTCTTCGATCAACAGTTCGAGCAGCTCGGGAAACACGGCCCGTTCGCTGCCCGTACTCAGGCCTTCCGCGATCTTGGCGCGTGTGAGGGTGTTCGATCCGCCCAGCTCTGCCGCCTCAAGAAACAGGCCTCGAGATTGCTCGGCGACGGCTATCGCTTGTTCCCGCTGACCTTCGCTCCAGAGCACCAGCGCCCGTTCGGCTTCGATCTCACCGAGCAGGCTCACCCGCCCACCTGTTCCAACCGAATCGTCCGGGAAAGGGGCAGCAGCAACGGCTTCGCGGGCTTCCGCGAAGCGTGCATCGGCAAGCAGAATGCGAATCAGAGAGTTGTGATCCTTGAGGCGGCCCGGCTTGAGTTCGATCGCTCGTCTCAGGTGTTCGCAGGCTCCGTCGTATTCCTCCAGGGCCCACAGTCCGCGCCCCAGGTTCACGTGCATGCCATGATCGTTGGGAGCGAGAGCGAGCCCTTGCTCGAGAACTTGAACGGCTTCTGAGTAGCGCCTGTCCAAGACCAGGGCAAGGCCGAGCCAGTGAGCCGATCCTCCGGTTCGACGACCGTAGTAGTTGTCGATCCGCGTGACCCGCTCGACCGTCGAAGGCAGATTGGATTCCAACACGTCGTGGAGAATCAGCAACTCCTGGGAAGGAGCGTGATCCGCAAGCTGGGGGCCATCCAGAAGTGGTCGAACGTCAGCGTAGGGGTCCGCACGTCGAGCTTGAAAAGCAGCCAGGTAGCGCTCTTCGGGGCTCACCGGATCGGGCAGCTCGGCCAAATGGAGCACGGAATTCCCAGCGCTCGCCGTCTCAAGCTCCCGGTAGGCTTGGGCCAAGCCCCTCGCGTAGGGCTGCCCCACGGCCTGGGCTACCTCCTCCATCTGCCGGGCCGCCTGTTCCAGGTCGCCGTGATCAAGGGCAAATGCAGCGCGAACGAGACGAGCCTGAAGCTGGCCTGGATCCGCTGAAACAGCATCATCGAGAGACGTTTGGATTCGAGCGCGGGTGATCGGGTCCTCTACGTAGCGCAGGGGCAAGCTCCCCAAACCGAGGTTTCCGGGCACCTCGGCCCATGCCTCAGCGAATCGGTCCGCGCGAAGCTCGCGCAGGTAGTCTGCTCGTTCGTTCCAGGCCCAGAGCCCTGCGCCCACGAGCAGCAGCGCCGCGGCTCCCTGGGCAAGAGTTGAGCGCTTGGCGCGCCTTAGCCAACGCTCCACAAACGACGAAGCGCGGGCTTCCACCGTGCGGTGTTCCAGAAAAGCCCGCAGGTCTTCGGCCAGGCCGCGCATCGAGTCATAGCGATCCGAGGGCACGCGAGCCATGCCGCGTTCGAGGATCGCCGCAAGATCGCGATGCAATCCGGGGCGCAGGCTCGCAGCCCGCGGTGGCTCCTGCGTGGAGACCGCGAGCAAAACTTGGTTCGGCGTGCCTTGGTAAGGCGCTCGCAGCGTGACCAAAGTGAACAAAGTGGCGGCCAAGCCATAGACATCAACCCGAGCATCGACCGTGGACGCCGATTCGAGCGTCTCCGGTGCGATGTAGGCGGGCGTCCCCAGGGTCGTACCCTCTCGAGTCAGGGTTGCGTCTTCGCCTTGCCAAGCGATTCCAAAGTCCAGCAGGACTGCCGCCCCGCTCTTTCGAACGAACACGTTCGAGGGCTTCACGTCACGGTGGTAAACCCCCGCTGCGTGCGCTGCGTCGAGCGCTTCGGCCACTTCGAGCGCCCAGCGGACCGAGGCTCGCAAGTAGCTCTCCTCTCGAACAGCCTCAGCTCCCAACCAGCGCCGCAAGTGTCGATCTTCGACCAACTCCGGATTCGCGACTTGCTTGGCGGCCACTTCGACCAAGTCCGCCAACGATTCGCCCTCAAGGTACTCGAGCGCTAAGTAGCGCCCTTCTTCCGCTTGCCCTCGGTCAAAAACCGTGACAATCCCGGGGTGACGCAAAGAGGCGAGGATTTCAGCCTCTCGGCGAAAGCGCTCGACCGCATCTCGCCCGCCGAGCAGGTGTTCGTGGAGTAGCTTGATCGCGACCTCTCGGCCAAGCTGGGTGTCCTCGGCTAAGAAGACCGACCCCATGGCGCCCGCTCCCAACCGGCGCGTCAGTCGATAGCGATCGTCCAGAAGCCGCCCGACCATCCCGCTCCGGACCGACCGCTTCGAACCTGCTCCACCGGTCGTCGTAGAGAGGCTCGAAGCCATCCCGAGCAGCTCGCTGAGCTCCGCGATCAGATCCGGGCGCCCCGCGCAAAGCTCTTCGGGACGAACCTCTCCACCTTCGGCCTGAATCTCGAGGGCTCGAGCCAGGATTTGGGTCAGATCCGAGTCGTCCATTTCAGAAGGGGAGCCCTCTGGATGTCGGCTTGAGTCGGTCTTCGCAGCTCGGTGGGCCATGGCGTCTACAGCGACAGGCCCTTCTCCCCTGGGACCCACTCTACCAGCGATTTCCGGCGGCGAGTGGCCCAGGGCCCGAGATGGGCTCGCACCGATGGGGGCGTAGAATCCAACCCGCAGCGACGGGTATTCGAGTATTTTTTTAGGGGACCGCGCCCCTCCCCTCTGCGGAAGGGCCCTCTGTGGACGGGCCCTCTGTGGACGGGCCCCGCCGACTCCCAACACGCCCCATGGGCGTAGCTCCCCTCCATTCCATGTCACGCGAGCGCCAGGAATTCGACTTCGACGGGCAACTGATCCTCGCCCAGGAAGGGGACGAAGCCGCACAGGAGCGGTTGTTCGAGCGGTTCTATCCAACCGTCGAGCGCATGGTCCACCATCAGCTCGCTCGAGAGATCAAGGTTCGCAAGCCCTGGCTGACGGCTCGCTTCAGCACAGGAGATGTCGTTCAGGAAGTCTTCCGCAGTGTTCTCGGCGAGCTGACCTCCTTTGACGGAGATTCCGAAGGCGCCTTCGCAGGCTACCTGTCGAAGATCGTCAAGAACCGCATCCTCGACACCATCCGTTTTCACGAAGCCTCCCGGCGCGATGGACGAAAGCACTCGCGACTGATGCAGGAGCTGGAGGTGGGCAGCCCGGCGGCCGGTCCCGCGACCCAAGCGGTTGCTGCTGAAGAAATGCAAGCCTACTCGGACGCCTTGGACTCCTTCCCCGAACGTGAACGACGCCTACTGGTCGCGCGCTTCGAGGGCGAAGCCACTTTCACGGAGCTCGCCGAGGAACTCGGCTTCAGCTCCGAAGCGGCTGCCCGGAGAGCTTTCTACACCTCCCAAGCGCAGCTGCTGATGCACCTGCGCCGCCTGCGCGATACCCAAGGCTGAGTTCGCCACCAGGTTTAGGCAGAGGCCGCCTTATCCCGCGCAGGGCACAACAGATCCGAACAGCGGCAGGGAGAAGACGACCCGTCCGGTCGAGTCGGTTCCTTGCACTTCGCCTCGAAAGCGGCCGAGCACGCGGCGCCCGCCCAAAGCAACTCGGAGCGTTCCCTCCGCCTGTCCAGATCCAACCCACTCGGCCTGGGCTGGAGTGGCCTCTAGACCGAGGACGTGGAGTTCGACCTCACTCCCGAGAGCAGATTGGTGATTCCAAGTGAACGGGAGCTCGGCCGTAACAGGCCCCTCCTCCGCAATCTCACCAAAGGACAAATACGGAGACGGGAACGAGATCCAGGGCTCCACCTTTGCTCGCAGATCCAAGACGAGCGAGAGACTCTCCCACTCATCGCCGAACAAGCGGTCCGGGGCCGCGCGAGCCAGGAGCTCGATTCGCTCCTGACTTCGGGCTGCCTCGGGCAACCAGTTCCCGCGGACGATCCAGGCCCCCGGTTCCTGCCCTAGAAGTTCCACGGTCCACTCAAGGCCTTCCGGTTGCGCGCCCGCTTTGAACAGCTGTTCGGTCCACGGGCTGCGTACGGTGAATTCGAAGGGCAACGTCGATCCGCCAAACATGTGGCCGTAGTCGAGGGACTGTCCTTCTCGCTCGCCACCTTCCGTTACCTCGAGAGCTGGCTAGACTTCGACATCGAGGAGAAATGGGAAGCGCACCGCCGGCTCTTCGAAAGTCACCTCGACCGCACTCACAAAGCGCCCCGATTTTCCGCGCGTGTCTACGCGGCGACGAAATTCCAATCGCTCGCCGGGGAGCAACAAGGCCCCGGGTTCGACCGGAATTTGCGTCGCATTCCCGGCGAGGCGGTTCACCTCGACTTCGGTGCAGTCGCAACTCGCGATCACGCGTCCCAACCGTGCAGGTTCCCCTGTGGGGTGGGTAACGAAGTGCACTTCCTCGAGCATTCGGCCCTCGGGAACAGGGGCTTGAAACCGGATCTCGAGCGCTGATGGCACGAGCTCCTCCGCGGTCTTGTGCGTTGGGCCGGTGCTTGCGGAAAGCCTCGATCCCCCGCGCATGTCCAAGTTGACCAGAGAGTCCGCGTCCAAGTAAACCGGAGGATGCCCCTCACAGGAAGAGGCAAGCAGTAGCACAGGTACGGCTAAGGGAGAAATGCGTTCAGCGTTCATGACAAGACCCATAGTTCCGAGAGTTGAATCGAAGAGGGCCCGGACTTGATGACCCAAGTCCGGGCTTTCAGAGCGCGGGCTAGTACAAGCCGGCGGCCAACTGCGGGTTCGAGACACGTAGGTTGGCTAGGACTCGCATTCGCGTCGGATGGGTGTCGCCACCGGTTTGCGCTAGGTACCTCGGGATGTCTTGGAACTGAACCTCCTCCGGCAGGTGCTTCTGATTGAATTCGAACATGCCCCAGAACACGTCGTCTGCTTCCTCTCGCTGGGAGAATCTCCAGTCCAATTCGTCCTGGAGCCGCGAATCCGTCAGATCGAGGTCCATCAGTCGCTGGACGATCTCTTATCCAACCGCGACATTCGGATTGTCCCGAGAGCCTTCTAGCAGCGAATGGCCTGCCGCAACGGCCGCTTCTCTGTGGCCCGCAAACTCGACCCCTCGATAGGGCTTCCAAGCACGGTCTTCGGGAGTCGAGTAGACGCTTAGCTCTCGGAGCATGTCTTGGGGCAGCGTGCTCAGGGCGTAATTCCCGACCAACTCGTCACCGATGACCGACCGAAGAAGCTCGAAGCGGTCTCGCCCGGGAAGACTCAGGTCTGTGCCGGACAAGTTCGTCATCAGGAGATAGCCCGGTCCTGTGTCGCAGGCCATGCCGCTGTCCCGCATCGTTCGGAACAACTGAGCCAGTTCGGTCCCGTGCAACCTCCAATCACGATTCATGAGCCCAAGCACACCGCCGGCACGAACCCTCAAACTAGATTCGGGGTCGAAGGCGAGCTGCTCCAGTACCATGGCGCCGTCTGGTCCCATGTTCTTCGCCCAATCCGTGAGCAAAGTGAGTCGATCGCGTTGGGAGTCGACGTCGTTGAACGCGGGATTCGTTCCTCGGACCCGGAGGATCCACTCGCCAAGCAGTGAGCCCGGTAGTTCACTCCCCAAGGACGTCATCCCAACCAGCAGGGCTCGACTCGAAAACAGGGAGGAGTCGTAGGCATCCAGGGCCAGCAGCGCGACATCCTCGGCTTTCACGCCATCCATGAACTCTGCGCCATCGAGGGCATAGCGCAGGGCCGCCTGAAGAACGAACCCAGCTGAGATTCCGTCCAACGGTTGCAACAGGGGCGAATTCAGTAGTTCCAGAATCTCTCCGGCGAGGTCCTCTCGGGTCGCTAGCCAGTCGTGCAAAGCTTGACCGACTCCGTCGAGGTCTTCCGCCATGAAAAGCCCAGACAGCTCAGCGAAAATCTCGCCTCCGCCCTGATCGGCGCGGACAACGTCCCCGCGGGCAGCTCTTGTCGCCGTCGATTTTGGACCGATCAAAGACAGAGTGTCCAGCGCTTTGGAGGCCAGAGCTTGTACTTGGGGGGCCGATACAGCCCCAAGCCTTCTTCTGTCGAAGACGGCGCGGTATCCGCAAACGCTGGTGCACTGGAAAGAGCGAAGATCGAAAGGGCGAGAGTGGCGATGGCAATTAGCTTGTTTACGGGTTTACCCCGTTAGGTTTGTGGTTACTTCGTTGAGCCGGTTGCATCCATTGCTTCCGGCACACACGAAGGTGGAAGTTCCGCTCTTGAGCGACGGGGAAATTTCGAAACTTCGAGTTCGAACAAGACCCCATGCTCGAATTAGTGGCCCAAGGCGGGCCCGATTTCTGGCGACACGCTCTCTGGTATTTCCAACTCGGAAGCCTCTTAGGGGAAGCTGAAGAGCTCCAAGCCGTCGATCATCTATGAAGCACCTGATCATCCTGGCCGCAGTCGTTTTGCCCTGCCTATGGGATCGCGACACCCTGACCATCGAAGCGAAGGGTGCGCCCGGACTGGTGGACGTGCTGGTAGGGCGCTTTGATCGGCTGCCCCGCGAGCATTACGCGATGCGGCTCGAGCGGGTTCGGGCTGAACTTGAGAGCGGAGCCGCAGGAGCGGAATCCCTCGCTCTGTTCGACGACGCCGCCGTCGCCTGCGACCGGTTGGGTCGAATCGATGAGGCGATCGAGTTCATGGGGGCCAAGCTCCTCGCTCTCGAAGCTCTCGGCGAGCCAGCGAAGCACCATCGCTACACCCATCTGGCCAACCTCGGCACCTTCCACGCCCACCGCTGGCTGGCGGGACCCCGCGACAACCCGGAAGATCTGGCGCGAGCCCGGGATTCGATCGCCCGCGCGATCGAACTCAATCCGGACGCCCACTTCGGGCGAGAGCGCTACCAGCTGCTGCTCCTCGAAGAGTTGCTCGAACCGGCGCCTGCTCCAGATCATCACGAGGCCGGTCTTCCGCGGTCCATCGTGCATCGGATCTTGGGCGAGTCCTTGGTTCACCTCCCGAGCAATCAACTCGCGGAGGTGGGCTTCGAGGACGCGGTGGAAGGTCTGAGCGGACTCGTGCACCTCGGCGCGGCCTGGGAGAGCCAGCTGGTATGGACTTCGCTCGCCGACGCGCTCGCGAACCGCGGCGATGCCTTTCTGGCTCGCCTAGCCGCACTACGCGTTCTTGAACTGGCGGAGGCCGGTCGTACGCCCCACGCGGATTTCGATGCGCCCATCTACGAGATGAACATGCGGGCCACGCTCGAAGATCGGCACGTCGCGCCCCTCGATACCTGGTGGCACCAGGCGCGATCTTCCGCCGACGCTTGGCGCGCGGCCCGCAACGCCTATGCCCAGGCTCGTTACGCCAAGGGGCACCACCCCGACACCCATGCGGACTTTTGGGGCGGCTGGCGCGAGGTCCATCCGCTCCCCCGGATGCCCAAGGTCCTCGGCACTGATGCGGTGAATCGACGCTTGCTCGTCCTAGGTGTCCTTGTTCTCGCGCTCTTGGTCGCCGGATCCCTGTGGCTGGCTCGCAAGCTCCTAAGAGCCATCCGGGCGCCCAAACTCCCCGCGTGAGCTACCCCCCGAAGTCCAGCAGCTCAAGCCAGCGCAAGACTCTGGCGGCCAGTGGCGCCTCCGCCCCGCTGAACACGTGATCGATGCCCGGAACCAGCGCGAGCTCGACCGGAGCCGGCGAACGACGCGCCACCTGGACCGAATCTTCAAAAGGCACCACCGTGTCCTCGCGGCCGTGAATCAACAGCCACGGCACCTCGATGCATTCGGACAACGGCTCGACGCTGCCGATCTGTTGCATGTCGTCGAGAAAGGCCTCTGAGAGCGGGCACTCCGGCTTTTCCCACATCAAATCTCCCGGGGACTGCTCGCCGAACTTGCGCTTCGCAAAGCCGGCGGTGTCGACCATCCCGGCCAACGAAATCAACGCGCCGATGCGCGAGTCAGCGGCCGTAGCCATCACGCCGACGGCTCCTCCCATGGAATGTCCCGCATAGATCACCCGATGGTGTCCCGCGGCTTGAGCCGCGTCGATCACGGAAGCAAGGTCGGCAGCTTCCTTCGTCGGACACGAATCCTCGAAACGCCCTTCGGAGTTCCCGTTGCCGGAGAAGGAGAACCGCAGCGCTGGGAAGCCGGCCTCGCTCACCGCCTCGGCGAGCGCAACGGCCCACGCGCGATCCTTGTTGGCCGTGACTCCGTGGCCGATAACGACCAGCTCGCGCCCGGAACCGGATTCGGAAGGATGAAAGGTCGAATCCAAGCGTTCGCCCGCTCGGTTGGTCATGGCTTCGAACATAGGACGTGTAGTTTGCCTCTCCGGACCTTGGCCGCGCGAGGTTTGCGGGTTGTCACCTATCCTGGACCCGATGGCCTGGCAGCAGATTCTCGTCGACATCCTGTTCACGCTCGCGGGCGGAGCATGCGTCGGGATCGTCGCCCTCGGCCTCCCGGGCACTTGGGTCCTGCTCGCCCTGGCCTTGCTGGTGGAGTTCACCGATAGCGCCTACCTGCCGGGGGAAGCTCCGCAGACTTTTTCGTGGCCTCTGCTGATTGCCTGCGCCCTAGCCGCCACCGTGGGCGAAATCCTGGAGTTCGCTGCGGGAGTCGTGGGAGCCAAGCGCTCCGGAAGTTCGGCGCGCGGAGCCTGGGGTGCGTTTCTCGGCGGCTTGGCCGGAGCGGTTGCCGGCATGGCTATTCCCGTACCAATCGTCGGGTCGTTGATCGGAGCCCTACTCGGCACCTTCGCCGGCGCGATCGCCGGGGAGCTCACCCTGCCCGGAGCGGAGGTGCGTTCCTCGATCAAGCCCGCAACCGGCGCCACTCTCGGTCGCGTGCTGGGCACCCTTTCGAAGATTCCCATTGCCCTGCTGGTGTGGTTGGCTCTGTCGTTCGCGGCGTTCTACGACTGAGTCGCTTCTCCGAAGGAACAGAGGGCATCCGCCCTCGCTCGAGCTCAGCCAAGACAGGCCCAACGGAACTCCCGGGGGGGCAGCCATTCACCGAGAATTGCCGGGCCGTTCATTCACCGCAAGCCGCCCAACAAGACAGAAGCTCCGCTCACCGCGAGGGTGAGCAGAGCTCAAAGGGCTCGAGGATCGACCGGTGTGCACGCGAAGTGCGCGACTGGACGACGGGGTGATCCTCCTGGGCCGAGCACGTCCTACTGCTTGCGGCCGCCGCGGCGGGCTTCTCCGCTTGCTTCAGCTTTCTCGCCGCGCTCCATCTTTTCGCCACGCATGGCGCCGGCTTCGGCCGTCCGCTTGCGCTGCATGCTGAGCTCCATCGTCTTGACGTCGCCTTCCGCGGTGACGTCGAAGAACGTCAGCGTGTAAGCGTTCTCGCCGCGCTCCATGATCTGCTTGGTGCTCTTCATGCCGCCGGTCATTTCGTCGTGCTGCTCGTACTCCATGACGAGTTGACCCGTGCGCTCGTTGACGTTCCCTTCCATGATGATCATCGACTGAGTCATGCTGTCGATCCAGGTGCCGACAAAGGCCTCCTTGTGCGGGTCGTACCCGAACGTGTTGTGACCACGGAACTCAGTTCCCATGAAGTCCATTTCGAATTCGGCGATCGACCAGAATTCTCCGAGCGCTTCGACGGACTCGGTGCATTCCACCGACACCGGCTCGTCCACACCGGGTAGGTACATTTCCATGGTGCCGGTCCAGTGCCCGACGCCTTCTTGAACGAAAGCGTGCTGCTCCAGAGCAGCCGGAGCTTCCTGGAAACGGGGGCTGAATGTGGCAAAAGCCACTCCGCCGAGGGTCAGCGTGGCGGCAAGAATAGGAATAGTCGTTTGCTTCATGTTAGTTCTCCTGATCTGGGGGGTGCCCGCAGGTCCTGAGCGCGCGCCGCCCGTATTGGGCGGGGGATGCGGCGCTCAAGCGTTCCGTGGGCGCGGCACTCTAGTGGCGCCTCACCAAGGGGTATCCAGATTCCTGGTTTGAGCTGATTTTCTTGGAATTTCTCCGGGCCCATGTCAGTTCCGCGAACGGGACAAGTGCCCCTAGCGGCCACTCAGGCCCAGACCGGAGCCCCTTGGCAGGGACTTCCCAGGCGCCCAAATTTCTCCCCGATTTCCGGCGTACCAGACCCCCTTTTCCGAACCCCTCTTCTTGGTTGCCGTCCGAACGTCGGTCTAGGGGAAGTCGATGAGTTGAATCCGGCGGAACGGACACCGGCTGTTGCGTCGAACCAAGTTGCGCGGAAGCAGACCCCAAGGAACCTAAGCGCAAAGGACGCGCTTAGGATCCACTGGTGCTTGATGCGTCCGTTCCTGTGGCCCGCCCTCGGGGACCAAGGACTGCCGTGAGCAAGTTCGAGAGTTCAATCGGCGGGCCCGCCGAGGGGTGAATCAACCTGGCACGACGTTAGCGTCGCCCGCATCAAACTCCACCGCGCCCAGGTCGATGATCGGTGCGCTGCCGGCGCCGGTGTCCGCCGTTTCGGGGTCGTCGGCCAAACGCGATCTGCCGGCAAAGTCGAGCAGGGCGCCGGACGCCGCTCCCCTGTTGTTGCCCGCGTCGATGCAAGGGGAGCCGGCTGCGGGAGCGAAGTTGCCGCCGGCCACGTCGACCAGATTCGGATCCGCGTCCAAGTTCCCGGTCCCGTCCATTCCGCCCTGCACGATCGTGTAGGAGACCCTCTCGAGCCCTTCCAGCTGGTTGGTCGCGTCTTGAGCTCCGTCTGGGCCGCTGTTGTTCCAGAAAATCGAGTTCTCCACCGAGGTCTGATTCGAGCCTTGGCTGCGAAGGCCGGCCGCAGCCTGCCCGGTGGCTGAATTGCCTATCACGGTGCAGTTGCGAAAGCGTGTGTTCCCGCCGTTGCCAACCCAAATCGCGCCGCCGCCCGCTCCTCCGGTAGCCACGTTGCCTGTGAATACGCAATTGGACACCACCATTCCGCTCGTCGCGAAAATTTCGAGGGCACCGGCTCGTTGCGCCGTGTTGCCGAAGAACCCGCAACGATCGAAGCGCACCGATCCACCGAATGCGATGTCAAAGGCCCCGCCGAAGATGCCACCGTCTCCGTTCTCGAAGCTGCAATTCAAGAACGCGGGAGCTGCCCCTTCGCTACAAAAGCCTGCGGCTCCGCCGAACTTCGACCGATGGTCTACGAATCGGCAGTTGCGGATCACCGGCGAGACATTACCGACGCAGTAGATACCCGCGCCACGGTCATTTTCGTTGTCTTCCTCGTTGGCATGGCCGGAGCGAACCTCGAACCCATCGAGGATCGATTGGTCGTTCGCGTCGCGGTTCGCCCGAACCACGTGGAACGAGTTGTCCCCGAAGGAACCGGCCTGATCGTCCCCGGCGAGATCGCCGGTGAGAATCGCTGGCGCCGCCCCAAGCGCAGGGCGTTCCGCAGGGGAGGCTTCCCCTCCGCGGAAGCCGCCGAAGATCGCGATACTTGGGCGCAGACCGAACGAGGCGACCCGCTGACCGCTCGAGCTCGGTCTATAGAGCCCCTCGGCGACGTAGATTTCGTCTCCGGCCGCCGCGGCTCCGAGCGCGGCTTGCAGACCGTCCTCGCCCTGGAAGGCGTTTTCCCAGCTCGAGCCGTCGCCTGCTCCTGTCGTTAGGTTCGCGTCGACGAAGAGCGTGCCAGCCTGGGCTGCGGGGGAAGCAGCCGTGGTGGAGGCTGCGAGGGCGAGTAGAAGTGAGATCGGACCGAACATGCTTGACGGGTTGGAAGGACGAATGGGAACCGGCTCCGAATCTACTCCGCCGGAGCGCTCCTCACCGATTCGCAAACGGCTTCGTTCACCGAGCCGAGCAGCAGACGCCGAAGGAGCCCAGCGTTTCGACCGCGTTGGCGACACAACCACCAGGCTGGCATGGGCCGCCTGGCCCATAAAGGCTGAGCGGCACCGGGCCTTCCACCCGTTAGTTCGGCCGGTACAACAACAAACAAAGATCGTCGGGCTTGGTTGGTTCCCCCGGACGCGGATCGAGCATTCGGCGCCTGGCAAGCTGGCTCAGGTCCTCGCAAGCAGCCCTCGGATTTCCGCGCCGGATTCGCTCGATGATCTCGGCCGACGTCAGGTTGTCGAAGAGTCCATCGGTTGCTACCAACAACGTGTCCTGTTTAGCTACTTGGACCGAGAGTCCAAATTCGATTCGCATGTCCTCGGTACCCAAATAATTCGAGACGAGATGCCGCAGGCGATGGTGCAGTGCCTCCTGCTCGTCCATCAGCCCTGCCTCAACCGCATAACCGATCGGTGAATGAGAAATCGTCCAGGACTTCACCCGGCCCCCGCTCCCCACGTGCAAGCAGGCCGAATCGCCGACGTGGACCGGCCGGGCGCTCCCGTGGCTGAGGATCGTTGCGGCCAGGGTCGTGCCAGCTCCGACGCCTAGGTCGAGGATCCGCCGGTTGGCTTCCTCCAATGCGTCGAGCAGGACGTGGCGCCTCTGCTCGGTTCCCTCTTGGCCCTCGGCCAAACGCTCCACCAGGGTCTCGAGGGCCAAGCGCGAAGCCCGGTCGCCCGAGCTCATCCCGCCCATCCCGTCGGCGACAGCCATCAGACAGCCGCCGGAAAAGCGCGCAACGAGCACCGAGTCTTCATTGCGGTCCTTGCCTGGGCCGCGGGCCGAATAGGCCACCACCGCGCCACCCTCCACCGGAACCTCAACGATGCCGGAGTCCTCGCAGTCGATCAGCAAGACCTCTTCGAAATCGATCACAGCAAGCAGGAGAGGGCGCAGCCCCAGCTGCGCATCGAATCTGTTCCGCCCGAACGAAACAGACTTGCCAAGGCCTTGTCAGCCCTGTGCGTCAAACAACTCCCCGGCGAGCCGGTTGACCAGCTTGCCGTCGATTTGGCCCTTGTGGCGAGCCATAGCTTCCTTCATCAGCTTGCCAAGCTGCTTGCGGTCGGCGATGCCCAGCTCGCCGATGAGGCCCGCTACGATGTCCCGGGTCGCAGCTTCATCGAGCTGCTGGGGCAGGTAGACCTCAAGGATCTTGGCTTCGGCAGCCTCTTTGTCCGCCAGCTCGGTGCGGTCACCCTTGGTGTACTCAGCCGCCGCCTCGTGGCGCTGCTTGACCGCCCGACGAATCATCGCCACATGCTCGTCCTCGGAGAGGTCCTCCTGGAGCTCGATGCGGCGGTTCTTGAAGGCCGAGACCACCATGCGCAGCGTGTCGCGCTTGAGTTCGTCTTTGTCGCGCATGGCCTGAATCAGGTCCGCGTCGATTCGTTCTCGGGTGCTCAAGACTCTTCCTCGCTGTCTGTTTCGGCGGACTCGTCGGTTCCTTCCTCGGGCAAGGCGTCCCCCTCGGGAGCTTCGGCGACCGCACCGCCCTCTTTCGTGGATTCGATGGCCGTTCCAACGGCGCCTTCAAGACCAGCTCGCTCGGCAGCCTCGGCGGCCCCGCGCGTTTCCAGTTCGCGGTCGGATTCGCTGACGACCTCCATGGCCACAAGCTTGTCGCCGTCCTTGACGTTGACCAGTCGAACGCCCTGGGTGTTGCGTCCCATGGGCCGCATGTCTTCCACGCGGGTTCGAACGATCATCCCGCTTTCGGAGATGAACATCAATTCATCGTCGGGCAGGGCCACGCGCATCGAGACAACCAACCCGTTGCGATCGGTGACCTTGATGTTGATGACACCCTGATTTCCGCGTCCCTTGATGGGGTAATCACCGATCGGAGTGCGCTTGCCGTAGCCGTTTTCGCAAACCGAGACCACCGTGGTCGCTTCGGGATCCGACGTGCTGTCGATCACGATCATTCCAACCACGGCATCGCCCTCGCGCAACTTCATCCCACGGACGCCGCGACTGACACGGCCCATGGTTCGCGCAGCGGCCTCGTCGAAGTGGACGGCCCGTCCGTTGCTGGAGGCAATCAGAATCGTGTCGCCCGGCTTGGCCAAGCCCACATCGATGACGCGATCGCCGTCGTCGAGCGCGATGGCCCGGATGCCGGTTTTCTTAGGACGCGAATAGGCTTCCAGAGCCGTCTTCTTGATCGTTCCGCGCTCGGTCGCGAACACGACGGTGGCTTCTTGGTCGAAGCTGGTCACGCGCAGAACCCGCTGAATGCGCTCGTCGTCGCCAAGGGTCAGGAGGTTCCGGATCGCCCGCCCACGCGAGGTCCGCGCGCCTTCAGGGATCTGGTAGACCTTCAACCAATAGACCTTGCCGTGATTCGAGAAACACAGCACGTAGTCGTGGGTGCCGGCCAGGAACAGAGAACTGATCTGGTCGCCATCTTTGTTCTCGCCGCCCTTGATGCCGCGGCCGCCGCGGGCCTGGCTGCGGTAAGTGTCGAGCCCGGTTCGCTTGACGTATCCGCCGCGCGAGAAGGTCACGACCATCATCTCCTCGGTGATCAACTCCTCGATGTCGAACGAGCCGTCGACCTCCTCGAGGCTGATCTCGGTACGGCGCGGATCGCCGTACTTGGCCTCCAGGTCGTCCAAGTCCTCGTGGATGATCGCGATCACGCGGGCTTCTCGGTCGAGGATGTCCTGCAGATCCGCGATTTCGGCGAGTAGGCGGTTGTACTCCTCTTCCAGCTTTTCGCGCTCGAGACCCGTCAGGCGGCCGAGGCGCATGTCCACGATCGCCTGGGACTGAACCAAGCTCAGATTGAACGCCGACTGCAGACTGGCTTTCGCTTCGTCGGTGTCCTTGCTGGACCGGATGATCCGGATCACTTCGTCGATGTTGTCGACCGCGATCCGCAGGCCTTCCACCAGGTGCTTGCGCTCCTCCGCTTTGCGCAGCAGGAAGCGCGTGCGCCGCCGAATGACGTTCTTGCGATGGAAGATGTACTGGTCGAGCAGGCCGCGCAAGGTGAGCGTGCGCGGCTGACCATCGACGATCGCCAAGTTGATGATCGAGTAGGTCTGCTGCAGCGGCGTGTACTGGAACAGTTGCTTGACGATGACCTCGGGGTCTTCGCCCTTCTTCAGCTCGACCAGCAACCGAATCCCGTCGCGGTCCGATTCGTCGCGGACGTCGGAGATCCCGGTGATCCGACCATCCTTGACGACCTCGACGATCTTCTCGATGATCGAAACCTTGCGAACCTGATAGGGAATCTCGGTGAAGACCAGCTGTTCCTTCGTTCCCCGGCCCTCTTCGACCTGGTACTTGGCGCGCACCACGGTTCGGCCGCGGCCGGTGGTGTAGGCCTGCAGGATTCCGCCGCGGCCCATGATCTGACCGCCGGTCGGGAAATCCGGTCCCGGCACCAATTCGCACAGACGCGCGATCGACACGTCCGGATCCGCCAACACCGCGCGCAGAGCCGCGCACACCTCGCGCAGGTTGTGAGGCGGCAGACTCGTCGCCATCCCCACCGCGATGCCATCCGATCCGTTGCACAAAAGGCTCGGGAACCGGCTCGGCAGCACGACCGGCTCCATGAGCCGCTCGTCGTAGTTGGGCTGGTAGTCGACGGTCTCCTTGTCGAGGTCGGCCATCATCTCGACCGCCTCGCCCTTCATGCGGGCTTCCGTGTACCGCATGGCCGCCGGCGGATCCCCGTCAATCGATCCGAAGTTGCCCTGACCGTCGATCAACGGGTAGCGCAAGGAGAAGCGCTGGGCCATGCGAACCAGCGTGGGATAGATCACGGACTCACCGTGCGGGTGGTATTCGCCGGAGGTGGTTCCTGCGATGTTCGCGCACTTGCGGTACTTGGCCGTGGGCCGCAGTCGCAAGTCGTTCATCGCGACGAGGATGCGCCGCTGACTGGGTTTGAGGCCGTCGCGCGCGTCAGGGAGAGCCCGGCTGTGAATGACGCTGAGCGCGTACGTGAGGTACGACTCGCTCATCTCGCGCTCGATCAAGCGCGGTTCGATGCGTCCAGCAGGCGGCGCAGGAAAGTCCGGATCGGAATCGGTCATGGATCGGCAGGGGACGGCTTGGCGCTTCGATCGCGGAAGGGACCGATGGGGGGGAGCGCCGTTGCTCGCGTTCCGGGGCCCCTGGTGGGCTCTCGAAAGGCACGGTCTCGGGGCCTGGTTTCGCGGACCGCCCCGGGGGGGCGATAGTATCGCCGACCCGGGCTCGGGAGACCAGCCCGGATCCCCTCCCGGAGCCCTCTAAATGGCGGGTTTTTCGGGGCATCCGAAGGCCCTCTCGACCGTCCCGCTGGAGCGCTCTCCCCAGGCTCCGCGAACCAGGTCGCAAATCCCCGCGAATCCGCATGTCGAGCCCCCCCGAACGATCCGCTCCCAGCCCCGTGGCCCGCGCCTTGGGACGGTTTCCCTCCGGCCTGTTCATCCTCACCACCGAAACCCCAGGCGGCCCGATCGGATTCCTCGCATCGTTCTGTCAGCAAGTCGGATTCGATCCGCCGACCGTCGCCGTGGCCGTCGCGAAGGAGCGCGGACCGCTCGAGGCCATCCGCACATGCGGGTCCTTTGCCCTCTCTGTGCTCGACGCGCAATCCAAAGGCTGCATGGCGCCCTTCTTCGGCAAGGTGCCCGAAGGGAGAACCCCCTTCGATCTCCTGGGCCACAGCCGCCCCGAGGGCTCCTGCGCGGTCCTCGACGACGCCTTGGCCTGGGTCCAGGCCGAGGTCTCCGGCGAGCACGCCCTAGGCGATCACGTGATCCTGTTCGGAAAGGTGGTCGCCGGCGACCTCCGGCGCGAGGGCGACCCCTTGGTTCACCTCCGCAAAAACGGGCTTTCCTACTAGCAGCCCGCGGGAAGTGCCCCGCCACCGGGTGAGCATCTCTGCCTGAGCATCTCTGCTGGGCATCTGAGGTCCGCCGCGGGCCGCCAGCCCGCTTGGATTGACGCCGAGCGCGAGCGCAGCGCCGGTTGGCTTGGACGACGCCGACCGGTTGGGGCAGCGCTTCGCCGGTCCCCGGGTGGGCGCCCGCTCTTGCATGCCGAACGACCTCTTTTGGGTGAGTCGTTCCGACTGCACCTTCAGGCTCCGGCTGAACTACTCGAGGTGGCTACGCAGCATCCAGGCGTTTTTCTGATGCAGATCGACGCGTCGAGTCCCGAGGTCGGCGCTGGCCTGATCGCCCTGTGCCTCAGAAGCCTCGATCACGGCCTTCGCACAAGCAACCACCTTGGCCGAGTCTTCGACCAAGATCCGGATCATGTCTTCGGCCTTCGGTTTGCCCTCGGTTTCCGCGACGTCGCTCAGCGCGAGAAACTCCTTGTAGGTCCCGGGCGCGGGAGCGCCCAGGGTTCGGATTCGCTCAGCGATCTCGTCCACGGCCAACGCCAGCTCCGTGTAGTGCGTCTCGAAAAGCGTGTGGAGCGTCGTGAACATCGGACCGGTGACGTTCCAGTGGAAGTTGTGCGTCTTCAGATACAGGGTGTAGCTGGACGCAAGCAACTTCTCGAGTTCGGGGACGGGCTGGTTGGAGGGCATGGGGGGGCTGCTAGTAAGTGAGTCGAATGTTCTCGAACTTGGCCGATGCGTCGTTGGACACAAAACCGATGCGACCCGCGGCTTCCAGCCCCGAGATCGGCACCGAACCGACCAGTTCTTCGTCGAGGTAAAGCTCGGCTTCACCTTCCTTCAACTCAAGAGCGAACTCGACACTATCGCCTCGATTGAATTCGGAGATCGTGAAGGCATCGGAGATCTCTAGACCGCCCGCCTTGAATTCAAGCTTGCCGAACAGGCTAGCTCCGAGCCAACCCACGGTCTGCCGGCCGGAGAGGCTGTCTCCGAACGCCACGCCAAAGAACTTCCAGCCGTCGCCGCCCTCGTAGGTGATCTTGGCTTCCAGGCGATAGGGGACCTCGGGCGCCTGCTCGTAGACCAGGTAGCTGAAGCCGCCTTGACCTTCGACGGCGATCCCCCCTTCGGGCAGAGCACTCCAGCGAGGCTTGCGAAGCCCACCGGACCAGTGGGTCAAGTCCTTGTCGACGAGCGGGCGCCGCGGGCGCCGCAGCGAAAACTCGTGGGTCTCCTGGAGCTCTTCGACCCGGGAGACCAACTCGTGGACCGGCCCGACCACACGAATGACCTCCTTCAGCATCTGGGCCGCGTTGAGCGGCTGCTCGGCCTCCACGTACTGCGTTGCCAGGTCCAAAGCCGTAGCCCGGAAGGCCTTTTCGGCCTCCCCGGCCCCGCCGACCAGGTTCTCGTTGATGTCGGCGACCTGCTCAAGCGCAGCTTCCCGCAGACTCGACACGTTGAAGTCGAGGTTCTCCAGGTCGGCTTCCTTGTCGGATTGAGCGTCACACCACGCTAGCGCTTGACGCAGGAAGTAAGCGGCGCCGTCGTCCTGATCCAGCTCGCGCTTGGTTTGAGCGAGGCCCCACATGGCGCGGACCGAGTCCTCTTTCTTGCGCAGCGCCCAAGAGAAGCTCTCAAAGGCACGCTCCGGCTTGCCCAGGCGAAGCTGGCGTTCTCCCCGATCGCAGAGGACGTCGGACTGCTCTTCGCCGCCGTCGTGAATGGTCCACAGCTCAAGGATCCAGCCGGCCCACATCGAATACCAATCCTCCATGGTCTCGATGCCCGGACGCTCAGGCTTCTCGATGAAGTACTCGGTCCAACGCTCGAGGACGTCGTGCTCGCCACCGCTTCGGTAGGTGTCCACGTACTCCTTGAAATACGGCAGGTAGAACAGGTCGCCGTTTTCGTCCTCGAAGTTCTGGATGAAGTAAACGAAGCCCCAACCCCAGGGGTAGTACTGGCCCGAGTAGGAGCCTGGCTGGAAGTACTTCAGGAAGTCGCGGACTTCGATCCTGGCGTCCTCCATGGTCGGAGCCACCGAGGTGCCGCCCTCCTCGTCGATTTCCGCCCCGATCATCTGCACCAGCGCCTCGATTCGACCGCTGGGCACCAGGTTCGCAACCATGACGCCGTTGGGCATCAGCTGCGAGCCCTCCATGTAGCAAGCGACGCCTTCGTTGACCCAGCCGGGGACCAAGTTCGATGTGATGTCGTTCTTGAACTGGTGCGAACCCTCGTGAAAGAGAGTGCCCCACAGTTCAGCGAAGTCGCGACCGACCGTGGTTTGGTCGTAAGTCGAGATCCGGTTCTCGTTCGGGCTGAAGAAGCCGCCAATGTTCGGACCGAGTCCACCGCCCACGGCCTCTTCTTCCACGCTCTTCCAGTCGTCAAACGTGGCGAACACGTCGAGTTGGCAGCTCTTCAAGGCCTTGCCGGACAGTTTGTGCTGATAAACGAGCCGCAGGTGCTTGTTGAGCTGCTCCATGGTCGTGGCCATCGCCATGCCCATCTCCCAACCCATGTTGGTGTGAATTTTGTACTGCTTGGTGTAGAACTCGCGTGACTTGGCGGATTTCTCCCATTCGGCGTACTTGCGGTCGTAGGCAGCGATTCCAGACGGAGTCTTGCGAGTCTCGGTCGACGGAATGGGCAGTCCCGAGTCGACAATCGCCTGGGCTGAATTGCCGCTCTTGAAGATCTTGGCGAGCGCGTCGTCGCCACGGTCCTCGAAGGCCGTTCCGCGCGTGCGCAGGAACAAGTCCACGGCGTTGGCCCACAGCTTCTTCTTCTGGGCGGCCTGGCCCAGCCGGAAGACTCGGTCGGCGTAGTCGTTGATGGCTGTCTGGATGACCTCGTTGCGGGGGTCCATTTCAGCGATTCGCGCCTCGAACTCCGGCCTCAGCGCCTTCTCCTCTCGAGTGGCTTCGTCTCCGATCGCCTCCAGACCAAATTTCGTGTACCACAGGGCCAGGTCCTTCTTGCCGTAGGCCAGGGCCACGCGGGCGGCACCATCCAGCAAAACCGGACTATGCGGAGCGTCCTCGAGCGCTCGCTCGATGGCTGTCAGCGCCGCGGTGAGCTCTGAATCCGCGAGCAAGGCTTCAACCTCGGCCAAACGCTCGGCGTCTCGGTCGGCCCGTTCTTCGGGGGTCGAAGCCTGAGCCCAAGCGCCCAGGGCCAGCAACGGAAGGAAAAGGGAGGCAAGCAGGGTGCCACGGCGCGAGCGTGAGAGCATATTCAGGTGGGGCCTGGGGCAGTCGGTCCGGTTGGACGCGATGGGGAACTCAGGGAGGCGAATACCAGGTGCCAGTGTAAGACGTTTGAGGAAACCTGAGGGTCACCGCAATTTCTTAGAGAGAACGCCGGTTTCCTTCGCTCCTACGCACGAAAAGACCAAATCTTCCGGTCTCGAGGCCCGGGTGGGTCCCGAGGGACCGAGAGGGGTTCAAAAACGAAATTCGCCGCGGAGACCGGCTAGCTGCTCGATTCGGTCGGCGCGCAGCTCCAGGCCCTTCTCACGGGCCGTATCCGCCAGTTCGAACCAGGTTGCAGGCTCCGGCAAGCTCCCCTGCGAGAGCTCGGCGCCGACCCGCGCCAACTCCGCATATTCGGAGTCGAGTCCAGCCTCGGCGGCGTGCTGGGCCGCCGCTTCGTAGCGTCCCAGACGCAACTCGACCAGGACCCGGTCTTCGGGGAAGACCGTGGCGATCGAGTGGGCCTTCAAGATCCCCCCGAAGGCCAAAAGCGCGAAACTGCCTGCCACAAAAATTCCTAGCCGGCGACGCAGTTCCAGCCCGACCTGGGGGTCGCGGTCCAAAGCCTGGAGGAAGCGCACCCGCTTGGCCGTGGAAAAGTGCCGCCACGAATCCCGCTCGCGGCCGGAGCCGCCCGCGACCTTTTCGAGGGCCAAGGCCAGCGCTTCGGGGTCCCCGGTCAGCTCGACGCTGACGAGATCGGCATCCAGCTCGAATCGCCGGGAAGCCCAGCCGACCACCAGATACCAAACCACCGGAATGCAGAGGGTCAGCGCGCCGATCCACAGAGTCGGGTCTTCCAGGTTCCGCTCGAGCTCCACAAAGACCCAATCGGCCGCCAGGACCAACCCAAGGGTCCAGGCCAGAAAGGCAAGAATGTGGCGACGGAGGCTGTGCCCCATTTCGTGACCGAACACCGCGGCCAGCTCACGAGGCGCCAGGCGAGCCAAGAGCGCGTCGCTGAACAAGATCACGCGACCTCGAGGGCCGAACCCAACGATCGCCGCGTTGGCGACCAGGTTTCCGGTCCGCCATAAGAGCAGCTCGCGATAGCGAAACTCCGCCCGGTCGGCGAGCCCGTCGAGCACCCGGCGCGAGTCTCCGGCCGGCATCGGAGTCGTGTTCCACGCGAAGCGCAGGAAGCCCGGGAGGAGCAGTCCGAGGGCCGTCAACAGCCCGATGACCCACAGCGCCTCGGCAGCCGCGACCTCCTCCAAGACGACGCGCAAGGTCCGGAATTCTCGGATCGGCAGCGTGAACAAAAGAACCAGAACCAATTGTCCGCTGGAGGAGATCAGCTGCCTCAGCTGGAAGTTCCTGAGCATGCTGCGCTTGCTCGCACCGGCCCCGAAGCCCCGCGTGCGGGCTTCGAGCACCGCTAACTCGAGCGCAAAGTAGGGGGCCAGCAAAAGCAGGACTCCGAACCCGGGCCATTCCTCGAGGATCAGGGCATCGACGCCCTGCCCGGTCAGCCAGGTCCCATAGCCAAAGACGCCCACAGCCAGTCCCTGGCCCAGCCATGGCAACCAGCTGAGCAAATTCTCCGCCCCGAAGAAGGACCGCATCCACCTGGTGGTCCGTAGTACCCGGGCCGCGCGGATCAGCAGCGGCGGTCCAGCCAAGAGCGGCAGCCACGCGTAAGGCACGACCCAGCCGGTCCTCAGGCCGAATTCGGCGAGCGCGCTGACGACCAGGGCGAGGAGAAGGGGAATCATGTAGACCATGGAACGAATAGCTTGGGCCGTTCGCCCCTCATCTGCCCCCCAGAATCTGGCCCGAAGATCCCCATGAAGCTCCCGCTCCCTGATGTGGCGCGCCTTTTCGGGCTTGTCCTGCTGGCCGGTTGCGCAGCCCAGCCGGGCGCCAGCAGCGTTCGGCTGGTCGGCCTGGCCAGCCTGCCCGCAGCCACCTTTGCGGCTGGACCCCGGTCGGGGAAGGCTCTCGGTCCAGGCCCGATCCACGGTGCGCAGCTGCCCCTTGAGTCCCAGCCGGTCCAGGGTGTTTCCGGTCTGTTCGACGCGGGCGACGGCCGGATTGGGGCGGTGCTCGACAACGGGTTCGGCACCCGCTCGAACTCGGCGGACTTCCTGCTCCGGCTCGTGCACCTGCTGCCCGATTTCCGGACCAACCAAGGTGGGTCCGGAGCGATTCGGTTCTTGGACTTCATCCAGCTCCGGGATCCGTTTGGGCACCTGCCCAGCTCGATCGTGCACGAGGGCACCGAGGAGCGCCTGCTCACCGGCGCCGATCTCGATCCCGAATCGATTCAACAAGTCTCCGACGGAAGCTTTTGGGTCGGCGACGAATTCGGCCCGTACCTACTTCACTTTCATCCGAACGGAACTCTGCTTGCTCCGCCGATCCCGCTTGAGGATCCGAGTGGACCGGGCCGGCTGCAGGCAGCCGAGTCCTCAGGGTCGCAGCCCGCGCGCGTCCGGCCCAGCGGCGGCTTCGAAGGCCTCGCTTTGACTCCCGATGGCGGACGCCTCCTCGCCCTGCTCGAGAAGCCCCTGACCGGTGAAGCAGAAGATGAACTTTGGCTGTTCGAATTCCACGTGGGGCGTGAGGAATACACCGGAACGTACTGGCGCTATCCGCTCGAGCCGGAAGGCACCGCGATCGGCGACTTCCAGATGGTGACAGACACGCGCGGCTACGTGCTGGAACGGGACTCCAAAGAAGGCCCCGACGCGCAATTCAAAGCTCTGTTTGAAATTCGACTGGCTGGCCCTCGCCGCCGCGTCGAAAAGCGCTTGCTGGCCAACTTGCTGGCCATCCCCGATCCCGATGGACTCTCCTTGGGTTCACCCGAAAACCAGGGAGCTTCAAACCTGGGGCAGACCGGCGATTTCGGTCTCGGGGATCCCTACGCCATGCCGTTCCTGACGATCGAGGGGCTCCTGGTGCTGGACGACGGTCGAGTATTGATCGCAAACGACAACAACTACCCGTTCAGCGTCGGTCGCCACGTGGGGCCCGGCTCCCCCGACGACACAGAGTTCGTCCTGCTCTCCTGGGAGGACTAGGTTTCAGCACGCAGGTCACGCAATCCAGGGTCGACCTCGGGCGGGCAGCACTCGGCGGGGCTTTTGCCGCGGGCTGCTAGAGCCGACTCGTGTTCTTGAAGTGGAGCTTGGCTACTTCTCCCAGTTGTTCTCGACCGTGGAGCAGGGCGAACTCGCGGGCCGCACGGTCCGCGGGATCCCCGGCCCCTTTGGCTAGGTCGACGGCGAACCTCCTGGACAGCTCGTCGAGGGCCTCCAGGAACACCATCCGGGCCACGCAACTCGCAGCCGCGACGGCCGGCACACGGGATTCTGCGCGCGGAAACTGCTCGAACGTTCCTGTGTGGGCTTTCAGCTCGGCCTTCATGCGCGCGTCCGGCCCGAACCGATCGACCACCACGTGATCTCCCGGCCGGGCCACGGCTCGCAGGGCGCGACCGTGGGCGGCGGCCAACATCACGTTGAGGTTTCGGGCTCGCGCGTACTCGGCGTTGTAGGCGGGGGGGTCCAAACGTTCGACCGCAACCGGAAAGCGCGTGGAAAGCGCGGCCCCCAGTTCCCTGGCGCGGGTGTCGGTCAGTAGCTTCGAATCCGTCACGCCGGACTCGGCCAAGGCCTTGGCATCGGCCGGCTCGAGCCGAACGGCGCACACCACGAGCGGACCCAAAAAGTCCCCCTTCCCGGTCTCATCGGATCCGGTGCAGGGCCGTTCCATCCAAGCTCCCGCAGCGGTTTCCGCTCCGGCCGGCGACTCCGCCCCCGCTGCGGGGCCGGCCATCCGGTGCTCGGGTAAGTAGGCCAGCACGAAGGCCTCGGGCTGGGCTCCTTGCACAACGAGCTTGCCCGAACTGTAAAGGGTCACGACCACACCCTCCCCCTTCGCCGAGAACTGGGCGTGGGGGACTCCCCGGAACTCGAACGGCCCCTCCCCAACGCGTTGCTCCAGGGATCGCCCCTCGGCGGCGTCAAGCTTCAAAACCAGGGTCTGCTGGGCCATCGCGTAGGTGGGGTAGGTCTACTCGACGCGAACGAGCTCGAAGACCATCTCCTGGCCCGCCTGGTACTCGCCGGCCACAAAAGACCGCCAGCGCTGCTCGATGCGGTTTTTGTCGGTCCACACCAGGCTCATCTCACCCATGTACACCTCGTCGGCCGCGTTCAGGTCGGTGACGCTCTCGAACTGGAAATCGAGCCGTCCGTTGCCGGCCACATCCGCTCGCATGCTCGGCTGATTCCCAGCGGCGCAGTAGTGCGTCATGACGATCGAGTCCCCTTCGAGGGTGTACATGTTCGTCATCTCGTGGCTCGTCCCCGGAAACATGATCTCCCGCAGGGCTGAACCGCCTGAGCTTTGCTGGAACTCCGTGATGTCCTCGGTACCAACCACACGCCAGCGGCCCTCCAGCTCGAGCAGGGAGGAGAACAGGGTGGCCCGGTAGGCGGGATTGCCAACCGATAAGGCGGGCGATGCCGATCCAGAACCGGAGGCTTGGCAGGCGGGCAGCGCCAGTAGGCCGAAAAGGGCTAGTTGAGAGAGTCGATGGGCCATGGAACCGGTGAGAGAGGGAGTCTTGGAGCCCCAGGGCGGTGCGGTCCGGTGGGTTCGGATCAAATTCCCGCCAAGGAAGGGCCGGAGAGCATAGCGAGGCGATCCGTTGGGAGGCCGGACGCTGCTACGATCCCGCGCTTGGATTCCCTCTTCGGCTGGCGACCTTCCTCCCACCTTCGGTAGGCGGCGCTGCTGGAAATTCGCGACACGACCGTCCCCGCGCCATGGCAAAGATTCTCGACAACATCCTTCAAGCGGTTGGCAACACGCCGCTCGTCCGCCTGAACCGCGTAGGCCACACGACCGGCTGCGAAATCCTAGCGAAGTGCGAGTACCTCAACCCGGGTGGGTCGGTGAAGGATCGCATCGGCAGGCGCATGGTCGAGCAGGCCCAGGAGGATGGCTGCATCCAAAAGGGGGACACTCTGATCGAGCCGACCAGTGGGAACACCGGCATCGGCATGGCGATGGCCGCCGCGGTCCACGGCTACCGGATGATCATCACGATGCCCCAGAAGATGAGCCGCGAAAAGCAGGTGGTTCTCGAAGCGCTCGGTGCGGAGATCATCCGGACGCCCACGGAGGCCGCCTGGAACGATCCGGATAGCCACATCAGCGTCGCCATCCAACTGCGCGACATCCTGCCGAAGGCTGCGATCCTCGATCAGTACGCGAACCCCTACAACCCGAAGGCGCACTACGAAGGCACCGCGATCGAGATCCTCGAAGCGACCAACGGCAAGATCGATGCGTTCGTCGCGACCGCGGGCACCGGTGGAACCCTCACGGGCACGGCCAAGAAGCTCAAGGAAGAGGTTCCGGGCATTCGCATCGTCGGCGTCGATCCGATCGGCTCGATCTTGGCTGGCCCCAGCGAGATCCGCAGCTACAAGGTCGAGGGCATCGGCTACGACTTCATCCCGGACGTTCTCGACCGCGACATCGTCGACGACTGGCTGAAGTCCGAGGATCGCGATTCCTTCTTGATGGCCCGCAAGCTGATCCGCCAGGAGGGCCTGTTGTGTGGTGGATCCAGCGGTTCAGCCGTCTGGGGCGCGATCAAGACCGCCGAGAGCCTTGGCGCCGGCAAACGCATCGTCACCATCCTTCCCGATTCCGTGCGGAACTACATGACCAAGTTCATGGACGACGCCTGGATGCGCGAGAACGGATTCAGTGAGAACCGCTGGCAGGCCGGCTCGGTCGGCGACGTCCTGCGCAATCTGCCCGATCGCGAAGTCTTCACGGCCGAATCCTCGGACACCTTGGCCGACGCGGTCATGAAGATGAAAGAGCGCGGCGTTTCGCAGCTGCCGGTTGTGGATGGCAAGCGACTGGTCGGCATCGTCACCGAGTCCGACTTGCTGGCCAAGCTCGTGGAGGGCCGCGCCAGCCTTTCCAGCGCGGTCGCCGAGGTCATGTTCCGCCACGTGGAGACCATTGAGATCGGAGCCGATGCCAGCGCCCTGCCCGACCTGTTTGCGAAGGGCCTGGTGGCTGTCATCGTCGACGAAGCGCAGCAGCTCCACGGACTGATCAGCAAAATGGACCTGGTCGATTTCCTGACCAGCAAACTCGACGAATCCCTCGAAGAGGTTCGCGCCGGTTCCTGACGAGACTCTCCCGGCGGTGCCCTTGGGGCTCTGACTGGAATCCGGCGCCGCCCTCAGGATTCCGCCCTGAGCTCCCGAGCGAAGAACTGGGAAGTCACTTCCAGAGCTCGCGCCAGGGCTGGACCAGGCTCCTGGCCCGGGTGCCTCGAACCAAAATTGTGCCCGGTGGCCTCGATCTCAACGAGGCTTCCGCGATCCCCAAAGCGACGCACCACCTCCCGCGCCTCGCTCACCGGGACGGAACGGTCCCGGCTCCCGTGGACCAACAGGGCCGTGCCCGCGAAGCGACCGGCTGCCCGCTCCAGGTCGTAGTCCGCCGCGTTGGTGGTGAAGTCCTCCAGCAGGTCCGGGGCGAGCTCAAAGCGCTGGCCGCCAGCCGTTTGAACCGGCAGGCGGCCTTCGCGCCGCCACAGCTCGATGCGATCCGGGTCGTATCGCCCCACGCTTGCGACCGTGGACCAAGTGCACAGGGCTTGGAATTTTCCAGCCCTCGCCGCGTGCACGAGCGCCATGGCCGAACCTCGGCTGTGCCCGAAGATTCCCTGCCTCGAACGGTCCACTTCGGATCTTCCGGAGAGCCATTCGGCCGCCGCCGCGAGGTCTTCTAGTTCCTGGGCGTAGGTGTTGTGCTCGAAGGCGATGCGTTCGGTGACCTGACCTGCGTCCTCGGCGAACCCCGAACCGGACAGGGTCAAGGCCAGCGTGGCGACCCCGCGACCCTCTAGTTCGGCTGCTAGCCAAGGCAGAAAGGCCCAGTTCAGCGAGGCCAAGTAGCCGGGGACCAAGGTCACCACCGGCGGGCACTCCGCTCGCCCCGGCACAGCCAGATTGCCGCGTAAAACACGCCGGTGGGGCGGAAGGCCGGCCCGCACCGGCAGCTCGATTTCAAACGCGTGCTCCCAGTTCCCCACTAGAACAGTCCCCCTTGACCTCGGAGCGTCGCGATTCCGGCCAACTCGGGAAACGCCTGGGACCAGCGTGCGGGCAAGGACGAAGGGGCCTGTCCGACCAAGTCCATCAAAACCGCAGCATCCGCCACCGCGCTTCCCGCAAAGTGATTGTTCGTCACCACGTAGGTCTGCTCCGATCGCGACGCGAGGCGGAGGGCTCGATCCGCGAGAGGCTCGAGTTCTTCCCGGGAGTAGCGGTAGTTGTACTGAGCATCGCGTCCGCTGTTTGGGTCGAACCAAGCACTGGAATTCCGGCCATGGAGCCGGAGGTACCCGAGGGGTCCCCGGCCTTCAAAATCGGGCGGAGGATGATCGGCGGCGACCGGCAAGTCGATCACGGCCAAGGACCCGCCGCGCCGTTCCATGGCAAGCAACCGTTCGCGGTCGAACCACGCCCGGTGGCGCAGCTCCACCACCGGCTTCAAATCCGCGGTTCCCTCTAGCAAGGCTGAGAGGTAGCGCTCGGTTTTCGCACTCGGATGAAAGGACAACGGAAACTGAAGCAAGACCGCACCGAGCCGTTCGCTCCCCAAAAGCGGCCCCAGGCTCGCCCGAAAGCTCTCCAAGCCGCGCTCCAACTCCCGCGGTGTCGGAAAACTCCGTTCGCGTTCATGGGTGAAGTCCCGGTGCAGCTTGACCGTAAACCGAAACTCCGGGCTGCCTTGCGTTCGCTCGATCCAACCTTTCACCACACTTGGATCCAAGGGCCTGTAGAAGCTCGCATTGATCTCGACACATCGAAACGTGGTCGAGAAGTCATCCAGCGGGTGGTAGCCGCGCGGCTTGGGTTTCGGATGAATGCAGCCCTCCCAGTCCGCGTAGGACCAACCCGCAACGCCAACTCGGATCACGCGTCTTCCTCGGCCGAGATCGCTGCCGCCGCTTCGCACTCGAGCTCCTGGAGAACACCGCGAATCTGGTCGGTGATCCGATCGAGCTCCTGGTCGCCTCCGGAGCGCGAAACGTGAATCGGTTCGCCGTAGGCGATGGCCACGCGCGAGAAAGGCAGCGGCAGCGTGAACCGGTCCCAACTCTTCAGGCGCAATGCCCAGCGGGCGGAGTATCCAATGCAAACGATCGGATGCCCCGTTGCACGGCCCAGCCAGGCCAAGCCCGCGTTCATGCCGTGCATCGGCCCACGCGGACCATCGGGGGTGATGACGACCGTCTTGGCGTCGCGCAATTCACGGAGCATCTCGCGCAGGGCGCGCGGCGCGTTCTTGTTCGAAGATCCGCGAAGGGTTCCGTAGCCCGAGGCCCGCAAGACCGAGTGGACAAGTTCCCCGTCGCCGGAAGGGGAAACCAACACCTGGAAGCCGAGCTTCCGGTGGGGATGAAGACCCACCAACAGGCGGCCGTGCCACATGGCGACCAGGCGACCGCCCTCCGGGAGAACCGGGGGGAATCGCTCGGAATTCAGCCGCTCGAGGCGCCAGGTTGCCGAGAGCGCGCGTGTGGCCCAAGTCCCCACCGTCCTCATCAGGGGCTGACACAGGGCTCTCCGGCGCTTTCGAAAACTCCGGCGCTTCTCCGCGAGCAGCGCAAGGACCTCCGGGGTTGCAGGATCGTCGGAAGCCACGGGGCTACTGAAGGGCACAAGCCGCCGAAACACAAGGGCCGCGGGAGCACAAGCGGCTCCAAGACACACAGACCGCCGGGAAACCAAGCAAGGAGCCGGCAGCTCGGGCCGCCGGCTCCCTGCTTCGATTCGATCGAGGCTCTTGGAACGAAGGTCAGGGAGCGAGCAAGTCGTCGCCTTCGCCCCCTTGATCCACGCCATCGGGACCGAGCGAGTACAGGCGATAGCTGGATCCGTCCGCGCTCGGTACGTAGATGAATGGGTTCCCCCACTCGTCGCTGGGGACCGGGCCCCCATCGAACAGCCCCTTGGGGAACTCAGGGGTGGACTCGCCCAGCTGTTCCAGCGTGGCCGGGTAGCCCGCTCCACCCAAGGAGCGATGGACCTCCAAGACGACCTTGACGCGCTGCAGCGCTTCCCGGGTAGAGCCGCTGCCCGCGGAGGAGGCCCCCTCTGGGAACTCGACTCTGTCGAGGGTCGCCGGCGCGCCGCCAACTTCGAAGGCGCTGGCTCGGGCAGTGCCCATGAAGAACGAGACTCCGAACGAAATCAGGCTCGGCAAGACCTGCATCTCGGGTCCAAAGGAGCCACGGGAGTGTTTCAGCGAACCGTCTTCCCGATGAACGGTCGTCGCAAGGGTCGGAAGCAAATGCCGGGTGACGATTTCGGCGTCCGGCAGTGCGGAAAGGTCCACGGGCAGCTCTTCGCCAGAAAACCCTGCGGCCAAGCCACCGAAGGCCTTGCCCATCTCATAGAGGCTCGCAAATTGCCCGCCCCAGTCGATATAGGTCGCCTGATTCACCCCAGCAGGGAGCGGAAGCTCTCCGCGAAGCAGTGGGTGAACAGGCTCGGGCTCCTCTCCACTCTCCGAGCCGAGGTCCTTCATACGCCGGAGCTCCTTCTTCACGTGAAGCGACTTGGGTCCAACGACCAGGATGTCCCCGAGGATGCCAAAGGCCAACTCTTGCTTGGTCAGTCCACTCAGCATTCTTGCGGCGGGGCCGAGCTCCGGAGACAGATCGGCAAGCGACCCCATGTCGAGTTCCGGCAAGCGAATGTCGAGCTGCCACAGCGGCATCCCCCGGTACGGACGATCCTTGAGCTTGAAGCGGCCCGGGTCCATCTCGACCAGACCGCCCAGGAGTTGGGCCAAACCAGCCTGGAAAGCCTCCACGTCTCGCAACTGCACGTGCATGAGAGACGTAGGCAGCCCGATACCTCGAAGTTTCCCGATGCTGATGATCGATTGCGGAGCCAGGTGCGCCAGCAGATTTTCGGTCAAGTCCATCTCGAGCGCCGCCTCGAGGGAGGCCAATCCGCCGGCCGCATCTCCGACGAACGTCTCCATTTGGGAGCCGATACCCGCGTAATCCACAGGAGCTGTGAAGACCATGGCAGCCTCGGGCGGGAGCATCGCAAGAACCTTGGGGTCGATCGCCTCGAACCCGATCGAGGGAGTTCCTGTGCGCATCTCGGCGGGACTAAAACTGTCTTTCTCGAAGTAGCCGTCCACCATCGTGGTGCGCATCGCTCCGGCCGGCATCATGTTGCGTCCGAATTCACGCAGCACGTTGATCCGCTTGCCCACCTGCTCCAGATCGAAGGAGTCGTCCGCCTCCCGCTCCAACTGCGGAGCTGCGATGGACAGTCCGAACTCGATCGCGTCGAAGATCAAGTCGGTCATCGGGAATGCTAAGTACTGGCTGGTCAGCACATCGCCCGTGGTCTCGGGTAGTCCAGCCACCGAAGCCAAAAAGTTGGGGTCCGACGCGAGCCCCGCGGTGAAACCGGCGCGCACTTCGCTTTCAAAGCCCTCGAACGGAGCCAGGTCGCCGGCCCCGATCACCAGGTGGTCCTCCATCAGGGCGAACCAGACTTCGAACATGCTCTCGCCACCTATCGACTCACGAATCGTGAAGGTCTCGAGGGAACGGCCATCCCCTAAATCGACCGTGCCGGATTCGCCTTGGACCTGCATCGCCGCAAGCCGGATGTCGTTGAGCAAGACCAGAGCGGTTTCAGCCGAGTCGAAATCCAGGATGAAGCGAGCCCCGACGTTCTCCATGATCGCGCCGAGCATCGCGTCCTCAAGCCCGCCCTCGGTCGTGCCCCAATCGCCTTCGTAGACGAAGTCCGAATCCAGGCCGGCCCCTCCAACAGCCCCGT
This sequence comes from uncultured Planctomycetaceae bacterium, assembly GCA_964619265.1. GTDB lineage: Bacteria > Planctomycetota > UBA1135 > UBA1135 > CAZUCE01. The sequence goes on from CAZUCE010000001.1 coordinate 84,995, forward strand.
CGCGACCGAGGCTCGAGAGGGTGAACGACTCTTCCGTTCGTTCGTAGACGAGCGGATTTCCGAAGGGATCGATCAGGAGGGCAGGATCCACCCCTTCCAGCTCATCGAGGCTCGCGGGGAGCCCGCCTGAAGACAGGAAGCCCTGGGTTCCAATCGCGGATCCGACTTCGGAGAGCAGAAGATCCGTCTGGAACAGCAGCCCGGGCCCTTCAAACGCGTCCAGGATGTCCTTGGGAACGACTCCAGAAACCGAAAGCCCCTCGAGCCCCACGATCAGCCGGTCCACGCCCATCTGGAGGGCTTCGGGGGGAAGGTTGTCGAGGGAGATCTGGTCTACGACCTGGCCTAGCATCTCGTCCAGGTCGACTTGGCCGCGCGAGACCTCGAAGACAGCGTTCGCCAGGTCAGGGTCCTTGACGATGCGCCACAGCGGACTGCCCTCATAGAGTCCAGGCAGATCCTGGATGTTCTGAAGCTCCCAATAGGACGAGGCGCCCTTGGGGTGCATGGCCGCGTAGGTCATCGAGCTGCTGTCGGGGACAGCGCCCTGGAGGGCCATCGGTGCGAGGAAGAGGGAGAGATACATGGGGGCGCTAGGGAAAAGTCGACTTTGGTTTCGCTGCCGTCGAGACGGTTTGGAGCGAGGGGCTCGCGGGGAGCACGGCCGGAACCCTGGACAAAAACGTCGGGTTTGAAAAGGAGCGGAGGAAAAGAAATCCAATCGGCCAAACCCGGGATACGCCCCAGGGGGGGCTCCATTCTCAAGCTGCGCCGGGTTCTTTTGCGCCTATGGGGCGCTGGTCCGCGCGGAGCCGGTCTCGAAAGCGTGGGCTGGGCAGAAACCCATCGGCCGAGCCGGCTTCTTGTCGGGGGCTCGCCCGCAGGACTCCCCAGGGGGGGGAAGCTCCTTCGAAATAGGCCCGAGCAGCAGTCTCCGCTCGAGCTCGCGGGCGGCTCTCAGCTATTCGCGTACTTGCGAATGGCGGCTTCGGCGTCCGAGAGGGCGTCCATCAGAGCTTCGGTTGCAGCGCCATAGTCCCCTTCCCCGTTGAACGCCGCGCGCCAGGCTTCGTAAGCCGCGCTAACTTCGTCGTGCCCGCCGTCCACCACGAAGGAAATCAGAAGGCCCGTTTGATTGATCTTCTTTCCGGATTGGCTGGCGGCCGCCTGGTCCCCAGCCTCGAGCTCCATCTCAAAGATCTTCCCGACCGGGTCGACGCCTCCGCGCCGCTCGATGTTTGAAACGGACCATTTCCGTGGCCAAGTCGGATCGGCGCCGCCGGTGGCTGTTCGGTCGATGAAGTAGCGCTCGGTCCACACGGGAACCCCGAAACGAATGAACCTCGGGAGCCGCTTTTCCGACCAGAACTTAACGAGATCCGCTCGCTTGTACTCGGGCCTCGCGCCCTTGAGCTGCTTGGCAAACTTGGCTTCGAACTCAGGGCTGGGGTCGATGGCTTCGGTGAACGACATACCCGCGGCGTAGCGCGCAGCATGCAAGCCGAACTTATCGCCGGTCGGGGAGCTGGGGTCCCAATAGGCCACCGCAGCCCGCATGAACTCAAGGCTCTCCATGTCCCACCAGATGTCGGCGAAGTATCCCGAATACACCCCGGACAGACCGCTGGAATCCGTTTCAGTTCCCTGGAATTCCCCTGCGGCGACCGTGTTGTACTGCTCGAGAGAGTTCAACAGAACAACCCGCGGTGTCAGCTCCGGACGACGTCCGTAAAACTTCTCCAGATCCCGGACAGCTTTGTCCATGACGCCCATGGCCTCCTCGGCCTTGGCGCGCGGAAGCGTGGTCCACAACTCGAAGGTCTCGCCAGGAATCTTCCACCACTGGCCAAGTTCCGCGTGATGCGCATTCGCTTCAGCCAGGGTCAGCCATTCTTCGCCAACCTTCCACAAACCGGCGTCCATGTTCTCGAACTCCGAAGGGGAGACCCAGACGAGATCCTGCTGCTTCCAACCTTCGTCCAAGCGCTGCTTCTCTTCCGGTGTGAGCCAGGAACCATCTTCGCCGAGCACCAAGCCCTTCTCGAGAAAGGGGATGTGCTTCGGGTCGATCCACTTGCCTTTGAATTTTACAAAGCCCTTCGCCTCGGCTTCCGCAGCGGCTTCCTCGGCTAGGTGTTTGTCGAGTTTCTCCTGGGAGTCGAACCACTGGCCTTTGTATTCGATGTGCCCAAGGCCCTCATGGGCTTTCCGGTCGCCGGCTTCGACTTTCAAAATGGCGCGTAGCACCCTGCGGGCCTCACTCTCCATACCGAACGCCTCGCACCAGGTGTGCAGCTCCCAGAGAGCCTCGTGGTCGCCCTTCGCCGCGTCGTAGCGTTCCTTGAATTCCGCCTTACGGTCGTCGTCCTGGAAAACGGCGGCCGGCTCGGAACGCGATTCAGAATCCCGCTCAGGCGCGGCCGCCAAGCAGGTTGTCGAAAGGGCCACAAACGCGCAGAAGAGCGCGGACGGGGCGCTGAGTGAGAGGCTCGATTGGGCGTAAAACATGGGATCGAATCGGGGATGCCGTAGGAAGAAGGGGGAGCATGATAGGCCACCCGGGGACGCTCCAGGGACTGTTCGCTGAACGGCCCTACCTGGTTCCCCCTTGAGAGGGCCTGACCCGCGCCTTAGTTCCGCCACGGGCTGCTAGACTTCGCGGCTCGTTTCAGCAGGCTTTCGCCCAAGCGCCCAGCTCGCCCCTTCCCCACCGAAGCGGAAGGCCCATCCACGTTCCGGAACCTCTTCGGAATAGCCCTTCAAGAACCGCCGAGGCCGATCCCGGCCGGCAACCCCCCATGGCTCAGCACAAGTCCGCCACCGAAGTCACCGTAGCCCCCCTCGAAGAGCTGTCGGGGTTTGTCAGTTTTGTCCGCCGGTGGTGGATCTTCGGTGCCGCCGGATTCATCGCCTTGGCCGGCGCCGTCCTTTGGCTTCAACAAACAGAAGCCTCCAAGCAAGCCACCATGAACGAAGGCTGGGACAACTTGCGTGAACTCGTCCAAGTGGAATCCACCACCTTCGGGTTCCCCGAAGTCCGCCTGGCCGACCCAGCCAAGATCGAGAGTTTCGCCAGCGCGGCGGGTTCATCGGGCTCGGGCGCTTGGGCCACCGCCCTCCTGGCTCCCGCTTATTTTGATGCGGGTAAACCCTCAGACGCGCTTGCGGCCGCCAGGGAATTTCAACAGCAATTCTCGACCCACCCGCTCGCATCACGGGACGCGGATGGAGGCACTGCGGGAACTCCCCTCATAGATGAACTGGCAGCCCGACTCGAGGGCCTTGCCGCGCTGCGCGAACGATTGCCGATGCTCTCAGGCAACCGGGAGCCCTCCGCCGATGCTCCGCGAGTTGCCCTGCAGACGACCGCTGGTGTCATCGAGGTCGCCCTCTATGACGACGTAGCCCCCAAGCACGTGGAGAACTTCCTCGAGCTGGCCGCGAACGGAACCTACGTGGGCACCAAATTCCACCGGATTAGCCCCTTGTTCATGATCCAAGGGGGCGACCAAAACTCCATCGAAGGTGACCCGAGCACCTGGGGCTCTGGGGATGCCGGATACACCATCGAACAGGAGTTTGGCGACATCAACCACTTCCCAGGTGTCCTTGCCATGGCCAAGCGCCCCGACCAGTCGGACAGTAGCGGCCACCAGTTTTACATCACCGTGGCTCCCGCCCATCACCTGGACGGCGTGCACACCGTGTTTGGCACAGTCGTCAGCGGCATGGACATCGTTGAGGCGATCGCCAACGGTCCGATTGCGGAGGGGTACACCGACCAAGCTGCCGAGCCTGCGACGATCGAAGGCATACAAGTCCTTTAGACGCGAGGATGCCTTCGGAGCTGCACCGAACCGTCTGAATGCACACGGTCCGCCCGGGCCCGGAACATGAAGTAAGGGGTGAGCCGCAGCTGCGGCTCACCCCTTACTTCATGTTCCGGGCCTGCGTGCCCAGCAAGCTGGGCCGATTCAGATTCGATCCGGCGGGCTCAGCAGGTCAGCGATTCGCTCCAGAGTCTCTCGATCGTCGTAATGGAGGACGATTTGGCCCGAGTACCCCGGCTGATTGCGCACCTCAACTTTGGTCCCCAGGCGCTCTCTGAGGCGTCGCTCCATCTCCCCGACCCACGCGGCAGGAGGCTTCGGGTCTGAGGAACCGGCCAAAATCCCGGGTAGCGGCCCATTTTTCGAAGCCGTCGCCGACTTCTTCTTACCCCCCATTTCACGGACCAGCTTCTCGACTTCACGCACCGAGATTCCGTGTTCGACCACCTCGGCAGCCAGTTTTTCCTGAGCCTTGGTGTCGGGCAGTCCGAGCAAGGCTCGAGCGTGCCCCATGGAAAGCGTCCCCTCCGAGAGCAGAACTTGGGCAGTGGGAGCCAGATCCAAGAGGCGGATCTGATTCGAGATGGAGCTCCTCCGCAGGCCGACTCGCTCGGCCACCTCGGTTTGGGTGAGGTTCAGCTTCTCGGACATCCGCTGATAACCCTTGGCCCGTTCGATCGGATCCAGGTCCCGGCGCTGAACGTTCTCCACCATGGCCAGCTCGATCATCTGCTCGTCGGTGACTCCGAGCTTGATCAAGGCGGGAAGTTGCTCGATCCCCGCCAACTGCGCTGCCCGCCAGCGCCGCTCCCCAGCGATCAACTCATAACCCTCTTGGCCTTCGTTCTGCCTGACAACGACCGCCTGGAGAACTCCGTGGGCGGTCAAGCTGTTGGCAAGCTCCTGAATCGCCTCCTCGTCAAAGTGCAAGCGAGGCTGAAGTGCGTTGGGCCGCATGCTTGTGACGGGCAAGCTGCGGACACCTTCGGCGTCGGCAGGTACACCGTGCTCATCCAGCTGCGGCAGCGGGGGAGCTGAACCAGGCTTACTGACCTGGGAGCGCTGGCCTGTTGCAGAAGGCTCCTGACGATTTTTGGAGCTAGATCCGGAGAGAAGGGAGTCGAGTCCACGACCGAGTCGTCGTTCCATGGAGCCTGGGGAGGGTGAAGGGCCGGTGGGCGCAGGAGGATTGGCGGAGGGATGTTCCACGTGGAACATCTCGAACGATAGGGTTCGTTCCGTGGTCGAGTCGAGAGCAGAACCGGCGAACGATGGAAACAGCAGGGCCCCCGAAAAGGCGCCTGGGCATCCGATAGCCCTAACCCCCTCTAGGGAGGTGTATGAGGTCGAAGCCAGCGCCAACCGATTTGGATCAGATCTAGGCTGGCCGGTCAGGCGATCCGTCTCGGTCCTGCCCATGACGATCCTGGTGATGCTCGGTTACCTCGGCGGCCAGGAAAACCCGATTCTCCTTTCCGGCGGGGGAGCTGAGCCGGCTGCCCGCTGGTGGCTGGATCTCCACCCCGCGGGCCCCATTCTGGGGACCTGGTTCGCTGCCCGAGCCCTGCTCCACGATCAGCGCCTATGGGCGCTCCGGTCTGAGCGACGAGCGCGAATGGGCGCACTGCTCCAACTCTCCCTTGGGGCCTTTGCAGGAGCACTCGCGATTGGGCTTGGGCTTGGGCTCTCGGGCCCAAGCCCCCTGATCCCTGAGAACCTCCCCACGATAGGGCTCGCCTCCTTCCGAACCGGAATTCTCGGGGCCCTGCTCATCAAGCTCATTCGGCGCCCCCTGGTGCTCCCGATCTTGCTCTGGTGGCTGCCCCAGGTGGCCAGCGCCTTGGGGCCTGCGGAGTGGGGCTCCATCCCAACCCAACTCTTGTCCGCTTGGCTTGGATGGCCTTCAGGTCCCCTCCCTCTCCAAACGATCCTTGGATCAGGAGTAGGTTTCGGGGCCCTTGCCGGCTGGTGGATTTTGAAAGTCCAAGGTCCCCCTCCTGCCGCCCTTCCCAACGAACCTGGAGACTAGCCGCCACCCGCCATGCGATACGGAATCCTCGGAGACGTCCATTCCAACCTGAGCGCCCTTCGAATCGCGTTGAAGCGACTCGAACAAGCCGGCTGTGATGCCGTCCTCCAAGTCGGCGACGTTGTGGGGTACGGAGCCGCCCCCGAGGCCTGCATCGACCTTCTGCGAGACGTGGAGGCCATCGTGGTGCAGGGCAACCACGACGCGGCCTGCGTGGGAAAGGTCGACACGCGCTGTTTCAACCCTGCCGCTCGGGCGGCCATCGACTGGACTCGCGACCAATTGGACGAGGAGGCTCTTGAATGGCTCGACACACTTCCGGTTCACCTACGCCTGGAACATTGCGAAATGGCCCACGGGACTTTCGACGCTCCCAGCCAGTTCGACTATTTCATTGGCGTCGAGCAGGGGCCCGCCAGCCTGGACAAGCTTGAGCGGCGCATTGGGTTCTGCGGGCACAGTCACGTCCCGATCAGCGTGCTGAGGCCCAAAGAGGCTCCCCTTCGAACCGGCTACAGCCCAGATGAGATCCTCTCCTTGGATGAGCTCTCCAAGGTCGTTGTCAATGTGGGCAGCGTGGGCCAGCCAAGAGATGAAGACCCCCGTCTGGCCTACGTCCTATTCGACACCGACACAAACCGAATCGAACGGCATCGGGCCGAGTACGACATCGACCGGGAAGCCACACGCATTCGAACCGCAGGGTTGCCCACGGTGCTAGCCGACAGGCTCTACTTGGGCCTCTAGGCTAGGGAGCCGCTAGGCCGATAAAGGGTTTTCCCTAGGATTGCGTGCCCAAATACTTCAGCCGCTCAGGAAGCCCCTCTCTTCCCTCTCCGAGGGCATGCTCGAACAACACCTGAATGTCCTGCAGCGGACGTTCGTCGCCACGAAAAAGAAAGCTGCCCGCCGAGGGGTGGGATCCAACCGCAACCAGCAGTTCAAGTATCGAACCCGCGTTGCAGGTGTGGCCTTCGAGCTCCATTTCCACCGGCGTTCCGTAGCGCTGGACGATACCGACGATCAACGAAGCCGGTCGTGCGTGAAGCTGAACGCCCTCAGCCAGCTCGACTTCTAGCTGACTTAGCTGCGTATAAGACCCGAGCAACTCAGCAGCAATCGGACGACCCGCCTGCAGCACTTCGGTTGCACCAAGCAGCAAGTACTCCAGGATGATCCGGTCCAATTCCTCGGGCGGAACACATCTAGCCAACTTCGCCACGGCCTGCTCGGAAACCGTTCGATCGGAGCTCTCGTGTCGCTCCTTAAAGTGAACCAGAGACGTGACTGCCTCCAGAAGGTGCAAGGCGGCCGAGGCATGGCCCCGCAGGTTGGGAAGCCTCGCGTCGCGTGTCTCGAGAACGGTGTTGCGAATGTGAGTGTCGTAAGTCGACTGCAGGTTATGCACCGTCGCCTGATAGACACGCGCATGTTCCTCTCGACAGGAGGCATCTAGAAAAGCCGCGCGGCGCCCCGGATCCTCCATCGGTTTGGGTGCGATGCTGGCTAGCAAATCCGCGGCCGGTAAAAACCGCGAAGCCACCTCGGCGATCCGCTGTCTTTCGTTGGTGGGGTCATCTTCCCCGAGGTTCCTGGGTAACTGGCGCCGAACCTCCACCGGCAGCAAATTGCGAAGGCCGGAGTCTGTGGGGGGCAAGGACAAGCCGAGCTCGATCGCTTCGCGATGAATCCCGTCGAGCAGGGCGCGGCAGTGCTGAGTGAGACAATCGAGCAGGGTTTCGACGCGCTCTCGCGTTCGCTGGGCTAACTCGCTGTCGGGCCAGCGCCGTACGCCATAGGAGTCAAGACGCCCGCTCAAATGCGCGATCGAATGCCCGCCCTGCGCCAGGCCTCGAAGCCCAGCCACAAGCTCCGTGAAGTCGTGAAACGTCCGATTCGACCGGGCGCCGTAATCGTCGAGGAACGACTCTAGGTCGTGGCTGTCATGAACGAGCTGGTGGAAGTGCGGCTTGGTCCAAAAGCCCTCCCCAAGATCTTGCAGCCCAAAGACGAGCTGGAAGAAAGGGGCGGAGTACGTGGAAAGGGCTTCCGAGAACTCCTGTTCTCGGACAACCTTCTCAACGCCTCCTCGCTCGGCGGGTTCGCTCTGGACCATGGTGGGAGTGCCCGGTGGGGGGGGCCTGGATAGGCTGGCTGACAGATTCCGACCCTGGAACTTACCAGACGCAGAAAAAAGGTGTTCAAAACGTGACCGCAGCGAAGGGCCAACCAAGGCCCCGCGAGGCCGGGAGCACGAGGATTCAGAGGGCCGCCTCAAGAGCGGAAGGAACCGAAGTCGATTCGGGGGGTGCAGGGAACGCGACTCCAAGAGTGCGACCCCCGTCTTTGCCGGGCGCTAAACGCCTCGGACCTCTTCCATCCCCCGCCCGCGGCCAACATGTCCTCCGAGCGCTGCCTTGAGACTTACCTCACCGAGATCAACGAGGTTCCTTTGCTCACCCCCGAGCAGGAAATCGAACTCGGTACGCGAATCCAACAGGGTGACCTGGAAGCTCGTGAGCACATGATTCGGGCCAACCTCCGCTTGGTCGTCTCCATCGCCAAGATGTACTCCGACCGCGGCCTGGCGCTGCAAGACCTCATCGCCGAGGGCAACATTGGCCTGATGAAGGCCGCCGAGAAGTTCGACCCGAACGCCGGCTGCCGCTTCAGCACCTACGGGTCCTGGTGGATCAAGCAGTCGATTCGCCGGGCTCTGTCGAGCACGGTCCAATCGGTACGCGTCCCCGGGTACATGAACGAGATGATCTCGAAGTGGAGATCGGTATCGGCGGAGCTCAGCTACAAGCTGGGGCGCACGCCCACCATCTCCGAGGTCGCCGCGGAGTTGGAGATCCCCGAGGAAAGTTGGGGTGTTCTGCGCCAGACGATCTTCACCAACAGCATGGGGCCTCAAGTGTCCCTGGACGCCCTGAGTCAGCACCAGGACGTTGTCGAGGACGAAAAGTCACAGAACCCCGAAGAGGAAATCACCCACGCCGATTTGTTGCTTCAGCTCAGCCGACTGCTGGACACGATCGACGATCGAGAGGCCACCATTCTGCGTCTGCGCTATGGCCTCGAGCCCGACACCGAGCCTTTGACGCTCAAAGAGATCGGCAAGATCGTGGGCCTAACCCGCGAGCGAGTTCGTCAGATCGAAAGAGACGTGCTCAAGCGCCTTGGACGCGTCATCGACGGCGACGAGGAACGCGCCGCCTGAGGCCGGCTCCCTTGGGGCTTGGCTGTTAGGCTGCCCCGATGAAGATCCGTATCGAATACTGCCGCCGCTGAAACTACCTGCCTCAGGCGACCGGTCTGGCCGCCGAACTCAAAGCAGCGTTTCAGAACGAACCCGTAGACGTCGACTTGGTCGAAGGCGCCTCAGGCGCGTTCGAAGTCTTCAAGGACGACCGCTTGGTCTATTCCAAGCTAAAAACAGACCGGTTCCCGGTTTACCAGGAAATCCCGCCGCTGCTCCTCTAGCACCGCTAGCTCGGTACTAGATCGGTACTACGGTGC
>CAZUCE010000001.1:94475-288177 GCA_964619265.1 uncultured Planctomycetaceae bacterium
GCACCGTAGTACCGATCTAGCGTTAGGGCTGCACGATCACACGCCGGACCGCGGTCTGGCGCGGTTCAACTGGCGTGCTCAGGGAAGCTCCCTGCAGCAACACATCGGCGCCCGCCACACTGGAGGCTAGCGGGATCGGAAGCGTGAATCTCCCGGAGGCATCCGCGGCTCCTAGCGCGAGCAAGTTTTGGCTGGGCACCGCGCCGAGCGCCAGTCCGAGATCCAGCTGGATGCCCGGCAAGGTCAGCTCGAAATTCCCCTGGGCGCCCGAGATCAGCAGGACAATCGACTCACCGGGTTGCGCGCCGGCCACCCGAATGGTCCCGGTCTGCCCCGCCGCGAACGACTCAACACCCAATCCAAGGGAAGCCGGACCGCCCGGCCCAAGGAACGACAACAACCGGATGTAGCTCGACTGGTAGGAGATCTGCGGTTCGGTGACCTGCCAGGAGACTTCCGGCCAATCTGCGTTCCAGTCCTTGTAGCTCTTCTGTTGCGGTTGATTCAGGGGGGGGGTCAGCGACGGCCCGGCAACCCCCGGGAGCGCGGGTGCGTAGTTGGCGTTTGGCCCACCGGACATGAAGCCCGGAGCCGGACCAAACTGGGAGGTCTCCGCGTTGTCCCACTGGGTCCCCTCGTAGAACCAGCCGTGGTAGACCTCCTGAATCGAGTTCGGCGCGCCGATCGAGGACAGGTTCGTGAGGTAGGTCAACCCAAGCGGGTTCACCCCGTGGAGATACCGCGCGTAGCCCTCAACTCCCGTGAGGATCTCACCGGCCTGGTCGATCTGCATGCCGTGCTCGTTGAGCAGTGCATGGAGCACACCGACGTCGGCCTTGTTGCGATTCGAGCCCCAGATGTAATCCCCGCCCCCCAGGAAGGCCTGGTAGGGGTCCTGTTGGTTGATCGTTGGATTGAGAAACTGCCAGACCCCAACCGTTGACGAGAATCCCGACCGAATCTGCTGAACCACCGACGGGGTGGCTCCAGGAAGTTCGGTGTACTCCAGGAACGCCTCATAGAGGTCGCGTTGGTAGAGATTGGTGAACCCCGACGCGAGCAGGTCGGATTGCTGAACGTCGGCATCAAATCGGGCCCGGTACTGGGCCTCCCCCGTGAGCTGGTACAGCCACATGGCCGACCGAGCACGATTGAGCACCTGAAGCGACGGTGAATCTTCACCGTTGACACTGTCGAATCCCGCGTTGTTGTAAGCAGACGGAAATTGTGAAGGGTTCGCTACAAGCCAGGACCACGCCTCCAAGGCGGCTTGCTCTAGCGTGGCCGCATAGGCCTGGGAGGCCGCGTCCGGGAGGCGCCCAAACACCACAGCTCCGTGTGCAAAAGCACCGGCACCGGAGATCGTGGCTGAGGCCGTGGCTTGCCCATAGCGACGAACCGCCGTGTGCGTGCTGGGCGGAGCCGAAGCGGAAAACCCAAGCACAGAGACCTTGTGCAACAGCGATCCATTCGGCTCCTGCATCCGCAAGAACCAGTCCAGCCCCACGCGCACTTCGTCGAGGATGTCGGGGATACCGTTGCCCGACTCAGGCAGGTTCAGGTCGTCGGTCCAGTCTCCGGGAGCCTGGCTGTACGAGGAAAGCAGGTCGTGGATCGGTCGATCCGTGTAGTTGACGTACTTGTTGTAGTCGCCGGCATCAAACCACCCACCGCGGAGATCCCTCGAGGTTCCAGGCGTCGGGTTCAGAACCCAGCGGCAGTCCGTGTCCTGCTGGGGACCCAAGTGACTAGCCGCGTCGGTCCACCCCGGTTCAGCGAACGGGGCCGACTTCGGTAGACCACAGCGCTGATAGAAGAAAGTCCGAACCGCCGCTCGCCGGACGTCCGCGTAGGGATCCAGCCGAATCGAGAACGCCTCGGTCTGCTCGCCGCTTGCTGGATCGAGCACGTAGTAGTCGCCGAGGGCCTGAAGCCCCGTAAAGTCCGCGTGCCAAGCGCGGTCGCCGCTGGTGGAATTCACGGCGCCGCCGTTCCAGGGAACGACCGGCGCAACAAAGACCAAGGACCCATCGCTCACCCGGCGCACCTGCACTTGACTGGGCGCTGCATAGAAGTCCGGCGCGTCAAAGCCCTGAACGGCCTGGCGCAGAACGACGGTCTTGGTCGCTGTGGGGCGGTACCCAAAGGCGTCCACGCGCAGGTGAGCGGAGGGCTGCTGGAGAGTGGGGGAGAGCGCCGCAAGGGGGACGGCGAGAAGCGTGGTGGTCAGCATGCTGGGATCGGGAAGGGGCCTGCGAAGCAGCCTGTGAGGGCGCATCCAGGACAAGCCGCGGCCTCCTGGGCGAGCTGGCGCCACCAAATCCGCGGAAATCGGGTGGCTTCCGGGCCCGGAGGCCTGCTGATTCGATCCACCTGCCAAAATCAGGGGAGACCCGAGCCCTGCTCATGCCGAATTCCAACCACCACCCCGAGCAAGAGTCCCCGGCCCCTCCGCAGATCTTCTTGAACGCGGCGACCGGAGACAGCCAGGCCATCGGTGAAGCCGTCTCTGAAGTCTATGACGAGCTGCGGCGGCTCGCCGGTGCGGAAGCACGCCGGTCGGGGCGAGAGGTCTTCCAACCGACAGCCCTGGTCCACGAAACCTATCTTCGCCTCCGGAAGCAGCGCCAAGGTGGCTGGACCGACCGCCGGTCTTTTCTGGCGGTCGCCTCGCGGGTGATGCGCAACGTGCTCGTCGACCGGGCGCGAGAGCTCCGGCGACTCAGGCGCGGGGGTGATCGAAAGCAATCCGCCCTCGAAGACCTACGCATTGGTGTCGAAGATGAAATTCACGGGGTGCTGGAGGTCCACGACTTGCTCGAGCTGCTCACAACCGTTGCCCCCGAGCAGGCGCGTGTGGCTGAGCTGTTCGTCTTCGGGGGCCTGACGCTCGAGGCCATCGCGAAGGCCCTTGAAGTTTCACCGCGGACGATTGACCGCCGATGGCGCTTCGCGCGGGCCTGGCTCTTCGACCGCCTGCGCGAATCGGACCCCGAACCTCGCGAGGGCCATGGAAGCTGAGCGCGAAGCTCTCGTCATTCGCCTGTTCGAGCAGCTGATCGATGCTCCCGCCGAGCAGATCGAGACTCAGCTCGATGGGGTCGACTCCGAGCTGGCCCAGCGTGTCAGACGCTTGCTGGAACTCGACCGCGAACGAACCCCGGCGCCCGCCGAACCTACCGGCTCGGGGCTCTCCATCCTGCTACCGGGTGTTGAACTGGCGGGATGCCGGCTGGTTGAGCCGCTCTCAGCCGGCAGCTCGTCCGATGTTTGGCTTGCGCGGCGTGTCCACGACGGACGTCAGGTAGCCGTGAAATTCCTTCGAGACGGAGCCTCCACCGAGGCTTTCCGCCGAGAGCAACTGGGCCTTGAAGCCCTCGCCCTACCAGGGTTTCCCAGACAACTGGGCTCCGGCGAACTCGCCGACGGCCGGTTGTTTCTACTTCTCGATTGGATTCCGGGAAGCCCATTCGACGCTAGCTCCTTGGAGGCCTGTCCGCGGCCGCCCTTCGAAGCCGCCATCGCTGCCTGCGAGTCGTTGGGAAGGCTGCACGGACAGGCCCTAGCCCATGGAGACGTGAAACCCAGCCACCTTCTACTGGACCAGGATGGGGCGGTGGGCTGGATTGACCTGGGTTCCGCACACCGGTTTCAGGACCCGGCTGCAGACGGTCCAGACGACCTCGGTTCGCCGGGCTGGAGCGCCCCCGAGCGCCTGTCCGGATCAGCGCCGACTCCGGCTGCTGACGTGTACTCCCTTGCTCTGGTTCTCCAAGCGGCCATCGGCGTGGACCTCGCTCGGAATCAACTGGGAGTCGCCGGCGAGCGGGCGTTTACAGCCCTCGTCCAGCGGGCAACCGCCGAAGATCCGGACGACCGGCCTGCGGACAGCCGGGCCCTGGCCCATGAACTTCGGGAGCTCGTCGGAGGCTCGGCGGTTGCCGCGGCAGCTCGCTCCAGAACAGTGCGCTGGGCATGGGTCGCCGGAGTTGGGGCTCTGCTCACTTTGGGCGCCGCGCTCTGGGTCTTCGAACGTCGTCGATCCACGGAACAACTCCTGTCAGCAGCGCTCGCCACCTTGCAAAACCGCGAAGAAGACGCGGCCTTGGAACGGCTAGGCAACTCTGGCTCCGCCGCAGCCGTTCAACTCCTGCTCGAGCTGGTCCATCGTTCGATCGAAGAAGGCGACGGCGAAAGCGCACTTCGCAGGCTAAGCGCCACGACCATCGACCCTGGTGACCTGGAATCCTCTGCAACCGCAGCCCTCGCTTGGATTCGTCTTGGCCAACCGGCACGCGCGCGGAGCGCCTTGAAAACAAAGGAATGGAAGGCCGCCCTTGAGGATGTTCCACGTGGAACAAGAGGTCGGGTTCTGTGGACTCTAGCTCTCATTGAAGTGGAGTGCGGTCACCCAAGCGTCGCGCGAGAGCTCCTCGATTCACTCGAGCAAGTACCCGCGCCTGATCCAGAAGCCCTGGACTTCGTGCTCGCTTCGCAGCTTCTGTGCTCGGCGGAACTCGACGAGGTCTGGGAATTGCGTGCCCGAATCGACGCGCTAGGTAGCACCCTGTCGCCTCGGCTCAGACTAGCGGCAGCCCGTGCTGAACTCGTTGCCCAGCAGCTGCGTGACCGCTCGGTAGACCGTTCGCGATTAGCCGAGCTGCTAGCACCTCTTGAGGAATTGAAAAGTCTCGACCTCGTTCGGGAACGACTACGCCTGGAAGCCTGGATCGATCCGGAGGCCACTCGCGTCGCTCTCACGGAGTTGGGTCCGTTCGGGGAGAGTGTCGAAGCGGACCTGGCCTTGGCGGAACTGGAGCTGGGGCCGGACTATGAACACGGCCTCGAATTGCGCGCTGCCCTCACCGATCGACTCCCAGCCCTGGAAGCCAACGTAGGTCGATCTTCTGGAACTGCGCTGCGCTGGAGAACGGCGCTCGCGCTCAATGCCTGGTACAGCTCCGATCCACGCTCCGATTCCATCGCGGAGGCCTTGACCGCCTGGATCGAACGCCCCGCCACGGGGGGACAGCCGAGCCCGCGGTTGATGGAACTCGCGCGGCGCGTTTTAGCCTGGACTCGCTTGGATACCGGCCGCCCGAAAGAAGCGCTTGCCGTTCTCGACCCAAATCCTCCCAGCGGATCGCTTCCATCGGCCCACCGCCGGTTGATTCGCATCTTGGCCCAGCCATCCCTGGAACGGGCCGCCCCCAACCCAGCCCAGCCCCTGCTCGACGATCTGGGTCGCTATCTGATCGAGCTCTGTCCCCTGGAAGAACCCCTCGGTCCCTGCGTTCGCGACTGGCTGCTGCCAGCTCTTACGAATTGCGGCTCAGAACCTGGCCTCCTGCGCTGCTCGATCCGGATGATCGAGGCGATTGCCGATCCCGAAGAACCCCGCTGCCTGCGGGCCGTGAATGCAGCTCGCGCGATCCCGTGGAGCGGGCTAGTAGGCAGCCCAAATCCCTCGGCGCTGTTCGAGCGCGCAGCCATCGAAACCGACTTCGCGATTCGAACACTCTGGAGTGACGGAGACGGTTTCGGTGGCTGGTGCGCCCAGGAACTCCTGGCCAGGGGGGGCTACACGAGCATGGACCGACTGAGATCGACCTACGCGGGGCGCACATCCAAAACGGCGCGGGACCTGGCCTGGGTCCTAGAAGGCTTGAGCCCGCTGGCCGAGCACGCCGAGGCAACCGGTAGCAGCAAGACAGTCCCCTTCGAGTTCTGGCAGCAAGTCTCGCGCTCCTTTGAAACCGTGGAACCCACATCGCTCGTCCCGGAAGCCTGGGACCTTCTGCAGCAGGCTTGCGTTCGAGCCGGGGTCGAACACGGCCAGCCGTTCGAGGTGGAGTTCCGAAGCCGGGTCCAGCCCCTCGCTCCACCGGGCGGTTCTTCCGAGCAGGACCTTCAAGAACCCGTGGACCTAAACACCAACCATGACACCATCGGTGCAAGCCCTCCTGAAGTGGCCCCCGAGGAATCATGAAGCCTGAAGCTGGAACCCCGCTCTACCTGCACCTGCCGTTCTGTGCGGCTAAGTGCACGTACTGCGACTTCTATTCGTTGGAAGCCACGGGACAGGACTTGGTTGGGGTCCAGAGGTGCCTTGAGATGGAAATCCGGGAGCGAGCTCCGGTGAGTCCGCGAACCGTGTTCTTCGGAGGCGGAACACCGTCGCTGTACGGCTCGCGCGAACTCAAAAACCTGTTCGACGTCCTCGATGAATGCACCGGGTTTCGCGAATCGGCGGTCGAAGTGACCGTGGAGTGCAATCCCGAGAGCCTCGATGAACACAAGGCGGAGTCCTTATTGGCCGCCGGGGCCACACGCCTCTCGATCGGCGTTCAGTCCTTGCGAGCCAAAACCCTCGAGTTTTTCGGGAGGGTTCATACGGTCGACCAGTCCTTCCGGGCTTACGAGGCCGCTAGGCGAGCAGGCGCAACTCGATTGAACCTTGACCTGATCTACGCATCCCCCGGACAGCGACCGGAGGAGTGGCGTGAGGACCTCGAGCGAGTTCTGGCGCTCGGCCCCGAACACCTGTCCGCCTACAACCTCACGTTCGAGGCGGGGACCCCGATCGAGACATGGCGGAAACGGGGCGAGATCGCGCCCCTTGACGAAGACGACGAGTTGGAGATGTTCTGGATCACGCGACAGGCCTGTGCGGACGCCGGCCTGCCCGCCTACGAGATCTCGAACTTCTCGCTCCCCGGCGAGGCTTGCGCACACAACGAAGCCTACTGGTCCGGGGAAGATTATGTGGGGGTCGGGCCCTCCGCTGTCTCCCGGGTCGGTGACTTGCGGCAGGCGAATCCGCGATCTCTTTCACGTTGGAGGACCGGTATCGAAGCTGGGGGCCTGGCGATTGAAAACACCGAGCGCCTAACAGCGGTCGAGCGCCTGGCCGAGGCCTGGTGGTTGGGGCTCCGAAGAGTTGCCGGGGTGGATCCCAAAGTGGCTCGGGCACGAGCTCGCGCAGGACTGGAGGACTTTGAATCCCGGGAGGATCCGATGCTGCCGATCGCCCAAGACCTGGCTGAACAGGGCCTCCTGGACGTCCAAGGGGCCGTGTACCTGCTGAACGAGCGAAGCCTGCCCTTGGCCGACGCCGTAGCCCGGCGGTTCTTGGACGCCTGCTGACCCAAGAATGGGGGACAGTTACTTTTCGCGGGTTTCCGAGGGTCCTCGGCGATCGGCGGCATCGAACTTGGCATGCGCTCCAACACGGACACCCCCGACCATTGGATCGAGCAGGCGGCCTGGCTGCGCGGACTGGCCCGCAAATTGGTCCGCGATGACCAGCTCGCTGAGGACGCGGTCCAGCAGACCCTGCTGACAGGCCTACGCAACGGAGCTGGGGAGGATCCTTCATTCAAGAGCCGGGGCTGGTGGGCTCACGTCCTGCGCAACGTCATCCGCCAAGACTTCCGGGGGGCTGGGCGGCGAGCCCAGCGGGAACAACTTGTCACCGGCGACCAAAAGCGCGAGCCCAATGAAGTCGCTGCTCCCGAAGAAGCCCTTGAGCGACTGGAAACCCAATCCAAAGTGCTCGCCGCGCTTCGCTCCCTCGATGAGCCCTATCGGTCCACCTTGGTGCTGAGGTTCCTCGAGGAGCGCTCGGCTCGGGAAATCGCCAAGCGCACGGGAGTCCCGCTAAAGACAGTCCAAACGCGGCTCTCCCGCGGCCTGGAACGCCTGCGCCAGAAGCTCGACGCGGACTTCGAAGGCGGCAGGCGGGGTTGGCATTCGGCCCTGCTCCCCCTCGTCCGAACCGGACCGACATGGATTCCCGTCTCCCTTGGAGCTCTGACCCTGATGACAACGGTGAAACTCTCCGCCGCCGCTGCTGCCGTCGCCTGCGCACTTTGGATTGCAATGGGCCGGGGTACGGAGCCCCCCCTAGAAACCTCGGCAGCGATCGCCGCGGCTCCGGAACCCACCACCGAAGACCGAACCGAGCCGGAACCCCGCCTTAGCCCGAAGAACGCGGGAGCCGTCACGGGCCGCCAGATCACTCCTGTTCCGAAGACCTCCAGCGCAAGCCTGGCTTCTGCACCAGCCCCGGCCGCCGAAGTTCTGGAGGGCTGGGTCAAAGACCTCCAGGGGGAGGGGCGGGCGGGTCTCGAAGTTGTCTTCGAAGTAGGCAGCCCGATCCATCCTGATCGTCCGCCCGAGACGGCCAGCCCGGAACCTCCGCAGACCTTGGTCACCGGACCTGGTGGGTTCTTCGAAACAACCATCCCCGCGGAGCGCGGCCGGTTCGTGGTCAGGGACGAAGCCTGGGCCACGGTCTGGACTCCCGTTCTGCAAGGGGCTCGCCCCGAGTCCGAGCTGATCGTGCGCATCAGCCCCGCGCTCTCTTTCGGTGGAGCCGTGGTCGACCTGGACGGGATTCCGGTCCCCGGTGCCTCGGTCGTTGTTCGACTCCCGGAACAACTCAAGCTCGGCGATGCCCCGCCGCGTCCTTTCTTTGCGCGTGTCGCCCAGGACTCGGTTACGACGGAGCTAGGTCAATTCAAGTTCGAGTCCCTGGGGTGGACCCCTGGCCTGGAATTGCACGTGATGGCCGGCGGATACGAAAGGTGGACAGAACCACTGCCCAACCACAGCCGGTTGGATCACACCGTGGTGCTCAAACCCACAGACCTGGATGGCATCCTTGTCGCCGGCCGGGTCCTGGATTCAGCTGGGCAGCCCTTCCACCAGGCTCACCTCTCGATCGGCGAACTCTCGGCTCAGACTGACGCGGCAGGCCGGTTCCGGCTCGAAGTTGAGCCAGAGTGGATCGAGAGTGGCCTTCTGGCTGTCACCGCGGGACGACTTCCGCTCCGGGTTGATCTGAGCCAACGAACCGAATACGAACGGGCCAACTTGGACGTTCGAATCGACCGGCCGGCGGTCTCCATCCGCGGACACGTCGTGGACAAAGCTGGCGAACCGGTTGCGGGTGCCTGGGTGAAGCTCCTCGGCGAACAAGTCTTCGGCACCGTGCCGATGGGCATCGAGGGCATGGACATCCGTATCGAATCCTCCGTCGAGAACCTGATCCAGAAGGGGACTCGAGTCACCCGGTCCGGCGACGACGGCCGATTTGAAATTACAGGCCTTTGTGAGCACGAATACACCTTGATCGCCGGCAATGGTGAAACCCTCGAGCTCGCACCTGAAGTTCAGGCTCGCGGCGGTTCCGTAGACGTCCAACTGGTCCTGGCCGGCGGTGAATCCGAAACCGCTGTGGCCGGGCGAATCGTGGACTCAACGGGCAACCCCAGGGTCGGCGCGGAGGTCCGCTTGGTCCGCCTCAGCTACCAGGACGAGGAGTTTGACGGTCCTTGGATCACCGCGGGTGAGGACGGCGAGTTCCGCTTCGAGAGGGTTCAGCTGGACGGAACCCTCCTGCGAGTTCATGCCAAGGACTCGCCGAGAACCGAGGAGCTGAACTTGGAGGAGATTGTTGATCTGGAGGACATCGAGATCGCGCTGCCGCTGCAAGCCATCCTCGAAGTTCGGCTCGCTGACCCAACCATGGCGAGCGAGATCCGTGTGCTAAACGCAGATGGGGACTCGCTCCTGCTTGCGTTCTCGCTCTTGGACGCAGACTTCGCGAGCTACAGCGCAGAGCTAGTCGATGGCGCGAGCGGTCAACTTCGCGTCGACGAGTCCGCCGCCACTTTGGTCCTCCTAAAGCAAGGCGGGCGAGGGGCTTGGGTGGAGGTCACCCGAATCCCGGTGCACCTCCAACCCGGGGAGGTCACGGTTCTCAGGCCGTGACCGGGAGCGGCGTCCCTAGAATGTTCGGCGTGAATTTCGCCGACCGACTCGACGCCGCCATCGCCCGCAAGGGTTGCCCCATTCTGCTGGGGATCGACCCCCATCTAGATCTTCTCCCGCCGGAGTTTGAGATCGCCCGCGATCCCGCTCGACCCCGCGCCGAGCGGGCCCGCTGGGTTGAACGATTCTGCGTTGAGTTGATCGACTTGGCCGCGGACATCGTGCCGGCGGTAAAGCCACAGTCAGCCTTCTTCGAGCAACTCGGCGCCGATGGAGTCGCCGCGTTTGAGCGGGTCATCGACCACGCTCGCTACAAGGGTCTGCTCGTGGTTGGCGACGTGAAGCGAGGGGACATAGCAAGCACGGCCGCCGCCTATGCGCGAGCCTTCCTCGCGCCGGACAACCTGCAAGACAGCGGGCGCTGCGACGCCGTGACGTTGAGTCCCTACCTCGGAGAGGATTCGCTTGAACCGTTCGTCGATGTTTGCGAGAAGGTCGCTGGGGGTGCGTTTGTTCTCGTGCGGACCTCCAACCCGGGCGGCGCCGCTTGGCAAGATGCAGGGGACCCCAGCCCCGCGATGCGGGTTGCAAAGGCGGTCGACGGATTCGCCAAGCGGACCCTAGGCGAATGCGGACTGGGTTCGGTTGGCGCGGTGGTTGGCGCCACCCACGCCCGTGAACTCTCCGGGTGGCGCGAGCGGATGCCGCGCTCCTTCCTTTTGTTGCCAGGCTATGGGGCCCAAGGAGCCGGAGCGGCCGATGTCGTCGATGCGTTCTTGCCGGGAGGGCGCGGCGCCCTGATTGCCTCCTCGCGCGGAATCGCCTTCGCCTATCGGTCAGGCGGCGGCGCCGCCCCCGACTGGAAGGAAGCAGCAAGCCGAGCTCTCGACCAAATGGTTCAAGATCTCGCCGGCGCCCTCGGTCGTTAGCAGCGACTCGTTCCGCTCTCTCACCTGTGACCGCTCGCCCGCACTTTTTGCCCGCAGACCTATTCGGGCTCGACCCGCTGGCGCGCTCGGCACTCAGTGATCGGCCGCGGCCGAAGGGGCTGGGGGGGCTCGTCGTGCCCAATTCGGTGGCCTCCGTTCCGGAGCCTGCGCGTCAAGGAGCCGGTCGCTCGTCCGATGAATTTCCAGAAATCGCCGAGCGCTCGGAACTTGCCGATCTCCTGAAGGCCCAACTCGAGCCCTTGGGCGTCCACCCCGCCCTCCAGGAAGCGTGCGAGAAACTCGGTCGACCTGACTCCGCCTGCGTTGTCGCCGGACAACAGCCTGGCCTTGCGGGAGGGCCCCTGCTTCATCTTCACAAGGCGCTCCATGCGGTTCGTTTGGCCGCGGAACTCGAACGGACCTGGAATCGCCCGGTTGTCGCTGTGTTCTGGAACCACGGGGACGACCATGATTTGGCCGAAGGTCAGTACCTATGGCTGCGCAACAAGCACCACGACCCCTGCCGGTTGGTCCTACCGAATCTTGGATCCGGAAGGCGGTCGTTTGCATCGGTCCTGTTGAGCGAAGAGCAGCACCAACTCGTGGCCTTCGAGCAAAGCGTTCGCGCCACGCTTTCCAGGGGCGAGGAAGCCGTCCGGCCTCTCGAACTGTTCCTACCTCGCGCCGGAGAGACCCTCGAGCGCGCGTTCACCCGCGTACTGACTCGCTTGACCGGACACCTCGGGCTGGTCGTCCTCGAAGCGAGCGCCCTGCGGCCCTTGGCTAGTCGGGTGCTCGCTCGGATCGTGACGAACCAGTTGGAAGCGCCTCTGGAAGAGGCTCGAAATCGGCTGCAACGGGCAGGGTTCGAAGAACCCGGTCACTCAAACGAGCCGGGCACTGCGTGGCTTTTCGGTGAGGAAGAGGGAGCCCGTAGGGCCCTGCGAACCGGCGGGGACGGATTCCGTTACGACGGGGAGCCCGGCTCCCGGACCGCCGTCGAACTGGCCGCCGAAATCGCCGCTGAGCCGAGACGCTTCTCGGCCGGTGCGCTGCTCCGAACCATTGTGCAGGACGCCCTTCTTCCGAATGCGGCCACGGTGGGGGGCTTTGGAGAGCTGCGCTACTGGGCCCGCACGCCAGAGATTCGTTCGAGCCTGGGTCTTGCTCCGCCGGTGTTCGTTCCGAGGGCTCATGTGACCCTTACCACCCCGGCTGTGCGGCGCGCCATGGGGCGCGCCCAGGTCCAGGCCGGCTCGCTGCTCCGCGACCCGGCCAAAACCCAAGCCGAAGCACGCCAGAAATCAGCGGAGCAAACCGAGCTCGATCGCCGAGCAGGGGAAGCTCAGGAGCCAGACCCGGCGATGTCGATCCGGAAGATCGCCGCGCAGCTCAAAAAGTCGCTAGCCGAACTGCGACCCGCGATCTCCGAGATCGATCGTGGCTTGTCCGCGCGCTCCAGGCGAACGGTCTCCGACGTGACCGGACACCTCGAGAGCTTGGCGAAACGGGTCGAACGCGCGGCTCGAAACAGGCACGGGAGGCAGGACCGTCACCTGCGGCATGCACGTTCCTTGCTACGCCCCCTCGACCGGCCCCAGGAACGAGTGTTGACCACCTTGCAGACGACCATCGAACTGGAAGGGACCGACTGGATCGACGATTTGGCGCGCTGGATCGAGCCGTTTCCCACCGAACATCTGCTGCTCGACCTCGAGTCAAGCCCCGAGGAACAGGACGAACCGGAATGATCGACCACACCTTCACCAAGCGAGCCGACGTCTTGGTCTTTGGAGCCCATCCGGACGACCTCGAGATTGGAGTGGGGGGGCTGTTGATTCGGGCAACGGAGCTTGGGCTTAGCGTCGCGCTGTGCGATCTGACCGCCGGGGAGCGAGGAACACGTGGGACGCCACAGATCCGCCGAGCCGAAGCTCTGGAAGCTGCGGAAGTCCTAGGCGCTGGTTCACGGGGTTGTCTGGGACTGCCCGACGCTGAATTGGTCGACGACCCCATCGCGCGTCGCGCCGTGGCCCGGGTCATAAGAAGCGTGCGCCCCCGATTCATCCTCGGTCCCTGCGAAACGGATCTACATCCCGATCACCGAGCTACAGCGCGCCTGGTTCAGGCCGCTTGCTTCGTGGCCGGATTGAAAAACCACGAGGGCTTGGACGGCCGGGCGCACCGACCAGAGCAGTGCTGGTCGTATCTAGGTCTACCCCGGCAGGGATCAGGGTGGGTCGAAGTCACCCAAGTCGTCGATGTGAGCCCGGTCTACGAACGAAAATTGCAGGCCGTGCGCTGCCACCGGAGCCAGTTGGTCGAGCCCGAGCGCGAAGGTTCAAGCCGGAGCGCCGGAGGGCCGCACCCTTTGGAACGCATGGACGCGCGCGACCGGTTCTACGGCGCCCAGCTCGGAGTTCGCTTTGGTGAACCGCTGATGGCGGGCGGGCCGAGCGAGCTGAAACTCGACGGCTGGTTGCCGCCGAACGCGCCTTAACCGTTCCGGGATCGACCCCGGCGGGGGCCTTGGGTCGGTTGCCGTTCAGGATCGCGCTCGGGAAGCGGGATCCGAGCCCCCGGCGCGCCTACAATCTGCGCCTCGAACGGAGAGGTTCCCCCATGCGCCGGATTGCGATCGTCAACCAGAAGGGCGGGGTCGGGAAGACCACGACCACCGTCAACCTAGGCGCTGCCCTGGCTCGCGCCGGGCGGCGGGTCGTCGTCGTGGACCTCGACCCCCAGGGAAATCTCAGCACCAGCCTGGGTTGTGAGATCGAGGCGGGCGAGCCCTCCAGCTACAGCGTCTTGATCGGGGAACATCCCTTCTCCGCGTGCCTGGTTGGGACAGCCATTTCCGGCCTGAGCCTGGTGCCGACGAACATCGACCTGTCCGGCGCCGAGCTGGAGGTCGCCGGGATGGAGAACCGGGAGTTCCGATTGCGCGAAGCGGTGGACGCCTATGAGCAGGACGCGATCCAGAGGACGGGGGCGCCCCCCGCGGAGTACGTGCTATTCGACTGCCCTCCCAGCCTTGGACTCCTGTCCCTGAACGCCCTGATTGCCTCCCGGGAGGTCTTCCTTGCCTTGCAGACTGAGTTCCTGGCCCTTCAGGGCATGACCCGCCTGCTCGACGTCGTGGGGCGGATTCGCGAGAACCTGAATCCCGAGCTGTCGGTCACCGGCATTGTCCCCTGCCTGTACGACAGTCGCTTGCGACTGGCCCGCGAAGTGCTCGGCGAACTGCGCAGCTACTTCCCGACCCAGTGTTTCCGCCGGCCGATTTCGAACAACGTAAAGCTCGCCGAAGCCCCCAGTTTCGGCCAGACGATCTTCGAATATGCGCCTGACTCGGCGGGCGCCCGCGACTACGGCGAGCTGGCCGAGGAGGTTCTGAATCAGGAGCGTAAAAAACCATTAGGAGCCGAACAAGTTGGTGTCATTAAACCAACAGCTCCACCGGAGCCCCAAACCGCTGATACCCCGGTGGATCCCGCGGGATCCGGCGCGCATTGAACCCAAAACAGCCCCGCTTGGGTGTCCTTTGCTGGGGACTTATCGGTGGATCCTCCGTTGCGGCCCAGCGCAGCGCCAAACTGCTCGCCTCCAGCGGATTCGAGGTGCATATCGCGGGCTACTCCCCGCGGGCGGACACCCCGCCGCTCGCCGGGCTCAAGACCCTCCGGGGTAACCCCGAGCAGGCCATCGCGGCCTGGGCCGAAAGCCGGCGGCTGGACCTCGTTCAGGTCCATCACGGCTGGCCCTTGGGGGCGATCGCAGCCCGGGCCCTCGGCGGGAGAATCGCGTTCACCTTGAACCTGCACGGAACGGAGGTTCTCCGGGAGCTCCCCTGGCTGAACGCCGCCGAGCAGGCCTGCGCCCTAGCCGCTCCGAGCCAGGACTTGGCGGACCGAGCGGAAGCCCAATTGAGCCGGGCGGGCTCCCCGAGGTCGATCGCGGTGCTCCCGAGCCCACTCGGGCCCGAGTGGTTCGAGGGAGATCTTCCTATCCGCCCGAGAAACGCGGGCCGGCTCCGTGTGGCCCACGTCAGCACCGGCCGCGCCATCAAGCAGGTGCCCGTTGTCCTGCGGGCTTGCGGGCGCGCCGCTCGGGAGCTGGACCGCCAGGGCGTCCGGCTTGAACTCGACCTGATCGGACCGGGCCAAGGGGAAACCACCCTCCGGCTGGCCCGGGAACTAGGCCTCGCGGGCCAAGTGCGAACTTTGGGCTGCCTGCCGCCCGGGCCCGCCTGGACGGACGGGGCCGGAGAGGGTTTCGACGCGCTGCTACTCGCCAGCCGGTTCGAGTCCTTCAGCCTCGTCGCCCAAGAGGCCTTGGCCCGCGGCGTAGAGCCAATCGGCCCGGCCGTGGGAGGCCTGCCGGAGTGCTATGGGGAGCTCGGCCTTGGCACCTGGGTCGCCCCGCAAGCTCCGGGCTTGGATCGGCGCTTGTCAGCAGCGCTCGTGGACTTCTCGGCCAGTCGATCGGATGATCCTGAGCGGCCCCTAAGGTCCCGCGAGATCCTGCGCTCCCACTATGGCTGGCCGGCGCTTAGCCCCTTGTGGAAAACTTGGTCATGGGCTGCCGCCCATCCGTTCTCGCGCGCCTCAAATTCACCCTATGAACGTCTATTTGGACCACAACGCGACCTCTCCGCTGCGTCCGGAAGTGCGTGACCACTGGTGGGGGTTGCTTGGGGACAACTTGGGCAACCCTTCGAGCTTGCACGTCAGCGGAAGGCGTGCACGAGCCGTGGTAGACGAAGCTCGCGAACGGGTCGCCGGAGCCTTGAGTGTCCCCGAACAGGATGTGATCTTCACACCATCCGGCAGCTCCGCGAACAGCCTGATCCTGCTCGGGGGAGTGCGAGCAGCGGGCCTGGAATGCGGCCTGATCACCAGCACGATCGAACATGCCGCAGTTCTTGAGCCCGCGGAGGCCCTCGAGCGGGCCGGACACTTCGTGGAACGGGTGCCCGTTGATCGCGAAGGGCGCGTGGAGGCGTCCGCGGTGGCCGCGGCGGTTGCGAAGCACACAGGCCCCCTTTGGGTCAGCGTCATGGCTGCCAACAACGAAGTGGGAACGTGCGCACCCATCGCCTCCATTGCGAAAGCCGCCCGAGGCGCCGGCCGCAGGGTGTGGATCCACACCGACGCCGTCCAGTGTCTTGGCAAGCTACCCATAGACTTACCCAGTTGGGATGTTGATGCAGCGACTTTGTCCCCGCACAAGGTGGGAGGGCCGCTCGGGGTGGGGATCTTGATTGTCCGCGAAGAGCTCCCCATCGAGCCGCTGATCTATGGAGGGGGGCAGGAGCGCGGCCTGATCGCT
Source organism: uncultured Planctomycetaceae bacterium (assembly GCA_964619265.1). Classification (GTDB taxonomy): domain Bacteria; phylum Planctomycetota; class UBA1135; order UBA1135; genus CAZUCE01. The sequence goes on from CAZUCE010000001.1 coordinate 110,513, forward strand.
GGCACCGAGGATGCTGCGCGCTGCTCCGCAGCGGCCCTGGCCGTCGAACTCGCCGTGCAGGAAGGCCACGAGATCCACGAATCCCTGCGCGAGCGAACCCAATCGCTCTGGCAGGCGCTGCAGGAGCGCATCCCAGGGGTCGAGCTCCACGGACCCGCCCTGGAGTGCGCGGAACGACTTCCCAATACACTCAACATCGGCCTACCGGGAATCGACGGCCGCGTACTGGTCACCCGCTTGGACCTGGAAGGACTTTCGACCAGCGCTGGATCCGCGTGCGCAAGCGGCGCCATCGAGCCCTCCCACGTCTTGCTCGCTATGGGCTATCCCGAATCTGAAGCACGGGCAGCGCTTCGACTTTCCATCGGCCGCAACACCACACAGGCCGACGTGACACGTGCAGCAGACATGTTGGCACGCGTAGCGCAAGCAGCTCAAAGAAGTTCCTAGCCCACTCAACGCTCCGAACCACTGCGGTGCGCACAGCCGCGCAGACCCTCGTGGAACGCTACCACCACAATCGAGGGGCTCTATATAGACGCATCACCGATCCCCCTTTGGTGCATCCCATGCTGTGTCGCACCGAACATCTCGCGGCCCACAAACCACTGCCAAGTGGCGCAGCCAAACAACTCGCGCTCGCGCGGCAAACCGCACTCTCGATGTCATCCGCAAGGGTGCTAACAGTTTGCTTGATCGTCCGTTGACGATTCGCGTCAGCAGCCTTCTAATGAACCCGTCGTCGCGCGCTTCGCGTGACGAGCGCGACACGATCCCTTAAGCGAGCACATCCCCTTCAAACACCGCTCCCGCGCCCAAGAATCCTCCTTAGAACCGACCCCTTAGCTGGCGAGCCGCCCCGTCTCATCGGGCCCACCGCGCGCCGCAACCTTCCTCGGTCGGAAAAAGGTCGAACTTTCCACAGGCTCGTTGACGTGTTCGAAGCAGCACCCCCGCCCGAAGGCCACCCACTGCCCAGCGCGATCGAGTTCTTCACAAGCTCGAACCCGGGCCTTTCACGCCTTCTGCCACCCCAGCTCGCGGGGTCGAACCAGCACCCCCTCACACCCACGCCTGCCTAGTTCTCCTACTTTGCAGAATCGACTCAACCAATCCGTACGCGCCGCTGTGCCAACACAGCTTCGCGAAACTTTCTACAGCGCCGAAGCGCTGGGTCGTGTCGCCACGCTTCGGCACAGTCGGAACTCGGTGGGATTGCAGGGCAACGAAATGAGTTTGGCGTTGCGGGATGGGTCTGACGAAAGATCCCAACTTGCAGATGGCATCCGGTGCCGGTCCGGGCCGCGACCAGATGCCCTAAACGACAAGGGACCAGGTCACTAGGTGGCTTAAGCCCTTGGCGCTTGCCGGCCGCTTCGAATCCCTGACGAAGCCGCGGAACAACCTGCGCCTCCCTTGAAAGAAGCGGACCGTGAGCCGCTGGATCGACGCGCTGGACCGCGCTCGAATTGAGAGTTGTGCCGCTGGCGCTTCTACCTGGTCCCGTGTCGCCACTCCGCGACCTCGGTTTTCCCTACCGAGCTCGCTTCCCAACGCCTCTCCGGCATCGCGCCCCCCCTCTCCTCCGCGATGAGCTATCCGAATCCAGCCAACGAAAATCCGACCGGGGATCCGCCTAAAACGGCGGACCAACTCGCTTTGCCACTCGATAAGTCCGCACCTAGGGACGAAATCTGGCGGGCTTTGCAGCGTGCGCTTGCGAGCCGTGTTCAGCGCGAACAGTTCGAAACCTGGTTCCGACGAGCCGGCTTGGTCGAAGTGCAAGGGGATTCGATCACGATCGCCGTCCACAACCTGTTCTCTTGCCAGTTCATCCAAGAGCACTACTCGGATCGACTGACCGACGTGGTCGAAGAGGTCCTCGGTCAGCCCCTCGAGGTCCGCATCGTCGTCGACGCCGGACTTCCCGGTCTCGCGGAATCCCCCGAAGCCCCAGCCGTGGAAGCCGCGCTGCCCCAAGCTCCCGCTCGCCCGGTGTCCCCACCGCCGCCGACGGTTCCGCGCCTTCCACGGGCCTCGTCTGGCCTGACCCTCAACCCCAACTACCGGTTTGACTCGTTCGTCGTAGGCCCCTGCAACAACTTTGCCTATGCCGCCGCTGTCGGCGTCTCCGAGTCACCGGGCCAGAACTACAATCCGTTTTTCCTGTATGGCAACGTCGGGCTTGGCAAGACCCACCTGATGCAGTCGGTCTGCGCGTCCCTCATCCAGCGCAACCCCTCGACACGAATCCTCTACCTGTCGTGCGAGACCTTCGTCAACCACTTCATCCAGGCCCTCGGGAACGGCAACCTCGAAGAATTCCGCAACAAGTACCGGAACGTGGATGTCCTGGTCGTCGATGACATCCACCTGCTCGGCAACAAGGAGCGGAGCCAGGACGAATTTTTCCACACGTTCAATACGCTGTACCTGGCCGGCAAGCAGATCGTGCTGTCCTCCGACAGTCCGCCGCGCGACATTCCGAGCCTCCAGGAACGCTTGGTGTCCCGTTTCCGCTCGGGGCTCGTGACCGAAATGGAATCTCCGGCCTACGAGACCCGCATGGCGATCCTGAAAAGGAAGACAGCCGACCGCGGACAGGAGCTTCCCGACGACGTGGCCTGCCTGCTCGCAGAGCGCATCGACTCCAATATCCGTGAGCTGGAAGGAGCCGTGAATAGCCTGCTTGGATTCGCAAGCGTGACCGGTCAGCCCATCTCCGAGAGCGTTGCTCGCCAGTGCCTGCGCGAGTTGTTTGAGAAAAACGTCGGAGAACCGGGCATCGAGGACATCTTCCGAGTCGTCACCGGACACTATTCGGTGAAGTTGCAAGACCTCCAGTCCCGCAAGCGGACGGCTGGCATCGCCTTCGCTCGGCAGGTCGGTATGTACTTGGCCCGCCGCCTGACGCGTCACTCCCTCGAGGAGATCGGTGGGTATTTTGGCGGCCGAGACCACTCCACGGTCCTGTACGGAGTCGGCAAGATCACCGAACTGGCGAAAACCGACCCGTCGATGGTCGACGTCCTGCGCAAGCTAGAGAACCAACTAGGGGCGCAAGATTGACCCAGCTCTACCGCCCGGGGCGCGGGCTCAACGCTCCTTTTGGCATCCTCCGCGAAGGCGTCCTGAACCATCGGTCGGGGACGCCTTCGCGGCGTGTAGGCGCGCACGATCCTGCACACAGGAACCTCCGAGTCAGCCCCTCCTGGACAGCCCTGGGCGCGCCCGGTGCGAGGCGAATCGACCTCGAGATGCGCGCTGGAGGAGCCGATCCCCTGGCTCCGGGACGCGTTGGGTCCTCAGGCTCCCCAAAGACTCCAAAAGCCGCTTCCAGACAGGTCCTCCAGGGGTGCCTCCGCAGGCTCAGATGCCTACAATTGGGGACCTGGAAAACCTTGGGAGAACACGTTCAAGAACCGGGAGATCCTCCGCAGGATTCCACCTCGGAAACGGGACTCCCGAGGGTCGCGTGGAGAACCCTTCAAAACTCCACCACCCCTCCGCACCCCTCCACAGCTATCCAGAATCCCTACCGAGTTGTGGAGAAGCATCCAAACCACTGCAACGACGGAACTTGTGTTGTTGAGCCAACCGGGTTCTCCACGGTTTGGGCCGCCCTATACGAAGACGATGATTCTTTTTATCAGGGAGGGGACCAAGCCAGGGACCTGGAGAACTCGACTCGAACTGAGAACGAAACGGTGACCCCATGAAGCTCCTCTGCGATCGAGAGCGCCTGCGCGAAGGGCTGGCCCTAGTCGGCGGTGTAATCCCGAACAAGGCCACTCGTCCGGCCATCGAGAACATGCTGCTCGTGGCCACGGACGGCGCGCTGGAATTAGTTGGTACCGACCTCGAGGTGGCGGTGCGCTATCGCATCGACGACGTGAAGGTCGGAGAGCCGGGTACCGCGTTGGTTCCGTCCAAAGTCTTCGCGGATTTCGTGCGCGACCTTACGGGTGAGACCGTGAACCTTGCTGTGAGCTCGAACCGGATGGAGGTTTCGAGCGGAGCAGACCGTTGCGAACTGCCCACTGCCGATCCGGAAGAGTTCCCGGTGATCGCACGGTTCGAGGAGGAGGGAGCTCTGTCGATCCAGGGCGGCAGCTTCACCCGACTCGTGTCCCGCACATCGTTTGCTGCGGCGAAGGAGCAGGGCCGTTACGCGATGCACGGGATCCTGACCCTGATCGAAGACCAGGTGCTTCGGATGGTCGCAACCGATGGGCGCCGGCTCGCTGTGGCGTCGACGCCGATCGACAGCGGACAGAGCCCCCCCGGCAAGGCCATCTTGCCGACCAAGGGTGCCCAGGCGTTCTGCCGGTTGGTGACCGACGACCTGGAACAGGTCGAACTGCACTTCGGCGACAACCAGATGGGTTTGCGAACCCAGCGGGGCGAGATCTTCGCGCGGCTGATCGACGGGGAATTCCCCCGCTACGCAGCCGTGATCCCAGACGATCCCGCCCACCGGGTTGAGGCCGATGGCGATAGCCTCATCCGGAAGATCAAGCTGGTTTCGAACGTAACTACCCAGGACGCGCGGGCGGTCAAATTGGCACTGAAGGGAACCAAGCTCGAACTAACCGGACGTTCCACCACCAGCGGTCAGGCCACCTCGGAGATGGAAGTTCACTTCGGCGGTGATGAAGCCGAAATTGCGTTCAACCCTGACTTCCTGCTTGAGGGGGTCCGGCATTGCGAAACCGATATGGTTGCGCTCGAGTTCAACGACCGGACCAGTCCGGGCAAATTCACCCTTGGCGAAAACTACGTCTACGTGGTCATGCCGATCACGGTCGATGTCTGAGCGCAAGTTCAGGACGAATCCTGCGACGGAAATCCGCAGCGAACGCCGCGGACCGGTCGACCTGAACGAGCTCGTCACCAAGTTCGCTCGCGAGCACCGGCTGCAACGCAATGACGATCGCGAACGAGTCTTCACCGCCTGGCGGCGGGCGGTTGGGACCGAGCTCACCCGGCAAGCTTGGCCGGTTCGTTGGCGTAGCGGAGAATTGTTGATCGAAGTGGCTTCGGCCGCCCATTACCACGAACTCAGCGCGTTTCGAAGTCAGGAACTTCTCCATGCCATGGCGCAGCAGCTCGGTGATGACCGCGTCAAGAAGCTCGTCTTCAAACCGGGCACTCGACCCTCCAGCTCGAATCCGCGCTCTTCCAGTCCTCCGAGTCGCCAAGGCTGAGAGGCGAACGAACTTACTCCCACTCTCTGAGCGAATTTCGCTCACCCATTTCCTTCACCTGCTCCGCGCTTGCGGAGTTTTGACAGTCTCTCCTTCAGATCCATGGCCGACGAAAGCCAGAAACCCGCCGACTACGGCGCCGACTCGATCACCGTCCTTGAGGGCCTGGAAGCCGTGCGGACGCGTCCCGCGATGTACATCGGGGATACCGATGTGCGCGGCTGCCACCACCTGATTTGGGAGGTCGTAGACAACTCGATCGACGAAGCGCTCGCCGGATACGCCACGCGCTGTGATGTCACAATCGAAGAGGACGGCTCTGTCCGGGTGGTCGACGACGGCCGTGGAATTCCGATCGGCCTGCACGAGAAAGAGAAAGTTCCGGCGGTTGAACTTGTCCTGACGAAGCTGCACGCGGGCGGCAAATTCGATTCCGGCGCCTACAAGGTCTCCGGCGGATTGCACGGAGTGGGCGTTTCCTGTGTAAACGCGCTTTCGGAGTGGCTCGAGGTTTCGGTGCATCAGAAGGGCAAGATTCATCGGATGCGCTTCGAACAGGGGCGCAAGGTGTCCGAGCTAGAGGTCGTCGGGGATACCGATCGAACCGGAACGGAAATTCGTTTCAAACCCGATGGGACTATTTTTACGACCACCGAATACGACTGGGAACGCGTGTCGCGGAGGCTGCGCGAAACGGCTTACCTGATGGGTAGCCGGGGTATCAAACTGGCCCTCGAGGATCGGCGTAGCTCTCGGTCGGAGCTCTATCACTTCCCAAACGGACTGGTCGCGTTCGTCGAAAGCGTGAACAAAAACAGGACCGCGGTTCATGCGGATGTTCTGCACTTTTCGAAGGACATCGAACATCCCGACAAACCAGGGGTGACCTATCAGGTCGAAGTGGCGTTGCAATACACCGATGCCTTCCAGGAGACGATCTCGACGTTCGTCAACAACATCAACACGCACGGCGGTGGTACGCACTTAGCTGGATTCCGTGCAGGATTGACCAGCACGCTGAACTCCTACGGCAAGAACTCGAAGCTGTTTAAAAACGAAAAAGAAGTGCCCACCGGGGATGACTTCCGCGAGGGCTTGACTGGGATCATTTCGCTGTACATTCCCGACCCACAGTTCGAGGGTCAAACCAAAGACAAACTCGGAAACCGCGAAGCGCAGGGCATGGTGCAATCCGTGGTGGGTGAAGCCTTGGCCACGTACCTGGAAGAAAACCCGGCTCAGGCCAAGGCAATCTTGCAGAAGGCCCAGCGCGCGATGCAGGCGCGGGAAGCAGCGAAACGCGCACGGGATTTGGTCCGACGCAAAACAGCGTTGGCCAGTGGAAACATGCCCGGAAAACTGGCGGATTGTCAGAGCACCGACCGATCGATCTCAGAGATCTATCTGGTGGAGGGTGATTCGGCCGGTGGCTCCGCTAAGGAAGGACGCAACCGAAAATTTCAAGCGATCCTCCCTCTCAAAGGAAAGATCCTGAACGTTGAGAAAGCCACGGCCGACAAGATGCTGGCCCACTCCGAGATTCAGACCATCATCTCGGCACTGGGCTGCGGTATCGCGGACGAGTTTGATCTTGAGAAGGTTCGCTACGGCAAGACCATCATCATGACGGACGCCGATGTGGATGGAAGCCACATCCGAACGCTGCTGCTGACGTTCTTTTTCCGCCACATGCGCCCTTTGATTGAGAGCGGCCAGCTCTACATCGCTCAACCACCGCTCTATAAGGTGAAGTCCAAGAAGGAAGAGCAGTACATCGCCAGCGAGAGCGAATTGCGGCGGATCCTTGTCGAAAAAGGCATAGCGGGGCTCGAACTCCACGATCGCGTTGCAGACAAGCGTTGGACGGGAACGGAGCTGCGCGAGCTGTGCGACTTGCTCCGCAAGCTGGAAGACACCATCGAGAAGATGGTTCCAGCCTGGACCGGTGTCGCGGCTAGCGAAATTGTCGCCATGTGGGACGGCAACGTGCTTCCGGAACACTGGGCGAAGGCCGACGGCGTCGAACAGTTCTTCAACGACGGGACCGAGCTACGCAACTTCCTCGAGCTGCGTCGCGCAACGGTCCCCGAAGGGGAAGAACTTGTGGTTTATACGGGTCCGAATTCTGAAACGGACCCAGAGCTCGCCCATGTCTGGACGGCGCCGCTTGCTGGTGCGAAGCAGGTAGGCGAACGTCTTGCGGCCCTTGAAGCTGCCGGCCTGAAACTACGCGGCGGCGGAGACTATCTGCTGTCCGGCGGCAAGCAGGCCACCGAAGCCGACAACGTGCTCGCGCTTGCCGCTGGAGTTCGCGAAAGCGCCCAGGGCGAAGTCGAAGTCCAGCGTTACAAGGGTCTCGGCGAAATGAACCCCGACCAGCTCTGGGAGTCGACCATGGATCCCGAACGACGCAGCCTCTACCAGGTAGCTCTTGAAGATGAGCTCAAGGCGGATGAGATCTTCACCATCCTGATGAGTACCGGCGTTGAATCGAGGCGGGACTACATCGAGCGACACGCGCTGGAAGTGACCAACCTGGATATCTGACGAGTCGAGCGCGGGCCGGGCCCCTGAGAAGGCTCCAGGGAGCCTGATCCAGGCCCTGGGAAGTCCCGGGGCACGGATCGGCAAGATGGGCTCAAGAGCCGGTTGGGAGAGGTCGATCAAGAACCGTCCCCCTCTGGTACCGGAGCCCAGCTGCCCCCCGTGAAGAACCAACGCCTCGACTACGATCTGCTCGTGGAGAACCTCCGCGACCGCGAATTGGTGGAGGCTGACGCCCTCGCCCACATCGTTCACCAGTGCGAGACGACGGGGGCTTTGCTCCCCGCCTTGTTGGTCTCTGAAGGCTTGGTGACAGACTGGGAGTTGGCCCGCATCACTTGCGATATTTTCGGGTTGCCGTTCCTGCCGGTTGAAGCCTACGAGCCCAATCGCGAGCTGTCCGATGAGCTCGACACGAACTTTCTGCGGCAGTACCTGCTGATCCCGCTCGATCGCTTTGGGAGTCTTGTGACGGTGGCGATGCCCGGTATGGTCTCCGGCGAGGTCCTGAGCGCTATCGAGAAGAAGCTTGATGCTAAGGTCCTTCCGATCGTTGGCTCGGTGCAGGGCAACATGCGCTGGATTGAGGAACACTTGCCGCCGCCGGAGTCGCTGTCGATCTCGGAAGAGGAAGCCGTGGGCGGCGGTTGGACCGACGTTCTCGATATGGGCGAACAGGCGGTTCAGAGCACGATTCCGTCTGGTGAAAGTGCCGAGGCTCAATCGAACCCCCAGGACGACGAACTGGCGTCGACTCTGGAGATGTTCGACTTGGCCGACGAATCGAGCGGAGATTCGGGTATGACCCAGGAAGACGTGAGCGACATTGAGTCGCTAGCCAAGAACCTCGAGTCGGAGCTTGGCGAATGGCGTCTGCCCGACGAAGAGGACTTGGGCGCAGCCTGAGAGCTGGTGTTTCCGTCGCGCAGCCTGAAGCGCGTGAGAGATTTTCGGTTCGCCGGGTCCTTTTAGAGGTCGTCGTCGATTCCCGCGCTAGGCGGTGCCTGGGCTGTGCCCCCGTCGTCGCTTTGAGGTTTCTTTGGAGCGTTGGTATCGGGCGGGGCGTCGTCCTCGATGATTCGGCGTACCGCATTCGAGGGTGAGGGCAGTTTGGGGAGGTCAGCCAAAAGCGACGGGTTGGTCACTTCTCGCATGGCTTCGCGGGCTGTTCGCAGTTCTTCGTCTAGACCCGACTCGCGTTTGAGTTCGCCGAGGGCCTGGCGCGCCCGCTGGAGGTGTCCGGCGGCTCGACCGGCCACTTCCGGGAGCCGCCGCCCGAAGATCAGAATGGCTACGACGACGATCACCACCAGCTCGGTGGGATTGATGTTGGTCAAAAAGGCGAGTGTCACGACCCTTGGATTCTACGCCCGGAACCGAAATTTGAGCGTTCGGGCAACTCTGATCCGGGTCCTGCCCCCGGACCCACAGGCGAAGTTTAGAGGTCTCCGAACAGGTTCAGGCGCGAGCGCGGGCGCTTGCGGGCGGAGAGCAGGGGTTTGATTCCAACTCCAACGGAAACGCCCTCTCCTGTCCGGTCCCGGAAGCGCAGCTCGAAAAGTAGATCGTGGCCGTAGCGCTTGATAGAGACGGCGCTGTTCAGAGCCTGATCTGAGTTGTTGAGATCAATCGTATGGAGCGCCTCGATGTCCCACTTCGCTGTGAATCTGTAGAGGGCGGCGAACGTGGCGGCCTCGAAGAGTTGGGTGTTGGTTCCATCGCGTCCGGTGGCGAAGCTCATCTGTAGGTCCAGGTTCTGGATCGGCCGCAAGTTGAGGATCGTGTTGGCGTACTCGGTGCTCTCCGAAGTGGTGCTGTACAGCCCGTTGTGGGAGACAGCGATCGGCATCGAGCCGATCTTGGTCGTGGCCGAGGCAAACACCGACAGGGGTAACCACTCGTTCTCTGGCGCGGTGTCGCTTCGACCCAGGTAGCTGGCGGTGAACTCCGCGTCGAGAGTCAACGGCCAGGCCGGAATGTTCCAACGGGCCCGCAGACCCAGGTCGGTGATCTCACCTTCGAGGCGCCGGCGCTCGAGTTCGTCGAATACGGCTGGCGTGTCATCGCGGTTGAAGATCAGGTCTTCGCGCCAGCCGATGGACGGAGAGATCTCGGCGGATCCACCATTGGCCGAGCTGCGCCAGAAAGTCGTGGCGACCCGGACCCCGCCGATGCCGGCCAATTCGCTGACATCGTCCTCTTCGAGGCCGTCCTGGCTATAACCAGTCCAGTCGAGGGTGGTGTAGGGGATCGCGCGTGCTCCGGCGAACCCCAAGTCGATGGGCGCCTCAAGCTGCTGCCGGTGTGCGACTCGGAACGTCTCGACCTCACCAAAACCATCTGCGAACGGCGCTTCGAACGGCAGTGTGCCTTCTTCGCGCCGGTAGTACCCAAGGTCCGACTCGAACCCGTGCAGCAGGTTCCAGCCTTTGCCGCCGGCGATGGGCTGGCGAAGTCGAACCTGTTCCAGCTCGGGCAACTCTTCGACCTCGCTGCGGAAATCATCGAGGTTGGTGACAGCACTGGCGGAGTAGTAATTGGCCCCGTCGGCCTTCCGCCAGTGCAGCCAGCTCTGACGCTCTTCGAATTCCTGGAACTCTTGCTCAAAGAACTCGGCTTGAACACCGGGGTCAGACTGATGGGTAATCCGAACGTCAAGCCACTCCTCATCGCCGAGCAGAAAGCGCCCGGTCGACCGAAACCAGGTTCGCAGGGAGGAGCGATCCGCTTCGGGGACTCGAATCAAACCGCGGTCTTCCCCATCGTCAGGAAGCAGGGCAAGGTCGAAATTCCACTGGTAGTGGCCTGGCGAACCAAGCCGGACTCCGGGGTCGAGCAACAGGCCCCGAGAACCAAGGTAGGAGAGGTCGAGCCGCACGCGAGAGCGGAAGTTCTCCGGATCGCCGCCGAGCCAGCGATTGACCTTCTCTCCGAGGGATTCGTCCAGGTCACGCGCGTATTCAAGGCCGATCACCGAACCGAATTTTGCGTCGTCTCCGACCTGAATCCCGCCGAATGAAGGTTCCCCGTCTTCGTTTGCGAAGTAGTCGATCGGTGGCAACGGCAGGGTCACCGCGTCACGGATGCGGATACCGTTCTTGCGCAGCCGCACTTCGTAGGGGTACTCGGGATCGCCCGTTGGGTCGAGCCGAAGGTCGCCGGTCGTGATGTAGTAACTGGGGACTGCGAACTCCGAAGTGGTTACTTTGGCTCGTTTGGAGCTGAGCGATCCGTCGGCTGAGATCCGCAGCCAGTCCGCCTGCACCTTGAGGACGTAGCTGCTGCCGCCGATGCGATCGCGAAAGCTGTAGTTCGCACCAGCGATCCAGCCGTGGCCATCGACCCGATCTAGGTAGATCGCGTCGGCGTAGGCCACCCGTTTTCCGTCTTCGAAGAACTCGACCGGACCCTCGAGATACAGCTCGCGCGCCGATCCAAACTTGGCTTGTTCAAAGAGCAAGGGGAACGAGAACACGCTGGGCACGACTTGTGGTTTCTCGGCCTTCTCTTCCGCGGATCTCGGACCCAAGCGAAGGTCTTTATTCTTCCCTTGGGCGAACGGGCCATTCGTGTTCTGGTCCACCCAACTCACAGCCCAACTAGCACGGATTTCGCGATTGCCCGTGCGAAGCCGCGGCAGCTGAATGGTGTAAATCGTGGCGTCCCAGTCCACGAGAGAATCTGTAACGCCGCCCCATTCAAGGCGCCAGTCATCGCCCACGACCGACGAATCCGTACTCCCGAACTGCGCGCGTGCCGGTGGGAGGAACAGGAAGCCGAAGAGCGCGAGGAAAATGAGCCGCGCGATAGATCGACTCAACGCCGCAGACTCCGCTCGACCCCGGACGGGTCTTTCCCACCACCGGGGGGGGTGGGCTCGATCCAACCTGGGCCGGAAGAGGGGGTGAAAGTCTTCGTATCGAAGGCCCACCAAGTGGCGGCGGGGCTACCGAATTCGCCTTGGAAGATCGCCGGCGTTCCGTCCACCCGGACACGGCCGGTCAGAGCATCGGCGGTCAGGTAGTCCCCAACGACAGTGGGACCGGCCGAGAATGAGATGCTGACGTTCTTTTCAGCGGTCAGGCGATCGAATGCGCCGGTCGGGGACAACTTGCTGCCCGAGTGGTCAAACCGAGCGCCCTCGGCATTCAGAGTCCAAGTGTCGTCCTCGTAGGTGCTCGCGGTGAAGCGTACCCGACCTTCGAAGCGCACACGTTCGTGGGTCGCGACCAAACGTCCCGCGGTGGCGTGCAGTTGAGAGAGCGCGATGCGGCCGTTGTCCTCGTTTGGAACTTCGTCGCGCCCGAGGATCAAAATCTCTGGGTTGGTCGCGTCAAGCCGCTCGGCTTCAAAGTCGAGAGCTTGCGCACGAAGCTGGAACGGCTCGCCAGTTCCAGGAAGGAAGCCCTCGGCACTAACTTGGTTGTCGATGTCGGCTTCGAGCCGGGCGCGGCGGGTTTCGTCGGCGTGGAAACTATCACCCTTTCCACTCATCGGCGGCGCGGTCAGGCTCTCGACTGCGACATCGCCCCGCGCATCGATCGAACCGCGTGCCTGAGTCTCCCACTGCTCGCTTGAGGTTTCGCTTGGATCTTCGAACGGATCGAAGAACAAGCCATCGAGTTCGACCGAAGTAATCTGGTAGTCGGATTCGGGGTCGGAGATGCGTGCGGTCACGGCCTCGCGAGCGTTCAGCTCGGTACGGAAGGACATTTCTCCATCCTGGGGCGCACGCCACAGGCGCAGGGACTGACTCATCACGTCGAACCGGCGGACACCGGCAGCGATGTCGGCGTCGACCGTACCGCGGGCGACGATGAGCATCGGACCACGGAAGGCCTCGCCGGAGCCCGCGAATTCTCCGTCGAGCGCGCGCTCGATCTCACCCGAAATGGAGAGGTTGTCGGCCGCCAGGCGCATGGCTACCTCGCCGAAGGCCAGGTTGACGCGAACGTCTCCGTAGCCTTCGAGAGCGTCTTCCTTGCGGCGAATCTCGGTTGCTTCAAAGCTACCGGCGACCGCGCGGAATTCGACCGGGTCGCTGCCATTGCCCTTCAAGAGCAGGTCGCGCGGCCCGAAGACCTGGAGGTGCTCGCCACGCACGGTGTCTTGGTCGATTTCAACTTCAACCTCTCCAAGCGCTTCGAATGCCAGCGTCTCGAGATCAAAGTTGCGCAATTCGCGCGCGCTAGCCGTCATCGGGTCGGGGCCACCGCGGGCTATTTGGATCTCACGCGCGGCGGGCAAGGTCCAAAACTCGCCGTCGAACGCGAACGAGAAGCCCTCACGGGCATGCACTTCAAGGGGAATGCCCTCGGTATCCGCACCGGTCACCGAGCTGTGCCCACCTGCATCGAGGCTCATCCCAACTTCAAGCAAGGTGGCATCCAGATCGTTGGTGGCAACCTTCCATCCGCTCAGTTCAAGCTCGACGTCGGTCCAGCCCCGGATTCGAGTGTTGAGCCCGTCCGGGGCAGGCCTCCCGGAGAGGCCGCCGCGGGCGTACAGCTTGGCGTCGCGCCACTCAAGGCGAGCGGGTCCACCCACCTGGAAGTGCGGCTCGGGTTGCCAGGTGATCTCCATCGAGTCTTCGCCCGACAACTTGACCACATTGCCACCCGGCGCGATTTCCAACCCACCGGCCAGTTCTTCGGAGTGCTGGAGATCGAGGGTTCCCTGGGGGCTACCCATCAGCGTGGCCGAGCGCAGCTCGCCGGTCGGGTCCAATTCGAATTCAGCCGACTTGGCCACGAAGCTATGCCCGCGTGCGCGCAGATCGACCTCGCTGCTGGCGCGCAGGCGTTCGAAGGAGAATCCATCCTCGTCGCGGTCCTCGTGAATCACGCCGTCGATTTCGATGTGATTGGCTTCGAGGCTAAGTCCCTCGCCGCTCTCTACGGCAAGCAGGGCTCGGCGGTTGGCCACGATCGACAGGGGACGCGTTCCTTCACCGGGTGGTTGAAGAAGGACCATTTTCCCCGCGCAGGCCAGGCGACCGGGCTGGCCGCCTTCGGCGCTGATGACGCAGCTAGCGTCGCGCTCGAACACGATCTCACCCTTGTTTTCATCGAGGCGAAAACCCTCGCCCTCGGCCCGCAGTCCAATCCCGTCGATCGCGGCGCGACTCTCGGTTTCGAAGATCCCGAGTTTCAAATCTCCGGAAAGTTCGGCGGCGGTTAGATCGATCGGAACTAGGCGTGAGCCGCGCAGCAACGAAACGGTGACGTCCGCGAACCGAATCTCAGGGGAGATGGTCGTGGTGCCCAGGCCCTCTCCGCTTTGCTGGATGTGGGACCAGGCTTCCGCCGCGGTGACCTGCACCACGATTTCCTGGGTCTGCGGCTCGAGCATCTTGATCGTCACGCCTTCGAGCCTGGTTTCACCGCCTTCGGCTGGGCCAGAGCCGTCGGCTTCCAACCTTAGGCTCCGGCCTCCGCGGCCCCCCTCGAATTGGTCGATGGTCAATCGCCCATTCAGGAACCAGCGCACGTTGTTCGCGTCCTCGCTCTCCTCAAGAGCGGTGTCGATCGAGCCCAAGCCTGGACCCTTGGACCGATTCGGTTTCGCACCGCCCTGGCGGTCGAATCCGATCAGCACGGCGAGTCCGATTCCGAACAGCGCGACGAAGGCGAGTAGTTTCTTAATCACCCGCGTACCTCGGATTTGGTGGTGTCCACTCCGGCCCAGCCGGCGTAACGAGCCACGACCTCATCCCATACGCCCCGCGCGCGCAGAAGGGCCTCAGCGAGATCGCGAGCGGCGCCGCGTCCGCCGCGCCGCTTGGCACGGAAGTCGGCAGCGGCCAAAACTTCGGCGGCGGCATCCGCGGGGGCTGCTTTGACGGCTGCGCGCTCGAACAGTGCTAGGTCGGGTAGATCGTCGCCCATGGCGCAGGTTTGACTCGGCTCCACACCCAGTTTCGCCTGGATTTGGGCGAGCACCTCGCGCTTGGGTCCCGAGTCCATGCGGAGTTCGTCGATCGAGAGCTCCTTGGCGCGCCGCTCGGTGGCGGCGCATCCGCGTCCCGTGATCCAAGCCACCCGGATTCCCGCACGCCGCAGCTCGACGATTCCTAGTCCGTCGCGGACGTCGTACTGCTGAAGTTGTTCGGAGTTTCCGTACACGATCTCCCCGCGGGTCAACGTCCCGTCGACGTCGAATGCGACGAGCTCCACGCGGGCGAGCCGCTGTTCGAGCGAGGCGGGATTCATGGCGTTCGGCGCGTCCATCGCGCGACCCGCAGGCTACCCGCCCCGTTGGTCCCGGGTCCATGCTGGGACCCGTAGCTTGAGGAGCTTCTTGGATTGGATGCCCCCCTCGCCTCCAGGAGGGCTACCCAAGGCGATTCCGCGCCCCTTCCTTGCCTTGACCGCGGGTCCCAACCGCTAGGTCCTCGAGCACGGTGAGCGCAGGAACATCTTGGGCACGTCGGCGTGACCAAGTTCCAGCTGGTTCAAGGCTCTGGAGTTGGCTCCGTTTGCCCGGCCACCTAGGGCCCGGTGGACGAGGTCCTCCCCCGCCGGCGTCCAAGCCCTAGGGCGGGCGAGCACCGCAGGCCTCTCCAGGCCCGGGGAGGAACCGTGTGCTGGGTCGGTCGAGACCTGTGCGGGTCCCCTTGATGTTCCTCATCCCCAGGGAGGGGCAGAAGTTGGTCCGACTAAGTGCTGTCGACCAACTCCCCCCTTGAAAAAAGTTTTTGCCCGTTCGGCTCGCGTTAGGCACGCCGGTGGAGAAGTAAGCGACTTGGCGAACAGGACCGCCGTCACAGGAGAGTGAGCGGAGCTCGCCCGATCCAATCTCCAGGTTTCGGATGCATTGGGCCTGCTGCGCCAGCTCGTGAACGCTGGGCGAGACCCCGCGAATTTCCATGGGTGAGTGACTTCTGCCCTATCCGAATAGCCACTTCGAGGATAAACGTAGTGGTCATGCTCGCTCGCCGCCCGCTATCGCTCGCACTTCAAATCCTGCACCAAGCCCTTCCCGCTCGTTGGTCGAGCTGGTGGCTCCGCCGCCGGCCGCCGCGCTTTGCGAACTTAGAAGTAACCACCGAGTGCAACCTGCGTTGTCCGCTCTGCCCAACGCATTTGGTTCCCCGAGAATCTCGTTTTCTAGCGGTGGAGCAGGCGCTCGACGTGCTGAACAGCAGCGCGGGGGCCCTGCGCGAAGTGAATTTTCACATTCAGGGCGAACCGCTGGTTCATCCCCGGTTGTTTGAGATCGTGGGGCACTTTCACCGCAGGGGCGTAAAGACCTGGATCGCAACGAATGGCCAGTTCATCGAACGACACTTGGACGCCTTGTTCGAATCCGGCCTGCATGGGATCTCGATCGATATCGACGGAGCAGACAGGCAGGACTACGAGAAGTACCGTCATGGCGGCGAGTTCGATCGAGTTGTGAGGGGGGTGCGCCGGTTGACCCAAGAAAAGCGCTCGCGCGGATCCCAAACTCCGATTGTCAAACTTCAGGCGATTCGGTTTCCCTACAACGTCGCCCGGGAAGCGGAGCTGCGCTCCCTATTGGAGGGACTCGGGGCCGACGACGTTCGATTCAAGCGTCCCTCCTACTTCCATGACTTCGAGCGTGGCCTGGAACTCGGGATCGAGCTGGATGAAGCGGAACTCAAGCGCTCCCAAGAGGCCAGCGCCGAATTTTTGGAGTTGGTACGCGAAGGTCGAGAGACCTTTGGTGAAGAACGCGAGCGACCTGAAGGCGGCCGGCGCTTCTATCGCGATCGAAAAATATGCCCCCAACTGAAGAGCGCCTCGGTATTGTCCGATGGGCGAGTTGTTGCTTGCTGTATGGACGCGATTGGAAGTACGACCTATGGCCACTTGGCCGATCAGAGCTTTGCAGATATCTGGAGCGGCAAGAGCCACGCCGAGCTCATCGAGCGCTTCGCGCGGCGCGAGCTTCCAATTTGCCAGTTCTGTACATTGGGCTGAGGAGCGAGCATGAACTGGATTAGGAGAAACCGGGGTCTACTCAGCATCGTTTCGATCGTGGGGTTGTTCGTGGGCGTGTCCTGGCTCGAACGTATGCGCAGTGGAGTCGTTCGGTACGAGCGAGCGATCGCCGACTGGAGTTCTTCTGGAGCCGTCTTTGAGGAACTGGACTACGCCGAGCTATGGCGAGAGTGGTTGGCGACTCGTTCAAGCGAGACCCAGCCATGGTCAGAGCTCGATTTATCGCAGCTCCTGGTCCGGCTGGAAGAGGATCGGGTCGCTACGGAGCGCGGGGAGTTCCCGTGCTCCAGTTCTGGCTTGTTGTCCAGCGGGACGACACTCTTGCGCCTGATCGGAGATCGGTGCCTAGACGCAAGTGATGCCGACCGGATCTCTACGAACGAGACCCTTGTGGGGCTGGACTTAGAGGATTTGCTCGAGAGAGGGTTTAGGCGACTTCGGCTCGAACACCACGCGGCCTTCCTTGAGGCCCGCCGTCTGGGCCGGGATCCACATCTCTCTTGGATGTTCGAGTTTGGTTGCATCTCTAGATCCAGCCGTTGGCAGCTTTGGCTCGAGAAGCGTCGATCCGAAATCCAGGAGTGGTTGAAGCCTGAATTTGGGCTTGCGGAGCATGCGCGCATGCTCGAAGTTCAGGCGATCTCCTTGAAGGTCCATCAGGAATTTGGCTTGGACCGTTCAAAGGGGCTGGCGTTCCATTCCGTTCCGTCCATTGGTTTGCCAGGGTCCTCTGAGGCGAGGTTTGCGGATCGCAAGCTAGAACAATGGGAGTCTCTTGAGCGTCAGGCCTTCTCCGTGGAGACGACGCGCCGGCAGCTTCTGTGTCTCCTTGCCAAACAGATCGATGGCGGCCGAGGATGGGCCGCCGCACATCAGGAATACACGGATCCGGCCACGGGGAAGCCCTTTCGAAAAGAACATCGTCCAGGGCATGGCGAGTGGCTCATTTCCGACTGGAGCCCATCTCCCGGTCAGGTGTTGGAAATGCGGATAGGTTTCTGAAAACCCCTCCAAATCGAACTTCGAGCAGGATTCAGGGGAAGTCCAGTCCGTAGAGCTGCGCTGGGGTCGCGCTCTGCGCGCTTGAGCACCCCTCGTTCCTTTAGCTAAACCTTGCAGGGCTCGCGATGTTCCCTTCGATCCGGCTCGCTCGGTTTCCGTTCCTTCCAATCGCCGAGCCAGCTCCCCTGCCGGCTGTGACTTCGGTTCCAGCGCCGGGCGGATCTTCGTGCTTCAGCAGCTCGATTGGCCGCCCACATGCCAGGGGTGCTGATCTTCGGGGCAGGGTGAGGACAAGCCTCCCAGCTCCACACAGCCCGGCTCGGCTTTCGCTACCACCGGAGGCTGGCGCGGAGGCGTACCGACGTACGTTCGGGGACTACCATGCGCCTTTGCGTTCCCGGGTAAATTGGTGTTACTCAATCGAAATTCCACGATGAGCGGCTTCCTAGAGGCCCCCCCCACCACTCTGGATGGATGCGAGCTGTATCAGAAAACCAGAGCGAGCGCGCACGAACAGTGGAGTGATTCCGCTCGATCCAAGACTGAATCTGGAGCTTGGGACCTGAATTAGCTCAAATCTAGATCACCTCGGTTGGGAAGAGGGGCGCGTTCCTGCACGCCCCGGAGCGGAATGCTGTGGGACGGCCGGAATTGGTACGTAATTTGAGGTTGTTCCAGGGTTGGTTTCTTCCCGCCCTGCTGCCGGAGCCCCTTTCAGGTATCCCGCGCGTAACTCCGGTCCGGCCGGCTTGTGATCCGGATCTGAAGAGTCTCTCTACCGCTTCTTACCGCTGATCCTCCCCGTCGATTCTCGCAATTCGAGCTCCATGAATTCACTCCTTGCTTTCTTTGGAATGGCCTTGACGGCCTTCCCCGGATCCGCCCAATCCATCCCGGCAGACGCACTTGTCGATCCGAACCAAGGCGGCCAAGCGGTTGATTTGCGCTTGGTCGAGGTCACTTTTGGCCGACTCGTTGACGTCTATTGTTTGGGCGATCCGAACGGCCTGCCGATCTTTGTTTTCTCGGACTACCTGGTACCGGATACGCTACTCGACGAGCCGGGGCGCTGGAGGTTTGAACGCAGCCTGGCTAGCGGGCGCGAGCAACTTGTGATCGAGGCTCCCAATCAACCTGGCGTCTTGGACCAGTTCGATAGACTCTTGAGAGCTGCGACCGAAGGGCTCGAAGTTGTGGCGGCGAATGGCTGGGAAGATCGACCGCCGTTCTCACGCGTACCGCGCAACGCAGCGTTCTCAGCTCGCTTCGACGATCTGATCGATGTTTCGACCATCGTTCCTGGGGAGAGCGTTCGCGTTTCCCTGGATGCTGCGGGATCCGAGGTTTTTGAGGCACGGGTCATTGCCGATCCAAACTTCGGGGGCGTGAGTGCGATCGACGGAACTTTCCAGCCCACTCGCATCCTGATCGATCTTACGGTCGAAGCCAGCGACGATACTGGTGGAACGCCGCTTCCGTTGCAATCCACTGGGCTGCCAGCGGGAGAGCCGAACAACGCCGCTCCGGATGCAGGGATTGCGTTTCCGCGCCGCGCAAACCCGGCGGCCGGGCTTTTTCAGGTGTTGACTAATCTCTCAGGAGCCTCGCTGGCCGAAGATTTCAATGGACCGACATCCATCGGCCCGGCTGGGACCCTTGAGCTGGTTCGCGCCTTCGAAGTCGGTGAGCAGGACGGGCCCTCGAACGGTTTTCTTCCGGACGTCCTGGCGCCCGAGCTGATAGCGAACAACCCGGCTGGATTCGGGCTCATTCAGCCCATCCAGGGGGCTGCGAGTTCGCTGGACTTTGAGATCACTACTGTTGGTCTTCTTCCCTCTGCACCTTTTTCTTTGAATCAGGGCGACGGAATTCGAATCGGGGAGAGCCTCTTTGCTGTTGTCTTGGATCCAGGCCCGTCCGTCTCACCCGCTGCTATCTTCACCAACGTGCAGGTACGGTTTGAGTCGGCTGTTCCAGCCAGTTTTCCACAGTTCTCGTTGGGGGCCGTGATTGTTCGAGCGGAGAACCTGTACGGACTTGGTCTGGAGGCCCTGGCGGTTCAGGCTTTGCCAGGATCCACTCAGGTTGGAGTTGTTCAGCCGAACTCGACGTTGACTGTGGGCTTTAACGAGCCGATGGACGCTGAGTCCGTTCGACCGTTCGACAACCTGACCATTACGCGGGTGGCTACCTCGCCCGGGCCCTTCGATTTTGTACCAGCGAGCGTGGAATCCACCGGGGGCCAAACGAGCTTTCGTATATCTCCCACTCTGCCCTTCTCCCATCAGGCCAACTCGGAGGACTACTTCCTAAACGTCGGTGTGAGCGGTCCGGGCGACCTCACGGACCTCGCGGGCAACCCGCTTGTGGATTTGCCTGGGCCGATCGCGTTCACGATCGACCCGAACGCGCCGATCGTTCAAAACGGTGCCTTGACTCTGCGCTTTGAGAGCCAAGACGAGGATGGTCAGCCCGGCCAGGACCTGCGCGGGCAGGTGACCTACGACCTGTTCGAGGGCATCCTAGAGGGTCGCCCGGTCCAGCGTTTTCCGCTGATCGTGGATGGAACGACCCCGGTGTTTGGTTCGATGAAACAAGTGATCACCGGGTTGACCACTCCGCTTTCGACCCTTGGTTCGAAGACTCACCTGATGTGGCGCTACGCAGACATGGGAATCAGCGCGGGTCAGAAGATCGACGCTTTTACAAACCTGGATGTGGAGGGCCTAGCTCTGTCACCGTTCTCGGGAAGCGTGGTCCAAACTTTCTTCCCGGAGTTCGAGATCTCGCTGGGGCATTCAGACCGCCTGCCGGATGAGGCGCTCGATCCGAACTTTTTCACCCCCGAGAACCAACTCAGTGGCCTGTTCTCGGGCTCTCCCTTCTCGGAGAACTTCCTCGATGCACCCGGAGCCGGGCCCGCGGTTGTACATCCCCGGGAAAAGGGCTTCCTCGTCAGTGACTTGGGCGTTTTCCGGAGCGTAACAGGGACACCGATGCTTCGGTTTCCGCTCAATGAAGCCGCGGGTCCTGGCGAAATAGAGACCTACACCTGGCGAGACACCGAGGTGGTTGAGCGCGGCGGCTTCAACTCGCAAGGGACCGAAACCGCCGGGCCCGGTATCCCGCTTCAGCGTGAGGTCGATGTCCTTGGCTTGCCCTTCGAAGCTGGTTCTCAGTTCGGCCGAATGGGTGCGAATGCCAAGCAGGGGATTCCGACCGTCGGTCTCCCGCTGTTGATCGAGACGCGGTGCTTCCCGACTGACGGCGTCTCCTTGAATGGCTTCTTGACGTCGATCGCTGTTACGTCGACCCCGCGCCCATTCTTCCGCGCATTTTCGACCGGAGGATTCAACACCCAAGGTCAGGCAGTTTCCAAAGACCCGGACTTGGAGTTGATCCCCACCGGTGGATTCAACACCAACCCTTTGGCCACGCAGCTCGGTGCGGCGACCCTCCCTCAAGATCCGGTGGTGTATTCCGGCCAGGTGGACTTTGTGACGCGCCTGAGCCGTGCGCACACGGCTTACCTTCGGGCGCCGGGGTTCGTGAATCCGGATTGGAAGGCGGTGATCGTTGATGCACTCGGTGATCTGCCTGAGGGCACCTCGATTCGTCTGGACTTTCGCGGCCATGACGCAGCCCCATCGCCAAGTGTGCCCTTGGGCGATGCAGCTTTCATGGATGTCTATGGAGATTTGGCCGAAGGTGATTTGTCCGACGACCAAGCCGACTTCTTTGGATTCGAGGTGACCGATCCGCTGTGGACCGACGACCTGGACGATCTGGACGGAGTTCAATCGATTCAGATTCGGATCACCTTTGAGGGAAACATCGAATCGCTCCAAACGCCTCGCCTCGACACCCTCAGCCTGGTGTTCGAATAATCTCTGTTCGCGCTCCGTTTTCCTCGCCGCTCTAGTTTCCTTGCATCCAACATGAGGTACCTGATCACACTTTCGTTCCTCGGGCTGTCGCCAGTAGCCGCAGCCCAAGGATCGCTTGTCATTCCCAGCGGGCAATTCTTGATTCTCAACACGGATCAGAATCCGACGCTGATCTTAGACGAGCTGATCGTCGAGGAAGGGGCCTTCCTGCGGATTACCGGACGTCAGCCGCTGATCGTGCTCGCCGGACAGCGCATCGTGCTGGACGGCGAAATCAATGCAAGCGGTCTAGATGGGCCGGACGCGACGACTCCCCTTCCGTTTTATTCGGCTTCTCCCACGGCTCCAGGGATTGGAACTGCGGCGGGGGGCAGCGGTGGTCAGGGCTCTCCGAAGGACTTTGGACAGAGCGAGATGGGTGCGCCGGGACTCGGCATTTTCGACATCGCCGTCCCGTGGGGAGGACGCGGCGGAGAATCCGGTTACCTGCCGTCTAACAACTCCTTGGACCGCCAAGGAGCTGGTGGCGGTGGCGGCCGGCTAGCGCCCGATGAAGCGATCGCCGGTTCCATCGAGGACCCGGAGAACCGTGGCCTCGTCGCGGCCGCGGGTGCTCCTGGCTCCTTGAGTGCCTTCAGCGCGGTTACCGATACCCTGACCCCCGCGGGCGGCGCCCCGGGCGATCCGGTGTTTGTGGACGGCGACCCAGCCAACGACTTCTTTGGATTTGAATTTGGCCCTTCCGGGCTGATAGCCGGGGAGCTCCAGTTCCCTCTGGCCGGCTCTGGAGGCGGGGGGGGTGGCGATTCGCTGAGATCGGACACCTTCCCGCTGCAGCAGTTATCTCCCATTTCTCCGGAGCTGGCCGGAGGCGGAGGTGGGGCCGGAGGCGGCCTCGTTCTAATGGCCACGCTGAGCTTCGAAGTAGGCCCAAAAGGACGGTTGGTCGCAGATGGTGGACGAGGTGGTCGCGGCGAGAGTTCGAACTTCCTGAACGGGATCGGCGGGGCTGGGGGCGGCGGTTCCGGCGGCATGATCCTCGTTCAGGCCGCGACCTTGGACCTCAGCGACGCCACCAGCGAGTGCTTTTCTGCGCGCGGCGGTTATGGCGGACCGGGGATGGACCTCGAGTTTTTCCTCAGCAATCACGGCGGCATGGGAGGACCTGGACTCGTGCAACTTCATGCGCCCGATCCGGCGTTGGTCCAACTGCCCCAGGGGACCACGCTTGAGGAACTCTCGGCTCCGGACGCGAAGATCCTGCAGCCGTTGCCGGTTGTGTTGCCCTAGCGGTTGTTAGCGGCCCGTCTGCCACGGTCAGTGGATACGGCCACCTCCCCCGAGCCTGAGAGGACCTCAGCTCGCGGGAGAACGACCGGGAGCCGGGCCGCCGGTTGGGTAGCGAGCGTGCAAGTACAGGAAGCGCCAGTGCATCGACATCGCGATCAAAACGGCGATGTGCCAGATTTCGTGAGGTCCGATGATGCCAGGGACCAGGTTGGGCCACCTCAGTCCCATGCACACCGCACCGATTGAATAGGCCACGCCTCCAAGGACGAGCAATCGGACCTGGGCGAATCCCAGCCTCCGCCAAAGGACGAGTCCGAACACGCCGGCGAACCAGCCAAGCCCTAGGAAGATGGCATTGCCGAGCCAGGGCGAGACCTCGTGATAGAACACGCTAAACAGCGTGATGCCGGTGATGGCCAAGGTCCACATGAGCCCAAGCGGCAACCAGCGCGAAAGGCCCCGAAAAAAGAGCCCTTGGGCCGGCGTGTGTGTGCCCGCGATGAGCGTAAAAATTGCCGCGAAATCTAGGCGCCCAAGCACGTCGCGGGCGGCCGTGTCCTCGGTCATCATGTGGTATACGCCGCTCATGGCGAGCAAGAACACCGCACAGAATCCGTAGATCGAGAAGAACAGGACGCGGGCACGATCGCCGCGGGCGCGCAAGGCGAGTTTGATGCCGAGGATTAGAAACACCAGCGCACCGGCCAGGTGCGTGAACGCTGAAAACGGCTCGAAGAACCCGGGAAGAGGATGAACGGGCACAGGGAGGACAGTTTTGCGTTCGGTCTTGGCGGCCAACCGAACGACAAATAGACCGATCGGTGAAGGAGCGCGCAGGATACCAGCAGCGCACGATTCTCAGGCCGCGAACAGACCGCGAGGGGCGCACTCAACGGTCGCTTACGGAACCGGTTTCTAGCCTAAGACGCCTGGCTGGGATTCCCCGTGGCGAGGCAGCGCCATGCCGCCCGAACCTATGTATGCCCTGAACTCTACTGCTTGCGCAGTTCGCGGCCCAAAACGGGGGATTGGACCCAATCGCTTTCGTACAGGGCCAGGAACGTCGGCGCCGGCGGCCAGCTGCGGGGCTCTAGGCTGAAAGAAAAGCCAATCGCACCCGGTTCGGGTCGGGACCGGCGGCTGTTGAGTTCGGTGTAGCCGCTTCGGCGACCCAGGGCGAGCCACTGGAAGTCGGTGAACTGCCCGGACTGGAGATCGAACGAGCCGCTCCCAAGGCTGGTGGTTTCCATCGCGTGGGGGTGCATCGTCTTGGGCTTCCACAGGTTCTCACCGAGGGTCCAATTCCCGTCCTCCACAAGAAGGGTGTGGCCCCGGAATTCCAATTCGAGCTTGTCTGGGCCGCGCGAGGTGCAGCGTGCTTCGAGTTCAAGCGTGCTAGCGTCCTCGAGGTCGAACGGAATGCACTGGCCGTAGACGTTGTCGACCAACGCAAAGCAAGCCAGGCGCCGGGCGAACGGCCTGGGTAGCGCTCGCCATTCGTCGGTTGCGTCCAAGGTATGGATCAACTCGGCGACTTCGGCCGCGGAGAACCAAACACTGTCTCGGTTCCAGCGCTTGGCGCGAGCGCCGTCCGGCTCACCGCTGGGAGGTAGATCGCGGGCCACTCGCGTCAACAGTAGGCCGTCCGTGGGGCGCGAGCCTTCCCAGCGCTCTTCGCCGAGGTAATCGGCTTCGGGCGGGCCGGCGCGGTCGGCTTTGGGGAGCGCCTCCCAGGCGGCCAGACCTTCGTTCAACTTATCCAGAACACGCTCCGCGTTCAGGCTGTTCAGGCGGGTCAGCAATTCACCCGAAGCCGCGAAAACGTAGATGCCTTGGCGAGTTCCGTTGTCCGTGATGAGCTGACCTTTGTTGACCGCCCGTTGGAAGAACTGACATTCGGAGTTGCGGCCACGCTGCAGCCTCCAAACTTCGTCGGCGGCCGACACAAACTGCTGGGCCACTTGCACGATTTCCGGTTTCGAAAAGACGGACTCACGGCCCGCCACCCATTTTTTTCATGTGCAGCCCAGGGGGTGCCCGTTCATCACCCACAGAAGCAGGGGGCGATCCGCTTGGTTGGCGGCTCGCAAGCCATCCGCAAAGGTCGGTTGCCACTCGATGGCCTCGAAGCCGGCTTCCGTCCCGGTGGGTTGCAGGTAGTCGTGCCAAGCCGCGACACTCTCTGGCTCAAGGGTAGGCAAGCTGACTTCACCGAATTCGGCCACGTAATCCGGCGCGGGAAGAGCTTCTTGCGCGAGGGAAGGAGCAAGGAGGAGCATCAGGGCGTAGAGCATCCGCACAGTGTACCAGTCCTTGGCTCGACCCTCCTTTAGGCTGAGAGGGCTGGCAAACAAAGTCTGGCCCGGGAATGCTGTCCCCATGTCTGAAAAGTCCACCCGTCGAAGAGTTGCTGACGCCACCGTGGCTTGCACGCTGGTGGTTGCTGGGACCGTCGCGGTTACATGGGGGGCTATGTCCCTGTTTCGCCCCGACCTGCGGGGGCGCCACTTTTCAGGTCTTCAGCCCTTCGAGCTCAAGGTGGATTTCGCGGCGGCCGTCACCGAAGAGCCGAACGACTTTGTGGCCGACGTGCGAGCCGCTGCCCAACTGGCGCGGGAGCTTTGGGCCTACGCCGATCAGCGGACCGAGTCAGGCGAAGTGAACCTCGCAGATCTCGAACGGGAGTCGCTGGAACTGCTCGGTGAGACTCCCGATGTCGCGAGCTTCCGCCGGGCGATCCTTCGCTTCGCAGCGGGTCTTCACGACGGCCACGCGGGAGTGCTTTGGACGCCCGAACTCTACGAACCCTCGACTCGCTGGCCCCTGAGTGTGACCTTGGTCCAAGAAGGCGTTGCGGTCGACGGACTCGATGAGGGAGTGGAAGGCGTGAGCCGCGGCGACCTCATCTTGGAGGTGGACGGTCGCTCGATCGAAGCTTGTCTTGAGGAGGCCGAACGCTACGTTTGCGCCTCGACCCCCGAAGCCCGGCGTGTTGCGGCTTTGCAAGCCTTGGTCCAAACCGGTCAAGCGCTCTTCTACAAGTTCAAGTTGCAACGCCCGGATGGCAGCTTCGTCGACCTCCAACTTCCAAGTTTGTCCAGCAGCAGCCCGGTCCCGGCTGCTTCTCGAATTTCAAGTACCCGCGAATCCCGCCGGCTATCAGGCAATCTTGGGTACTTCCGTCCAGGGACGTTCCAAGCCCCCGCTGGGAGCGAATGGCCCGGATCCGGATTGTCCGAAAACAACGCTCTGCTAGCTCCGGCCTTTGAGGAGTTCGACGCACACCTCGAGCAGTTCGCGGGCACCCGTGGAATCGTGCTCGACTTGCGAGGCAACCCGGGCGGAACCGATCTTTTGGGGCAGTTCCTTACCGATCGGTTGCTCGAAGCACCGGACTACACCTACTACCGCCTCTCCTCCCGGGGAGTCCGGGGTTGGGGGAAGTTCAACTCTGGCGGTTCCGAGGCGACAAGTGGGCGCACCGAGTTGCGACAACCCTTGGCCGTCTTGATAGACAGCCAGACTTTCAGCACCGCAGACAACGTCGCGTACTGCCTAGCCGACCACCACCCCAACGTCACCTTGATAGGCCGTCCGAATGGCGCTGGTTCTGGAGCCCCGCGTGGCTTTGCACTACCCCGAAGCGGCGCCCAGCTCTTCTTTTGCACGATGCGAGTGCAGCGCCCGAGTGGTCAGATGATCGAAGGGCACCCGCTCGTCCCCGACGTTCCGGTGATCTGGACGCGCTCCGATCTGCTTGAAGGCCTGGATCCCGACCTCGCAGCAGCGATCCAAGGCTTCGACGCGAACTAGTTCGCCGGTCCTTGAATCCCCGATCGTGCACGGGAGTTTCGGGAGCCAACAGCACGGCAAGCCATGGCTAAGGAGAGCCTCTGGAATCGCCTGGGAGTGGTCAGCCGAGGATCCGCGGCCACAAGTCCGAGTCGAGCGCGTCGCCGATTGACAATTCCGCCGGGGCAGGGGGCATCTCTTGCAGGCCGTCGCGAGGGTGGAAGCGGACATCATCGCCCGCCCAGCGACTGGTGTAGGCGCGCCGGCGGGTGTGGATGGCTAAGTTGCCGGGCGCTGCATGAACGGTCAGGCCGTGGTGGACGGTGCAGTCCCCCGGGGAGAGCTCGAATTGCGCAATTTCGTGTTCGGCCCGGTGTGCTTCGATGTCGGGGACACCAGGGAGGTTCTCCGTGTATTGGTTGTTGTCGCCAAAGCTCGCGGGGCGGTACTTCTTGCCCCACTGGTGCGAGCCTCTCACGTACTCGACAGCGCCATTTTCGGCGGAGACGGGATCGAGGGCGACCCAGACGGTGCAGACCTGGGTGCCGTCGATGGGCCAGTAGGTCATGTCGTGGTGCCAAGGCGTTTTGGTGGTCGTGCCGGGCTCCTTGATGAGCCACTGGTCGAAGAAGATGTTGATCTTCCGGGAACGCATCAGGTGCGCGGCGATCGCGGCGGCTGGCGATTCAAAGACGAACGCGCGGCAGGCTTCCTGGCGTTGCCAAAGGAAGGTGTCGTGGAAGAACCGCCCCGGTTCCTTGCGTTCGGATGCAAGTTCCGCGTGCAGGTCCCCAGGACTCGCCAAACCGTCTTCTGCAGCGCGTCTCAGGCTCTCCACCCACTCGGGAGAGAACATCTCGCGCAGGCAGACGACTCCGTCCCGTTCAAAGGTGAGGAGCTCGTTCTCGGTGACGGGGCGAGGGAGTTGAGGTGAGGCCATGGGTTGGGTCAAGACACGTCGGTAGCGCGGGCGTCCCCAGCGCCCGCGGGGACCCGAATCGACTCGATCAACTGGACCACGTGGGCCGGCGGCTTTGGGGTGAAGCGCGAGACGAGGGCGGCAACGCAAAAGTGCAGCAGCATGCCGAGGGTCCCAATTCCCTGGGGCGAGATGCCTAACCAGTAGTGTTCGGGGCTGTCAAACTCGGGGTGCAGGAACTTGAACCAGAGGATGTAACCGGCTGTGAACGACAGGCCCGCGATCATTCCGGCGATGGCGCCTTCGCGGTTCATGCGGCGCGAGAAGATGCCCATCAAAATGGCGGGAAAGAACGAGGCGGCTGCGAGGCCGAAGGCGAACGCGACGGTTTCGCCTACGTAGCCCGGTGGGTGAATGCCCAGGTAGCCAGCCGCGGCGATGGCGAAGGCGGCTGCGATACGGGCGGCCCACAACTCGCCCTTTTCGGTGATGCCCGGCCGCAGGGTTCGCTTGAGGAGGTCGTGGCTGCAAGCGGTGGAAATGACGAGCAACAAACCGGCGGCGGTGGAGAGCGCGGCGGCCAGCCCACCGGCCGCGACCAGGCCGATGACCCAGTTGGGGAGGCCAGCGATCTCGGGGTTGGCGAGCACCATGATGTCGCGGTCCACGTGGAGCTCGTTGCGGCCGGGATCACCGACAAACTGAACCAGCCCGTCCTCGTTCTTGTCGTCGAAGCGGATGAGGCCGGTAGCTTCCCACTTGTCGAACCACTCGGGGAGGTCGGCGCGCGGTTGTTCGGAGACGGTGTCGATCAGGTTGGTTCGAGCGAAGACCGCAACCGCGGGGGCGGTGGTGTAGAGGACCGCGATGAACAAGAGAGCCCAGCCCGCCGAGAGGCGCGCGTCGCGCACCCGCGGAACCGTGTAGAAACGAACGATGACGTGGGGCAGGCCGGCGGTTCCGACCATCAGCGCCATCGTGATCGCGAACATGTCCACGATCGGTCGCGAGCCTTCGGTGTAGGACGCGAAGCCGAGGTCCGCGTTTAGGCCGTCGAGTCGGTCGAGCAGGAAGGTGCTTTCACCCACCAAACGTCCGCCCATGCCGAGCTGGGGCACGGGCGTTCCGGCGATGTACAGGGACAGGTAGATCGCCGGCACCAAGAACGCGAAGATCAGTACGCAGTACTGGGCCACCTGGGTGTAGGTGATGCCCTTCATTCCGCCCAGCACGGCATAGATGAACACGACGCCCATCCCAATCAGGACGCCCTGGGTCACGTCGACCTGCAGGAAGTGGCTGAACACCAGGCCCACCCCGCGCATTTGTCCCGCGATGTAGGTGAACGAGACGAAGATCGCGGCCAGGACGGCGACCAATCGGGCGAGTTGGGAGTAGTACCGATCGCCGACGAAGTCCGGCACCGTGAAGCGCCCGAACTTGCGCAAGTACGGGGCCAGCAGCAGCGCTAGGAGCACGTAGCCGCCGGTCCAGCCCATCAGGTACACCGACGCGTCGTAGCCCTGGAACGAGATCAGGCCGGCCATCCCCAGGAACGACGCCGCCGACATCCAGTCGGCAGCGGTCGCCATTCCGTTGGCGAGCGGCGGAACGCCACCTCCGGCCACATAGAACTCGGCGGTGGTTCCGGCGCGCGAACGGATCGCAATGGCCACGTAGAGAGCGAAAGAGGCTCCAACCAGGAGCGCGGTCCAGGCTTGAACGCTCATCTCAGTCTTCTCTCAAGCCGAATCGCTTGTCCAGCCGGTTCATTCGCCACACGTACACAAAGATCAGGATCACGAAGACGTAGATCGAACCTTGTTGCGCGAACCAGAACCCAAGCTTGAGCCCCGTCCCCGGCAGCCGAAACTGATTCAGGGCGTCGCAGAAGAGAATTCCACAGCCGAAAGAAACCACGAACCAGATGGAGAGCAACCAGGCCAGTGTGATCAAGTTGGCGCGCCAGTAGCGGGCGGCGTGGTCTGCGGAGTCGGAAGGAGGCATGAGATTCAAGTCAAAGAGGGGCCTCGTCAGCCTAAGGCCTTTCCCTTCAGGCGGTTCCTTGCCTTTCGATCAACCGGAGGAGCCCTCGCTCGCGGTCCGCTCCAGCTCGCGTAGGGTCAGGTACAGCCGCAGATCGAACTCGAGTTGGTGATAGCCAGGGACCATGTGGTCGGCCAGCGCGTAAAAGTTGGCGTCGTGTTCGGCGTGTTTGAAGTGCGCTAACTCGTGGGCGAGGATCATCTCGACGAACGGCAGCGGCGCGTCCTGAAACACCTTGGCGACGCGGATTTCGCGCTTGATCTTGGTCTTGGACCCTTGAGCCCGAGGAACGGTGGTGTGCAGGCCGAGTGCGCCTTGCAGAACGTGTAGTTTGGGGTCGAACACGACCTTTGAAAGCGGCGGAGCCTTGCGCATGGAGCGACGCTTCATGTCACCGGCCAGCGTGGCCAATTCCGCGGCGCTCATCGCGTGCCCCGGCCAGCGGTACTTGGCTTCGAGGTAGGCGCGCAATTCACCGCGCTCGATCAGGGCACGGACCTTTACCAGCGTGTCCTCGGGATAACCGCCGAGATAGGTGAGGGGAGTGGTCAAACAGAGGAGGCGGTAAGGAGGACCTTGCCCAAGCTCCGCAAGCGCAGCCCGAGAGCCTTTGCATTTTTAGCTCTTGGAGCCGAACTCTTGGAGGTCCGGCAACGGGAAGTGCACCGCTTCGGGCTCGCCGTCCATTTCCTTGACGGAAGAAGCGCCCATCTCCTTCAAGCGCTCGACGACCTCTTGCACCAGGTGTTCCGGAGCGGACGCGCCGGCGGTGACACCGACACGCGTTTTGGGGTTCAGCCACTCGGGGTCGATCGATCCCGCATCGTCGATTAGGTACGCCTGGATTCCGACCTGACGGCCGAGATCCACCAGGCGGTTCGAGTTCGAGCTGTTGGTCGACCCCACCACCAGCAGCAGGTCTGCTTCGCCCTCCAGGGTCCGCACAGCGTTCTGCCGGTTCTGGGTCGCGTAGCAAATGTCCGCGAGTTCGGGCCCCACGATTTTCGGGAAGCGCTCGCGTAGAGCCTCGATCACTTCGCGCGTGTCATCGATGCTCAGCGTTGTTTGGGTTACGTAAGCCAACTTCTCGGGATCGCTCACGACGAGCCCGTTGACTTCCGCGGTCGTGGACAGCACGTGCACCGGATCCTCAACCTGGCCGATGTGCCCTTCGACCTCGGGGTGACCGGGGTGTCCGACGACGATCAGTTCGTAGCCACGCTTGTGATAGCGACGGGCCTGGTTGTGCACCTTGGTTACCAACGGGCAGGTCGCGTTGAGGACCCGCAGCCCGCGCGCCTCGGCCTGGCGAAAGACCTCGCGTGCGACTCCATGGGCACTGAACACGGTCAGTCCACCGGCCGGAACCTCCTCCGGGCTTTCGACAAAGATCGCCCCTTTCTCCCGGAGGCCTTCCACCACATGCCGGTTGTGCACGATCTCATGGACCACATAGATCGGTGCCCCATGCACTTCGAGGGCCTGCTCCACGATGTCGATTGCGCGCACTACACCGGCACAGAATCCGCGAGGCTGGGAGAGCAGGATGTCCAAGTTTGCTAGAGGATCGGTGTTTCGGCGGGACGCTCGGGCCTTGCCCCTTTGGAGGGAGGGCTGCCTGGAGTCCCGAAATGATAGGTCGATGACGGCCGAGGGTGAGGCGGAGTAGGCGGCTTGTTCGAGCTGAACCTCGGGTTGGGCCGTCTTCGGGCGGAATTCGCGTCCTTGCTGGCGCGAAACGGGCTTCCGAAGCGGGCCTTGGGTCGCCATGAGGTGGGCAACCTCGGGTGTAAACCGAGGTTCAAATTCGGATAGTCCCCTGGAGGGCACCAGCATCGGGTCTGGCGCTAAACGGTCCCCCAAGCCAGCTTCTCCGTCCATGCACCCCAGGGCCACCACAGCGCTCCTGCTCCTGCTGCTTGCCTCGACGGCTTGTGGCCGGGATGAGGTTCCCCACGGGGCAGCCGCTTCTCCCGACCGGGTGCCCCACACGGGCGGGCTTGCCGCGAAGGAGCTTGCTGCTCCCAGCTCGGTATCCAACACAGAGCGGGCCAATTCGCCGGAAGCCGGCGAGGAGATGGACCCAGGTGCGCAGCGGGTTCATGGCCGGGTGATCGATGTTCGGACCGGCGAAGGCCTCGCGGATCAGGCGATCCGGCTGTACTTCAACCGGAATCAAACCCGTTGGAGCAGGTCGGATTCCTCCGGCGAATTTGGATTCGAGCTCGCTCCGGGCGAGCACGCCAACAGCCTGTGGATAAAGCCTCAAAAGGGCTGGCGATGGACAAGCGTAAGATCGGACACTCGCGCACGACTAGCTCCGGCCCAGCGCGAGGGAGCCGAGGCTTTTGTGTTCAACCTGGCCGAGAACCGAACAGGTTTCGTGAGTGGTGTAGCTGTCGACGCCGAAAGCGGCGAGCCGATCCCGGACCTTCGCTTCGAATTGAAACCTCCCAGGTCTTCGGGCGGACCTGAATCCATCCCAGTTCACACTAGCGCTAAGGGGCGGTTTGTTCTCGAGGATCCCGTCGCCGGGGGCCTGGTCTGGATCAGCTCGGCGGGAGGCGGATTGCACCCGAAGGAGTTTTCGCACGATCTTTTGAGCCAGCAGCCTGGAACCCAGGCGGATCTCTGGCGCGTGGAGTTTCATGGGGCCCCGACCTATCGCTTTACGACAAAGCCAGCCGTGGATCTCACGGGTTGGTCGTTCTTCGTCCTCCGCGCGGGAGAGGAAAAACCGCTCACAGAATCAGAGATCCAGGGTGGAAGTGAATCCTGGTGGTCCCGTCCTGCGCGCCCCCGCGTGAAGCTCGGTGAATCGCTCGCCCTGGCGATCGGTTCGCCGGATGGCAAGAACTTTGGACGGATCTCCACAGCATGGACGGGATCCGAACCGGAAACTCCTCTCGTCTTTGAGCTGGAATCCACGGGAACCCTGGGAGTTGCCCTCGAATTCGAACGTCCGGTGTCCGGGGCACCCGCTTGGAATTGGCCGAGCCGGCAACGAATGGAGCTTGAGCCGCAACGTGTAGGGCTCGATCCGACGTTCGCGTGGCGGCTGAACTCGAAGCGTTATCTAAATCCGGGGGCCTACCTCGTCCGGGCCTGGTCGCGGGAGCACCAAATCCAAGAAGCTAGGGTGGAGATTGCTGCCGGCGAGCACAGGGAATTGCGGCTTGATCTAAGCCTCCTGTCGAAGGTCCGGACAGTCCACGGCAGCGTGGCCTGCGACAGCGGCTCAGCTCTTCCCGACTTCTTCTTGTACCTGAACGAGCCGGGGCATGCTTCTCGCGGGTGGACCGCGGGCTACATGGAGAATCCCGGCCGGCACGGAACCGGAGCAGATTCGAATGTGCAAGTCTCGGAAGAGGATCCCTCAAAAGGCACGTTCCGAATCGAACGTGTTCCGTTGGGCACACTGGAGTTGACGTCCATTCGGAGAATTTCGCTGCTGCATTCCGACCAACATCTACCCATTGAAGCGCAGTGGAACGAGCGTCCCGACGGAGATGTCGATCTCGAAGTCCGCCTCCTCAGCTCGTTCGAGTCTGGTCTTGGCTTCGAATTCGAATCCGGCGAAACCCCCCTCCCCCGGCGAATTACCGCAAAGCTGGCTACGCGCGAACCAGGTGGCGCTATCAAGATCGTCGGGGACATAACGGAAGGCGTGTTTGCCTCCGGCTCCCCGGACGACCGTTCGTTCGAATGGGCGCTTGCCAGGCCGGGAATGCGGACCGTTTATGGGGATGCCAACGACTTCCACCACCGGGGCGGCGGGCGCTATCTAGCACGAGTCCGATTCCAGGCCGGCTGGGCGACGCGGGTCCTGGTTCACGGACCCGGCGACGACCCCCTAGGGCAAGCCCAGGTGTTTTTGGATGGAGTCCCCTCCGGCACCACCGATTCGAATGGCCTGCTAGAGCTGGCAGCCGAGGCTCCCCCAACCTCCTGGTCGGTGACTTACGCGGATTGGTTGCCTAAAAGCGGACAGTTCCCGGCGATCCCTGGAGCGCTTGGCAGAGAGAACGTTGGCTGGCAGCTCATCGAAATGCGGGCGCCTGACAAACCGGTACAAAAGTAGCCCGTCGCTACACACTTTGTGGTTTCTGAACAACAAGCGAAGCCTGCGATGTGGCGAGCAACCCGGTGCTTCCTCATGCGTACCGAGGGCGAGAGCTGGAGAATCGGAGAGGCTGGCCTAGAACGTGGCGGCGCGTCGCCCGTGTCGCCGAACCTGGCGCCAAGTCCGGCTCCAAGCGCAGCGCCGGAGTCCGCCGAGCCGCCCTGTCGATGGGCTCTTGGCGGAACGTGGCAACTGCGAAGCTTCTTGGTGCTTGATGGTTGATGGGCAAAAACTAGGTGTGCAACTCCGACGGTTGGTCGGATTCAATTTGCCTTGGGGAGAGTCTCAATGAACGGGACCAAATTGCCGAGTTCGTGACGTCCTGCGCCCAAGCCACCGCCGGTTGCGGCGCGGTAGGTGAATCGAACGGTGTCTTCTCCCTTGTCAATCGAGAAGGCGAAGCTCAAGTCTTGTACTTGGCCCGCTTTTACGAAGAACGAGACATCGAATTCGCCGTCGCAGAAGACTCCATACTTGCCGATCGCGGCACCCTTGCCGGTGGCTAGGGTCACTTCGACCTGGAGCTGCACGAACTTGGGCTTGGGTGGGGCTGTTCTCCGCGTAAAGGGCCCGTGCCCGTCGATCCCGTTCAGAAGTCGTCCGGTGAAGGAGAAGTGTCGAATACCAATGGAAGGAGCTCGAACCGTCCCTCGCGACGAAGAACAGGCGGCGGCTGCCGGACGAGTCGAAGTCGGCGTTCTCGACAGGGCCGAGGGCTCGTTGCCTACTCGGGCTGGTCAGCGACTTCGTTCAGGTCCCACGGGCGGGGGTCCTGAGCACCTGGGAGCTGGGTGACGGCTGCGGACGGTTGGACGAAGCCGAGCGCAAATAGCGGGGAGGCGGTTGCCATCCTGAACGTGGAACCGGCGAGCTAGGGAAGCAGTCCCTTTGGACTGCATCAGTGCTTTTTTTCCCCATACCGGCCGGCCGCTCTCAGGCAGAGCTCCGGGGAGGCCGGCCAGCCTCTAAGACAGAGTGCTTTCAGCGGCAAGAACCGCTGAAATTGCCTGAAGCCCCGCCGAGAGAAAAGGCGGAGCGCCCAGCCCGAAGAGGGTGCGACGCTCTGCCGGCTACTTTACCTACTAGGGCTTTTCTTGGTAGCGCAGGATGAGGTAGTCGCCCACCGCGCCAAGCTCGGAGTTTGGCTTGCCGTTGTTGTTGCCGAGCAAGTATCCGGTGTCACTGTCCACGAGTTGAACCGCAACGTGGTCCTTGTCGGTTCCACAGCGCTCGGTGCTCCAGCTGAGTCCGTCGTAGCGTAGGACTGCTCCCGTCTGAGGAGCCTGCCTTTTCCACAGGTTCGCCGTATGTTCGAAGACGACCGACTCAGCGCCGATCAAGATCGATGAGTTCTGCAAAGGAGCCATCGAGACCGACAGCAGGCTCTGGTCGATCAGGCTCTGGATCACTGCGCCCGAACTGTCCAGATCGTACACGCCGGGGACTGCGACGAACTTGTTCATGGCATGCTCGTATTGGAACACGCATCCGTTTTGTCCAACAGCCAAGGCCTCACAGGTTGCGTAATCGCTTCCACGAGCATCGATCGCGTTCAGACGTCGCGCCGGCTGATTGACGAGTGGCTGGTCCGGGGAAACATCCACCCACTGGTAGCTTCCTCCTCCACCCGTAGCTGTTACGAAGTCCAATCGGTACACCCGTGCGTGCTTGCCCTGGTTCCCCGCTGCAAAGCCCTGATCAAATCCCAGGAAAGCCATGGATTCGAGCCTCACGGAGCCGATCGGATCGGCAACGTAGAACCAGTTCATCCCGCCGTCGCTGGTATAGAGACTCACGCCCGAGCCATCACTACGATTTCCCGAAGCCCAGTACACATCGAACTGTCCGGAGTATTCGACATCCGTTAAGGACACCAGGGACGGGCCGGAAGGACCAGCGTTTGGATCGGGATGAACGACCCCCGCAGTCCAGTTGCTTCCACCGTCAATCGTGTACAAGGACCACGGCACGGTACCCGAGGAATTGGTCGGGTTGCGGGTGATTGTCACTCCGCGATCCGTGTCGCGGAAGGCGACTCCCGTGATGCCTTGCGCAGGAGCCGAAGTATTGCCTGGCGCGCCATTTTGGACGTTGTAGCTAATTCCCCCGTCCGTAGTCTTGGCGATGAGCTGAAATTGCCCAACGGCGTAACCTGTAAGTTCATCGACAAAGTGGATATCAGAAATCCGCCAGTTGTCTTCTTTGTTGCAGATTAAGTAGGCCGGGTTCAGGAACAGGGGCCACGTGTTTCCGCCGTTGACGGTCCCACGCAACACACCGAAGCTCCCTCCGATGAAGTTCCTCAAGCCGGAACTCGCTTCCGAGCAGGCTAGCGGGGACGTGATTCCCGGAATCGGCGAGTAGTCCCAAAGACCAGTCGCCGTGTTCCGCTTCCAAATGGAGCCGCCGTATCCGCAAGCGATCGCCTTCCCGTTTCCGAGTGCGCTCACCCCATAGAGAGTCGGAGCCGGAGCTCCGTTGGTCGGAGGAGGTGTGGGGCTGAAGTCGAAGGA
This sequence comes from uncultured Planctomycetaceae bacterium, assembly GCA_964619265.1. GTDB lineage: Bacteria > Planctomycetota > UBA1135 > UBA1135 > CAZUCE01. Next base: position 146,802 of record CAZUCE010000001.1, read on the forward strand.
TTCGAGATCCCAGTTCAGGCCCCCATTGTCGGTGCGATAGACAAATCCGTGGTTGTTGCCAGTTCCGCCAACCATGAAGCCTTGAATCGGAACCGGTTGAGAATTGTCGGAGGGAAACAGCACCGCCTCGGCCTCAAATTCAGTTTCCCAGGCATCCACCATCCTCACCGTAGCGCCAGTTGAGGTATCCGGTTGGAACGGGGAGTTGAAGACGCGCCACCAGTTGCGTCCGCCCTCTGATTGCGCAAGGCGGGTGTCTGTGTAAAACCCCATCGCGTGGTTTTGGTGAGTCTGGGGGGAGGGCCAAAAGTCCCCAGCGACAAACCCGATCCAATCTTCGGAGTCCCCGGAGTCACGCACGATAGCTAGTGAGTAGAACTCGAAATGTTGCGGCTCAAGATCGCCCACCATTGCATTGGTATCGACCGCGGACAGATCCGTCCACAACTTGACGTTTTTGAAGTCGCTAGCGTTGTGGGCGGACCCCACGTCGTTGCGTTTGAACGTGTACATGCCGGCGATGAAGCCGAGGTCCGGGTCTCCCTCGCCGTCGGTGTCGACCCAGCGGGTCTTCCAGATCGTCGAGATGTTCGCGGGAATCCCGGTCGAGTCCGGAATCTCGGGCTGGTTCGCATCAAAGTGCTCCCAGGTGTTGCCGCCATCAACGGTACGCAGCAAGTGACCTGCTCGCCCGGCAGCCCAACCGCGGGTTGAGGAACCGGGCTCAAACCAGATATCGAGCAGAGTTTGCTGGACGTCTTCGGGAGTTTCTTGGAACACCCAGTTCTGATTATTCCCGGGCGAGGTTCGAATGCGACCGCCACCTTCGGCGGTCCAGATCTGGGTGCCGGAAGCAGTTACGCGCGACTCGATTTGTCGCGTTTCGCCTCCATGCCTCAATTCGAATAGAGACGTTCCAGGATCAACGGCACCGGGTGTGCAGAGTTGGGGGGGGATGCTCTGGGTCTGCGTTGCCGCTAGCGGCGTGATCGCTAGGGACATCGCAACGGCCGTAGCCGGAGCGAAGGGGAATGCGATTTGTCTCATGGAAAACACATTGGCTGAGAGCACGCGCCGATAGCGCGCCGCTCATCGGATCGAGGCGCCGCGCCACAGAGCAACGGCGATCGCTCGAAAACGTCGTCCTGATATTCTTTGGCCGGCGGTGTTTCAGGAAAATTCGTCAGAGCCGTTCTTTGACGCCATGGTCGCCGTCTGTAGGCGTTCGCGTGGCGCGTCCCAGGGATGCCAGCGCAGCCGGAAAAAAAGTAGAAGAAAATCCCGACCGAACCGCCCGGGGTCGACGCGTACTCCCTGTCAAGACACTGGTTCTCCTAACCCGAACCTCCACACTGAATCCCTAGCGCCCGGGCCCCTCCCATGTCCCGAGCAGATTTTCAAAGCACCCATGTTCCGACCGATCTTCTTCGATCTTCTCTTCGCAAGCACTTGCGCTACTTTGGGAGCCGCTGCGCTCGATCTAGGCGATGCTACTCCGACTTTGAAAGAGGTTTATCTCACAGGTTATCCACCCCAGATCCTCTACGGTACTGGTGAGTTCACCAGCGGCACCACGGCTGTTACCTCTAGCGACTCGCTTCCCGACTACTTCAGCCTACGCGGCGGTCAGCTAGTCCGCATGTCGGAGGCAGGTGTCTTTGACAGCTACGAGATCATTGACGGCGGGGTCGACACCGCCGATGTCACCGCATTGCGTCTCGGCGGTATCGATCCCGGCACCGATGGGGTTGTTCATGTGGGCTCCGCAGGCCTGCGTTGGACCCAAGTCAATAGCTCGACGAACACCGCGGAGACCACGACGATTGCCGCCGCCGATACAACCGGTATCCAAGTTCGCGTCGGGAATGTCGTCGGAGACGTGAATCTAGACCTCGTTGTGCTCGACGCGGATCGGACGACTTTTCGGGTCTACGAGGGGAACGCCTTCGGGTTCTCCGGCACGCCGGACAGCTTCACCGTTGCGGGGCAAACCGTCGCGGATTTCGACCTGGGACGGATCTATGCCTCGAGCCCACTGAGTGCCCTGCTCGTTGCGGTCCAAAACGGCTTCCAGGCCTATCGGGTGACCACCGGTTTTCCGCCGACCTTGCTCATGAATCGCATCAACGCCGCTTACACACAAAACCAAGTGGAGCGCCTGCGTGATCATGGTGGGCTCGGCCTCGATGGCTTCGCGTTTTTAACGCGACTTTCCACGATAGACCAGTGGGTCCTTATCGCCGGAGTGGGCAGTGGTTTTCAATCCCCCACACACCTTCCGGACGGACTTGAAGTGGTCGGGATGTCTGCTGGACGCATCGACGACAACAACCTTGAGATCCCCGGCACAGTTGCCGACCCTGACGATCTCGTGCTCAGCTTTGAGGACGCCGGGAGGATTCGCTCCTATTTAAACCTCGGCTATGACCCTCAAGCTCCTGCCTTTGAAACGGGGACTAGCAATGAAGTGCTCATCGAGACCGGCTGGTCGGGAGTGAACCAGGCTAGCTTCCCGACTGTCCGCGACTTGGACGGCAATCGCCGCGGCGATGTGATGATCGGTTTCAGTGAAGGCAATGAGCAAGATCTGTTGATTGCTTACGACGTGGATGAGCTAGAATTTGACGCAATATCCGGCGGTACGGGAAGTGCCTTTGACTGGGTGGAAGACAACCAGGATCATCCTTGGAAATTCGACGTCAACGTCACGTCCATTCCGGCCGAGACCGTTCTCACAGGCGTGGTGCAGGCCCCGTTCTTCCCGATGAGTGGTGAAGTCGTCACTTTTCTTTATAGGCAGGAAAGCGCGAACGAGGACTTCGTAGCTCAGCCTGTTGCGGCCTGCGGAGGTTCCGACCCCCAGTCCATTCAATTGCCTTCCTCGTCAGATCCAAATCAATGGGAGATTGGAATGACATATTCTGACACCGTGTGGGGCCAAGCCGGCAGGTTCTTTGCCTTGCGCCTCCGGCCCAAGGATGCCTACAACGATGGCCGTCAACCGACGATCATGATGGGCTTCGAAACCCACTCAGAATTTGAGAGTCCACTGTTCGACCAATTGGCTGCCTACCCGGGCCTGAATGCCGGAATCCAAGTGCGCCAGGGCGCTGCCTCGTCTTTTGTGAACTTTGTGTCAGGGGGGACACTGGGAACGGGCATCGTCGTTGCCAAGATTCCGGTCCGGCGCATCAAGCCACCGACTCCCCCGGTCGAGCCCATGGGCGGAACCGACTGCCCGGTGAACTAGCCCGGGATGCGACATCTGTCGATGCCTTTTTTTCAAGAGGGCAGGCCTGTCCGGACTCAGTCCGGGCAAGCTGTTTGCTTAGCGACGGAAGCCTAGGCCGTAGGCGCGAAGGAGTGTGGCGCGAAAACTGGGGCTGCCGAGCTCCTCGGGAAGACCCTGCTTCGCTAGCAGCAATGCGGTCGCCGGGTCCTCGCCGGCCAACCAGCCCTGCCGCCAGCCCTTGAACAGCTTAAGTGCGGTTGACATCTCCAGCTGGCTCGCGCTGGCTAGAACAGCCTGGGAGCCTGCGGCTAAAAGCGCGCCGGCCGGATTCGCGGCACCGCCATCTCCAACGCGCGAGAGCCCACGGAGCATCTCGCACACAAGCAGCACGCAAAAGCGCGGTGCTGCAAGGCCTCGCAGATCTTCGCTCCAGAGGAAGTCATTCGGCTCTCCGTCCTCGCCTGCAAGCAGAATCCCGGCAGGGACGAGCCGAGACCCGTCGTAGACCCCGTGACTCAAAAGCGTCAGCAGCTCTACTTCGCCCGCAAGAGCCAAGGCCAGTTCGGAACGACTTACGTCTGCTCCTTCGATCACTCGAAGGTCTGGCCTGTCCAGGTCGACTCCGTGTTGGGCCCAGTTCACAGGAGGCAGCAACACTAGCGGATTGCCGCTTGGGCTGTTGGCCCTGAGACCCGTGGCACCTGCGAGGATCTCCACAGACGTGTCGGGGGCTCGGTCCGCACGTCCTGCGAGGTGAACTAGGAACGGCAAAGACGGCACGAAACTCACGGGCTTGTGCAGGCCGAGCGGTCCGTGTTTCCCAAAATCCACGGCCAGCAGAGGCAACCCATCGAGCAGTTCGCTGCCGACCAGGACGATGTGTTTCCAATTGGCGGTTCGCTCGACAATGGACTTCGTCCACAAGTGATCACCGATCTCCTTGGCCAGCGTTGAGGAGGGCTCCTTTCCAGGTTCAGCGATTTCCTCGCGTAGAGTCTGATGGAGGGATCGCACCCGCTCCAGAATGGGACGCAGGGCTCTCGTCTTGTACCAGGCCATACCGGCTTGGTCGATGCATACCACCAGCAGCTCATAGTCTCCAGGAACGAACACAAGGACTCCGGCCGAGTCAGTGTTCAACGCGGCTTGGACCTGGGCGAGAGAGGGAGCCTCTAAGTCCAGTCCGCGCTCGAGTCCGCCTAGGACTTGGGCCTTCACCAGGGTTTCGAAACCACCTTGGTCTCCATGAAGGCGCCTGGCAGATGCTACCGCATGTTGGAAGAGGTTCCGCCGGGCGCGCGTGAATAGGAAACCGATTCCACCTTCCGGGCTGGGAGCCTGACTCCACGTGTGAACGAGCTTGTTCCAGGACTCGAGAATTCGCTTGTTCAAAGCCGTCACGCGCGACGCAGGCCAATCCTGATCCCACTTGCTTGAAGCCAAGACTCGAGCGCGCGTGATATCGAGTTCGAGATGAGGCACAACTCCAAGGCCTTCAGAACTGCCCTGGAGCAAAGGCCAATGCGAAGCACGCTCGAGCAGGGCATCTGCTTCAGCCGGGAGTCCCACTTCTACCGCAAGCAATGCCATCGAAAGCAGCACGTGATAGGAGTGGTAGTCATACGGGTGCTCGTGATTCCCAGGTGTACGCCGGAAGAGCTCCTCGGCTGCCTCTAGAGCCTCTCTCGCTGACCTGCTTGCCTCGTGCCCTGCGAGGGAGGCTTCGAGGGCTGTCTGCAACTGAGCTCGGATGGCCAAGCCGAGCGAGTGACGATAGAGTTCCAACTCCAGCTCATCAGCGGCCTCTGTCGGTTCCGGAAGGGCCTCGACGAACTCGAAGGTGCGGTTGTTGTACTCCCATTGGACCTGGGCCAGTCCCAAAGCAGGATTGCCCTGCCCGGCGACATCCCTAAGCGCGTCGGAGAAGAGGTGGTATTCGGCTTGCTCCATTCGCCCGAGGTCCATGTCGAGCTGAGCCCGGGCGATCGCGGCCTCGAGCACCGCATCGGAGTAAAAGTCCTGCTCCGAGAACTTCGCCTTGGGGTTCATTAAGTGCCCCAGAGCTTCGATGAGCGCGTCCCGTACTTCCCAGCGTCTCCGGAAATCGAGCGCCAGGTGGCTTGAGTTGCATAGCCTGGCCAAGGACAGGACTTCCCAGATGGTCGCCGCGGAGCGCGTTTGCTGCGGCAGCTCCGAGCATCCGCTCAGGTAGTGCCAGACGATTCCAAGTGCATCCTGGTCGCCGAAAATACTCAGTCCAGAAAGCTCGGCATCTTGGAGGACAGAGAAACAATCAAAGATTACGGCGCTATGGGTCGCAGAGTTTCGCTCCTCCGTGACCGCCTGTTCGATACTTGCGAGTCGCGTGATCCAAGGCTTGCCATCTTCAGCGACCTGCGAAGCAGCGTATGCTCGGCTCGCGCACAGACCAACCGCCGCTAGAGCGAGGGCGGCAAGCGAAGCTCGCCGCTGCTCTCGGCTCGGTCCATTCCGCCGATCCGGTACTCCACTTGGATCAGGATCGTGTCGTGCTTGGCGGACCATGGGAGGGGATCTAGCTGCAGGCTGGATCCTGATCGAATGCTCTTCTCAAGCAGCGAACGGGGCGAACCCGCCTCGGCAGAATCTCCTTCCAGAATACGAACCGTGTATCGCCCAGCGCCATCGACCGGAGCCCAATTGAGGATCCCCCCTTCGCCCGAGGGGTCTAGGGTGAGCTGTGGCTCCAGATCGCCGTCGCCGAGCAAAACCCCCTGATAGGGGTCGTTCACGGCTGGAGGGTCGCTTCCTGCGGGCCCCTTGCCAATCCACCAGGTCAAAAGGATGGCCGCCGCCGCCGCGAGCAAGGATGGTCCAAGGAAGCGCAGACGATTCGGTCGCTGAAGCTGAGACTCGGGCTTCTTGAGTTCTACAGAATCCTCCTCGAGGTCCATGGAGGCATTCAAGATCTCACGGAAACGCTCCTTCAAGTCTAGATGTTCCTCGGGCCAACTCTGACCGGAGGTCTGCTCTACCTCGCGCTTGATTTTACCAGCTCGATCGAGCAGCCCGCCGAGCTCGATCAAGTTGCGAACCTGAGATTCGAATTCCGCGTTAGCAGCGCACATCCGCGCGACGTTCGGATCATCTAAGTTCACGTCGCCGACGATCAGACTCGCGAGCAGCTCTTCGCGTTCGACTTGTTCTCCGTGCTCATGCGGGAGCCCGTGTTCGGGGGGAAGATCGGATGCGGAGGTCAATGAAGGTCTCCCTTGCGATGTTGCAGCAAGACTTGCAGGCGCTTCATCCCAGTGTAATACCTGGTCTTGATTGTGCTCTGGGCCTCATTGGTCTTCTCCGCAATCTCAGCGAATGACTGGTTGTCAAAGTGCTTGGTGCGAATTACGCTGGCTTCTTCGGGCCGCAGCTCATCAAGGGCCAAATAGATGTCTGAGTAATCCTCGAATGGCTCTACGGACGGAGCCTGTGCATCGAGCAGGGCGGTGCCTCCCTCCGTTTGCCACCGGCGGCGGGAACGGCGGCGAATCGCATTCATCAATTCGAACACGACGATGCGGTAAGTCCACGTCTCGAGGCTCGAGCGCCCTTCGAATTTGGGCAGCTTGCGCCAAACCACGGACAGCGAGTCCTGGGCAACGTCATCGAGCTCGGAGTCGTCCAGGGGCCGACCCATGGCTCGATTGCGCGCGTGAAGGATGCGGGGGATGCATGCCAGGCGGTCGAGGAACTCAACCAGTCGTTCACGTCGTTTTTCGAGGATGGAATGCACGAGTTCGAGATCGAAATTCGGGCCCTGCTTCGGGCTCGGTTGATCTGCGTCGTGCGGATCCGATGTGGTCGGCAATTTTTGGAACAAAAAACGATTGGTGGACGGATTCCCCAATTGCTAGTGGAATGGTAGCGACACAGGCTCTGTCGGGGCGCCGGACTCGATTCTAGGTCTCCAGGGCCGGATTTCATCGACACGGTTGGAGAGCGTTGCTGTACGGGTCTCATTCCGTGCAGGAATTTCCCGCCTCCGCGTTCTCAGCTCGGAAGAGCGACCGAAGGCGGCTGGGCTTGCTCGATAATACGAACCAAGTTAGGGAGTCACCTACCTTGTAGTTGTTCGGCAACAATCAAGGGTCAGGTATCCAGCCACGTCCCCTCCCAGTCCGGCTCGAACGCGGCATCGTCCGCATCCACTGCCAGTGGCCTTGGAGCTGATAGCCGGCGGTGCATGCATTGCACGAAGCCACTGACGAGGCCATGCAGTGCTAGATGCGCCCAACTTCTTTCAGGACATCATGGCTTCGAACGTGTCCACTTGGACCACCGATGCTGGGCAACGGCGGCCGCCCGAGAGAGCGCGCAATCGGTTGGGATTGCGGCCAAGCGCAGAGCGGATCTGAGCCGAACTCCGCTGGAGACCGCGTTCACTTCAATTAGATTCGATCGTCTCGAGCGCGTTCGAGTGCGACTCTAGAGATGGGACCAAATCGCCGAGTTCGTGACGTCCTGCGCCCAAGCCACCGCCGGTTGCGGCGCGGTAGGTGAATCGAACGGTGTCTTCTCCCTTGTCAATCGAGAAGGCGAAGCTCAAGTCTTGTACTTGGCCCGCTTTTACGAAGAACGAGACATCGAATTCGCCGTCGCAGAAGACTCCATACTTGCCGATCACGGCACCCTTGCCGGTGGCTAGGGTCACTTCGACCTGGAGCTGCACGGACTTGGGCTTGGGTGGGGCTGTTCTCCGCGTAAAGGGCCCATACCCGTCGATCCCGTTCAGAAGTCGTCCGGTGAAGGAGAAGTGTCGAATACCAGACGCCATCGTGATGTCCGCGGGATGATCGACTGCCCCGGGGACTCCGATGCTCTCCCAAGTGGATTGGGTGAACAGGGCCGGGTCGATCGAGACGAGCCACGACTCAACCGAGGCGTCCTCGTGGCGGACGACGGAAAGCTCGAGAGGGCCCGCGGCCCGGGATAGATAGACCAACCGGCCCGGTTCGAATAGGACGGATCCCACCGTTGCGGGCTCTAGCTGCGGGCGGAGGTTCGCCTCGGTTTGGCATTCGAGCTCGACGCCGTCGAGGTCGAGCCACCGGAGTCGAACGACGCCGACCTGGTCGAGGACCAGGCGCCGGATCCCGTCTTCGATGGGCAACTCGTCGATGAGGTAGGTCGCTCCCGGCTCGGGCGGTAGCTCGACGAAGATCGACTTCCAGCGGGAGCTCAGGGAAATCTGTCCGGACTCGTCCGTATTCGCGTCCGAATTCAACCAGTGCCCAGAGCAATTGATCGGGAGGTTCGGCAACGGCGTTCCGTCCGTCGTCTGGATCTGCACGATGCGACGCTCGGCAGTCGGGTCCGCTTGTGATCGCTGTGAATCCAACTGTGAATCGAACTTTGGAGCGGCCGAAGGCTCGAGCAGAACCTCTCGTTCGATTCCAGTTCGCAGGCTGGTGCTGCCTTCGACCAAAAGAGCAGCCTTCAAGTCAACCGGGGAGGGTTCGACCTTTTGCTGGGCGCGCGGGCGGTGAGCCTCGTGCTCTGGGCCCAAGGAGTCACTCAACCACGTGACCATCAAGGCGAACGAAACCGGAAGGGCGATCCAAATCCAGCGCCGGCCTACAGGGCGAGGAGGCGAGCTTGTAGCCATAGGATTTAGAATACGACTGCGGAGATCGGCTGTGAGGGGCGACCAACGACGGTGGCGCTGTTGACCGGCAACGACTCGGCGTCAAGCAGCCGGACCCCTCGACGTCCGCTCGGAGTGTCAGGAACGCGGGGCCGGGGACTCAAACCTCCCCCGGGCTAGCCAAATTCAAAGCGGGCGAGCGAACGCCCGAGCCCTTGGCGGCCGGGATGGCGCGGCCTGTGAGGTGGGCTGTGCAGTCACCCCTGCGCCGGCCGCCGGGAGAGCGATCCGGCGAGTTCTTGCCTGCTGGGTACGCGCCGCTTGCGGAACAGCTCGGCTGGCGGGAGCCTTCGAGTGGACCGAGCGAATTCTTCGGGACTCTCCCGTGGGTGGAGAAACGATCGAGCTAGCCTGCGGGTGGGCGCGACCTGCGTCCCTTCGGCCCCCTGCGTCTCGCAGGTCTCCGGTTTTCGGGAGGCCCGCTGGAGAACGCATCGACCCCGTCCACGACTCTTCTCGTGCATCCCTCTTCGCTCCTCAAGGTCCAGTGCTTCCTCGAGCACTACGCAGATGAAATTCCGACCGGCGGTGATCGCACCCGCGTGCTGGAGGTGGGGTCGAAGTCGTACCACGTGCAGGACACGTACCGCCCGTTGTTTGGGGACGAGCAGTTTCGGTACACGGGCCTCGATCTGGAGGCCGGCCCGAACGTGGATCTGGTGCCGGCGAAGGGTGCGGTGTGGGACGAGCTGGAACGCGAGAGCGTTGACTTGGTCGTGTCGGGCCAGACGTTTGAGCACAACCCGTTCTTCTGGGTCACGTTTGCGGAGATGGCGCGCGTGTTGTCGCCTGGCGGGTTTGCGGTGATCGTCGCGCCGGGCGCGGGGAACATCCATCGCTACCCCTACGATTGCTGGCGCTTTTACCCCGATTCGTGGCTAGGGCTGTGCGCGTTCACCGGTCTCGAGCTGGTGGAGACGCTGTTCGAGTCCGACGAGACGGCCGAGCGAGTCCCGGGCGGAAGCTGGCGGGACTGCGCGATGATTGCGCGCAAGCCGCGGCTGGAGGGCGCGGCGGCCAAGACGTTCTATGAACGTCTGGATCAGATTGCGAAGCCGTTTGCGCAGGGCTCGATCCCCATGCCGGCGCCGTTGCTCGAGCGCGGTCCGGCCTTTGGGCGCTACGAGGAGAAGGTCAAGGAGCTGCACCCCGTGCGGCCGATCCGTTCCCTTTCCCGGCGTCTCCAGGGCAAGGGCGTTCCGAACCTGGAGCGCGACGAGCACTTTCTGGGCTCGGCAGGCCGGCCTCCCAAGAGCTGAACGTTAGAGCTTGAGGTCCAGGACGTCTTGGACGTCGAGCAGGCCGATGGGGCGCCGCTTGTCGTCGACGACGATCAGTTGATCCACGGCTGGAGCGGTCTTCAGCGCTCGAATGGCCTCTTCGACCAATTGATCCGCGCCGATCGAGCGCGGGCTTCGGGCGGCGTGGTCGAGGACCCGAACATCTTCGGAAGGGCCGGCGTGTTGGCGCAGCAGGCGACGCAGGTCGCCATCGGTGAAGATCCCAGCGAGGGTGCCGCCGGGGGAAACGAGGACGGCCGCTCCGGGCCGCCCGGGCGTGTTGCCCATGACGTCGAGGACGGTGTCGAGGTCTGCGTCTTCTGGAACGAGGGGCAGCTCGTCACCCTGGCGCATGATCTCCGCGACGCGCATCAACTTACGGCCCAGGGAACCCGCCGGATGGAAACGGGCATAGTCCTCGCGTCCGAAGCCGCGCTCTTCGAGCACGACCATCGCGAGGGCGTCGCCGAGGGCCAACATGGCGGAGGTGCTGGCGGTGGGGGCGAGGCCAAGCGGGCAGGCTTCGGGCACCGGGCCCAGCTCGAGCACGATGTCGGACAGCCGCGCGAGGCTCGAGTCCGCGCTCTCGGTCATGGCCACGATCGAGGCGCCGATGCGCTTGACGCCTGGGACCAGGGCGCGGACCTCGGCGGTCTCGCCCGAGTTGGACAGGCACAGGACCAAGTCTTCGGGCCGAATGCGACCTAGGTCGCCGTGGAGCGCTTCACCCGGATGGAGCCCAAAGGACGGCGTGCCGGTCGAGGCTAGCGTGGCCGAGATCTTGTTGCCCACCAATCCGGCCTTGCCCATACCGGTCACGACGACCGAGCGACAGCCGAGGATGGCCTCGACGGCGCGGTCGAATTCGCCCGAAAGGTGGTGTTCCAGACCGGCGACGGCCTTGGCCTCCTGGCGGATGACCTGGGCGGCTCGCTCCTGGCGCCGGGCGGCTCGCTCGGCGACGGGTTCGAGGGAGGGCCCGCCGGACGAACGGCCGGCCCCGAGGGGGCGGTCGCCGGTGGAACCGGGGCCGGGGGTCGCAGAAGAAGAGTCGGGCACGGGGGTTTTGGGCTGCATCGCGGGCTGGGGGGATCGTAGTTTGTTCCTCCAGAGCACGGAAGGGCGCCCGGATGCCCCGAGTCGTGCTCGACCCCGCCAGCGAGGCCACCATCAGCTATCTCCACCCCGACAACCTAGGTACCACCGGCATCGTGATGCTCGTGGTCCTGGCCATCCTCTCGCTTTCGGTCCACGAGGCTGCCCACGCCTGGATGGCGTGGAAGCGGGGGGACAGCACCGCCAAGTCCATGGGCCGGATGACGGTCAACCCGCTCGTCCACATCGACCCGTTCATGACGGTCATCCTCCCGGCGATCTCGCTGATGTCCTTCGGATTCCTGTTCGGAGGGGCGAAGCCGGTGCCGGTGATGACCTCGAATCTAGAGCACCCGCATCGGGACAACGCCCTGGTGGCGCTGGCCGGCCCGGTTTCCAACCTGCTGCTCGCGCTGATGTTTTTTGGGATCGCAAGGGCGCTGGACCAGTTCGGCCTCTACGAGCGGGACCAGCTCCTGTTCATTCTGATGATGGCTGCGGGCGTGGTGAACGTGATCCTGGCGGTCTTCAACTTGCTGCCGATCCCGCCCCTGGACGGCAGCCGCATCGTCCACTGGCTGCTGCCCAATGAACTGCGCGGTTCCTATGACGTTCTCGAGCGCTTTGGCCTGCTGATCATCGTCGGTCTGTTTTACGCGGTGCCGGGCTTTCGGCAGCTCGTCGGCGAGACGATCTACCAAATGAGCGATCTGCTCCTTGGCTGGGTCGAAGCCTTCTTCTCGGTGTTCCCGAGTGCTTGACGGATGAACGACCTCGCGCAACAGCCTGGCGAAACCGACCAGGACTACACGGTTCGGCTCGACCGCGTCTTCTCCGGACCCATGGACCTGCTCTTGCACCTGGTGCGCGAGCAGGAAGTGGAGATCCACGAGGTCGAGATCCATCGGGTCGTCCACGACTACCTGTCGTACCTCAAGGCGATCACCGACCTCGACATTGAAGCCGCCGCGGACTTTCTGCTGATGGCGGCGACGCTGATGGCGATCAAGTCGCGGTCGCTGCTGCCGACCGACGAACTCGACCTCGAAGAGGAGCTCGACCCGCGCGACGAGCTGATTCAGCGGCTGATCGAGTATCGCCGCTTCCGCACCTGCGCAGAGGACCTGGAGTACCGGTTTGAGCAGCGTTCGTTGATTTCTCCGCGCGGCTGGCGCGGAGAGATCGCAGGAACCCGGGCCGAGCCGATGCTCGACCTCGGCGAGCTGACCGCCTTCGATCTGCTGGCCCAGTGGTCGCGCTTGCTGCGCGAGGTCTCGGCCCAGCGCACCCATCATGTCCACACGGACCCACGCCCGATCCGCTTCTACGTGGACCGATTGGTCGAGCGATTGAAAGCTGGCGGACGGCTTTCGGTGCGCGGTCTGGTCGAAACGGGCGAGATCGACGGGCCGAAACGTGAAGTGTTGATCGGCTCGTTTTGCGCGGTGCTCGAGCTCGCCAAGGTCGGCCTGGTTCAGGTCGACCAGGAAGAGTTTGGTGCGGACATCGAGCTCGAATTGCACCCGGACAGCCTGGACCGGCTCGACGAAGTTCTGGCCCAGACCAATTTCGAGGAGTTCGGCGCGGAGGACCTGGAGGTGGCCGAGGAACTGGCTGATCGCGAACTCGTCCTCGAGTCCGGGCAGGATCCGGCCGCCGAAGCGCCCGCTGGATTGGGGACCGAGCCCGAGGTTGATGCAGACGAAGCTTCGGACTCAGGCGTCGCAGGCCAAGCCGGCGCTTAAGTCCGGTGGCACCTGGACGCGGAAAGCGGATCGCGGCTCGTGCGGGCTGCGTTCTTCTTGGGATAGGACTTGGCAGCGTGGCATCGGATCGTTACCTGCAGGCCTTTGATCCGCTTGGGACGGTCTACTTTCGCGACGTCGCTCGCTATCAGCAGGGTGCGATTCAGCCGATCGAATCCGCCGTCCATCCCGGCGGCCGGCTGTTTGAAAATCTGCCGAGCCGTGTCACGGAGTTTTCCAATTTCACCTTCGAAACCGATGGTTCCGGCCTGCGCGAGCCCATCGCGTCCGAGGACGGCGTTCCCTCGCGCGCCGACGATCGCGCCGCCGGCGGGGGCCGCAGGATTTTGCTCCTGGGCGATTCGGTGACCTTCGGATGGGGCGTTCCCGCCGAGGAGTCCTGGGCCGAACTGCTCGAAGGGCATTGGCTCGACGAACAGCGCCGGCCGCTGCGCGTGATGAACGCGGGCCACCTGATGTACGACACGACCCAGGAAGTTGACTGGGCTGTGGCTCACGCCGAAGCCCTCGAGCCCGATGTGATCGCATTGACGCTGATCGCCAACGACCTTCGGCGCACTTGGAATCAGCTCCAGGACATCTTGGAACGCATGTCCGAGGAGCCCGAGCGCGAGCGGGGGCTGCGCGGTTGGGTCCGCGGCAGCTTTCGCGGTTTGGACGCGCTGCGTCAGTTTGTCAACGCCCGTAGTTTCCTGAAGCGGCACCGCGAAGATGCGCGCCCGGTTGCCGAGCGCCCTGAAACGTTGGATGGCTGGCCGTTCATGCAGTCGGCTCTGCTGCGCCTTCAGGAGCTGTGCGCTCGCTTGGATTGCGAGCTGATCGTCTTCGACCACGCCACTCCGCCGGTCCCCGAACTGGCGGCCTTCTGCGAAGAGCACGGCATCGCCCGGGCCCCAGCAGCCTGGACGCCTGCCGAATGGGCCCAGCCGATCCGCCTCTCGCCGACGGACTACCACGCGAATGCGCTGGGCAATCGAATCCTGGCAACCAAGTTCGCCAGCGCGCTTTTCGCAAAGGGGTGGCTGGCGTCGGCCGAACCGCAGAGCCCGCTGCTCGCCGAGTAGCGGACTTCCAAGGCGAAGCCCAGGGCTCTGGAGACCTCTGCCAGGTTGTGGGGCCCGATCCCTGGGTCAGGTTGTGGCGCCAGGGCTGGGGCTGACCATCCGTGCCTTCCGTCGTCTGCTGGATCAGGCGGCCCATCCGCAGGTCCCGGGGCCTCGCCCGCAGCCGCTGGGCGCGCTCGAGACCGCTTCTCTCTCAGCTTCCGCAGTTTCTCTTTCCTCTTGGTCCCACCAGGCTCGACGACAACGCACCCCTTGAAGTCATGAATAGCACGGACGTTCGGTCAGAGAGCGGAGAGAACGAGGGGTTGCCCAGTCTTCTGACTCGGGTCGGCTCGCAGGCAACCAGCCGGGCGGGGTCTGCGCGCCTGCCGTCGCCTTTGGATCAGCCAGCGCCCTTGGATCGGGCAGCATCCTTGGGCCGGGCAGTTCCCTCGGGCCAGGCCGTGCCGCTGGACCAGCCGGTGCCGTTCGGCCAGGCAGTTCCCTCGAGTCGAATCGCGTCCGGCGTTCGGGAGGCCTCTTCGCGCCCGTCGCGTCCGGGCCGCGGGTCGATTCCCCTGTCCCTGCGCTTGGCTCGGGCCGGGTTGAACGTCTACGCGGGGATCGCTCCGAGGCGCGCGGCCAAGGCGGCCAGTCGGTTTTTCTGCAAGCCGGCTCGCAACCGTCGTCCGGAGCACGAGGTCGAGCGCTTGAATTCCGCCACGCCGTTTCGATTCCGGCAGGGCCGGGTGTGGGTGCATGGGTGGCGCTGGGGCCCCGAAGGTCCCCTCGCGCTGTTGGTCCACGGCTGGGCGGGGCGCGGCGGCCAGCTCGCGGCGTTTGCCGAACCCCTGGTGAAGCGCGGGTTTCAGGTGGTGACCTTTGATGGGTTGGGTCACGGGGACACGCCGGGCAAGAGCTCCTCGATGGTCGAGCTAGCGGACGGACTGTTCGCGGTGACCCGGCATCTACGACAGGAACCGAAGGCGGTGGTGGCCCACTCGATGGGATCCCAGGCGGTCGCGCTGGCGATGGCGGAAGGGCTCGAATTCGAGCGGGTGGCCTGGATCTCGCCGCCGGCGGGGCTGGCGAGCGACGTCGAGGCTTACCGCAGGTGGCTCGGGTTCGATGCCGAACTCGGGCGGCAAATCGTGGCCGATATGAACCGGCGCTACGCGGTGAATCTGCACGACTACGAGATCGAGTTGCTCGGGGCAAGAGGCGGCGAGCGCGTGCTGATTCTCCACGACGAAGGAGATCGGGTGGTCCCGATCGCCGAGGGGCGCCAGGTGGCGAAGGCCATCGGTGCGGCGCGGTTGGTTTCGACCAGCGCTCTGGGGCACCACCGGATCCTGCGCGATGCGGGCGTCATCGAGGAGGTCGCGGGGTGGCTGGCGCGGGCCGCCTGGAGTTCGGGCTCGCCGAGAACAGGGGGCTGATCAGGCCTTGCGGGGCCGCCCCTGAGACGGGCAAGCAGGCTTTTCTCAGGGTCTGCCTCCAGTTGGGCCGGAAGCGCTTCCGAGAAGCCCACTCCAGCCCCCTGCCCATGAAATCGGTCACAGCCATTGCCCTACCGGTCCTCGTTGCGACGCTCGGAATCGTGAGCGCGATTGGTGCCGTTTCGAAGGGCGCCGCGGAGCTGGAGCCCAGCAAGGCGGTGGAGCTCGTTCACCGGAGCCGCGACGAAGTGGCGCGGCCGTCGATTCGCTTGGAACTCTCCCAGCGGTCGATCTCCGAACCGGTGGTCAAGTCGCAGCCGGCTCCCAAGAGCTGGACCTCGGGGTCTGCGGTTCCGCGCCCTTCCGAAGTCATCGTTCCGCGCAGCTATCAGCCGTCGCTCCGCGGTCAGGAAATCGCGGAAGAGGATTTGGGCCGTCACGTGGCGGGCCTGGCCAAGCTGGAACGCTCCCAAATCCAGGCGCTGCGCTCCCGCTATCTCTCGCTTCCTTCAAGGATCGAGAGCGTGCTGATGGGCCGCGAACTTCCCGCCGCGGACTACGCCTACGAGCAAGCGCTCGAGGGGTTGTGCGATCAAATCGAAGCGGAGTTGGTTCAAAGCCACAAGGAGTACTTCCAAAGCCGCAGCTTCCCGTATGTGAAGGCTGGGGGCACGCCGTTGGCCGCGAGGCCCCTCGGAAATTCGCAGTTCACGACCCAGGGACTCCACGTGGTGGGCGACTGGTTTGTGGATGCCGGATTCCGCAGCGAAGACTTTCCGTCGCTGGAGGCCAAGTTGAAAGCTGCCATGCAGATGCGGATCGAGCGGGTGGACTTCCTGGACCGCACGCTCAACGTTCACTGAGCGCCTACGGGCTCTTTGGGGGGGCTCGCTAGCGAACGCCGGCCCCGGTTAGCTCGGCGATTAGATCGAACAGCGGGCCCTCGACGTTGTCGGCCAAACGCTCGTGGCCTTCGGCTGTGGGGTGAAGCCCGTCTTCGAGGTTGAGCTCGGGGACGGCGCCCACGCCTTCCATCCAATAGGGAAGGAAAGCGAGATCGAATTCGTCGGCCAAGGCGGGGTAGAGCTCGTCGAATTCGGTGGCTAGCGCGCCGTAGTTGGTCGGCAGCCGAACGCCGAGCAACAGCACCCGGGCGCCCGCGGCGCGACTGCGCTCGATGATGGTCTCCAGGTTGTTGCGAGTTGTTGCGGGATCCACGCCGCGCAACCCGTCGTTGCCTCCCAACTCGAGGATGACCAGGTCGGGCTTGGTCCGCAGGGTCCAGTCGATGGCCGTGACGCCGCCGGCGGAGGTTCGTCCGCTCTCGCTGGCGTTGACCAAGTGGAACGGCTTGCCTCGCGCAGTGAGCCTCCTCTGCAGCACGGCGGGAACGGCTTGATGCTCCGCCAGGTGGAGGCCGGCGCCGATGCTGTCGCCGAGGAACACAACCGTCGGTGCGTCTTTTGGAATCTCCGGCGCCGGCGGAGCTTTCGTAACCCCCGCTGAGGGCTCATCGAAGGTCCGCGGGCCACGGCTCGCGTCCTGCTCCGCGCGTTCGCAGGCGCTCGTAAGCAACCCCAGGGAAAAAGCCAGGAGGAGGTGGAAAATGCGGATCACGGGTGGGTGGTGGAGAGGCCCGCCTGAGAATTCGAGTGGGGCGAGCGAGATTTTCACATTCCAAAGAGCTGGTTCCCTTCCAAATTCTCATCCTCGTCGTACGAAGCCATCCGGGAAACCGACCGACCGGGCAGGCTTGACTCCCGAATCCATGACTTCTTCTCCTGTTCTCGAAGCGCGTGGCCTCACCAAGCGCATGCCCTCCGGTGAACGCACGCTCACCATTCTCGACAACGTCGACCTCGCGATCGAATCGGGTGAGCTGGTGGCCGTTCTAGGCCCATCGGGTAGCGGCAAGTCCACGCTGCTGGGCTTGTTGGCTGGCTTGGATCGCCCGAGCGAAGGTTCGGTTCGACTCGCAGGAGTTGAATTGAGCGGCCTGAACGAAGATGAATTGGCGCTGGTCCGCCGCCGCCGGGTTGGTTTTGTCTTCCAGGCCTTCCAACTGCTCCCCAACTTGACGGCCTTGGAGAACGTGGCGTTGCCGCTCGAATTGACCGGCGTGCCGGACGCGCGAGAGCGCACGGCGAAGGCGCTGGACGAAGTCGGGCTCGCGGCCCGGACCGATCACTACCCAGCCCAGCTCTCTGGCGGTGAACAACAGCGCGTCGCGGTGGCGCGTGCGTTCGCAGGCGAGCCGGAGGTGCTCTTCGCGGACGAGCCAACCGGCAATTTGGATGGCGCGACTGGCGAGCGAATTCTCGAGCTGCTGCTCGACTTGCGCGCGCGGCATGGCACGACACTGGTGCTTGTCACCCACGACTCGAAGATTGCGTCGCGGGCCGAACGGCGGATTCACTTGGCGAGTGGCCGGCTAGAACGCGACGAGCGCGGTTCGAGCGCGTGAGTCCTCCGCAAGTGCGAGAATCCAGGATCGACTCCGCTTCGCGCGGAGCTTCCTGGAGCGCGTTCTTTCGCGCGGTGCTGCTCGAGGGGCGGGCTGCACGCGGCCGGCTGGTGTTCTTCACCGGAGCGCTCAGTGTGGGGGTGGCCGCCGTGGTTGGAGTGGCTGCCCTGGTGGGTGCTTTCGAGGCCGGCTTGCGGGCCGAATCGCGCACCTTGCTCGGTGGTGATCTGCGCGCCGAGGCTCGCCGTCCGTTGCCGGCGGTGATCGATACCGCCTTCGACGACGTCCCCCATCGCCGGGCAGATCTGCGTGAGTTGGCCGCAACGGCAACCCGCGGAGCGCAGAGCCGGTTGGTCGAGCTGAAGGTGGTGTCCGGCGGATTTCCGTTCGCAGGCGAGATGGCTTTGAAGCCCGCGGGCTTTGAGGCGAGCGCGCTTGACGCGAACGGCGTGATGGTTGCGCCCGATCTTGCTGGCGCGCTGAATGCGGAGCTCGGTGACGATCTGCTGCTGGGCGGGGCTCGCTTTACGATCCGAGCCCTCATCCTCGATGAACCCGATCGTGTGGGCTTTCAAATGTCGTTCGGTCCACGGGCGATCCTGTCCAGCGAAGGCTTCGAGCGCACCGACCTGGGCGTGGTGACCTCGCGCGTTCGGCACCTCGCGGTATGGGCCTTCGACGAAGACCTGGACGCGCAGCGTTTGGGCGAACTGAAGGACCGGCTCGAAGCTACGGTCGACGAGCCAGACTTCCTGCGCGTGCAAACCCACACCGAGGCGCAGCCGAGCATTCGCCGGTCGCTGACACAGATCGAGGACTTCCTCGGACTGGTGGCTTTGTTGTCGCTGTTGCTGGGAGGACTGGGCGTGTCTCAAATCGTTCGCGCTTGGCTTTCCGGGCGTACCCAGGCCGTGGCGGTTCTACGGTGCCTGGGACTTCGCGCGCGGGAGATCGCGGTGCTCTATTTGGGCAACGTGGTGCTGCTCGCGCTGGCCGGTTCCTTGGTGGGCGCGTTGGCCGGAATGTTGGTGCCGGCGGTGGTGAGTTCGCTCGCGCCCGAGCTGTTCGCGGGGCCCAGCTCCACCTGGTTGCAGCCGCTCGCGGCGCTTCGGGGAGTGGGACTCGGCGTGCTGGTCGCGATGCTGTTCAGCCTTCCGTCCTTGACCACGGTTTGGAGCGTCGCGCCAGCGGTTGCTCTGCGGGCGGAGGCGGCGCCGCTGCCGGTTCCGCGCGCGGTCCGCTGGCTTTCTCCGATGACCGTCGCGCTGGGATTGGTCTGCGTGGCCCGCCTGCAGGGCGGTTCATGGATCGAGTCGCTCGCCTTCACCGGGGGGCTTGCGGTTCTCTCGCTGCTTTTGTGGGCCGGCGCCCGTCTGCTCTCGCTGTTCATCGCCCGCGTACCGCGTCAGCGAATTCCGGCGACCCTGGCGCACGGCATGGCCTCCTTGGCCCGCCCCGGAGCCGGCACCACCGGAGCCATCGTGGCGTTAGGTCTCGGCGTCCTGGTGGTGGTTTCCATGGGGCTGGTTTCCAGCGGCCTGCGACGGGCCTTGATCGAATCGCTGCCCGAAGATGCCCCGAGCGTGTTTCTTTTGGACGTGCAGCCCGATCAGTGGAAAACCGTGCAGGAGGAGCTCGAAGGGGCCGGCGCACGCGGGGTGAACAACGCGCCCGTGGCGATGGGGCGGTTGCGTGCGATCGACGGGAGGCCGGTGGCCGAGCTCGCCGCGGAACGCGAGGACGCGGGCCGGGCCGCGTGGATGTTCACGCGCGAACTGCGCCTCACCTGGCTCGAAGAGTTGGCTCCTGACAACGAAGTCGTCGACGGCTCGCTCTGGAGCGATCCGGATGAGTTCGAGTTGAGCGTTGAGCTCGACTTTGCGCGACAGATGGGCGTGCAGGTCGGCTCGCGCGTTCGGCTCGATGTGCAGGGGGTTGCGCTCGATCTGGTCGTAACCAGCCTGCGGACCGTTGAGTGGGAGAGCTTTGGGATCAACTTCTTCCTGGTGGTCGAACCGGGAGCGCTGGAAGGCGCGCCCCACTTCGAACTGGCGGTGGCTCGCATCGAGCCCCCCGAGCGCGAACTCGAACTTCAGGGCCAGCTCGCTCGATCGGTTCCGAACGTCACGATGCTGCGCGTACGGCCGCTGCTTGAGACTCTTGGCGTGCTGGTCGCTCGGATATCCGCGGGCGTGCGGGGATTGGGCGCCTTCACGATTCTCACAGGCTTGGTGATTCTGGCCGGTTCGGTGGCTACTTCGGCTTTGCGACGCGGCAAGGAAGCAGCCTTGCTCAAGAGCCTGGGCGTGACGCGCCGCGGGGTGGCCCAATTGTTCGGCGTCGAGTTCGCGCTGGTGGGCCTCGTTTCGGGCTTGATCGGTTCGGCCGGCGCGGTGGTCTTGGCCCAGGTGTTTTTGACGCGGGTGGCCGACGTGGATGCTGAACTGGAGTGGCTGGCGGTTCCCCTGTCATCTGCGGCCACGGTCGTTCTTGCTGTTTTGGCGGGATTGTTGGCGAGCCGGCGCCCGCTGTCGGCGCCGCCCGTGGAGACGCTCCGCGGCTGATGGGCCGAACGGAGACGGCATGAAGCCTGAGGTTGAGCGAGAACAGCGCTGTTACCCCTCCCCTTCGCGAGGCATAGCTCTTTCAACAGGCCAGCAGCTCTGAAACTGATGTTTCCGATTGGCCACACTCCTTGCCTTCCTTGCACATCGACTCGCATGTCCACCCATCGATCCGGGCAAAGCCACCTTGCAGGCACCCTTGCCTGAGCTCTCGCCTTTCCTGCGCTCGCCGCAGCCCAAACACCCGAGTGGTTTGATCTCAAGCCCCGCGCCGCGCTCGAGCTCGTGATCGCCGAGTAGCGCAGCGCAGGTTTCCGGCCGGGTGGAGAGCGAGAGAAGCTCCTCGCCCGCCGGATCAGGCTTCACCTTTGGGCAGGCCCGGAGGCGGATCGGGCCCTTTAGGTGAGGTGGCTGGACCGGCTAGCCCCAGGGCCTCGCCGTGCTGGGCCCGATTCTCCGGAGGGGACAGCCGAGGGCCCCCGGCGCCCAGATTGAGTCCCGGGAGTGCCTCCAGCGGCCGCGGAATCCCTAGGCTAGGTCGAATCTTAGTGCGCCGCGGACTATGTTCGCGGCCCGCCTCGCCGAGTGAGGCGATCTCTGTATCTGGAAATTCCAACCGATTCGGACCACGAATTCCCCACACGGATCGTGGCCTCCTCCCCAACCGCCCACCCAAGAACAAAAATGAGCGCTGTTGCCGACGTGACCGACACCCAGTGGGAATCGGTCGTTCTCCAAAGTGAACTCCCCGTCTTCGTCGATTTCTGGGCCGAGTGGTGCGCCCCGTGCCGCGCGATGGGCCCGCTCGTCGATCGACTCGCCGAAGAGCTCGCGGGCAAAGTCACCGTCTTGAAAATCAACACCCAGGACAACGTCGAAGTTCCCGCTCGTTACGGCATCACCTCGATTCCGACCTTCCTGCTCATCTCCGGTGGCGAAGTGAAGACGCAACTCGTGGGAAGCAACTCGTACGACAGCCTCAAGCAGGCCATCCTCGACAACATCTAGGCCGCGGCCTGTCTTCCGAATCGATTCAAGATCCATGCGGCTTGTCTTCTGCGGCTCGCCGCCCTTCGCTACACCGATTCTCAAATCGGTGATTGCGAGTTCCCATCGCCCGATCGCGGTGGTGACGCAACCCGAGCGAGCCTCTGGTCGCGGACGTCGCTCGAAGGCTTCGCCGGTTGCTGAGCTAGCACGGGAGGCCGGCATCGAGTTGTTGGCTCCGGCTTCCCTGAAGGAACAGAACTTCCGCGAGCGCTTCGCCGAATTGGAGCCGGAGATCGCGCTGGTGGCGAGCTACGGGGAGTTGATCGACCGCGAGCTGCTCGCGCTTCCCGAGCGGGGCTGGATCAACGTTCACGGTTCGCTGCTTCCGCGCTGGCGAGGAGCTTCGCCGGTGCAAGCCGCGATCTTGGCCGGCGATCCGGTCACGGGCGTGAGCATTCAGCGCGTGGTGCGCCGGCTGGACGCCGGCGATGTGGGGCACGCGATCGAGACAGAGATCGGTCCGCGGGAAACCGGAGGCGAGCTGGCGGAACGCTTGAGTCACCTGGGCGCGCGCGCCGCTCTGGAGGCCCTGGACCAGATCGCAGGCGGTACCCTGAACTTCGTTCCCCAGGACAAGACAGCGATCACCAAGTGTCGCAAGCTCACGCGCGAAGACGGTGTGCTCGATTGGTCGCAGAGTGCCGCCCAACTAGACCGCCACGTCCGCGCCATGACGCCTCGGCCGGGCGCGTTGACCAACCTACCTGGGGGCGAAGCCCTGAAAGTGGTGAGCGCAACGACCGGGGGTTCGCTCGTGGGAGCCGGCGCCCCTGGGGAGCTGCGCGTGGTGGAGGGTCGCCCGGCCGTGGCCACCGGATCCGGCACCCTGGTTTTGGAGTCGGTTCAACCCGCGGGCAAACGCGTCCTGGACGCCGCGGAATGGTGGCGCGGCGCGCGACTCGAGGACGGGCTCGTGCTGGGTTCTGAGGTGCAGGCATGATGATTCGTTTGGCAGCTTTTGAGCTGCTTCGAGCGGGTCCCGAGGCGCCCCTGCGGCGTCTGCCGGAGGTCGCCGAGCGCTTTGAACTCGACGTTCGCGATCGCGCGCTGCTGCGCCATCTCGTGGCCACGGGCTGGCGCCGACTCGGGACACTTCGCGCACTCTCAAAACATCTGCTGAATGGCAAGCCCAAGCCTGACGTGGCGGCGTTTGTCCACACCGGATTGGTGCAGGTGCTGTTCGCCGATCGCGTGCCGGATCACGCAGCCGTCGGAGAAACGGTCGAAGCCTGCGTGCACAAGCTCGGTCTTGGAAAAGGCCGAACTCTCAACGCTTGCTTGCGGCGGGCGGTGCGCCTTCGCGAAGAAGGCCTCAGCGGCGACCCGCGGCGCGACTTGGTGGGTCGCAATTGCCACCTCACCGAGGACATTTTTCGCGACCCGCGCGATCATCCGCTGTTGTGGGCCGAAGACGCGCTCTCGATGCCGGCGCCCTTGATGAAGGGGTGGTCGTCGCGGCATGGCGAGGGGGTCGCCCTGCGGCTAGCGGAGCAGGGGCTCGAAGAGCCGCTGCTCTCGATTCGCCTTTTGCGCGAGGATCCCGAGGCCCTGCTGGAAGAGCTCCAGGCGGGTGGGCTAGAACCCAAAGCCCGCCGCGGGTCCACGTTGCTGTTTGGCTCGGACCAAATCTCGGCCTTGCTCGAATCGAGGGCTTTCCTGCGCGGCGCGATTCTCGTCCAAGGGGCCGCTGCATCGGCCGCCGCCGACCTGGTTCAAGCCCGTGAGGGCGAGGAAGTCTTGGACCTATGCGCCGCGCCGGGGGGCAAAACGCTGGGAATGGCAGCCTCGGGCGCACACGTGGTGGCCTGCGATGCGACCCAGGACAAAGTCAACCGCATCGGCGAAAACGTGATGCGCTGCGAACTGGGCGCGCAGGTCGAGTTGGTTGTCGCAGACGCCGGCGAAGGTCTCGGAGAGCGGCAGTTCGATGCGGTGCTGGTCGATGCACCGTGTTCAAACACAGGAGTTCTCGCCGGCCGCCCTGAAGCGCGTTGGCGGTTCGGTCCCGGTCACCAAAAGTCCTTGATCGAACTTCAGGCGCGGTTGATACGAGCCGGAGCGGATCGGGTGAAGCCGGGCGGGCGACTGGTGTGGTCGACCTGTTCGCTCGAGCCGAGCGAAAACGTGGCGCAGGTGCGCTCCTTGATCGCGGAACGCCCCGAGTTCGAGCTGTCCGAGCAAAGCGACCTGCTGCCGGATCCAGACGAAGCGCGGGTCGACGGTGGATTTGCTGCCCGGCTTGTTCGGCGACCGGGCTGAGAGTTTGAGCCTCGAGTGCTGTTGCGGCTTCCGCGAGGAACGCTAGATGTCGACGAGGTACCCGAAGACGTAGCCGGTCCAGGTGTCGTCTGCGAAATGCACCTGGACGCGGGATCCGGGCTGGACGACCCAACCGGGATCGAGGGTTGATGGCCCGTTGACCGGGTTGAGCATGAGCTCGCGCTTGCCGTCGATGACGACCATCAGAGCGGTCTCGGCCTCGCTCAGGGTCGTTGCGTTGCCGCGTGCGGTGTGCCCGGCCGAGGTGATCACCAGCACGCGGCCCTCGGGCACCGCGAACGGGGACGACTCCTCGACGCGAACCAGATCGCGCCAGCCGTAGGGGCCGAATGCGACGGTCTGCTGGGTGCTCTGCACCGCGGCCAGGGCGGCCGCCCCGGCGAGGAGGCCTCCCAGGGCCGAGGGGAGGTGGAGCTGGACTCGGGTCATAGGCCCAATTCTCGCACGCAGCCCGGCTCCATGTGCCAAGGGAATCCCCAGCCCGAGTGCGCAGGGTGCGACAACTCCGGTTGCTCGGGTCGTATCGTCCAGTGCAACTGGCCCCCCACCGCTATCCTCTGCCAGTCTTCCTAGCTCCAGACCCATGGCTCGCCGATCCCAATCCCAGTCCTCCTTCGGGGGGTCCGTCAAGCTGTTGCTGGCGCTGGTAATCCTGACTCCGGCGCTCGGGATCGGGGTTCTTGCGTACCTGAGATCGACGGAGAATCGGCAGATTCGAGCCGAAAACGAGCTCAAGCTGAGTGAGCAGGCCGCCGTGGAAGCCGCCTTGAATTCGGCTCCCGACGCCTCTCTCGATCCGTTCGCGGGCCTGGAATTCAGCGGGGTTCCCTTGCCTTCCCGTTCAGGTTCGAGCGGATCTTCAGGGGTCAACGCCGCGACCTTCGCGACCCAGGCTCGCCTTTGCTCGGACCCTCGCTGGATCCGCGCGGTGGAGCGCACCCAGGAGGCTTACACGCTGCTGTCCAAAGCCGACGACCTGCACGCGGAAGGCGGCTTAGCCTGGCGCAAGCCAGCCAACGAGGGGCGCGAGCTGATCCGCGACGCTCTGGAATCTACGGAGGCCGTCGAGCTGGAGCTGGCCGCGGGCCAGCTAACGGGTTCCTTAGAGTCCATCAGGCGCGTGCGGGCCGGCTGGAGCGACAAGGACCGGCAGATTCGCAAGTTGTTGCACCGATGAGGCGCGCGCTCGTGACTGGAGCTTCGTCCGGGATCGGCGCAGCTGTGGCCCGGCGCCTCGCTGAGCGCGGCGATCGCGTCGTGCTGATGGCCCGCGGATTGGAGCGCTTGGAGGCGGTACGCGCAGACCTTCCCGGCGACGGGCACATGGTCGTGCCCTGTGACGTGTCCGACGAATCCGCGCTGACGGCGGCCATGGGCAAGGTGCGTGAAGCTACCGGGGCCCTGGACCTGGTCGTGTGCAACGCAGGTGTCGGCTATCGAGCGCCGATCGCGGAGCTAGAGGTCGAGTCGATCGATACACTGCTGGCAACCAACGTTCGCGGGCCGCTTCTGCTCGCGCGCGAGACCTTTGAGTTGCTGCGCGCCGGAGATCGGCCGGTCTTCGTCCACGTCGCTTCGGTGGTCGCACGCCGCGGCGTTCCGGGACAAGCGGTGTACTCGGCCAGCAAGGCCGCGGTGCTGTCGATTGCCCAGGCCCAGCGGGTGGAGTGGGCTGAGAGCGGCATCGCGGTCAGCGTGCTTTCGCCGGGCCTTACTTCGACGGGTTTTTTCGACGCGCAGGACAACCCGGCGGGCCTGGAGCCACCGGATCTTTCCAGTTCGGATTCAGCGGTCGCGGTTGCGGACGAGATCCTCAGGTTGGATCGAGATCCGCAGCCCGAACGCGACCTGCGCTTCAAGTGGCGCGTGCTGGGAGCGTTAGCTCCGCTAGCCCCTCGACTGGCCGATCGGCTGTTTGTCGGCCGGATCGGAGGGGATTGGAAACGGCCGGAACGTTAGACGACTATTCCTGGGTCACCAGGATGGCGCGTATGCCGGGGTGGTCGTGGACTAGGCGGGTGGCCCGGAACAGGGCTAGCGGCGGAGCCTGACCGGCGTGATCGGGTGGGTCGACGTCGCCGCCGTGCACGTTGCGGTAATTCCAAACGGTCCGGCCTTCGGGCGTGACTTCGAAGACGCGCCCGCCGGCTCCCGAACAGATCAGCGTGTTTCCATTGCTCAAGCGCTCAGCTCCGGAGATGAACGCTGAGAAAAAACCGGCCTCGTCGCGGTAGCTCCAAACCGGTTCGGGAGGGCCGAACGGCTGGTCCGGCTCGCGAAGGAAGCCGCGCTCGGCCTCAAACGGCAGCACCAGCTCGACCACCTGACTGGCGCGTACCTCGGAATCCTCGTCTTCGCTCTCGGCCTCGGCTGGGCGATTGTTGAACACGGTCAAACGCAGCGATCCGTCGGCTCCGCGCAGCCACTTGGGGTCGTGCTGGTAACCAAACACCCGGTCCGATTCTTCGCCTTGGCCGTAGCGCGAGGGGTTGCCCCATCGGTACAGGAGATCGCCGCCCCGGCCGAAGCGTCCGCCCACGGAGCCGCTGGCTTCTTCCGAGGTCGTGGAGTGATCGATCACCCAGATCTCATTGAATTGAGGGCTGGAAACGACGAGCAGATCGTGTTCCGGGTCGTAGTCGACTGCGTTGAGGTGCAAAAAATCTCCGGAGCGGTCTAGTTTCTTGCGCCGCTTTTCGCGCTCTTCCTCGGTCTCCACCTCGGCGTCCGCGCCGGACCCGATCCCAGGGACGTAGCCCAGGGCTTCGAGCGCTTCGCGGTCCAATTTTTCGCGTTCACGCGTCGCGCGATCCTCAGCGGATTCCGGTGCTCCCTTGCGATGATCCCCGTTGATGTCGATCCGCCCCGGAGCGTCGACCAGGTCGCTGAAGCCGAGTTTTTGCGGATCGAAGTCCTGCACCATGTGGTCAAACGCGTGCCATTCCCAGACAACCTCGGTTCCACCGTCCGCTTTGGGTTCGAGCTCAAACAAGGCGCCAACCCACAGGCCCGCGTCGCCGACGTGTTTCGGGTCACGGCCGCTTGCGATGGCTTGCTCGGCGGACTTGCGTGTCCACGCAATTACGATCAGGTTTCCGTTCGGAAGCGGCGTGAGGTCGTGATGCGAGTGAACTTCCCGGTCTGACAGTTTGTACTCCCACAAGACTGTGGAGTCCGGAGCGAGGCGTTGAAACTTGCCGCCGATCCCGCCACCACGGAAGTGCGGGTCCTTGTCCACGCGAGCTGCGCGCAGCAGGGATCCGTCGTCCAGCAGGTAGCACCATTCGCCAGGCGCGGAGTCGAACTCCCAGGTGTGGACGATTTCGCCGTCCAGCCCAATCAGGTGTGCGAACCGGCTGGTTAGCGGCTGAATTAGCGTAAGCCCGGGTTGGGCTTGGGATTCGTGGATCAGCACACCGCGTTGAGTCGCGGGATCCCACTCGGCTTCGGAGAGAAACCCGGGCGGCTCTTCCGGCCCACCGGACTCTGCGTCTTGGTTCAGGTTCGCGGTGAAAATCCCAAAGATCGGCAGGATCCATCGCAGGGACTTCCGCGTGATCCCATCGGGAACGAAGCGGCCAAGGTCAAAGGTTCGAATCATCGGTCGGGGCAGGGTGGACGCCCGAGGTCACGGGTGCGAAGGGCTCCCGGTCGGGCCGGCGCCCATGGTCGCCGGCCCGCGTTCGCGAGCGCAACCCAAGCCCCAAAGAACCTTGGAGGCCCGCCGTCAGGGACCGATGGTCAGCTCAAGCGTGTTCGAAACCGCCTGGATGTCCATGATGTCTAGCAGCGCTCCACCGAAGACCGTTGCGCCAAAATACAGGTCGACACCGATCAGGGAGGGCTTTGCCGGGATGGCGATCGGAGCCACCGCATCGCCGAAGAAGTCGAGCACGCCGATCATGGCGGGCGCGTTCAGCAGCGCGAGGGTGAGCGCGTCCACGCCGGTGGGCAGCGTAAATCCGCCGTACAGCGGAAGGCCGGCGGGCGGCGTTGCCGACGAGGTGATGGCGTAGGCTCGGCCCGAGCCCTGATAGGCCTCGGCCAAACGCAGCAGCACCACATTGTCGACCGCGAACGGCGAGAAGCTAGCGTCGTGCACCAACTCGGCCTGAGCGGCGTCCGAGCGCGAGGTCCAGGTCACCGTTAGCGGCTCGGTGATTCCGTCAAAGCGCTGGCGAGTCAAGCGCACCGTGTAGGTGCCGGTGAACTGAGGGGTGAACCCGCTGAGTTCGAAGGCGTTGACGGTGGAGGTCGACGATGCGACTACATTGCCGAATGGATCGAGGACCGCGAGGTCCAGGTCCATCTCGAGCACGTCGGTGGTGAAAGCGCTATTGGGGTTGGACTGCCACAGGGCGCAGACTCTGGTTTGGTCGCCAGCCAGCAGCGACATGGGGACGTCGAGGACTCCGCCTTGGAAGTCGCTTGCGATGACGTCATCGAACCACCACTGGCCATCGCGCACCACCGACCAGGCAGCGGCCGCGTGGACGCTCCCGGCGCCATCCCGATCGGACAGCAGGCTATCGCCTTCCACGTTGTTCCAGGCGCTAGCCATCAAGACCGCCTTGACGGTCGTCGGCTGAGCGAGCAACAGAGGCTCGCCGGAGGCGATCAGCGTTGCCACACCGGCGACGAGCGGGCTGGCCGAGGAGCTGCCCGAGAAGAACGGAGTGATCCAATCCGGTTCGGAGGTCGTGGTGGCTACGCCGGAGCCGGGCGAGGTGACTTCCGGCTTGGCGTGCCCCTCGATCGGGTCCCACCAGGACGCGTCCGAATTCATCAGGTCGTCCGAAGGGTCAAACGTATTGAGGTCGTCGGAATGCGCGCTGGACAGCATGTTGAACCCATTGCCAGGTGTCGTGGCAAAGGGTTCGGATGTGCCTCCCTGGTTGCCCACCGACTTGAACATCATCACGCCGAAGTTGCGGATGATGTAGTCGAAGTAGCGGTCGAGGAATTCGATCTGACCTTTCTGGCCGTTCCACCAGGAGCAGTTGCCGAAGTCGATGCCGCTTGCGATCGCGGTGTTCCAAATCGTCGGAGCCTGCAAGTCGCCGGTTCCGCCGTAGGAGTACAGCTGGGGCAGGTCTCTTGCCGCCGCAGCATGCAGCGGATGTCCGTTTGCGACGTTGCCGGCGACCGCGTTGGCGTGGAAGAACGCGCTGCCGGTCGAGCCGAGCAGGGTGACCGGAGGCAGGAACGGGTTGTCCGTGACGACGTCCGAGGTGTCGTTGATCAGCATGCGAACCGGGCTGTTCGCGGCGGTTATGCCCTGATTCCAAACGACCGGCGTACGCATGGTCCCTTGTGCGAATTCGCCTTCGTCCAGCCAGGCAGGCATCGAGCGGTAGGCCTCGTCGACGTCGGGATGGAGGGCCAACTCAGCGACGCGGTCGGCACGAACGGTTGCGACGACCAGCGGCGCGCCCAGGCCGGCCACGAGCACGTCGCCACCGGTCTCGCGGACCGTGGCCGCGAAGCGTTCGACCCGCGTCGAATGAGTCGCGGTGGCGAGCGCTAAGAGTTCCCTTCTGGCATCGCGAATCGCCTCGGGCGACGTTTGGCGCAGGAGCTCAAGCGGGGCTCCGGCCGAGTGGTTGTCGTGGAGCCAGAAGGCGACCTCGACCGGGGCGTCCGCGGGCTGTTCCGCGAGCCAGGCAGCCAGGGTCGGCGCTAGGCGGCCGCGCTCTTCCAGGGCCGACGCGAAAGTCTCCGCCCGCTCGCGATCGAACTCGGGGCCAGAGAGTTGAATGCCGCCTGGGCGGATCACGGTGCGCTGGACGGTTCCGTCCGGGAGGACCCGCCGCAGATCCTGGACAAGCGCCGGGGCGGCCTGGGAAGGACCCATGGACACCGCAGCCTGAGGCGAGGAGAGACCGGCCTGAGGCAAACCAGCGGTCAGAACGAGCAGCGCGGAGTGGATCATGGGAAACATAGGACGATGAGGAAGCCTACCGCGGTTCCGAAGACCCGCTAGAAGCCTGCGGAGTTGGGCCTCTGGAGGGGAGCAAATAGGCTCTTCCGGCCTACTCTAGGCAGACTTTTCCGGCCCTTTTACCCCCCGTGCTGCGCTTCGCCTACAACACCAACGGCCTCGCCCATCACCGGCTTGAGGACGCCTTCCACCTCCTGGCCGACCTGGGCTATTCCGGGGTCGCCCTAGCCCCGGACGTTCCCCACTTGGATCCCTTCCGGATCCTGCCCGGCGACACCCAGCGAATCCGCGCGCTGGCCAACCGACTGGGCCTCGCCATTGGCGTCGAAACCGGCGCGCGCTACCTCCTGGATCCCCGCGTCAAACACGCCCCGAATCTCCTCGACGAAGACGATAGCGGGCGCGCTCGACGGGTCGATCTGCACCAACGGCTGATCCACTTGGCCGCAGAGTTGGGTGCCGAGTACATCTCGGTTTGGGCGGGGGTCGCGCCACCCGGCCAATCGGCCGCGCGCAGCTGGGACTATCTCTCCGAGGGCCTGCTGCGGACCGCTGAGTTCGCTCGCTCCAGCGGTGTCCCACTGAGCTTCGAGCCGGAGCCCGGCATGTTCCTGGAGAAACCCCGTGACTACGAAGAACTGCTCGATCGAACCGAGGGCCAGCTCGACGACCTCGGCCTGACGCTCGACGTCGGGCACTGCCTGTGCACCGGGGACCTGCCGGTTTCTGCCGTTGTGCGTCGTCACGCCGATCGACTGCGCGCCGTGCACTTGGATGACATTCGCGATGGCTTGCACGAGCACTTGCCCTTGGGCGAGGGCGAGCTGGACCTGGACGATGCGCTGCGCTCTTTGCGCGAGGCCGGATTCACCGGCCTTGCGTCGGTGGAACTGTCGCGCGACAGCCATCGAGGGGCCGAGATGGCGCGGCGCTCGATCGAGTTGCTTCGTTCAGAAGCGAGCTAGACCCCCTCGCCACTGGGGCTTGGCGCAACTTTCGGATCGCTGCGGTGAATTCGGGTTGCCCGACGATCGAGCGATGTAGAAGCAGACATCGCGGACCTGGGCGCGCGATCCCAGTTCTTCCCGGTCCTTCCGCTGGCTGGCACGAGCCCCGGCTCCAGTCTTAGGCTCCAGTTCTAAGCGGCAATCCTCGGCCCAGCCGCCCCAACCCGGGAAACGGCCGGCCCTGACGACCCCCTTGCCGCCTCTGGGATGCCCGCTAACCTACCTGGTTCGCTCTTGCCCTTCAGACGGTCCGATCATGATCACGCCCCTCACGAAACGCATCTTCATCGCCGGTGCCGGCGGCATCGGCCGAGCCTTGGGGCTGATGCTGCGCAACGAGCCCAGCCTGTCCGTCGAGGTCACCCTCGGGGACTTGGACCCGCGCTCGGCTGAACAGGGAGCGGCGTTCGCCAGCTACGGTGGAACCGGTGCCCCGGCGCGCGCGTTCACGATGCCGAAGGAGGGCTCGACCGATGAGCTCGATCGCCTGCTCGCGGGCATGGACGCGATCGTCGACTGCCTGCCCGGATCCCAGGCGCCGCGCATGGCTCGCCTCGCGCGCACCCACACGGCGCACTACCTCAACCTCACCGAGTACGTGAAGGAAACCGAGGAGGTGTTGGAGATCGCCCAGGGCGCAGACACTTGCTTCGCCCTTCAGTGCGGCCTCGCGCCCGGCTTCATCAATATTCTCGCGCACGATCTCTTCCAGCAATCCTGCGAGCTGTGGGAAACCGATCGGGTCGACCGCATCCGCATGCGCGTTGGCGCCCTTGCGACCTGCGCTTCCGCGCCTCACTACTACGGCTGGACCTGGAGTCCGGTTGGCGTAGCGACCGAGTACGTCAAGCCGGCCTACGCGGTCCGCGATGGCAACCGGGTCGAGTTGCCCTCCCTTTCGGAGCGCGAGACGTTGCTGATCGAAGGCCAGCCCTTCGAGGAAGCGCTCACCTCCGGCGGCGCCGCCGACCTGCCCCAGGCTCTCGCCGGCCGCGTGCGCGACCTCGATTACAAGACCCTGCGCTACCCCGGCCACTACGAGTGGGTCGAAGGCTTGCTTGCCAAAGTGCCAAAGGGTGCCGACCGAGCCGCGCTGCTCCAGCAGCAAATGGAGTCGGTCATCCCCCACTGCGAAGACGACTTGGTTGTCATCTACGCCGACGTCGAAGGCAAAGATCGCCACGGCCGGTTGCGACTTTCCCGTGAAGCGCTGTTCTGTCCGCAGATCGAAATTGCCGGTCAGCGTCTGCGCGCCATCCAATCGACCACCGCTGCGGGCGTCGCGGAAGTCCTCAATCTGATCTTTGAGCGCGGTTTCACCGGCCCGCTGCTTCAAAGCCAAATTCCAGCATCCGAGTACTTGGACGGCCCGTTCGCGCGCCTGGCCTACGGTCCCGGCTGGGACGACCTGGGCGAGGACGAGCTCGAGTAGGCGGGGCTAGAGCCCCGCTAGGGTTTTCGTGGATAAGCGGTTCTCGATGCCGTACGCGTTCCCCTTTTTGCACGGCCTTGTCACCCGGGCGGATCGCCTATCGCTCCCGGGTGGGGGCACTCAGCGGTTCGAGCTGAATTCCGGGCTCGATCAAGGCCCCCGCGCGCATTAGCTGCTGGCCTCCGCATCGGGGACGAGACCCGGCCTTCCGCTGCCGGTTGGCGAGCTTTCGATAGTCTTCTGTCTTCGACGCGCCAGCGACGGCTCAGTTGGCCGCTTCGAATTCTCCCCGATTTACGTCCTACCCCGGAGTCTTGGGAGGAGTGGGTGGCACCAACAGTCCCCGTCTTCAAGTTCCTCCGGCGAGCCCGCCTGCGCTCGCCGGGACGACTCTCCACCATGCCTTCGTCCTCTTGGATCTGTCCGGCAACATCACGTTCATCAGCAACCCGGTCCAACTCGACTTGGTTCCTGGAGGGCGACGGTTCGGTCAGTCTTCGTCCACGCCGATCCGGTCGACGTGGTAGGGCATGTTCTCGGCGCTGGCGTTCAGGTCGGCGCGGATGTTGTCGAGGGGCTCCGCCCAGCGGTCTTCCCAGCGCACGCCTAGGAAGGGCTTGGCTTCGATTCCGAGGCGGTAGCCAAAGGCGATGTACTCGAGGCACCCAGCGAGCCCCTCGGGGTCTTTCATCATGTAACGCAGCACGCCGCCGGTGGTGATGACCGCGGCCATCGGGCGCTGGGTTTGGGCGAGTTCAAAGGCCTTGAGGCCGAGCTCGCCGTATTGGCCGACGTCGAAGCCGGTTGCCACGTGCCAAATGTCGTGGGTCTGACGGATGCGCATCAGCATCCAGTCGAGGTCGCTCTGGACATCGATCTTGCGGAAGTAATCCGCGTCGAAGCCGTTGCATTGGATGTGGTTGGCGTAGGTCTTGCCGAGAGTTCCCTCGGGCAGCTTGGCGAGGGAGTCGACGTCGGTTGGACCGGCCAGATAACGCGACTCCAACAGAGCGCAGACGGACGGTTGCTCGCGGATCTTGTCGAGTGAAAACTCGTAGGCCTCGGCGTCTCGCAGACCGTCCTCAATGTCGAAAACCGACTCAGTGTGATAGGGATCGCGCATCATCCCGACCATGCCCTTGAGGGTCTTTAGGTAGTGGATGTGGCTCTTGTGGTTGTGAGAACTCTTGCTCATCGTTCAGCTGGAAGGGAGGGGCTGGGGGGGACGACCCCCTGAATTCTAGCCCGCAACGGGAAAGGCTGAAAGCCGAGCCCCGCCGGTCACGAGGGGGGGGTGACCGATTGGGAGGGGTTGCCGAGCAGCTGCCTGGCTGTGCAGCGGGTACCCACGGCCGACTAGAAGTGTGCTCTGGCGTCCCCTGCCGAGACCTGCTTGACCGAAGAGTCAGGAGTCGCGCGATGCCTCTTCGAGGCGGCGAGTAGCTCAGGCTGGGATGGAATCTGAGCCGGACTTGAGGTGCCTGAGTTCGGCGGCTCGGAGTGGGAAGCCGAGGGCCGCCGAGGTCGCGACGCACAGGCTGGAGCCGATCAGGCAAGCCTGCAAACCGGCCAGTCCTCCACCGTTCGACTGATAAAGAACTGCGGAAGCTGCCGTACCCAGAAAGCGGCCTGCGGCATTCGACATGTAGTAGAAGCCCACGGATTGCGCTACGTGGCCGGGGCGGGCGAATTCAACGATCAGAAAGCTGTGTAGCGCGCTGCAAACCGCGAACAAGATTCCGAAGGCGCCGAGTCCAAAACCAAGAGCGGCGAAGGGATTTGAGCCTTGATCGAGTGCCAGGTAGATCCCCGCCAGCGGGGCCAGGAGGGCGCCGGCCCAGCTTGCGAGTTCAGCGCCACGCAGGGTGGCTTCGGCGCTGGGGCGCTGAGTCGATCGAAGGACGCGAGGGGCCAGGGCCTGGACCACGCCATAGCCGATGATCCAGGCCGCAAGGAACGCACCGACAGAAAGGTGCGACCAACCGAGCTGGTCGGCGAAGTACAGCGGCAGCGCGATCGCGAACCAAACGTCGCGTGCACCGAACAGGAACAGTCGCGCCAGGCTCAACCATTGGATTCGCGCATCGTCGAGCCGCCAGTTGCGGGCTCCGGCCGAGCGGCCGGCCCGGGACTCGAGGGTTCTGAGTGCCGGGATCAACCCGATCACGAGCAGGGCGATGAGCGACCAGCAGGCGTTGGCAAAGCCGAGACCCCAAAGCAGCGCGCCGCCGCCGAAGAACCCAACCCCCTTGAGGGTGTTCTTGGAGCCGGTCAGGAGCGCCACCAGCCGCATCAGGTGGCCCGAGTCGCCCTCCGGGGCGACGAGCTTTACGTAGCTCTTGGCGCTGGTCTTGGTGAGATCCTTGGCGATTCCGCTCACGCACTGGGCGGCGAACAGGACCGGAAGAACCAGCGTCTGTGCCTGAGCCACCAGCGCTAGGCACACCGCGATCTGCAGGGACAGTCCAGCGACGAGGGTGGACTTGAGGCCGTATCGCGCGCCGAGACGGCCTGCTGCAAAGTTGGTGGCGATGCCACAGGCCTCGTAACTGAGGAACAGCGCGGCGATTTCGATCGGACGGGCGCCCAGCTCGTGCAAATGCAGCAAGAGCAGCATGCGCAGTGCGCCATCGGTCAGCGTGAAGGCCCAGTAGGAGCCGGTGACGACGGCGTAGTCGCGGACGGTGCCCCGGACTCCGGTTCTCATGGCGCGGAGTTTCGCACTCGAATCAACCGACCCTCCAAGGAGGGATCGGTCAAAGCTTCAGGGAGTCTTCGCGGCTACGGGGCGACCACGCGCAGGCCGTTGCTGCCCAGCAGCGACTCGTTGACGAGGTTCGGCGAGACTATCCAGGTCTGAACGAACAACTCGGTACCCGAGGCCAGCCCAGTCGGCCAAACCAGTTCGAGGGCCTGGAGGCCGTACCCGTTGGTGAAGGTGAACAAATCGCCGGTCAGCACGACCTGCGGATCCGGGACCAGCAGTCCGCCAGCGAACGGCATGTCTACCTGAGTGGCACCAAACACGATCAGACCGATCGCGGCGGGGAGAGATTCAAAGACCGCCGTGGTGAGCCGGAATTCCGATCCAGGCGTCAGGTCTCCAGCGCCGGTCAGAAGCGGCGCATCGATGCTGCCTTGCCCAAGGCCTCCTCCCAGGTCGGTGAACGCGCCCCCAAAGGAGCCGAGGCTGGCGAGCCCCACGGGGTTGGCGAGCGCCTGTTGCAAACCCGGGTTGGCGAGCCCGGTGCCCGAGTTCGATCCGCCGCTCGAGGTGCAGCCACCATTGGTATGGATACCAATCGCGACACCCTGGTCTTCCCAGATCACCGGCGATCCGGAGTTGCCGCCCGTTGTGTCAGGCGTGTAGCGCAGGATTTGCCCGGCTTCGACCAGGTCACCCGTATGGGTTTGCTGAATGCTGTTGTACTGCTGCGGCGTGGAGTCAATGCCGTGGCCGGTGATACGGATGGTCTGCCCATCGGGCGATGCCGGGGGCTGGGCGAGCGTGAACCACTCGCCTTGGGCCTGGTAGGGCCAAAGACCCGTCTCGGTGTTCGGGAACACGGCGAAGCTCCACCAGTCGTTTCCGACGACGCCCCATACGCCCTGCTCGGAGGCCAGGTCGATCGCGTACTGCTCGGACGGCGGCGGGTGCACGAGCGAACCCGAAGCGGTCGAGAGGGGGACGTTGAACTCGATGATGTCGCCCTGGTCGTAGCCGGTGCCGAAGTTCGCGCAGTGTCCAGCGGTCAGAGCGCCACGCGAGGCCATGTCGGTCAGCCAGGCCGTGCACGTGGACGGCTGCGTGCGCGCGACGCGCGCATCGTCCGAAGGAACCCGATCGTCCTCGTTGCCGCAGATGCTGGCCGGGAACAGCGGTTCGAGCTGAGCCTCGACTTCGTCGACGACGAATCGGTTGCGCCCGGTACCCGGGTGGGCGATCACTTCGATCAGCACCGAGTCACCGTTGAAGAACGCGGTGTAGCCGCCCCATTGCTCGAGGGTCGAGCGTGTGTGGTGTTGCACAAAGCCATCGCGTAGCGAGGTCACGCGCACCATCGACTCGGTACCGGCCGCCGCGGAGCCGGCCAGCTCGATCTCGTTCAGGTGCACCCGCAGGGATTCGGCTCCGCGCGCCTCGACGGGGATCGCGAGGACGACTTCCCAGGTATCGGCTTGGCTGCGGGCGAAGCCACTATCAACCGTCACTCCCAGGGTCGCGTAGGGGTTGGCAGCGGTCTGAGCGAGGGCGATCGGAGTGCCCTGGATCTGAGTGAAGGCGGCGAGAGCGAGCAGGGGGACAAACCGGTCCATCATGAGGGGGGTGTGGGAAAACAGGGGCGGGAGCGAGCTGACGGTGCGCTGGCAGCTGGTCCGCGATAGGGAATTGGCGCCGATGCGCCTTCAGGGGAATCTATCCTAGGGGGTTGCCCCGATCTGTGCTTTCCAAAGCCTGCTGGGGATCAGGCTCGCGTCCCAGGTGGATGTCCCGGAGGAGCACATCTTCTAGTTTTTCCCGGCCTAGGCCTCAGGAGCCACATGCACGTCGCGAATCGCCCGGCCCGAGGGGTCCGCGTTGGCGGCGAAGGCTGCGTCCCAGGCGATCGCCGCCGGCGAGCTACAGGCGATGCTCTTGCCCCCGGGAACCGTCTGAGCGGCGGCTTCGGAGGGAAACAGCTCCGCGAACAAGCTGCGATAGAGGTAACCCTCTTTCGTCACCGGCGTGTTGTGGGCGAACCGATACTCGGCGCGTGCCAGGTCCTGCTCCGATACGCGCGCCTCGGCCAGTTCGCGAAGAGAGTCGATCCAGCCGTACCCAACGCCGTCCGAGAACTGCTCCTTTTGACGCCACAAAACCGCCTTGGGCAGCAGGTCTTCGGCCGCAAGTCGCAAGAGATGTTTCTCCATTCGTTGCGGCCCGCTGCGTTTCAATTCGGCGGGAACCGACATCGCCACCTCCAAAAATTCTCGGTCGAGGAAGGGGACGCGGGCTTCGACTCCGAACGCCGCCATGGACTTGTTGGCACGCAGGCAGTCGAACTGGTGCAAAGCGTCGAGCTTGCGGACGGTCTCCGCGTGGAATTCCTCAGCGCTGGGCGCCTTATGAAAGTAGAGGTAGCCCCCAAAGATTTCGTCGGCCCCTTCCCCGGACAGGACCATCTTCACGCCCATGGCCTTGATGCGCCGCGCCATCAGAAACATGGGCGTCGACGCTCGAATCGTCGTGACGTCGTAGGTTTCGATGTGCCAGATGACTTCACGCAGGGCGTCAAGACCTTCCTGAATCGTGTACGTCATCGAGTGATGCACCGTGCCGAGGTGATCGGCGACCTGTTTCGCGGCGTCGAGGTCCGGACTGCCTTCGAGACCCACGGCAAAGCTGTGCAGGCGTGGCCACCAGGCCTTTTCGCGACCGTCGCTTTCGACGCGGCGATCCGCGCAAGCTGCGGCGAGCGCCGCCACCACCGAGGAGTCCAAACCACCGGACAACAAGACGCCGTAGGGGACATCGGTCATCAGCTGGCGCTCAACCGCGGTCTGCAACGCCGCGCGGATTTGAAGCGCAGCTTCACGCTCAGCCTTGGCGCGATCCTGGCCTGCCCCGAGTTCTTGAAAAGCGCGCCAACTGGGCCGGTAGGTTGGCCGCAACCCGGCGGGGTCTCCTTCCGCGCTCTTTGAGTCGAACAACTGGCCCGGGGGAAAGGCCTCGAACTGCGGGCACAGGTCGTGCAGAGCCTTCATCTCCGAGGCCACCACGAGGCGGCCGTGTTCGTCGCGCCCCCAGTACAGGGGGATCACGCCCATCGGATCCCGCGCGATCAGGTAGCGCCCGAGTTTTGCGTCCCACAGGACGAACGCGAAGATGCCGTTGAGCTCTTCGAGCCAAGCCGCGATCTCTTCCGTGCGCGCGCCGCGGCGGTAGAGTCCGAGAATCACCTCGCAGTCCGAAGCTGTGAGGAACGTGTACTGGTCTTCTAGCTCTTCACGAAGCTGGCGGTGGTTGTAGATCTCGCCGTTGACGGCCAACGCAAGTTCCCCATCCGGACTTCGCAATGGCTGTTCACCGCCCGCCGGGTCGACGATCGCGAGCCGCTCGTGGGCCAGCATGGCCCGGCCCTCCACAAAGACTCCGCTCCAGTC
Source organism: uncultured Planctomycetaceae bacterium (assembly GCA_964619265.1). Taxonomy (GTDB): domain Bacteria; phylum Planctomycetota; class UBA1135; order UBA1135; genus CAZUCE01. Next base: position 185,219 of record CAZUCE010000001.1, read on the forward strand.
GGGACCCCGGTGACGCATGCGGCGCGAGTGCTCGAGCAGCATGGGGCGCAACTGTTCGGAGTCGACGGGAGCAGCGAGGTCGAGGATCGCGAGGATCGAGCACATTGGGACGGCAAGAGAAGGGAAGCAGGCGGGAGGCGGCGGAGATCTAGGAGCGCCGGCAAGCCCAAGTCAAGCGGGCGCGGCTCGAGGGGAAACCTCGATCCGCGCCCGGCTGGAAGCTTGCGGAGGGTGGATCTCACGGCTGGAAGGTCTCTAGCCGGAATTCCTCCGTCGCCGACTTAGCGCGGCGGCTTCAGACCCATGACGAATTTCTTCCACTCAACCGTGATTTCATCGTAATCCGCGTCGCTTTCGAACCCTTCGAAGGCTGCGGCAAGCGCCGTCTTGCGAGCTTCGAGCGCGGCCGTTCCCCTGCCGAAGCTGGCATCGCCCGCTTCGATCTCAGCAAGGCGCTCGCCGTAGTCATCGCGCAGGACGCTGAAGTAGGTCGGCAGGATCTTTGACCAGACTTCGTGCTTGCGAACTACGGTCGACTCGCGCAAGAAGTAAACCATCGACCAGGCCTGGGGATAGAAGATCTGAGCGCTGGCGTAGAACTCCGGCTGTTCCATCGAGAGAATGTCCTCCCAGTCGGCGATCCTGTCCTTTTCGATATGGTCCTGAATCGCCGAGGTACGCCAGGGGTTGACGCCGATCTTCTTAACCTTCGTACCGGAGATGATCGCGCCTGAGAAGTAGTCCCCGGTGCCTTCGTTGTACCAGGTGTGCGGGGGCAGCTCGCCGGTTGAGTAGAAGATGTACTGGTGGAAGGCTTCGTGGTAGAGGACGATTCGCGTGTCTTCTTTGCCGGATCCCTTGCCCTCGCCCTTGACGTCTTCGTAGTCGTAGAACACCAGTTCTTCGCTGGCGCTGTTCCAGTAGCCGCCACTGCCGCGCGGTCCGCCGTAGGCAAAGTACTCGCCGGCGTCCTTACAGATTCGCACGGTGGAAACGGCTTCCACGGGTTGGAGCGGAGGGAATTGGCGTTCGTACTCGTCCCGGATCGCCTCCATTTCCTTCATGATCGTCCGGATCAGCGGCTCATCCGTCGTCGAGTAGACGTAGATGTAATTCTCGGAGTCGTCGGCTTCCCAACCGCGAACGAGTTTCGACCGCTGTTCCAGGCGGTATTCAGGGTCGATGAACTCGGGGTGCTTGTCGTAGTACTTCTTGAGCTTGCTGAGATCTTTGGCCTCGGGCTCTTCGAGCTCGAGCTTCTTAGCCATGTTGCGCCAGATCTTGGTGTGGTCCTTCCAGTCGTCGTCGGCATAGGGGCCGTAGACGTATCCGATCAGCATGATCTCAACATCCTTCCCGCGAAAGCCGCAGGCCCAGCCCTTCCAATCGGATTGGTTTTGGGTGCCGGGCTCCAGCTCGTAGGAGGTGATCTCGCAGTCCTTGACTTTGCCCTTCTCTTTCTTCGACTCGCCCAGGACCCAATAGTCGTCGACCACCCGGTCCATGTAGCGTTCAATCGAGTTGACCGGGAACATCTGCTCCTCGGTCAATCGGACGGGCGCTTCTTTTTCTTCGCCGTTGGCTCCAGGGACCGGAGGCGCGCCGCTGTCTTCGTCCCCCCCGGTCAGAGCGATGTCGGGGATACGCGGGATCCACACCAACTCGAGCCGCGGCATGGAATCGGGGTGGCGGTCCTTATCTCCGCGGCCGGGCTCGGCGCGCCAGGTAAGGATCTTCCATTTCTCATCCGGCTGCACCGGGATCGAGGTGTAGCTGCGAGGAACCGGAACCGTCAGTCCGAGCCGCGCGACGGTCTGTCGGTCGTAACCGCCCTGGGCCTCGGCGGGGAGGCCCAGCAGCAGGGCGAACAGGAAGGTAAAAAGCGAGCGGGCGAAGAACGTTTGAGAGGGGGACAAGACCATCATGTCCCCATTACTACCCGAAAACCGCTCTATTCGCAGTTTAGGCCTTTGCAGCCCCGATCACTTCCTCGTCGGAGAGCAGTCTGGGGGTGGTTTTGGCCAGATTCAGAACTCTTTGGACCGAATCGTCGCTGGCGTCCATCCCGTGTTTTTCAAGGACCCAGGCCACATTGGATTTCCCCGACATGGGTCCGACCTTGATCGATTGCTCGAGGCCGACCAAATCCGCGGGGACTCCTGAGTAGACCCGGTTCGCGAGCCAGGTGTCCTTCTTCTTGAAGGCCTTGATCACGGCCGCGGCGTGCACGCCGGTGCCGGTCTCGAAAGCGTCCGATCCAAAGATGGGATAGTTGTTCGGGAAGGGGATGCCAATCGCCTTCGAGGCCAAGCGGCAATACTCGGACAGGGCGGTCAGGTCGTTGTCGATCAAACCCAGCAGCCGCAAGTTGACCAGCAACAAGTCCATCTCAGTGTTTCCCGCGCGCTCGCCGACGCCGAGGGCCGTGGCGTGCACCCGGGTGGCGCCGGCTTCGAGGGCCGCCAGCGTGTTGACGAGTCCGAGCCCGCGGTCGCGGTGACCGTGCCAGTCGATGCCGACCTCCGGGTTCTCACGGTCCACGATTTTTTTGACGTGGGAGATGAGCGCCCGAACGCCGGACGGAGTCGCGTGGCCACAGGTGTCGCACACACAGATGCGCCTCGCGCCGGCTTCGATGGCCGCCGAGTAAAGCGCGTCGATGTGCGCCGGGTCGGCGCGGGTCGTGTCCTCGGTAACGAACATGACCGGAAGGTCGTTCTGGGTCGCAAAGCCAACCGCCTCGCGGGACAGCTCGACCATGCGGTCGATCTCCCAGCCCTCGGCATACATGCGGATCGGTGAGGAGCCGATGAACGCGCAGACCTCGACCGGAATACCCGTTTCCTGAACCAGGTCGACGACCGGCTCGATGTCCGAAAGGACGGTGCGGCAGGCGACGTTGGCCTCGATGTTCAGGTCCTTCATCGAGTGGCACAGGGCACTGATGTGCTCGCGAGCGCGGGCCCCGGCTCCGGGCAGGCCAACGTCGGCGGTCTGGATCCCGAGCTGGTCCATGAGCCGGATGAGCTCCAGCTTGTCGTCCAGGCTCGGATCGGTGACCGAAGGGCTCTGAAGGCCGTCGCGCAGGGTCTCGTCGTCGAACTGGATCGTCCCCGCAGGGGCGGGCATCGCTTCGTTCCAATCGTGGATTAGGTTCTCGCGGTCGATCGACGTCATCTGATTTCGCTGGCTCTCGGTTCAGGAATCGCGTTCGGGCGCAATATCTTAGGGCCTCGGAGGCCGACCAGGACCGAAAGCAGGCGCCCTCAGCGCCGAATCGAGGCGATTGAGAAATCCGCTTGGCTCCGCGACCCTCGCCTGGCTTCAAGGAGCGCAAACTGGGACCCCGCCTTGGCGCGGATTCAGCCCAGCCTTCTTCCACGGACCGGCCTTCCAGGGACCGCCCCCATGATTCTCGAGCAGTTCTACCTCGGATGCCTCGCCCAAGCTTCGTATCTCATCGTCGATGAGCAGACCGGCAGCGCTCTGGTCGTCGATCCTCGCCGCGATGTGGACGTCTATCTGGAGGCCGCGGCTCGGCTTGGTGCCCGGATCGAGCGGGTCCTGTTGACTCACTTCCATGCGGATTTCGTTTCGGGGCACCTGGAGCTGGCCGCTAAGACCGGCGCGCGCATCGGGCTGGGCTCCGCGGCTGAACCGGCGTACACAGCGGACCGACTCGCCGACGGCGAGCGCATCGAGTTGGGTCAGGTCCGCATCGAGGTGCTGCATACCCCGGGGCACACGCCCGAGAGTGTCTGCTACCTGATCACCGACTTGGCCACGGATCCGGAGCGGCCCCACGCTGTGTTGACCGGCGACACCCTGTTCTTGGGCGATGTTGGCCGGCCCGACTTGATGTCCTCGGCTGGGCACAGCGCCGGCGATCTGGCCGGCCGATTGTATGACTCGATTCACGGCAAGCTCCTGCCGCTGCACGACGAACTGCTGGTCTATCCCGGTCACGGCGCAGGCTCGATGTGCGGCAAGGCGCTCTCGGACGATCGGGTTTCCACGCTCGGCAAGCAGCGCGCCACGAATCCCGCGCTCGCGATTGCCACGCGCGAAGAATTCATCAAGCAGATCGCCGCAGGCCAGCCACGCGTGCCCGGCTACTTCGCCCACGACGCGGCCTTGAACCGAAGCCAGCGGCCGACCCTGGAGGAGAGCCTCTCCAAGGGCGCCGGCGCTCTTTCCCTCGACGACGTGCTGCGGCTGCAGGAACAGGGCACGGTGGTGCTCGACGTTCGCGAACCGGAGGAGTACTCGGCCCATCACCTGCGCGGCAGCCTTTGCGTTGGGCTCTCGGGCAAATTTGCGACCTTCTCGGGCACGGTGATCTCGCCCGGCGAGGACATCGTCCTGATCGGAACCGACGAGCAGGTGGCTGAAGCTGCCGTTCGGCTCGGACGCATCGGCCTCGACCGGGTGAAGGGGCACCTCATGGGGGGCTTTGCCACGGCAGCCCAGCGCCCGGAGCTCCTCGCGACCGTCGAGCGCATCGACCCGGCCCAGCTCCTCGCACGCTCCGCGGACCCGAACAGGAGACCGGTGGTCCTCGACGTCCGGATGCCCGGTGAAGTCGAAGCGGGAGCCATCGAAGGCTCGGTCCACGTGGCGCTGCCCGAGCTCTCCGAACGGCTCGGGGAATTGCCCCGTGACAGGGAGGTCGTGGTGGTCTGCCGTTCCGGTTACCGCTCGGCGATCGGCGCCAGCTTGCTGGAGCGCGCCGGGTTCGATTCGCTCGCCGACCTCAGAGGCGGCATGCTCGCTTTCGAAGAGCAGGCCGCGGGTACGAACCGCTCGTAGACCGGGCAGGTCGATCGCCCAGGGATTCGGGGGTCTCCAACCGGCCGGCGGTAGCGTAGGCTCGCCGCCCGGCCCGTTTGGGGGCCGCGAAGCGCTGTGGAACCGGTCACCCAAGAAGAGTTCGAACTGGCCCTCGAGGGGGCTCCCGAGGCGTTGCCCGCGCTGGTCGAGCGCGCCTATGCGGCTGATCTGGCCGAATGGCTGAACGAGCTCGACGACGACGCGGTCTGGCGGGTTCTCGAAGACCTCGACGCCGAACGGCTCGGCGAAGTGCTCGAGGCTTCGGACGAGCCGCTTCGGGAGCGCATCGTTCCCAGGTTCGCTGCCGAGCGCCTGGCGAAGGTTGCCCAAGAGCTACCGCCGGACGAGGCCGTCGACATCCTCGCGCTGGCGGAGGCGCAGACCGCGGAAGCGGTCCTGGCCGAAGTCGATGATGAGACCGAGCGCGAGCTGCGCGAATTGGCGCTGTACCCGCAGGATTCCGCCGGGGGGATCATGACGCCAGACTTCGACGCGTTCCCCGAGGGCGCGCGAGTCGGCGATGTGATCAAGGCCCTGCGCAAGGACGACGAGGCCGCCGACGACGAAGGCGCGGGTGTGTACGTTGTCGACGAGGACGGTCGACCGGTGGGGTTCGTGTCGGATCGCGAGCTGCTCACGACCGCGATTCACACTTCGCTCAACGAGGTGATGGACACCGAAATCGTGACGGTCGACTCCCAACTCGACCAGGAACAGGTGGCTCAGGTCCTGGCCAAGTACGGGGTGTCTTCCGTGCCGGTTCTCGACGACAGCGGCGGGATGGTCGGCATCGTGACCGCGGACGACGCGCTCGAGGTCATCGAAGAAGAGGCCGGCGAGGACTTCAACAAGCTCATCGGCGCATCGCCCGAGGCCCAAACGCGCCTGCCGGTGCTCAAGCGCGTGCGCCAACGCCTACCGTTGATGGGATTGACCGTGCTTGGGGGACTGATGACCGCGAAGGTCTTGGATCTCGCCTTGGCCGGAGCCGGAGAGGGTGCGGACGTGCTGCGCTATGTACCGATTGTGATCGGGCTAGCAGGCAACGTCGGGATTCAGAGCTCAACCATTTTGGTGCGCGGCATGGCGACCGGCGAAGTGCTGCCCGAGCGCGAGTTTTCGGTTTTGGGCCGCGAGCTGTTGACTGGTCTGACGATCGGCGTGCTGTGCGGACTGCTAACCACTTCGGTCGCGGCCGTGCTCGAAGGCGACGACGGGCTGGCCATCACTTTTGGACTTGCGGTGGGCGCGGCGATCGCGATCGCCGTCGCCTGGGCCGCTCTGATCGGCTGTTTGGTTCCGATTCTGTGCCGACGCGCTGGCATCGACCCGGCGATCGTGGCCGGGCCGCTGTTGATCACCCTGTCGGACCTTTCGGGTACGGCCATCTTTATGATCGTGGCCCACCTGGTGATGAGCGCGGCGCCGTCTCTTTGAGGTTGTCCGGTCGATGAGTTCCAAGGCGAAGCGATCGGCGATCGTGGGTGGGCTTTCCGCGTTGGCTCTTCTGCTTGCGGCGCGAGCGTTTGTGGGCAACGTGTACCGGGTCAGCACGCCGTCGATGCGTCCGACTTTGGCGGCTGGGGGCGGGGAAAGCGTGCATGTCGCGGTGCTCTACGGGGCGCCTTCGCCTCTTGAACGGTTCGACCTGTGCGTGTTTCGGCAGCCGGGTCAGTCGGCGCCGGTGGTCAAACGCGTCGTGGCCCTGGGCGGAGAGTCGATCCAGATCGCAGGGGGAGACCTCTATATCAATGGTGCCCGACTGCCCATCGATGCCCCGCGTCCGGCCGAATCCACGGTGTTCGATTCGGCATCCGAGCGCGTGGAGGAGTTCTTTCACTTCAAAGGGCGCGGCTGTCCGGGCGGTGAAGAAGGGCCCTGGCAAATGCCCTCGGTTCCCGGCGGGGGCTATCGCCTGGAGGCGCTGGATCTCGCCATCGACGACAACACGGCGCGCATGTTCTTGGTGCCCGATGTGACGACCAGCGGTTTGGCCACCAGCGATCGCGCTCCCCAGTGGCTGCAGGTCGGAGACTTGGCCGTGGCAACCCGGCTTCGGGTTCTGGAGGCTCCGCTGGGAGCGCAGGCCGTGCTGGAGTTGCGCGAGGCGGCCGACGTGTTCCGCGCGAGCCTGATACGGACCGAGCTCGGCTTCGAGGCGCGACTCGACCGTTCGGCCTCGGGAGAGGCTTTTGCGCCCTTGGCGCGCGTAGACCTAGGACCGCAAGAGGTTGAGCTTCGGCAACCCGTCGAACTGATGTTCCGGAACCGGGATGACCACCTCGAGCTGTTTGTGAACGGCGCGCGCCGCGCAACCGCGAGCTATTCCAGCAACGAGCCCTATGTCGGGACGACGCCGCCTGGGATCGATGCGGTGGGTCCGCGATTGGGCGTCGGAGGAGCGGGGATTGTCTTGGAGGTGGAGGGGCTGCGCCTTGCGCGCGATCTGCATTGGGCCTCGACCAGCCGGTTCGGAGAATTCGGGACGGGGCGTTCGTTGCAGTTGGGCCCCGATGAGGTGTTCCTGCTCGGTGACAACACCTTGGACTCGACGGATAGCCGGTTCTTTGGACCGATCCGTTTGTCCGACTTGACGGGGCGGCCGATCGCTGTTGTGTGGCCACCGGCTGAATGGACGAGCCTGTGACGCAGCTAAGTCGTCACGGATCGATCGTCACGCTGATCTGTCGACCGGTATCGGCGCCGAGTGAGTCGATCAACGGGCTGGCAAACGCCCGCGCTAGGCTGCGCAGGTCGGAACTCCGCCCGAAGTGCCGTGCGTTCCCGATCCACACGGGTTCGAGCCGGCCGCTCTCGCGGTAAGGCGCTAGCTCGAACAGCATCAGCGAGAGCCGGCTCGTGAAGCGGACCCGCGATCCACTGGTCCAGGCCGGCCCGACCCGCGTTACCGGCGTCAGCACAGGTCCGCCAGGCCCCCGGACGCTCGCGAAGAAGGTCCCGCCGGGCTGCCAAACGGGCGTCGGGATTTGGCTGCTGAGCGGGTCGCTCAAGGATGTCGAGGCGATCAGGCCGTAGACCGCATCCTCTGGGGGCACGCTGCCCACGCCGCGCTCATCGAGCAGTGCGCCGAGGTGCGCGAGCAGCTCGCGGTCGAGCAGGGGATTCTCGGCCTCGGCGTTGGGAATCAGGGCCACCGCGTCGAGCGGGATGGAAGTCTGACCGGGAATCAGACCGGTTGCACCAGGGTCCAGGTAGGTGTCGATCTGAACCTCGAGCGACCGACAGCTAGCCGAGATCAGGGCGAGGGTGGCGAAAGCCAGGCGGATCATGGTGTTGCCCTGGATTCGGGGCTTGGGGGGGGGTCAGAGCGGGGCGCCCCGCGGCCAGGGGGGCCTGGAGGCCCCTTGGGCGCGGGCCGCACGAGTCTAGGCTGGAATAGAGTCAACGAATCGGAACCTGTCCCCTAACCACCGGTTGACCCCTCACGTGATGCCTACTTCGCTGCCCACGACGATCCGCGCCGCCGCGGATTCGGCCACCGGCGAGTCCGCGGAAGATCCCGGGGCCGAGCTGATGCTGGCCTACCAGGCCGGCGATGAAAGCGCCTTCGACGGGATCGTCGAGCGCTATGCGGGGCCGGTCTATTCGCTGCTGACCCGGTTTCTCGGGCCGGCCGCCGATCGCGAGGATCTTGTCCAGGAGGTCTTCCTCAGGCTCCTGCGAGCTAGAGATCGCTACACGCGTGAGTCGCGCTTCACCACTTACCTTTACCGGATCACCTTCAACCTGGCGGCGAACCAGCGCGAGCGCGACTCCCATCGGCGCGCGGAGTCCCTGGAAGCCAGCTTCGACAGCGACGCCGGCGAAGTGCGCCGCGAGCTGGCCGATGCGCGCGCCAAACAGCCGGCTACGGACCTCGAGCGCGCGGATGTCGTGCAGCTTGTCCGAGCCGCTATCGATGCTCTCCCGGAACGTCAACGCATGGCGCTGGTTCTGGCGAAGTATGAAGGTTTGCCCTACGCCGAGATCGGGCGCGTACTCGATCTATCCGAACAGGGCGTCAAGTCCTTGATCCATCGCGCGCGGGAAGCCTTGCGCGCGAGCCTGCCCGAGAGTCTGCTCGAGGAGCCCGCATGAATTCCGACGATCTTGAACGCGATCTGGGCGCCGACCTGTCGCGCGCTCTCGACGCAGCGAACACGTCCGGCGAAGTGCCGGCCGGCCTCACCCAGCGTCTGAAAACCAACTTGCAACGCGAGCAGGGACTCGATCGTCTGCTCGACGCGATGCCCAAACCGCAGATCCCAGCTGGACTGGCCGAGCGAACGCTTTCGCGACTGCAGTTGGCCCGCAGGTCCGCGCTTAGCTCCCCGCGCCGGCTGATCTTGATTGGCGGGCTCGCCACCGCGGCAGCGGTCCTGGTGAGCTTCGGCCTGTCCTGGTTCGACCGTACACCGCGCTCGGCGGCGCTGCCCGATCCGGAGCTCCTGGCGGTGCTCGACGTGCTGGAGTCTTGGGAGGAACTGACCGACCCGGATGTCGTGCTCGGCTCCTGGGACGCGACCGACGGTTGGCTGCTGGATTGGAACCAAGCCAACCAAGATGCAAGTGAAGTACAAACGCAGGAGGACTGATATGAACCGTATCTGGAACAAGGCCCTGACTGGCCTGGCGCTGACCACTCTCGGGAGTCTGCTGTTGGCCGGCCCCTCGTTTGCCCAAGCCGGATTCGAAGGGGGCGATGCCGCCGAGCGCTGGAAGTCCATGACTCCCGCCGAGCGCGAAGTGATGCGCGAACGGTTCGATCGTTTCGAGTCCCTGCCGCCCGAGGCCCAGGATGCGATTCGCGATCGCCTGAGCGGGCTGCGCCAACGTCTGGCCGAGCTAGAGCAAAACCTGGCGCCCGACGAGCGGCGCAAGCTCGATCGCATTCCCCGCGAAGACCGCAGGGAGGTTCTGGGGGCACTGCTGCGCGAGCGGCTTCGCTTCCGCGGCCAGTCCCTGCGGGGTGCGCTGCCCGAGGAGCTGATTCGCGAGTTGGATCAAGCGGATCCGGCTCGACGCCCCTGGATGCTAGAGCGTCATCGCTGCGATCTGCGCGAGCGCTTTGGCGACGGGGGAGCCGGCGGCGGGCGCCGCGGACAATCGGACCCTCGGCCCGAAGGCCTTGGACGTGGGCACGAGGGGGGTCGCTCTGGCGCCGGCCGCTTCGGCGATCGCCAGGGGCTGTTCGGCACCATGGAAGAAGGTCAGCGCGAGCAACTGCGCGAGCGAATTCGCGAGCACTTCCGGTCCGGCCACGGACATCCCGGAGGGCCCGGTCCGAATTTTGGCCAGCCCTTTCCCGAGTTGGCGCCCGAGCGGGCTCGAGAGTTGCTCGAAGCGGGTCGCCCGCGACTCGAGGAATTCCTGGGTCGATTCGAGGACCGCGCCCCGAGTCGCCACGAGCGCATCCTGGAAGCCGCGCGTCAAAGCGGTGCGTTTGATCCAGGTGGTTTGGAAGAGTTGCGCTGCGAATCCCTCCATCAACTGTTGATGCGATTGCGACGGACCGCCGAGTTCGAAGGCGATCAGCCGCTCGGCGTCTAACCACATTTGCGCGGGTCGGAACGGCTGCTAAGAAAGCGCCGATGCGTCCGTTCGAGTTTCCAGGTCACGCGGCCTTAGAGCTCGGAACGCGAAGGCAGCCTTGGTAGAGGCTCAGTCCGACCTTCTCGAAAAGCCTTCCCCACCTCATTTCCTGGGCGAAGCGCGGCGGTCAGTCCCTCGAGACTGGCTGCCGCTTTCTTTTGGGTGTCTCCCGCCGGAAGCTAACGATCCAAGGTCAAGGTTCTTCGGGAGATCACTCCTTTCAAGTCATGTTTTTCGTATGAATCGAAGGGGTCGAGGCGCCCTTCGATCAAATCGAGGAGGGCGCCGCTCAGGCGAGATGCTTGGGGATCCCAGGTTCGCGAGAACAGCGACCGGAGGCCTGGGAGGGCAGGCTTCCCAATGCGGAGTAGGGCTCGAGAGGCCATCTTGGCGTCTCCCGCGATGTTGTTGTTGAGCAGATGGGGGATCAGGAGCTCGGCTAATTCTCCGTGTAAGCCCTCATCGGGTAGGTGCGCCAGGAGCAGAGCGCATCGCAGTTCTTGCTGCGAGTCGTAGTTGTCCAGGCCCTTGACGAGTTCGGAGCGAGCAGAGTTTCCCTGATTGGCTAGGTAGCTCTGAGCTAGATCCGCGTTGAAGATGAAGAGGTAGGACCGAGTCCCATCGCCGTGCCGGCCACGGGGGAGATGGTCGTCTCGCAGGGATTCGACGGCGACTTCCAAGAGCCGTGGGAAGGGCGGGCTGTCCTTTTCCATGAGGACGTACGCGCAGAGCAGGCGCTGTTGGGAGTCCGCGGAGTCGAGACCTTCTTCCAGCCAAGGCGAGGAGTCCGGCCAGGCCTCGCCAAGTTCGTGCGCTGCCCTGCTGGCATTCCATTTGAGGCCATCATGGCGCAGGGCTTCGAGAAGCTCGCGGAACCGGCGCTCGTCTTCGCTAGAGGAAACAGAGCGCGGGCTGCCACCCGAATCCGCGGGCTGATTCACCTCGCCCAGCTCCGTTCGGGTCGCGCCTGAGGTCGTCGTCGCCTGGACCAGGGGGTAGCGTGTCGCGGCGATGGCCCGAGCCGCCTGAGTGGGCTCTGCCGCTTGGTAAGAGGATTCGGTTCGCCCGCAGGCGCCCAGCCCAAGGGCGAGAACCCAGGTTTTCCAAGCTATGGGCCGGCTGAGCATGTCGAGATTGTAACTAATCCTGACAAGAGCCTTGGCAGTGGCTGTGTTCGCGGGGGCTGGACCTCGCCGGCCCCCGCTCGCGAATAAATCGAGTTGGTCCGTTCGGGTTGGCGACCGGTGCGGCTGAGGTGTTTGGAGGACGAAGACGATCACCGGTGGGGACCCGATCGGCTTCCATTTGAACCTCCTCCATCAACTCATCTCCTGGGTGGAGCGCGGCGGCCGACCTTTCTGGGTCGGCCGCCGCTTTGTGTTGTCCGGGGGGGAATCCGGAACGCGCGGTATCCTTCCTTGGATCATGCCCCATCGCTCGGTTGAGATTCTGCTGCCCCCCTCCTGCGAGGCGTCTGCCCGAGAGGTCTTGGACGAGGAACCGCTCCAGCTTCTCGTTTTTGAAGTCGACGAGCAGCGATTGCGCGCTCAGGCGCTCGTTCCGACCAGCGGTGTCGAGTCGTTGCTCGATCGACTGGTCGGAAGATTCCCGGGATCGGGTGACCTGCGGGTTGTGGTTCAGCGAATCGAAGCCAGCATTCCCGCGGGACTTGAGGAAACGGAGATCGAGGACCCGGATTCAAAGGGACCCTGGATCGCGCGCAGCCCGCGCGTGTCGCGGGAGGAGCTGCTGGGGGTGGTCGGGCGTGGCTCGCGAGTCACCGACGGTTTCCTGGTGATGGTCGCGCTGTCCACGGTCGTCGCGCTGATCGGATTGGTTCGTTCGAATCCCGGCATCGTGATCGGAGCCATGGTGATTGCTCCCTTGCTCGGGCCGAACATGGCGCTGTCGCTCAGTTTGACCCTGGGGCACGGGCGATTGTTCGCGCAGTCCATGCGGGCGAATTTGTTCGGGATCGGCCTCGCGCTCGCGATGGCACTTGCGATCGGGCCGTTCCTGGACCTGTTTCCGCTCAACTCAGAGTTGGCTGCGCGAACCGCGATCGGTTGGGGAGACATCGGCCTAGCGCTAGCGTCAGGAGCGGCCGGGGCCCTTGCGCTGACCGCCGGCGAGGGGATGAGTTTGGTGGGCGTCATGGTGGCCGTGGCGCTGCTGCCACCTTTGGTGACCTTCGGGCTGTGCTTGTCCCACGGGGCGATCAGCTCGGCGGTTGGTGCGGCCATGCTGCTCCTCACCAACGTGATCTGCGTGAACCTCTCGGGCGTCGCGACCTTCCTGATTCGCGGCTTCAGGCCTCGGTCCTGGTGGGCTGCGCACCACTCGGCGCGCCGCAGCCGGCGCGCGCTCACCCTTTACGTCGTCGCGCTGTGCGCCATCGGCGTGTACATCCTCGCGGTCCAGTTGGGTTGGCTGCCGGACCCCTCCGAAGGCGGTTCCTGAGGGGCTTCCCCCCGCGAGTACGATGGTCTTCACCGTGGACTCCGTTCGACACTCCCAGCAGGCTCCGTCAGGCGTCCAACTACCCTCCCTGTCGCCGGAGCGGGTGTTGCCTGAGGAGTGGCCGATTGTCGATCTGCGCAGCCCCGGCGAATTCGCGGAGGACCGGATCTTGCGGGCGGTGAACCGGCCGCTGTTCGATGATGCGGAGCGCGTGCTGGTTGGCACGCTCTACAAGCAGGTTTCTCCGGAAGAGGCCTATGCACGCGGGCTGGAGATCACGACGGGCAAAGTCGCCGAGCTCGTAAAGAGGATCGCTGCAGACGCGGGCTTCAAGGTACGGGAGTCCGAAATTGTGAGCTGTATGCAGTCCATCGCCAGCGGTGGAAAGGACGCGCTCGAGCGCCGGCTGCAAGTGGTGCCGCCGCAAGAACAGGCCCCCCCCAACGGCGCGTTCGTCGTTCACTGCTGGCGTGCCGGACTTCGGTCCCAGAGCGTGTGTGCGCTGCTGCGCGAGCTAGGGCTGCCGGCCTACCTCCTGGCAGGCGGCTACAAGGCCTATCGCCGGTTGGTGCTCCGGTGTCTTGCGACACTTGAGTTTCCGCGGGCGTTCGTACTGCGGGGTTTGACCGGCGTGGGCAAAACGCTGGTGTTGCGCGAGATTGAGCGGCTCGAGCCCGGCTCGACCTTGGATCTGGAAGAGCTCGCCCAGCACCGTTCGTCGATTCTGGGCGCCGCGGGCCTCAAACCCGCATCCCAGCGGCTGTTCGAATCACGACTGTTGCAGCGCTATCGGTGCGGCTTTCCCGCCGGCTTCGTGTTCTACGAAGGGGAGTCGCGGAAGGTCGGAAGCGCAATTCAACCCGAGCGAGTTTGGGATTCTCTTTGCGCCGGCGGGGACCTGCGGCTGGTGGCTTCGATGGCTCGGCGCGTTCGGGTCCTGTCTGAGGACTACCTTGAGTCCCCGGAGAGTCGCCCGTTCCTTGAACGGCAATTGCCGTTTCTTGAGCAACGCATCGGACCCAGGCAGTTCGATGGTGTGCTGGTCGATCTTCTGCGCGAGGGACGCACCGATGAGTTGGTCGAGGTGCTGCTGGAACGCTACTACGACCCGCTCTACCGTCGCTCCGAACCCAACCACCAAGTCGTGGCCGAGTTCGACTCGGAAGATCCAACGGCCTGCGCTAAGCGCTTACTGGCGTTCGCACGCGCGAATTAGTTCCGCGTTAGGGGTTCGCGGCGGGTGGAGCCGGAGGCCCATTCAAGATCGCGGCCTCCTGTTCTCCAGGGGGCAGGGCTTGGAATTCACTGAGGCGAGCCGGGTCCAGTTCCGGATCGAAGGTCAGTTGAATCTTCGCGCCAGCGACATAGATCATGATCGCTGCGGCCTCGCCCTGCGAACCCCGAGTGGGCGCGGCGCTGCGGATTGCGGGCAGTTGCTCCAGGCCAGCTTCGGCGAGGTACTCCGCAATCGAGGATTGGAAGGCCGCCGGATCCGAAGCCAGAGTCGCAAGGGACTGACCCCCGTCGTCCACGCTCCAGGCCGCCTCGATCCGCCTGGATAGGGTCTGCGTGCGCCTGAGCAGGTCTGTGTTTTCGCCCATGGCTTCGCGGACAATCGCGCCGAAGTCCTCGACTTCGCCTTCTAGCTCAGAGCCCTTGGGGCCACAGGCGGTGAGCAAGGCAAGCGAGACGCAGGCCAAAGCAACGGATCGGTTCATAGGAGCATCAGAAAAATGGGCCTGCCTGGAGCGAGGCCGCGGTTCGGTCTCGGGGGGAGGGCAGGCCTTCCTGGTGGGGAAGAAGCCCGCCGGTCCAGCCTCAGATCGACCGCTCTAGCCCGAACCCTGAGGAAGGAAGCGGGCCCGGGCTGGGGGCTAGCTCCCAGCCAAGGGCACTTCGGCCCGTTTCCGAGAACGGTTTTCCCCCGGTCTCGCCAGGTCCTCGAGTTTTTGGACTCGCCGGGTCGATTCCGCTGCTGGCGAGCCATTTCGGGCTTCCACTCCTGACCGACTCCGATCCATGAACCGCACCAAGCTCCTCTCCGTCTGCCTACTTGGCCTAGGGCTCACCGCCTGCAACGACAAACTCGGCGTCGAAGTCCTCGTCACGACCGAGACCGAGCCGAACGACCTGTTCGAGACGGCCAACAACATCGGCACGCTCAGCGACGATGGGAACTCGATCGACATCTCGGCGGACATTCAATTCGACGACGGTTCGAACACCGACCTCGAGGACCACTTCTTTGTTCTGTCCACGTTCACCGGCAACGCTATGGTGACGGTTACGCAAACCGACGCGGACGCTGATTTGGCCTTGACCGAAGAGTTGAGTGGATCCACGGACGGCGCGGCCTTTGACGACAACGGGCCTGGGCTTGCGGAAGTCGGGACGTTCGCCGTTCTTGAAAACACCGCGTTTCGGTTCCGCGTGGAAAGCGCCGCAGCCAACACGGACTACACGGTCAGCGTGACGCAAGCGCCCGCAAGTTCGTCGTTCGAGCCCGCCGGGCCTACCGCGATTTTGGTGGACCCTGAGTCGGGCGAAGCTCGCTTCGAAACGGAAGGCCTCAAGCTCGACTGATCCCAACTTCACGCACCGGACTCACCGGCCCCCGCGACACGTGTTGCGGGGGCCGGTCTCGTTTTCAAGCATCGCCGGCGAGCGGTCCGCCTCCGCTAAGCGCTGCGCAGATCCTGCAGGGTTCCTCGGGCGGCTTCGACGATCTCGTCGACGACAGCATCGTCGTGGGCGGTCGAGAGGAAGAAGGCCTCAAACGGGGAGGGCGGCATGAGGATCCCGCGCTCGAGCATCCCGTCGAAGAATCGGACCCAAAGCTTGCGATCCGTGGCGAACACCTCGTCAAAGGTGTGCACCGGCTCGGCCGCGAAGAACGGATTGAGCATCGAACCAACTCGGCCGAAGGTCATCGGGATTCCGGCCTGTTCGGCGGCTTTCAGGAAACCGGCTTCCAGTCGCTCGCCGGAGCGCTCCAATCGCTCGTACACGGCGGGGTCTTCGAGTCCAGCGAGCATGGCGTTGCCGGCGGCCACCGCGATCGGATTGCCCGACAGCGTGCCGGCTTGATAGACCTTGCCGGCGGGGGCCACGAGATTCATCCACTTGGCCAAGCCGCCGTAGGCCGCGATGGGAAGGCCGCCACCAATGACCTTGCCAAGAGTGACCAAGTCAGGCGTGATTCCGCAGCGCTCCGCATAGCCCCCGCGTGCGACTCGGAAGCCGCTCATCACTTCGTCAAAAATCAAGAGGGCGCCGTGTCGATCGCAGAGCTCGCGCAGAGCTTCGAGGAAGCCGGGACGCGGGGGAACGGTTCCCATGTTGCCAGCGACGGGCTCGACGAAGATCGCCGCGATTCCGGAGGGGTGTTGCTCGAACAGGCGCGCTACCGAATCGGCGTCGTTGTAAGAACCGATCAAGGTCTGCTCGGCCAGGGCAGCGGGAACGCCAGGTGAGTCAGGAGCGCCGAGCGTCAGAGCGCCGGAACCCGCCTTGACCAAGAAGGAGTCGCCGTGGCCGTGGTAGCAGCCCTCGAGCTTGACGAAATGGTCCCGTCCGGTTGCGGCTCGCGCGACCCGCAAGGCGCTCATGGTCGCCTCGGTTCCCGAGTTGACCAGGCGAACACGTTCGACGCCCGGTACCCAGGACGTGATGCGCTCGGCCATCTCGACCTCGCCCTCGGTGGGCGAACCGAACGCAGTGCCGCGCTCGAGGGCTTCGCGGACAGCGTGGATCACCGGGGCGTGTCCATGCCCGAACAGCAGGGGGCCGTAGCTCATCACCAGGTCGATGTACTCGTTCCCGTCGACGTCGGTGCAGCGCGCGCCTTGCCCCGACGCCACGTGAATCGGCGTTCCGCCGACAGTCTTCCAGGCGCGAACCGGGCTGTTGACACCGCCGGGTGTGAGTTCGAGGGCGCGTTGGAACAGGGCTTCCGATCGGGGGCGAATAGTCATGGGAGTTGGCGAATACGCGTTGGCGGGAGCACAGAGCGGGAGCGCGCGGAGCGCGGGGGGGGCGAGAAAGATAGACCAAGACCCGACACCGGGCTGCGTCCCGAACGTCCCCCTTTGGGTGGGCGGGGGGTCGGGATGGAGGTAAGCACCTTCGGCCGTGAAGAGCCGGCCGGCCTTAGCGACCCCTAGCGGCCCGTGCCCGGCACCACCGGGCGAAGGCCTCGGCGGTCGGCTCTTCCAGTTGCTCCAGTCCAGACAGGCCGGCGGCCGACTCGCGCAGCGCCTGGGCGGTGCTGGAGCCGATGGCCAGGCCGGCCGGTTCGCCGGTCCATCCCCGCTCGCGGGCCGCAGCGACTCCCGAGGGAGCCGCGAACAGGATCGCGTCCGCCTCCGGAAGTCGTTCGCCGGGGACCGGTTCGGTGGTGTAGGCCTGCGGGGTGAGCAGATCGGCGCCGAGCTCCCTGAGGTGCGTGCCGATCGGCCCTCGCAGGGGACCGCCCGGCCACAGGATCCTGACGCCGGGCGAGAGCCGGCTGCGCCAGGCCTCGAACAATTCGGCGCCGGAGGCCAAAGGGCCGACCTCAACGCGCAAGCCAAGTTCCGCGAGGCGTTTGGCGCTGCGTTCCCCGACGACGGCCGCCGGGAGCTTCGCCAGGCGATCGCGATGGGGCTCGAGGGAGTCGAGGGCTTGGGCGCTGGTGATCAGGAGCCAATCGATCGTTCCTTCGTCCAGCTCGAAGGCGTGTGCTCGAATCTCGAGGACCGGAGCAACTTGCACCTCGACCCCGGCCTCTCGGCCCGCGCGTTCCCAATCGGGCAGGGACCCGATTGGCCCGGTCAGAACAACGCGATATCGGGTCACGAGGTTTCGCGACGCGCCGCCTCGATCAACTCGCCGGCGCCCTGTTCGATGAGCTGGACTCCGAGTGCCCGGCCCAGGCTCTCCGCGTCCCCGCGCGGGCCTACGATCTCCCCTTCGATGGCCTGGGAGCCGTCGAGCGACAAGACCCGGGCAGTCAGGACGATCGTCCCTTCCACCGCTCGCGCGTGGGCACCGACCGGGACGTTGCAACCGCCGCGCAGTTGGCGAAGCAGGGCTCGCTCGGCCAGGGCTTCGTCCCAGGCTTCAAGATCGCGCACCGCCTGCACACGCTCGTGACTTTCCCAGTCGCCGCCGCGGCAAACCAGTCCGACGATGCCCTGTCCGACGGCCGGCAAGAAGCGCCCGATGTCGAGCACTTCCGAGATCCGTTCTCCGAGATCGAGACGTTCGAGACCGGCCCGGGCCATGACCAGTGCGTCGACCTCCCCCCGGTCGAGTTTCTCTAGTCGCGTGTTCACGTTGCCGCGCATCTGAGCGCAGTCCAAATCGGTGCGAACCGCGCGCAGCATGGCTCGGCGACGCAGGCTACCTGTCGCGACTTTGGCGCCTTCTGGGAGCGACTCGAGGGTTGCTCCATCGCGAGTCACCAGAACATCCTCTACTGGACCGCGCCCGAGAACTCCCGACAACATCGTTCCTTCGTGCAGCTCGGTGGTCAGGTCCTTGAGGCTGTGGACCGAACAGTCGGCTCGACCTTCGAGGACTGCGCGATCGACCTCGACCGTGAAGATACCGATCCGCCCGAACCGCGAAAGCGCGCTTGTTTGGTCCACGTCTCCTTTGGAGTCGACCTCGATGCGTTCCATCGCGAGATCCGAGAACGCAGCTTCCAGGCTCTTGGCAGCGGTGTCAGCCTGCCACAGGGCGAGCGGGCTCGAACGGGTGGCCAGGCGGAAGGGCTTGGTACGCTTCAAAGGTTCTCCAGGAATCGCTGATACTCGCGGTCGAGTTCCTCTTGGCTGCGCCGCCCCCGGGCGCCTTCCTTGAAGCCCGTGAAGGCCGCATCGAGCAGCCGTTTGGTCAGTTCTCGAGCCAACTGCTCTTCACCCGGCGAACCCGATTCGATGTGTTCGGCCAAAAGCTCGTCACGGATCGACTCAAAGCGTTCGCGCAGGGCGCCGACGGCTGGGGCCATGCGTGCCAGTTCCTTGCGGCTCAGGTACTTTTGGATCTCGGAGACCAAGATTCCGGAGCTTTGCTCGTCACCCTCCACTCGTCGCTGGCGATTGCGATCTACGACCTTGGAGAGGTCGTCCAGATCGTAGTACAGCACCTGCTCGAGTTGCGCCACGGCGGGGTCGATTGCGCGCGGAACCGACAGATCGATCATCAACAGGGGCCGGTCGCGGGACAACACTCCGGCATGTTTGAGTCCAGCCGGAGTAAACAAGTGCTTGCCACCGTCGACGCAGGTGACCACGAGGTCACTGGGTCTTGCAGCGCGCTCCACTTCGTCGAGCGAACAGGCCTCGCCTTCAAACTCGGCGGCCGCGCGTTCGGCCCGCTCGGGGCTGCGGTTGGCAAACAGGATCGGGCCCTTGCCGCGTTCGCGCAGATGGCGCGCGACCAGCAGCCCGGTCTCTCCGGCCCCTACAATCAGGGTTCGGATGCGGTCGAAGTCCGAAAACACGTGGCCCACAACATCCACGCCGACCCTCGCGACCGAAAGAGTTCCTTCGCCGATCGTCGTTTCGTTGCGTACCCGCTTGCCGACACCGAGGGCTTGAGCCACTACGCCGCGCAGTTCGGTGCCAGCAGCACCCTCGGTTTCCGCATGCCCAAGGGACTCTTTGAGTTGAGCCAGGATCTGACTCTCCCCGAGCACCTGGCTGTCCAGGCCCGCTGCAACCCGAAAAAGGTGAGCCAGGGCCTGGATGCCGCGAAACACGTATCGTTCACCGGGTTCTGTGCGCGCGAAGAAGCGCTGCACGAGAGCTTCCTCCAGGGACTCGCTGGGAGCACCCGCAACCAAGATCTCGGTGCGATTGCAGGTGGAGAGCATCAACACCTCGCGCACGCCGGGAATCGACCGGGCACTGGCCAGCGCTTCGCGCAAGGCCCCCGGTTCGATGGCGCATCGTTCGCGAACCTCGACCACAGCAGTGCGGTGCGAGACGCCGACCAGCAGGAGTTCTTCGCTCATGGGGCGGCGTGGAAACCGTGCGGAAGCAGAGAAAATCCCAGTGAAATGGCCAGTGCGAACAGCCCGAGCGTTGCGGCCCAGGAGGCTCGCCGCGCGGTGATTCCGGGAATCGAACCGGAAGCGGCGACCACTCCGAAGTGGGCCATCAGCGCGATCAGAATCAGCACCAGCGGATCGCGATAATTGAAACCCGTGACGTTCGAGGTGTGCGCCCACCAGATCCCGCCATTGACTCCGATCAGCAACCAAACGAACGCGATGGCGGCTGCGCGGCGCATCTGGCGCGCAAGTTCGGACAGCGAAGGCAGGCCGTCGAACAGCCGCCCGAACTTCCGCTGCCGCATGGTTCGGTAGAGCAGCAAGTAGAGTAGTCCGTGGATGCCTGAGAGGATGAGTGCGGCGCTCGCGACCAGGATCGAGGCGACGTGGACCAGGTAGAAATAGAACATGGTCTGCCGGACTTCCTCGCCGCGCGCCAGCGGATCCCCGAAGGAGGCCGACGCCCACTGAAGGACAAAGACGATCGAGTAGACCACGGCGCTGGTGCCCAGTCCGCCGCGTTCGCGCTGGCCGAGGGCCGCAAACATGGCCACGACGACCAAGGCCAAGGGCGACAGCGAGTGCCAGCCTCCGAATTCCGGCATCCCATCGGCGTCCTGCCAACGGGAGAACAGGAGCCAGGCGTGAAGCAGCAGCGCCAGGGTTACGAGAACCCTGCGCGTTCGGACCATCCGAATGCCGCGCGTCGAGAGGAAGGCTCCCGCGCACATTCCGGCCAGAGCCAGGTACAAACAGGGAAGCGTGGTGGTCAAGAATTGGGTCACGGGCACCAAGGGGAATCCGTCGACCAGCTTAGCCCCTGCGGTCGCGCTTTGGCCTGTTCCTCGACTCATCGTTCCCCCACGAATTCTCCAGGAATCGCCGTCACTGGACAGCCTCGATCGTTCCTTGCCAGAAGCCCCCCGGGAAGCCCTTCCCGTGGAGCCACGGTGGAGCGTTCCCCTGGCCGTTTTTGTTACCGCGGGGGCTCAGGGGTTAAGTCCTAGCACCATGCCCGTCCCCCCCGATCCCGACCGCGACTTCGCCCTGGTGACCCGGGCGCGTGCTGGCGAATCCCAGGCGATCGAGCAGCTGCTCGATCGGATGCGCTGCGTCCCGCGGTTTGTCAGTGCTCGCAACCGCAAATGGGGTGGCCGCCTCAAGGCCTCCGAAGTGGAGGATCTGGCTGTCGAGATCCTCTCGCTGGCCTGGGTTGCCCTGGAGCGCTACCGGGGCGGAGGTTCTCTCGAAGCCTGGCTCCACCGCTTCGTTCAGTTTGAGATGCTCTACCGCATGCGCCAGCGGGACCGCGACGCCCGAGTCCAGGCCGTCGAGAAGATCGAGGGCCACGCCAGCGAGGAAATCACCCTCGGCCTCTCCGAAGAGGAATTAGCCATCGTGAGTGAGGCTCTGGCCCTCCTCGATCCTGAGGATCGCGAGCTCGTTCGCCAGAAGTGCCTGAATGGAAAAACTTTCCGCGAGCTCTCCGAGGCCGACACCGTTTCCGAAAACACGCTAAAAACCCGATACTATCGGTCTTTGACGAAACTACGCGGGCACCTCACGTCGCTAGACCCGAGCCGCCCCGATTCGCGATGAGGAACCACGATCCGAATCCTCGGGGCCGCAATGGCACGCCCCCCGACCCAGAGCCCGAGGATCGCTCGCTTGAGCGCTCCGCGGATCTCTCCATGGAGACGGCCCACCTCGAAATGGAAGAACTCATCGAACTAGCCGGCCTCTCCGACGAGGACCGTGAACACCAAGCTGTCCTAGACGCTGACGATTCGCTCGATGGGTCCACAGAAGCACGCATCCTAGAGCGGGCCCGGCGCGAACTGGGCCTGTCGCCTTCGGCCGCTACCCCAGCGGCGCCCCTTCCCTGGGTCTCCTCGGCTCCCTTCCGGTGGGCGGTAGCCGTGGCTGCGCTGCTTGTGGTGGGCTTTGGAGTGCGATCGTGGATGGCGTCGAGCCAGCCGGACTACGACCCCCTCACCAGCTTGGGCGAAGGGGAAGCGTTCGAGATCGTGACCCAGAGCAGCCTGGACGGTCATCCGGAACGGATAGAATGGAACGGTCAGCCCGCCGACGCCAAGTACTTCATCGTTCAGGTTTACGACTCCGCAAACCCTGGCGGAAAACCCTTCGACACGAGCAAGCAACTCGATTCTAGCCCTTGGATTCCTTCCGGAGATCAGCGCTCCAAGTGGCCTGCCGAGATCTTTGTTCGAGTCTTGGCCTATGGATCGGGCTCGGATCAGTTGCTTGCCCGCACGCAGGATCGGTTCTTCCTGCGAACTTCCTGACGGTCGAGGAAACTCGAGCTCAAGAAGCTCCTGAGTCTAGTCTGGAAGGAAGTCCGGGCGCACCCGAGACAGCCAAGGAGCTCTTCGGCCGGATTAGGGACGAGTATTGGGCAGGTCGAATGGATCGCTCGTTGTCTCTTTGGACGGAGTTCGCCTCGCAGCTGGATTCCACGCAATCTCACTGGCGCTACGCTGGAATGCACGCGGCTTACGCTGCGATCGCCTTGGAACTTCCCGATGAATGTGAGCGGATTGCCCTCGCTGTTCGAGGCGCCACTCCCAAAAGTGATCCGGGGATGTTGATCGAAGTGGACGCCATGTTGGCTCGGCTTGCGATCCAAGACGGGCGTCTTGAGGTCGCTGAGAGGAGCCTGGAGCAAGCTGAAGAGCGCCTTTCTACGATGCCGCCGGAAAGTGTGGCTGACAGCATCGCGTTCAACGTACGCAAAAGACGGATCGAGTTGGCTCTAGCGTCGGACAGGACTCAAGAAGTAATCCGCTTGGCCAGTACCTGGCTCGAATCTGGCGACCTGTCGCCTATGGACGAAGCTGCGGTATGGCTGGATCTTGCTTCCGCTGAATTCGATGAGGAGGTGGAGACGCCCGGTATCCTCAGGGCTTCGCGGACTAGTCTGGAGGGAGCGCGCGCGGCTTTGACCCAGATGGAACAACCTGATGGTGCTTCCAGCCTGTGGGCCAGACTCGAGCTACAGCAAGCTCGTGTGGAGTTGGATGATGGAGAGCTCGATACCGCTGAAGACTTCCTGGGCCGCGCGGGAGATTGGATTCCAGGTGCGGAAGAAGCGGGTGCCAGGTCGTTCGATCACCGGGTTCTTGCAACTCTGACCGCGGAACTTGCGCTAGCTCGGGGCCTGACCGGATCGGCCCTCGACTCGGCTTCCTCGCGATTGTCAGCCTCACTGGCTCAAACCGAGAAAGAAGCTGCTGCGCGAGCTCTTCCTGACGACGGCTTGGGCCCGCTCCACTTCAGGAACGTTCGCGCAAGTTTGGCGACCTGGGCAAGACTCGAAGTTGCTCGGCTCGGCGAAAAGGAAGGCGTGGATTCTGCGTTGGGCTGGTGGGTTCGATTTCAGGCGCTCGGCGCCTTAAGTCGTCGCTGTGCTTCTCCGGTCCCTTCGATCACGCAGCTGGGTTCCACCTTTCTCGAGGGTCAACGGGGCCTTTTGTGGTTTATGTTCGACGAGAAGAGCTCTGTTTTGCTCGTGATCGACGAATCGGATCGCAGGCTAGTTGAAGTTCCCGGCCTGGACGTTTCTCAAAGCTTGCGGAACAACTACCTGGCTTCGTTGCTAACGGTTCCACCTGAGGCTGGCAGTGTTCGTGAATTGATCCTCGAAGAAGAACGTACGCGTGCTCGAGAGCTCTCGCGCCGTTTGATCCCGAGGGTGGCGGAGGAGGCCTTGATTCGCTGGAAGGGTGCGTCCCTGGTCGGCTTGGACATCCTCGGGCCGCTTCCTGTGGCTTACCTTCCTGTCGGAACCGACAGGTTGGGAGAGCACCTGCCGTTCGAGGTGGTTCCCTCGGTGCCCTTGGCCGTTCAGCGGGGCCTAAATTCGTCTCGTGGGCAAGCGGACCGTTCGATCGACTGCTTGATTGTCGGGGGAGTCACACCAAGTGTCGAGCTGTCTCGATCCCAGCCCGAGGTGACTGCGCTTCCCCTGACGGATCGCATGTTGAAGGACCTCTCGGGTGGGTTCCAGAGCGTGATTTCCCTGCGGGGAAGCTCAGCAACCAAATCCAATTTGGCCCAGTTCTGGCCGGATTCGAGGTTGCTTCAGTTTGTTGTCCATGGCGTCCCCGCCGAGTCCCCGGCCACCGGTGTAGCTCTCGTTCTTCAGCCCGATCTGGAGGGCGACGGACAGCTGGATCGTACGGAGGTTGTCCAACTCGGGCGCGACTCCTTGGCCCCAGAAATGGTCTTGCTCACTGCGTGCAGATCTGCGACAGGCCCCATGCGTCGTGGCGGAGAAGGGAGTACGGACTTGGCGGGCGCTTTCCTGGAAGCGGGATCTTCCGCTGTCGTTGTCAGCGATTCGGATCTCTCCCTAGGTGCCGCCATGGAGTGGAGCCGGGACTTTCACCAGGCCCTGCTTGGAGGGAGCCTGACGGCCGCCAATGCCGCCCATGTGGCCTACCGCAAAGCCTTCGCCCGCCACGGCGAGGACGCTCCTTTTCGCGCCGGCCTGCTCAAGGTAGTGGGCTTGGGTCAACAACCCCGCGCTCCCTTCGATCGAGCGAAGTCTAGTCGGTTGCCCATTCTTGCAACTGTAGCTGGTAGTGCCTTGGCGTTGGTTCTTCTGGCACGACGCTCCCGGCAAACAAGAAGCCGCCGAATCGCTTCGACGGCTTCCTGATCAGGCAATCGAGGGGTCCGCCTTGTTTACGGGACCGTCACGCCAGGCCCGGTTGTTTCATCGTCGCCGTCCGGAGGCTCCGGCGGGCGACCGCCTCCCGATCCGGAGTGAGTGCCGAAAATGGCAGTCGGTCCGAAAACTTGTTGATTGATGTTTAGCCCGGATTCCGGATCGCAAGTGCCTTCGCTAACAACCTCGTTTACGGAGTTGTAAGTCAGGCCAAAACCGAGCAGGAATACCTCGAGGTCAGCGTTCGCGCTGTTTTCCATTCCGATCGAGAAGATCGCGGCTGGGCCAGCTTCCACGGGGATTCCGTTGATTAGCCGAGCCTGCCGAACGCTCATGTGAAGGACGCCCGTTTGATTGAATCCGCAAGGAAAGAGATTGTAACTTGCACTCAACGGCCAGACTGGAAGCGGGTGGACCGCTTGCGTGAAGATCTCTGACCCTAAAGACTGTGATTTGATTGTCCGGTTGGATCCAGAGTCAGCTTGGAACCACTTTTCCAAGATCACCGCATTCGGAGCAAAGTTGGGGAGCAAAGTAGGAGCCAGGAAGTCGATGTCGATGTCCGCGCTGTCATCCACATAGTCGTTGGCAATGGTCCCTGTGTATCGATGGGTTGTCAGTGCGGCCCGATCGAAATCCAATTTCATGGATTCATGGTCCATCAGTGGGTTTTCAGCAATTAGGAGCTCACTATTCTCTTCCGTAAACCAGGCGATATCGACGTCGCTGTCCGCCGTGAAGTCGTAGAGGGCCGGGATGGCCTGTTGCCCTGCCGGGTTGGACCAAGCGTTCGGGATCGCAGAGACGTACGCACCCGACACCGGGAATGTCGAGCAGGGTCCAAAGGCGTTGTTGGTGCAAGCGTTCGTGAAAACCACCGGCCCGGCAATCGTAGGGTCTCTATGGGAAACGAGCAGGTCTCCGCGCCCATCGGCGTCAAAGTCCGCACTCGCCACGGCGTAGGGGGAATGGATCGGAGTCGATGCAGCTCCATGGGCTAGGACCAGGTTTTCACCGGAAAGCAGGTCGACAACCCAAAGGTCCGACGCTCCGCCCGTGCCTGTAAAAACAACGGCGATTCGCTCGGAGGAAGAGCCGGGAGTCCCCTGGGAGAAGGCCGCCATGGAACCGGAGGCCACGGAGGTGCCCAGGCCGAAGCTCGCAATGGCAGAGTTCGGGGATAAGGGATCCCACAGTTCCAGTCCTCCCGAATGAAGAAGGGCAATCTGGTCCCTTCCGATTCCGAGGATGTCGACAGCAACGAGGGCGAGGCCCGTACCGCCCAGTCCATGGATGGTGAACGGTGCTGCTGACCCGGTCGGATCTTGAACGAGGAGAATCTGCGTGCCGTCCGCGTTCAGAGCGGCGACCGATTCGAGCGGCCCATAGCCGTCCACCGCGATCAGGCTTTTCGCACCGATCCACGCGCTGTCGGCAACAGAGTCGCTCTGGATCAAGGTCGTGGCCGTCTGGTCCATCCAGAGTGTCTGCCACCCTTGAGCGTCGGCCATGAACAGCGCGTCGGTTCCATTCGCGCCGGAGTCTTTCAGATTGACCAGGTCGGAAATGCCCGCGGCGAGGTGCCGCCTCATGCGAAACGTGGCCGGGGCAAACGAGAGAACCGCGTCCGAACCATCTAGAACGACGACGTCTCGATAGAGTCGGCCCACCAATTCACTGGAGACTATGCGAGTGACGGTGCCGCCCGTCCACGAGCCAGGGCCCCAGGTGTGAGAGCGCTCGATCGGATCGGCAAGCAAAGGGCCAGAAGTTTGGAGCAGCAGAGCTCCTGTCAAGAATGACAGCATGTAGGGAGATCGGGAAAGGGAGACGGGATCCGCGAGACACAGGCGTCGCGATCCCGTGGCGGCTGTAGTTCTCGAGAACTGCGAGATATTCAGCGGGCAGAATCTGCCGCTGGGAGGGCGGAGCACGGGTGAGCCCGGACGACTTCATCCAGGTCAAACGGCTGGCACTCTCGAATTCCATTCCCGCAGACGCTCGAATCGCGGATGCGACGGGAGAATCCGCAGAATTTGGCTGGGCTCCCGAAGCTGCGGACTGGCGGGTAGGCCCGCTTTTTGCAGTTGCCTAGTCCTCTTCCGGGTCCGAAGCCAGGGATTCGGCCAGGGACCACCACCTCGAGGCGGCCTCGTCACCGTGGTCCTTTTGGAGGCGATCGGCCCAGCGCAGGAGGAGGTGAACGGCTACCGGGTGGAGGGTCTCGGGGGGCAGCGCATCCAATTGGAGGAAAGCCGGATCGTCCGAGGTGGGGTCCGAGGTGTTGTGTGGGGCGCTTGCCAAACGGGCGAAGGCGGAAAGGACGGTTCGGACGCCGGATCCCTCGACGGAGAGCTCGCTGGGAAAGCCGGCGACAAGCTCGCGAATGGAGACGAAATCCCGGCGGGCCAGGAACTCCTGGCCAAGCCAACTTGCGAATTCGATGTCGCGATCTTCGGGGTCGGCCAGGGTTTGACTGGATTGGCGGATCGCTTCGGCGGCGATGAGGCGTGACTCGTTGGGACCGGCGCCGTTGAGCCATTCGGCAGCCTGTTGCGGGCGTCCAAGTCGCCACCATCCGCGAACCAGCCCAGCCCGCGCCTTGGAATCTCTGCCGGAGTCCGGCTGGGACTCGGTCGCGATCTGCAGCAGGTTTTCCGCGCGTTCTAGGTTTCCGTCGTCTAACTCGCGGGCGGCCAAGTCAGCCAGGGCGCCTCGAACTGCCGGGTCTCCCGAAGACGCCAATTTTCTAAGCGAGGCCAGGTCGGCGCCGGGGTCGATCGCCCTCACCGATTGGGCGGACTCGCCGCCGGCCCGGCGTTCCTTCCCAAAGTTCTTCCAGGAGTTCGCGGCGAGCAGCACGAGGCTGAGGGCTCCTAACCCACTTGAAAAGCGAGCCCGAGTCCGAAAGCGGTTCCGTTGATTGGCTTCGGAGATGATGATCTCCAGACGCGAACCCAAGTCGTTCGCGTCCCGTGGTCGCACGAGGGGTGAGGGATCCTGGGACTTCGCAAAGAGCGCGCGGGCTTCTTTCGCGCCATGGCGGCCGAATGCAGAGTGAAGCAAATCGTCGTCCAAGGCGGCTTCTAAAACGCGCGCTAACGAGAAGACGTCTGCCCGAGGATCAGGTCGTTCGCCCGACAGCCACTCGGGAGCTGACCAACCAGACTCGGCCTCGGCCCGAACTCGCTCAGGTTCTCCAGCCTTTGCCGCGGAACCGAAGTCGAGTACGTACACCTCCCCCTGTTCGGTGACGATTAGGTTGGCCGGCCGAATGGCCCCGTGGACGAAGCCTGCCAGATGTAGATCACCCACGGCCTGCAGCGCGTTTCGCAAGACCGTCAACACACCCACGGAACAGCCCGCCAGCCCGCGAAGATCGAACGGACAGCCTTCGATCCACTCGAGCACGAGATACCGCGTTCCGTCAGCCAGACTTCCTGAGTCCAGCAGCGGCACGACGTGCGGTCCTCGGGCTGCCTCCAAGAGCTGGACCTCGCGGTCGAAGGCTCGCTTGGCTTCTGAGTCCTCCGGATCCTGCAGGAGTCTGACGGTTGCGCGGCCACCGGGGCCTTGCGCTATCCAGAGGCTCGAGCTTCCACCGACCGATACCGGCTTCAGCAATTCGTAGGCTCCCACGCGAGTTCCTGCAGGCAACACGGCGTGGCTGCGTGGTTCGCGGTGAGTGCATGAATCCGCTAGCTTCGAATCCAACTCGCCCGGTGCGTCATGGCCTGCCAGCTTCGCAAGCGCTTCGGCGACGAGCCTTGGGTCCGCTTCGAGCTCAAGCGCGCGCTGCTTTCGGTCGTTCGGCGCCACGCCGAGAAGCGACTCGATCAAATGGCGCAGCCGAGCCTCGCGTTCGGTCATGGAGCCAGCGTACCCGAACCCGCCTAGGGCTTGCGGGGTTCGACGTTGATCACGCCGCCGGGCCCCAGCTCTCCCCAGCCTTTTGGGTCTAGGGAAAGCTCTAGATGCTGCCCCGTTCGTTCGATGGTACAAGCAACCGGCTCCTCGGCTTCGTATAGGTTCCACCTGAACATCGTGGTCACTGCCAGGGGAGTGGATTCTTCCCCTCGAACGGTGAGCAACCGATCGCCTTCCTGGAAGCCTGCGCGCGCGAGCCCGCCGCCCGCCTCGATCTTCCGGAAGCGAAAGGCCCCTGCTTCCGAGAGTGAGTCGAGGGAAGTGGGCTCGCCCGTGAAGTCGAGCAGCAGCGGAGTGTCTGTATGGAGAATCAAATAGCGCCCCAAGGGCAGGACCGGCCAGCGCGCGACACCATCCTCTTCGATCGTCACCGAGTGGGTGAGGAGCTCAAAGGGCTGCAAGGGGAAGGGAATCTGAGCCAGCAGCAAGTTGCCCGAGTCTTCGCCACAGTCCAATTCCAGGGAGCCGGCTTCAGGGAGCGGGGCGGTCAGCCGATTCTCACCGGCTGAGATCTGGAGTTCTGTTCGAGATGTCGTTCGATGCTGGGTCCCTTTGGACAAGCCCGAAAGGCGAATGTCTGTGTACCAGGTCGATTCGAGGACGTATCTGCCGGGAACAAGGGCCTCAAATCGAAGCGTGTCGTTTTCTGGCCAATTGAGAATCTCCTCGAGACTCATCGACTGTTTAAGCTCCGGAGTCGAATCCAAGGAGCGGATCGAAAAGTGTGGCCAATAGCCCTGGTAGTGGGTCGTTGGGCCCATGTTGGATGCGAGCTCGGTCACCTGGCCAGCGCCGGCCAAGCGTGCACCTCCCGTTGCCTGAATTTCCAGCCAGGTCTCGGGGGGAAGCTGCAGGGTCCAGTCCTTGTCGTCGAGGGGGAAGTTTAGAGGTTTCGAGACTGCGGAAGCCTGCCCGTCGACCATGGCCAGCAAATGGGTGTCGGCGTAAGGGACCGGAGTTTCCAGTGGCCAAACCGCGAATTGCCCGGAACCTATGTGCTTTGAGCGCCGCGCGCTGGAACGGCCTTCACCGCCACCTCGCCATATCCACTCAAACGCGGCCTCCGTCACAGGCCGGCCGTCCGCATCGATCAACCGAACGCGCAGGCCCTTCTCCATCAGGGATCGATCCATCGCTGCCTCTTGCGCGGAGACTTCCGAAGCGATGACTTCCGAAGCGGCGTCGAAATCTGCCGCCCTTGGGTCGCCGGAGCCGGAGTTGCAACCGGTTGGGATTCCGGCCGATGCAAGGCCAAAAATTAAGAGGAGCCGATGGAGGTGCATCTTGAAGGACCAAGGTTCGCGGACAAGTTGAAGTTGAGTCCCAAGTTCTTGCCTAGAAGTCGAATTCGGCGAAGTTGATGACGTCGAGGGCTTCGACGTAGCCGCTCGGAGGAGAGCCAGGCATGGCTTTGCGGATGCTGCGGACCCCGATGAACGCCTTGCGAGTTCCAGGGGCTCCAGCGATCGGGGGCAGCGGGATCGAGCCCACGCTGACGCTGTCGAGGACCGGCGCGAACAAGTTCTGATGGATGACTTGCAGCGAGCCGTTTTCGTCCTGTACGTAAACGAACAGCACGATCTGCTGGTCGCTGCCGAGGACCGGCAAACCGTCGCGGTCGGAGATTTCGATCCGGACATCGAGCGCTCCGTGGTCGAGTTCAACGTCAATGGACTCGATCCGGGTTGCAAAGGGAAGGGTCAGAGGCCCGGTGGTGTCGCTATGGGTTGTCGTGGTGACCAGGCCAGCTTCGTCGGTGACTTCGACCAGGAAGGTCACCGGGGAGTTGCCTGGCAGCTCGGTGACGACGACCTGGTGATAGGTCGAGAAGCCGCCGAGTCCCGGGGAGACTTCGGAGGGTTCGGCTGCGCCGACCACAAAGACGCGCGCAGCAGTCGGTTCGTCGGTGGCGAACTCCAGTTGAAGGGTGCGTGTATTGCCCCAAACCCGAACGACGGGGTCGCCGCTGGGGCCAGGCAGGAAGCTCGGCGGGGTGGTATCGAGACTGGTGGCGTCCGGAATGAGGGGGTCGGTTCCGTTGCGTTGCTCGTGCCCATCGGAGAATCCGTCGCCGTCCGTGTCGGCGATACTCGGGTCGGTGTTGGCTACGTATTCGTCGCCGGTTAGGAGCTGGTCTGCGTCCGGGTCCAGAGCCAGGCGGCGTCCCATGCCGGGCGGCACGCCGTTGACCAACAACTCTGAGTTGGTCGCGGCTCCGTAGGCGAGGATCAGATCCACGGGAACGGCCGCGCTCGCAAAGGGGAGTTGGAAGAGGTCCTGACGCGGGTCGTAAACGATCGAAAGCGGCTCGAGCCCCCCGCCAAAATTGGAGAGGCCGCCGGTGACGACGACATCGCACCAGCCGACGCGCGCGTCGGCGAGCAACGCCTCGAGCTCGCTCGAGCTGCCGGTCGCAGCCACGGCCGGGTCGAGGGCGAATTGCCGGGCGCTGGAAGGAGCAAGTCCGGTATCGAGGGTCTCGAGGAACGAAGTGACCTTTTGAGCTTGGTTGGCATCGAAGGTGAACGAGGGGAAGTCCTCGACGAAGCGCAAGATCGAACCGTGAGACCCGTCGTGGCTGACGCCGAACCCAAGGTCTGCGACGGGCGGCCCGCCGAGGCCCAAGTCATGCAGGTCACCGCTGCGTTCGAAGGCTCCTCGAAGCTGGGGGACTACCAGGCCCTCGGGCAACATGCCGGAGATTCCGACGGACAGAAGTTCGCCGCTCGTGCCAAACGGGTCGTGGTGACAGGTTGCGCAGGTTCCGGTCGGATTGGAGGGGAACGTGCGGAACAGGTCGCGGCCTTCCGCCTGGTCCGGAGTCAGCGAGCGATCCTCTTCTTGGGTCGGGTTGGGCGGCCAGGCGAGGCTCTCGACGAACGCTTCGAGATCGCGAAAATCCTGCTCGGGCAGTTCCGCGGGAACACCGGCGACTTCGCGTTCCATCAAGTCGACGAAGGCCGAATTGAAGTCGTCGAGACGCAGCTTCTCACCGCGCCAGTGGAGCGGGGCGGTCCGCGAAAGATCGCGCAGGCTTTGGGTCAACATGGGCCCTTTGCGGTCGAACTCGTAGGCGAGGTCGGCTTCGGCTGTGCCCTCGGGATCCAGGAAGGCCGACAAGTCCCAGACCAGTAGGTCGAGGTGTCCGTCCACGTGACAGGAAGCACACGACGTCGTCAGCGACTTGGAGTGCCCGGCGTCCGAGAGTTGCATTCGTCCGCGGCGGACGGGCGCCGGAGTCGGGTCGGTTGCGAGAGCAAACGCCGCGGGAGCTGTGATCGCTCCGGAGGTCAGTCCATCGAGGGCGATGCGTGTCAGCCCGACCTGCCCGCGGGAGAATGCCAGCAGCTCGTCGCCCTCTACGCTGAGGTTGCGAACCCCAACGCGTTCGCCAGCGACGCGCGGGAGCTCGAAGTGTCCTTTCCAGGTCGGTACCGGCCCGCTCACATCGAGGACCGCGATCACGTCGCTGCCGTAACCGGCGATGTAGGCCTCGCCGAAGCTCGGGTGGAACGCGACGGAAGTGGGTTGGGCGCAGCGAACTCCGGCGGGTGCGAGGGCGTCGAGGTCGAGGAGGACCGGAGCCGCCAGGCCGGCTGCATCCACAACGGCGATGCGATTGCTCACGACTTGACCCTCGATGAAGTTCTTTTCGCCGATGAACTCGGTGTTGAGCCCTTCGGTGTTTGGAATCCACAGCTCGCTTGTTCCCGGACGTGCGAACACGTCAAACAGCACGGTCCCGAGCCCGCGCACGTCGCGTGCCGGGTCGTGAGCGTCGAGCGCCGGATCTGCGTCGGGCACGATGGCGATCAGGTCGATGTCGGGAAGCGGAATCGCAACGGGGTCCGCTTCCGCGTCGAACAACAGGGGCACATCCTTGTTGGTGATCTGGTCGGTGGCCTCGACGATAGTGGTCCCATTGCCGGACAGGAAAGCGCTGGTCCACAGGACGCCGTCCGCGAAGGCGAGTCCGCGGGGTTGGCGCATGGGCACTTCGATTTCGCCCACAACGGAATAGGTCGACGTCGAAATCACGTCGACCCGGCCGGCTGCGGTGCAGGAAACCCAGGCCCGGTCTCCACTGGGATGAAATTCGATGTCGTGGGGCTCGGCGCCGACCGCGATGGTTCGAGTCGGGCGCAGCTCGAGCAGATCGAGGACCGTGATGCAGCTTGCGACCCGGTCGACGAGCCAAATTTCGGTGCCACCGGGCGCGAGGGCAGCGGCTGTGACACCAAGCCCGGTTGGGAATTCGAGCAGGGAGTCCCCGGTGGCGTCCAGGCGAATGGACAGTCGCATCGCGGACTGCTCGACCATGGCGAAGAACGGCCCGTAAAGATCGAGTGAGACCACCGGCCGCATGGGTGCGACTTCAAGCTCGATCCACGACTCCTTGCGGTCGACAAACCGTGTCCCCGGTTCCGGGTGCGGAAGCGTACCGGGAAGGGCTTGGGGGACCTGGGCTAGGACCTCCGGAAGAAGGCAAGCGAGGGCGAGAGCGAGGAACGGTTTGCTACGTCGGGACACAGCGTTTGAATCCAGGGTTTTGGAGGGGGGGCTCCTGAACGGAGGGCGGCTCCTGAAGGCTGGTCAGGAGATCCGGACGAGCTGGGCAGGCAAGGGAAGTCTCCCTCTAGGTTCATTCTGCGCAGAACGGGGCTGGGCGAGGGCGAGGGCTCAAAAAAAGCCGGCAAACCCGGCTCGCAGGACTGCCCGAGGTCAGGTGAGGGCGGCTTTTCGGCCGCTCGCTACGGCATCGTCCAAGCCGATGCCCCGGAGGTAATTGCCCGCCAGGGTCAATCCAGGAAGGGCGCTACAGGCCGACAAGACCCGGTCGATTCGTCCGGAGTGCCCGACTTCGTACTGGGGGAGCGCGTCCGTCCAGCGCTCGCCGGCGACTTCGGTGGGCTCCGGTGGGGAGGCCCCGGCCCGCCGCAGATCCTCGAGTGCGACCGCCACGAGACTTGCCGGATCCTGGTGGAGTCCGCCTTGTTCTCCGGCCGCGTCATCGAGGGTCTTTGCGTTGTAGATCATCGACAGCACGCCGCCACCCTTGGGCGCGCGGTCGTCGAACAGGTCGGACGCGAAGATCGTCCCCAGCATGCGCGGACCTTTGGAGCTCAAGTCCGGCGGAACCAGAAAGCCAAACCCAAGCGGCAGGCCGATGGCGTCGCGCGAGGCGAATCCAAGGTGCAGAACGTGAACACTGGCCGTGCGGATCGAGCGCAGCAAGGCTGGGATCGTGGGCTCGTGGGCCTCGAGCAGCGACGCGGTGATCGGTGCAGGGGTCGCAAGGATCACCGATGCAAACCTGGCAGTTCGGCCGGAAGCAGAGCGCGCCTCCCAGAGTTCGCCTTCACGGGTCAACTCAACGACGGGCTCGTTCACTCGCAAGGCGTCTCCGAGGACTTCGCGGGCCGCGTGCACGAGGGTTCCGAAGCCACCCTGCAGGGAAAGCAACTTGCCTCGCTGCCCGGCCGGAACCTCGGAGGCCCGGGCTGCGGCCCGCATGCCTTTCAACACACTGCCGTGTTCGCTGGCCAGGTTCCAAAGGCGCGGAAAAGCGCTGCGCAAACCGAGTCGTTTGGCGTCTCCCGCGTAGATGCCGCGCACGAAGGCTCCCGCGAAGCGATCCGCGGCCTCGCGTCCGAATCGCCGGGCGATGAACTCGTGGACCGTGGGCTCGGGAGCGCTCGAATCAAAGTCGAAGCTCCGAAAGGGCTCGCGCAGGAGGGCCAGTTTGCCGAGCGGCGAGAGCAGTCCTGAGCGCAGAAGCTCGGGAGGCTTGAGCGGGACCGCCTGCAAGCGACCCTTGTGGAACAGGTAGCGGCTGCGCGCACGGTCCGAGGAGGTGACGAGCTGATCCGACACGCCGAGGCGTTCGCAAAGCCAGCGAACCTGACCGGCGGTGGCGGGAACCGTGTTGGGGCCCGACTCGAACCGAAATGCGCCGCGCTCCAGCGTTCCGACGACGCCCCCCGGACGAGCGCTCGAGTCCCAAATTTCAAAGGGCGTTCCGGCTCCGCGGAGTTCAAGCGCTGCACCGAGCCCAGCCGCACCAGCTCCGACGATCAGGCAGGTGGAATGGGGCGAGGGCGACATGGGGCGAAGGTTACCGCCTGGGCCGTTCTCGCGGCAGGACTAGCAGGCCGTTGAAAAACTCCCTGCTGCGGTTTCGCGCAGCCCGCCAGGGCGTCGTCATGCTCGTCGGGCCGTGCTCAAGGGCCAGGCGGCCGCCTCCGCCGCCCCTCTGTCACGTTCCTACCCCTGACGAACTGCGCTTCGCCTCGCGACGGGCCTTTTTCAACGGCCTGCTAGCCAGCTGTCAGTACAGCTCGAGCTGTTCCGTGTGGCTCGGCAGCGAGTTCCAGGGCAGCGGCGAGACTTCAGGAACCAGGGCTTCCAGCTCGGTTTGAAAGTGCCGAGCTAGCTGCGGGGAAACCTCTTCCTCCGGGCAGTGGCAGAAGAACTGCACGTCGCGCCCTTCGCGGAGCCAACGCGCTGTTCGCTTGGCCCAGCGCTTCAGGGGAACGAAGTTGCGCGCCGGGGTGGGATGTCCGATGTAGCGCACCATGCAGCGACTCGAGGTGGCTTCGGGCCGGACCGGGAGGTTTGGCTTCTTGCGCTTGGAATGCGCTTGCGGGTTGTCTGGTCCCTCGAAGATCGGGCGCGTATCAAGGATCACGTTGGTCGTGTTCCCAGCGCGCAAGGCTCGGTCGAGCCGCGGCCGAACGCGATCGCTGAACCACTCCGGATGACGGAGCTCGATACCTAGGTGCACGCGATCGTTGGGCCAGGCGGCCAAGAAGTCCACCAGGTCGCGCCCTCGGTCGGGTCCGTAGCTGGACGGTAGCTGAACGAAGACCATTCCGAGCCGGTCGTGAAGCGGCTCCAGCCGATCGAGGAAGGCGTGGACGCCAGGCAGGGATGGCATCAGCTCGCCCTGGTGAGAAAGTTCTCTGGGCAGCTTCGGGCAGAAGCGAAAGCTGCTTGGCATCTCGGTGGACCAACGCTCGACCGTCTCGACGGGCGGGACCGCGTAGAACGTCGTGTTGCCCTCGACGGCGTTCATTCGTTCGGCGAATAGCCGCAGCGTTTCATTCGGCTTGGTGCCGCGGGGATAGAAGTTCCCGTTCCAGCCCGGGTAGGCCCAGATCGCACAGCCTAGGTAGAGCTGGCCGGCCAGCTGCGAGCCGCCGGAAGGGGCGGGGTGGACCTCGTCGGTGGGCATGCCCGCAGACTCGCTCAAGCGGTGGGCCGGATCCAGAAGGAAGCGCGCGACCTCCAGGTTTGTCCTGGTTGTCCAAATTCTGTGCCCATCCCGTGAGGGATGGTCGGCCAGGCCCAGGCCCGGAGCGGATTCCACCGATCTCGGCCCGGCTTCTCCCGCAGGAGCGCCCGGGGCGGTCTAGGCTGAACGTACCGAGTCCTCGGGCGCCTGCCCCGCGGATCTTCCACGTCTCGGACCCCTTTCTTCACCCAGCGACCCATGCGACCCACGCTTTCCGTTCCCGCCGGCCTACTCCTGTTGGCTGGCCCCGCCTTCGCCCAGTTCGACGACCAGTGGGTCGAGTTCGCGCCCCAGCCGGGATGGATCTCGTCCCCGGTGGTTTCGAGCTCGGATCTCGAAACCGATCTCGCCTGGGGCGACCTGGACCAGAACGGACTGACCGACCTGGTCGTCGCGCGTATCCAGCCGATCATGCAGGGCGGCAAGCGCACGAACCTGTTGCTGATGAACGAGAACGGCGTGCTGACCGACCGCACGCTCGAGTTCGCCAGCGCCTCGGATGTGGTGGGCGATCAGGGCTTTTTGACCCCGACTGCAGATCGCGACGTGGCGGTTGCCGATCTCAACGGCGATGGTTGGCTCGACGTCGTGACGGCGGTTGGCTTCGGCCTCGTTGCCGAACCCGTTCCGCTGTCGCACCCGCGCGTGTACATCAACCTGGGCGCTGACGGAAGCGGCGCGTGGCTTGGACTGCGCTACGAACAGGCGCGCATCCCCGTGCTGCTGAATGGCGTTACCGGATTGCCGGTTGCGGCGCGCTTCAACTCTGTCTCCACCGGTGATGTGAATGACGATGGGTTCCCGGACCTGTACTTCGGCGATCACGACGCATCGCCGACCAGCATCTTCGGCGGTGAGCCGGCGACCCTCGACACCGATGATCGCTTGTTCTTGAACGACGGGAACGGTTTCTTCACCGACACCACGGCAACTTCGATGACGGCCCAAATGGTCGATTCGAATTTCGCCAACAGCTCGTCCATCGCGGACTTCAACCAAGACGGCGTTGGCGACGTGCTCAAGCAAACCAACGGCGTCCCCGGCGGTGGTGCGGCGGCCACGATTGCCTACGGCGACCCTGCGGCTCCGGGTACTTTCAGCGGCTTCCAGCCCTTCTACTCGGGCTCCCCGTATTTCGTCTCTCGCGGAGACTTGAATGGCGACGGTCGCCTCGACGTGCTGGTCAGTGAAAATGGCAACGACGGGGTGGTCTACAACCGCGGCAACGACGCGAGCGGCCAGGTTGATTGGTCGCCCCTCGTTCCGTTCGACTTCTTGAGTGGCGGCGACGACAGCTTCGCTTCGAACAACCTGGTTGTCGACCTGGACGGCGACGGCCTTCAGGACGCGCTCGTCACCGACGTCGATCCGCAGTTTTCGGGTTTCACCCGCCGCCTGCACATCTATCACAATCGCGGCAACAACCCCGGTGGCTCGGCTCTGCTGCGCGAAGAGCGCGAGAGCACCAGCAACCAAGGTTGGATCGGAGCGGTTGGTCTGACCACCCAAACCCTGCGCGGCACCCACGACGTGGCGGTGTTTGACATCGATGGAGATGGATTCGATGACTTGATTGTCAGCCGCAACGCGGGAACCCAGGTTTACGGGCGCGTAACCGTCTGTCAGCCGGATCTCGGATTTGGCAGCCCCGGGTTGGAACTCGAAGTTTGCGGCGACGAGTTGAGCTCCGGCAATCAGTCGAGCCTCACGCTTTCGGGGGCGACCCCTTCAACCCCAGCGCTGCTGATCGTCTCGACGCTCAGCATCCCGACCTTCATTCCCGAATTGCAGGCCACCGTCGCAGCCTTCCCTCCCACGATCGTCTCGAACATCTCCACCGACGGGAACGGAGAGTTCAAGGCGACGATCAACGGCGGCAACGGACCGACTTCGGTCTTCGTTCAGTTCGCGGTGGTCAACGGGTTGCCGACTTTGTTCTCGCTCAGCAACGCCGTCGAAATCGAACTGCTGCCCTGACGGGCTGCCAGGCCCGGCTGGCCATTCGGGCCGTTCCCCCAGGCTCTACGGAGCCGTGGGCGGCCTGGCTGGCCCTGGCGACCTAGGATCTGCTGAGCGGGTATCTTGACTGCGGGCACTCCCTTCCCTTTTTCTTTTTCCGAAGGCCCCCTTGGGCGTTCTGGTTCCTCCCTTCAGCCTGTTTTGAGCCTCGATAACAACGATGGCGGGCTTGAGCCGTTGCTCGAGCACCGGGATTGGGCGCTTCAGTTGTCGCGCTCCTTGGATTCCGATGCCCACGGGGCGGAGGACTTGGTCCAGGACGCCTTCGTTCGGGCCCTCGAGAGTTCCCCGGAGCAACGGCGCGCCGTCGGGCGCGCTTGGCTGGGTCGCGTGCTCCGCAACCGCGGGATCGATGTTCAGCGCAAAAGAGGTCGCGTCGGTGCATCCGTTGTAGATGTACAGGAACTTCCGGAGGCGGCGCACGAGGGCCTCGAGCAACTGGTGCGAGAGGAGTCCTTGGCTGCTGTCGGTCAGGCGATCGCAGAGCTGGACGAGTCGTACCGCACGTTGGTGGAGCTGCGCTACGGACGGGATCTCACCGCCCAGGCGATCAGCCAAAAGCTCGGGCTGCGGCCCAGCACGGTTCGCGGCCGGCTGGGCAAGGCGCATGAGCTCTTGCGCGAGAAGCTCAAGGGCCGGCTCGATCCACGGGCGTTCTCGGTCTTGCTGTGGCTGAACCCAAACCTCGAGGCGGCTGCTTCCGGAGCAGGCCCGGCTGGAATCCGCCAACGAATCGCCTCGCGAACCGGATTCGGTTTAGCGGCAGCCGCTGGAGTCGTCGCGGTCACCGTCCTGCGGGAGCCGAGCGGACAGAACGAGGGGCGGCATGGGGTCCCGCCCCTCGAGGAAGCCCAAGCCCGGCCGATCGGTCCAGGCGAGGCGCTCGCGTCCCTTCGGTCGATCTCGGTGAGCGAAGGCCTGGCCCTGGCGCTGGAGGCGGTCGCTTTGCAGGTCGAGCTTGCGACCCCGGACGGATCAACGCCCGCCGGAGCCTCCCTCGTGCTGAACTCGGGGACCCGGGTCCCGTTGACGCCCGCGCCCGAGAGCGGGCCGGGATTCGTGCGCAGCGCCGCGGTTTCCTGGGAAGCCTGGGTCAGTTCAGAATTCAAGTTCCAGCTTGAGGTTCCGGGCTATCAGACCGTTCCGCGCGAAGCGTTGGTCCAGCCCGGCTCCCTTCGCGCGGCCCCGGTGGGGTTGGTCCCGGCTGGTTCTTTGACCGGGCGTTTGATTTGGCCGCCCGGATTCAGGGCTCAGGACTTCGAACTGTTCGCTCTCGAGGCTTCCGCTAAGGGCTCACCCAGAAACAGGCCATCTCACCGGCCGACCTCGGACGTGAAGGCGATCGACTGGCGGATCGAACCGGACGGAGTGTTCCGAATGGACAATCTTCCAGCAGGCGAGCTTGAGCTGATGATCCAGCTAGCGGGCTGGCACGGCTTCGGAGGGCTTCTGGTTGAACCGGTGAGTGTCCCGATCGGATCCGAGGTCAACCTCGGCCCCCTGGATTTGAACTCTGCCTTTACTTCCGAAGCAGGAGTTTGGCGCTGGGAAGACGGTTTGGTGGTGGGAGACGGGGTGCTTGTGGCTCGATCCAAGCACGCCGGCGCAATGAAGATGCCCGTGCGAGAGGGACTCGGGATCGTTCCCTTGGGTTGGAGCGACTTCTATTTTCTCGGCGAAGCTTCGCCCAAGGCTCCGTTCGGCCGATCCTCGCAAATGATGAACGGACCGAGCGACGAACAGCCCTTGCGTCGGGCGAAAGCCCAGCAAGTTCACGTCGGAGCTCCCGGCGCGCTGGAGCTCGGCTGCACGTTGCGTTGCGTCGCGCAGCCCAGGACCTTCTCGGCCTCCAACCTTCCGGTGGATCCGGTGCCGGTTTCGAGCGAATTCGAGCTGCCGTGTCTTGCCGGCCTGCCCTACGAGGTCGAGCTGAAGGCACCGGGCCACAAGGCGCAACGGTTTCAAGTAGCGGGGGTCCCTGGCGAGCGGATCCACTTGGAATTGGTCGCACTCGAAAACGTCCCCGTGCAGTTCGAGCTTCCGTCCAGCCTTGGCGCGCAGACGCTGCTCGCTCGCCCGCGCTTCGCCGCAGAACAAAGTCCGCGGCCGTTCGCCCTGGCTCCTGCAACCTCCGCTGGGCGCTTTGAGTTCGACGCCCAAGTCTCACAGGAAGGTCCCTGGTGGATCGAAGCCCGCACTGGGTTTGGCGCGTTCGCGATCTTCGGTCCCTTCGAAGCTTCAACTCAAAGGGAGCCGCTCACCTTGAGCTGGCCGGCTTGCGGCGACCTAGAGGTGAGGTTTCCGCCGGTCGACACGATCGATCAGCCCGTCTTCCTTTTGGAGGGGCCGGCCGGTGTGCGAATCGAGGCGACCCTCGACGCGGATGGGGTTGCGCGGATCGAGAACGTTCCGGCGGGCGAGTGGTCCTGGTCCTTTCGCGCGTTTGCCCCGGAGCTTCCTCGTCCCTACTTGGAAGCAACCGATACCCGCCCGGCTTTGCGGTTGGAAGCCCCTATTCACGTTCTTCCCGGCCAGCTAACAGTCTGGAGCCCGCCCTTGGAATCGTGCGCTCTCGAACCGGTCTTGTTGACCCTGGAAACCGGAGCTGAGGAGGCCAGCAGTCTGCGCGCGGTGCGTTTGCCCGACCCGGACTTCACGCTCCTCCATGGAGGGAAGCGACCGCGATTGGATGGCTTGACCGGATCGCCGATCGAAGTCGAGCTTCCGGCCGAGGGCCTTCAGGGCGTGAAGTGCAAGTTGGGCGGACTTGAAATCAAGTTGCGCCGGACGGCGAGCCTCCACGCCTGGACGGTCGAACTCGACGCCGAGCTGCGGCTGATATGGGACACTTCGGCGTTCGAGTTCCTGGACGAACGGGGCGGCCTATTTGAGTTGAGGACGCTCGACGGATTCGGCTCCGCGGTTAGCGCCCGAGTTCCGGTTGGCTTGGAAGACCCGATTCACTGGCCCGCCGGTGAAGCCGAGCTGTGGTGGACCCTGGAGGACAACGAGCTGCTGATCGATGCTTCGTTCTGCAGCGGAGAGGCCCGGACCGAGTGGGTCGTGGCCGTCTCGCGCTAAACGAACCACCCCGCCTAGGAACTAACTGCGGCGGGCGAACAGGGTTTCGAAGGCGGCTCCGACGGAATCGACCGGAGTCTTCGGCAGGATCCCGCTGCCCAGGTTGAAGACGTATCCGGGGTGACCACGAAATGCGTCGAGCACCCGGGCCGTCTCGCGACGCACAACGTCCGGCGAAGCGAACAGAATCGTGGGGTCGAGGTTGCCCTGCAGCGCGACGCCACGCGCGGCGCACAGGTTGCGCGCGCGGGCTACGTCGGTGCGCCAGTCGATCGACAGGGCGTCGGGTTCGGCGTCGAGCAAGACTTCGATCAAGTGCGAACCGCCGTTGGCGTAGACGAGGACAGGAGCGCCGGTCGATTTGGCCTCAGCGACGAGGCGTTTCAGGCTGGGCAGCAGGTGCTTGCGGTAGGTTTCGGCGTCGAGCGCACCCCCCCACGAGTCGAAGATCTGTAGCGCGTCGGCTCCGGCTGCGACCTGAGCTTTCAGGTAGGGCACTAGGTTCTCGGTGAGCTTGTCGGTCAAAGACGAGAACAGATCCGGATCGTCGAACAGGATGCGTTTGCTGTTCTCGAAGTTGCGGCTGGTGCCGCCTTCGACCATGTAGCTGACCGTGGTGAAGGGTGCGCCACAAAATCCAACCAGGGCACGCTCCTTGCCAAGCTCGGCGCGAACCCGGCGAAGTGTCTCGAGCAGCGACGTCGTGTCCTGCTCTGGAACGAAATCACGCAGCCCGTCTACGTCCTCGCGAGTGCGCACCGGCGGCGAGAGCACGGGGCCGCGGCCTTCGTGGAATTCGAGGTGCAACCCCATGGCTTGCGGCGGAATCAGGATGTCTGAGAACACCACGGCCGTATCCATGCCATAGCGACGGATGGGCTGCAGCGTGATCTCGGTTGCCGTCGACGGATCCCCGGTCGTGTCGAGGAAGGTCTTGCCCTTGCGGGTGGCCTGATACTCGGGCAGATAGCGCCCGGCTTGACGCATCATCCAGCCCGTGGGGGCGTCCTGGGCTTCACCGCGCAGGGCGGCAAGGAATCGTTCGCGCGGCGTCGACATTAGAGGAAGGCGGAGAGGAAGAAGATCTGAACGGCGTTGAACACGGCGTGGGCCATCAGGCACGGCAGCAAGCTCCGCGTACGCTCGAAGAGCCAGCAGAGCACGAAGCCAACCCAGACAATGGCGAACTGGCCGATGGGATCGTATCCGTGGGAGAACCCAAACAGCAGCGAGCTGCCGAGGGCGGCTGGCAGGAAGGCAAAGCGCTTGCGGAAGCCAGCGAACAGAACGCCGCGGAAGGCGAGTTCTTCGAATAGCGGTGCCCAGATGGCGGCCTCCACCAAGATGGCGGAGATCGAGTCCGGGCCAGCGCCGACTACGTAGTCGAGGATCGGATTGCTCCAAAGGTCGCGCTCGACCAGGGGGGCGGTCAGCAGGGTCCAAGCGACGAGCCCGATTCCAGCAAGCAGAGCGCCGGCGAGAGCGGATCCGATGGCCGAGGGCCAGCGACCGGCTTCTACACGGAACCCGACCAAATCCACCGGCGAGCAGCCCCTCGCGCGTGCGCCAAGGAAGATCAGGACGATCAGGGGCATAGAGCTGAGCGCGGTGCTGACCCCCGAGAGTGGGCTGCCGGAGATCGACACAACAAGGCCGCTCAGCAGTTGGAAGCTGACCCAGTACAGGCAGAAGACCCCCCATCCGTGGAAGCGATCCACGCCGTGAACCGCGCAGTCAAACGAACCTACGCGCCAGGCCTTGCGTCCTGAAAACACAAGCACGGCCAGTGCGGCGAGAGCTCCAAAGCCGAGGGGTACGAGGGTTCCCAGGCGCGTGGAGAAGCGCGTGGCCAGTTGTCCCAAGTGCCATCCATACCAGTCAGCGATTTTACCGGCTTCGATGGAGTGCCCCGCGGCACGTTCGCGAGCGCCGTTCACGAGCGCCGAGCCGAGACCGTCGAGATTGAACTCGACGTCCGGGTTGTCTTCGTTCCAGTCCTCCGGCAACACCGGATCGGGATCGAGCTCAAAGGCCTCGATGGCGCGGGCGCGCAGGCGAAGCTTGGCCGCTGCTAGTCGGCTTTGTTCCGCGCGAGCGGGATTCTCTGGGTCTTTGGCGAAGTCCGCGAAGGCTTCTAGGTCCGCCGCGGCCGAATCAAGGATCTCCGCTGAGTTGCGGCGCGCGGCTTCGAGCCAATCCGCGGCCCCGATCCCCAAGAACCCGGGTCCGCTAGAGCCACGGAATTCACGTTCGATGCCGAGCCGCAGTTCCAGGTCGCGCTCGCCCGCGAGGATCGCGATCTCGACCGGGTGCTGAACCCGCGACACCGGATGTTCCGGGCGTGACGCGAAGATCCCCAGTCCAAACAACAGCGCCAGCAGCACCGTTGCCATCGCGACCGCCGGGGCCGGCAGCCAGCGGGTCGCGGGGGCTGCCTTCTCGGCCGGGGCGTCCAATCCAGGATCTGCGGAATCGCTCACGCGCGGGTGCCGATCAGCGCGTCCAGTTCGCGCTGCAAGGCGCCCAGGATGTCGTCGTAGGAATAGCTGCCCACCGATTCCTCGCCGCGCTTCAAGTTGACCTGCGTCGGGCCGCACCACAGGCCCAGGTCCGCGTCGTCGGTCTCGCCGGGGCCGTTCACGCGGCAACCCATCACGGCGATCGTGAGATCGTGTTCGGCGGCGTACTCCGTCATCGTCTTGACGTCCTGGGCGAGCTCGATGAATCGTTCGTTTTCCACGCGGCTGCATGAGGGGCACGCCACGATGTTCAGGCCGTCGAAGAACTTGGGCGGGACGGACCGGAATCGACCGGCTTCGATGTCGGCGATCAGTTCACGCCCGACGGCGATTTCACGTCCTTTATCGGCGAACGGAACCGTCAGCGAAACGCGCAGCGTGTCGCCAATCCCACGGGAAATCAGCTGCTCGAACGCAATTCGGGTCTTGATGATGCCGTCGGGGGGCATGCCGGCTTCGGTCACGCCCAGGTGCAGCGGAACGTCCGGTCGGGCTTCGGCAAAGCGTCGGTTGGCTTCGATCACCAGCCTTGGGTCCGAGTCTTTGATCGACACGCAGAAGTGCGGGAAGTCGAGTCCGTCGAGCATGGCGGAATGATCCACCGCGCACTGCACGAGACCGCCCACGTGATCGTCCGCGAAGCGCTCCTTGTATTCCGGAGCCAGCGAGCCCGCGTTCACGCCGATGCGCATCGCCAGGCTGTGCGTCCGCGCGACGTCTGCCAGGAACCGGACCTTCTCTTCGACCGGCTTGTCCTTCTCATGGTGGTGCAAGTGCCCGGGGTTGTAGCGAACCTTGTCCACCATCGGCGCAACCACCTCGGCCAGCCGGTAGTTCTCCTGTAGGTCGACGGACAGCCGTGCTTCGGTCTTGGATCGAATTTCACGCAGTGCTTCCACGTCGGCCTTCGAGTCGATCGCAATCCGCACCAGGTCTGCCCCGGCTTGCTCCAGGATCCGAACCTGCTCAAGCGTCGCCGGAATGTCCTGGGTGCGCGTCGCTGCCATGCTCTGCACGGCGATCGGGGCCGAGCCGCCGATGGCGAGATCACGGACGTGGATCGTGCGGGTTGTTCGTTCGGGAAGCATGGCGGCCTGGCGGCGGGGGCCCTGGGTCGGGAGCCCTTTGGGGGGGGTCCGGCGGCCGGGTCATTCGGAATAGGGTCTCGGCGCGACATCATAGGCTCGTCCGAGCGGGCTTCTCGGGCTTCTCGCCCCGGCGCGGTAGGAATTCAACCGAGCCTGCCCGCGCCGCAACACACGGCCTGCTTGGAGGGCTTGCGGAGGGATCGGCCAGGGCTGGTTCATCCCGTGCCCATGGCTCGAGGGGCCTACGGGCCGATGGGACGTTCCGGCCATCCCGAGGCCCCTGGGCTACCCGATCCGCCCCTCGCCGTGGTCAGATGTTCTCTCCCACCCCCGAAAGCCACCGGACCCCCCCTTTCATCACGTGCG
The DNA here is from genome assembly GCA_964619265.1 of uncultured Planctomycetaceae bacterium. GTDB lineage: Bacteria > Planctomycetota > UBA1135 > UBA1135 > CAZUCE01. The sequence continues at coordinate 230,124 of CAZUCE010000001.1, forward strand.
AGCCAAAGTGCTGATCGTCGGCGGCGGCGTCATGGGCAACTCGATTGCCCTCCACGCCGCCCGTTACTTCGACCCCTACCGCGATCCTGTCGTGCTCCTCGAGCGCAGCGACCTGGCTTCGGGCTCATCCGGAGCGTCCGGGGCGCTGCTCCGTCAGCACTACGCCACGCCCGCGATTGCCTCGATGGCCCGCGATTCGATGCGCGAGTACGCGGCCTTTGAGGGTCGAACCGGGCGCAGCGTGGGTTTCCGCCGGGCGGGCGTGTTGACCCTGGCCGGACCCGAGCGACCGGAGACCCTCGAGCGCCTGCGCGGCAACGTCGAGGCCCAGGCCAAAATCGGAATCGAGACTCAGGTGCTCGACGCCGAGGCGATCCGTGCGCGCGTGCCAGGAATCGAGGTCGCTGACGAGGCGATCGCTGCGTTCGAGCCCGGGGGCGGCTACGTGGACGCTGGTTGCTGCGTGCAAGAGTTTGCTGCCTTGGCGCGGTCTTACGGAGCTTCCACGCGGATCGGCGTCAGCAACAGCGAGTTGATCGTGAAGGACGGCCGCGTGGTCGGCGCGGAGACGACCGAGGGTCGCTACGATGCGGACAAGGTCGTTATCGTGGCGGGCGCATGGACGCGACGGTTGCTGGCGCAATACGGCGTGGATGTGCCGCTCAAGGTCGCGCGGGTCGAACAACACTTCGTGTCGCTCCCCAAGGACGAAGAGGACACGGATCCGGGGTTGCATGAGACCAACCAGTGGAACGTGGACCTCGAAGACCCGCTCGAGGAAGAACAAGAGCGCTTGATGGGCTCGGGAGACGCCCGCCCCAGCTCCGAACATCCGGTCATCATCGACCTTGAGTACGGCTTCTACACCCGGGCCGAACCGCGCCACGGGCGCACGCGGATCTGTCCCATCGGCTACAAGTCCGAGGACATCCTCGACGCTCCGATCGACGGCGACGAGCCGCGCGACGAGCATGGAACCTGGGCGCGTGCAGCCCTGCGTCGCCGGTTGCCGATCTACGAGGGCGAAAAGTCGATGGGCAGTGTGCTCTCTTGGTTCCCGATCACACCCGACGGTCGCGCGATCATCGGTACGGTGCCCGGGCACGAGGGCTTGATCATCGCGACAGGCTTCGCAGACCACGGCTTCAAGCTGGCGCCTTCGGTAGGCGAAGGCGTTGCGCAAATGCTGGCGGGCGACCCGATCAGCGCGTTTGATCCGGAGTACTTCTCCTTCGAGCGATTTGCGGGCGGGAGCACCGACGGAGATTGGAGCGAACGTCTCTTCCTCTAGTTTGCCTGGTCTTGAGAAGTCGAACCTTGAGCCCAACAGCGGGCCTTGGAGCTTGTTCTGGAAGCTCGCCGCGTTCGCCGTCCTGGGTGCGGTCTCGATGCTCCTCTGGCTGGCTTTACGGGGCTGGTCGAAGACGGATCTGATCCGGCTTGACCGCGAATGGCAGGAGTTGATCGCGGAGGTCGCGCCCCTTCCCCAGGAGTCCGGAAATTCAGAATCCGAATTGGAGCGCCTTACCATCCGGGCGGAGGAACTTGGGGCCCGCCAAGCGTGGAAGAACTGGGCCACGGAAATGGAGACCGGCCACTCGCTCAGGGACCTCGGCCCAGACCTGCGTCAGGTCTTGTCCGAGATGGCGAAGGAGATTGAAGCGGGTCGCTATTCTCGAGCACAGCCCGGAGGCCAAGCTGGGTTCACTTCGTTTTATGCGGCCCTCTCACTGCTGTTGAGCGACGAGGAGCTGACCGCCCAGACGGCGAGGTCCTTGGCGCGATACGCCCGGACGATCCAGAGGGAAGGCACGCAGGCCTCGTTAAATCTGGGGCGTGTCTCCTTGAACATCTTGCTCGAGCGCGCGCAACAGGAGCCGGAGATTCTGAAGGTCTTGCAAGAGATCGACCCGCCGGCGCCTGGCGAGCTGTTCGCGGCGGTCTTTCGGGGACAGGTGATGCTCGCGAGCGAATTCACGAACCCCGGCGAACCCATCGGCGGGGCACTGAGCAGCCCAGACGCCCCTGAGAGTTACGGGGTCCGCGCCGCGATCCTCAAGCAGGCGGAAGAGGTTCGGCCGCTCCGGGATCAACCCGACCAATTTGAATCCCTCCCTCCCCCCACGGTCCCGGGCCGCGTGTGGACGTTCCTAGCAGCGCAGTTCGGCACTCCTTCCCTTCAGATTCAAATCAAGCGTTCACTCCTCGACGCGCCCTTCGACGAATACGGAAAGACCTGGAGTGACTTTCTCGAGCGTTGGGAGCAAGTCGTCGGCGAGCATCCCTAACCAAGGCGGCGAGACGGCGGATCCCCATCGAGGATCGCGCGAAAAAGAGCCAACGCACCTTCCAGAGCGAAGGCTCGTAGGGCCGATTCCAGCGAGCTGGCGACCGACCGCGGCGAGGTCGGCCTCGAGGGCTAGGACTCTTCTTCCATGACGCCGCTTTGGAGAGGCGCCCCGCCAGGATCCTCCGGTCGACTTCAGGAATTCTGCGGAGCGGCTCCCACGGCGCCATCCCAGTCCTTCCACCATTTTTGGAAGAGGTCGAATTGGGCTTCGACGAAGCTCTTCTGGCTCGCGGAGAGTTCGTCGGTGGGGTTGAAGTGCAGCCGATAAGCGTCGTCGCCGCCGAGCACCATCAGGTGCTTGTAGACCAGAACCAGGTCGGGACCCTCGTCGAAGGTGGACAGGACGCGCAGGGCTTCCTCGAGTTCCTGGGCGAGCCTCCGCGCTCGCGTGTCGCCTGCCTGGGCTTCGCGACCTAGTTGGACCAACCGAAGGACCGGCCCGGGGAGCGCGTTGCCGATGCCGGTGATCGCGCCCGCGGCGCCGCAGCGCACGTATCCATGGACGACCTGGGTGTCCACGCCGACCAGCAGCTTGAGTTCTGGCTCGGCGCCGGTGATGTGTTCGGCGGCGTAGCTCAGAGAATTCGCTCCGCCAAACTCCTTGAAGCCGATCAGGTTGGGAAACTCGGCGCGCAGGTCGAAGAACAACTCGGCGCGGGTTTCGAAGCCGTAGTACGGACTGTTGTAGATGACCGCCGGAGTCTCGGGTGCGGCGCTCAGCACGGCGGCGAAGTGCTGCCGCTGAGCGAGTGCGGAGGATCCGCGGGATAGGACGCGGGGGATGACCATGAGTCCGGCCGCACCGACGCTTGCGGCGTGCCTGGCGTGGTCGACCGCCGAGCCCGTGTTGACGGCGCCGGTGCCGACTATCACGGGGATCTTGGCTGCGACGAGTCGAGCCACGCCCTCCTGGCGCCAGGCGTCGGTGAGCAGGGGCCAGTCCCCCATCGAGCCGCAGTAGACGACTCCCGACATCCCGGCTTTGTACAACTCTTTGCCCTTGGCAACGAGCGCATCGAAGTCGGGCCGGCGGTTTGAGTCGCACGGAGTCATCAGGGCCGGCAAGCAACCATCGAGGACATCCCGGGCGGCAGAAGGGCTCATCGTGACGTCAATTCTGGTTGGTCGGGGCGGCTACCGAACGCGCGATAGCGACCATCTTCTCAAGAACCGGCTGCTGGGATCGGATGTGTTCGCTCAGCGCGCTGCGAGCCTTGCTCCAGCGCTTGGCGCGCGCATGCTCGAGGATCGATCGGTGTTGGCCGGCCATCTCAGCGACGACTTTTGTGCCCAGGACGGCATAGTCGAACAGAGCGTTGTAGTTGCGGCCGTTGACTGCGAAGAACGACCGCAGGTAGCGGTTTCCCGAACACTCCAAGAAGTAAGCATGGAGCGTGTTGTCTAGGGAATTTGCCGCGACAGCCTCTGTTCTATTGCCGCGCAGCATCTCGTCCAGCCGCGCAGGCTCGAGTTGCGGGCGTGCCAGGTCGAGCGCTTTGATCTCAAGGGTCTCACGAATATCCAGGTAGGCCTCCATCTCGCTCTGTCGAAACGCGGGGACGTGCCAGCCTCGGCGCGGGACGTGTTCCACCAAGCCACCCCCGGCCAGGCGTTGGAGAATTCCGCGCAGAGCGGAGCGGCCGACTCCAAGGCGCTCGGCCATGGCCTCTTCCCGGACGAATAAATCTTCGTCGTAGGTCATGCTCAAAAGGAGGATCTCGCGCCGAACGGCCTCGTCCCAGTTGCGCGGAGTCGCCGGTGCCCTCGGCGGGCGTTTCGACGAGCGCCGCCGAGGAAGGCAGGGTTCGACGCGCCCATTGGGCAGCTTGACCAGCAGCTTGCGGCGGATCAAACCGTCGAGCGCGGTGCGAACCGGCGTCAGACTGACGTCGTAACGTTTCGCGATTGCTCCGAGTGTCCAGCTCTCAGGGAGGTCCCGCCCTGCGGTCAACCGGACGGCGAGGTCTTCCTCGATGTAATCCGAAATTTTCAAATCAAGATCTGGTCAGGCTATCGAGATGGGGCCGCGGCTCCATTCGCCGTCGACTTGTCGCAGAACGCCACGCGGGTTCTCGTCTTGAAGCACTTCCGGCAGTCGATGGGGACGCACCTGGTCGTAGCACTGCAACATGGTGAAGCGCGCGATCGAGCTGGGCAGGCCGACGGCGGTGAAACCGGGATGGGAAGTGGCCGGGAAGGGCCCGCCGTGATTCATGGCGGCGGATACGGCAACGCCAGTCGGCATCTTGTCGTCGATCAGACGGCCGACACGGGCTCGCAAAACCGGAGCCAGTTGGTCGTAGCCCGCATCGTCGCTGCCGCTGGTGTCCGTGTAGAAAGAGCCCGTGAGGTTGCCTTCGAGTTGGAAAAGCACCTGGCGCGTTTCGGACAACGAGCCGGTTCGCACGAGTAGCGCTGCGTTTCCGAAGGCTTCCGCCTGCAGAGCGCTGGGGTTCGCGAGAAACCCGGCCCCGGACACGGTTAGCGCGGTGTTTTGGAACGAGAATCCCGGGCCACTCACGCGCTCTCCGCCGGTGAGCAGCTCAGCGCCTGCTTCGCGCAGCTTGCCGACAGCAGACTCGAGTCCTTCGAGCCCGCTCTTCGAGAACAGGACGCCGGCAGGAGCGGTGGCAAACCGCTGGGTGACGTCGCCTACGAAAGCTCCCGCGTGGGGTGAGTCTTGCACGACGATCAAGCCCGGGTTTGTGCAGAATTGACCGGTGCCGAGCAGGCAGCTTGCGACGAGTTCTTCCGCGATCGCCGCGCTGCGTTCGGCCAGAGCTCCGGGCAGGATGACCACCGGGTTGGTCGAGCCCAGCTCCAGGTAAATCGGCTTGCCGACCGCGTCCGCGTGAGCCTTGAGAGCCAAGCCCCCGTGGCGTGATCCGGTGAAGCCAATCGCGGCGAGGCGCGGGTCGCGGACGAGCCTTGCGCCGTCTTCCGGTTCGACGGCGTACAGAAGCTGAACCGTTCCGCGCGGAAGCCCGGCTTCGGCGGCGGCCGCCTGGGCCTCCTCGGCGAGCAACCGAGTAGTGCCCGGGTGGAGCGGGTGTCCCTTCGCGATCACTGGATTTCCGGCCGCGATCGCTGCAGCGAAGTCGCCGCCAGAGACGCTGCCGAACGCGAGTGGGAAGTTGTTCGGCCCAAAAATAGCGACCGGACCGATCGGTCCAAGTCGCGTTCGCAGGTTCGCCACGGTGTCGAGAAGTGGGCGCGACCACTCTTGGCTACGCGCCGCCTGGGCCGCCTGGCGAAGCTGAAGAGTGGTGCGCGGGAGCTCGACGGAGGCGAGCCGGGGCTCGATCGGCAGAGCGGTCTCGCGCGCCGCCAAGCCAAGAATCTCGGGGGCACGAGTTTCGATTCGCGTGGCGTAGCGCTCGAGAAATTCGGCGGTGCGGGCCGAATCCAAGGCTTGTAGCTCGAGCGCCGCAGCCGCCGCGGACTGGAGGGCGAAGTCGACGTCGGACCAGCGACTGGTCGGGTACTCACCGGGAATCTCGTCGCCGGTGCGGGGATCGCTGGCTTGGAAGGTGCAGCTGGCATCAGCCGGGCGCCAGGTGCCGTCGAGAAGAACGTTGGAGGGGGGCATGGGGGGTCGCTGGGTGGAAAAGGGGAGGCGAGCCCAAATTTGTCTTTGTCGACAAAATGCAAGCTACCCGCTGGGTGCCCGAATACCAAACGGCGATACTGCTGCCGTGGAAATGGAACAACTCGACGTCATCGACTCGCATACCGGCGGGGAACCTACGCGGGTAATTGTGGCCGGTGGTCCGGACCTTGGCGCCGGGCCCCTCTCGGAACGTGTGGAACGATTCCGCGCGGAATTCGACGCCGTGCGCACGCGCACCTTGAACGAACCCCGCGGATCGGACGCGTGGGTCGGGGCCTTGCTGTGCGAGCCGCACGAGCCGGATTGCGACGTGGGCGTGATCTTCTTCAACAACACGGGCTACTTGGGGATGTGCGGGCACGGCACGATTGGCTTGGTCGAAACCTTGCGCTATCTAGGCAAGATCGAGCCGGGTCCCACTCGAATCGACACGCCGGTCGGTCCGGTCGTCGCGGTGTTGAACGACGACCGCACGGTGACCCTGCGCAACGTGGCGAGCTACCGGCATGCTGCGGACGTCGAACTAGAGGTTCCCGGACTCGGGCGAGTGGTTGGCGACGTGGCCTTTGGGGGGAACTGGTTCTTCCTCGTCAAGACCGCGCCGCCCTGTGCAATTGAGGTCAGCAACGAACCCCAGCTCAACGCCGCCTGCCGAGCGATCCGGCGCGAACTAGAAGCCCGCGGAATTTGTGGTGCGAATCGCGGCCTTATCGATCACATCGAGTTCTTCGCTCCACCGCTCGACCTACGCAACAACAGCCGCAACTACGTCTTGTGTCCTGGCGGTGCCTACGATCGCTCGCCCTGCGGCACCGGGACCAGCGCCAAACTGAGCTGCCTGGCCGCCGACGGGAAGCTCAGCCCCGGTGAGCTCTGGCGCCAGGAGTCGATCCTCGGCAGCGTCTTCACGGCTACCTACGAAACGGGTCCCCAGCCGGGCCAAGTCTTGCCCAGCCTGACCGGCAGTGCGAGCCTGAGCGCGATCTCCCAGCTGCTTTTCGATCCGCGCGACCCCTTCCCAAGCGGAATTCCCACGTGATCCAGCGCTCCAAGCCGCGCGCCGCATCCTCGGGCGACCACATCGCCGTGATCGGCGGGGGCGTCATCGGTGCCATGAGTGCCTGGCATCTCGCTAAGTCCGGTTACCGGGTCACGGTGATCGACCGCGACCGATTCGGCGCCGCGTGCAGCCACGGCAATTGCGGCTACGTTTGCCCGAGCCATATCTTGCCCCTCTGCCAACCCGGCGCCGTGGCGAAGACCCTGCGCGACATGCTGAAGCGCAACTCCCCGTTTGCGATCAAGCCGCGCTTGTCGCCGGCTTGGTTCTCGTGGTTTTGGAGTTTCGCGCGCCGCTGCAATGAGCGGGACATGCTCGAAACCGCGCGGGGCACCCATACCCTGTTGCAGTCGTCGCTGGAGATCTACCGGTCGCTCGTGCAAGACGAGGGGATCGACTGCGAGTGGCAAGAGCGCGGCCTGCTGTTTGTCTACGACAAACCGGCCGAATTTGAAGGCTACGCCGCAACCGAGAAGCTGTTGCGCGATGAATTTGGCGTGGGCGCAACGCCCTACGACGAATCCGCCGTTCGCGAACTAGAACCCGCGCTCAAACCCGGCATCGCCGGAGCCTGGCACTACGAGGGCGATTGCCACCTGCGCCCCGACAAGCTCCTGGCCGGTCTCCGTTCGCGCCTGGAGAGCCGCGGCGTCGAGTTCCTAGAATTCACGACGGTCCTAGGCTTCGAGCGCGGCCCCCACGGTGCCGAACACGCGCGCTTGCAGCGCGAGGGCGGGGAAGCGAGCCTGTTGGCCGCCGACCACTTCGTGGTCGCCACGGGCGCCTGGACGCCGTTTCTCAACGAGCACCTCGGCATGCGCATTCCGATCGAGCCCGGCAAGGGGTATTCGATCACCATGAGCACGCCGGCGCAGATGCCGCGCCACCCGATGATTTTCGAGGATTGCCATGTCGCGGTGACGCCCATGGAAACCGGCTACCGCATCGGCTCGACGATGGAATTCGTCGGCTACAACACGCAGATCCACCCCAAGCGAATCGGGCTGCTGACCTCCGCTGCGGAGCGCTACCTGGTCGATCCCTTTGGCGCCGAACTCAAGGAGAAGTGGTTCGGTTGGCGGCCCATGACCTGGGATGGCCGCCCGATCATCGATCGCAGTCCGGCCCACGAGAACGTGTGGATCGCAGCAGGCCACAATATGCTCGGCCTCAGCCTCTCGACCGGCACGGGCAAACTCGTTGCGGAACTGGTGGGCGGCGAACAGCCGCACGTAAACCCCGCGCCGTTCCGAGCGGCGAGGTTTCTATAGGGGTCGATCGCGCTCGAGGCTGGCACGGGGCCCGCCCACCTCGGTCCGCCCGGCGTGGGTGGGTTAGCCCCCCTGAGCAGGTCGGTTATTCTTGGCCCCATAGAGTCTCTGCCCCGCCCGCAGCCATCTTTTGATGGGACTAGCGGCCGGTTGGCCTGCTCGGAGACCCGCAATCGAAATGAAAAATTCCCTCGACGATGAATTCGCGTTGGTGCTCGACACCATCCCGAAGATCAAGGCCGACCTGGCGTGCAACCTCCTCAAAGGCGAGGGCATTCCGTCGATGCAACACAGCCCCGACTTTGACGTGGCCGAGTTGGGGGTCGCGGCGCACGCGGCGGTGCGCGGCGTCAGTGTGTATGTCCCGAAAGCCGCGAGTGAGCGCGCCTTCGAGATTCTGCGCGAGGCCTGGGGCGAAGACCTGGGGCTCTAGGGGCGCGACCGATCGAGCTGAGGCTCTTTGGGCTTCGCCTGGGATCTCTCAGTCGGCGGCGTAGATCCGGCGCGCGGTGGTCGGCCCCGCGCGAAACAAGAGGCGGCCATTCAGCTCGAGCAGTGGCGTGACGTCGTCTTGTTCCAGGGGTCCTGCGGGATCCGCGGTCACCAGCGGACGCTCCTGGCCAAACGACGGCGGACCCGGATCGAGTTGTACGAGCGAAAAACCGCCGGTGCTGTCTAGGTCCATGGCCAAGACCAAGGAACCGTCTGAGCGCAGAATGAAGTCGCAGGGGGAGTCGTCGGTCGCCGAGCCGTTGGCGTCGGTGATTTGGATGTGCTCTCCGGTCAGTAGATTCGTTCGGTAGAGCTTGGATGCGCTGAGTTCGTTGCGCGCAGCGAAGATCAGCTCATCGCCCACTTCCAGAACCTCTAGGATGCTGTCGTTGGCGCTGTCTCCAGCTGTGTTGGAGGCTTGGAGCAAGCTCTGGTCCAAGGGGTTGTAGACAAATAGCTTGCGGGTGCCCACGGGCGAACGGGCTTCGAACAACAGCCGAGACTGGGAGCCCTGGAGGAAACTGATCTGATCGGAAATCGTGCCGTCTCCCGCCAAGTCAGCGATCTGAATCAAGTTGTTCGTCCCGGTGTCGAACCGATGGAGCTTCTGGGTCCCGCCGTCTCCGAGGGCAACCACGAACAACTCTCCCCCCGCAACCTGCAAGGCCGAGATGTTGGCTTGCGCGGCGCTACTAAGTCGTTCTTGTTCGAGCGTTTCGGGTGAGAAGCGAAACAAGTGCCGCTCGCCGGTGGCCGCGTGCAGCGCCGTGTAGTAAACGGCCCCCTCAAACGGGGTGATCTCGGCTGGGTTGTCGTCGCCGCCTGTTGCGGTGAACGAAATACGATCGAGGCCGGCGGGCGCCGGTTCGGCCGCGGGTGTGAAGCGATAGACGTGCCGCTCCGAAAAGGTCGGGCCGGCTAGGAAATAGAGCGCATCTCCCAGGCGAACGAAGCCGTCCGCGGCGTCGGACCCGGTCGGGTTCAGATCGGAAACCTGTGCGAGGGTTTCGTTCGTAGTATCGAGCAGTAGAGGCTTCTCAAGCCCGGCGCCCAGGTCGGATTCGAACACGAGCCAGTCGTCGAGAGCCTCGCCGAGCGTCGTGAAGAGGCCGCCGGCGGTTTCGACGTCGGTGATTCGCTCTAGGAAGGGGCCTGCTTCGCTGTAGCGGTAGAGGTCTTGGTGGATGATGTCTTCACTCGCAACGAAGTACGCGAAAGGACCGGCAGCGAGAGCGTCCCCGGAAATTGTGGCGAGTCCCTGGGTCAGCGGTTCGTGGGCGGGCGCTCTGGTCGGAAGCGCGTTCGACACAAACGGCGCGACCGGCGGCGTGGCTAGGGACAGCTCGAGGGCGAGATCGCCGTTGATCAGGGGCTCGACCGCGGTGTCGAGCAAGAAGCTCGTCAAGTCGAGCGGGACCGAGGTTCCGGCGTACGGCGCCGCGAGGTCCAGGTCAAAGGGCTCGGCCGCCAGTTCGGTCGACGTCACGGTGATTTCGGCCGTGAAGTCGACCGTGGCGTTGTGCAGGGAGTTGGAAGCTGGCTCCGGTGCACCGGGCGGCGTCTCGAGGACCACGAGGTCGATGGTCGCGGGTAGCGGTGCATCCAAAACCGTGACGGCCAGGTCCTGTGCGATCGGTGCTCCGCTGGGCGCAGGTAGGGAGGCGGCCGAAGGCGAGCTTGGCGTGCCAGCCAGCATGGTGGCGCGCACCAAAGGCACGTCGCTGGTCAAGGTGATCTGGGGGGGGCGGACCGAGAGAATCAGGCTCTCGCTGTCTTGGATCGAACCGGCCTCCGCCGTGATCAGGTACTCGGTGAGTGGCGCGAGAGCCTCTGCAGCGCCGCTGATTTCGCCGGTTGCTCCGTCGAGGAGCAGGCCTGCCGGAAGCGGGGGGGTCACCGTGAACGACTCAATGCCCGGGGCCGGCGAGAGCGGCGCAAGCAAGTCGATCGGCTGGAGCAGCACGAGCTCCAGCGAGGCGGGTGCATAACCACCGAACAGATCGTCGGGGGGCAGCGAATCTTCGCTCCCCCCACCTCCGCATGCGCAGAGGAGTGAAATCGACGCGAGGGAAAGTCGTCGGTACATACGGATAGGCAAGGAAGGCGTGGCTGCGGCTAGCGCAGCGATGGACAGGAGGAGGAGCCAGCCTCCTGGAGAACAGAGACGTCTGGGATGCCGGGGGATGCTAGCAACCCGTGAAAAAGAGCCACGCGGCCGGATCTGCGCCTACCGGCCGCGCTGGACCGACTTGCACCTTCTCCGAAACTCGCAAGTTCCAGGTCGTCGATGCGCCTTGCCAAGGCGGATTCGGCCGGAGTTCCGGTGACGACTGGTTCAACTCGGGGTGCTAGGCGAGGTCGTTCGCCGGGCAACCGGTGGATTTTGAATGGAGTTTCCACCAAGGGGGTCTTGCAGGCAGGCAGATTCCCCGATTCCGCTTGCCCCTCGTGCCGGTCGCGCTGGAATGGGCCGCTGGTCGAATGGGGCCCAGGCCGGGAGTCCCCCTAGCCACGCCCCCCCGAATCCGTTCTGGTCAGCCTTTTCGCTTCCCCATGCGAACTCTCGAACTCCAAAGCGGCGACTCGCTGCCCGCCCTGGGTCTGGGCACCTGGAAATCCACACCTGGCGAAGTTGGCGATGCCGTCCGCGAGGCCCTCCGGCTAGGTTACCGCCACGTGGACTGCGCTGCGATTTATGGCAACGAAGCTGAGATCGGCCAGGCTCTCCAGGCGGCCTTCGCCGCCGGGGAAGTGCGCCGCGAGGACCTGTGGGTCACCTCCAAGTTGTGGAACGACGCCCACGCCCCGGCCGACACGCGTCCGGCGCTCGAGCAAACCCTGCGCGACCTCCAGCTCGATCACCTCGACCTCTACTTGGTTCACTGGCCCGTGGCTCTGCGCCGCGGTGTCGGAGGTCCCCAGTCGGCCGAGGATTTTGTTTCGCTCGAACAGTGCCCGCTGCTGGAGACCTGGAAGGCAATGCACGAGCTGCAGCGGGCCGGGCTCACCCGCAACGTGGGGGTCAGCAACTTCAGCCAGAAAAAACTGAGTGACTTGCTCGAATCGGGAGCTCCCGCGCCGGCCGCCAACCAAGTCGAGCTGCACCCTTACTTGCAGCAGACGCCGCTGGTCGAGTTCTGCCACCGCCACCAGATCGCCGTGACGGCTTATTCCCCGCTGGGCTCTCCGGATCGACCCGAGGGCATTCAATCCGAAGATGATCCGGTTTTGCTGGAGGATCGCGTGGTCGCTGAGATCGCGCAGCGCCACGGCGCGACCCCGGCCCAAGTGCTCCTGGCTTGGGCCATGGCTCGCAACACCTCGGTCATTCCAAAGTCGGTCCACCCAAAGCGCCTGGCCGAGAATTTTGCGGCCGCCACCCTCGAGCTTTCGCCCGTGGACCAGCGCGCCATCGACGCGCTCGACCGCCACCGCCGCTATGTGAACGGCAGCTTCTGGGTCATGGACGGTGGTCCGTACAGCCTCGCCGAGCTGTGGGACGAAAGCCCTGGCTAGCGCGAGTCTCCAACCGGTCGCCAGGATCCGTTTTCGACACGGAGGCTGACCGGCGAACGGATCGGCCGTGAACTTCAGGTCGAGGCGGATTCAGGTCCCAGCGGCGTGGTCACCGCGACGTGATTCATCGCGACTCGGCCGGCTCCGCGAAGGCCGTTCGCTGGCCAAGTTCCCGGTCCCCGGCTGCGTTTGAGGCGATCAGGAACTCGCCGGAGGACCGAAGCTTGGGTTGGTTAGCAGAGTTTCGCGAAGAGGGTCCCCGTCCGGGAGGGAAGCGGCGATGGACTCCGCTGTTTGCCGCGCCCGAGCAAGGTGCTGTTCTGCAAGTTTGGGCTTGGACGCACCAAGAATTTCTGCCGCGGTTAGGTGGACGCGCCAGGCGGCGAGCGGCGTGGGATCCCCTTCCAGATGGGCCAGGGCCCGTGCGATCTCGCGATCCGCTGCTTCGGGGTTCTTTTGCTTGAAGGCAACTTCTGCGAGCGTGCGACGTGCGACGGCGGCCGCGGTGCGCTCGCCTGCAGCCTCGGCGACTTCCATGGTGCGTGAGGCTTCCTGGCTGGCTTCGTCGAGCCGACCCGCGTCCAAGTGGAGGCGAGCGAGTCCTGAACCGGCGATCATCGCCAGGATCCAGCCCATCAGCACCTCGCCAGCGTCCGCCTCCAGGACGGCATCGAAGTCGGCCTTCGCGCCTTGGGAGTCGCCGACTCCCTGGCGGGCAAAGCCACCGATCGTCCGTGCGAAGAAGATGATGAACGGGTTGTCGAGACCGTCCGCGCGTTCTTCGGCGCTGAGGACATGCTGATAGGCCTTGTCGAAGCTGCGCGCTTCCATGTGCAACCAGGCCTCCATGAGCTCGAACAGGACGATCCAGGAGGTGTGTCCGTTGCGCTGTGCTAGGGCTCTGGAATCGTCGAGGACCCGGCGAAGTTCGCCCCAGGCTCCGGCATGGAGCAACGTCCAGGAGAGAAAGAAGCGAGCGAGCAAATAGTCGAACCAATCGCCCTGCTCGACGCACAGGGCGGCGCCTTCACGGGCGGACTCGACGGCTTGGGTAGGCTGGCCGCCCAGCCAGTAAAACCAGGACGTGCGCACCGTGTGGAAGGCGAGGCTCGCGGGGTCGCCGGCCAGTTGCGCTGCATCCCGTGCGGCTTCGCAGGCCCTGGCGTCTTCCTCACGGCGCCCCTGCCAAAGCAGGTGCCAGTAGCCGCCGGCCCCGCGGGTGTGGACGCGAAGAAGTCCTTCCGGCAGAGACCTGCTGGCCTTTTCGGCGGCAGCCATCGAATCAAGGCAAGCCTTGCGGCTGAGCCACGAAGAAACGCTGGCTTCGAACAGTTTGGCGTTCACAAAGGCCTCGGCGCGTTGCGCGGCCTGGGCAGCCTCAGCCATGCTGGAAAACGCCTCAGCGGAGCCGGCGAAGTCGCCGCGCGCCCGGCGCAGAAGTCCCAGGCGCTCCAAAGTCGAGACCCGGCTTTCCGGGCTCGACTCGAACGACAAGGCCCGTTCCAGGTGTTGTTCGGCTTCGCGCATCGCGAAGCGCCGTGCGCACTCGTCGGCAGCGACAAGATAGAGCGCGACGGCGCGTTCGTGCTGGTCGGCTCGCTCGAACTGATCGGCAAGTTCAGCGGCCACATGCCCGACTTCGTTCCCGTAGGCGGAGACCCCTCGTTCAGCGTTGCGCTCGTGGTATCGACGTCGGCGCGTGGCCGGAATTCTCCGCTGGAGGGCCGCCACATAGAACGCGTGCGTGAACCGGTAGCGTTCGATTGGCGTGCCATCGGGAAACTCGGCGCTGCCCAGGGCCTCGAGCAGGTGGCTGGAGCTCACGAGTTCGGAGCAGCGTTCCTCGACGAGCGCTTGGTCGAGTTCGAGAATTGCGGCGACCGCGCCCGACGAGAATTCGACCCCGGCAATCGAAGCGGCTTCCAGGGTTTGACACTCCTCTGGGTCGCGGCGTTCGATCATCTCTTCGAGCAGATGGAGAACACCCTCGGGAACATGCTCGTCGTCCAGCTCTCCGGCGATGACCCAATGGTTGGATTCCCGGACGATGTGAGAGCTCTTGCGAAGAGAATCCAGGAGGTTCAGGGTAAACAGCGGATTGCCGCTGGTTTGCCGGTGGATCCACTTGGAGAGCTCCGGCTCAGGCGCGGGCCCTCCAAGCAGCTGAGCCACCAAGTCGCTGGAGTCTGCAAATTCGAGCCTTGGAAGGCACAACTCGTGGCTCAAGCCGCGGGTTTCGAGGTCGCGTACGATCCGCCGCAAGGGGTGCCCGTGGACGATTAAATCCACGGGACGTAGCGTGCCGAGGATCATCAGCCGAGCCGGTGAGGTGCGGCGTGCGATCGCGCCCAGAAGATCGGTGGTCGAAGGATCGGCCCAGTGCAAGTCTTCGAACCAAAGGACGATCGTTCGTTGGATCGAGAGGGCTTCGAGCGCATCGCTCATTTCGCGCAGCATGCGGCCCTGGGTTGCGCCGAACAGCTCGCGCTCCAGGTCCCGGCGTTCGCCGTCGCCGGGCAACAAGACAGGCAGCTGAGCCAGCCAAGTCGGAGCGAGCGAGCGGAAGACCGCCTTGAGTTCGGCACCGGCTGGTCCACGCGCGAGGATGGTGAGCGCCTCGAGGATCGGCAGGTAAGCCTCGCCCGTACCGAAGTGCTCTGCGCACTGCCCCTTGGCGATCCAGGCTTCGCTTTGAGTTCGGAGTGACGAAAGGAAAGCGGCACACAGCGCTGTCTTTCCGATCCCGGGTTCTCCGGAGACGAACAGGATCTGGCGCACTCCAGACTCTGCGCGTGCGAAGTCCTCGTGCAATCGGGCTAGTTCCGTTTCTCGCCCAAACAGACCCGGTTGCTCTCCGGGCTGTGAGACCAAAGGTGGAGACACCGCCTCGATCTTGGATACATGCTGCTTGGGCGCCGAGGGGCCGCGCCAGCGATAGCCCCGGCGGTGGACCGTTTCGATGAAGCGAGAATCCGAAGAGGTATCGCCAAGGGCCTTGCGCAGCTCGCGAACACAGACCTTCAGCACCGCGTCGCCTACGATCGCATCGCCCCAAACAGCGTCGAGCAGCTCTTCCTTGGTCAGAATCCGCCCCGGATGGTCAACCAGGTGGCGTAGCAGCGCGTAGGCCTTGGGGCGCAGCGGAATGGACTCGTCCCCACGCCACAAGCACTCGTTCTGCGGATCGAGCAGGAATTCGTCGATCGGGATGGGCTGTTGCATCGCGGGGAGGAGGTCCGAGTGGAGTCGGCCGGTGTTGTTACCTCAAGACTACCGCGAATGAACCTTGCCTTCAGGAGTCGCTCGGGATCCGCACCTACCTTTGGGCCATCATGCCTGACCGAACCACGAACCCGTATCCGCCGGAGGGCGCCTTCGTCCTCCAATTCGCTTCTAAATCGGAGCGGTTCATGGGCCGCGTCGAGCATGTCGTCTCCGGGCAAGCCGCGCGATTCGAGTCCCGCGAAGACCTCATGAGCTTCATACGCAGGGTCTTTGCCGGGGATTCGGGCGCGCCAAAGCCCTCCAATTCCAGTTTCCGTGAACCACTCTCCTAGCAACTGACATGCTTCTTCAAAACTCATCTCGCTTGTTTCTTCCCACGCTCGCTCTTGGCGGGTTGCTCGGATCCGTTGCTCTCGCCTCGATGGGGGCGTTTCCCGGTCTGTTGCTCGGCGCAGACAACAACAGCTCCCAAAACACCTTCCTTCAAGCGGTAGATCCGGCTCTCACCGGCGGCGGTCGCGACCAGACTCTCATGTTTGGTGACATCCTGGTCGGCACAACCTCGGAGGATCTGATCATGGGTCGCCTTGGGGTAGATTTGCTGATCGGCGGCCAGTCGGACGACGTCCTGGTAGGCGGAACCGAGCATTTCAACCCGGAGAACCGCGACCGCGCGTTCGGCGGAGCGGGCAACGACGTCTTCCTGTGGGCGCCCGGGGACGGGTCGGATTTCTTCGACGGCGGACCCGGCCTGGATGTTGTCGCTCTCGGCCTGATCGGTGAGATCAACGACGCCGGTGATCTGGTCTTCCAGGTCACGACCGATCAGCAAGCGGGTGATGTCTTCATCGATCCGGCCACCGGCTTGCCGCAGATGGACGTGGTGAATTCGCCCGGTTTCTGTGAAGTCATCGACGATTCGACGAGCGTGGACTCCGCCGCTGAACTGGATGCGATCGGAATCGACCGACTGGTGCGCTTCTTCATTCGTGGCGCGGCCGACTCTTTCGCGGCCGGCACGCAGTCCGATGACAATGGTCTGCGCGTCACCTTGCACCTTGTGGACGTCGAGTACCTCGTCTGCACCAGCCGCGACGGCGGTCAGATCGAAGCCTTCGACATGACGACCCAGCCGCCGACCCAGATTCGTCTGGGTCAGGTTCCGGTCGCGGCGATCGGGCCGATCGTTCAGTAGGCGACTTGGATTACGCTGCGCGCATGGAGAACGAACCCAGCTCGCAGCGGAATCTAGGTGAGCAACCCCTTGCGAAACGCATGGCAACCGCGGAGCTTCGGCCAGCCGACCTGGTCGAGGCTTCCAAAGACCAATTGACTCACAAGATGGTGAGTCGGGCGATGAAAGGACGGCGATTGACGGCTCGCACGATGGACAAGGTTCTGCGCGCCTGGAATCAGGCGGCCGATGCCCAGCTCGAACGCTCGGATTTGTTCGACTACGAGCCGTAAGGATTGCTTGCGCAGAGCAGCCGCCGGCTCCAACTCTCCGCCGCAACGGAGGCAAGAGTCCAAGCCGGTCGTTCGGCTTGCTGGCGAACTCAGGCCCTTTCCGATGGGGGCTCAGGGAGCTCGAGCGCGGCTCGGCTGACGGTTCCGTTGTCCAACCCGCTCGCCAGTTTGGCGGAGCTGGTCATGACCTCGCAGCTTCCCGCTGCGAGCAGGAGGGAACCTCCGAGCAAGCGCAGCAGGGCGCTACAGGCGGCATTCCTCGGGGAGTCTTCGCTCTCGAGGGCCGTCGGCTCAAGGCCGAGGGCGAGCGGAGTCGGCAGCGACTCCAGGGGGGCGGATTTCAGCGGCAGGGACTCACGAACGGAGCCCTGCGGGACAGTTGGCGCGGCATGCGCGCGACCGGACGAATGATGCATAGTGACCTCGGCCTCCAGGGGAGGTACGAGCGCTCGAGGTCCGTCGGTCTCAGTGTGTGGGATCGACCCTCGAGGCGCCCAGGGGTGTCGGGGCGAGTGCCAGAGGGAAACTCCTCCTGTTATCGGCCGGATTTGCGCGGAGCTTGAGAGAACTCTAGGCCACCTGAGCCAGGGCGAATCGGCCTTGAAAACAAGCACTTGGGCACACCTCGGGCGCTCGTGGCTGCGCAGCCTTTGAGCAGGCGGAGTCAGCAAGTTCTTCCTTCCCGGGTAGGATCGCGGGGGGCTCGAATCATGGAGATGGCAAAACAGAACACGGCAATTCCGAGCGAGGAGGCCAGCGCGGCTTGCGTGGCCGGCCGCTATCGGCTCCTGGAGCGCTTGGACTCTGGGGGGACCGCGGAGGTCTGGAGTGCCAAGGACGTCCTTGGTGGCGAGGACGTGGCTGTCAAGCTGCTCTCCGCCGGGACCGACGCTGTGCGACTGCGGGCCGAGGTGTCGGCGCTGCGGCTGCTCAATCTTCCGGGAGTCTCGCGGCTGCTGGACGAGGGGACTTCCGGGGGTCGGCCGTTCCTGGTGATGGAGCTGGTCGCCGGCAAGCCGTTCCCGGGGGCCCTTGGATGGGAGGGCCCCAAGCCGTGGGAGTCTCTGCACCAGACAGCCGTTGCCTTGCTCGAGATCTTGGCTCGAGTCCACCTGCGCGGTGTCGTGCACCGGGACCTTAAGCCGGACAATGTTCTGGTGGATAAGAGCGGACGTCCCGTGGTGCTCGACTTCGGGCTATCCGGCGGACCCGCGATCGGAGCTGGGCGCGGAACGGAGCCAACGGCGGTCGGAACACCAGCGTTTGCAGCCCCCGAGCAGATCCTCGGCGCGCCGGTCGATGCACGAGCCGACCTGTACTCCTACGGCGCGATGCTTTACGAAGCGCTGTCCGGCTCACCGCCCCACGCCGCGCGATTGCCCGACGAATTTCTTCAGGAGCGTCTCCACGCACCGGCCAAGCCCTTGAGCGAGGTGGCGCACGGTGTACCACCGGCTGTGTCCGACCTGGTCGATCGTTTGCTGTCCCGCGAACCGGCTGACCGCCCGCGGTCGGCGGTTGAAGTGTTGGCGACGCTGCGCGGCGAGCAGATTCCAACTGGCGATCCCGAGCTGCCTTGGCTCGGTGGCGATCGCGGCTCGGATGCAGCGACCAGAGTGTTGTTGTCCGGACGGCCGGTCGACGTGGTCGGACCGGAGGGGATCGGCAAGACGCGGTTGGTGCGGCGAATTCTGGAGCGCCTGCACGCTCGCGGCAGCAAGACGATGCAGTTGCAGCCGGGTGAACGCCCGTTCGAAAGTCTGGATGCGCTCGTCGGGTCCTTCGACGACGACGAGGACTTGGACTCGTTGATCGAGAAGACTGGCCAAGAACTCGTTCGGCTACTGGAAGGCGGTCGTGTCTTGGTCATCGATGGGGTCGAACAAATGGACCCGTGGACCCAACGCGTGCTAGAGCGGTTGGTTCGCGAAGGTGCGCCCGGAGCCTTGCTCCGGACTTCGTCCGTTCCGCGGGTCGCGCGGGCGACGAGTTCCCTACGTCTTGAGCTGCAGCCCATGAGCGCGGTCGAGCTGCGGCCGCTGTTCGCGGGCCCCGATCGCGTGTTTCACCTGCGCGAAGATGCTGCCGACGAGTTGTGGAGGCGAACCCATGGGCATCCACGCGCACTTGCGACCGAGGTCTCAGCCTGGCTGCGAGCTGGCATGGTGCACGGCTCGGGACAGACGCTTTCGATCGGCCGGACGGTGTTGGAGAGGTTGGCCGTGGGGCTAGAAATCTTGACGCCGGCTTCTTCCCGGGAACTCGACTTTCCAAGCCTTCCCAAGCACCTGAACGAAGCACTCACTTGGGCCGTGGTCGCTGGAGCCAAATGCCGCGCAAGCCGGATGGCTACCGCCCAAGGACTTCCGAGGTGGACGATCGAAGCCCAATGGCGCGAGCTAGAAGAAGCGGGCGCGCTTCGGCGACTGAGTGATGAGCGCGCCGAGGCCTTGGTCTTGCCGCCCAATTGGACTCAGCTTGATCCTGTAGTGCGCGAACGCATGCACGATCGTCTGGCGGCGGCGATACCGCCGGGCGAGGCGGACCGATTGCTCCATCTGGTGAGCGCGGGTCGGTTCGGGGACGTCACGACCGAAGCTTCCGTTACGGCGCGACGACTGTTGACCGAGGGACGTCTGCCCGAAGCCGAAGCGGCGGTCACCGAGGGCCTATCTGCGGTGCGTCACGTTCAGGATGCGCAAAGCGAGCTACGACTGCTTGGCGACTGGTTGTGTATCGCCTTTGCGGAATTTTCGCCTCAGGCTGTCGATCGCGTGCGCTACGAAATCTCTCGTTCGCCGCTCCGCGGTCGGTCGGCTCAAGAATTGAAACGCCTGGATCAACTCTCACGCGCCGCACTCTCGACCTTCCGGGGTGGGGGCGCCGAAGCGCTTGGCGAGCTGGACCGCATCGGCGAATTTGGCGAGCTCGAGATCGAGCGGTGGCGGCTGGCCCTGTGCGTGCTCGCCGCGCGCGGCGCCTCCTCCGGCCGAGAGAAGGTTGTGCTCGAGAAAATCGAACAGCGCTGGAACGATCATCCCTCCAAGAGCTTGCAGGCCAGTCTCCACGAATGGCGCGGACGATTGGCCTATCGTCAGGACCGACCGCTTGAAGCAGCTGAGCAATTCGAGCAAGCCGCCGAATTGGCCGAGCGCGTGCACGCGAAGCTATCGGGCATGCTGAACGGGGCTTCTGCCCTGCTGGAGGCTTCGGCTTTCAGCCGCGCGCGCGGGCTCGCTGAACGGGCTCGCGGTTTGGCCGCAGATTGCCGTCACGCGACGTTTGAGGTCCGCGCCGAGTGGATTTTGCGCTCGGCCGAGTACCGCCAGGGCCGAGCGACCCAGCCGGATCTCGAACTCGTCGACGCGGTTCGCCAGGTCGGAGTCTCGGATCAGGAAGCCCTGGTGTGCTTGAACGAGGCTGCCGTGGCCTGGCGCGGCGGGCATGGAGCGGCCGGTGAGTTGGCCCGGCGGGCTGCCGAGTTGTGGGCGACCCAGGGCAAGCTGTGGGGCGCTGGTTTGGCGCGCGCACTCGAGTGCTTGGTCGACCCCGAGCTCGTGGTTTCCGATTCGATACGCGATTTGGCCGATCGGGTTGCGGTCGGCCCCGATCCGTCCATCGCCGGGCAGTCCCTGGCGCTTTTGTCGCGGGCCAACGTTCCGCTTCCGGAGCGGGCCAGCCGCGTAGCCGAAGCCCTGCGCCGTGACACGACGCGGGAAGATCGGGAGGCCCGGCGCGAAGTGCTATCGATCGGAGAAGTCCTCGCTGAATTGGAGCGATGACTCTCGCGGAGCCGGATCGCAGCGGGGTCGCTGGCGACCCCGAGACAATCGAAAGGTGGTGCGAGCGCCTGGTCACGACGCGGGCCGTGGCCGAGAAACTGAATCCTCCCCCCGCGCCCGCTGTGTTCGAGCCCGGGGCTGCAGGCCGACCTCCGCTGGTTCCCGGGCGGCCCTCAGCCTGGCGGGTGGTCGAGCGTGCGGAGCGCCCGCCACGTTCGCTTGCGGAGCCCGCCGCGCGCGCTCGACTGCTGCACACCCTGGCCCACCACGAGCTTCAAGCAGCTGAACTATTTGCCTTTGGGGTTCTGGCCTACCCGGAGGCTCCTCGCGAGTTTCGTTCGGGTCTGTTGCGCCTATGCGAGGAGGAACTGCGCCATCTTCGTTTGCTGACCGAACGAATCGAGGCCTTGGGCTCGAGCTTCGGCGAACATCCGGTTCGAGATTGGTTTTGGCAACGCGTGCCGACCTGCCAGAGTCCCGAGTCGTTTGTGGCTTTGATGGGACTCGGGCTTGAGGGTGCCAACCTCGAGCACTCCGCACGCCTCGGAGCCGCGCTTCGTCAGGCCGGCGACGAAGCCTCCGCTCGGATTCTCGACCAAATTGAGCGTGAAGAAGTCGCCCACGTTGCCTTTGCCCGCAGGTGGTTTGAGCACTACACGGGCGTACCTTTGGAATACGAGCGCTGGAAGGCGGCTTTGCCGCCACCGCTCACCCCTTCGATCCTGAAGGGAGAACCGATCGCTCGCAAGGCCCGCCAGCGCGCGGGTCAGAGTTCGGAGTTCATCGACGCTCTCGAGGCCGAGCCGCGGGTGGGCGGACCAAAGCCGTGAAAGTGTGGGTCCTCAACTTGGACGCCGAAGAAGAGCTGGCAGCAGGGCGGTTCTATCGACCCAAACAGCAAACCCAGCAGCTTGTACGGGCCAAGCGAGAACTGCTACGGGGATCGCTCGTGCAGCCAGGAGATCTGATTCTGGATGCGGACACGCCCGCACCGGATCTCCACCGAGCTTTGGAGCGGGAAGCCCAAGTTCACCTTTGGAGCCCGACCCCTTCTGCTCAGACCCTGGCGCGTTCGCGTGGTTTCGAAGTTCCCCGAGCCCCAACGGTCGGGTGCTTGCGGGAAGTCAACGCGCGCTCCTTTGCAGCAGCGCTCCATCAAGCTCTGAAGGTGGAAGATGTGGCAACGGGCGACCTCCAGAAGGTCGTGGTCACGGGTTTCGAGTCGGCGCTCGAAGTTTTGACTCGACCGGCAGAGCTGGGATGGTTGGTGCGCCGGCCCTTTGGGGCGGCTGGACGCGGGCGCCGGCGATTCCATTGCGGAACGCAGGGTGAGGGCGAACAAGCTTGGTTGCGCGCAAGCCTGGCGGTGGGCGCGCTCGTGATCGAACCCTTAGTCCAAGTCGAGCATGAATTTACCCGATCGGGTTTCGTTGATGCCCGCGGCCACGTGACCCAGCGGACCCCGTGCTTGCAAGCAACCGATTCAAATGGAGCCTGGACGGAGAGTCGGGCGGCCCGCTCCGCGGATTTGCCGGACGAGCTCGATGCCCGTCTCGATCATGCGTTCTTCGCGGCCGGCCTTGAATTGCATCGCGCGGGATACTTCGGACCCTTCGGGATCGACGGGTTTTCCTATCGCAATTCGCGGGGCGAAAAGCGACTCAATGCGCTGAGCGAAATCAATGCACGCTTCACCATGGATTGGGCGGAGTCCACGCAGCCCGCGCCGTTTGCGACGGGATTCTAGGGGTTCTGGGGGGCGGCGAGCTTGGGCTGGGAGATAGCCAGCTGTTCGGCAACCCAGCGACGGCGCAGACTCTCCAGAGATTCCGGATCGAGGCGTCCTTCGACTTCTAGTTGGAGAATTTCTACCGGGTCGCTGGTGTACACGCGCCAAATCAGGTCCGATTGAACCGGCGGCGGTGCGGGGATCTCGGCGGGCGCACGATCCTGCTCTTCGAACACGTAACTCGACCCGCTGTATCCAAAACTCTTCGAATAGGGCCGGCCCATGAACCGGATCGGCCCTTCGCCGAGCGATTCGCTGGCGTTTAGTTTGGTAGCCGCACGGTACACACGGAGGTCGCCCACGGACCCTGCGGACGCGTAGGAAAGTGGGTTTTGGGAACCATGAAGGAGCGCATGAAAAGTCGGGCGATTCTCCACTGGGCCGGGTTGGATTCGTACGGACCAACGCACCTCGAAGGGTCCGAGCACTCCGAATTTCCAGCGCGCAGCGCCCCTGCCACGGCAACGCAAAACACCATCCGCGACTTCGAACCCGGTGGCTGGCGCGGCGTAGCCGGCGTGCTCCTCGTCGGTCCAAACCCAATCGGGTGACAAGATCCAATCCTCCAGCTCGGCTGGATTCTCAAACTCGTAGCGTGCCAGGAACCTCCCGTTTTCGGCTGGTTGGAAGTCGCCTTGCAAGAAATCTCTGGGCTGCAGAAGGCTTGAGTGAACGGCCAGGTCGGCGCGGACACGTTCGATCAGGAGGCCGCGGTGTACACCGAGTTCCTCGAGTTCACCAGCTGTGCGGAGCCAGCCTTGCAGGTCTTCCAACGGAGTCGCCGCGGGTTGGCGGGCGTAGGCCTGCTCGAGCCAAGCCAGCGTGATTCCGTATTCGAGGCGTTCGAGGATGTGGGAGGCATCTTCGCGCAGCCCGCGATCCGGCTCGCCATCTTTGAGCTGGGCGAGAGCCTTCGAGTCACCGGCCAACAAGGCCGCCAGAACGCCACTGGCCGGGTCGCCCGTTCGATCGAGTCGGCGGCCGAGGTTGTCGGCCAGACGCTGCGGGGTGAAATCGAGCAGTTGCAGCTGTTCGAGTTCGAAAGTGCGCGGGGGCTTGACGGCGAACCGGTCGCCTTCGCGGCCGGTGAGCTGAATGACGTGGATTTCGTCGCCCTCGCGATAGCGCAACTTGCGCCCAGCCTCCACAGCCTCAAGGAGGAGCTGCTCGCGCAGAGCGGTCAAGGCCTCGAGACGCTCGCGTTCCCGGGCAAGCAAACCGGGCCGGGGTTCGGGTTCCTGATCGAGCACCTGCAAAGCCCGCGCGAAGTTTCCTTCAGCCGCATAGCCGATCGCCAGTGCGTGGTGCTCTCGAACACCGATCACGGTAAATTCAAACGACTCGGCGTGCCCGGCGTCGAGCAGGGCTTCGGGCACGGTTTCTTCGCTTGTGCGTTCGAACTCGGCGGTCAGCGTCGCGGCCTGGGCTCGCTTGCCGCTTGGATCCTCTGGGTCGATCCAGCGCAGGCGCCTACGGTGTCGCTTGAGGAAATAGTCGGGCAAGCTCCCGTGAAAGGCTCTCAACAGAGCCTCTCGGGACTCGAAGCCGAGGGCGCGTTCCAAGCTGGCCGGATCCTCGGTTCCTTCCAAGGCCGCGCGGGCGAAGGCGAGCCAAGCTTGCTGGCCTCCTTCGAGCCCGAACATCCAGTCGCTGAGCAGTCCGGCTTGACCGGCAGCCTGGTAGCTGACGTAGCTGAGCACCTGGTCCGAAGCGCGGGTCCCATAGCGTTCTGCACCGTGGCGCTGGGCGGCCGAAGGGCCCCGAAGGTCGAGCACGGCGCTCGGGTCGAGCCACCACCGTGACGCTGTGTCGAGCTTGTTCAAGACCAGGAAGAGGCTGCGCGCGCGCGCCGGCCCGAGGACGGTTTCAGTCCATCCACCCGGAGAATTTGCGCCCCCACCGCTTAG
Organism: uncultured Planctomycetaceae bacterium; assembly: GCA_964619265.1. Lineage (GTDB taxonomy): Bacteria > Planctomycetota > UBA1135 > UBA1135 > CAZUCE01. The sequence continues at coordinate 254,593 of CAZUCE010000001.1, forward strand.
CAGGAGAGCGGCGGCGTCCAGGATCCAACGTCGCTCGCTGAGTCGAGCTTGTTCGGAAACCCGGCTTTGCAGGCGAGCCGCGGCGCGTTCAGCGAGCAACCCCTCACGCCAGGCGACGGGGTCCGCGGCGAGCGCGTCCAGGTCCGAGAAGATCGCGTTGTAGTCCGGCAGGTAGCGCGTGCTCGAGCCAGCGATTCCACCGGGAGGTACCGTGACCATCGCAAGTTGGCGAGCCGGAGGATCTTGGAACAGAAGTAGCGTGGGGGCCGGAGCTCCTTCCGACTCTCCGAACCAAGCTTCCAGGTGTCGATCTTGCGCAGCGAACCAATCGGGAAGCTGCGCAATCAGCTGAGCCGCGGCCAGCTCGTCGTCCTGTTCGAGCGGCGCGCTGTAGACGGAGCCGGCCTCGGAAGTTGGCGTCTGTTGAACCCAAGTCCAACTAGCGAGGGCGGGATCGCGCCCGAGGGCGCCGGGCAAGACGTCCTCGGCGGGAGTTTCTACCGGAGCAGGCGGCGGAGGAGCTTGCTCGTCTTGAACAGCGTGGAAAGCGACAAGCCCGAGTAGGCTCAGGGAAGGAACGGCAAGAGTCGATGCGAGGCGAATCATGGGCTTAAGGTAGCCAAGTTTCGCCAAAACGTGGGGGAGGGAACTTACGTCGCTAAATTCCAGCCGCTACCCGTGCGATCAGCTCTTCCCGCAGGCGTTCCGCTCGGTCCCGCTCCAAGTAGGGAATCCGCACGGCCGAGACCAGTTGGGTGCCGCCGGCGGTGTCCACGAGCACCTGGGCCGTTCCGTAACGACGATCGAAGGGAGACTCTTGAAGGCCGATGCCTTGGATGCGATCGACGAACACGAACGTCTCGCGCTGGGTGAGAACGCCATCGCGATCGACCATGAGGCCCGGAAGGGAAGCGAATGCCGCGCGCCGAGCCGCTGCTCGAGCGTGAACAACGGCGATCACGAGAACCACCGGGACAATCGGGATGGCGTACAGCTTGGCAAGCGATCCGAGCGGCACGGCGATCAGGACAGTCCGCAAGAGGGCTCTTTTAGTCATGCGGCGCGAAGCGCTCGGAGCCAGGGGTTGCCAGTCGGGCTGGGCGGCCGCAAGCCGCGGGTCGATCTCGTCCAGGAGTGGCCCGAGGTGTTCGTTGCGGACAACCGGTGCGAGCCACCGGCGAGTGCTGGCCTCTTCGCCAGGATCCTCCACCGCGGCTGCGGTCGTGATGCGGATCGAGGCCCGGCCAAGCCGTCGCAGCAACCAGGGGCGCCGGACGGTCACGGTTTGAATTCGTCCGACGTCGAGGTTGGTGTCGTGCCGCGTGAGCAGGCCGCAGGTCACGCGTAGCTTGTCGCGTTCGCGCTCCACGCGAAAGCCATGGAGCCGCGTGAGGGTAACCAACAGCGAAAGTCCAATGAGTAGGACCCCGGCAAGGGCAGCGATAGCCACGTTGAGCCAGATCGATCCCAGGTCGAGCAGGCTGCTCCAGTCGCGCTTGAAGAACCCCGAGAAAAAATCCTCCCAGGGGCGCGTTTCGGCGAACAAACCGAAAGCTACGCCGACGATAGCGAGTCCGCGCCAGGGGCTGAGTCCGAGAAGGACGGTGTCGGCGGTTGTGAGTTCGTAGAGCGTGCGCCGCAGGGGTGCGGCGTCCCCAGGTCCGGGCTCTGCTTCGCGGGTGCCGGCCGCTGTACGCAAGTGCTTCTCAAGCTCTTCGAGTCGGGCGGAGCTTACGACGGTGAGCTTAGCTTCTGGCTCGGAGCCCGTTGCGGTTTCGATACTCACATCGATCACGCCGATCAACCGATGAAAAAGCCCTTGGCGCGTGTCGACGTTTTGGATTCTGGCGTAGGGGACCAGGCGCTCGTTGCGGAACAAGACTCCCTCACGGACGACCAAGCCTTCCTCGGTGAAGCGGTACTTGAACGTGAAGTAGCGCACCATCTCGAACAGCATCAACGGCCCAACCGCGAAGGCGAACCAAGCCTCGGTCCGGTCCCCGCCGGCGAAGGCTAGGGCGAGAACGAGCGGAATTGCGAATGGCCGCAGGTGTCCGAAGAAACGGAAAACCAGTGAGCTGGGATGTAGCCTCCGGCTCTCGGTGGCAAGAGCAGGTGTGGGCTCAGACTCCATCGGAGGGGGCGCGGTCCAGGAGGAAGTCGCGCACTTCGAGTGCCGTCGCGTGGTCCAAACCGCTGAAATCCACCTTGGCGTACTCGGTTCCCGCCGTGTGGATCGACAGGGTAGCCAGATCGAAGGACCTTTGGAGCGGGCCCTGACTGACGTCGGTGTGCTGAACGCGCCCCCGCGGAATGCTCGTGACGCGGCGCCAGATCACCCCTTGCCATAGGTCGATCGATTCGGGGCTGAGTCGCCAGGACTTGTGCTGATGCTCAAGGACGACGAATCGAAGATTCAGCCACAGGAACAGAGTTGCGAGAGCGACCCACAAGGCGGTCAGCAAGATGTTGAGCCACAGCCCGAAGCCCGCGAGCAGCCAACCCAGTAGCAGCAAGACCGCCAGGGGAATCAGAAGCACCGCCATGGTGATCCAGCCAGCTTGCCGCTCGACGTGGACCGCACGCCCGGGCAGAGCCCTCCGCGAGCCGTCCGCCAAGGGGGAACGCTTCGGATCGGCCGGGATCGCCGGGGAGCCCTCCGGTTCTTCGGAACCCAGACCCTGAGGAGCGGCTTCGGTAGAGATGAGGCTCGGATCCTCGGGCGCTGCGGGAGGAGTGGCCCCGCCCAGCGGAGCGCCTCGCTCCGGCGGGACCGGGCGGGGGATCGATTCGGGAATGGGGTTTTCCGGCTCGGGTGCCGGGTCGGTCGGATCCATGGTGCTCAAGAGGCTACGCCCATGTGCCACAGATCTTCACGATTCAAGGCGCGACAACGCGGGTCTCGATCCGGACTTGATTCTCCGTGAGCGTGCGGTGCACAGGGCAGCGGTCGGCGACTTGTTCCAGCCGAGCGCGCTGGGCCGGGTCGAGAGGTCCAGTGAGGCTTAGCTCGCGCTCGATCTGATCGACGTAGCCCTGTTTGGATTCGCACTCTTCGCAGTCCTTGGCGTGGATGCGCCGGTGCCGCAAGCGAACGGTCACGCCCTCCAGGGGCAACTTTTCGCGCTTCGCCACGATTCGAAGAGTCATCGACGTGCAGGCCCCGAGTCCCGCAAGCAGGTGCGCGTAGGGGTCCGGACCGGCGTCGCGTCCGCCCACCGAGCGAGGCTCGTCGGCGACCCAGTTGTGGACCCCTGCACGAACGAGTTGGCGCAGCCCGTCGACCTCTTCGACGGCGACTTCCCCGGGCTCCAGGGGCGGCGGATCCGGCAACGGGTCGAGATAGCGCTCGGCCCAGGCAGCCAGGACATCCGCCGCGTACTCCGAGTCGCGCCGCTCGGTCAACAAATGGTCAGCGCCGTCGAGGGCCACAAAGCTCTTCGGATGATGAGCCGCGACGTACAGCGCACGTGCGTGATCGATGCCGACGGTCTCGTCGGTGGGCGAATGCATGACCAGCAAAGCAGCGCGTAGCTCGTCGAGGTTGCCCTGTAGACCGTGCCGCTCCAGGTCGTCTACGAACTCTCGCCGAATGCGGAAGGGCCGGCCGGCGAGTTTGATCTCCGCTTCGCCTTTGGAATGCAATTCGCCCATCGCCGGCTCGAGCAGGTGTTTGACGTGGCTTGGCTCGCTCGGGGCTCCCAAGGTCGCTACCGCTCGGACCGAAGGCAGCCGCATGGCGGCCATCAGCACGGCGGCTCCGCCGAGCGAGTGTCCAACCAGCAGCTGTGGAGCCGCGTGCTCGCGGGCCAAATGCTCGGCGGCGTGGATCAGATCCTCGACGTTCGAGGCGAACGTGGTGTTAGCGAAGTCCCCTTCGCTGTTGCCGAGCCCGGTGAAGTCGAAGCGAAGTACCGCGATGCCGCGTTCGGCGAGCTCGCGAGCGATGCGTGTGGCCGCCGCGACGTCCTTGGAGCACGTGAAGCAGTGGGCGAACAGCGCGAAGGCTCGGGGTTGGCCGACGGGCCATTCGAGCCTTCCGGCCAAGTCTTGGCCGGCGGCGTTGGGGAAGGTAAGGCGTTCGGTGCGGTGGTGCTGAGGCATAGAAGAGGAGATTCCGTCTGGGTGGCGCGCAGCCTACGGAGAGCCGTGGCCCGATGCTGCGATCCTAGGGAATTCGTGGAGGGTCCAACGCCTAGAGCACACCGGATCGACTCAGATGCTGTTCGATCCCTTGCCAGTGCATTTCCCCGTGGACCGGAAGGTCGTTGTGGTCCGCGTCGAATTCGATCCGTGTTCCGTCTTGGGCTTCCCGCGCCAGGCGCTGGCCGTGCTCAAACGGGACGATGGAGTCGCGGTTCCCGTGCAGAACGAGGACCGGGTAGTCGGCTTTTCGAACGACTCGCAGGCAATCACTCCGAGCTATAGCGCCAACTGGTGAGGTCCGCGCCGTCGGGGGCCGATTCCGCGATTCGCTCGAGAATTCGCGGGAGGTACTGGGTGTTGTAGCGGAGCCGTGAGATGTGGTTGGGGTTCTCCTGGTCACCGTTCCAACAGTGCTCGGCGCGATCGCCGTAGTCGACGACGCCGGCGAAGAAGGGATTGTCCGTGGAAGCCAGGAATTCTTCCATGAGGTAGACCGCGTTGTTCAGGTAGTAATTGTCCATATCGCCGCAATAGAGATGGATCTTGCCGGCCAGCTTGGGCCCCAGCTCGGCCCAGTCGCGCTCCAGGATGTGGCGCAGGTCGTAGTGTTCCTGCCAGTACAGAGCGACGGCTCGGTCGATGTCACCGGTGCGCTTGTCCCAGATGGGGGCGGGATAACCGTCGGATCCAACCGGGGAATACACGGCCTGCCAGATATCGAACTGATCCCCAGAGCGACTCTTGGTTCCAAGCGCTAGCTCCATGTGATTCGAGGTGCGCATGGTGCCGTCCACCTGGCCGAGGCTGTCGCGATGGGCTGGCCGCTCGATACGGCCGAATGGCCCGTCGATCCAGTAGGCGTTCTCGTCTTCGTAGATGTTGAGCAAGCAGTAGGCGCGGAAGTCGATCGGATCCGGACAGGCCGCGAAGCAGCCGTTGTATTCGTCTGGATAGAAGACCTGCGCGGCGAGAGCTTCCCAACCGCCGGTGGATCCCCCGTACAAGAACCGTGACCAGCCTTCGCCCAGGCCGCGGAATTCACGTTCGAGAAACGGAATGAGCTCAAAGGTGATGGCGTCCCCGTAAGGCCCCAGGTTGGCTGAATTGACCGCGTAGGAGTCGTCGTAGAATGGACTCGGGTGCTGGATCTCGACGATCAGAAAGCGAGGGAATTCCGGGCTGATCCACTGTTGGTAGAAGTTGTGGGCCTCTTCCTGCTGGATGCGGTTGTAGCCGTGAACGTCGAACCGCTCGGAATAGTCGGGCTCGAGGTCCGGGTCGGGGGGCTCGGGACGAAAGCCCCCGAAGTCGCTGGGAAAGTGACCATGGAACACCGCTAGCGGAAAGCGCGCTTCGGGATGCTCGTCGAAGCCCTCGGGAACCAGCACGTGTGCGCCCAGGTACATCGGGCGTCCCCAAAATTCGCTGAGCAACTCGCTCTTCATGCGCACGTGACGAATGTATTTCGTGTCCGCAGGCGATTCGATCGGAGGGATCACCTGGTTGAGAACGAGTTCGAGGGCCGCATCGTTGGCGGGGTCGAACCGAACGGTTCGGGGAGTGCTCATCAAGTTGCCCGGAGCCCGATTCCAGTGCTGCCCCTCGCCGCGATCCATGGGGAGTTTCAGCGTGTGCCCGTGCGCGACCTCAAAGGTCTCGTAAAGGTGGAGGACCGCTTGGACCGTGTATTCGCCGGCGGGGATCTCCGCGAGACTCGAAGCGGGATAGCCAAAAACATCGGCGCCCACCGTGGCAAACTCACCGGGCCCATAGTCCTGGACGTCGAGGCCAAAGACTTGAGCGCTGCCGATGTTCCCGTGGACTTGGAAACGGGGTTCGCGCGCTTGTTCTCCACCGACTGGCGCGAAGATCACCAGCAGCCGGCCGTCCGCGGCTGCGGCGCGAGTCTGTTCGGTGAATTGGACTCGGACTTCGGGTGCGCCCTCGGCGGGGGGCCGGGCTCCGGCCGTAAGGATGGAAAGCACAAGCAGGAGTAGGTTCATGACCGGACCATAGCCGCGGAGGCTGGTTTGCCCCAGGGCAGGCGTCCCGTGGGGCCGGCCAAGAAGACCGGAAGACAGTCTCTGACGCGGCGTCCCCCTCCGGCAGGCTGTTCCCGTCCCCCTCCCTTGCCTTGCCCTCGAGCCGCTCCGAGGCCCCCCCCATGAGTTCCCTCCTTCGTAGTCGTCGATCCGTTTGGTGGAGTGCGAGCGCTGTGGTGCTGCTTGGCGCCCTGCTCTATGTCCTTCTTGGACGAACGGCGGATCCACTCGATGAAGTTGCCGAGCCCAGCCCGGCTGCGGCTATTCCGGAAGGCCGGGTGGTGAAGGAGATCTCTGAGGGCCCGGCTCCGCTCAAGCGCTCTAGTCTCGGCCCGGCGCAGGTCCAGGACGACTCTCCGGCGCTTTCCGAACTCCGCGTTACCGGAGACACCACCGTCTTCCCCTGCGCTTTGGTTCTCCTGGACGAGGGCCATGCAGCTCTCGCTGTGTTGAGCATCGAACGGGAAGGCGTTGTGTTGGTGGACGCGGGACAGCTTGCGGAAACGAAGGGCGTGCGCGCCGCGATGAATCCGGGGCTTGTCTTCGCACCGGAGCTGGTGCGCGAGCCGGGTCAGGCCGGGGCCAGCATCGACCTCGGTCGAGTTCGCAAGGTGAACTCCAAGGTGAGCGGGCTTCCCGATCGAACAAAAGGGCTCGACCTGGATGCCAACGGTCAGCCCAAGGACTTTGGCGAGATGGCGAGGGCCGCGCGGGAGAAACGCGCGATGGAGCTGTTTGAGGAGGCTCAGGCTAGGCTTGATGGTCTGCTTGCGAAGGAGCGCATCAGGGAAGACAACCACAAAGAACTTCTAGAACGCATGAGGGAGCAGCTTGTCGAGGCGGGCTATCTGCCCAGCCCAGAAGCTCCTCCCGAGGAAGTCGGTGCAAAGTGGGAAAGTGGTCTTCTTGCCGGGGAACGGCCGATCTCCTGCGGCACACTGGATTTGGTCGTCGGCGGTGTTTGGCGCGATGATTCCTACGTCGAACGAACCTGCGGGGTGTTTCAGGACGAGCGCCCAGTGACCGGCTTCGTCGGTTCGCTGCCCAGCGCGATCGAACGGCTCGCCGGCTGGGCGGGTGGGGTCACGCTGGCCTCTTCGCTGGTCGAGGACACCGGCCAGGGAGAGCCGGATCACCCAGAGACCTGGCCTCGGGCTCAGTTGAATCTGGCTTCTCCGCTCGATTTACAGGTGTGGCTCGAAGTAGCGGATCACCCCAAGCTCGGCAAGCTGGAGGAGTCTTGCTCCGTCCGGATTCGGCCCGTCACGGAGCGCGCTCCGAATGGCATGCAGTTTGAATTGCCCAAGTACCGCGTCGACCACGTGCTTCCCGGCTTGTGGGCCATCGAGTTGTTCGACGAGCGGTTCGGCTACGGAGCTGAATATTATTCCATCGCGGAAGACGGTTTGCGCGAGCTGGTCGTCTCTCGTGGTCTCCAGTCCACTCGAGTCGAATTTCCAAAAGGGCAGGCGGAAGGCGATACGCACGAGCACCGAGCCTTCACCCGAATGCCGGGAGTGGATCTCCCGATTCCGTGCGGGGTCGAAATGGAAGAATCGGATGCGCTGATCCTGAAAGAGGTCCCCCGCGGGATCTGCCATCTCGCGATTCGCAGGGGCCAGACGGCTTTTCAGGGGCTTCAAGTGACCTGCGACCGGGACGTCCTCGCGGATTTCCGCCTAGATCCGCCTAGGCCGCTCCGCTTGGTCCCGACCGGCTGGGTTGGACTTCCTACCCGAGCACGCTGGCTGGCCATTCTCGATGAGCTCAACACGCCGATCGAACTGATCGAACTGAGCCAACTCAAGCCCAAGACCGATCTCCCGCAGCTTGAGGAAGGGATCACGCGGTACGAGTTGTTCGACAGGAACGGCACCTCCATGGAGTGGATCCGAGTGGAGGGTGATGCCGCAGGCCCGGTCGCCTACGTTGCCGGAACCTGGCTCCAGGGAGAGGAAGCGAGCTCCGTCTTGGAAGTTCTGTAGGCACGCGCTCCCGGCAAGCGGCTGAACGCTAGGACCGGACCCTTGGGAAACTTCATGGGCGGCCCGTTACGAGGAATTGGGGAGCCACAGCCGGCGGCTGGGAGTTTTGCGATCCGTGCCGGCGCTGGTTGATCCCAAAGGCCCGCGTTCTGCGGGGCGCGCCCTGAGTCCCGTCCCGGTCTCAGCCCTGGTCTTTCAGGACGCTGGTGATCCGGACGCCGTAGTTTTCACCGACGGTGACCACTTCGCCGCGGGCGACCACCTTGCCGTTGACGAGGATGTCGGCCGGCTCATGGGCTTCGCGGTCGAGTTCGATCACGGAGCCGGGTCCGCGCTGGACCAGGTCCGATAGCTCGAGTCGAACACGGCCGACTTCAACCGCAACCTGGACCGGAACGTCTAGCAGGTGATCGAGACCCATGGGGGCTTCGCCTGCGGCGGCGGGGTCGAGTTCGTCGAGCTCGCGGGTGCGAACTTCCACAGCCTCGGCGGCTTCGTCGAGTGCGGCTTCCAGGTCCGTATCGGGGGTCGTATCGGGTGTGGTGTCGCTCATCGTTCTTGGGGGTCAAGGCCCGGGACAAGGCCCGGGTCGAGGTCAGTGATACGGATCGCAAGGCGGCCGCTGGATTGACCGAGGCGGGCGAGCCCAATGGCACGCCCGTCCACGTCGAGGACGGCGGGGTGCTGGCGGGGTGTGCTGAGTGGAACGACGTCGCCGGTTTCCAGCGCGAGCAATTCGCGAAGAGAAAGGGAAGCGTGTCCGAGATGGACGGCGACCTCCATGCCGACACCCAATAGATGCAGCGGCAGGCCTTCCGAGGAAGTTTCGGGTGGAGGCGATGGCCGAATCCAAGCACGCCTGGGAACCGGAAGAAGGAGCCGGAGTCCGGAGAGCTGATCGCCGACGCGCAGGTCAAGCTCGAGGCACAGCCGGTAGGGGTCGGGGGCGGGGGCTTGATCGCTGCCCGTCGCGGGTACGCAGTCGCGGTAGTGTCCGGCGTGCTTGAAGCTGGGTAGAGCTTCGAAGTCGGTGAGTTCCAGGCCGAGCGCGGAACCGACCTGCAGCAGCAAGGTTCGGAGTACGCGCTCGAGCAGCGTGCGCTCGAGGCCGGAGAGCTGGCGTTCTGTTGGTTGGGGGGCGTCAGAGCCCGAACCGAGCACGCGCTCGAGAGCGGAAATCGCCGAGACAAGCTCCCAACGGCACCACCCGGGGTGTCCCTGACAACGAAAGCGCACCAAGGCGGATGGACCGGACTCTCCGTGGAAAAGGCCCTCGGCGTTGGATTCGGAGGCCGAGGCGAAGCCCAATTCGGTGGGTTGGCGAAGCGCGACGGAAAGTTCGGATTCGATGGCCGGGAGCGCGCTTTCCAACTTGCGCTGGGCCTCGGCCAGCTCGATTCCATCGAGTCGTTTCAGCTGTCCGAAATCGCGCTGTTGAATGTCGTTGACGCGCAGAGCGGACCCCGCGGACAGAGCCTGCTCGTCGTCGCTCATCAGAGCCTCGACTTCAGCTGCGTTCAGATTCGCGCTCACGGCAGGGCTACTGGATGTTGAATTTTTCCTTGAGCAGGCTCTTTACCCGCCCGTGGACTCCGATACGAATTTGCCCCGAGAAGCTCTCTTTCAGATCCGTGACGTCCAGGTAGACGCAACGGCCTCGCTCGTTTTCGATGCGTAGATCGCGCTCGGTGCCCTCAAAGGCGATCGGCGGGCCATCGTCGAGGCGCATGCGCTTCTCGGTAGCATCGATCGTCAGGGAATGATCGTAGAGCGAGCCCCGCAGGGTCGCGCGATCCACCGAAAGTCCGAGCCTGATTCCGCTTGCGGGGTCCGGATCGTTGGGTGTCATGGACTTGCCGACCTGAACCGGGAAGAGAATCGGGTCGAGGGCCTGCTCGAGCTCTTCGAGGAACATCTGCCCGATGTCCTCGTTCATGACCGTCTCGTCGTACCGGGCTCCGATGCTGAGCACGGCGTCGGTGACGCGGGCGTCGTAGATCGGGTCGACGACCCGAGCCGTGACGTAGGCTTCCTCGAAGGCTTCGTAAACGGCTATCAGTTTGAGCAACAGGAACCGCTTGTGGTTCTTGTCGTTGATGTTGACGGTCTGCTCAGCTGCCGAAATGGGGGTTACGAAGGGACCCTTGAATAACTTGTATTCCTCTTTCTTGGGCGCAGCCATCCCGGCCGCGATCCATGCGAACGCGATCAGCGCAAGGGCGCCGCCGCCGAGAAAGAGTTTCTTCTTCGGCTTGGGCGCCTCTTCTTCGGCGTTCTGATCTGTCTTGGTTTCTTCGTCTTCGGCCATGGGGGCACCGGTAGCGGGCAGCAGGAATCTGCCCGGGGGTGTGCGGGTTCATTCGCGAGGGAGGACCAGGCGTGCATCCACCGCTGACTTTCTTTCGTCGGATCCGGGAAGAGCCTTGAGCCACGCGCGGGCCTCGACGCGTCCAGGTTCGAATCCGTGGGTCTCGACCAGGTAATCCCGGACGGCCCGCGAGCGGGCGTGGGCCAGGGTCTGGGACTCCAGCGGGTCGTCGCTGGGGGCGCCCAGGCCCTCCAGGATCAAGATTTGACCGTTGCCCGGCCGCAGGCTGCCGGCCAGCAGGTCCAGGTAGCGGCGGGCGGTAGAACTCAGTTCTGAGTCGTTGTTTTCGAACGTAGCGACCGCGGGCTGGAAAATTTCATCGTGGGGCTCGAGCTTCTCGACGGACTCGGCCTTGAGCAGCTCGTGGCTGGACGCGGAGTCCGGATCGACCTGCTTGTCGGGATCTTCTTCGGGGGGGAGGTTGAAGCGCGAGCGAACTTCGTTGAACACCTCGTGCTTCTCGCTGGCGCTCATCAGGGCATCGAGCCCGTAGGACTCCATGTGCGTCACGAACGAGCCGACGCCGCGGGCCACGAGGCCCATCTGGCGCTCCTTGCTCATCGAGACCAGCAAGATGAAGAAGGTCAGAATCAGGGTCATCATGTCCCCGAACGAGACCATCCAGCCCGGTACCTTGGCCTTGGAGTCTTCTTGGCGTTTCTTGCCCACTAGCGCCCCTCCGCTCGTGCGTCGTTGCTGGCGCTACGGATCTCCTCGAGTCGCTGCTTCCGAGAGCGTGGGACGGTCAGGATCCGCAGCTCGATCCGGCGGTTGGACTTACGGCCGGCGACGCTGTCGTTGAGACTCCTGGGGCGAGATGGGCCATAACCGGAAAGTTGAATCCGTTCCGGCGTGATTCCCCCCTGCTCGATCAAGACCCTGGCGGCTTCGCGGGCGCGGGCTAGGGAGAAATCTTCGGCGTTTGCATAGCCGCGCCCGGCCGTGAAATCGCTGGCCGTGTGGGCCTCGATGACGATCAGGTGCGGATAGTGCCTCAGGACCTCACCGACTTCCGCCAGGGCCTGCTTCAGGTATGTGTTGGGCGTCACCGAGCCGACGCGGTAGGACGCCTTGTTGTCCCAGGTGATGAGCAGGCCATCGCCGATTTGATTGAGATCAACCTCGACGGTGTCGTCGTCCGCGGCACGTCCGCTCTCGGTGCGTTCCTCGGGGAGTTCGCTCCTCGAGTGCGGATCAAGAGCACCGTCCAGGGGATGCGTATCAGAAATGATGTCATCTTCGACCCGTTCGATAGCCCTCGGGCCGTTGCGGCTCTCGATCGTGCCTCGGGAGCCCTGTATGAGGCTCTGGTAACGGAGCATGTCGTATTCCTCCATGCTCGAGAAGGTCATCAAGAGCACGAAGAACGTCACGAGCAGCGAGATCATGTCCGTGAACGTGACGACCCATTCGGGGGCGCCATCCGGCTCGGGGTCCGGCTCGCGTTCTTTCTTCTCGTACGGGACCGGCGGCCCGAGGTCAGCCGGCTCCTGGTCCGGCTCTTGGGTCGGATCGCTCACGGCGGATCAGGCCGCGATCGCCTCGCGGCTGCTTGGCGCCACGAAGGTCTTGAGGCGTTCCTTGATGAGCTGCGGACCGTCTCCGGACTGAATCGCAACAATGCCCTCGATCATCAGTTCGCGGAGCAGGGCCTCCTCTTTGGCTCGAATTTCGAGCTTACCGGACAGGGGCAGGCAAACCATGTTCGCGGCCATAGCGCCATAGAGCGTCGTGAGCAGCGCCGTAGCCATGCCGCCACCGATCTTGGACGGGTCGTCGAGGGCTGCCAGCATCTGCACCAGACCCACCAGCGTTCCGATCATTCCGAAGGCCGGCGCATAGGCAGCCAGCTGGTCCATCATCTTCTTGCCGGTCGAGTGGCGCTGCTTTTGCCATTCGGCTTCAAGCTCCATGATCGCTCGAACCGTGTCGGAGGGGAACCCGTCGATCACGAGCTGAATGCCCTTGGCCATGAAGTCGTCGTCGACTTCCTGCATCTTGCCCTCAAGGGCTAGCAGGCCTTCCTTGCGGGCGACGCCGGCGTAATCAACGATGCGCTCAATCTCGTCGGCCGGGGTGTTCAGCTTGAACAGGAACGTCCGCATGAACACCGGGATGAGTTGCTTCACGTCCGGGATCGTGAAGTTCATCAGGAACACAGCTGTCGTTCCACCGAACACAATCGTCATCGACGGGATGTCGATAAACAGCGGCAGACCACCGTTTCCAGTGGCGATTGAGAATCCGAGTAGGCCGAAGCCCATCACGATTCCAACGACGGTGAGGATGTCCATGGGGCCGGCTTGCCTGCGTCAGTCGGGGGTCACGTAGGCTTCGGCGAATTCGGCCCAGCTTTCATCGGGTAGCGCGTTCAGGATCGACTGGGCGCGGTCGGGGTCCAACTTGCGGAGCAGCCGTCCTGCTTCGTTCGCTCCGTAAGGCAACAGGCGCTGGGCGGCGATCTCGGCGTCGCCATCGGCGAACAGGAGAGCCTTGGCCACCAAGCGCTCCTCCGAGCTTGCGCGAGCGGAGGCGCGGTCGTTTTGAAGCGCCGCGCGCTCGAGCTGGAGTTCATCGCGCTGGATCTCCAGCTCGGCGAAGGCCTCGTCGACCCCGTCTTGCAGTTGATCCAACTCGTTCTTGCGTTCTTGCAACCACAGCACCTGGCTCTCGACTTCACCTTCACGCTTGCGCAGGTCTTCGAAGCGTTCTTCTAGCTCTTCGCGGCGCTGTTCGATTTCCCCGACCAGATCGGAAAGTTCTTCTCGGTTGAACGGCGCTCGAACTGCGAAGGAGCCGATCACGCCGAGGTTGGCGCCCAGGATCTCACGCTCTTCGTCCGGGGTCGGCTTGTCCGGGTAGAGCAGTTCGGATTCTGGCGATTGTGCGGGCTCATCCCCTAGTTCGGCGACGGGGTCTTCCATCGGCTCGGGAGCCTCAAAGAAGGCGCCGACCATCGGGAGGGTGTGCATCGGGACGCCGGACATCGCGGCAAAGCCAACGAAGCACAGCGAGAACAGACCGACGCCGGCACCGGCCAGGAGGGCGAGTTCGACGGGTTTTTTCATGGGTACGGGGAGAGACCTCGTCCCAGTTGTCGGACGTCTTCTCGATTCCCTTGAGCGGGTCCCGCTCGGTTCCGAAGCCCTGTCCTGGATCAGGTTCTGCTGCCTGGCTCGCCAGGGCTCCCTCGCAGGCTGGTCCGCCTCTCCCTTTCGCTAGAACGACCTACGGCGGGCTGGTCGCAACCGGCGCCGGTCTCCTACCCGGGCAAAGCCCTCCTTGGGTCGTCTTCCATGTTCGAGGCGCCCGGGAACTTGATGACCGGCCAGGGACCCTGGAGCTGCAAACCGTCCGATTCAAGGGACTCTCCGCCGGCCGGTAGAAGTCGGGTGCGGTTAGGGTGAACGGCGTCCCGTTCACCGCTGCCTCGTCCATTCCATGAGTTCCAGTCGTCGTCAGTTCCTTCATACCAGCGCAGCCGTCGTGGGGGCCTCCTTGCTGGGGTCAGCCCACACTTCGAATTTGCGCACATCGAGTTCGCGATCCTCCGAGCCCCTGAACATCTTGATTCTTGGGGGAACCGGCTTCGTCGGTCCGCACCAGGTGGAACAGGCGCTCGCGTCCGGGCATCGCGTGACGACGTTCAACCGGGGGCGGCGCCAGGGTTTCTTTGGCGACCGCGTTGAAGAGCTGATCGGCGACCGCGATACCAAAGTTGGCGAAGGCCTTGCGGCTCTGGCCGGGGATCGGCGCTGGGATGTGGTGATCGACAACTCGGGGTACGTTCCGAGGCATGTGCGAGATTCAGCCGAGTTGCTTGCGGAGCGAACGGACCTTTACGTGTTTACTTCGACCGTGGCTGCCTACGACTACGAGGCTGCCCCGCAGGTGGACGGAGTTCACGTGGTGGGCGCGGATGGACCACTGCACGCAGCGCCGGACCCTGCGACCGAACGGGTGACCGGATCGAGTTACGGCCCGCTGAAGGCTGAAGCTGACCGAATTGTCTTGGAGGTCTATGGCGACCGGGCGGCGATCGTTCGGCCCTGTTACATCGTTGGTCCGGGCGACAACAGCGATCGCTTTACCTATTGGGTCGAGCGCCTTTACCGGGGGGGCGACGTGGTGTGCCCTGCTGGACCGGACAAGGTGATGCAGTGGATCGACGTTCGCGACCTGTGCGCGTTCTTCTTGACCGTGTGCGAGTCAAAAACCGGGGGAGTCTTCAATGCGGTCGGTCCGGCCTCGACCATCACGAATCAACAGGCTCTGTGGGCGCTCCGGGGCTTCGCCGCCGCTCCAACGCGCCTGCACTGGCCAACGACGGAGCTGCTCGAGAAGACCCGTTTCGCGACCCCGATGTTCGATTGGAAGCGCCGCAACCAACGGACGGACCCGAGCTCGGGGATAGAGGCTGGTCTGACACACCGCTCCCTTGCAGAAACGGTGCGGGACACCCATCTGTGGTGGTCTGAACAGTCCGAAGAGCGCCGCGCGAGAACACGTGGTTGGCCGACCGCCGATCAGGAAGCTCAGCTCTTGGAACAGATGTAGCCCGAGGCAATCCAGGCGGGCGGGAAGGCGCTAACCAGAGAAGCCGTGAGGCTTCGAGCGGCTCAGCCGAGATCCTGTTCTAGGCTCTCTGGCGTTTTCCTGCGAGAGCGCGAAGGATGGCCGGACCGCAGTCTTGCATGGCGAGTTGCGCTCGCTTCGTCGGCAACGGCCTGATCCGCGTCGGCCACCGCCTTGTTGTGGCGACCTCGTGCGAGGTCGGATAGTCGATCGAGCGCCTCGCGGTCTTGCCGGCGTTCGGTGTGAGCGGCGAGCGCCTCTTCGACGACTTTCTCTGCCGCGGCGACACGGGTGGTTTGACCCTCGATGCGGATCTCGAGTTGACGTTCGAGCTCGCTAGAGAGTTGGTCGAGGTTCGAATCGAGCGGGCCTTCGGAACGAAGCGTCGCGCGTTCTGCACGGGTGCGTTCGAGCGAATCGCGCAACCGGTCACGAAATTCCTCGGCTTCCCTGAGTGTCGCGCGAGCGCGCAAGAGGTCCGCACGCGCCAGGTCCTCTTCGGCGGCGCGCAGTCGAATAAGTCGAGCCAGGGGGAAGCGAAAGGCGCGCTTCAATGCCCGAGGTTGGCTCGCAGAGCAGCGACGGTTTCAGGGAAGCTCGAAGATTCGTCGCGGGCTTGGGTCAAGAACGCCTCGTGGAGTGGCAGGCGAGCGATCGCAGCATCGAGCTCGGGGTTCGCGCCCGGGCGGTAGGCGCCGACTTCGACCAGATCCTTGGCGTCGCGCCAGACGGCGAGATCGCGACGGATCAGCGCGGCGAGCTGGGCGTGGTCTTCGTCGACCAGTGCGGGCATGAGCCGTGAGAGGCTCGAGAGCACGTCGATCGGCGGGAAGTGTCCGCGCGAGGCGAGTTCTCGATCGAGAAAGACGTGCCCGTCGAGCAGGCCTCGCAACGTGTCGCCGACCGGTTCGTTTGGATCGTCGGCGTCAAGCAATACCGTCAGCAAGCCCGTAATGCTGCCAGCTTCGGTGTTGCCCATCCGTTCGACCAGTCGCGGAATGGTGGCAAAGAAGCGCGGCGGGTAGCCGCGCAGAGTCGGAGGCTCGCCGGCCGCCAGGCCGATCTCGCGACATGCGGCAGCAAAGCGCGTGACCGAATCCATGACCAACAGCACGTTCTTGCCCTGGTCGCGGAAGTACTCAGCGACGGTCATGGCGACGAACGGGGCGCTGTAACGTTCGATCGGCGGGCGATCGGAGGTCGCTACCACGGTGACCGCGCGGCGGGTGCCGTCTTCGCCGAGTACGTCGGAGAGAAAATCGCGCACTTCGCGACCCCGTTCGCCGACCAGCGCGACGACCAGGATGTCGGCGTCGGTCCCCCGGGCGACCTGGCCCAGGAGTGTGGACTTGCCGACACCGGAACCGGCGAAGAGTCCGAGGCGCTGCCCGCGGCCGAGGGTAAGCAGGCCGTCGATGGCGCGGACGCCTGTGGTGAGCGGTGTGTCGATCGTTGGCCGCGAGAGCGGCGTCGGCGCTTCTCTTTGCACGGGCTCTCGGCGTCTGGCCGACAGTTTGGGAAGTCCATCCAGGGGCTCGCCAAAGCCGTCCAAGGTCCGGCCGAGCAACTCGTCTCCGACGGGAAGTTCGAACGGGCGACCCAAGGCTTGCACATGCTGCAAAGGGGCCACGCCATCCGAAGGTCCGTGCGGCATCAAGAGTGTGGCGTCGCGACGGAATCCAACGACCTCGGCCAAGATGGGCTGGTCGCGTTGGATCTCGATCTCGACCAGTTCACCGATGGCGGCGGGCAGGCCCTCGCATTCGACGAGCAGGCCGGAGACATTGGTGATTTCGCCGTGGTAGCGCGCCTTCGAGTGGGAGCGAGCTAGTTCCGCGATGCGGTCACCGGAGACTTGCCGAAGGGTACGTGCGCTCACGGCTGAAGTTCGGCTCGCAGGGCATCCCCGATCGCGTCCATCGCGTCGTCGAGGCTGCGAACCAGGCGACCTTGTGGACTGATCACAACGACATCTCCGCGGCGGATCGACGGCTCCGCCTCGAAGCTGACCGTCGAACCGAACGCCACCCCTTCCAGACGGGCGAGGTCTTCGGGATGTAGCCGAACCTGGCAGGCATCGCGACCGGAGCGGAGCTGCCCGAGGGCCGAGCGCACCATGGCTTCGATGTCGTGACCGGCGGCGACGACTTCCAGCTTCAGCAATTCACGCGCCACCTGAATCCCGATCCGGGTCGAGGCTTCGGCCAGCTCGTTCAAATTGTGCGCGGCGTCCTCGTCGAGCTCGGAGGTGAGCTGGTCGACCAGGCCGGCTAGCTCGGCGTTCGCTTGGGCACGGCCAGCCTCGAACGCGAGCGTGCGCTCTGACTCCAGGATCTCGGCAATCACCGCATCGAGTGCTTGCCCAGAAGGTTCGGGTCGCACCCGGACGCTCGACGGCGGCACGGAAAGCCGAACGGGATCAAGAGACGAGTTCATCGCCTCCCTTGGCGGGCTTGAATTCGCCGGCTTCGATCAGTGCGCGGACGCCACGCATGACTTCCTCGCGAGCAAGTAGGACCTCGGACATCGGCATCGGGCCCGCTAGCTCGCGTTCTTCCGAAACCATGTCGCGGACGCGGCTGGAGAGGTTGCCGAGGACATTCTGTTCCACGGCTGCAGAGCAGGCCTTGAGCGAAATCGCCAGGGTCCGGGTCTCAACCGAGCCAAGGATCTTCTGCATGGAGCGCCGATCCACGTCACCGATGTCGTCCCAAGTGAACATGAATTCGCGGATCTCGTCGGCCATTTCGGCCTGCTCTTCGGCGAGCCCCGACAGGACTTCGCGCTCGAGTTCGCCCGGGGCACGGTTGAGCAATTCGGCGATGGTCTTGAGGCGACTTGCACCACCGCTGGGGGCGGGGGCGTCGGCGAATTCAACCACGCGACGCTCGAGGTCTTCGGCCAGGAGGCTGAGCACGTCGGAGCCAGGCGGTTCGAGAACCGTCATCCGCTGAACGACACGCAGGGCGCGTTCCACTTCAAGGCTGGCCAGTACGGTTGCTGACAGGACGGGATCCAAGTGGGCGAGCACCACGGCCACGGCCTGGTCGGATTCATCCTCGAGAACCTTGGCGATGGCCACCGCAGGCGCTTGCTCGAGCTGGTGGAACGGCCGTTCGCGCGAACGGCGCGAACGGATCTTCTCTTGCAACTGGCCGGCGGCTTCTTCGCCAAGCGCATGGCTCAGCAAGGTCTGAAGTTCGTCCCCGCGCGTGGGCTGAACGCCTTCGCGGCGCTTGTCGGCCAGGGCAACCTTGGACCACAGATCCCGCCACAAGTCGGGATCTGCGTTGGGTTCGTCGATGGCCTGCATGGCCTCGACGACCTCCGCTAGAACGTCCGGCGCAAGGTGCGCGAGCACCTTGGACGCGGCGTCCCGCTCAAGGCTGAGCAGAAAGGCGGCGACCCGTTCGGGTCCGGTTTGCTGGGGGGAATCCGACACGATGCTAGGCTTCGTCCCCCCGCGCCCAAGCCGTCAAAAGCGCGCCCACCTTGTCGGGCTCTTCTTCAACAAGGCGGCGAACGCGTTCGAGCGCAACCAGCTCTGGGTCGATCGGTTCTTCCGGCGCGGCTGCTTCGGCTGCGGCGCGCTCCTCGGAGGCCTCCGCAGCTTGGACGGATACTTCAGGCAGTGTGGCGGCTTTCGAACGCTTGAGCGAAATGGCGAGCACAATCAGAAAGAACAACGCGGCGACGGCTTCGACCCCACGGGTCAACAGCAGCTCGACCATGGGGTTCCCGGCGGGCTCAGCCGACTCTTCGGTCGCCTCACCCACTTCGCCCTCGGGCTCTTCTGCACGGGCGAAGGGGACCAGCGCAGATTCGAATTGGTCGGAGCGCTCGGAGTCAAAGCCGACTGCGGCGCGAACGGTCTGTTCGAGGGATTCGCGCTTGCTCGAGAGACTCTCGTCGAGCCACAGCGACACGCTCATCCGCATTCGCTTGGGGGCGTTGCGAATCGTCTCCGAGAGCATCCGCGTCGGGGAGTAAGAGGCTGTCTCTTCGCTCGTTTTTCCAAGCGCCGGCTCTTCGCCCGCCGGGCGCTGCGTCGTCAGGTCGACGACACCCTGGCTGTCCACTCCGAACTCACTGTTCGTATTGATATTGGATGAGGTTCCGGCACCCCTGCTGAAGCCACTGTTCGGGAAGACCGGAGTCTGTGTGGTCCGCTTGGTTTCTTGAGTCACGGCCCGCAACTTCGGGTCGCTCGAGTCGGTGAGCCTGACGGAGTGGTCGAGATCCCACTCCGACCGGACGGTCACCCGAGCGAGGCCCGGGCCGAGAATTTCGTCTAGCAGCTGGTTGGCTTCTTCGGCGAGCCGCCGGTCCTCGTCGAGCGCTCGCTCGTTCCACTCCTCGGCGGAGCGCGTGCCGTCCATTTCGTCGGCGCCGTTGTAGAGCGTCTCGCCGGTTTGATCGGAGACAATCAGGTACTCGGGTGAAATTCCGAGGCCCTGGCGAACCAGGTCAGCCACCGTACGACCTTGAGCGCGAGTGAGCGAGCTGCCGTGTTCGAGCACGAGCGTGACCGAAGCGGAGTGCTCACCCCCGCGTTCGAGCAGATCGATACCGTGACGCGAAGTCCGGACCCGCGCTTCACGGATGAAGCTCTGAAACTCGAGCATCGTCTCCATGTCCTGCCACTCCTTCTTGCGCGTGAGTTGTTCGCGTTCTTTGGAGTAAAGGAACACGCTGCCGAGCCCGCCGCTGCTGCTCAGAATGCCGCGCTCGCTGCCGGCCAGTGCGCCGGCACTCATGATCGCGTTGAGCGCAGTGGTTCGCTCAGCCGCATCAACGTAGACGACAAAAGGGCGCGGCGGCTGACTCGAACGCCAGCGGACGCCGGAGGTGGCTAGGGCCTCGCCGACGCGGGAAAACTCGCGGTCGTCGAGCTCGGAGACGAGCACTTCCCAATGGGGCTGGGAAGAAAGCCAAGAACTGACGCCCGCAATAGCGATCGCAGCGACCAAAACCGTGGAAGCCACGGCTTTCTGGGTCGCCGACGCGGCGGTCAGCCGTTCGAATAGCGATCGGAGGAGCTCTTTCATTCAGATGGAGCGGGCGTCAGACGCCCATGCGCATCACTTCACGGTAGGCGTCGAGCAGACGATTTCTGATCTCGAGGCTGTATCTGAAGGTCAGGTCGGCGCGTTTGATCGTTGCGGCGATTTCAGCCGGACTGGTGACACGCCCCTGAAGGACGTCGACGGGCAGACTTTCGGCGGCTTGGAGCGGCGCATCGATTTTGCCCAGCGCGCGGGACATCATGTCGCCGGCGGAAGGGGCGGGTGTGGGCGGCGCGGCGACCGGCATCGCGGACTTGGATAGACCGCTCAGGCCGCTAGCGCCCGGCTCTGGTTGAGTCCCGTCCAGCATCGCGCGGAATTTCGCCTCGAAGGCGCCGGAGATCTCATCGGGTTCGAGCGAGCGGAGGGCGCGTAAGTCCGAACCACCGGCTCCACCCAGACGGCCGGAGGTCGCGTCCGCCGACGAACGAGCCTTCGCAGCCGCGATCGCTTCGCGCACGAGCGCGGGCATGGAGGAGACAGGGTTTGCCACGGGAAAGTTGCTTGAAGAGCCGGGTCAGGCGGAATTAGCGAGCCAGTTCCAGGGAGCGCTCGGCCGAGCGGATGAAGCCCTCTTGAACGGTGAGATTGGCTTCGTACGCGCGCATCGAGGTGATCAGGTCGGCCATTTCGGACAACGTGTTCACGTTCGGCATCAAGACCTTGCCTGTCTCGGGATTGGCGTCGGGGTGCCCCGGCGCGAAGATCTCGAGGTAGGCGCTGACGTTGTCGGGCTCTACGCGAGCGACCTGCACGCCGCGGACCTGTTGAGATCCGTTCGGAGCTTGTCGCACGAGGGGCTCGAAGATCACGTTCTTGCGCTGGTACGGTCCGCCCTCGGGGGTTCGCGTCACCTGCGCGCCGGCGATGTTCTCGGCGATGACGTTCATGCGCACGCGCTCGGCTGATAGGCCGGTGGCTGCGGTGCGCAAAGGGCTGAAGAAGCTGTCGAGTCCACTCATGGTTCAGTCGGGAATCAGTTGCCGCCACCCATGGCGGTTTCGAGCAGTCGGTAGTGACCCTGGAGGATCGTGCGGTAGGTCTCGGCGAGGATTCGGTTCTCGCGGCTCGCGTAGACCTCGAGTTCGAGGTTCACGTTGTTGCCATCAAGGCGCGTAGGCGTTTCGGTATCCTCTATGGCCATGGGTTCGATAGTGAGGAGATCCTCGCCGCCCGCCTCGATGGCTTGGGCGAGCATGTCCTCGAAGCGCACGACTTGGCGGCGATAGCCAGGTGTGTTCTGGTTCGCGATGTTGCTGGCAATGGCAAGAGATCTTTGCCCTGTTCCCTGCAAGAGGCGAAGCAGGAGAGCTTCGCTATCGGATCGAATTTCCATGGCGCTTCGGTTTCTCTCAGGCAACGAAGCCGAGCTCGCGCCACAGCCTCATTTTGTTGGACAGGGTCCGAGCCGTGACGCCGAGGCGCCGGGCGGCCTCCGTCTTGTTGTTGCCGGTCGCCTCGAGGGTCGAGAGGATGGCTTCACGTTCGACGTCGGCGAGCTTGCGGTTGGCCAGAGGATTCGCCGGGGTCAAGGCATTCGCCATGCCATCGTGGGACAGGCCCCGAGCGTTGCGCTCGGGGAGCGGAGCACCCGGTTGGGGGCTGCGCGAGCCCGGCCCGAAGACCAGGGTCTGCGAGTTGATCGGTTGACCACCGGCCAGGACCACGGCCCGTTGGACGACGTTCTCTAGTTCCCGGACGTTGCCGGGCCAATCCCACTCGGACAGCAATCGGCGAGCATCGGAAGTGATGGCGAGCTCGTTGTGTCCATGCTGACGGGCGTAGTGACGGGCGAAGTGCTCGGCGAGCGGCAGAATGTCCTCGCCGCGCTCGCGCAGCGGCGCAAGGTGGAGGGGCAGCACGTGCAAGCGGTAGTAGAGATCTTCGCGGAAGCGGCCCGAGGCCACTTCGTCCGGCAAGTTGCGGTTGGTGGTGGCGATGACACGGACGTCCACCTTGAGGGTCTGAGTTCCGCCCACGCGTTCGAATTCTTCTTCTTCGAGGACCCGCAAGAGCTTGGCTTGCAGCGCGGGTGAGATTTCCCCGATCTCGTCGAGCAGCAGGGTGCCTCCGTTCGCGAGTTCGAAGCGACCCTCGCGGCGGCGATGGGCGCCGGTGAAGGCGCCGCGCTCGTGCCCGAACAACTCGGACTCGAGGAGCTGTTCGGAAAGCGCCGCACAGTTCACACGGATGAACGGAGCTCCCGAGCGTTGACTGTTGGAATGCAAAAACTGAGCTACTCGCTCTTTGCCTGTGCCGCTTTCCCCCGTGATCAGCACGGTCCCCTTGCTGGCGGCGATGCGAGCGGCTGAGTCGAGGGTCTCGAGCATGGCCTCCGAACGCGCCACCAGTTGGGGCTCGCTGTCTAGGTTAGCCGTCCGCAGGTACGCATTTTCGCGTTCCAGGCGCCGTGTCTTGAAGACCCGCTCAAGGACAACTCCGAGAGCATCGGCGGTGATCGGCTTTTGGACGAAGTCGACGGCCCCGAGGCGCATGGCTTCGATGGCGGTCTCGAGGGATCCGTGGGCGGTGATCAGCAGCGTTTGGAGATCCGGCTGGATGTCGCGAAGTTCGGCGATCAAATCGAGACCGCTCGAATCCGGCATGCGCAGATCCGTGATGACGAGATCAAAGTCCGTTTGACGAACGCGTTCGAGAGCGCGGGTGGGCCCATCTACGGACTCAACGGAGTGCCCGGCGGCGCGGACAGCTTCAGTCAGGAAGTCTCGACTGAGCGTGTCGTCATCAACGATCAACAGGCGGTACATAGGAGCGGGGTTCACAGGGAGGACGGGGCGGAGGGGGCAACAACGGGCAAGGCAGAGGTGACAGCTCGAGCCGAAAGAGGGGCTGCTTCTTGGGGAAGCAGCAGTTCGAAGTGGGCGCCGCCGAACTCGGATCGTTCGGGCAGGCACCGCAGCCGGCCGCCGTGGAGTTCGGCGATGGCATGAGTTAAGGCGAGGCCGAGTCCGGTACCGCTGGCGCGGCCGGTGAAGAAGGGTTCGAACAGCGACTCCCGAGCGGATTCTTCGACGCCGGGACCGTCGTCTTCGACCGACAGCACGGTTCCTTCCGGCGTGGATCGCGCGGTGACGCGCACGCGGGCGTGGTCACCGCTCGCGTCGAGGGCGTTTTGTATGAGATTGCGCAAGGCCTGCCGCAGTTTTAGGCGATCGCCCACCATCCACGGGGAGAGGCATAGGAGCTCGACGCGGTGCTCGCTGACAGCCAAGGCGGGACCGAGAACCAACTCGCGGGCTTCGCGCAGCAGACCGAGTGTTTCGATCCGATGTTGTTCCAGTTCACCGGGCCGGGCGAAGTCCACTAGTCCGGTGAGAATGCGGTTGGTTTCCAGCGCTCCGGCCAAGATCTGTTTGGTCCAGTGGCGTTCTTTGTCGCTTTGGTGCTCGGACTTCGCCAAGAGGGAAGCGAAGCCGACGACCGCATTGAGCGGATTGCGGATCTCATGGGCTAGGCCCGCCGAGAGCGTTCCGATCGCGGCCATCTTGTTGCGGCTGGCGACGGCACGAACCAGTTCGTCGTGTTCGGTCAAGTCGTCGAGTAAGAGCACTTCGCCGCGCGGAGTGTTGTCAGCGCGAACTGGTAGTTCTGCGCGAGACAGGGCGAGCAGCCGGCGACGACCGTCCTCTGCCTGGAACGATAGCCGTCCAGCGAACGGCTCTTCGCTACCCTTGCCGGTGCAGCAGAGCTCTTCCAGGACAGCCATTTCCTCGCCTGGCTTGCAGTCGAGCAAGCTAGAGGCCGCCGGGTTGCGAGCCATCGTTCGGCCCTCGGCGTCGCGGACAAGTACGCCACACGGCAACGCCTCCAGCAGGACCGCGAGGTCCTCGTGGAGTTCATCGAGTTCAGCGACCTTGGCAGCCAGGCGGCGGTTCGTCGCGGCTAACTGCTCCTCGACGACGGAGGCGCGGCTGGCCAGTCGGTCGAACGCGGACTGTAGGTCTCGAGTTACGCTGGCGAACTGTTCGAGCGTATGAGCGTCGAGCTGGGCCGCCTCGCGCTGCGAGTGAATCTCGGAGGTTGTTGCGCTCACGGTGTCTGCTCCTCGGGGCCTGATCTGAGATCCACCTTCCACTGAAGGAACTCCATAGCCTCGACGGCCCGTTCGCGCCAAAGCGCCGGGATGGCCTCGGTATCGAGCTGTCCGTAACGCTCTAGGGCAATTTGGGATTCGCCAAGTCGCTCGTAACAACGGGCGGCCCAGAAAATGGCTTCGTGATTCTCGGGCAGGGTTTCGAAGCCCATCAGAGCCTCGACGAAGTGACCGGCTCGGTACTGGGCGCGAGCTTTGCCCAGCGTGGTTGTCAGGTGTCCGGCCGGCTTCGGTTGGCGCGACGCTCGCCATTCTGCGAGGACGTCGGGAGCGCCCGGGCCCTCCTTGGATTCCATGCTTTCGAGCATCTTCGGGTCCGGATCCTGAGGGCCATCTTCGCCTACCAAGGCATCGGTTCCGGCCCGGCCTGGCGCCGGCTCCTGAGGAGTCTCGGGGGCTTCGCTGCCTTCCAGTTGGAGCCGTTTGGCTAGCGCTCTGCGCTGCTTGGGGTCGAGTCCGTCGGTCGGGGTCAAGCCTTGGCCGAGCAAGTCGAGACGCGTGGAAGAAGACACGGTTCCGCCGGGGAAGACTCCACGACGCGCGCGCAGTTGGTCGAGTTGCACACCGAGCTCTCGAACTTCGAGTTGGAGCCCTTCGAGCCGTAGTTGCGCGAGGTCCGGGGGAGTCGAGGGCAATTCGCTGAGCGATCGAAGTTGCTCTAGGTCAATCGGGACTCCGAGCTCGGCCTGTTCCTCGAGGCGCTTCAACTCATCGAGCGCAGACTCGGTACGGGTTAGTTCCGTGCGCAGTTGTTCAAACAGCGTATGACCCTGCGCTCCAACCGGAATGCAGGCGAAGGCGCCGAGGCCCATCACGATCAGAGGTTGATGGCGCAACATTTAGTACTCTCCCTCGTAGGCCGCTGCCGCGCGGACATAGGAACGCTCGCCTTCGAGCAACTTTCCAGCCTGATAGTCGTAGGCCGCGCGAACGGCCTGGTTGGAGGCGTCTCGACGGGCCTCACGAAGCGAACCGAGCGCCGACTCGAGGCCTTGGACTTCGTACACGCGCTTGGCGTAGGTCAGAACAATCTCGCTGGCGAGGACTTCCTCGAGCGAGCGGCGTTCGGTGACCAGGCGCGCAAGCTCCGGGTCGGCGCGGTCGAAGCGTCCCTCGGACATCCAGTTTTGGACAATTTCCCAGCGTTCTTCCGGCGGGACGGAGCCCGATTCCAGGTCGATCGCTAGACCGAGTTCGAGCCGAGCACGCCGTACGTAGACCGACAAATCGAGCGGAGGGTCGGCAAGCTCTGCTTCTTTGGCCAGGAACAGAACCGACAGCGAATCTCCGATGCGTTCGGTGAGTTCGGCGGCGCGGATGTACGCGTCGTGGGCCGCAGCGCCGCCGCTTTCCCGGGCCACCACAAGCCAGGCGCGAGAGGCAGCCTCTAGGAGACCGAGGCCTTCGAGCGACAAAGCCCGGACCTCCATCGCCTGAACGGCGTAGGTCAAGGGGCCGCCCAGCCGCTCGAGGCGGTCGAGCACTTCGAGGGCTTCCATCGGCATCTCGGCCCGCTCAAGAGCGGTGGCTAGCAGCGCCAGCCGTTCCGATTGGACATTGAGGTCGGTCGTCGGCTCTTCCTCTTCGAGTCGCCGAACCATCAGAACCGCGAAGCTCGGGTTGGAGAGCTCGAGTTGGCAACGCGCAAGGGAAAGTCGTGCGATGTTCCGGCGCGGATCGGTTCCGGGTAGCCGAGTGACTTCGAGGTACTGAGTGTGAGCTTCCGCGAAGCGGCCCAGTTTCTCGAGGACCATGCCCGAGGCCAGGTGGGCGTCGGGAATTCGATCGCTGAGCGGGAAGCTCTCGATGAGCGCCTGGTAATGATCGAAGGCGGCTTCGAAGTTCCCGCGAGCTTCCTCGAGACCTCCTTGGTCGAGCCGAGCCTCGGCAACCAGGGAGTGATTCGGGAAGGCGGTCGTGGCCCGCAGGTAGTGGGCGAGCGCGCGGGCTTCGAGGATCTCAACGTCCTCGCTCTCGGCATCGGCGTCGAGGATCCGCAGAACGTCAGGTTGAATTTCGAAGGTGAGCCCGACAGATCCGAGCACCACTTCGAGGACCTGCATCAAGGGTCGATCCACGAGCTCGACGGTGACCAGGGCCGGAAGCCCGCCGGGGCCAAAGCCCTCGACACGGCGGTCCGTGCGTGCGGCGATCTTGTCGATCAGCGATTCAACCGAGACATTGGTGGCGATGACCGTGGCGCGAGCTTGAGCGTCGGTTCCGACGACCTCCACGCGAGTCGGGTGAATGCGCGGCCAGTCGGTTTGAAAACCGAAGGCCGGAGAAATGGAGAGTGCGAGCGCGCACATCCAGAAGACCCTCATCGGACTCCTCCGGACGGGCGTCCCGGTGAGCGACGAGACTCCGCTTCGAGTCGATCGACGCTAGCCAGCAGGAACTGTGCGCGCGCTTCGGTGTCCTCGCGCCTTTCGCTGGGTAGCCGGTCGACCACCGAGAGCAGGGAGTAAATCTGCCGGCGCGCTAGCGCGTGGTCTCCCAACTCGAGACTGCGCTCCACGTGAGCTAGGGAGGTGGTCGAGTCAAGTAAGACCGCAGAAGTTTGCGGATTCGTTACGTTTTCGATCCGATCGACGTTGCGTTCGATTTGGGCCGCGACGGATTCAGCGGCGCGCTCCAAGTCGCGCGCGCTGTCCTTGAGATGGCCGCCGGAGTTCGATTGGCTGCTCCAAAGTGTGAAGACGAGCCACGCATTGAGAGCAATGAGCAACCCTCCGCCGGCTAGGACGGGCCACGGGAGGCCGATCAGGAGGGGCGCCCCGGGCTCAAGGGCCACAGCCGTACGGTTCCGCGAAGAACGGGGGAGGCGAGCGGCTGGTTTGCCTTGTGGGTCGTCCTCGAGCTTGGAGTTCGATTCGTTGGCTCCGACCAGGGCACCACGCAAATCATCAGAGACGTCGACGGACATCCCGCCGCCGCTGGATGACGGTCCCTCTTCGTCGGCTAAGTCGCCGACCGCGCTGAGAAAGGCATCGACGTCTAGTTCGTCCGCCTGGGTCGTGGAGGGCGGCGCTTCGGCGGAGGCGAAGTCGAATAGGTCCTCGGTTTCGCCGGCACCGGGCCCGGTTCCTGAGTCAGAGGAGCTCACGGCTTTCCTCCTAGCAAGCGTCCGAGGCAAGTGGTTAGGGAAGGCGAGAGCTCGAACCAGGGCTGGTCTTCTTCGGGCTTCGTAGCCAGCAGGCGCCGGGACAGTTCGTGCGTGAGATACTCCGCCTCGGTGAGGTCCACTTCAAAGGGCTCGATCGTTCCGTCGTGATCCTCGAAGGAGGCGCCGTGATCGCGGAAGGTGACTTGAACCTGGCAGCCGACTCCAGGTCGCGCTTCGAGTTGGACAGACTCGGCCAGGGCCTCGACCCGAGCGAGCCCCGGAAGCGGCGCAAAGCCGCCGGCATGGCGCAGGGCTTCCCGCAGATTTAGGCGCTGTTCGAAGGCATCGAACCCGAGCCCTCGATCGGAAACGACGACCGTGAAGCCGCCGGTATGCAATCGCAGTTCGAGGCGAGCCCGGGCCACGGTGCCCGGGAACGCATGCCGAATCACGTTGTCGAGAAGCTCCGCAACGACGCTGCCCGCCCGGGCCCGCATAGACGGCCTGAAACCTCTTGCGATCAACGTGGACTGCAGCTGCCGAATCGGCTCGTGAATTTGCCCGGGTTCTAGGACCAGCTCGAGGGCAAGTTCCGAGGGGTCGCTCCGTTGACCGGGGCGGGGGGCGAGGCGCTCGGCTAGCTCGCTTGGCGCCGGGAGGTCACGGAACACATCCTGAGCGCCCTGAAGGAACGCGCGTCGTGTCGTTTCATAGTCTGCGCGGGGTGCCACCAGGGCGAACGGGCAGCCGTTGGCTCGCAGGCTGAGCTCTCGGGCGAGGTCGATGCCGTCTCCGTCGGGAAGCTCGGCGTGCACGAGCAGTGCATCGGGCAACGGAGACCGGAGAGCTTCTGCTGCGCTCGCGCTGCGCGCAACGCGGACTCCGAGTTGGTCGACTTCCGCGAGGAACGATGCTTCCGGTCGTTCGAGGCCTACGACCGCGAGACACCAACGCGCTGACGGAGCTCCCACGCAGGCGGGATCGGTCAGCGCGGGGGAATCGCCAGGGACGTGGGCGAGGCCGGTAGCCGGGCGGGGCTTAGAGAGGGGGGCTTTCAAGAGGAAGAGCGAATGCCGGCGGGGATGTGCCGCCGATTCGCTTGCTCGCTCTTTCGGACCGAAGGCCGTGACCCTTGAACACCAAGGCCCGCTCGGGGAACTCCTTTCCGGGTTCAGGGCCTAGCGACCTGCCTCGCTTTCCGGGTCGGGGCCCAAATGTCGGCTTTCGCGACGTTGCTCTTGGCCCAGGGCCCAGGCTGTCGCGTCAGACTTTCCGGGACGGTAGGCCCCAGGTGCGCAGCTTCGCGTGCAAAGTGCTGCGATGGATCCCAAGTTGCTCGGCGGCCCGGCTCTTGTTCCCGGAACAACCGTCCAGGACGGCCAGGACGTGTTGGCGCTCGAGCTGATCGAGGCTGGAGGAAGCGGCATTCTCCCGCCTTTGTGCCCGCAGCTCGACTCGCGGGCTGTCCAGCCCCAGGCAGCGGGATTCGAGTTCCGCTGGGAATTCCCGGGAGGGCTCGGAGCGACCAAAGATCAGCCGCAGTTCGCCGGTGCGCCCCGAGCGAACCCCGCTGGCCCAAGCTTCCAACCGTTCAGGGGATGCGTCTTCCAGGCCCTCGACGAACAGCGTCGAGACCTTACTTATGAGATTCCGGTTCTGAAGGATCTCCTCGAGCAGCGAAGCCTCTCCCGGGCGAGCTTCGTGAAGCGCGAGGAATCCGCCCTCCGGCCGAGGAGACAGATCATGGAGTGCTCGAGCGGCTCTTTCTCGGATCTGTGGCGTCGAACCGCGGACAACGCGGGGTGCATCGTCCGCAGCGGAGAACGAGAGCAAGTGCTCGCTGAGCTGTCCCGATGCTTGATCCTCCAACCGGCTAGCTAGCAATTGGGCCAGCCGCTCTCGGCCATTGCGCTCGATGCGCGCCAGCTCGAGTTGCTGCTCAAGCCAATTCTCCGTGGGGTGAGCCTGCCAGAGCAGCCGCGGAGGCCGGGGCAGTCGGGCCAGGGCGTTGACCCAAGGCGCAGCTGAAGGGCCGCCGGAATCCGAGCCGGAAAAACTTTCCCTCGAGTCCGCCAAAACCAACACCGCGAGCGGGCTGCGGCGCCTGGCGAGGTGCAGCAGTCGTTCGGAGTCGGTGACTTCGAGGAGCTCAAGGCTCGTCGCGATCCGCGCGGGGTCGGGGGCGACGAAAGGAGGGGAAGCCCCGGGGGGGGCAAGGCAGAGGACGAGAGATCGATCAGACATGGTGGCAGACCCCTTTGATCGGAACAGGGGCCAATCCCCCTTCAGGAAGGCACCGAGGGGCTCCCGCCGCCGGGTCCCAGGGATCTGGAGCAAATCCAGGTGAATTCGACTCAAGGAACTCAAGGGGCCTCCGAGAACAAGCACGTGCCGCGGATCGCTCCGGCGGAACGGGCACAACCCCTCACCGATCCAAACCATCTCTGAAACCGGTAACCGCCGGTAGGAGCTCTCATGGGCCTCCGCGTCAATACCAACGTTCAATCGTTGGCTGCTCAACGCAATCTCTCGATCGTCACCGATCGTCTCTCCACAAATTTCCGTCGCTTGGCTTCTGGCCTTCGCGTCGATACGGCCGCGGATGACCCCGCTGGCCTAGGCATCTCCGAGCGCATGCGTTCGCAGATCGGGTCCCTGAGCCAAGCGGCTCGGAACACCCAAGACGGCGTTAGTCTTGTCCAGTCCGCCGAAGGCGCGATGGGCGAGATCAATGGAAACCTCTCCAGGATGCGAGAGCTTGCCATTCAGGCGTCGAACGGTACGTACTCCGCTGAGGACCGTGCCATCATGGACACCGAATTCCAGGCGCTGATCGAGGAAATCGACCGGATCTCAGGATCCGCTCAATTCAACGGAATTCCCCTGCTGGATGGCTCCGCCCCGAGCGTGCCGATCCAGGTGGGCACCAACCTCTCCGAACGAATTGACATTCCGCTGGCCGATACAACGGCAGTGACCCTGGGGTTGACCGACCCGTCCTTCGCAGTCACCACTCAAACTGAAGCGGAGGAGATCCTGGACGATCTCGACATCGTGATCGACTCGGTCAACACCCAACGAGGTCAGCTTGGTGTTTCACAGAACCGCCTGGAGAGCTCTATGCGATCGATCCTCTCGATCCGCGAGAACCTCTCCGCCGCAGAGAGTCGCATCCGCGATGTCGATGTAGCGACGGAAACGGCTGATCTGACTCGAAACTCGATCATGCAACAGGCTGCCGTCTCGGTTCTATCCCAGGCGAACTCTCAGCCTCAAATCGCGCTGAGCCTCCTGCAGCCGTGATCTAACCGGCTCCGCGGTCTTCCCTCGACCCGCGGCAGCCGTTCGACTTCCCGAGAGGGTCCGTCTCAGATGGCGAGACGGAATGCGTGAGACGGCTCCGATGGGGCCGGATCGCTGAGGGGGGGGGCCGCTGTGGTGGCGGCCCCCCATTCCCCTCGCGGTTTGGACTCGCTGGAGATCACCGATCCTCGCGCCCCAGCCCAAAGTCCGCCTTGGCGGAGGGCAAAAGAGCCACGCAGGCTCGGAATCAAACACGATGCGAACCGCCGTTGCGGGTCGCCGGCGGAGCCTCGGTTCAACTCGACCGGCTTTGACCGGGAAGCAAGTTCTGATTCGAAGAACACCACACCGGCGGAAGTGAAGCCCGTCGCCCAGTCAGTCCTTCAGGTCTCAGGTTGAGATTTATGCGTGTCCGGACGGCTCACAAGGTGTCGTGGCGAAGGCTCAACGCAGAAAATGAGTTTCGTCCCTCAAGCGGGAAGCTGCACCTCCGAAAACACAGGCGAGCCGAGAGGGCGGACCACCGAGGTGGGCCTGAAGTTCTTTCGCTCATGCTCTTTTTGCTTTTCGTGTGACACCGCTGATGGCGCGCTCGTTTCGAGTGCTGCAACGCGGTGAGGCCTCCCCGGGCCAATACACGAAAAGGCGATCTTTCTCAAAAAGGCTTCAGAACGCATCGCGCACAGGCCGATCCCCTCGGAACGCGCGGTGCGTCGCGATTCATCCCCAAAGCTGACACCTCGGCTCGAGGACCGGCGAGCTTCCCAGTCGGGAAGCCGCTCGCCGGACTGCGAGTGCGAGGTGAACTCCCCCGAGCTTCCGTGCCTGGAAGTCAAGGGGAGCTTCAAAGCGACGAGTCTGACCCAACGCCCGCACGCTCTCTCACCCCTACTCTGGAACCCGAGAGCCTGCGAGCCGGAACGGCCGTCGCGTCTAAACCCGTAGAGCTTCGAGTGAGGCCTCGGGACCCGAATGTGAACCGAAGGTAGGAAAGAAATATGGGACTGCGTGTCAACACCAACATCTTCTCGTTGAGCGCCCAGAACAACCTGGGCCAAGTGACTGAGCGACTGGGCGGCAACTTTGCCCGCCTGTCGTCAGGTCTGCGGATTGCGTCGGCCTCCGACGATGCCGCCGGCCTGGGAATCTCGGAGCGCTTGCGCTCGGAGATTCGCTCCTTGGGCCAAGCAGGCCGAAACACTCAGGACGGCCTGAGCCTGGCCTCGACGGCTGAAAGCGCCATCGGCGAGGTCAGCAACAACCTGAACCGGCTGCGCGAGCTCGCGGTCCAGGCGTCGAGCGGAACGCTCTCCGACGACGACCGCCAGATCATCAACGAGGAATTTGCCTCGCTGGAAAGCGAGATCGATCGGATTGCCAGCGATACGACCTTCAACGGCCTGAACTTGCTGGACGGCTCGCAGACCGATCTGGACATCCAGGTCGGAACGCAGTTGGGCCAGGAAATCACGATCGACGCCGTCGATGTGAGCAGCGCGACCCTTGGCCTTGCTTCGCTCGATGTCTCGACCGACGCTGGCGCCGAAGCGGCCCTGGCCGCTTTGGATTCGGCTATCGGCACGGTGAACTCCGAGCGGGGTTCCCTGGGTGCCGTCCAAAACCGCCTGAATTCGGCCTTCAACACGATCCAGTCGACCCGCGAGGGCCTCTCCCAAGCAGAGAGCCGCATCCGCGACGTGGACGTGGCTTCTGAGTCCGCCGACCTGACCCGGAACTCCATCCTCCAGCAGGCCGCTGTTTCGGTTCTGTCCCAGGCCAACGTCCAGCCTCAGCTTGCTTTGAGCCTGATCGGCTGATCGATCGCGAACAGCGGGAGTCTTCTGACTCCCGCCTGAAGCCAACCAAACGCCACCCGGCGCGCCCCGCAAATGTGGGGAGCGCCGGGTGGTCTCGTAGGACCCATTCCAGGCTCTCCACAACCCGCTTCCCCGGCGGGAGTCAGGAATCGGGTTCCGCCGGCTCACCATGTTTTCTGGTGAGTCTCTCCCCCTGACTCCTCAATAGGAACCCGACCCCCATGGGACTCCGCGTCAACACCAACACCTTCTCCATCAACGCCCAGCGCAACCTGGGCCAGGTCTCCAACCGACTGGGCCGCAACTACGCGCGCCTGTCCTCCGGTCTGCGCATCGCGTCGGCCGCCGACGATGCCGCCGGACTCGGCATCTCCGAGCGCATGCGCTCGGAAATCCGTTCGCTTGGGCAGGCAGCCCGCAACACCCAAGACGGCTTGTCGGTCACGCAGACCGCCGAGGCTTCCCTGGGTGAGGTCAACAACAACCTGAACCGGATGCGCGAACTGGCGGTCCAGGCCTCGACGGGAACGATCTCGGACGACGACCGCGCCATCATTCAGCAGGAGTTCGTAGCCCTGCAGGACGAAATCGACCGGATCGCTGACGACACGAGGTTCAACAGCCTGAACATCCTGGACGGCTCGACGGACATCGACATTCAAGTCGGGATCAGCCAGGGCGAAGAAATTCTGATCGAAGCGGTCGATGTGACCACGGGATCGCTCGGCATCGACGCCCTGGATGTTTCGACCGACGCTGGCGCCGAAGCCGCCCTGGCGACGCTCGACACCGCGATCAACACGGTGAACTCCGAGCGGGGGTCCCTGGGCGCGATCCAGAACCGACTCTCCTCGGCGTTCAACTCGATCCAGGCGACTCGCGAAGGTCTCTCCCAAGCAGAGAGCCGTATCCGCGACGTGGACGTGGCCGCTGAGTCCGCCGACCTGACCCGGAACTCGATTCTTCAGCAGGCCGCGACCTCGATCCTTGGTCAAGCCAACACCCAGCCGCAGCTCGCTCTGAGCCTCCTCGGCTGATCTCGAGGCGGCCCGCGCGGGCCGCC
>CAZUCE010000002.1:0-77887 GCA_964619265.1 uncultured Planctomycetaceae bacterium
CGACTGGGGGCCTCGCTGGGGGGCGAAGCGGGGCTAGGAGGGTCCCTTTCAGGCTGCCGGGAAGGGCTCTAGGATGTGGCAAGAGCGTGCTCCGGGGAGATTCCGAGGGGGTTGCGGATTCCGAGCGGGTTTCAGGACACAATCTGCGGCGAGGATACGTAAGGACCCTTCCGGATTCTTTCCGGGTCCACCTCAGCAGCCCCCCCGCGGGCAACCCCCAGGAGGCGACCATTCGTCGCCCAAATTCATGACCACCTTCTTCCGACCGATGGCCGGTCTCGCCGTGGGAGCCACGGCGCTCACGGCCATGTCGTTCGGAGCTCTCTCCGCGGGGGACGCCATGCGTCCCATGCCGCGCGCCGAGCTCTCGAACTTTACAAACATCGAGGTGAGCTCGCTGAGCGAGTTCACCGGCAACGCACTCTTGATCGAGTACTTCGCCTATTGGTGAGGCCCCTGTGCGGCCGCCGTCCCCCACACGAACGAGCTTGCGGGCAAGTTCGGCGATAAGGGACTGAGCGTCATCGGCGTGACCGGTGAATCCGACGAAGAGGGCATCGAGAAAACCGTGAAGTGGGTCGCCGACAAAGGCGTCACATACGGCTATGCCTACGACGAAGACCTTGAGCTGTTCGGTCAGCTCGGCTTGAGCTACTTCCCGTCGGCCGTTTTGGTCGACCCGTTCGGCAACGTGGTCTACACGGGACATCCTTCGGAGCTCTCCGAGAAGCTGATCGAGGACACCCTTGCGAACGTGATCCCGAGCCCGATGGGTGAGTGGCCCGAAGCTCTGGAGCCCGTCGCCAAGGCGCTCCGCATGGGCCACTTCGGTCCGGCCAAGCGCGCGCTTGGAACCTTGGAAGCCACGGATCTGACCGCTCAGATCGGAAACTTCCTGGACAAGTCCGTGGAAACCCGTGTTGCGGGCGTCGCGGCCATGATCGAGAACCTCGATATCAAAGGCGCGATGGGGGCCCTTGAGGGTCACGCTGATGTCTTCGCCGGCTATGACGACGCTCTGGCCTCGATGGGCAAGATGGCGGAGTCCCTCGGTGGCGAGCGCGCCAAGGCAGCCCTCGTCGCGCAAGAGCGCATGGGCGAGATGGAAGCTCTGCTCCAGAGCCAGGAGCTCCTGGGCGAGGACGGCAAGCCCGATGCCGACCGGATCCGCGGCCTGTTCCGCGAGTTCCAGGAGATCGCTGGGAAGTTCGAAGGTAAGGCACCTGGCGCAACGGCGTCCGAGTGGGTCGACAAGTTGACCGACTTCGTCGAGTCCTTGGACGCAGCGCCGGCCGGCGCCGGCCGCTGACCCGAGCCCCGCTAGAGTTGCGGCCCCGTGCACTTGATGGTGCACGGGGCCGCGTTCGTTTTAGGCAGTTGTTTCCGGCTGCTGTTGGTCAGCCGTCGGCCAGTTCGAAGATCGGGGCGTAGGGCCACATGGGATTGCGGGTAGGGAACAGGGCAGCCGCGGTCCGCCAGCCGTCGCGGTCGAGGTCGGAGCGCTGCAGGACTTCCTCACAGGCGCCGAGATCGTGAACCGAACGCTGACCTGTCACGAGCGAAGGTCCCCAGGCCTTTGGAGTCCAAAGATGCCGCCCTGGCTCGGGCCGAAACGCGATCTCTTGGCCAACTCGGCCGGGTTCAAGCCGCAGTTTCGCGTCGCCGATTTCCAAGGAGAAAGGTAGCCCGCCGCCGGCGGCCAGGCCGCGCTCGAAGGAATCGGAGGTGTCCGAGATGAGGCCGGGCCAGTCCAAGATGGCGAGCAACGCAGCACCGTCGAAGTTGCTCGCTTGTTCGAGCGCGCCGCCGTGGAACAAGGCGCGCGCGACCGGATGCGAAGGTGGCAAGTGGGCTTCGAGGTTGGGGCGATTGTGCTCGTCGAGAAGCTGTCCAAGGAAGCACAGGACGGCCCAAATCCCAGCTTCGCTGGCGACCCCGCATTCTCTCAGCTCGATGGCGCCTCGAATGCGAAAGCGCAGGTAGGCCAAGAGCTGCCCGCCGACCTCGAAGGCCAAGCAGTGGCTGTTGGGAATGGCGGCCTCCCAGTCGATGGCGGTGGGCTCGCGGCGCTCGCAGCCATCGACGCCGCGGTAGCTGCGTTGAAAAAGTGGAGCTAGGCGCGTTAGATCTTCCCCGCGCAGGCCGCGCCAGCCATCGATCCGTTCGGTGGGGAGGTCCTCACGCCGGCAGGATATGCCGTACAAATTGAACGCGGGTGCGTAGCCAAATTGCCTGAAGAACTCAGGGCCACCGATGACCAGAGCTCCTCGGATTCCCCGTTGTTTCAAGGCAGCGAAGCCGGTTTGCAGGAGGAAGCGTCCGGCACCCTGCTGGCGGTAGTCGGGCAGCGTTGCAAACGGCGAGGTGATACAAAGCGGCACCCAGGCGTCGCGCAAGGAGACGGTGCGCGGTAGGAACAGCGACCAGGCTGCACGTTCTTCGCCATTCCAAGCAGACAGCGCTAAGCTCGAATCGAAGGCTGGGGCATGGGCAGCCAGCTCGTGAACGAGGCGTGATTCCTGATCGGGGCGCTCGAAGGCAGCGTCCAAGAAGGGGCGCAGACTCTCGTCTTCAAGCGGGGATCCGGTGCGGAGGGTCCAGTCCAAAAGAGATCTCAGAGGATTCGAAACATCAGGGAACCACTGAGCGTGCGCCCGGTCGCCGTCCAGGTAAGGCGCATCAAAGCCTCAACTTGGCGAATCGGGAGACGAGGCGACGCCTTCCAGGACGGTGCCTGGGTGAGCTTGCAGCTACGGTGCATGGTCCCGCAGTCTCTCAGCGAGTCGCAGGCTCGTCGGAAGCAAACTCGCCGGGGGCGAAGCCCCAGGTGCCCTCGATTCGCGCGTAGCGAACGCTGAACAAGTCGAGGAGCCAATCGAGGGGGCCCAGGTAGGGAAAGACACGCTGACTGGTCACGAGCAGATTGCTCTGCCGCGAGTCGCTAGCGTTCTCCCGCGCGATGTCGATCGCCCGCTTGGGAAAGTCGTAGGACAGAAAGGTCACCGCAATTCCGCTGGAGCGGAAGCGTCCCGAGGTCTCGGTTTCGCGGGTGAAATTCACGCTCGCGCAGGACACGAGGGTGAGGGCCAGGAGGCAGGGGAGGATCCGTTGCAGGCGCATAGGTGCCCTGACGATAGCCGCTGGACGCCCGAGCGGGGAAGCTCGGGTCGGTCTGAGGAGCTGCGCTGGACCGCACCGGGACCGGGCCAGTCGATGACAGGCCTCGCGCCGAGGCAGGGTATTTGGGTCTACTGGCGTCCTCCGATGCCCAAAGCCCCCTCCGAACGCCCCGAACTCGAGCTGGTCCGCGAGCTCGACCAACACGCCGAGCGCGCCGATCGTGCCCTGGGGGCCGGCGGTCCCTGGAGGCGATTTTTCGCCCCGGGCCGGGCCAATTTGATGGGGGCCCACTTGGACTACAACGGTGGACCCGTCATGCCGACGGCGATCGATCGCGGGACCTACCTGGCGGTCCGGCGCAGGGAAGATGGGATCGTGCGCTTTGCGTCCCGTCTCGAGTCCGAGCAGGTTGCCTTCGAGCTGGATCAGCTTCCTGGGCAGGCGGCCGGGGTCTGGTTTGATTACCCGCTTGGCGTGCTGCGCGAGTTCCACCGCCGCGAGTTCGAGGAAGGCCGCTCCGGCACCGCGGGCGTGGATGTGTACTTCGGGGGCAACCTCCCGATCGGCGCTGGCCTGTCCTCGTCGGCTTCGATTTGCGTCGGATTCGCGATGGCCCTGGATGCGACCTTCGAGCGCGCTCGAGGGCCGGAGGCTTGGGTTGCCGACGCGCTCAGCGCGGAACGGGGGTTCGTAGGCGTTCAATGCGGCATCATGGATCCGTTTGCGGTTGGTCAGGGTCGAGCCGGACAGCTCCTGTGGCTGGACTGCCTCGACCGGAGTTTCGAACACGTTCCCCTGGATCCTGGGCGGGTTGCGATCGCGGTTGCGGATTCGGGGGCGCGGCGCGAATTGGCATCGGGGGCATTCAATCAGCGCGTGGCCCAATGCGAGGCCGCGCTCCAGGCGCTCTCGGGTCCAGCGACCGAGGTTTTGGGTCGCGCCCCAAAGTTCCTGCGCGAGATTCCCCGAGAGGTGGCCAGGCAGGAACTCTCTGGATTGGAGCCCCTGCTGCAGCGGCGGGCACGTCATGTGTTCTCGGAGCTGGAGCGGACGTTCGCGGCTCGCGAGGCTCTGCGTCAGGACGACCCCGCCGGTTTTGGGGCTCGAATGACCGAAGCCCACGCCTCGCTGCGCGTGGACTTCGAGGTTTCGACGCCGGAGCTCGACCTGTTGGTCGAGACCGCCGTCTCGGTTCCCGGGGTGCTGGGATCGCGGCTGACCGGAGCGGGATTCGGCGGGTGCACCGTGATTCTGTTGGAGCGTGGCGCCGAGCGTGATTTGGCCGACCGGCTGGGGCGGGAGTACGAGCGGGTGACGGGCCGGCGTCCCGGGATGGAGTTCTTCGCCGGCGACGCCGGCCCGCGCGAGCTCGCCTGACAGCTTGAGTCTGTGCGCCGCCTGGCGGGAAGGCGGCCGCGTCAAGCCTGCTTGAGTTCGGTGGAGACGCGAGGCGGGCGCCCACAATTCCAAGGAAATTCCGCCCCGGGCGGTAATCGGTGCGGGAGGGCGTTCGTCCGGAGTTTGGCGGCGCAGTTGGGTGTCGCCCGCGGTCCCCGCCGCGCTCCAGCAAGGCATCGCCCATGGCCAGCAAGCCCCCATGACTCTTCTGAAACCCAGCGCCGCGCGTCCCGTGCCTCGCCTGAATCCAGGGAACGCAGTTCACACCTCACCGGGGCAAAGGACCCGACCTCGGCCGATTGCGCAAGTCGGCTTGGCTGCGCTCACCGTGTTGGCTTCAGGCGCCGTTACCGCGGCCGCCCAGACGCCGGAACCCAAGTCGACCTGTTATGTGATCGTGGCCGGGTCCTATTCGGGGTCGGTCCAGACCCAGGGCAAGATCCCTTGCGACTGCGACTATTCTTCGGGAGTGGGAGTGAATCAAGGAGACGGGACGCTGGTGGTCGGCAGCAGAAGCAGCAATGCAGGGTCGTACTGCGACGGTGTGGTGACCGCTTATCCGCCGTATCAAGAGCTGCAGCCGGGCGGCCAACTCTCGACGACGGTAACCCAATCCCAGTCGGCCACGATCCAACTTGGCTCGTGCTTTTTGACGAAGAACTCCGGATTCCTGGGGCTTTTTGCCGGCTGCCGGGCGGCGTGCCAGTACACCAGTTTCCATCAGCCTGGCTTCAATTTGTATGCCTATGGCGGGTCTTGCCAGGGCGACCCGCTGCCGCCGGAGGCGAGCGTCCCGTTCACATTTGGTGCCTCGCCTTGGTGATGTTGATGACCACGTTGCTTCTGATGTTCACCCCTGTGCAATACAAAGGAGCCAAGCGATCTGCCTTGTTCTGGATCGGCTTGCTCCTGTTGGTGCCTGGGTCGCCGCTTGTGGCGCTGGCTCAGTCCAGAGCCGGAGGAGGGCAGGTGTCCGAGACCGGTTCTTCGGAGACCCGCCAGCCGCCCGACGTCGCCTCTGCGCCGCGCACTCCCGAAGAACTCCCTTTGCGAGACTCCGTCCGCGACGGCGTCCTGAAAGTCCTGCGAGCTCATCAGGATCTCTATGACCGCGGCTTGATCGAACCCGATGGCCGTCCGGCGCGAATGCAAGCTGCGCAAAAGGAGCGGGCCTTTGTTCGCGACCGCATCTCAAGGCGCCTGTTCCTGCCCGAGGACTCACACCGGAACAGGCCCTGGAGCCTGGCCCGGACGCTCGAGGCCTACTTGGCCAATCAGGGAGCCTGCGCGGCGGCAGAGGCGTTTGCTTCGGATCCCGATCTGAATCCTGCCGACCTGCTCGTGTTGGCGGAGACCGCCTGGCTCGAGGCCGCTTGCCTGCTTCCGCTCGAACGGGCCGAGGAGCAAAGGGCTCAGCTCGCAAATCGCCGCGAGCTCCCCGACCTGGGGAATGGATCGGCTCGCTACCTACTGTTTGGGTTCGTCGCTTTGCCCTCGTTTTGGCAACGCCGCGAAGCTGGTGCGAAGGAGGCCTTCCTACTGGATTTGTTCACGCGTGCGGAACTGGACCCACGTGCGGCCGAAGTGGTTGCGGTGGCTCTCGAGCCCCCTATGCGGTTGAGATGGCCGCTGACTCAGGAACAGCGCACGATCGCGGGCCCGTTTGTGGATCTTCGCGAGCCGGTTGGTTTTACGACCGAACATCTTGACCATCTGCGAGCCATCGAGCGTTCGCTCGCTTTGGTCAGGCGAGATGAACGCTTGCGGGAGGCGATCGAGCCGGAGTGGACTCTGGACGAAGCCGGCGGGTGGGTCCGTGCCCCCCAAGCCCATCTCGCGCGGTGGGTTTCGGATCGCAAGGTCCAGGTGCTCGATGAGCTGTTCGGGATGGGGATGGGATTGCGGGTTCTACGCGACGGAACCCTGGCCGATCGAATGGCCTTTTGGGATCGAGCCGCGGAGACTTGGCCCTACGCCCAGTTTCGCGCTGAAGTTCTGGCCGATCTTCGCGAGCTTGTCGAATGGCGGGATACCCATGAATTGGAACCCCGAATCCGTGCCTTGAGTGGAGACCGTGCGGCTGGTGTCTTGGATGCAAACGGACAAGCCGAGTTGACCCAACTTGAGCGACAACTCGACCTCGAGCGTCGCCAACTCGTTGGCCATCTGATGCGAAGGCTGGGAGGCTCCGGCGAGGCTCGGGACTCAGAGCTTGCCTTTGAGACCCTATGTTCGGACGTGCCGGCAACCCTGGGCGACTTGGACCCGATCTCGGTCGAGCAGTTTCTGGCCCACGGCTGGCTCACGTTCGCAGCACGGCCCAACCCGAGCGCGACCCAACAACTTCAGGTGCTGGCTGATGGGGGCGAGCCGATCTCCGATGCCGCGTTCCAAGCGCTTCTCGTCCAGCTTCGCCGACAAGAAGATCCCGATCGAGATGTCCTGCTGGAGCGATTGACCGCGAGCGGCCCAGCGAGCCAGAGACTGGCTTGCGTGAGAGCCGCTTCGCAGACCCTGCCGACAGGCCGTGCTGTCGCAGTCTGGCGGGACATCTTGTATTCAGGCCAAACCTCGAATTCAGGGTCCGGCCCGGGAAAACAGGGAGGACAAAGGGCGCCCACAGCGATCGAACGGGATGCGGTCTTGTCGACCCTGGCGAGCTGGCCCGATCGAGTTGGAGCTTCCCAGTTTTTAGTCGAGATCATCGAGTCGGGCGTCTTCGACGGCAACGGACCGGCTTCTTGGAGCCATCATTCACCCGAGGGCCGGGGGATGTTGGTTTCTCTTTTGACCCCGGACCAGCGACTGGAGTTGGTGGCCCGCGGGGCCTGGCCATCCGCTCTCGCGGGTCTGGGTCAGCAGTAGCCCGGGGCGAGCTCCAGCCCCCGGCATCCTGGCGGGCGAGGATCGGTTCTTACCGATCGCTCTGGTTGTGACGGGCGCCTGGACATCCCCTGGGCGCTCTCCGTGAGTGCGTCAGGAAGGCCCGGATGAGCCCTCCGGCCAGAACGCCGGGCAGCGACCGAGCTTGCGCTCAGCGAGGCTGCTGCCTGGAAATCGTCGAGCCGGCGAGAAAGCACCGCGCCGATTCGGTGGGAAACTCCTGTGAGCCTTCGGACGGGATGGGGCGCAGTCTAGGGGCGCAGTCTGGGGGCGGATCCCCGGGCGTGCGGACGGCGACGGCTCTAGCGGTCGAGATCCAAAATGACCTGGAGGCGGATGAAGTCGACGTCCTTCAGGACTACGCCGACGGCATAGCCTTCGGTAAACGACCGGATGTTGCGCCCTCGTCCTGCGGTCAGGGTAGAGCCCTCAACGCGAACCCGATCGCCCAGGGTCTTGCCCGGAAGGAACCCGCGGACGTTGAAGTCGGTTAAATCGATCTCCAGGCCGGCGCGCGAGACTCGAAGGACCTTGGCATCGAGCTTCTCGCCGATGTGTGGCTCCATGAATTGGCAGACCTTGAGGTCGAACACGGCGGCTTCGGTCATGACGGCGACATCGGACTGGGCAGAACAATGACCGGCCACATCGTTGAGGTCTTGCAGGAAGGAGTCCGTCTTCAATTCCGTTGCGGCTTCTTCGCCGCGAGATTCCACGGCGTGTAGCCAGCGATGCACGATCAAATCCGGGTACCGGCGAATCGGAGAAGTGAAATGCAGGTACGCCTCGCGGGCCAAACCAAAGTGCTTGGCGACTTTTTCGTGGTCTCGGACTTCGTAGTGAGCTCGTTCGACCAGGCCCATGATGCGGGCGATGAGGGCTTCAGCGTTGGCCTTGCGGCGCGCCGCGCGGATCATCCGTCCGATGTCGCGGCCGGTGAGGCGGTCTTTTTTCGGGACGCGAATGCCAAATTGGTCGAGCATCTTGGCGACCGCTGCAATCTCCTCGTCGTCCTTTTCGGGATGGACCCGATAGATGGTTGGCAATCCCCTGGAGCGGAACAGATCCCCGACAGCTTGATTGGCGGCGAGCGCAGTCTCCTCGATCAAGGTCATGGAGAAGTAGCGAGCCGCGTCGTAGACCTCGGTAACCTCGTGTTGGTCGTCGAAGCGGAACTTCTTTTCGATCGACTGCATCCGTAGCGAGCCTTTGGCATCTCGGATGGCCTGTTGCTGGCGGGTCCAACGAGTGAGGAGTTCGAGGCTGGGTCGCAGGAACTCAATCTTGGCGGTTTCTTCGTCTTGCACTCCGTCGAGAAGCTGCTGGACCACGCGATAGGTGTTGCGCCACACCGATCGGATGACGCTCTTGTGGACTCGTGAGGCGACCCGCTTGCCATCGCCGTCGAATTCCATGTAAACCGAATAGGCCAGTCGATTCCGGTGCGGCACCAGGGAGCAAAGTCCGTTGGACAACTGCTCGGGGAGCATCGGAACCACTTGGTCAGCTAGGTACACGCTGGTTCCGCGGGCGAGAGCCTCGTCGTCGAGAGCGGTCCCTTCGCGCACGTAGTGTCCGACGTCGGCGATGTGAACACCGAGCTCCAAATGACCGTTCTCCAGCACGGTCATTTCGATGGCGTCGTCGTAGTCCTTGGCATCGTCGCCGTCGACGGTGAAGATCTCGCGGCCACGCAGGTCGACGCGATCGGCGAAGTCTTCCTCGCGTGGATCTTCCGGGAGGTCGTTCAGCTCGCTTTGAACGTCCGGCGGGAATACGGTTCGAACTCGGAACGATGCGAGCAGCTGCATTTCTTCCGACTCGGTGTCGGCATAGACCGCCGGCCCGTGGGTCATCGGTTCGAAGGCGGCTGGTCGGTTGGTGACCCGATCCCGTGCCGCGGTGTCCGGCGCGGGTCCTTCGGTGAGATGACTCGGATCGATCGTCTGGGCCTCTTCTTCAAGGGTCCATCCAGGCCCGTCCTTGGCCTTGGCCGGCTCGGGCTCTCCGCCGCGGGCACGCAGGAGGTCGGCGAAACTCTTGAGCGGGGCTTCGTCGCCACCGGAGCCCCGGGGTTTGTTCTTTTTGGGGCTCACGATTTGGTGCCTTGGGTCGGGGTCCTTGTGGTTCTGACCTGGAGTTGGGCCCTCAGTTGTTTCTCAGGCGGAGAAGGCTGGTCGCGTCGACCTGGAGCTGGGTGGGCAGAACTTGCCCCCTCAGACTACCGGGGTCTGGTGCTACGCCGTCCTTTTGGGCGAGCCGGAACGAGCCTCCCGGGGGCTGCGACTCAAATCACACAAAGCGGGAGCGCCCTGGACAAGCCAGGGCGCTCCCGTTTTTCGTTCGGTCCGGGCAACGACCCGGATTTAGGTCAGCGGGCTTCCAGCGCGATGCGCTGGGTCGCGGTCGAGCGCAAAAGGTCCGCGGTTCGGTCCTCCGAAAGGCTTCCGGTGGGATCGCTTTCGAGGGTGGCCAGGGCCAGCTCGGGGGCACCGCCGAATAGGTGGTTTAGCGAGAGCACCAGGCGCGCATCGGCGCTGGACGGGTGATCGGCGACGTACCGCTCCAACACGGCGAGTTGCTGGTCGAAGCTGGCCGGGCTCGCGTAGAAGGCACGCTTGTCGCTGGTGGAGTCGGCGAGCGCGGGATCTAGGGAGAAGGCGCGGCGAATGGCGAAAGCGGCGAAGCCGTAGTCGCCCGCAGCGAACAGCGCATCGGAAAGCACGAGGTAAAGCACTCCGACTTCCGGCTCCAGGTCCGTCGCCTTGGTGTAGTAGTGCACCGCGTCGGCCCAGCGTTCGTCGCGGAAGGCGCGATCCCCAAGGGTGAGGTAGCGCTCCGAAGCGAGTCCGATTTCCGCGGTCGCGGGGGACTGGCTGAGGTCCGCATCAAAGGCTCGAGGAATCGCGTCGCCTTCGCCGTCGTCGAAGAAGATCTTCTCTTCCTCCTCTTGCGCCGGGGCCGGAGCGGGGGCGCTGAGCACCTCCGGAGCTTGCTCGACGATGACGACTTGCTGCGCCGGTTGCGCGGGCTGGACGACTCCGCCCAAAGCTCCGTAGCCGCTACCGAACAGGATCGGGCTTGAGAAGGCCCCGTAGTAGGGCAAGCCGAAGTTGAACCCAAAGTTCCCGTAGCCGTAGTTGTAAGGCAGGCCGTAGTTCCAGAGGGAGCCGAGCCACCAGGCCGAGAGGCCAAATCCAAAGCTGCAACCGAAGGGATTGCCCCAGCTGTTCCAGTAAGGACTGCACAAGCCGTAGGAAGATCCGAAGCCGTTTCCGAATCCAAATCCATTTCCGAATCCGAATCCATTCCCGTAGCCAAAGCCATTTCCGTAGCCGAAGAAGAAGCTCTTCGTGCCGGAGTTACCGCCTGAACCGCCGTAGCCATCGGTGCCGCCCGGGCCCGTGCCATCGGGGCCCGTACCGCCCGGGCCTGTACCATCCGGGATCGTGTTGCCCGGGTTGCCGATTCCGGTGATCGAGCCCCCGCCAGGCACTAGGGGTTGTCCCGGCCGCTCGAAGTTCGAGGGGCGCCCATTGTTGCCAGCCGGTCCGGTGGTTAGACCGTCGTCGCCTTCCGCGGGAGTTCCAAGGGGAGTTGCCCCGGCGGAAGGGCGAGCAACCGGTGCGCTCGGCCGGGCGAGTCGATCGAGCGGACCGCGCTCGTAGCGCTCGCGGGCGACCCGGTCGGCATCGGAGCCGCGGCGCGTGGCGATACGTTCAAGAGCCGCGACACGCTCGTCGTCAAGCGGCGTCGGCTCGAGGCGCGCCTCGCGACCGTAGCGGTCGACAAGAGCGTCTAAGGTGCGGTCGGTTCGCGAATCCACCGGGCGTAGGCTGCGGGGGTCTTCGGTCGAGAGGTATCCGCGCAGGCGAACGCTCTCGGGCTGGAATCGAACCGCGCGGGTGTCCGTGGCCGGAGTAAGCGCCGAATCGCCCGCACGGTAGGAGCTCGGAACGCGAACGTAGACACG
The DNA here is from genome assembly GCA_964619265.1 of uncultured Planctomycetaceae bacterium. GTDB lineage: Bacteria > Planctomycetota > UBA1135 > UBA1135 > CAZUCE01. Next base: position 11,375 of record CAZUCE010000002.1, read on the forward strand.
GCGCCCCGGGCTGAGGCTGTCGGCCGGCGAAGGGAGTGCGCCGCCCGTGAAGGTGCTGCCGGGGAACCCAGAGGTTCCACTTGTCCCGCGCCCGTCTGCGCCGGGCGAGCGCCCGACTTCGATCCCGCCGGCGGGGCTTGAGCCGGACGGTACGGAGGAACCGGACCCGATCGTCTCCCCACGGCGGGCGCCATCGAGGGTGACGGTGGCGGGGCGCTGGGTGATGACGCCGCTCGAAGTGGAGGGCCGAGTCCCGGTCGTGGCCGGACGCGTCGGGATAACCAGTCGCGACGGACTGCTGGTGGAGCGCGTCCGGAACGATCCTGATCCGAAGCTTGAACTCGAGCTGCTCCCACGCGAGCCGAAGCTAGAGCCGCGGCTGCTGCTGCCGCGGCTCGACGATCCGAAGGACCCGCTCCGCGAGGAGCTGCTGCTCGAGCCGCGGGAGGCTCCCGCGCTGGAGCCCCGCGAGCCGCGCTGCCCGAAGGCGTCGGTCGCGGTGGGGCCAGCGGTCCAGAACGCGGCAAATAGAGCCACGGCGACACCCGCCCGCAGGCGGTTGGAGAGAGGAAGGGATCGTTTCATGGTCGCTATTCGGGAAGGCCGGGCTAGGGGGCGTTCGGTCGGTCGCGGCGAGGCGCTGCTTCGATTCGGATGGGAAGCGCCCTGTAGGGCGCGGGTCGAAAAGAAGGGAGGGGGTGAGTTGGTTCCAGTCCGGCTGAGGGCCAAGTAGGAATCTAGTCCACTTTGGGAGGAGCAACTCCCGTACCGCGCGTCAGATCCTCGCAAGCGGCTTCTTTGGTGTTTCCTGGGGGGGGCTTTTTCGATGGCGTCCTCACCAGGGGACACTTCGAACGGCCTCCCCAGGGGCCAGGAAAGGGCTTCCGGGTGCCCGGCGACGGGTTTCCCGGGCCTAGTTGCCCGGGTCGAGAACCTCGAACGGGAGCACCACTGCGCCGGCCGAGCCGATCTCGGGAGCATCGAGGATCCAGTAGGGTTCGCCCGGCCGGGCGTCCTCGGGGAGGGAGTCCTGCAGCCGAGCGAGGATTTGGGGGACCTGTTCGAGGCCCTCGGAGCGGCTGGTGAGCAGGGCGTAGCCTGGCTGAAGTTCAAAGGGGGGGCGCGGATCTTGGGGCGCGATCCAAACCTCGCGCAGCCGGTGGGGCCGTCCCGCCTCGGTCAGAGAGAATCCGATCTTCGCCTCGAGGGTGCTGCGCCCGGCCGCCGCTTGGCTCGACCGCGCTTGTTCGAGCACGGCGCCCAGCACCTGGCTGCGTTCTTCCAAGCCAGCTTCCCAATCGAATCTGGCCCCGTCCTTGGCGAGGTCTCGGAACAGGATCCAGGTCGGTTCCTGGTGGGTCAGGAGAACCCCTGGCGCTCTGTCCAGAACATCGACGGGCACGAACTGATGGTCCAAGTAACGCGACCCGTACTCCACCTCTTCCAATTGCTCGACAAAGGCGAGTTCCCCTCCGACGAAGAGCTCGGACTGGACAGGATGCCAGCGCCCGGCGGTCTTGGCCCACGCCGAGATTTCGAGCCGATCGCCTTCTAGCCCGCTTGAGTCAAACGTGGTGAGCGTGCCGGGCCGTCCTTGGTCGTTCAGATCGGCCGTGATCGAGCCAAGCGAGATCCCATTGGAGTCCAGCAGCGGGGCGCTTTTGCGCTTGTCGCCCGCGGGGTCGAGTTTCCAGTCGAAGCCGTCAGGCCACAGAAAGGCGGCGCGCCGCAGTTCAAAGCGGCGAATCAGGGTTTCCCCGTCGGCTCCTTCGACCCGTTGACTCGGATTCGGAGCCGGTGGGGCGAGGTGGACAGCCGGACCCAAGCGATACTCATGCGCACCCATCCCGAAGGGGCGACCGGGGAGCGCGAGAATCACCAGGGCGCGAGCCGGGAATTGAAATCTCGCGACCAACTCGTGGATCGCGGCGCCTTCGATCGGGAATTCGATACGGCTCTTCGTTCTGAACCCGCCGATTCCCGCGATCTGTTCGCGGGCGGGAGCGCCGAAACGCTGGGCCAGTTCGGAGCGTTCGTCACGCGTTTCGCCTGGGACCGCGGAAACCTCTGGCGCGACCGCGCTCTGTTCGTCGTTCTGTTGGGCGGGCCCAGGCTCACTGGCGGGCCGGCAAGCGCCGAGAATCCACCCGGCTGCCGCGGGAAGAATCCAAAATGGGGCCCGGCGAAGCCTGTTCAACCCAAGCGCTCCACCAACCGATCGGCGGCCGCCTGCAGGGTTTCTTCGCGCTTGGCAAAGCAAAACCGAATCCAGTTTCGGCCCTCGGCAGACTCGGCGAAGAAGCTGGATCCGGGAACGCAAGCCACGCCGCCACCCGCGACCAGCTGCTGGGCAAAGGCGACGTCGTCCAGGTCGGTGAACCCGGTGAGATCCGCCATGACGTAATAAGCTCCGCTGGGACGAACCGTCCGTAGACCCACGCGGTCCAGAGCCCCGAGCATCAGGTCGCGGCGGCGGGCGTAGCCGGACCTGAGGTCGTCGAAATAGCTGCGATCGAAACGCAACGCTTCCGCCGCGGCTTCTTGGAGCGGGGCGGCGGCGCCGACGGTCAAAAAATCGTGAACCTTGCGGATGCCTCCGGTGAGATCGGGAGGGGCGACTGCCCAGCCGATGCGCCAGCCGGTCGCACTCCACGTCTTCGAGAGGCCGCTGATCGTGATCGTACGATCCGTCATGTCCGGCAAGCTGGCCAGCGGGATGTGCTCAGCGCCGTCGTACAGGATCTCCTCGTAGATTTCGTCGGTGATGGCGTAAGCGTCGAACTCGAGGCACAGCCCAGCGATGAGTTCGAGCTCGCCCCTCGAAAACACCTTTCCGGTCGGATTGTGGGGTGTGTTGACCAACACGGCGCGGGCCCGCGGACCGAAGGCTGCGCGCAGCTCGGCCGGATCGATGGTCAGCTCGGATCCGCGGAGCCGAACGAACTTCGGGGTCGCGCCGGAGAGAATGCAGTCAGGTCCGTAGTTCTCGTAAAACGGCTCGAAGATCACGACTTCGTCGCCCGGATCGGTCACCGCCAGCAGCGCCGCGATCATGGCCTCGGTAGCGCCGCAGCACACGGTGATCTCCTGTTCCGCGTCAACTTTGCCCTGCCTGGCCGCCCCAGTTCGATCGGCGATCGCGGCGCGCAGGTCCGGAGCCCCAAAAGTCACCGCGTATTGGTTCACATCTGCGTCGATGGCTCGCTTCGCGGCTTCTTTCATCGGCGCGGGCGCCGGGAAGTCCGGGAAACCCTGGGCCAGGTTGATGCCGCCTTCACGCCGGCAAATCCGCGACATCTCGCGGATCACGGACTCGGTGAAGCGGCCTGCCGCGCGGGAAATGCGCGGCCTCGAGGCGTCGGTGCTCACGGGAGCCGGTACGCCCAGTCGCGCCAGTCAGCCTCATCGCCGTAGTCTCGCCCTTCGGACAGCAGCAGCATTTCGAAGTGCGCCGCTGAACGCAAAGATCCGGAGCTCTTCGTCCAGCTCTCGAAGATCATGCGGGCTGCGCGGCCGCGGGTGGTGTCTTCGCGCCGCCCGATTTCCCCGATCGCGCGGAGAGCCGCGGAGGCCACGAGGGTCTGTGGATCGTGCAGGCGGTCGTTCAAGTCCTCCAGCTCGGCCCCGGTCCCGACGGCTTGCATGGCTGCCGCTGCCTGGGCTCGCACGCCCGGCTCGGGATCGCGCAGAGCCGAGCGCAGGGTATCGATCGTATCCTCGGTGCCGAAGCTGCCGTCCTCGTCGATTTCGATCAATCGAAGCAGCGCAAACACCGCGTTGTTCCGCGTGATCGAGTCGCTGGACCGCTTGAGCGGACGGAGCAGCGACTCGACCGGTGTGGCGGGATCGGCCAGGACCCCAAGGCCGAGCAGGGCGTTTTGGACGACCGGCTCACGATCGTCATTGAGGCGCGCGAGCAGAACTCCAAGCGCCGCGGGATCTTCAGCGAATCCAAGCGCGAGCGCAGCGATCTGACGATTGCGAGGCGGACCGAACTCAAGTTCGCCGGCGAGGTCCTCGAACCGCCAGGCGACGATGCGCTCAAGCTCCGCTTCGAGGGCTCGCTGCTTGCGCCCGTTGTCCCGCTGGACCTCGAGTTTGGTTTTGTTCCAGGAGCGCAGCAGGCTGTCGACCTCGACCAGCAGCTCGCCGGTGGATTCGGGTAGCTCGCGCTGGATATCGACCTGCCCATCGACGGGCAGCGGCGGCAAGCGGGGCTCGGAGCTATTTGTCGAGCTGCAGCCAACGGCCAAAAAAAGCAGCCAGAGGGGCAGGAGGCGAACGATCGCGACCGGCCAATCGGGAGAAGGGCGAAGCGTCATAGGGGCAGCATAGGGCTCGGCATCGGGACTTGGAGAAGACGGCTGGCGAGACCTGAACTTCCTCGGCTGTTTGGACTTCCTGGGCCTTTGGACACGGCTGGAGCCGAGTCCCCGGGCGTTCGGACAGGGTCTGATGGGGAGTCGCCGACCGCACTCGGATCGAAGCGGGGGTAGCGGATGGGGGACTCGGGCGGACGAGCCGATGGCCGGAAGGCTCGCAGGGAACGAAGAAAGTTCCGCCCGCATCGGAATTCCCGGGACAGGATGGACCGAGCCCCCCCTCGCTTGGCCGCCTCCGGCGCCCAGGTTTGATTCGACCCAGCGCCGTCCCTCCGACCAGATGTCCGCCTCCCTACTCGCCTCCCTCGCCCGCGAGGGCTTTGAGGCCGTTCACGCGCTTTTCGACCGAAGATCGGGCGCGCGCGCCTACCTGGCGATCCACGACACCTCGGCAGGCCCGGCCTTCGGTGGCATTCGCCGCGCGTCCTATCCGAACGAGGAGGCGGCGCTTGCCGATTGCCTGAGACTGGCCCACAACATGACCGCGAAGTGCGTGCTGGGCGATCTGCCCGCAGGTGGAGCCAAGCTGGTGCTGCTCGACGACCCTGAGGTCGATACCCTCAAGGCCTACCGATACTTGGGAAGCGTTGTGGAATCGCTCGGAGGCCACTTTTACGCCGGCCCCGACGCCGGCACCGGCTCGGCCGAATTGGAAGCCCTTTGCGATTCGACGCGCTATGCGACGAGCCCGGGCCCCGGCGGCCCCGGACAGCTCGCCGAAGCCACCGCCAATGGAGTGTTCGCGGGCATCCGGGCGGGGCTCGAGCATCTGGACGGCGAGATCGACTGGTCCGCTCGCCGCGTGGTGGTCCAGGGGCTGGGTGCGGTTGGCTCGCTGCTTGCCGAGCGGCTCATCGAAGTGGGCGCGCGCGTGGTCGGTACGGATCTTGATTCCGAAGTGGCCGAGCGTGTCGGACGTCGTCTGGAGTTGGAAATTGTCGAGCCCGGCCACGAATTGGGTCTGGAATGCGATGTGTTCTCGCCCAACGGATTTGGCGGGGGGTTGCACGATCTCAGCCTGCCTCGACTGCGGGCGCGCATGATCGCGGGCGGCGCAAACAACGTTCTGTCCCAGACGATTCACTCGGACTCTCTGCACGCTTCCGGCGTCTTGTACGTGCCCGATTTTGTGATCAACGCGGGCGCCCTGATTCGCGGCGTCCGGTTCCATCTGGACGAGGAGCGGGTGCCCGTCCAGGACATCGAGGCGGGCATCTACACGCGCGCCCAGGAGCTTCTGAAGCGAGCCGTGAAGCTCGGGGAGCCGCCCCTGCGGGTGGCCCGTCAAGAAGCCCGTGCACGACTCGACGTTCGGCGTGCCGGGGCGGACAGGCTCGAGCCAACGAAATTCGGTGGGACCCGTTCGTCGAAGGGCGAGGTGTCCGTGGAAGAGGGCACGCGGGGCGGATCGCTCGTCCCCTAGGAGGGACGAGAGGCGGGACGGACAACGGGGCCAAGGCCCCTTGGAGGCCCCTGGAGCGGGTTGGGTCTGGCACTTGGTTCGCAAAGAAGGAGCCGCAACCCGCTCGAGGCTCGCGAGCCGGCTCGCGAGCCGGCAGGATGCGTGTCCTCGTGCGGCGTGAGGCTCCCAGCCGAACCTCACGCGACTGCGACGGCATCCCGTCCGCTCGACCGTCGAATCCGCGCACCCTTCTCTGATCCACGATGCGAATCCAACGACTCCTGCCCGGTCTCTTGCTGGCCGTGTTTCCTCTTTCCGGCCCGGCGGCCCTTTCCCAAGACGGGTCTTCCCAAGACGTGCACGTCCACAAGGCGCTCGTCCAAGACTCGGCTCAGGTGGAAGAGGCTTCCGCGGGCGCGGCACCGGCTCCCTACGTGGTGACCCGCGGCGAGGGGCTGCTCGAGCTGCTCGTGCCTCGCAGTGAAACGCTGCGTTACGGAGCCCATCTTGAGCTTGGGCCCGTCAAGGCCCGTGTCGGTGCGGTCAGCCTCCGAGCCGGCGTCGAAGAGCAGAAGCGCTCTTTGCTTCGGCCGCGCAACGGAAGCGGTGGGCAGGCGGCCTGGATCGAAGCTCGCGCGATTGGGGAGTACACCGTCTATACGCTCGATTCGCGGATCGAAACCCGTTTCCACGACAAGGAATGGCCGCGCCTCGTGCATCGCATGGAGCAGCAGGGAACCGAACGGCGCCGCCGCGAGGTCTTGATCGGTTCGAAGGACGATCGTTCAGCGCTTTCGTACCGGGCGGACACCCGCCACGGTGCCCCGATTGGAACGCGGATTTGGGCTCAGCCGACGGAGCTTAGCTGCCCGGAAGGCGTCCTCGATTCGGTCGGAGCGGTCTACCTGATTCGGTCGATGATCCGCGACGGGCTGGACTCGACGAAGTTTCCCATGGTCGACAAACACCGGCTGTGGTCGGTCGAGATCAGCCTGGGAGAAGTTCAGGAATTGGAGGTCACCGCGGGCCGCTTTCGCGCTCGCCCGGTCACCCTGAGCACCGAACGGTTGTTCCCCGAGGATCACCCGAAAGAAGAAGACGAGGGATTCTCCGGTCCGTTTGGATTGCGCGGCCAGATTCAGCTGTGGGTGGAGGAGGTCACCGGCGTACCGGTCTTGATCGCCGGCACGCTCCCGGCTGGCCCGTTGGATATCGAGATCGAGATTCGACTTGAGTCTTTCGAGGGCACTCCGGCGGAGTTCGGTGTGCTCGAGACGGACGAATCTCCCAACGGCTGACGGACGCCCCCTCCGGGGACTCTTTGGAAAAGCTCCCGGTGGATGCCGTTCTCGGCGAGCTCTGCGAAGCCGTTCGCGCCGAGCGTCGCGCGGTCCTGATTGCAGAGACCGGATCGGGAAAGACGACGCGGGCGGCGCCTGCGCTGCTGCCGCTGGTCGATGGGAGCCAAGCGGTTTGGTTGGTGCAGCCCCGGCGCGTGGCGGCCCGCTCGGTGGCCCGGCGCATCAGTTTTGAGCGAGGCTGCCGCTTGGGCGACGAGGTTGGCTACCAGGTGCGTTTTGATCGGAAGGCCAGCGCGCGCACGCGACTGCTTACGGTGACTCCGGGCATCTTGCTGGAACGGTTGATTGCGGATCCTCTGCTCGAAGGCGTCGGAGCCATCGCGTTCGATGAATTTCACGAACGGTCGCTGGATCTCGACCTGGCGCTTGCGCTAGCCCGGCGGATTCAGACCGAAGTTCGCGAGGACTTGGCGTTGCTGGTGCTCTCGGCGACCTTGGATCCGGCTCCGGTAGCCAAGTTCCTGGGAAGCGCGCCGGTTGTTCGGGCGGAGGGCCGCGCCTATCCGGTCGAAGTCCAACACGAGCCGAGGCGCGGTCGCGAGGAGCTGGACGCGGCGGTCTTGCGAGCGCTCACGGTTCACGCGGGGGAAGCGGATGGAGACGTGCTGGTGTTCCTGCCGGGCATTCGCGAAATCAGGGCCTGCACGGGGAGTTCGCGTTCCTTCGCCGCGTCCAAGGGTTACGAGGTTCACCAGCTGTACGGCGAACAAGAGGCTCAGGAACAGGATGCTGTGTTCCGCGAAGGCCCGGCTCCCAAGTTGATCTTCGCCACCAACGTGGCGGAGTCTTCCCTGACGCTGCCCGCCGTCCGATTGGTGATCGACTCCGGGCTCGAACGGCGCCCCCGTCACGATCCGGCGCGCGACCTGGCGCGACTCGAATTGGGCCGCTGTTCGCGCGCGTCGGCTGAGCAGCGCGCAGGGCGTGCGGGCCGGGTAGGACCGGGCCGATGTGTCCGGCTGTTCAGTCCGCTGGAGGAGCGCTCGATGCCGCCCTCGATCGAAGCCGAAGTGCGCGGCGCGGATCCAACGCGTGCCCTGCTGCGACTGCATGCGTTCGGTGAGCGCGACCCGAGCCAGTTCCCTTGGTTTGAGGCGCCGCCGGAACGGCGCGTTGAGCGCAGCGCTGCAAGATTGCTGGCCTGGGGAGCCGTGGTCGACGGTCGTTTGACTTCGCTTGGAGAGCGCTTGGCGCGGCTGCCGCTCGAACCGCGACTCGCGCGCCTCGCGGTTGCGGGCGAGCGCTACGGCGTGGCGGACCGCACCGCGCTAGCTTGTGCGCTGCTCTCTGAGCGGGATCCATTCCGAGCAATGGGCCGTTCGAGGGACGACAGCTCGTCGGATCTGCTCGACCGGGTCCGAGCGTTCGAGTCGGGGGCCGATCTACCGCGACACGTTCGGTCGCACTTGGAGCGGATCGCAGCGCGCATCACGAAGACCGTGCGTCAGCAGGGAGGGGGCGAGGCCAAAGGCGCCGAGACCCGCGGTCCGCGCGACCCCGATGGGGCTTTCTTGCGGGCCGTTTTCGAGGCCTATGACGATCGGCTGGCCATTCGCCGCGAGCCGGGTTCGCCCCGTGCGCGCTTGGCCGGTGGACAAGGTCTCGAACTCGCCCGGGAAAGCCGCGTTCGCGAAGCGGAGCTGTTTGTAGCTCTCGACCTGGAGGGCGGTTCGGGAGCGGATGCGTTGTGCCGCCAGGCGTCCGCGGTCGAATTCGATTGGTTGGCCCCCGAGGGATTCGCGGAGCGCTCGGAGGTGGTCTTCGACCCGGCGCGCGAGCGGGTCTTGGGCTGGCGGGTTCGTCGCTGGCGCGGACTTGAACTGGACCGCCGGGAGGACGGAGGTGTGGACGGGGTCGAGGCCGCGCGCGTGCTCTGCGAGGCGGCGCGGCTCGATTTCGAGCGCGCGTTTGATTTGGCGCGGCCAGAGATTGCCGGATTCTTGACACGCGTCGCTTGGCTGCGCGAAGTTCGCACGGAGCTGGATCTCCCGGTGTTGATCCCGGATGCGTTGCATCGGATCGCCGAGTACGCGGCCGCCGGATGCCGCAGTTTCGCCGACTTGCGGCGGGCGGATCTGCTCCCTTGGTTGCGCGCGGAACTCGGAGCTGCCGGGCTCGCGGCGTTAGATCGCGAGGCACCGGAGCGCCTGACGGTCCCCTCCGGATCGAAGCTGCGCCTCACCTACGAGCGGGGTCGCCCACCCGTGCTGGCAGCTCGCATTCAGGAACTGTTTGGGCTGAGCGCGACCCCGCGTGTGGCCGGTGGAAAGGTCCCGGTGCTGCTGCACCTGCTCGCCCCAAACGGTCGACCCCAGCAGGTCACCGAAGATCTGGAGAGCTTTTGGAACAACGCCTACCACCTCGTTCGCAAGGACCTGGCGCGGCGCTACCCGCGGCACGCTTGGCCCGAAGACCCGTGGAATGCACGGGCTGAGCGGCGCCCAGAGCGGCGTCGCAAGAACTAGGTCCTGGACGTCGTTTTCTGGGCGAGGCTATTCGATACCGCCGGTGACCGGTACGCCGCCGGTTCGAACCGGAGCTTCGATCAGCTCGGCTTCGCCCGGGACCGGGCCGGCTTCACTTTCCAGCGTGAAGCGCGCTCCGAGTTTTTGGTGGCGGCGTTTCACGTAGCCGAGGGCCAGCCCGGTGTCGAGCACGAAAGAGTAGGCCCAGGAGGTGACGATGCCGACCTCGCGGGTGCCGCGCTCGTCGTCGGGAACCATCAGCTTGGTGCCGCGCGGCAGAGGGTCGTCGTGGGACAGGCGCAGGGGGACGAGGCACTTGTTGAGCCCTCCGTAGGTGTCGATCTTGGCGACGACCTCTTGGCCGATATAACAGCCTTTGTCCAAGGAGAACGCCGACTCGAGCCGGGCTTCTTGCGGGTAGATGTTGTCGTCCACATCGACGCCGAACTCGGCCTGCACCGCCTCGACCCGAAGGATGTCCTCGACTACGCGACCACCGGGTTGGGCGCCCGCTTCGCGCAATCGCTCGAACACCGCCTGGGCCTGTTCAAGACCCGCATCGAGCTCGAAGCCGAAGCTGCCGGCCATCGGGCGATGGGCCAGGCGAATCGAACCGAGTGAAGGGTCCTCGAAAGTGCTCAGGTGATGGTGGGGCAAGTCCGCCGGTTTGCCGGCTGCGGGGAAGGCAGCTTTCAGCATCTCGCCAGCCCGCGGCCCGACCACGCCGATTGGAGCCGTCTGGTCGGTTTGGTCCACCAACTGCACGTCGTCGGTGAACAAGTACATGTCTAAGGCGGTGATCAGCGCGGCGGCCTGGGCCGGCGGTGTGTCGAGGACGAGAGCCTCTGACTCGGCCGCGAGGTCGAAGGCCTGCACGACTTTCCCCTTGGAAGTCAGCAGGAGGTTCGGGAGACCCTGGCCCGGCTCGAGCGCGCGTACCCGACCGGCCAGCAACCGGTGCAGGAACTCGACCCGATCGGTGCCCTCGACGCGGACCCGTCCACGACCGGTGCGGTCAAGGAGCAGGCCGCCCTTCGAGCCGGCTTCGTACTCGGCGGGGACGTCCCCGTAGGTCAGCAAAAGGCCGTCGGGGGTGAGCCGGGCGCCGGCGGATTCGTGGAGGGAGTGGAGGTTTGCGTTCATGGGCGGATGGAGCATAGGACGAGGGAGCAGGCTAGGGACCCCCCTCGGGCAACCAAGGCCTTGGGGGACGGCAGGACCAGGCACCCGTGCGACGATTTGCCGCCTTCCGCAGGCGTTCCGAATCGTCCATGCTCGGGGGTCGCCGATCCCCATGAAAAGCCACTTCAAGCTCCTCTCCAGACCCGCGCGGGTCCAGTTCTCTCAGGGGTCTCCGGAAGGTCGCGGAGGCTGGCCGGGCCTCCGGAGCGCCTGGCGGGCCGGACGGCTCGGAGTCCTGCTCGGGCTCGTCGCTTGCTGGGGGGAGCCGCCGCTCGCTTCCTTCACGATCTCCAAGCGCACCCGCGAGCAAGTGCCGGACGCCAACGTCTCCGCGGCCATTTTTGATCAGCTCGAGCGCTTGTTCGGGCAACCGAACGATCCCCATCTTGGCGCCGGACCGCTGCCGGATGGGTTCGATCCCCGGGCGACCGCATTCGGTCAGCTCGACGAGAGTCTGCTCGAAGCGGTGCGACTCGACAATGGAATCCGCTACTTCGACTTTTTGGCCGAGCTTGAGGCCGGCGGCTCGCCTGCTGAACTGGACTGGCCCTCTAGTTTGAAGCGCCTGGAATCCAGTTCGGCGGGGGCTTCGCGGGAGGAGGTGATCCCGCTTGTCCGGGAATTCCACCCGAGCCTGGGCGAAGCGGCTCGCAGTTATTCGCGCCAGTGCGTGACCTGTCACGGTGTTGGCGGCGGGGGAGACGGACCCAGCGCCCGCTTTCAAAACCCTCCGCCGCGCGACTACGGCGCGGCTGAGTTTCGGCACTTTCCGTCGAGCCTGCGCGAGCGCCCTACTCACCTGGACCTGATCCGCGTGCTGCGCAACGGCATTTCGGGCAGCGGGATGCCCAAATTCGCAAGCCGGCCAGCCAGCGAACTCAGCGGACTGTCCGACTACGTTCGTTTCCTGGCGCTCCGCGGCGAAGTGGAGCGTGCGCTGGTCGACCTGACGAGGGAAGGGGGCTCGGTCGACGTCCAAAGCGCCGATCGCCTCTTCGAAGCCGCCGTGAATCGTTGGCGTGCCGGCGACTCCTGAACGGCGGACCTCAACCGTTCCATCCGATTCCATGACTCAACGAGCTCAGCCGTCTTCCTGGCCGCGCCGCTTCGCGCTCGGCGCCCTGTTGTGCGCCGTCCCGCTGTTTGCATTCGGCGGCATCGTGACGACGATCGGAGCCGGCATGGCGGTGGAGGGTTGGCTCAACGCGGAGGGGCATTTCATGCCGCTGTTCCCGATCGACCTGTGGCTGCGCGACTTCGCCACGTTTGTGGAACACACGCACCGCATGTGGGCGATTTTGGTCGGCTTGTTCGCTGTCGCGGGCGTCATGGCGAGCCTGCGCGCCGAGGTTTCCAAGTTGGCGAGGGCCATGAGTTGGGTTGTGCTCGGAATCGTCTGCTTCCAGGGCTACCTCGGAGGTCAGCGCGTCGAGCTGGTGAGCCGCGGTTTGGCCTTCGTGCACGGAGGGGTGGCCCAGCTCGCGTTTGCGCTGCTGGCCCTGCATGTCTTGGTTCAGGGTCGCGATTGGAGCGACCGGGCCGTGGATCGGCCCGCCGCGAGCGCTTCTGTTCCGAGCGTGGTGGCCCTGATCTCGACCTCGCTCGTGTACGGCCAGATCTGGCTCGGCGCCTGGTACCGGCATGGCCTGCGGGGAACAGGCGGGGACGTCACCTCGCGGCTTCACCTGCACCTCGGTTTTGCGCTCGTGGCGACCTTGGCCGTGGGGGCTCTGGCCGGCCTGCTGCGACGGCTGTCCAGGTCTGCGGAGAACGCGAGCGTCGCGGATTCCGCGCGGGCCAACGCCCGTCGCCTCGAGAGCCTGCTGCTGCTTCAGCTCGCCCTTGGATTTGCCGCGTGGCTTGGGCGGGGCCGGGAGGGTGTGACGGTGCTGGAGATCATCTCCTCGGTGGGTCACGTATTGGTCGGAGCCGGTCTGCTGGCTAGCTGCGTCGTGTCCCTGGCTTGGTGCCTTCGCTGGAGTACCGTAGGCGGCGAACAGCCCGCCTTCGCCCCGTCCCTCAAGTCCCGGTCCAAGGCGCTCTGACTTTCCGGCCCTTCGGCCGGCGACCTCTGGTTTTTCCCATGAAACCCTCCCTTCAAACCGCCGAGACCGGCACGGAGCGTCCCCTCGATCTTTCGAGCTGGAGCGAACTGCTCAAGCTGCGGATCACGACGTTCGTGGCCATCGCGGCCGTCACCGGCGGACTGCTCGCGGCCCCCGGGGCCGAATTCGGCCACGTGCTCGGGGCGGCCTTTTGGATCGCGTTGTCGAGCGCGGGCGCCAGCTTGTTCAATCAGGTGATCGAGCGGGACACCGACGCTTTGATGGAGCGCACGGCAAACCGCCCCTTGGTCACCGGAGCCATCAGCGTCCAGACCGCGGTGTTCTTGGGCGGTGGGCTTGCGATGGTCAGCACAGTCGGACTCTCGCTCGGCTACAACTTGCTGGCCGGATTGCTTTCGCTTGGAACTCTATTGGCCTACGTGCTTGTTTATACGCCGCTCAAGCGACACAGCACGCTCAACACAGTGGTGGGGGCGTTGCCAGGGGCCATGGCTCCGCTGATCGGCGCGGTGGCGCTTGCGGGCGAACCCGGGATCTGGGGCTACGCGCTGTTTGCCAACCTGTTTGTTTGGCAGTTTCCGCACTTCATGGCCATCGCGTGGCTGTACCGCGAGGACTATGCGCGTGCCGGTCTGAAGATGTTGCCCGCCGTTCCAGGGGGAGAAGCCCTAGCCGGCCGTCAAGCCTTCCTGCATGCCTTGGCGCTTCTTCCAACCGGCTTGATCCCCCTGCTCGAATCCCAGGCGACCTGGTTCTATGCGCTCGGTTCGACGGCCGCCGGAATCGCCTATCTGACGGCCTCTTTCTTCTTCCTTCGCAACAACGATAGGAACAGTGCCCGCCGCTTGTTGCTTACCTCTTTGCTCTACCTCCCGATCTTGTACGGGATTGCCCTGTTCGATCGTCTGGTGCTGCAGTTTTGACCGAAGCGGGAGCCGTAGCCCGCGCACTTCGCCCGACCTTCGTACAACCTCAAACCCGAGAGATTCCAACGTGCCCGCAGAACCGACTCCGATCTGGCCGGCCCTGAACGCCGGCTGGAATCTGACGGCGACGGTCTTGCTCGTCGCGGGGATTTTTGCGATCCGAGCTGAGCGCAAGCGCTTGCACGCCATTTGCATGATCGGAGCAGGGATCGCGAGCGCGCTGTTTCTCGCCGGCTACCTCTACTATCACTTCGGCTACCAACGCGAGCATGGGCCTGTGAAGCTGAATGCGACCGGCGGAATCAAAGTGGCCTATTTGGTGATGCTCGCTACGCATGTGCTGGGAGCGATCATCAACCTCCCGATGGTGTTGGCCACCTTCACGTTAGCCGCCCGCCGGGACTGGGTTCGGCATCGCCGGCTTGCGAGGCGGACCTTCCCGCTTTGGCTTTATGTTTCTGTGACCGGCGTGCTCGTGTACTGGGTGCTGTACCACTGGAATCCGGCCTAAGCGCCGGGAGAGAATTCGAGCCGAAGGGGTAACCGGAAGAGGCCCCGACCGTCCTTGGATCAGAATGATCCAGGCATGGAATGGGCGCGGTGCGTTCCGGAGGTGGTGGCTTCCGGCCCTTTTGGCGAGCTCGATCGCGGTGGGCTGTTGCGCACGGTGCGCTCCACAGGAGGGGAGTTCGCACGCTGGCTACTGGGTCGCCGATCGCGATGGGGATCGCCTGGTCGAGCTCGATTCCGCTCTTCTAGTCACGGCGACTCTCGACGTTCGCGCACCTCTCGCTGTTTCGGTTGGCGAAGGCGGACTGGTGTGGACGATCTCCGCGGCGATCGGGAACGACGGAGGCTCCCATCGCTTGTTGGCCTTCAAGAAAGTAGAGACCGGCGGCGGCCAGCAAGGAAGTTCCTCCCCGTTCGAACCGTGCGCGGCTCGGGAAGTGGTTCCGGATACCCGGCTCGTTTCATGTTCAGGCGCAGCTGCCTTTGCGGTCGAGCGGGCGGGCGAGTCGCTCCACCGGCTTCATCGGCTGGGGGCCGATGGGATCGAGTGGAGCTTGGACTTATCGGGGGCGGGGCAGGGCCCGGTGCCGGCGGGGAGTCCCTATGAGACCTTCGCGCCCGGTGCGGACGGTGGTGGCCTGCTGGTCGCGCCCGGTCACGTGTTGCGCGTGAATCGGTGGGGCGAAGCTGAGCGCGGGCAGGGGGGCTTTGTGTTTGCCCGGTCCGCCCACGAAGTTTGGCGCTAGGGCGTTTGGAGGAGCACCTGGGCCGCGGCAATCCAGGTTTTTGCGTCGAGATCGGATTGGGCGAGCAATTCGCGGGGGAACAGCTCGAGAACTTCCAGTTCTTCGTCTTCGTCCGGCGCGAGTCGTTCGTTCCCAGCGAGTTCCAGTTCTGTGGCCTCAAACAGGTGGATCTGCTCGGAACAGAACCCGGGAGCCGCATAGAAGGCACCCAGGAACTTCCAGTGGCCGGCACGGAACCCGGTTTCTTCTTCCAGTTCTCGGCGAGCCGCCGAGGCGGGGTCTTCGTTTGGCTCGAGTCGGCCGGCGGGGATTTCGACCAGGGTGGTTTTTGTTGCGTGCCGGTACTGGCGAACGCAGAGCAGCTTGCCTTCCGCTGTGCGGGCGGCAATCGCCACGGCCCCGCCGTGGAGGACGACGTCCAGGCGCTGCTCAAGCCCACTGGGCAAGCGGATGTGCTCGTGGACCAGGTCGAAGACGCGACCGGAGTGGATCGGCCGGCTCTCGAGAATCTCTGGGGATGCGGAGAGTGGGGCGGAGTCGTCTTTCACGCGACGAAGTCTAGCAGCCCGCGACGGGAGCCTTCTCCCGGGTCGAATGTGCGAAATCCGCTCGGGCTTGCCTTGCGCTGGCCCCAAAACTCGCAGGATTCGAGTCGTGGGTAGGCCTTGCGATGAGAATCTGAATCGCTCCTTTGGAGACAGCGCACCGGTCACGGGCTGCTTTGGCCAACGCTTCGCAGTTGCCGCCGAGGCACGGGGCTGTTTACGCGACGCAGGATCAGCGCAGCGGGGAATGAGGAGAGGCGAGGCGCGGCGGATAGGCTGGCGGGCTGATGGACCTCCAAACGAACTCGCCTGCGCTATCCGCAAGGAGATCCCTTTGGAACGCGCTTTTGGGATTTGCCTGCGCGCTCGGGTTCCTGTGTCTTTGGACTTGGCCGCTGGCGCTCGGGCTAGGCCACGAATGGCCTGTGGATCCCACGGCTCGGGGGGCTTCCTCCACTGCGATCCATGTGCACCTGGCCGAGCTGGGTGACTCGACCCGCTCGCTCGGCCGCGGCGAACTCCCGTTGCACTGGAGGGCCTTCTTCTTTCCCGTTGGTCAGCCCAGGGACACACCGCTGCTTGGATTGGTTCCACAGCTGTTCGCGGCCCCCCTGGTTGGATTGCTGGGGCCGCTCGCGGGCGCGACGGTTTTCTTGGGGTGCTGGTTGGCAGCGTCTCTCGTCTTTGCTTTTCAGCTTGGCCGCCGGCTCAAGCTCGGGTGGATCGGATCTGGGTTGGTGGCCTTTGGGTTTACCTTGACTCCAGCCCTGTTGCTAGAAGCCACGCGCGGTTCAGCGCACATGGCCTGCCCGCTGATTCCCCTCGGGTTCCTACTGATGCTGGATTTGTGTGCCGGGGTGCGGCCGGGGAGGTCGGCCTTTGGACTCGGGCTGGTCGTGACCGCAGCGTTCGGCTGTTCGTTCGGGACCGGCCTGGCCCTTGGGCTAGGCCTTTTGACCTTCGGGCTGTTGGGGCCTGGGTTCCCGTCCGGTTCGGCTCGGGAGTCAGGCTTTCGGTCGCCCGCGTTTTTGCTTGGGGTTGGGCTGGCTTGTCTACCCGTGCTCCTGGCCCAAGAAGGCACCGAACCTCCAAGACCGGCGAGCTTGGGAGGCACCTTGGCGGGACGCGCGGCCACCGAGGTCCCAGCTCCCGCCCGTGACCCCTTCGAGCTGCTCCGCCCGGCTCCGCTGCATCCTGCTCGCACCGGTTCGATTCGCTTTCCGTCTGCGGAGGCTCGGGCAGGGGCGTCCGTGAGTTTCGATTGGCGCCGACCCGCGGTTGCCCCTCAAATTTCCTGGAGCGCGCTGGTCTTTGCGTTGCTGTTTGGGTTGCGGACGCGGTTTGCCCGGCGCTGTCTGCTGGCCGCTGCCACGATGGGGAGC
Organism: uncultured Planctomycetaceae bacterium; assembly: GCA_964619265.1. Classification (GTDB taxonomy): domain Bacteria; phylum Planctomycetota; class UBA1135; order UBA1135; genus CAZUCE01. The sequence continues at coordinate 28,342 of CAZUCE010000002.1, forward strand.
CTGTCGTGGCTCAAGCAGCCTCGAATCGAGGGCTTTGGCCAGCCGTGGCTCGAGCTTTGGCCCCTCGCCTTGGGCTTTTTGTTCCTCTCCGCGGCTAGCGCGCTTGAGGAAGCGCGTGTTCGAAGCGCGCTCGGGCGCCTTGCGTTTTGGGCCGCTCCTTGTCTGGTGGCCTTTGAGGGTTGGGTTGCTCCGCTGCAGACCTTCACAGCCGAGCCACCGCCCTTCGTGGAAGAGATGGCGAAGCTCCCGGCCGAAGGCAGCTGGGTGCTGCTCCCCCCCTCGGCCGCGCCGCATCCGGCCCATGGCTGGCAAGCCTGGCACGGCAGGCCGAACTGGATGCCAGCGCCCGGTGCCTGGGCACGGCAGGCCTTCGAAGATCGCCGCCGGCGCGCCCCAAGCCTCTTTCAACTGAGCCACGATCTGTCCCAATCCGAAGGGGCTCCCGCGGGATGGCTCTCCAGCGAGCTTGGAGCAGAAGCTCTTGACTACGCAGTGCTCGCGGTTGCTCTCGAGCTAGAGCTGGAGGGCGTTGACCATGTCTTGCTCGATACGGAGCGGACGACCCATCCCCTCGAAGCCGTGGATCTTCTCGATCGACTGCCCGGGTTCGTGCGAGGGAACGAAGCCGGGGCCGGCGTCTTGTGGTGGGCGCGGGTGCCGCCGCTTCATCGCTGGGAAGCCGCGGGGGATCCTAAGGGGCGCGAAGTGCCTTGAATCCAAGGGCCCCGCTTCAGACTCGAGTCAATATTCGGGCTCGAGCTCGAGCTGGGCCAGTTCGGCTTCGGTGAGCTCGACCGGTCCGTGGGCCTTTTCGGTTTCCTCGCCATGAATGCGCTGGAGACCTACCAGAAACATCGTGACCATGTTCGAGAGGTCGAGTCGATCGTTGTCCACGGCGAGCTGGGAGAACTTCTGAAGGTGTTTGGCCAGCTGGGGGATCTTCTTGACCGCCGGATTGATTTCGCGCTTCGCTCGTTCGGCGGCCTTTTGTTTCTCGAGCCGCTCTCGTTCGCGTTCGATTTGGAGTTCGAGATCCGCGATCCGCTCGGCATCCGTGCGGCGACGATAGGTACGCTTGCCTTGGGTGGCTTCGGTAGAAGAAGGAACGCTCATCGCAGGAAAGGGCCGGCATTCGGCCTCGGGTTGGAAAGTGCGTGACGTTGGGGCGGTGCTCCAAGTCGAGAGCAGGCTCAAGACGATTCAGATACATCGCAGCCCCTTCGATTTCCGGCTGGCCCCTTCGGGGGATCGCCGGACCACGGCTGATCGAAAGCACTGGATTCAAGCCTTCACGGTTTGAGGGCTTGTTCCTTAACTCCTAATACTATGAGCGGCTACGGGAGTATCCTCTGCTCTAGACCCTCAAAAATTTGTGATTCGCTGTGGGCCCTAGGGATTATTAACGGGAACGCCGGGTCCTTCCACCAGCAAAGTCGCCGCTCTTCCGGGCCCGAGCCGGGTCTCACCCTGGGCGATTTGGGGCTCCTTTGGGTCGACTGGGTTTCCCGGAACCGGCCTCTGGATCCCGGTGCCCGGGGTTCCCAGAACAGGCCCCCGGAGATCCGAAATTTCGGAGCGCCCGAAGCGCCGGAAGCCTGAAATCGGGCCTGAAATGGGGGGGATCCCGGAGATTTCTGGCGGCGTCTGCGGGTTCACCGGGGGGATCCTCTATTATCGCTCCCGCGAACCCGCGGTGGGGCCAACCGACCCCGGGCCAGCAGGCACTCAAGCTTGCAGGCTCGGCTGGCTGGCGAGCTCCGCCCTGGGACCCGGAGGACTCTCCGGAAGCGCCCTTTGAACAACTAGGTGTCCCCCTCTGCGGCACCGGCTTCCCTTGGCCGGCCCGGCCGCCATTCTCCGATCCGTCGGTTCTCCTACGCCCCTTCGATCTCGTGCACGAAGACATCCAACAAGTCCTGATCTCCGAAGCCGAGATCGTTCGCGGTCTGGATCGCCTAGCGGGCGAGGTTCACCGAGCTATGGGGGACGGGCCGTTCACTGTGGTCGGTGTCCTCAACGGGGCAGCTGTGTTCGTTTCCGACCTGATTCGGCGGTTGCCAAGCCCCATCGAACTTTCGTTCGTTTCGGCGAGCAGCTATCGGGACGGAACCGAATCTGGGAATCTAGTCCTCGACTTCTTGCCGACCGAAGCGGACCTCGTTGGACGCCGGCTTCTGCTCGTAGACGACATCTTGGACACCGGTCGAACCTTGGCCGGCTTGCGGGCAGCGCTCTTGGAGCGCGGGGCCGCGAGTGTTCAGACCTGCGTTTTCCTCGACAAGCCGGCGCGCCGGGCGGTTGAGCTGGAGGCGGACTTCCGGTGTTTTGAAATCGACGACCTGTTCGTCGTGGGTTACGGCCTCGATTACGCCGGCCTGTATCGCAATTTGCCGTTCGTGGGAGCCCTCAAACCCGAGGCGATCGAACGCCGCGCCGGTGTTCGCAGCGAGGCTCTCTGATCAGGCCGAGTCGGCTGCCGCTTCGAGGAAGAACCGCAACGCGACGTAAAGGCTTTGGGCCAACGGAGGACCACCATGGACGGGGAATGGATCGAGGAGGACTTGGAGGAGGAGGTCGCTGAAGCAGGAGCTGAAGCGATGGATTCCGAGGTGCATCTGGTGCCGCAAGAGCACGTTGGGCTTGAGCTCGATGAGTATTTGTGCCTGCTGTACCCCCAGGTGCCGAAGGGCCGGCTCCGCCACGAAGTGCGCTGCGGTCGCGTCTTGGTCGATGGCATGCGCGTGAAGCCTTCCCAGCGCCTGCGTCCGAACAACGTCCTGCTGATCTCTTTGGATGAGGACACGCTGGATCGTGCGCTGCCGGTGGCGCCGCAGATCGAGTTGAACGTTCTGTTTGAAAGCGAGCGGGTCCTGTGCGTCGACAAGCCCTCCGGCCTGGCCGTGGAGCCCGAACGCTGGATTCGTGAAACCGGATCGATGTCCGGCGCGCTTTTGGCGAGAGCCAAGTCCGAATCGCCCGAGTCTGAGCCGCTGACCTGGCGCCCGAGGCTCGTGCATCGCCTCGACAAGGAGACCTCGGGAGTGCTGCTGGCTGCCAAGGACATCGAAGCCGAGCGTGAGTTGCGCGGTGCGTTTGAACGTGGAACAGTCGAGAAGGCCTACCTGGCCTTGGTCGAAGGGGAGCATCCCTTGGAGCTGGGTGAGCGGGAGACCATCGACGCGGCGATCGGCCCCGATCCCCGCAAGAGCGGGAAGATGCAAGTCGATGCCCGGGGCAAGGAGTCGATCACGGAGATCGAGGTGGTCGAGCGGTTCCAGGGCTACACGTTGGTGCGCTGTTTTCCCCGAACCGGACGCACCCACCAAATTCGGGTGCATTTGGCATCTGCCGGATTCCCGCTTGCCGTGGACAAACTCTACGGCCGGCGAGACGAGTTGCGGCTGTCGGAGCTCAAGCGCAGCTACAAGGCCAAGAAAGGGCGGCCTGAACGGCCGCTCGTCAGTCGTTCCACCCTTCACGCCGAGCAGCTGGTGTTTGCGCTGCCCGGTGTTCCCGAGCAGGGCCGCCCCGAGCGGCCTGGCGCCTTTCCCGAACCGAACGGAGACGAACCGAGTTTCGCCTTCGATTCGAGCCAGTGTTTCGTCCGCGTGCGCGCACGCCTCCATGCCGACTTCGAGCGAGCCCTCAAGCAGCTACGTAAGCATCGGCCCCCTCATAACTACTCCGCATAACATCCGGGCTGCGAGCCCCCCCTGACCCATGAAACTCAAAACCCGCCCCGGAGACTTCCGGGTTCGTGAACTGTTGCGTCCCGACGTCCTTGGCGAAAAAGGCGAGCATCGCGTGTACCGCGTCACTAAGCGCAAGCTGACTTCTCCGGAAGCCGCTCGCGAGCTGGCCCGCGCAGCAGGTGTCGAGGTCGGCGATGTCTCCATGGCCGGTCTCAAGGACCGCCAGGGGATCACGATTCAGCACATGAGCATTCCTGGCGGCGCCCAGGTGGCCATCGAAGACCCCGAGTTGCGCATCGACTACGTCGGACGGTCCGAAGATCCGATCAGCAGCGAGCACTCCGATGGCAACGCCTTTGAGATCTGCGTCAGAGATTTGGATCGCTCTCAATTGGAGTACCTGCGCCGCAATCTCGAGGTTGTTCGCAGGTATGGAGTTCCGAACTACTTCGATGAACAGCGATTTGGCAACCTCGCCTTCAATCAGGGATGGGTCGCTCGCGAGCTGATGCTCGGCCGCGCGGAACAGGCTCTGCGTCAACTCTTGGTCGGAGAAGGGGAGTACGAGCGCGAAGAAAGCTTGCGATTCAAGCGGGGTCTGACCGAGCGCTGGGGGAACTTCGAGGCTTGCCGCGACCTGGCCCAAAAGGCTGGTCAGCACCGGTCGATTTTTGAGCACCTGGTCGATCATCCCGGCGATTTCCGCGGTGCGTTCCGCTACGTCGCCTCCAGGGTTCGGTTGATTCACCTTTACGCCTATCAGTCGCACCTGTGGAACCGAGCGGTGACCGAGCGTTTGCGCGGTGGGCTTTCGGTGGAGAGGCGACTCGTGGTTGATAGCGTCGAGGGACCGCTGGTCTGTCACGGGGAGGAGTTGCCCGAGGGCGTTTCGCTCGAAGACACCTTCCGGCTGCCGGCCGCTGGCCTCGAGGACGTGGCGGACAAGACCCAGCGGGATCTATTGAGCGATGTGCTCGCCTCGGAAGGCCTGGCGGAAGGGCAGTTCGAGGTCCAGGGGGTCGAGGGATTCGCCCTGAAAGGGGAAGACCGGCCGATGTTCTGTGTACCCCGTCACCTGCGTGTGCGGCCCGCGGAAGAAGACCGGGAATACCGCGGTTCGCATATGGTGAAGCTACGGTTCGAATTGCCCCGTGGCGCCTACGCGACGCTTGTCGTCCGGCGCCTGCTGGCCCAACCGGTGGGAACTGGATCCGACGAAGCGACCGAACCGCAAGGATCCGATCGGGGTGAGTACAGCGGTCCCCGTGGACCCCAGCGGCGTCCCGGCGAGCGGGGCGCGGGAGGCCCCCGCGGTGGAGCTCGCGGCTTCAGCGAAGGGGAGGGGCGCCGCCACCATGGCGGTCCGCACGAGGCCTACGCCGGAGGACAAAGTTCCTACGGTGGCGGGGGTGGCGGCTCCTCCCGCGGACGCGACCACGGAGGATCGCGCAGCTATGGCAGCCACCGCGAAGGAGGGGGGTCGTACCGCGGCGGTCGCGGTCAAGAAGGCTCCTTCCGCGGCGGTCGCGGCCAAGAGGACTCCTACCGAGGCGCCCGCGGCCAGCAAGGCTCCTATCGCGGTGGTGGCCGAGACGATGCGTACCGCGGTGGTCGAGGGCAAACCGATTCCTATCGCGGCGGGCACCGTCAAGATGGGCCGTACCGTGGCGGCCCCGGCCAAGGTGGCGGCTACCGCGGGGAACGGGGACAAGACCGGCCGTTCCGCGGCGGGCGCGACCAACAATCGTCCTACGGCGGAGGGGGACGGGGCGACTCGTTCCGCGGGGGAAGGGGCGACTCGTCCCACGGAGGAAATCGTCGCGACGACACCTACCGGGGAGGTCGAGACCAGCGTGGCTTCCATCGGGATTCAGGCCAGGCGGGTTCCTACCGCGGCGGGCGCGATCAAGGCGGTTCGTATCGCGATGATCGCGGGCGCGGCGGCTCCGATCGAGGGGGCTACCAGGGCGGTCGCGGCGGCTACCAAGGGGGTGATCGGCAGGGAAGGGACTTCCGCAGCGGCGGGTGGGATCGCGATCGGTCCGGCGAATCGCGTGGAGACTATCGGGATCGTGGGCAGGGCAACCGGGGATACGACGACCGGGGATACGGCAACCGTGGACCTAGCGACCGTGGCTACCAGGGACGACCGAACTACGGCCAAGGCGGCGGTTACCAAGATCGCGGCCGGCCCCAGCGCGGCGACGGTCCCCGTGGCTACGGGGATCGCGACCAAAGAGGAGGTGGCTACGGGGACCGTCAGCACGGTTCCTTTGGGGCTGGTGACCGGCGCGGAGGCGGGACCGGCAACTGGGGCGGCGGCCGGGATCAGCGCCGCGGAGGCGGTTCCTATGGAGGCGGCTACCCCGGCGATCGCGCGGACCGTGGAGGCCGCGGGAGCACCGGCCCTCGCGACGAACGGCAAGCCCCGCATGGACCGCTTGCACCCCGCAAACGAGGTCGCTCGAACCGTCCTGACTGGCAGAAGGGCAAGGGCGAAGACGCCCCGGAGTAGCACGCTGCGCGGGCCATTCCGTCGTCTGGGCAGGAGAGCGAGCTAAGCTCTCCTGCCCGCTTTTTTCTCTGTCTCCCCGCGTTCTTAAGAACGATCCCCCCCTTGGCGTTGCGTCGGCCGCACGCCCCCCCAATCCCTATGAGCGACCCCGTAAAGATCGGCATCGTCGGAGGCTCTGGCCTCTACGAGATGGAAGGCTTGACCGACGTGGAGGAGGTACGCCTCTCGACCCCGTTCGGCGATCCTTCCGATGCGTACCTGACCGGCCGACTCGGCGACGTCGAGCTGGTTTTTCTCCCGCGCCACGGACGCGGGCACGTGGTCTCTCCCAGCGAGATCAATTTTCGTGCGAACATCTGGGGTTTCAAGCGCTTGGGCGTGTCCCGCATTTTGTCGGTTTCAGCGGTCGGGTCGATGCGCGAAGACATCGCGCCTGGCGAGTTTGTGATCATCGATCAGTTTTTTGATCGAACCCGCCACCGCGTTGACACTTTCTTCACCGGCGGAGTCGTGGCGCACGTCATGTTCGCAGATCCCGTCTGCGGCGAGCTGCGCGGTGCCTTGCTCGACAGCGCGAAATCCGAGGGAGTCAAGGTTCACGACGGCGGCACCTACGTGAACATGGAAGGCCCTCAGTTTTCGACCCGCGCCGAGTCCAATATTTACCGAAAGTTCGGCGTGGACGTGATCGGCATGACGAATCTGCAGGAAGCTAAGCTCGCCCGTGAAGCCGAGATGTGCTACGCGACCATCGCGATGGCCACAGACTACGACTGCTGGCATGAGGGACATGACGATGTCACGGTCGAGCAAGTCGTCAAGGTTGCGCATCAAAACGTGGGCAACGCTCGCGGTGTTTTGAGGCGCGCGATTCCACTGGTCGCGCAAGCGAGAGCCTGCAACTGCGGGTCGGCGCTCCAACACGCGATCATGACCGACCGTTCGAAGATCACCGACGAAGCTCGAGATCGATTGGGATTGCTCATCGACAAGTACCTGTGATCGGATTCGCCGGTCCGCGGATGCTCTGGTACCGAAGGAAGGAGCCGTCACGCATGGCCCTCTTGATGTCCGTGGCGCTCCTCCTTGGACCGGCGTGTGGCAGCACGGTTCCCTGGGAGCAATTGCAGTTAGAGCTTCAGGAGGAGCGGGTCTCGGATCAAGCGGCGCGCGAAGTGAATCGGACGCCGTTCCTGAGGCCGCTTTGGTATGTCGGGCCAGGGGTTCCGCTCCCGGGCACCGCCGAGATCCGAGCCGAAATTCGGAGTTCAGGCTCGTTGTTTGAGGGCTTTCTTGGGGCTCTTCTACCCAGTCCCAGCATTCCTAGTACCAGCAAGCCGGAATCCCGTTCGCCTAGCGGGCCTCCCAATGCAACGAGAGCGTCCTTTGGGCTCTCCGCCGACGAGGAGTGGCTGCGCGGTCGCGAGCGTCCTTGGCGGTGGATTGTGTTGGCGCCCGCTCCCGGTGCGGGGGTTGCGGATCGCACCGCGCTGGCGGAAGCCCTGCTCCTTTTGCGCAAAGAGCACACGGCCGGCCGAGTGCCCGATCCGCGCTGCGGGCTGGCGGTTTTGTCCGCGCCGCTTAGCGATCAACGGGTCCTAGAAATCGAAGCGCAGGGCGAGGAGATCTTTGCGTTGGTCGAGTTTTCCCTCGCAGGGCTTTCACGGCGGGCTGAAGTGGGAGCTCCCGAGTCGATTCTGATTTTGGAGCGCTCCCCGGACCCTGGAGCACGCATTCCGATTCAGCCGGACGAGACCTACGGCTGGTCCTGGCCCGGCGTTCTCCCCAGCGGCTATCGACCCGATGGAGCTTCGCTGGTAGCGCGCTGCGCGTTGGTGGATGCGGGAGAGCAAGCCGGCCAGAGCTTCGGGGATCGGCCCGCCGTTCGGTTCGGGATCGGCGACCGGCCCTGGCGGGGCGATCGACCCGAACTCGGGTTCGCCCGCTTGGGGCTTGGCTTCGCACCGGATCCGGGCTTTGTTGCCCAAGAGCCGGGGGAGAGTTCGGAGCCTGCGGATTGGGTCGCCTCCCGCGAGTACGGGATCGCAGCTCTGCTCACGGTGGGATTCGCCCTGGCGGACGCCGGTGCGGGAGATCTCGAGCGCTATCTGGAAGCCGGACTCGAAGAACTGCGGGTGCGCTGGGAGGCTGCCGATCAGGCTGGACGTTCGGACCTGGCAACCGATTGGGAAGCCCATCGCAATGAGTCGGTCTCCTGGCTGCGGAAGCTGTGCCTCGGGCTGCGCGAAGATGACGCTGAGTCGATCATTCGCGGTAACCCGCCAGAACTCGGTTTGTGAGCAGGCTCCGAGGGTAGGGAGAACCTACTCCATTGCGGCTCGAAACTCGTCGCGATCGAGAGCGCCGTTTCCGTCGGTATCGAGGGCAGCGAGCACTGAGCTGGCTCGAACCGGAAGCGTGAGCGGAAACTGCAGGGCGAACAGGTCTTGCTCGTCGATGTCTTCGTCGCCGTCGGCGTCGAGGCGGTAGAACGGTCGAACCGGACCGCGGATGAACGGGGGCTCAGCGAGACCACGGGTATTCTCTCTCGGGGTTCGTTCCCCGTAGAGCTCCTCGAGACTGCCGGGCCGGTCCGCGTCGAAGACCCGCGGAGGGAGCGACTTGAAGGCGTCGAGAATTTGGCTGAGACGGACGAGCTCGGGCGGATCGACATAGCCGCTGGTGTCCTCATCCAAGAGGATGAGCAGCTGCTTTCCGTCTCGATCGGGGAGGCCGTACTCCTTGATCAACAGGTCGAGTTCGGCGACACCGAGGCGAGCATCGAGATTGCGATCAAAGCTGTTGCGAAGCTGCTCTGCCGTGCGCGGGGGAGCAACGGTCCCGGTTGCTGCGGGAATCGGGGGACGGAAACCGCCCGTGAGACGAATGGACTCGAGGTAGCGATCTTCGAACTCTTCCTGGCTGATGCGGCCGTCGATGTTCGAGTCGTAGATTTGGTAGGTCTGCCGATCGAGAACAAGGCTCTCTCGTGCTTCCTCGAACGAGATCCAGCCCGAAGAATCGTAGTCGGCGATCCGGAAGTACTCGAGCTGCTGGTTGGGCGAGATGTACGCCGGCAGGCGAAAAGGCTCGAGCTCGTCGGGTTCGGACGAAAGTTCCTGCTCTGGATCCTGCTCGCTGGCGGGGTCGAGTGCGGTTGCTTCGGGAGCGGGGCTCGTCGAACGCGGGTTTTGACGGGCTCCGCTTTGGCCAGAGCTGGTCTCCACCAAGGCGCCGAGAACCAGCAACGAACCGAGCATGGCGAACGGGCCGAAGCGGGCGAGATGGGGAGGACTTTGCATAGGGAACTCGGGGGGAGGGGAAGCGGAGCGTACCGAATGAGCGCGGCAGCAGGGGATCGGAGCCCGATCAGCGGGCTGTTCACGCCTCAAGCGGTGGAATCTGCGTCTCGCTGGCGCCGGGAGGGCTTGGGCTGGCGCTTGCGTTCTGCGGCGGACGGCGAGCTCTCGACGGCGGGGGCAGGATGCTGCCGAGCGGCGCGCGGAAACGCGCTGCGACGGATGCGGGCGTGTCCGACTCGGTGTCCCGCGCGGTCGAGGACGAAGTCGAGGGCTTGATCGACGGTGGAGATCAGCTCGACGCGAATCGCGTCGCGAACATCGGGCGGCAGCGTCAGAAGCTCCTCTCGGTTCCCTAGCGGAACGAGGACCGCGCGCAGCCCCGCGCGTTGGGCGGCCAGGAGTTTCTCGCGCAGACCGCCGACCGGTAGAACCCGGCCGTAAAGGGAGATCTCGCCGGTCATCGCGACGTCGTGGCGCACGCGCAGACCCGAAGCCAGGGAGTACACCGCAACGGCCAGCGGCAAACCCGCCGAGGGCCCGTCCTTTGGAATCGCGGCGGCCGGAAGGTGGAGATGCAGATCCAGCTGATCGAACGCGTCTTCGGGGAGTCCGAGCGAAGCCAACCGGGTTCGAACAAAGCTGCAGGCCGTCTGGAAGGACTCGCGCATCACCTCTCCGACTTGGCCGGTGAGCGTCGTCCGTCCCGAACCCTTGGTCGCGAGCGCCTCGATTGGCAACAGGGCTCCGCCCCCCGAAGTCCAGGCGAGTCCCTGAACATGTCCGATGGTCGGGCGCGCGAGGCGCAGCTCTTCCTCCCGGATCGGAGCACCGAGCGTTTCAGCTAGATCGGCCTTGCGAAATCGCTGCGGCTCTCCGGCTCGCGTTCCGACCCTTCGTGCCATGGCGGCACGCTGGGTCAAGGTTCGCAGGTTTCGCTCGAGCTGGTGGACGCCGGATTCTTCGGTGTAGTCCTGCACCAGGGAGAGGAGTGCGCCATCGGTGATCGAGACCTGTTTGGCCGTCAAGCTGCTAGCTCGACGTGCGCGGGGCAACAGGCCGCGCTTGGCGATCAGGAGTTTCTCGCGCTCGCTGTAACCGCTGAAGTCCACCCGCTGGAGGCGGTCGACCAGCGTTTCTGAAAGCTCCTCGGCGTCGCGCGCCGTGACGAGAACCAGCAACGAGGACAGGTCGAATGGAACGCCCAGGTATCGATCGATGTGCTCGCGCAGGCCATCCGGTTCGAACAGCGGAGAGAGTAGGCTGGCCGCTTCGGTTTCGGCGCCGAGCTGAAGTTCGTCGAGTCCGTCGAGCAGGACGACGCAGGGTTCGCCCCCCGAAGCTTGCAGCGCTTCCAGCAGAGCTCCAGGTTGGGCTTCGTAGGCCGGTAAATCTTGGCCGGTCCAATCTCGCGCCTGTTCGATCGAGGCCATGGACACGCGTACGAGCCGGCGCCCCGTGGCGCGTGCGAGGCTGTCTGCGAGCGCGCTCTTGCCTGTTCCGGGGGGCCCGAAGAATCCGAGGACCGTTCCGTGAAACGCTTCGCGTTCTCCGCTGCGAGCCGCCGCCGCGAGCGCATCGAGGGAGCGCTGCTTGGCCAAGTCCAATCCACAAAGGTCCCTGTCCAAGCTGCGCCGGAGCGCCTTGGAATCGAACCCGGCTTCGGCTGGAACCGCCGGCCAAGGGAGCCCGAGAATCCACTCGATCCGTGCCTCGAGCCGGGCTGGATTGGATTCACGGGTTCGGGCGAAACGAATGGCTTCGGCGACTCGGGCCAGGGAATCCGGCGTTAACTTGCGGGCCAGGAGGTCCGCGACCAGGCATGGGTCCATCCACTCCGGCGCGACCAGCGCATCGGGGTTTGCCGTGGGCTGGTCCTTGGGCGGGGCGGTGCGACCGAGGCTCCGGCGCCTGGCAGTGGATCTGCCGGGCCGGGCGGAGGCGGGCGGATCGCCGGGTGAATGGGGCCTGTGGAGAGGTCGGGTCATGGGGGTTAGCACTCCCTACGGACGAGCGGCGCCGCGAAGAGTCACCGCTCTCTCTATCGGTGGCGTGGGGGCAAGCGGAACAGGCTCCCCTGGATCCGAGGTCCCATCGCCCTCTAGAGCCCTGATTTCCAGGCGGTTAGGGGGCTCTTCCCGGGAGGTCTGAGCAGGCGCCCGCTTGCTTCGGGCAGGGCCTAGGGGCGAGCCTCTCCGGATGCCCCTCGCTTGGACCCAGCCCTCTCCCTTCCTGTTTGCCGGCCTGGCCTGCGCAGGACTCGCCATTTGGCTGTCCTGGCGGGCTGCCCGGGCCAGGTCCCGGCGCCAGCTTCTCCAGGATCTCCCCACGTCGCCGGCAGCCGCCATCTTTGTCGGCTGGCTCGAGGCTTCCGGCCGCGCGCGCAGCGCGAGCCCGCTCACGAGCCCGCTTGGCCAAGTGCCTTGCGTGCTCTATCGGCTTTCGATCACCGAGTCCTATCAGCGCACCGAAACGGAGATGAGCCGCGACGCGAAAGGCCGCACAACGATGCGCACGCGCGTTGTCACCGGCTGGGAGTCGGTCGGAGAAAGGACGGAGAGAATCCCGTTTGAGCTAGAGGATGAAAGCGGTCGGGTGCGAGTCGATCCCGAGGGTGCGCGCACGCGAACCGAGCCCTTTGTCCAGCGCATCGTGGGCTCCTCGGAGCCGGACTATCACCGCTTCAGCGACCAGGGTCCGGTGCAGGGATCGACTGGCCAACGTCAGTTGAGCGAAGCAGGCATTCGCTTGGGCGCGGACTTGCACTTGGTCGGACGTGGGCGCCCAACCAGTTCTGGAGACGACATCGAAATCGGATTCGAAAAGCTGCCCGGCAGTGGAAGCGCCGAGGGTTGGCAGGGCATCGCGGTGGGGGACGCCAAGGCGGTCGAGCGCTGGGCTGGAAGTGGATCCTGGAGCGGACAGATCTTTGCTTGGATTCTCACGGTGGCTGCGACGTATTTCTTCGCACGAATCTTCAACTTGGGGCCAAGCGGGCAGGGCTGGCGGGCGGGCCTGGTTTGGATCGGAATCGGCGCCGTGGTTCACAGTCTCGGGGCAGGCATTCTGTGGCTCCTATTCACCTACAACGGGTTCATCGACCTCGCGAGCCGTGCACGGCGAGCCGTGGCGCGCATCGACGTGGAGCTCGATCGCCGGGCCAAGTTGATTCCTCGCCTGGTTGCCGTCGTCGAGGAAGCCGGCCGCCACGAGCGCGAGGTGCAGGTCCTGCTCGCCGAACTTCGCAGTCAGGGACAAGCCACCACCGAAGGTCAGGCGGGCGTCGACCCGGTACGAATCAGCGGGCGAGCGGCCCTGCTCGTTGAGCGCTACCCCGAGCTTGAAAGCGATGAGCTGTTTGGCAACTTGCAGGCCGAAGTGGTGCTCACCGAGGATCGCATCGGGCACGCCCGCGGATACTTGAATGAGCTCACGACGAGTTGGCGAACGCGACGGCAGCGGTTTCCCGAAAACGTTCTGTTTGCATGGATGAATCGGCGCCCGGCGGGCTATCGCGCAGCGGAGGCCTTCGAACGCGCAGCGCCAGCTGTGGGGGAGAGCCTTCGCGAGGGGCAGACTTCCTAAGGGGCAGGCTTCCGAACGGGCAGGCCCCCAAAGGGGCAGGGAGCACAAGCTTGCTGCCGAGCGGTGCGCGGAGCTTCCGGCAGAAGTTCTGGTTCGCTGCGTGGCGGGGGGAAGCCAGGTCGGGCCGAAGATCTAAGGACCAGAGATCTAATCGCCTGAACTCTAATCCGGAGTCGACGCGAGTACGGCTTCTGCAACGCGAGCGACTTGATCGTCGCAGAGGAAAGGGTGAACCGGTAGGCAGAGCACCTGGGTGGCTAGCTCCTCGGCTCCGGGAAAGTCCCCCGGTCCATAGCCCCAGGCCTTCGCCGCGTCCTGGAGATGTACGGGGCGTGGGTAGTGCACCGCCGTCGAGATGCCCTGTTCGTCGAGCGCCTTGCGCACGAGTTCGCGGGTGCCTGGATCGCCGAGGACTCGAATGGCGTACTGGTGATAGACGTGGGTGGCGTTCTTGGGGCCAGTGAGGGGCCGCAGGCCATCGTGACCCGCGAAGGCCTGGTCGTAGCCCGCCGCGATTTCGGCGCGGCGCGCGTTCCAGCGTTCTAGGTAGGGGAGCTTGAGTCTTAGCACGGCTCCTTGCAGTCCCTGAAGGCGTGAGTTGGTGCCGATCTCAGAGTGCACGTATTTGGCCGAACTGCCGTGGTCCCGCAGGCCTCTGGTGCGGGAAGCGAGTTCGCGACTGTTGGTGAGGAGCATTCCGCCTTCCCCGAGCGCACCCAAATTCTTGGTGGGGTAGAACGAGAACGCGGCGGCATCACCGAGTTGGCCGCAGCGCACGCCGTCGCGCTCGGCACCATGGCACTGGGCTCCGTCTTCGAGGATCGAAACTCCTCTGGCGTCGGCGATTCGGCGCAAGCTGCGCATGTCGCAAAGTTGGCCGTAAAGGTGCACCGGCAGGATGCAGCGCGTTTGAGCGTCCAGCGTAGCCTCGACTTGATCGGTGCGCATCAGCGCCGTATCGGGGTCGATATCGCAAAACGTGGGCCGAGCTCCGATCCAATCAACCGCCCCAGCGGAGGCGAAAAACGTGAACGGGGTGGTCAGGACACGATCGCCGGGCCCGATCCCAAGCGCCTTCAGCCCAAGGATCAGCGCATCCGTCCCCGAGTTCACGCCAATGCCGAACTTCGTCCGCTGGAACGCGGCGAATTCGGCTTCGAACCCCTCGACCTCCGGACCTAGAACGTAGGCGCCGGAAGCGAGGACGCGTTCAATCGTCGCGGACAACTCCGCCCCGAGGACCTCGCGCTCGGCGGCGAGATCAACGGGACCAATCGGAGCGGAGGTTCTCGTGGTCATAGGGTCGGGTCAGCAAGGGCCAGGCCCGAGCAGGGCTACTTGAAGGTCGGGAATTCCCCGCGCTTCTTCTTTTCCCAGTACTCGTCCAGGTCGCGACGAACGCCACCCGAGAGCAGGAGCAGTCCGAGGATGTTGGGCAGCGCCATACCGAGGATCATGAGGTCGCCAAACTCAAGCACTTGGGTCGCCGTAATGATCGACCCGAGGAACGTGAAGGTCAGGAACAGCAACTTGTAGATCAAGCTGCTCTTCTCACCGAACAACCACGACCAACAGCGTTCGCCGTAGTAGGACCACGAAATCATGGTCGAGAACGCGAACAGCATGGTCGCTGCGGCCAGCACATAGGCGAACCACGGGATTTGCGACGAGAACGCCGCGGAGGTCAGGGCAGCGCCTTTTTCATTCAGGATCGCGTCCGCGTGAGCGGGGTCGTTGTAGACGCCTGTGATCACGATCACCAATGCGGTCATGGTGCAGACCACGACGGTGTCGATGAACGGCTCAAGCAGGGCCACAACGCCCTCGCGGACGGGGTAATCGGTCTTCGCGGCCGAGTGTGCGATCGCAGCCGATCCGATGCCGGCTTCGTTCGAGAATGCGGCGCGCTTGAAGCCCAGGATCAACACTCCGATCATGCCGCCTTTGAGGGCGTCCATGTCGAAGACCGTAACCGGGTCGAAGGCCTCGCCGATGATGCTCGCGAAGGCCCCGGGGATGGCGCTGAAATTCATCGCCAAAATGGTGAGGCAGGCGAGCACATACACCCCGCACATGGTCGGCACGACCTTCTCGGCGACCTGGGCAATTCGGCGGATGCCACCGATGATCACGATGGCCACCAGGAAAGTCATCAGGACGCCGTAGGCCCAGGCGAATCCGCCTCCACCGCTCTGGACCGGGCGCAGGAATTCGAGTCCATCCACCGCGGCCAAGGCGCCTAGCGACTGACTGACCTGGAAGCTGTTGCCGCCAGCCAGCGAGCCACCGATGCACAGGATCGCGAACATCGGGGCGAGGACCATGCCAAGTGCGCCGAGGCCGCGTTCCTTCAGGCCCTTGGACAGGTA
The DNA here is from genome assembly GCA_964619265.1 of uncultured Planctomycetaceae bacterium. Classification (GTDB taxonomy): domain Bacteria; phylum Planctomycetota; class UBA1135; order UBA1135; genus CAZUCE01. Next base: position 43,802 of record CAZUCE010000002.1, read on the forward strand.
GAACATCGCACCGCCCATCACGTGTCCATCGGCGCGGACTTCGCGGTACTTCTGCCCGAGCGTGCACTCGGTGAACTTGGAGGTCATGCCGAGCAGGCCGGCGAGGATCATCCAGAAAGTCGCGCCAGGGCCACCGACGCCCACCGCGACGGCTACGCTTGCGATGTTGCCGAGTCCAACCGTTGCGGACAACGCCGCTGTCAGGGCCTGGAAGTGAGTGACCTCACCCGCTGAATGGGAGTTTGGATCGGTATAGCGCCCGCGAACGACGTCGAGCGCGTGACCGAAGGCCCGGAAGTTGATGAAGCGCATTCGCAGGGTGAAAACGATGGCTCCGAAAATCAGCCAAGCCACCGCGAAGGGGACCTGAATCTTCTTGTCGATCTTGGCCCTGCCCTTGTCGTCGACGACGGGGTCGCCGCCCTCGAGAATCGGCGTGTTGTCAAAGATCCAAATGTCGAAGAAGATCACCGACGCGATCGCGCCGTTCACCTTCTTCATGGCGTCGTCCACCTTGGCTTGCCAGTCCTTCTCTTGCGCGGAGGCTCCGGCTGCAGCCGCGGCGTCGGATTTGATCTGGGCGATCAGCTCGCGGACGGCTTCGCGGTCCTCGGGAAGACTCAGGTCCAATTCCTGGGCAGGTTCCTCGGGCAAACTCTCGCCCTGCGCGAAACCCTCCGGGGCCCAGACCACCAGAAAGGCCGTGAGCGCAGCAAGGAGGAGGGCGTGGCGGGGTCGTTTCGGCCGTTGATGCATCGGTCGCGCTCGAGGGAAGGGGGAGGGGACCTCGGAATCTGCACGGAGAGATTCCAGGGAGGAGCCGATCCCGCGATGGCGAGCCGGCTGGGTGGGCCCGACATGGTGCCATCGGCCCCCCCGAGAGGCCAGGAAAGGCGGGAGGAGAGCGAGGTCCGAGGGGGCCGCCCCCCATCCGCCGGGTTTTTGAGCAGCCCTTCGAACCAAGGCACCTGGGCCGGCACGCGGGCAGGCAAGTGGATCGCGACTTCCTGGAGTCCCGGGAAATTGGGGACCGGTAGCCTGCGTATAAGGGGCACCCACCGACCGTTGAACGCCCATCGCGGCGCTCCCCTTGAGAATCGCAGTGGCTCTTCCTGGTAGAACTCGCCCCACGATGAAGAACAATCCTCAGGCTTCCCTGGCTCTTGCAGCCCCGCTCTTGCTCGCCGCTTCCTTTTGGTTCAGGGCCGATGTCCAAGGCGAGGCCTCGTTCGTGCCGGCCGTTTTCAAGCAGGCTCAGGAGGAGGAGCCAACCGGAGACACCGCGCGCGCTGCGGCTCAAGCGAAGCTTGAGCGACTGGTGGCCGACATCTCGGTGGACGTGGCCGACCTCCGCGAGCTGGAGTGGAAGCATCCGGTGAAGGCCACTCTGGCCGATCGAGACACGGTTCGTCGTTACTTGCGCGAGCGTCTGCTGGCGATGGACTCGCCGGAAGAACTAGCGCGGACCGAATTCGCGGCCCAGCTGCTTGGGTTGATGCCGGCCGAGAAGAGTCTGGAAGAACTGATGGTCAGCTTTTTGGACGAGCAAGCCGGCGGCTTTTACGACCCGCTTTCCAAGGGTTTCTTCCTCATGGAAGGCGTCGAGGGAGCGCTCGCGGAAAGCACCATTGCCCATGAGTTGGTGCATGCTCTTGAAGACCAGCACTTCGATTTGGAGAAGATGTTGGTGGCTCGCAAGGATGACTCCGACTCTGCCGCCGCGCTACACGCGGTGATGGAAGGCGGTGCGCTAGCGATTCAGCAAATCTGGATGCAAGAGAACTTCTCGCCCGACCAGTTCGTGGAAGTTATGCAGGCTTCCCAGAGTCAAAGTGAGGGCCTGTTTGCGACCCCCGAGTTCCTTTGGAAGCCAACGATGGCCTCCTACATGGTTGGCTTAGAATTCCTGTCGTCTTCGGAAGGCAAAGCCGCAGGCCTGGGCTCCATCGATCCGGAGATTTTGGACGCGGCCTACTTGAACCCGCCGCGCTCGACGGAGCAGCTGCTGCACCCCGAGCTGTATTGGGACGAAGCCCAGCGCGAAGCCCCGGCCGATTTGCAACTGGAGTTGAATCCGGCAGCGGGCTACCGAGCGGTGTTCCAAGACTCGTTTGGGGAAATCTCCCTTGGGATCCTGGTCGACCCCAAGCGCGATCAACAGTCCGGCACCCCCTCGCCCATGGACTTTCTGTCGATGAAGTTCACTTCCACCGCCGTCACCGGCTGGGGCGCGGATCGCATCGTGGTTTTTGAACACGAATCGGGCCCCGAGGCACCCCGGGTGGTGATGCTCATCACCCGCTGGGACGACGAAGCCGAAGCGCTTGAGTTCGCGGGTGCCCTCGGCCAGGTTCTGCCGCAGATCCAGGCCAGTGCACGGCTCCTCGGCCACGCCGAACACGGGGGGGCAAGCTGGAGTCGCCGTGGAACCGATGTGACTCTCGTGGTCTTCGAAGATGCCTCGCAGCTGCCCGATGGCTACGAAGGCTGGGCCAAGGCTCGTTCCGCCGAGCTCCCGCGCTGAGCGGAGGACCCCCTGTGTGCCGGGTGGCTCGCTAGGGACGCGCTCGCTCCGCAGCGAGCTTCTTGAGGAGGTCGGTCCAGGGGGAGCGAGGCTCACCGGTGAGATCGACCCGGCGGGGCAGCAGCTCCGATTCGGGAGCCGAGTCCCACCACAAAAGACCGGCTGGATGCAGGGGCTCGCGCCCAAGGATCGCGGGACCGGGTGGGTCGGTCGCCACCAGCGGGCGAGGGTCCGCCCGGGCCGCCAGGAAGACCAGACCGCTGGCTCGCCGTCGCTCCGAGGGGGCTAGAAGATCCCCGCTTTCGAGGGCTCGCCCGAGTTGGTCGAGAGCCGGCTTAAGCTGGGGAGCCCGTTCGGCGAGCTGCTCCCGGTACCAGCCCATTTCGAGGGCGGAGCGATCGATCAGCACCAGATCAGGCCGCTCTTGAAGCGCGACCTGTCGGTAGAGCAGCGGGAAGCCCAGGATGTCGGTCGAACCGAGTCGGTTGATCCACAGGAATGCGTCCGCGGGAGCTTGGTCAAGAACTCCACGGGCGTACCGGCTGGCTCCATAGGCGCTCGAAAGATCCGTGGGGAGTTTGGTTGCGGGGGATGGCGTGGCGAGCCCGGCGGCGAGCAGGCCAGCGCCGAGCGCGGCGCGGGTGGAACGGCCGGTCCACGAGGCGCTTGCCCTGGAAACAGCCAGCGCTACCCATACAGCCAGCGCGACGACCAGAACCTGGTGGCTCCCGGCGAGGCGCCAGCGCACCGATTCCAGCATCTCCGGGTAGGCCGCCTTGGCGACGAGTCCGGCGCAGATCCCGGCCGTGGTGGCGAGCAACCAGCCGATCTGTCCAACCGCTCGGCGGTCGCGAATCAAAAGGCGTCCTGTGAGCCCGATCGCGAGCACCAGCGGACCGAGCACTTGCCAGGGACCTTGGTCCAGCAGGAACGCGACCGCGCCTTTTCGGTCGGGCTCGAAATCCCCCGAGTACTGCAGTCGTCCGAGATGCGCCAGAAGGCGTTCGAACGTGTCGGGATCGCCCCAGTCGATGGCTGGGTCGGCGAGCGACCGAAGCGGCACATAAAGGAACGGCAACAGGCCGGCACCGAGGCCGAGAGCAAGGCGACCTGTTGCGGAGAAGCTCCGAACGGAGCGCAGCATCAGCGGAACGAGCAGCAGGCTCGTGAGATGGGCACAGGCGGCCAGCCCAAAGGCGGCTCCGACATAGAAGGGGCGAGGCGCGCTCGACAGCGCCAGGGCCACAAAACTCAGCTGGACCAAGGTAGCCAGCGCGTAGACCTCGGTTCCGGCGGACTGCGCGAGGAAGGTGTTGGAAACCAGTAGCACCAGGCCGCAAGCAGCCCCGAGAGCCGCGCCTGCGCCCCTGCTCGCAGCGAAGCCAGCAAGCACCGCGCAGGCGCCGGCTGAGGCCACGGTGGAGAGGGAATTGGTGGCTGCGGCCGGTTCGAGCCCAAACACACCTCCCAGCCGGGTGGCCAAGCCTCCCAGCATCGTCCAAAGGGGATAACCCGGCGGGTGGGGGATCCCGAATACGCTGGCCACCGAGGCCAGTAGCCCCGAGTCCTCAAAGGTCAGGCCAGGGGCTCGGCGCGGCCAAAGGAACGCCAGGGCTGCAACAAACGCAGCGCCAGCCGCGAACCAGACGGTGGACTTCGGCGTCCGGATCGAGCCAGATTTGTTCCCGGTCGCCGGAGCGAGTTCAGGCGCGTCGAGGGGGTCGGTGGGGGAAGCGCTGGACGACACCAACGCAGCCTAGCAGGAGGCTCAGCTGGGCCGCCGACCGGAAACCTGGCCCGTCCGCTCTCCGTTTGCACACAACCAGAAGGCCCCGCGAATGCGCATTCCAGGTTCAGGAGCCGGCAAACCGTCTTCTTTGAGTTGCCATCGACTAACAAACAGGGGCAGGCGCCCCCCGGGGACGAGCGCCTCGACCAAGTCAAAGGGCTCGTGGGTCCAAGGGTTCTCGAGGACGAAGACGCGATCGATCTCTAGGTCCAATTCGATCACGTGTTTCGGGACGTAGCGGTCGCTGGATCGCACGAACCGGCCGAAGGGGGTCCTCAAGCGAGCAGCCGCGGATTCGAACGAAAAGCGCGGCCTGCTCGCCGGGAACTGGAGGCTCTCCACATCGACCGCGAAGCCGCCCAGGTGGACGTAGCGAATTTCTCCAGCGGCGGGCGCCATGGAATCCAGCCAAGCGATCGGGATCGATGCGGAGCTCCAGCTTCCGAGCTCTCCCAGCCGGCCTTCGAGGGACGCGAAGCGGGGAGCCTCTTCGGCGCGAGCCACGGTCTGGACCTCGAGCCTCATCGGGGCCGCGCCTCGAAAGCTGGGCCACAGCCCGTCGGCTCGCTCGGGCGCCGAGCGAGCCAGCCGGGTGCCACCGCCGGCCCTGGAGGAGAGTCCAACCTCGGGGCCCGCGTGCAGGCCAAGCCCGCAGCCGAATTCAAAGGCGCGCCCGCTGAGTTCCGTTTTGGACACGGCTCCCGCGAGCTGGACAAAGTCCGTTCCAGGGGGGAATCCGAGGCTTTCGAGAAGGAAGTGCACGTGGCGAACGAGGCGTGGTCTCGTGGGATTTAGGTTTGTGACGGACTAAGAACGGACGGGAGTGCCCAGCGTTTTCGGCGAACGGACAAAAATTGCGCAGACGAACCTCCCGAACTCCCATCCGGCCTCCCGAACTCCCACCCGGAGCGGTCGAATCTAAGCCGGCCGAGGATTCAAGCTGGCCGAGGTCTGGTGCCGGCGAGACTCGCAGGCCTTGTCCTCCCACTCCACGTTCCGCACGCGGCTTGGCTTCCCCCTTAGTTGGGCAAGTTCCGGGAGTTGCCGGCCTTGCTCAAATTCCTGCGAAGGCGCAGGGACGCAAGTGGGCGGTCAAGCAGCCGCCGCCCGGTGGGATTGAGCCGGGCTGGAGGATCCGCCGGGCTCCACGGGACCCGCGGTTGTTCGCAGGAACCGGCCTCAGTGGAGCCGCTGAACCGAACCGGGCTTGGGGTCCTTGCCCGGTTCCGACTGAGTTCGGAACGCCGAGTCCGCGCGCCCGGGGGCTCCGGTGGCGAGCAGGATGAGCTGCTGATCGCTCGCGGCGGCCACTCCAAGGCTGGAGCCGAGGAGCCCGCGGGCTTCCGCTCCGCGAAAGCGGTGGAGCTCGGGGCCGGTTCCGGAACGGACGGCCACGAATCCGGCGCGCTCGCGATCGCTGCGTCCGCGTCCGTAGGGCGCGCCCACGGCCCAGTCGCCAACACCGTCTCCGTCCCAATCGAACCCTGCGGCCAGGCTCCGGCCGAAGAACTCTCCGGATTCGGATCCGGGGAAGATGGCCAGGGAGTCGCCGGTTGCTCCCGAAAAGCTGCCGACCCAACCCACGCCGCCCCGGTCGCCGAGGGAGGCGGCCGGCGCCCCCACCAGCAGGTCGTCCACCTGGTCCCCGTCGAGGTCGCCGGGATTGACCGCGGAGATGCCGAACCAGCACATGCTCTCGGGCCCGTAGAGCGTTCGAAGAGGACGCAGGGACTGGCCGGAGTAAGCCACCAAGGAGCCCGACCGGGCGATCTTCGAGCTCGCGAACGGAGCGCAAACACCAAAGTCAACGTGACCGTCACCATTCATGTCCTTTAGGCCGGAGATGGAAGAGCCAAAGGCATCACCGGCGCGTCTTCCGCGCAGGGTTTCACTCGGGAGTTTCCCGGGGCCGGTGAACAGCAACACGTGTCCGCGCTGTTCCGCTGCGCCGGGGGCTCCAACCAACAGGTCGCCGTGGCCGTCGCCATCGATGTCACCGGGACAGCACACGGACTCTCCGAAGAACACGTGGTTTTCTGCGCCGGCGAGTTCTTGCTGCTTCTTGAAGGTACGTCCGTTGTACACGCTGACAACGCCGCGTCGTGCGCCGTCCCCGGCGGCTGCACGGGCGGCGATAATCAACTCCGGAGCTCCGTCGCGATTCAAGTCGCAGCCAGCCGCCACGGCAAAGCCAAATTCGTCGCCTGGGGTCTCGCCTTTAAAGCGCAGAATTCGCTCTCCGGTGGCGCCGGAAATCAGGTCGGCGTAGCCGGGTTCTTCGGTGCCCAAGCATGGAGCGCCCACCAGCAAATCCGCCGTCCCATCCCCATCGGCGTCGTGCACCACGACCAGCGAAGTTCCGAAGGCGTGCAGGTTCTCCCGCCGACCGGCCTCGACCTGCCAGGTTTCGGATTGGGGGGCCGAGTAGATCCGATGAGCCGGGGCGAACCCGCTCGCCCACAGGGCGGATCCGAGTTGTAGCGAGGCGGCGGAAAACGAGGCGGCGAGCAGCCTAAGTGCGAGCATGTTCAAGGTGTCTGGGCTATCGACCTGAAGCGAAGTGGTAACGCGGGATCGGCGCTTCCAAGCTTTGGAAGGGCAAAAAAGGAAGACAAGGCCGTCCCCACCGGCGATTCGTTCGAGCTGGAACAGGATTGGGCTCAATCGCCCGAAAATTGTCCAGGGGCCCGGGTCAGGGCGGCCAGGAACGCGCCGCGGACCGGGCCCTTGGGGACGAGCCTGTGGACCCGTCCCCGCAGGGCCTCGGTCTCTTGGATGGAAAGCGAATCGCGTGCGATCCGGCCGGCTTGGCCCAGAAGCCTCAGGTCGACCTCTGGGGGGGCAGCGGCGGCGAGGTCGCAGAGGCCGAGCAGGAGCGCCTTGAGCCCCGGCTCACGGTTCGTTGGCTGGACCACCAAACGGGTGGCGGCCCGAAGACTGGCCGCGCCGCGTTCCGACTCACTGGACAGCTCCCGGCGGAGCCTGCCCAGTTCCTCAAGAGCCGCAGAACCCTCCCCCTGCCGCAAGCGCCACTCAAGCAGGGCTTCGATCATCGTCGCGTGCGCTCCGGCTTCTAGGAAAAGGTCGCGTCCACGCAGAAGAACATCGCCGCCAGCGAAGGTCTGCGAAAGCTGAAGCAGGTCCGGCTCGGTTTCGAGCTGGTTGAGCGTTTGGACGATCAATAGCTGGTAGTAAGGATACTCCGGGTTCAGAACCTGGCTGATGCGCTCGAGCGCGCGCTCCGGTTTGCCAGCCGCACACCAGGCGCGGGCCTCCAGGATGGTGAGACTCACAAATCCTCGATCTTCGGTTGCGTCTTGAACGGTGGCCAACCATTCGGCGGCTAGGTCGGGTCGACCCGCCACCGAAGTGGCTTCCGCCACCGCTTCAACTTGGCGGCGAGCCCGAACCGGGTCGGTGCGCACGGATTCGAGCACACTTCGCATGGTTTCCTGAGTTAGCTCCAAAAGGGAAAAGCCGGACTCACCTTTGGCCCCCGAGTGCAGTCGTGTCGTTCCGTCAGAAGCTTGCCGGAGACTCCACGATTGCCACGGCCGGCCTTGATTCAGCAAGGATTCGCTCAACCGTTCATACGCCCCTTCCAGATCTCCTCGCAGGGCTAGGAAGCGGGCTTCGAGGGCAAGGGTCTCGGCCTTCCCGGATCCGAGGGGATCGAGCCGGCGCGCTTGTTCAAGAGACTCGGCGACGCCTTCGTAGATTCCGAGGTCGAACGCCTTGCGCGTGAGGTTCAGCCAACCGGCCGCACGCGAAGGGGTTCCAAGGACGACTCCGCGCGCGAATTCGAGCGCCTCCGCGGGACGCTTTTGGCCGCGGCGGATGCGTTCCATGGAAGCGAGCAAGCGATGGTCCAGCGGGGCGAGCCAGCGCGCGATTTGAATGGCTCGTTCGCTGCGGGCGAACTCTCCCTTCGCGAGAGCGATCGAGCCCTGGCGGGCGAGAGTTGCGGCGGACAGGGGGCCGACCACGGCGAGTAGCGCTAGAGCGCTGAGCGCGGCCTGAAACCAAGGTCGAGCCGGTTCGGGGGCGGCGAGGGGGTCGTCGCGCGCGGACTCAGGCGATTCGGGATGGGTCAGCGCGCCAAGGACTCCGAGCGCGATCCAGAGCAGCATCGGAACGAACGTCTGTTGGCTCTGTCCGAGATCGAGCAAGTTCGCTGCCAGCAGCGCGAATAGACCGCCCAGCCAACCGGCCGCCAAGCTGCGTTCCTGAAGCCCTCCGCTGCGGATCCGCCGGCGAGCCACTTCGAAGGTCAAAAGAACCAGCGCCGTGAACAGGAGCGCAGCGGGAATCCCGGCCCCCTCGGCGATGGCCAACCACAGGTTGTGGGGGTGCAGGATTTGTGAGGTCCCATCGAAGAAGCTCGGCCGTGCGAATTGGGCGTGTACGTAGAACTGTCCGGGACCGTGCCCAACCCACGGGCTAGCGGCGATCGCTTCCCCGGCCATGCGCCACAGGTAGTAGCGCTGGCCGAGTGCGGATTGAGACTGGGTCATCCCGTCGAGCTGTTCGCGGAGTCCGGCGCCCAGCGGCGAAGCGAACCAGCCGGCGGTCAAAAAGAACCCGCCTAGGACCGTGGCCGGCAGCGTCCAGGCCTTGCGCGGGACCAGGGCAAACCGGAGCAGCAAGACGGTGACCATTCCGAGCGCCCATCCACCCAGGCTGGCACTGGATCGAGTGAGAAGGACTCCCGCCGTGGCAAGGAGGGCGAGACCGACCAGGCCCGATCGCAGCAGGGCGTTCCGCGGTCCGAGCGCGAAGCCTGCACACAGGCACGCGCTGGCGGCGAAGAACGGCCCAATCCCGTTTGGATTCATTCCGTAAAGGCGCAGCCGCGTGCCGGTGACCCGGGTGAAGCCCTCGACTGGAATCGCCTCGCCCCACCCGGCGGCCCACAACAAGCTGGTGAGGAGCAAACCGAAGACCGCCATCAGCGTGACGTGCCGCGCGAGTTGGAGGCCACCTCCGCGCGCAAGGCACAGGGCAAGCAGCGCGCCAAACGAAACCCGCGAAAGTTGCCGAATGCCGCGTCCGGGGCTATCCCCGAGCAAGGCAGCCAGAGCGACCCAAGCCACGAACACGAGAGCCACCAGCACGATCCAACGTTCCCCCGGCCGGAGCGGCGCAAACACCTTCGGGAGGGATCCAAGGGCCAGGATCACGCTGGCTGCAATTAGCAGGTAGATCCCGTTTTCGTCCCGTTCGAAGAGTTTTCCGTTGGCGGTTGACAGGAACACCGCGAGGGCAGCGAGCCGGACGCCGTCGGGAGCCAGCCGGCGGCCTGCTTGGACGTAAACACTCAGTAGCAGGGCTCCGGCGACGTAGGCTGGCCACAGGGCTGGGCCGTCCCCGAACTGGGCGTTGGAGGCGAACGGTGCCAGCTCGCGCGAGATGTTGGCGAGGGCAGCGAAGATCAACGCGCCTCCCGCCAAACTCGAGGTGGAGGATCGGGTCACCAACCCGCCGAGCAGTCCGATGCCCAGCACGCAAAACACGAGCACCGGTCCTACATCTGTCAGCTCGCGCGCCAGGGGCGACCGTCCGTCGGCGACCCAACCCAACAGCGCAACCATGCCGAAGGCCAAGGCGGCCGCGGCGATCGCCGCTCGACTGGCGATTCCAAGCGCAGCTGTCATGAAGCCGGTTCGGTGGCGGGGGCGACCGCTTGTCGCTCCCGGGCGCGTAGGAACGTAAATTCGGTGGCGGCCAGGACGGCCAGCGGAGCCACGTGCAGCATCAGCCGGTCTGGAATCAGGGTGTTGGCTAGAACCGCTAGATCCCAGGGCGTGACCACCAGCACCAAGGCGTACAGCCCGGCGACCCCAAGGACGCAGCCAAGGATTGGCCAGCTTTCGTGTCGGTGCGCCCGCCGCAAGTGAGTGAGCGCGTAGACCAGCGGGGCCAACAGCGCGGCGAACCACAGGAGTCCCCAGCGCAGGAAGCCAACCGACATCGTTCCAAAGGTCCCGAGCACAACCGGTACGCGCGCTGCGGCTTCGTCCAGGTTGCGGGGGATTTGGTTGAGTTCGCCCGCGCCTGGCGGCGGCTCCCCGAGTCCGAGCACACCTGCGATCGCTCGCGGGTAATCCTCGTCGATGGTTGGAATCGCGCCGCGCAGGAGCAGCCAGGGCGTGCACAGAGCCAGGCCGAGGGCCAGCGCCAGGGTGAGTCCACCGATCCCTCGAATCCGCTGGACGAGGCCTGCGGAACGTGGGCCGAACAGGCACGCACCGCCGAGCACCGTGAGCAACACCGCGGCCAGTGCCGTGCCTTCGTTCTTGGTCAACAAGAGACCTCCGAGCAGCAGACCTCCCAAAGCAATATCCGCGCGTCCACCGCGGGGGCCAAGCGAACGAAGGAGGCACAGGAACGAGCCGAGCAAGAAGGCTGCGAGGGGAAGGTCAGCGGCACCGTCCAGGGTCCAGCCGTCCGGGAACCGTCCGCGTCCGGTGAACAAGCCGGTCAAGGCTTCCAAGAAAAAGCTCGGTGAGAAAATCCAGCCGGCGAAGTAGCTGCGTTCCGTCTCTCCCCAGGACAGGTAGCCCGCGGGCGTCTTGGTGAAGTAGAAAAACGGCAACGAGACCCACAGCAGGGTTCCCGTGACCGCGGCTCCCAGCGAACGCCCACGCAGGCGGGACCAAATCAACGCCGCAGGGATCAGCAGGTACAGGGCCATCAAGAACCGCGTCGCGTCCCGATCGAATTGTCCACGCGCCTGCCCGACCATGGCGTGCAGCGCTGGAATTCCCGGAGGATAACTCGGGTGGGTGATCGGGCGCCCGTAGTGTTCGAAACCAGCGGCTCCCTCAGGGATCACCATCCACGACGGCGTTCCAAAGCCCTCGTGATAGAGCAGCGAGCCTTTGTAGGCGAAGTGGTAGAGCGGGTCGAACACGTGCATGGGCATCGTCGAAGTCGTGAAGACCGCGAAGGCGCACCACACAAAAATCAGGCCCGTGCCTAGGGCAGCGGCGATCGACCAGCGCGCGGGAGGCGCGGTTGTTTCGGTCGATTCGGCTCGGTGGCGTCTGCTCAGAATCAGTGCCGGCGCGCCCGAGAGCACGGCACCTGCGAGCAACCCTCGACCGACGACATCCGGTAGGGGGCCTGCCATCGCAATCGCGGCCACCCAAATTGCGGGCAGCGTTGCGAGTCCGAGCAGCAGCGCGAGCCCGTGGCGCTCGAGGCCGCTACGAGGGGCGCCCGGACCGAGTTTGAGCACGAGCGCGAGCACAGCATGCCCGAAGGAGAAGGCGGCCAAGGCCACCCAGATTCCGGCCCAGGTGATCACTGGTTGCCTCCTGCGGGTGCGGCGTCTTGTTCGTCGGCGGACTCGCCGTCCACATCCTCGGATCGTTTCAAGCCGAGCGTCGATGCGTCGCCGCCCAGATCCAGCACCTTGCCGTAAGCGAAGCGAACTTCGGGGAGTTCGACCGGCTCCCAGCGCCCTTCCGCGCGACGTTCCAGGTAGGCCGAACCCCGCCGGAACTGCCTGGCCGCCGAATAGCGAATTCGCCAGTTGATTCCGAGCTCGTCGACCGCGTTGTTCATCTCGATCGACTCGACCACACCAAGCGGGCGCACCGACTCTTTCAGCCAGCGCGGGTAGTCGACCAGGGTTCCGCTGGCGAGCTCTGGGGATCGAACGAAGACCTGCCGCGGGTGCAGCTCGAGGTTCATGTACAAGTACCAGCGCGCGCGGCCTTCCGTCGTCAAGACTCGGTGGGGCTCGACCAGGATCCGCTCGCCTTCCGGCACCGTCTGTTTGACCGCTTCGCAGAACTCGAGGAAGTTCCGCTTGAACGGTGCGGGTCCCAGCATGGTCAAGCGCTGCTCGATAGCCGACTTTCCGGCTCGGACATCCAAATAGCCCTTTGAATATCGCCCGACAAAACCGAGCGCCGGAGCGGTGAGTGCCAAGCTGGCAAGCAGCAGCCCAATCCCGAAACGCGAAGGGCGCGCCGGATCCAAAGCGGGTTCGGGGTGGCTCATTGCTTGCGTTCCAAGTAGCCGGTTTCTTCGAGCGCCTGGCGCAGCTCGCCGGGCATCGCAGACTCGCTTGAGTGGGTGTAGCGATCCCCGTGGGCGAGCCAACGGGAGAGGTCGTCGCGGGCGCGCAAGACGCGCGGGTCATCGCGCTGCAAGTCGCGACCTTCGACTAGCTGCTCGTGTTCGCCGGGGTCGCGCACCAAGTCGTGGAGCACGGTGATCTCCTTGGATTTTTCGCTGTAGCGACCGATGACAACCTTGGACTTCTGTCCGCGGGTTCCACCGAGGTGGATCCCAAACGGTCTCAGCGTCATTTCGATCGGGAGGTTTCGTTCTGAAAGATCGCTCGGCTGCTTGGACCACAGGCGACTGAGATCGAGGCCGCCGCCGGGAGCGTCGTACTCCACGCCAAGTAGGCTCGCTACGGTGGGAGCCAGGTCGATCAACGAGACCAGGGCGGTCTCGCGCTGCCCAGCGGGCACACGGCCATCGCAGCGCAGGATCAATGGAACGTGCAAGACCTCGTCGAAGAGTGTGGCCTTGTGGCCGAAGGCTCCGTGTTCGGCGAATTCCTCGCCGTGATCGGAAGTGAGCACGATCAACGTGTCGGCGGTGCGATCGGCGGCATCCAGCGCGGCGAGCATCCGGCCAACGTTCTCGTCGGTGAACCGAATCTCGGCGTCGTACAGGGAAATCCAGCGCGCCAGGTCCGTCCCAGAGAGTCTGGCGCCGCGGCTTAACTTCGTGAAACCCTCGCCGGTCACCGAACCCTGGTAGTTCGGATAGAACACGTCGAAGTGTTCCGGCGGGTGGTAGTCGTAGTGAACGTCCCACAGATGCGCGAAGGCGAAGAACGGTTCGTCTCCGAGTCCGAGGGCGTACTCCTCGAAGGCTTGGGCGACCCGTTCGCCGGTGACGGTCTCATGGGATTCGTCGTGGACTTCCTGGAGGGCCTCCCAGCCTTCGGTGTCGGTGGCCCGGAACACGCTGCCGTCGCCGAGGCGATCGCTGGACGAGCGATCCTCGTATTGCTCGAAGCCGCGCGCGAATCCGAAGAACGGATGCAGGTTCGGGCCGGACCAAACGCCGAAGGTGGAGAAGCCAGCCAGCTCGAAGGCCTCCGGGAGCCAGTGCAGATCGCGTGGGATGCGATCGGGAAGATCCAGAACCCGGTGGGTCTGGTTCGGCAGACCGGAGAGCATTGCCACGTGCGAGGGCAGTGTCCAAGAAGTGGTAGAGAAGGCCTGCTCGAACAGAATTCCCTCGCGGGCCAGCAGCCGATCGATGGCTGGAGTGGTCTCCAGGTTGGGCCGGGTCGCGCTGCGGTAGCCGTAGCAGGAGAGGTGATCGGCCCGGAGGGAGTCGATGCTGATCCACAGGACGCCGGTGGGGTCTGCTGGGCCCTTGGAGCAGGCCGCCGAGACCGCGGCCAGGCAGAGCCCGGCGGCACAGAGACCGCGGAGTCCGGCGCGGTTGGGACCGGAAGGGGGAGGGAGGGAAGTGGAACGGGGCATCGGGATCGGAGGGGGCGTTGTTCGAGGGGCCGCGGCGCAGCGCTCGAATCCAGGGCCCGGGGCAGCGGGGGGGACCACTGGCCGGGCTCCAAGAGGCTACGGCGGAGCGCCTCGTCCAGCACCCTGCGGCCTTTCATGGGCGGAACGCAAAGAGAAGCACCCCGCGCGATCGAAGTGCCCCTCCCGAGTTCCTAAGCTTTGGACCCGTCGCCCGCCGCGCCGCCCTCCACGAGTGTCTCTCCCCATGATCGGTTCCCGGGAACGTCTCCCTCTGCTCGCCTCCGCCCTCCTCCTGCTCGGAGCCTGCTCGACCCCCGAGCGGATCGAGCCGGAGCCGCTGCCCGAGCCGGTCGTGGACACCGGGCTCGACCTGGACGCGATCCAGCTAGGCCTGGTGCTCGATCCGGTCCAGCGGACCGTCGAAGGCGATTGCCGTCTGACCTGGGTCGTGACCCGAGGTCCGAAGAGCCGCGTCGAGCTGTCCTTCGCCGGGCCCGAGCCGTTTGCCATCACCAGCTCGGGTGGTCGCGAATTGCCCTTTGAGTACGACGGGGATCGACTGACCGTTCAGCTCTCCGAGCCTTGGCTGCAGGACTCGGTGGCGGGTTTGCGCATTCGTTACCGGGGTCCTGCGCCGCGCGGATTGTGGTTCGAAGGCAGCGATCCCTCCGGTTTGGTCGGCGCAACCCGCGTGGTCGCCGATGCGGAACCGATGGCGCGTTCGGGTTGGCTGCCCAGCGCCGGTGCACCCGAGACCGAGCGAGCCGTCTTGTCGCTCACGCTGGCGATGCCCGCCGAGTGGACCGGCATCGCCCCGGGGATCCGCGAGGCGCGCGACTTTCAGGGGCCGGCTGTGATCGAACGCTGGCGCACAGAGGGCGAAGAGCCGCTCGAGCGCTTGGCGTTTACCGCCGGGTTGTTCCAGACGGCGAGCTTCCAGGCTGGGGATACAACCTTCGAGTTGTTCACCCAAGGCAACGACGAGCGTCTGCTCGAGCCGAGCCTGCGTGAGAGCGGCCCGATGCTGGAGTATTTCGAACAACTGTTCCAGGCGCCGTATCCCTACGAGCAGTTCAGCGAGGTCTGCTTGCCGCTCGAACGGAGCCTTGTTTTGCCGCGTGCAGCGCTGCTGCCCGACACGTTGCTGGGCGACGACCTGGCCCGCCGCGACGACGACGGCTACCTGACACTGGCCGGCGCGATCGCGCGTCAGTGGCTCGGCGGATCGCTCCAACCCTTGCCCGGGCACAGGTGGCTGGACGAAGGCCTCGCGGCTTACGTTGCGCTGCTGTACGGGGCCGAAACCCGCGAAGAGGACGAATTCCTGCTTGAGCTGCGGCGCGCCCAATCGGTGGCCTTGGCCCACGATCAGTCGTTGATCGGCTTCGACGTGACGCGCCACGGCCACGAGGCGTTGCTAGCTCGCAGCATCAGTCGGCTGGAGTTGCTACGCCGGCAGGTCGGCGACGAGGTTTTCCGGGAGGGGCTGTCGGATTACGTCGCCAAGAACCAAGGGCGCCGAGTGCAAACCAGCGACCTTCAGGCCTCGATGGAACTCGCCTCGCGAAGCGATCTCGGCCCGTTCTTCCAGGATTGGCTCCAGTCCGCGGGCGATCCCAGCTTGGACCTACGCTGGACTTGGGACTCGGGCAGTTCCCAGGTTGTTCTCGATGTCGCCCAGACCCACGAATCACGTGGCGGAGTGCCGCCGGTGTTTCGCGGCAAGGTAGAAATCGAGATGCGTGCCGGATCGCGCATCACCCGTGAGACGATCTCGCTGGAAAAACGTCGGGAGAGCTTCCGATTCGACCTTTCGGAGGCGCCGACCTGGGTACGCTTCGATCGCTTCGGCGCGATGACCAAGCGGGTGCGCTTTCAGCGCGGCGCGAGCGAGTGGCTATCGATCGCTGCCGGAGACCTCGATCCGCTCGGCCGGGCCGAAGCGGTGGCCGGGCTCGGTCAACTGGCTCGCGCAAATCGCGACGACCCCAGTTCCAATCTTTACCGCTCCCAAGTCCGCGATCGAGCGCTCAACGACGCCTCAGCGGCGGTCCGAGCTTCGTCGGCCCGCGAGCTGGGTCGCATCGGCGGCCTGGAGGCCATGCTTCGGCTGCGGCAAGTCGCCTCGAACGACCCGAGCTCCGACGTGCGTCAATCGGCGCTGCGGGCTTTGCAGGCCTTCGCGCCCGATCCTGAGCTCGCTGAGTTTGCGGCTAGCCAGTTCGACAGCGGCTTTAGTTGGCGAACCCGGGCGGAAGCCGCCCGGCTCTATTCGGTCGCGTCCCCGCTCGCAGCCAGGCGTTGGCTTACCGAGCGGTTGGTGATCGCCTCGCCCCAAGAGCGCTTGCGCGCCGACATGATCCGCGTGCTGGCGGACTTGCCCGACGCAGAAGTCACGCCCCTGCTGATGGGCTGGGCCCGCGACCGGTTCGCCTCGAGTCTGGTTCGTGTGGCAGCCATCGAAGGGCTAGCCAGCCGCGAGCCGCGATCCGAGAAGCTCTCGGTCGAGCTTTCCAGCCTGCTTGGTTCCAGCGAGCGGCGCGTTCGCATGGCGGCGCTCGAGGCCCTGGCTGGTCGTCAGGACGCTTCCGCGCGCCGCAGCCTGGCGAGCTACGCTCCCGTGGCTTCCTCGTCCGAGGAGCGCCGCGTGCTCGAAGCAGTCTGGCGGACCCGCTAGGGCTGCTGCGTTTGGCGCGGTTCGCCCGGCGCTCGCTGGGTCTCATCTGATCTGCGTTGGCCCCTAGTCAAGGCATGAACGAGCCCCAGCTCGATTCCGATCCGTCCAACGCGGCCGGCCCGAAGACCTACCCCGAAGATCCGGAGACCGATCCACGGGGGCCCGTGGTGCGTGATTTGGAGCGAGCGCTGCGTTCGGAGTTCGGGGCCTACAGCGTCTATTGCCTGCTGCCCAAGCTGATCCGCGGGCGAGAACTGAAGGCTCTGATCGGGGTTTTGCGGGACGACACCCGCGCCCAAATCGAGCGCACGCGGACGCTGATCGAGGGGCTCGGAGGGGTGGCCCCCAGGAGCCGCTGGACGCGGAGCGTGGCGGCTTGGGCGTTGTTTCTTGTGACACCGATCCTGGGGGTTAGGTTCAGTCTTCGCCTATGCCGTGAAGCGGAGGGCACCGTCTCGCGCTGGTACGGCGAGCACGCTGTTTACCTGCTGCAATTGGGGGAACACCAAATGGCCGAAGAGGCGAGCCTTTTGGCCGCAGAGAAGTGGCGGCATTCGGTGCGGCTGGCGACCTTTGTCGACCACCTGCGCCGGGGGGACTGAAAGTCCGCGCCGCGGGGACGTGGAGGCGGCCGAGCAAGGGATGGCGGCGCCGAGTGTTCAGCGGCGACCCATTCCCCTCGCAGCCTCCGGTCCGCGCCCAGAGGACCCCCCGGATGGGTGCCCGCAGGGAGTAAGATCGGCCGCATGTCCGGAAGTTCCACGTCCAAGCCCCGAGCTAAAAGGAAGCGCTCCAACGCCAAGCTCGCCTCCGCCCGTCCGTTTGGCTTGGGCGCCCGCAAGCCGCATCACTTCCTGGAGATGTTTCAGATCCTGTGGGCGAATCGAGACAACCTTCGCTACGGATGGAAGGTGTTGTCGCGGGGGACATGCGATGGCTGCGCGCTCGGCACCAAGGGGCTAAAAGACTGGACGATCAGCGGCACGCACCTGTGCCTGGTTCGTTTGAACCTGCTGCGTCTAAACACCATGGGGCCCCTGGATCCAGCCCGGCTCGCCGACGTCTCCCAATTGGCTGGCAAGACCTCCAAAGAACTGCGCGCCCTGGGACGTATCCCTGGTCCGATGGTTCGCCGGCGCGGCGAGAAGGGCTTTCAGCCCATCGGATTCGATCAGCTGTGGTCCGAGGTGGGCGAGCGCTGGCGCGGGTTCGATCCGGATCGTACGGCGCTGTACATGACCTCGCGCGGAATCACCAACGAGGTCTATTACGTTGCGCAAAAGGTGATGCGCTACCTCGGAACAAACAACGTCGACAACGCGGCGCGCCTGTGCCACAGCCCCTCGACGGCGGGGCTGAAGTCGACCGTCGGTGTCGCGGCGACGACCTGTTCCTACCAGGACTGGTACGAGTCAGACCTGATTGTCTTCCTCGGATCGAACCCCGCCAACGATCAACCGGTGGCGCTCAAATACCTGCAGCGCGCGCGCAAGCAGGGGGCGCGCGTGTTGGTGGTCAATCCCTATCGCGAGCCGGGAATGGACCGTTATTGGATTCCCTCCGATGTCGACTCCGCGCTGTTCGGCTCCAAGTTGACCGATCGCTTTGTGCCGGTTGGGATCGGTGGCGACCTGGCGTTGCTCAACGCCGTGGCCAAGCTCTTGATCGAGCGCGGACATACCAAAACCGACTTCATCGAACAGGCCACGGAGGGTTTCGAAGATCTCCAGCGTGAACTAGCCGCCCAGTCGTTCGAGAAATTGGTCGAGCTGTCCGGAACTCCGCTCGAAGCTGTGGAAGCGTTTGCGGACGAGGTGGCCCAGGCGGGTCGAGCGGTTTTCGTGTGGTCGATGGGAATCACCCAACACACCCACGGCGCAGACACGGTGCGAGCGATCGCCAATCTTGGTTTGCTGCGCGAATCGGTGGGGCGCAACGGAACCGGCCTGATGCCGATCCGCGGGCACTCCGGCGTGCAGGGCGGGGCGGAAATGGGCGCTTATGCCACGGCGTTCCCTGGCGGACTCGCGATCGATGAAAGCAACGCCAAGCACTTTTCCGAGCTCTACGGATTTGAGGTTCCCGCGGCTCCGGGGCTCGACACGGTGGCTCAGCTGGAACAGGCGCTGGAAGGCCGGCTCGATGCCCTCTACGCGATCGGCGGGAATTTCCTAGAGACGATGCCACAGCCAGATCGCATGGAGCGCGCGTTGGCAGCCATCCCGCTGCGGATTCACTCCGACCTGTTCCCAACGCACCAGATGTTCGTGGAGCCAGCCCAGGATGTCTACCTGCTGCCCGCGGCTACCCGTTACGAGCAGCGCGGCGGGGGAACCGAAACCTCCACCGAACGCCGGATCATTTACTCTCCCGAGATTCCACGCGACGACCTTCCCGGCGTCCGGAGCGAGTGGGAGATGCTGCTCGAATTGGCGAAGGCCGTGAACCCGGAGAACTACGACCGGGTTCACTTCGAGGACTCAGCCGCCATCCGGGCCGAGATCGAGCAAGCGGTTCCGGTCTATGCAGGCATCGCAGGCCTGTCGAAATTCGGCGACTCGGTTCAAATCGGTGGTCGGCACCTGTGCGCGGATCGCAGTTTTCCGATGCCTTCGGGGAAGGCCCGCTTTGTCCCGGTTCGTCCGCCCGGCCTGCTGCCTCAGGAGTCGCTTGTTTCCGAGGCCTTTCCGTTCCGCCTGGCGACCCGCCGGGGCAAACAGTTCAATTCGATGGTTCAAAAGCAGGTGGATCAGCTGAACGGGGCAGCGCGCGATCACATTCTGATCAGCACGGAAGATGCAAACCGCCTCGGATTCGCCATGGACGACCCGATTCGGGTGCGCAGCGCCGTGGGAGAATTTCGTGGCCGCGCATTCCTCTGCGATCTCCAGCCAGGCACTGCCCAGGGGCATTGGCCTGAGGTCAACGTCCTGATTCCCCATGGCCGCGTCGATCGCGATGGCGGCGTTCCTGACTACAACGCTTCGGTTTCGCTCGAGCGCGCCTGAGCCGACACCCTTCCGGTATCCCCCTATGCCCTGGATTCAGACCGTTGCCCCTGGCGAAGCGAGCGGCCGCCTCGGACGTCTCTATGAAGCTGCGATCGAGCGGGCTGGCCGCGTGTTTGGCATTGTCCGAATGATGAGCCTGGAGCCGCGTGTTCTAGATGCCTCCATGGGCCTTTATGGCGCGGTGATGCACGGACAAGGAGGTCTTACGCGCCGGCAGCGCGAGTTGATCGCCGTGGTGACCAGCGCTGAAAATCACTGCCACTACTGAACGCAGGCTCACCTGGAGGATCTCCGTGTCGAGCTCCCGAACCTGGACGAAAAGGAACGCGCGGAACTTCTGGCTGCCGTCGAGCAGGATTGGCGTAGTGCGAAGCTCGAGCCCCTCGATCGTGAGTTGTGCGCCTTTGCCGAAAAATTGACCCGCGAACCGGCGCAAATGTCTGAAGCCGATGTGGCTGGCCTGCGCAGCGCAGGACTCGACGATCGAGCGATCCACGATGCAACCCAAGTGGTTGCCTACTTCAACTACATCAATCGAGTGGCAGACGCTCTCGACGTTGAATTGGAGCCCGAGATGCGACCTCGCGGGGCTTGCGCCAAAGACTCAAGTCGATGACGGTTGCGGGAGGGGGATCCGCTGGCGGTCGAGCCGTCCGCTTCGCGCTGGCGATCGCGCTCTTGGTGCCGGCCTACGGACACCTCGCACGATACGGCACGGACTCGGCTGCTCAGGTCGTTTCCATCACGGCCTTTGGACTCGTGCTCGGAAGAGTCCTGCCGCGCGCCGGGCTCGCGGTGGCGGCGACCTTCGCGTTTGCTGTCCCGCTGATCCCGAGCATCTTCGAGACCTTCCCGTTTCTCTCCGAGCGGGCCCTGGTTCTTGGGGCCCTGGCCGGCCGGCTCACGCGCCCCGAGCCGTTTCTGTGCCAGCCAGCCGCCGCGGCTTCGCTCGGTGTCCTGCGCCTGACTCGTTTTGTGTTCGGCGGCTTG
Organism: uncultured Planctomycetaceae bacterium; assembly: GCA_964619265.1. Lineage (GTDB taxonomy): Bacteria > Planctomycetota > UBA1135 > UBA1135 > CAZUCE01. Next base: position 64,314 of record CAZUCE010000002.1, read on the forward strand.
GCTGCTGCGGTCGCGGCGTCGGCGTTGGCTTCGCTGCTGCGCGAGCTTCCGCTCGCGGCGACCTGGGGAGCGCGCGAGGCGCTTGTGGCCTTCGCGGGCGATTTGCTGACCCAACGTTCGCTCTTGGATCCAACCCATGGACTCAGCGTCGGCTGGCTTCGGCTGGAAGGCCTGTGGCTCGCGTGGTGGATCCTTGAGGATGCGGTTCGTCCGGCCCCCGACCCAGGTTCCAAGCCGCACGCGCGCAGTGCCCTGTTCACGGTTTCCCGGGCCGTAGCCATCGCGCTGCTGCTGGGCTTTGTCGTGGCCGGACTCGACATCTGGCGCGGGCTCGAGTTTCGCAATCAACCGTTCCTCGAATGGGCCGGCCGCGGTTTTCCGCGCAATCACCGGCCCCTGACCGACAACAACGCTCTCGGCTCGGCGCTGGTGCTGCTGCTGCCCATGACCGCCGGAGTCTTGTTCTCGTCCAGAGCAAGAAGGGGTCTCGGCTGGCTCGCGCTGATCAGCATGCCGGCCGCGCTCGCGCTGCTGGTTAGCTCGCGTTCGAAGGCTGGCTTGGCAGCGTTTGCGTTCTCGGTGCCGGTCTTTGTGGCTTTGGCTATGGGCTTTACGCGTCGCGAGCGTCGGCCGCTCGCGTTGCTGGTGGGGGGGCTAGGACTCGCCCTCGCGGTCACGGTTCAGCTGTTGCCCGATCGGGTCTTCGAGCCCTTGCAACGCGCCAAGCATGGGGCGGATTTGGTTCGAGCGCTTCGGCTTGAAGCTGCGACGGACTATCTCGCGGAGTATCGCGCGAGCCCGTGGAGCGGTGCGCGCTCGATGGTCACGGAACATCCCTGGATTGGCGTCGGGCTGGGCCGCTTCCCGCGCGAGCTTGGGCAGCACCGGGATCGCAGTTTGGAGGTTCCCTTCGCCCCGGACCATGAAAACGCCCACAGCCAGCCCCTGCAGATTGCCGCCGAGCTCGGTGGGCTCGGCGTGCTGCTTGAGGGTTTGCTCTTCGGGGGGGCGCTGCTCGGCGCTTTGCGGGCCGCCGGACGGCGGGACGGCGAGCCGGTGCTGGCCGCCGGACTCGCCGCTGGACTCGCCGCGCTGGCCTTGAACCTGACGGTGGGGCATTCGCTGCTGGAAGCCACACCGGCCTACCTGTTTGCCGTTGCCTGCGGGCTAGGTCTCGCCGAGCTGGTCGGCCTGGCCGGTTCGCGCTCCTTGGAGTGGTTGGGCACGGGCCCACCGCGACCGGCGGCGCTCGTTCTTCCGGTTCTGTTTGCGCTCTACCTAATGCCAGGCTTCCGCGAGCCCCGTCGCGCGCTCGCCGAGGCCTCGCTCGGCGCGTATCCGTGGATCGAACGTGAGTCGACGGTCTCCGGCAGCGACCGGATGATTGGGTCGAATGCCTGGTTCGCGGTTCCCTTCGAGCATGGCAACCGCATCATCGTGCCAGTGCTCGACGTCCGGCCCTGGCTGCTTCCCGGCGATCAGCGCGCGCGCTTGGCGATCGGCGACGGTCCCTTCGGTCCGTGGGTGAACCTGCCCCGCGATTCAAACGGCCAGCGAGGCGAACACGCCTACTTGAAAGGGCAGCGCCCGCCAGCCCTTGCACCCGGCGAGCTGGTGGAATTGCACTTGGAAGTGGAACCGGTCACCGCTCCGAGCTTGTGGTTCGACTCGGGGCGCAATCCCGTCGGCGCGCGGGTCTCACGTCCGGGTTTTGCCGGACGCTGATAGGAGGACCCCGAAAGCGGACCCAGCTTCTTGGCAAGCTGGGAGAGTTGAAGGCGAGGCGCCTGGAGGGGTCCAGGCGACACGCGGGTCTCCCGGGTCGGCTCAGCCTGCTCAGGTCATCGCCCCGGAGGCCGCGAAGTGGCGCTTCGTTCGCACCTGGGGTCCGAGCCCCTCGGTTCCTCACGGCTCGCTGGTAGCTCGACCGCCGGCTCCCCGGGGCTGTTCCCGCCTGAAGAGGCGGTCTCTGCCGTCCTACAAGTCGGGGATGAGCTAGCAACGAACAGCACCCTGGCTGGAAGCCCAGGACTCACATAGATCTTGGTACCGGTCTTGGGGGCACGTCAGTTGTGGGTGGCGGCTTCTCTTCCATCAGCGAAATACCAGCCGATGAGCTGGCTCGCTGGAACGGGGGCGTTTGGTCCGAGCTGGTCCCCCGTTCGTACTTGAGCCCCGAACCGCGCGACCTAAGGGTCGGTCCGAGCGGCGATCTGTGGGTTGGCGGGCAGATCTTGAGATTCGGCTCTTCGATCGCCGGCAGATTCGGCCGAGTGGTCACAGACTGCAAGGAGCAGGTGACCAGCTACGGATCGGGTGGCAGCGGCTCCGCGGGTATCCTCGAGCTAACGAGCGGCGGTCTCCCTCGGCTGGGCACGACCTTCCAAGCTGAATTGCAAGGACTGGCCCCTGGCGCGATTGCGTTGTCCTTGCTCGGCTTCCGGCCCGATGCCGTTCCGCTTTCGGCTCTGACTCCCGACGGGTCCGCGGACAGCACTTTGCTGCTCGTTCCCGACCTGACGTTCTTCAACGTGCTCTCGGCCTCGGCAGGCACGGCCGAGTGGAGTCTTCCGCTCCCTGTCCATTCCAGCCTTGCCGGCTTGTCGATCTACCTCCAAGGACTTGCCGCAGAAGTCGAGGCCTGCGGCAGCCTGCTGCTGGCTACCAGCAACGGGCTAGACCTGCTGACCGGTCAGTTCTGACCGGCCTAGCGTCCCCTCCGCAAAGCGAAGAACCGAGGCCTAGGCCGCTCGGCGGACCGGTTGGATTCCCAGCCCGACGGACCCAACCTGGTTGAATCGCCTCCACCCGCCGAGAGCCTTCGGAGATCGAGGCAGCCTGCAAGAGGGTCTCGGCCCCGCCGCTTCGGCGGAGCCTTCCAGCCAAGTGCTCTCGGTAGGTCTCGTGGGGACCCTCGGTTCAACGGGGGTCCTGATCAGGCCGGTCTCCCCTCGACAGAGGAAAGGGCCGACCCTTGCTCGGGTTAGTGCAGCAGCACGTTGCGGACGAGAGCCCTGAGGCTATCGCCGAGCAGCAGGTCCACGGCTCCGTCCCCGGTGAAATCGGCGAGCAGGTGCGGCCGGGGCAAGCCGTTGTTCTCGGTCGGCATGAAGATCGGCGGCTCAAGCGTGAAAGTCCCGTCGCCGGCGCCGAGGCCTAGGGTGATTTCATCGGCTTGAAAGCTCTGATCCGTTCGAGCGACGAAGTCCGGGAAGCCGTCGAGGTTGACGTCGGCAACCGTGGTGTGTTCCAGGGGGCTCGAGCCTTCTGTGACGATCGTGGCGCCGAACCGTCCCGTTCCGTCATTCAGGGCGACCCATGCGGCGCTTCCGCTGGTTGAGATGAGGTCCAAGTCTCCATCCAGGTCGACATCGGCGACGTGGCGCGGAAGCACCTGTGTACCGATTGGGTCCAGCGTCGACCCGAAGGTTCCTCCCCCCAGGCCGGGTTGAACGAAGGTCTGACCTGCGCTCTCGTCAAAAATGGCTAGGTCGGTCAGGCCGTCACCGGTGAAATCGAAGCCCGCTTGCACAACCGAGTTCAAGAGCCCGGTGGAGTGCGAAGGCAAGGTCGTCCACGACCCTTGGCCATCGCCAGCGAATAGCGTCAAGTCTTGATCGGACCAGAAGATCAGGTCTTCGAACGCATCGCCGTCGATTTGCGCCGTGGACCTACCAAGGGTGCTGTCGACGCCGGTGAGAGCGCCGGACAACACCGGAGGCAGGAGCTCTCCGTTGCCACTGGGGTCCGCTAGATACACGGAGCTGGTCGATGGGGCTCCGAACAATCCGAGAGACAAGACGAGGACATCCCCATAAGGATCGCCGTCAGCGTCGAGCGGGAAGATCTGCGAAGATTGGAAGGCCCCCAAGGATGGGGCCTCGAACGCCTGCGGAGCCGAGAGGCCGCTCGGGCCTCCGAGCCTTACAAACAACTCATCGCTGAACGCGGGCAAATAGGCGAGATCTTGCGCATCGTCTCCGTTTACGTCGGACCGGATGACTGCGCTGAGCTGTGGAAGAAAACTCACATCCTGGAACCATGAGAAGGATCCATCGCCTTCATTGCGCATCCAGGAGAGCCGGAAGAACTCATCGCGGGCAAACAGGTCGGGAGTGCCTTCACCGTCCAGATCGACCAGTCCGAGAATCCCCGAGTTGAGCGTGGTGGGGTAGAGCTCTTCGGTACCGAAGCCGCCCTTGCCATTTCCAAGCGCTACCTTCGTGCCCTCGACCAACAGATCAAGTTGGCCGTCGGCGTTCAGATCTTCGAGGAAGGCCCTTTCGCCACCTGGCTGCTTGACCGGGCCAGCCGGCGCAAACGTCCCGGCGCCGGCGCCGAGCAGGATGCGGTGGTCTTCCTGGCGAATGAGGATCAGATCGAGTTCCCCGTCGTCGTTGAGGTCTCCAATTCGCGGATCGCCGCCCAGGTCGCCGGGCAGGAGCGTCGAAACTCCGCTGGCGGGATCCGTGGCCACGAACGTCGAGCCGCCGTCGGGGCCAGACAGAATCAGGTCATCATCGCCATCCCCGTCCAAATCGGCCACGGCCAGATGCTCAACGTCGTTGCCCAACGTATCCACGCCGATCGAGCCGGCATAGGACCCGGACCCGTCCTCCACCATCACCGTCACCTGCGGCGCTCCCTCGCGGAGAAGGACCAGATCCAACCAGCCCTGTCCGTCCACTTGAGCGGTCAGGAGTTGCTGCGTCTCGCCTCCCAAGTCGATGAACTGGGGCACGCCGAAGTTGCCGTCACCGACTCCGAGAGCGTAGGCCACGCGAGTGGGGGCCGTAGACGCCGCGACGACATCGAGCACGCCGTCGCCGTTTAGGTCGGAATACCGGATCGCGGAAAGAAACTGACCTCCCAGGTCGACGGTGAACTGCGGAGTAAAGCCGCCCGCTCCGTCTCCCAGGTACACGCGCGATCCGAAGTTCGCAAACTGAGCGGCGAAATCGAGCAGCCCGTCGTTGTTGAAGTCGCCCTCCCGAAGGAACGAGCTGGAGGAAGCCAAGGTGATGGGGGGCTGGAGCGAAAACTCGCCGCCGCCCAATCCAAAGCGCAGATGCGCCAGGTTCGGAGAGGCCCCTTCCAACAAATCGATGAGTCCGTCGTTGTTGAAGTCGCCCCAAACGACTCTCTGCGAGTTCACGTCGGGCAGCAGAGGAACGGATGGAAACAGCATCGAACCCACGGGTTCAGACTCCGCTCGGTAGCCCGGCGAGAAGCTCCCCAGGGTCGCAATCGGAACGACGCCGAAATCCAGGTTCCAAAACTGCAGGAAGACCTCGACTCCTTCCATCCAACCCTGAAACTCGAGTTCGGCTCGCCCTGAATCGTCCAAGCTGATCGGAAGCAGCAGATCAGGCGAGACGTTCAGCGCGCAAGCTCCGAACAGCGGATCCAAGTCGGCCAGCGCAAGGGGCAGCGGCAGGGCACCCCACTGGTCGCCCGAGCTGCCGATGATCAGAAAACCGGCTGTTCCGGGGGCTCCAAACAGGTCAGCGCGGATCGGGAGTCCAGGTTTCACGTCGGACCGTAGTTCTAGGCGCGGCTCGATTCCGCTTGGGCCTAGGCATCCGGCGCCGAATTCGACCTGGAGGGGCAGAGGTGCAGGAAGTGCAAGCAGGAACGCGGCGAGGGCGGACATGGCGATCAAAAATGGGGGGGAGCAGAGTGGGTCGAACGGAACTGGGGTAAGTCGTAGTCTCCTTGGAGGTGCGCGAATTGCGATTTGTCTTCCAACAATCTCGCGCGCTGCCCCCGGACTAGACTCCCGGTTAGACACCCGACTAGACCCCCGGACAAGAAACGTCGCGTGCGAGCCAAGCGGAATGGTCGCAGCCTGTTCGCCAGGATTTTCAAATAAAGAGGAGGTCCGCGGCTTCTCAAGTGTAGCGGAGGCTTGGGTGCTTGGGTGGCAGGTGTGCGGCCGGTGTTCCGTAGGGAGCTCGACCGCAGTGGTGCGATCTCCCATTTTGCTAGGCTCCAGCCCATGATGAGAGCGCTCGATCAGCTGCTGCGCGGCAAGTACACAGACTCCGGCACCCTGGGTCAGGGCCAGATCCCGCTCCCCACCGGAACGCTCATCTTGAGCTGCCTCGCCCTTGGTGCCCTCTATGGAGCTGCCATGGGGCTGTTCTCTGCCCTGCTCACCGACGGCAGCGCCGGGTGGGCCCAGATCGGTGCCAGCGCCGTCAAGGTCCCGTTGCTTTTCCTGAGCACCCTGACGGTGACGTTCCCGTCGCTGTACGTGGTTTCGGCCCTGGCTCGCTCTCGCTTGGGTGCCATCGACACCCTGAAGCTCCTGCTCGTGGCCATTGCAGTCAACATGGCTCTGCTTGCGAGCCTCGCGCCGGTGACTGTGTTCTTCACTCTCTCATCCGACAGCTACCCGTTCATGATCCTCTTGAACGTCAGCTTGTTCGCGATCTCCGGCTTCGTGGGGCTCGGATTCCTCTTGCGCGCCCTAGGGCCGATCATCGGTACGCCGCCTCCCGCTCTCGCGGACACCGCCGGCTCGAGCGACCGGAAGAAGGTCTCCACCTCCCCCAAGTTCAGCTCATCGCAGCAGGCGAGTAGCTCCCACACCGTCTTCCGCGTCTGGGCCCTCATCTACGGCGTTGTGGGTTCACAGATGGGCTGGATCCTGCGCCCGTTCATCGGCGACCCCGCCTTGCCGTTCAGTTGGTTCCGGGACCGGGAGTCGAACGTTCTAGGTGGTATCCGGGCCGCCGCCCAGAGTCTCTTCGGGGGATAGCGTTGAACGCTGTGGCAAGAACCACCATCGGCGACATTTTAAGGAGCGAGGGGGCCCACGCCCCCGGGGCAAGCGAGCTTCACTGGAGGGGGTTGATCGGTGCTGCACTTCTGGGCAGCGCCCTTTTTGGAGCGGCCATGGGCACCTGGGCACAATCGCCGCTCCAGGGGCTCTTCTCGGCCATGAAAGCGCCGCTACTGTTGGCCCTCACCAGCTTGGTTTGCCTCCCGAACTTCTTGGTGTTGAACGCCGTGCTTGGGCTCGGCTCCGACATGCGCGCGGCCCTGCGTGGGATCATCGCCGCCCAGTCCACCGTTGCCCTCGCCCTGGCGAGCCTGGCCCCCGTGGTCCTGTTTGTCTACATCAGTGGCGTGACCTATCCCGGGGCTAAGCTCACCAACGGCGTTGCGTTTCTATTGGCGAGTCTAGCTGGCCAGTGGACCCTGGGACGTCACTACACAAGGCTCATCGCGAAGGACCACCGGCACCGCTTCACGGTCATCGCTTGGCTAGTCCTGTATCAGGTCGTGGCGATTCAGCTTGCCTGGACTCTACGGCCGTTCATTGGATCCCCCGAGATCGTCACGAGCTTCTTTCGAGAGGGGTCTTTCACCAACGCCTATGTGGAAGTGATGCGGGCGATCCGCCAGGTGGTCAACGGTGAGGGCGATGCCTAGGACGAGAAGCACCCCGTTACCGGGGCGTGCTCAGCAGAGACCCTCTGGGATCTGGCTTAGATGGGGGCCTGCATCGCCGGACTCCTTTCTCCAAGGATTGTGCGCCTGCTTGGGGACCTCCAGCTAATTGCAAACGTCCTAGTCTTAGCCGAGGAAAGTCCAGGACTCACGAAGCTTGCGAAGGTCTGTTCGGGCGGGCGCTTGCGTGCCCCGCCGGGCCTCCGTGGACCCGGCTTCAAGCGAACGGGGTGGATGCGATTGCGAGGGGGCACATCTTTGGGGCTGAACGCAGGAAAGAGGCCGTCGAGTTCCGGGAAGGTCTCTTGAAATTCGAGTTCTCGGCAAGAAGAGTGCTCGTCGGGCTTGCCAAAGAGATGGCCGCGATTGGAGCGGGATGGGGTTCGGCGCGTTGTTTGACTCAGGCAAAGCGGCAAAACTCATGGATCTCGGGGAATGGGCACTGAGTTGCCATGCCATGGCTCTTCAGGGGAGTCAGCCTAGGCGAAGTGAACAGCGATAGCTCCGAGCACCAAGGCTAGCCCGATTAGGAAGTACAGCAGCCTTGTTCCAGCGCGACCAAGTAGGGCGAGTCCGAATTGCGACTTGTAGTTGCCGTAAGTGTTGTAGATGAGCTCGTCGTTCTTCCAAGACCATTTCAGGCAAGCCAAGCCGAAGATCAGTGCGGCGGTTGATCCAAGAAGTTTCCAGCTTGGGTCGGAGTTTCTCACAAAGGAACGAAAGGTCTCTTCAGATGCGCCGTTCGTCGCTTGAAAGGGTCCCAAGAGTGTGAGGGCCGGTCTATTCACTTGTGCTTTGTGCTCGAGGGTGAGGGATGCAGAGGAACCTCTTTGGGGATTCTAGGTAGAGGGAGTCTTGAGGGTCTAGGTGATAGGGCGGGGAGCACGATTGTTGCGCATTGCCGGGCAACGGGATTGGGCGTTCCCCGCGGGAGCGGTCGGTGGCCCCTTCGGCATGCGTTCCGCGAAACTCTGCAAGTTTCAAACATGTTCGTTCAGCGGATGTGCTCAAAGCGCACCCACCGCGCGGTCTCCGGTCGATCGGCCCTTTGGATGCCGAGCTGGGTCGCGTCGCTTTCGGTGGTGGCCTTGGGTTGAGGCATGGCTGGAGTTGGATGCGATGGGCTGGAGTTCAGCCATCTAGCGGCTCGGAGAACCCAACGACTTCCCCCCGAATCTGGCCGGGGCGCTGGCGAGTGGTCTGTGTGTCCCGAGCCCGGATAGCTAGCTCGCGCGGAAGCAGCGTAGATGTACGGGCCAGACTAGGTCTCGTGAACCGGGACCCCAAGCGGCAACAAGGGCCCCATGGATGAGATCCAGAGGATCTGCGCCGGTTGCCGCGCGATAACGGGCGGCCGACGACCAAGTTCCCAGGTAGGCCATGGTCTGCTCGAGAGTCCAGCGGCAGCGCATCTCAAACGCCGGTGTCGTTACGGGCTCAAACGGAAGGTCGAGGTCGCGATACTCCGTCTCGATGTGGCGCCGACCGGCAGGCCAGTAGGAACCGAGAATCGGACCGTACAGCTCGTCAACCACCGCATCGACCTCAGGCGTGACGCGGAACAGGGTGTAGCACCAAAGGGCCAGCAGCGCCCGCGGTCTGGCTACCCGAGCGAACTGGGCCGAAAACGCGGGCAGATCAAACCAGTGGGCGGCTTGGGCAACCGTGCACAGATCGATGCTCCGCGCGCTCAAGGGGGGCTGCTCTGCCAAGGCAACTATATAGCAGGCGTTTGAATCCCGTTCGCGGCTGCGCAACTGTTCGGAGCTGCCATCGGTAGCCAGCACGAGATCAAACCGCCCGCTGAGTTCCCGGGCGGCCTGGCCATTGCCGGTCGCACAGTCCCAGGCGCGCTTGGTGGCAGGCGCGTTGTCCCGAAGCCAGTCGAACAAATCCGCCGGGTAACCGGGCCGAGACCTGGAGTAATCAGCGGCGTGCCCGGAGAAGTGATCTGAGAATTCACCAGTCATTGTTCAGCTCAAAGGTGGCTTCGAGGGTGCTTGGATTTGGGCAACCAAAAGAACTCCCATCCATGCCAAGCGGCGTGCCTCATCCATCACCTCATTCGAGGATGGTCTGGTGTTCGATCGTCGAGTGTCCTGTTCGGTGCGTCCGGCCGCGGATTTGGGCTGGAGAGCGAGGCTGGAGGTAGACGGAATTTTGGCGGATGGGATGTTCCCGGCAGCGGCAGGGTCTTTTGGCCGGAGTTTGGTTTTGGCGAGTGGCTGAGCCCCTGAACACCACTTCGAGAGCAGCGGCCGGGAAGGCTCGGGCTGCCTCCACCGGACGCGTAAGCTAGAGGTTCTCGAGCGCCGCGCGTGGCGCGGGCCAATGGGGATCGAGTTGAGCCGCTGTGCGCAAGGCGCGCTCCGCGCGCACGCGATCTCCGGAAGCCGCGTAGAGCTTGCCTAGCCAGAAATGGGCGCGAGGACGGGAATCCAAGGTGGAATTCTCCGAGTCGAACAGGTCGACGACCGGTTCGAGGCGCAGGGCCCCTTCGGCGGCCAGTTGCACGCGCTGTTGCTCTCCCACTTCGGAGGCGGGCCGCAGGTAGGCGCGCCGGAGCATGTCCAGCATGGTCGAAAAAGTCTGGTCGTACTCGAACCGGTCGTAGGTGTCCCGGTGCCCGATGCGGCGCCATTCAGAGCCCAGGTGCGCGCCCCAGGTCGCCGGTCGCGAATCGCCTGCTAGAGGCACGCGCCCCTGAGGCGAGAGCTCGTAGGTGTAGTGGAACTTGGTCCATGGATTGACGGCGCCCAGTCCGGCGGCAGCGACAGACCAGCAGGCGAGCGCGCCTAGACCAAGTCTTGGAACGAGAGCGCGCGGGAGGTGGCCGCCGCGCTGGGCCAGTACGGCTCCGGCCCATAGCGCGGCAAACGGGCAGAACACCGTAAACCAGCGCATTCCGAACGAGCTGCCCCCGAAGTTCCGCGATCCGGTTAGGTAAAAGAAGGCGATGCCGAGGGCGCCGAGCGCTGTTGCGAGCAGCAAGCCGCGGGGGAGGCGACCGCGTGCCGCAGCCGCTCCGCGCAAGACCGCGAAGAGGCCGCCGAGGATGGCAACGAGCAGGATCGGGTGGTGCGAAAACAGCCCGCTGGCGCCGAGGGTGGCGCCGCGGAGGTAGGCGAGTTGTTCTCCGGCGACGGCAGCTTGTTTGACGCCGGTCAGGGACATCAACATGAAGGGCGAGCCGGCGTAGCGGAACGCCTCGGCGTGCAGGCCGAACGGGACCAAGTCACCGGCCACGCGCAGATTGAGGGCGAAGTGCAGGGCCAGTGGAGGTAGGGCGCCGACGCCGTAACCAACTAGCCCGATCGGTCCACGGGCGAGCAAGATGGGCCAGGCGAACGCCAGCGCACAGAACATCGCAGTGAGATCGACGGTGGAGGCCAGCGCGAGCAGTAGGCCGGCGAGCGGCCAGCGGCCGCGATCGATGGCTCCCAGGCCGAGCAGGCAAAGACCGGCCGCGGTTCCGTGCTGGGCGAGAACCAGCGAGTAGGGGAGTAAGTGGGTTCCGAAGAACGCCAGGGCTAGCAGTGCGGCGCGTGCCCTTCCGCCGAGTCCTTGCTTGCCGAGCAATCGGTCCAGCTCGAACAGACCCAGCAGGACCGGCAAGCCAACGAGCAAGAGCGTGAGCAAGCGATACAAGATCGCGGTGTCGGGTGGATGGGCCATGGACAGACCGGCACCGAAGTGAAGCGCCGCGTAGGGCAACGCGCCGAGCACGCCCAGCATGGGCGGCTGGTGGCTGTAGTAGCGGTCGTCGAAGCGGACCTTGTCCCCTTGCCAAAAGTAGGTGCTTCCGTCGATCGACAGGGTGCCGCGTTCGGCGAGCGATTCGATCGAAGCCAGACGCGAGGCGTCGGCCCAGGATCCGGGCCCGTCTTTCGTGAACAGGACCATCACGATCGCGATCACGGCCAGCACGAGCCGAGAGGCGAGCGGCCGGCGGGCCTCCCCGCTTGTCGCGGCCACGGCTGCGCCAGGAGCTTCGCTGAGAGGGGAGCCGGACGCAGGCGCGTTCATGGTTTTCAGTTTACGACCTGGCGAACGGCTGCAATCCACTCGGGGACGCGGGCTCCCGAGAGCCGCGAGAGAAGAACTTCACGGTCCGCTTGGGAGAGGTCCGATCGTTCCAGGGCCCGCCGGCACGCGAGGCGTGCGGAGCGGCCCAGCCGGACCGCGAACGCTCGCTCGGCGAGATCGAGCCAGTCCGTTGCAAGGGCCGAGTCGGATCGAGCCCGCTCGAGCGATGGGCCCGCCAGCTGATCGGCTGCGATCTCAGGCAGGATTTGGAATTCCTCAGACCATGGTGGAGCGGCGATCCAGGCGGCCAGCTCGACGAACCCCTCGCTTGGATCGAAGGGGACTCCGCGCTGCTCCCAAAACTCTGCGATCGCCGCAAGCTCGGCGGTCCGGTCGCTGCGAATCCACAGCTCGCAGGCTGCATCCGCGAACGCGCGAATCCAGAGGCGGTCCGCATCGGGCGGGCGCCAGGCGACGGGCTGTCCGTCGCGGATTACAAGTCGCTTGAAGACGATCGCCGCTACGTCGCGTTCTTCGAACACCTGGCTCGCGTAGGCCGGATCGCGCTCGGCTAGCCAGCGTTCGGGAATGATCTCCTCAAACAGCACGGTGCGAGCGTCGAGAAACACAAGCGCGGCCGGCCACAACCGCGCGCCCAGGTAGCCTCCCCATTCGTAGGGGTGATAGATGTGTCCCCGAAAGTCGATCTCGGCCAGCACGTCGGCCGGCCCAACCGGGAACAACAGGCGGTCGGTGTCCTCGGCGAAGCGGCCCGAGGTCAAATTGCGCCAGGCTCCGCGGGGATAGTGCGTTGTAGCCAAAACAGCGAGGGTGGCAAGCCCGGCTCCCAGAGGAGCGAAGGACTTGGCCCAGAAACCCCGTGAGCGACCCGCAGCCACAAGGACCTCCAGACACGGAAACCAAAGCAGCCACAGGAATCTGCGAGCTTCGAAGGCCATCGCGAGACAGATCGCCAGGAACGCGAGCCGCTCCAGGGACAACTCGGTGCGGCCTCGCAACAGCTTGCCCGCTTGAACGACGGCCAGGACGCCGGCCACGACGAAAGCTGTCGCCACCAGTCCGAACAAGGCCCACGTGAACGGCACGAAGCGCGGATCTCCTGGCAGGACGAATCCCGGGAACCACTCCTCGATGTACTGCTGGGGGACCGAGCGCCGGAAAAGGGCGTAGCGGTGGGGTTCGACGCCGAGCGGCGAAAGCAGCGTTCCTCCCAGTGCGCAAACGAACAGCACGAGCGTTCGCGCCGGACGCCGCCAGCGTTTTGGCTCCTGGCTCCCGTGGTCGATTCCGGTCAGCGCTCCAAACGCTGCGGCGGCGAGCAAGCCAAGCGCAAAGATCGGAGCGAACAGAGCTTCGGCATGGAGCTGCACCCACGCGCAAGCTCCGATCGCTGTTCCCATCCAGACCCGAAGCCCCGGGTCGTCTTGCGGGCCGCGCCGAACGCGCGGAATGGCCCAAGCCTCGAAAGCCAGCACAAAAAACGCGCTCAAAAGGTGCGGCCGGAGTTCCCACTTCAGTGCGAACAGTGCCGCAAATAGCGCCACCGCCGCACCGGTCCAAGCTCCAGCACCCACGCACCGGGCCCGCCGGAACACCAGTCCCAAAAGGCCGACGCTCAAGATCAAGCCAAGCACCCGCAGCCCGCCGATTCCAAAGCTCTGCTCCACTCTAGCGAACACCACCTGAGACCCGTATTCCTGCAGGATCCAAGGCGTCTCTCCGGCGGTGAAGCTAAACGGATCCGTCGCTGGCAACCGTCCTTGGTCGAGCATCCAGCGACCCGCCGAGAGGTGCCACCAAAGGTCCCCAGACAACACCGGACCCCCAAGCGCGAGCCCTACAACGCCTGCTGAAATCGCGAACAACACCCATCCAACCAAGCCCGGCCGACTCATCTGGCCAGCCTACACCGCCCACCATCCAATCCTCCCTCTCGGCCTGCCCCAAGTCTCCGAGTCGTCCCACCCGGCCACAGGACCCTTCCCAACTCCCGCGCGCAACCCATCGTCCCGCGCGGGCAGCGCAAGCTGCCGGGCCAAAAACGAAACTGAGGCTTCCTTGCAGCTGGG
>CAZUCE010000002.1:77987-279051 GCA_964619265.1 uncultured Planctomycetaceae bacterium
CCCTTCCCAGCTACCAACCCCCTAAAACTTCACATCTCGCAACTCCTCAACGCCGCGCACGGGCAGCGCAAGCTGCCGGGCCAAAAACGAAACTGAGGCTTCCTTGCAGCTGGGCCTCCCTTCCCAGCTACCAACCCCCTAAAACTTCACATCTCGCAACTCCTCAACGCCGAAGTCGAGGCTCAACTCCTCATCAATGTTGATGAGCCGGCCGGTGCCCTTGAACTGGTTGAACACCAGGTTGCCGCGATAAGTCCGGCCATCTTTGAACATGAGGGAGACGATTTCGGCCGTGCGCGCGGCCATCAGGATGTCAAACAGGTGTTCGGTGTCGAGAACACGGAGTTTGGGAGCGCGAAGAGTGCTGGGAGCCATGGGTAGGAGAGGGGTCTGGCGTTGGGGAGGTCGAAGGCGGAAGCGGAACCTTGGGTTCTTCGACGCGAAGGAGAGGGAATGCAGGGACGTTCAGCTCCGAGAGCTGACCGTGGTCTTGGAGGAGTCGCGCGACGGATCGGGCGCGGCTGAGGAGTCCAGTAGGGATTCCAGGTGGGGGAGCAACAGCTCCGTCCAGCTTTCGAAATTTGCGCCTTGTTCGTGGCGGGCGAGGAGCTCGGCGGGCGTCAGGAATTCGCCTTCCAGGATGTCCTCTTCGCGTACGCGAACCGCAGCGGTGTCCGCGACGTGTACGGCGCAAACCAGGCCGAGGTGAACGGCTCCGACGGGGTTGGTGTCGTCGTTGAGGAGACCGAGTAGGCGAACCTCAGCGTCCGCGGCAGCGCCTTCGAGGATGAGCTCTTCGTGGAGTTCTCGAAGCGCCGTTCGGGCGAGCAAGCCCGTGCGGTCGGCGGGGTTGTCAGCGTCGGGTAGATCGATCGGCTCCACGTGCCCGCCGACTCCGATCGAGAGCTTGTCGTGCAAGCGCGCTTCGGATCCCGCACGCTTGCGACGCAGGCATAGCACACCTTGCGGACCGTAGACGAGCGCGTAGGGGATCGGCTGCTTCCAGGCCGGCGTCACTTCGGCGCGGGCGCGCTCCACGAAGAAGCCGCTGCTCTCAAGGAGTTGAGTGGCGCCGGCTTCGGTGGCTAGGTCCCCTAGGCAGGGCTTGTTCCCTCCAAAAGAATCGAAGCCATGGGGCGCCGAGTCACCCGAGGTCGTCGCAGGGAAGACATCTGAGCGAGGAACAACGAAGACGAATTCCATGGGGGATGAGGGGTCCGGGGGCGTTTCCGGGATCGGGCGCTGCGGGCGGCAACCGACCGGCTGGGTTGGGCAACTTGGGTGGCGGCCGGCTGCGAGGAAGCAGGGCGCCAGGTCCGGCGCGATGTGGGGGCGCTCGGCGGCCTGGTGGGGGCCGACGAGGGCGGGGAGCCAGCGGTGGAGCACCCGGTTTGGCGACCCTTCCCAGGGTGGCTTCCGCGCGGGCAGGCTGGGGGGGCCTGCCGATATCTGGCGTTGGTGCTTCCTCACACCACTAGGGATAGTAGGTCACGCCTGTGATCCCGCTACTAGGAAATACCCTAGTTCTGGGCGGAATCTTCACACCCTCAAGTTTGCTCCGCTCCTAGGGCCGGAGTGTAGCGAAGCTGGACAGTCGATGCTCGCGGAACCATGAAGGACCGGGGTGGACCTCGCGTGCACGCCCCTTGGCTGCAGCTCGCCGCGCCCGCAGCCCCAAACACCGGCGGAGATCCGCTGCCAGGCCAGGCCCGCAGGTCTCCCGCGGGACCCGAACTTCAAACGGGCCGGGG
Source organism: uncultured Planctomycetaceae bacterium (assembly GCA_964619265.1). Classification (GTDB taxonomy): domain Bacteria; phylum Planctomycetota; class UBA1135; order UBA1135; genus CAZUCE01. The sequence continues at coordinate 79,739 of CAZUCE010000002.1, forward strand.
CCAGGCGGCCAGTGAGACAGGGGGGGCTAGGGGACGGTGGTCAGCGGGCAGTGGAGGGCGGAAGCGTCCCTTGTAAGCCGGATTCTGTTCCCCAGCGGCCGGAGCCGTGGGGGGCAGTCATTCCTCTAGGCCCGCACTCGCGCACGGGCTCCAACGACCTACCCGGGGACGGCGTGAGCCGCGCCGATGTCCCTCTATTTGGTCTTTCTCCGGGTGGGGTTTGCCGTGCCAGGTCCGTCACCGGACCCGCGGTGCGCTCTTACCGCACCCTTTCACCCTTACCGGCCGAGCTCCCGAGGGGGTCCGGTCGGCGGTTTGCTTTCTGTGGCACTTTCCCTGGCCTTGCGACCGGTTGCCGTTAACAACCACCCTGGCTCGTGGAGTCCGGACTTTCCTCCCCGTCTCGAAGGGCGAAACCCTGCGAGGCGCGACGACCGCCCGGGGCGCTTCCGCCCAGGGCGAGCCTAGCACGGCCCGCGAGTCTCCCGTCCCGCGAATCACGCCTCTCGGGTGGACGCGACGGCAACCGGCCGGCGCCCAGGGCCCTCGGTGCGCTAACCTCCCGGGGAACCGACTGCCCCCGAAGAAATGTCGCCCTCCCAAGCCTTCGTCACCAACCTCGAGCTGCGCACCTCCAATCCCGACGGGACCGAGGGTGCTGGCCTTTCCCATTCCTCCGAGGGCCTGTTCCTCCTCCACGTCTTGGAGCTGGCCGCTGAAGGCGAGCCCCGCGGCGGCGTCGCCGTCGTTCATGGCGCAGGGGATCACGGCGGCCGCTACCAATCGCTGGCCGAGTCTTTCGCTGCAAGTGGCTGGGCCGTCGCTCTGCCGGACCTTCGCGGACATGGTTCCTCCGAGGGCGATCGAGGGCATTCCTGGGGCCTTCCCGAGCCGGTTCGCGACATCGGCGCGGTGCTCGATCACATCGCCTACCGGCTGCCCGATTCCCCGAAGGCGGTGGTGGGCCAAGGGCTCGGCGGGCTGTACGCCCTGGCATTCGCGCTGCAGAACCCGGGCAGTCTGGCCAAGCTCGTGCTGATCAATCCGATGCTCGAGCCGAACCCCACAGCCCCCGCGAAACCGGGCGGTCTCAAAAGCCTGTTCAAGAAGCCCCAACCAACCGACACCGGAGCCTGGCCTTTCGGCGCGGACGCGCTGCTTGCGGATGCTTCGGCACGGAGTGCGTTCGAGAAGGACTCGAAGACGCACTTCGAGACGACTCGTCACGTTGCGGAGAATCTGCCGAGCGAAGCAGCCGAGATCTGCGCGAAGGCTTCGGGCTTGTCGGTTCCAACACTCCTCGTTCTGGGCACCGAGGATCCGGTGGCGCCCCCTGCGAAAGCCCGCGAGCTGCTGGGTTCCAAGGCCGAGGTTCTTGAAGTCCCTGGCGCTCGGCACGACGTGTTGAACGAATCCGGCTGGGAAGCAACCGCCGAACGAATGGTCAGCTGGATGTCCGCGACCTGAGAAGTTGTGCGGAACGCCGGCCGGGCCCGCACCGACCCGAGCTGCATCGCGCTCGCGTTTTCGGTCGACCTGGGCCGCCAAGCAGCGCTCCCCGAGGTGAGCTTGGCACTCGGCTAACGAGCACCGAGCCAGTCGCGCAGCACGAGGACGGCGGCGGCGCTGTCCCGCCAGCGTTTCCGTTCGGCCTTCGAGAGATCGGACTCCGCGAGCCACTGCTCGGCGGCCCGGGTTGAAAGGTGCTCGTCCTGATAGTCGAGCTCGAGATCCGGGAAGTGCTTCGCTAACCGAGCGCCGAGCTCGCGAACGATCTTGCACTGGGGGCCTTCGGTTCCGTCCGCGTGAAGCGGCAGGCCAAGTAGCAGGGTGCCGATGTCGCGGTCGCTGAGCAGTTGCGCGATGTGTGCGAGCAGCTCGGGGGAATTCGGCGGGCAGCGGAACGGCTCGATGGGCTGGGTGGAGAGCCGCAGGGCGTCGCAACTGGCAAAACCGTGCTTCTTGGTGCCCACATCCAGGCACAGGACACCTCCCGATCGCGCCGAGCTGCTCATAGGCGCCGCTGTCCGCGGCGATCCCGATCGAGCTGCTCGACGATCTTCTTGACGTCCTGGGCTCGATCGCGAGGGCAAACCAGCGTCGCGTCTCCCGAGCGGACCACGACCAAGTCCTTCACTCCAACGAGCGCGATGACTTCGTCGCCCTCAGCCCAGGCGATGCAGCCCTGCGCATCTTCGGCGATCAGCTCCGAGTCGCCGGCGAGTGCGGCCCAATTGCCGTTTGAGTCGGGCGCCCCGAGCTCGGCCAAGGCCGACCAGGAGCCCACATCGTTCCAGGCGTAATCGATCGGCAGCGTGAGCACGTTTTCCGCGCGTTCGAGAATGGCCACGTCCACAGGCTTGGCTGGGAGCTGGGGGTAAATGGAGTCCAGCAGGGCAGCGTCGCCCATCGCCGGTCCCAAGGGACCACTGATCTCCGGCTCGAATTGCTCGAACGCCTCCAAAATTGCCCGGGAAGTCCACGCGAAGATCCCGGCGTTCCACAGGAATCGACCCGTCGCTAAAAATTGCTCGGCGCGCTCCCGGTTCGGTTTTTCGACGAAGCGCGAGACGCGATGGACGGCATGCCCGCCACGTTCGCCAGCGGCTTCGCCCAACTCGATGTAGCCGAACCCGGTTGCCGGATGGTCCGGGCGGATCCCGAAGGTCACCAAGGAACCACTCGCTCGGGCTTGTTCAGCGCCTGCCCGGAGCGTGGCGCGCAGCTTCTCGGGCGGATCGATCACATGGTCGGCCGGCATGACGACCTGAACCGCGTTCGGATCCCGGCGCTGGGTCTCGAGCGCCGCCAGCGCCACGCAAGCCGCGGTGTTTCGTGCGCTCGGTTCAAAGAGCAAATTCTCTTCGGGCAGTTCGGGCAAACAGCTTCGAACCGCATCCTCCTGCCCGGCCGCGGAGACGACCAGGACTCGCTCGGCGGGGACGAGCCCTTCCAAGCGTGCGAAGGTCTGGCGAAGCAACGGCTGCTCGCTCCCAATGGCCAGGTACTGCTTGGGCCTCGCCCGGCGAGAAGCGGGCCAAAACCGAGTCCCCGAACCGCCGGCCATCAGCACGGCGAACAGGGAGGGGTCAGAGGCGGGAGAAGTGGCCGAGTCGTGGGGAGCCATGGATGTTCGAGTGGAGGTGGGCGGTGAGTCTACGGCCTCGGCCGGAAGGCGCCCGCGCCAGGCCAGCGGGCGCCTCGAGAAGTTGCCATCGAGCGAACCCGTCGAGCCTCAGAAGCGGTTGGGGAGCGGCTGCCGCGGAGGAAGCGGGAGTCGCATGGACTCATTCCGGCGAAACAGATTGAACAGGATGTTCGAGAGGCTCACCTGAGGCCGTCCCATGTCCCCGGAGATCGACACGCGAACCAGGCGATCCTGGAACCAGTACAGCAGTCGCGAGAAGGGCCCCAGGCGGTCCACCAGACTGTAAGTCAGGGTGTACTCCTGATTCAGGGCCCCGTTGAAGTCCATGGTTCCACCGCCGCCCAACTGCACAAGCGGGCTGCTGGCTTGCGCATCGACTAGGTCGATGACGCCATCGGCGAGCTGGAACGACGTGCTCATGCCATCGAAGGTGGCGGTGGAATCGAAGCCGAGCAAGGCGAACAGCTCTCGAACCACCGGTAGCGAATAAAGGCGAGCTCCCAAGATCTCGAGCCGGCCGCGTCCGGTGAGGCCCAGTAGATCTCCGCGCCGTCCTTCGAGGAACAAATCCAGTTCGAGGTCACCCAGGTCGGCTCCTCCTCCGGAAGGAAACAGGCCTTCCAGGAGCTCGGACACCAACACGCGCTCAAAGTGCAAGGCCACTTCGAAACGGTGGGGCGCGGCGGTTTCCAGCGCGAGGGCCGAGCTGCCGCTATTCGAGCGGCCGAGTCCGCGCACCTGCCCCCCCGCGAAATCCCCCGACAGGTCGGAGAGGCTCAGCTTTCCCGCCGTGTAGGTCACGATGGACTGGAGTCCGGTCAGGGCGCGTCCCGACACGGTGCCGTAGAGCTCGCTCACTTCTGCAAACGCTCGCACTCCAGTGCTGCCCGAAGCAATCAGGCGAACGATTTCGACGCGCGCCGAGGAAAGCTGCAGGGGAAGCCCGAGCACCAAGAACACATCGTGCGGGACAAGCTCGCCGGAGAGCTCGAATTCCGTCGGACGGCCCTGGCGCATGCGCGTCTCGAAGCGTGCACCGCGAACATCGAGGGTGCCACGCCACCTCAATCGCTCGAGCCAGCTGGCCAGCTCTTCAGGGTCGAAAAGGTCTTCGAGGTGGGCGCGATCGAGGGGCAGATCCTCTAGCCACAGTTGCCCTTCGAAGTTGGCCGCTCCGGTGGCTGGATCGCGGGCGAATTCGAAATGACGTACAACCAGCGGCGTTCGGACATGCCGGGCTTCAATCAGGGCGGCACTGACGCCATTCTGGGTGGCCTCGACGCGTCCTTTTAGCACTCGCAGAACGAAGGGGTCTCGACCGGGGCGCTCGATGTGCAGCGCGTTGTTGCGCAGCCGAGCTTCGACACTAGGCACACCGGTCGGAGCCAGTTTGTCTCCCAGCGCCTGGTCGATCCGCGCATCCACTCGGCCGCGCACGGTGTCGACCGAGGTTCCGGCGGCGGCAATCAACTCGCCTGAGAGGTCCAGCCCGGAAACCCAAGCCACGATGGTGGGCTGGTCCCCCGGTTGCAGCTCGGCCTGGATCCTCGATCCATCGGGGCCCGCCGCGCGCAGGTCGGCCCGTATTCTCAGCGGTTGCACGGGCTGCTCGGGGTCGCCGGCTGCGTCGCGCACTTGCTTCACGAGCAAACGCCCTCCGAGTTCGGTGAGCGTGACAGCGGGATCGGGCCAGGTCGCCGTGCCCGATTGAACTTCGACGCCAACGCGCTCCGTAAGCGGCTCGCCCTGGGCGGGGCGGATCTGTGAGTAGCGAAAATTCCCGAGCCCTTCGAGGTCGATGAGCCCGCGGATCTTCGCCGGCTCGGCGAGGTCGGGCATGGCTTCTTGGAGCTGGCGTAGCCAATTCGGCTCGAGATCGAAATCTCGCCATTCGATCCCCATCGCAAAGGTGGGCCGCGTTCCAGGGGGGCGCGGCTCGTCCGGATCCGTGAAGCGGATGGCGGCTGAGAAATCGAGCGGGACGCCCGGAGCGGATTCCAGTTCCGCCGTGGAGTGGAGCGCGACTCCGAAGCCACGCCGGGTGCGCTTTTCATCGAGTCGCACCGAGCGAGCCGTCCAGCGCAGCATGACCTCCCCGGAGGCGTCGCGAAACGGAAGCGGAGCCAAGTCAGCGGCTCCGGAGAGCTTCTCGAAGTCGACATCCACCGAAATCCGCCCGCCGGGTTCGCTTCGGTTGTCGCGGATTTGAACCCGAGCGGCGGCAACCCCATCACCAAGCTGTGCGGAGTCTTCGAGGTCGTAGTTCGCGTTCAGGCCTCGAATGGCCGCCGGCAGCTGCGGCCCGATACGCAGCCGTTCGGTTTGGAGCATCAGGTCGATGTCGATCCCGGCTTTGACAGCTCGGCGCTGGGGGGGCCGCCTGGCGAGAGTCCCTTCTGCTGAAACGGTTCCCAGCTCGGTGTTGACGGACAGGTCCGTCAGGCCCATCTGGAACGTCACGTCCCGTTCGGGGTTGACGGCGACGGTGAATCGGCCGCGAGCGCCCTGCGCTGCCAGCGGAAATCCGTGCCGAACTCCCATGGCATCTCGGAAGCCGTTGTAGGTGATGCCGGTTGTGCCCGATGGGTCGAACGCGATCAACACCCGAGGCGCTCCCAACCGGGTTCTAGGCTCGTTGTCTGGAGTCGACCGGTGGATGTTCGCAGGAGCGGGAGCGTTCAGCGTGGGGAGTTCCACGTGAATCTGTGCGCTGCCCTCGCCGCTGGGCTCGAGCGCCAAGATGATGTCCTCGATCTGGGGCACCAGGGCGTCGAATCCAAAGCGTTGGCAAAGAGCTATCGCCCGCACATGGAGCGCCGGACCCACCGGAACCTCGGGGAGCGTCATGCGTGCTACGCCGAATCGGCCGGCAGGCGCGGCCTCGAAGAGCTGGACTTCGAGATCGATCGGCAAGTCGAAGTCGGGTAGCTCGGGGGGGCCGGTCGTTCCCCGGGCCCGCCCGGATACCTCTCCGTGAATCTTGAAGGCGCTGGGGTCGAGCCAATGACCAGGGCGCCGGGGCTCGAAGCGAGCGCGTACACGCGCCGATTGGGCTTCGATGCCCAGGCCCGCCGGACTCTCCGAGTGTTCGGCGGGGAGCCCTAGCGCGAGGGCCTGCGCGTCGAGTTGGGCGAGGGCGAGCAGCGGAAATTCGCGACTTGGATCGTACAGGGCAACCGCTTCGGCGCTCGCGCGTCCGCTCGCCAGCCAGCCTTCTCCGAGGAGTCCGTCGAGGCGATCCCCCAGGCCCGCCAAGTTCCACTCGCGGCCGCGGGCCCGGGCGTGGATGCGACCATAATCGTCGACGGATCCATCCCAAACCAGGTCGCCGATCGTGCGTGACTCGCTCTCCAGCCGGAGGCTGCCTTGAAACCGCGCCGCACCTGGATCGAAACGCGTCGAGACGAAGCCACGCCACCCGAATGAGGCCAGGCCATCGAGTTCGAAGTCGCGCACCGACAGAGTTGGAAGCCGGCGGAGATCGAATGGAATGTCGGAAGGCTCGTCGATGGGCCCGGCGGATTCACGATCGCTGAACGCTTCGCTCAGGAGCTGTTCGCCCCGGGGAGAAAACAGCAAGGAGCCGCCGGTGACTTCGACTTCCAGAGCGGCGGGAGCGTTCCATCGAATGGCCCGGACCAGGTCGGCCAGGGTGACCGTGACTCGGTCCAAAGAAGCCAGCGGCGCGGTGTCGTCAACTCCTCGTTCGAGGACCCGAATGCCTCGGGCTTCGAGCGAGGCGGTGAACGGATGAACTCGAACGGCTTCCAGCCGAACGGTCACCGGCCGGTCTGAGAGCCAACTGTCGAGCTGGCGGTTCAGCATGCCATTGAGGACTCCCGTTCGGGCCGCGAACCAAGCGACCAGAACGGTGACGAATACGAGGATGGCCGCGAAGGCGGCTAGACGCTCGATCCAAACCCACAGCCGCTTGAGGAGTTTCATCGGGAGGCCCTGCCTCGCGCCCTGCTAGCGCTCTGGGGCGGAATCGCAGTTGGTTCCGGAGCGGCCTCCAGCGGAGGGGCGGGTGTTAAGCTCGCCGAGCTTGAATCGGGCAGGACGACGCGCCGCACGCGACGGCCGATCGCGCAGGTGATTTCATAGGGAATCGTGCCGACGACCCGCGCGATGTCGCTGGCCAAGATGACTTTGCCGCAGTCTTCGCCGATCAACGTGACGCGATCCCCGACGCCTGCGCCCGGGACATCCGTGACGTCAATCGTGAGGTAGTCCATCGAAACGCGGCCTACGATCGGGGCCCGCCGGCCGCGCAGTAGAACTTCACCTCCCCCGGCGTGACGCCAGGGGATTCCGTCGCTGTAGCCCACGGGCAGCGTTGCGATGCGGGAAGGACGCTGGGCTCGCCAGGTCGCCCCGTAACCGATCGGAGTTCCGGCCGGCACATCCTTGAAGAATACGATCTGGGTTCGCAGAGACAGGATCGGTTGGAGCCCCTTCGCGAGTTGCCCTTGCGGAGCTAGCAACCCGAAGGCCGCCAGGCCGATTCGCACTGCGTTGAATTGGGGGTGGAGCGCGGTAAACACCGCGGCAGAGTTTCCCACGTGACATTCGCCGGTGGCCAGACCTGCGCGCGCCGCCTCACCCAGGAACTCCGCGAACCGTTGCACTTGCTCGCGGGTCGCGGTGTCCGCAAACCCATGATCGGAAGCCAGGTGCGTCATCGTGCCGGCGAGCTCCAGCCCGTCCGCGTCTTGAAGGGTCTTGAGCAGCGCGAGGGCGGGGCCCGGTAGCAGTCCGAGCCGCCCCATTCCGGTGTCGACGTTGAGGTGAACGCGTGCTCGCCGGCCACAGCGGGTTCCTAGTTCGTCCAGGGCACGGCAGCGATCCGCGGAATGGACGCCCAGCTCGACGCCCGAGCGAACGGCGGGCTCGGCCTCCTCGTCGACGATGGTCCCAAGGACAAGGATCCGCCCGCGAATCCCGGCCGCCCGGAGTTCGAGGGCTTCGTCCACGTTACCGACTCCGAAGCGGTCGATCCCCAGACGCTCGGCGCTCTTCGCCAGGCTGGCGGCGCCATGACCGTAAGCATCGGCTTTGACCACCAGCCACAGCTCCACACCGTCTTCAAGCCGTTCCCGGATGGCTGCGAGATTGTGCTCGAGCCGCCCGAGGTCAATTTCAGCCCACACCCGGTGGGGGTGCCTAGCGGGGCTGGAGGCTTGGGTGATAGACACGGCGGCGAGGTGGCGAGGCGGCGGACGCGGGGCTTGGGGGAGCTGCGTCCTTCAACGTTAGCGGGAGCGCGGCCGAACGGCGAACTCTGCAAGATACAGGGGCAGAACCTGTGCGAGGGGAGGGCAGAGGCCCTTCTGAGCGCGGGCCGATCCGAGTTCGAGGACTGCGCGTGCGCTAGCGGGGCGCAGCGGGCGCACTTGGGTGCGGCTGCCCTCGATCCAGTCGCGGGGGAGTGTGCCGCTACCGGTCAGGCTTTCCAGGAGGCCGGGTTCGGCGAGCAGCACCGGCGCGCCGGAGTCTCCGAGCGACCGAGCCAAGGCCTGTTCAAGGTCCGCGGCCGGGACAGCAACGGGGGCGAAGCGTTGTTCAAGGCCGTGTTCGGAACGAAGGTAAGTCCCAAGTGTGAAGCGCCCACCACGGGCGTCGCGCAGTGCGGTTCCCGCTTCGCCCACTTCGAGCTGTCCGTGGAGTTCGGCCTCGATCGAAGGCACGCCGCACAGGCGCCGATTGCCGGCAAGCGCGATCCCCTGGGCGAGTGCAAGGGCCACGCGTACGCCGGTGTAACTGCCTGGGCCGGTGCCGGCGCAGATCAGTTCGACGTCAGAGGGCCGCGCACCTAATTCGCCAAGCAGCGCGTCGAGTGCGGGCAACAGGTCGCTGGCATGGGCGCGATCGGGGTTCAGTTCGCGCACGTGGATGGCGTTCGTTCCCTCGGTCACGAGAATCCTCGCCGCAACCGATGCGTGCCGAGTCGAAGCCTCCAGGGCAACTTCGATTCGAGTCATACGGAACTTGGAGCGAGCTGTGTGCGGAACACTGCCGCGATGTCCTCAGCCAGCATGGCGATTTGCTCCTCGTCCGGACCCTCGACCATGACTCGAGCGAGGTTTTCGGTTCCGGAGTAGCGCACGAGTACGCGGCCGTCGGAGCCGAGCGCGTTTTCGACGCGCTCGATCGATTCGGCCAGCCCCTCAATGGAATCCAAGGCAGGCTTCTCGCGAACCTGTAGATTGATCAGTACCTGCGGGAACGCACGAAAGCACGAGAACAGCTCTGAAGAGGTCCCTCCGTGTTCGCGTTGGGCTTCCAGCACTCGCAGCGCAGTCAGCAACCCGTCCCCGGTGTAGTGGGATCGCGCGCCGAAGATGATGTGTCCGGACTGCTCTCCGCCGAGTTCAAGCCCATGTTCGCGCATGCCTTCAACGACCCGTCGATCGCCAACGCCGACGGTCACGAGTCCGATCTTCTCGCCGCGCAGGCTCTTCTCGAGCCCACAGTTGCTCATCACGGTGGCGACGAGCGCATCGCCTGCAAGTTCGCCATGCTGGCGCAGGTGCCGGGCCATAACCGCGAGAATGGCGTCGCCGTCCACCGGTTGCCCCTGCTCGTCCACGAGCAAGCAGCGATCCCCATCTCCGTCCAGGGCGATGCCAAGCTGCGCCCCTTGATTGGTGACTGCGGCCTGGAGGGACTCGAGATGAGTCGATCCGCAGTGGCGGTTGATGTTCGTTCCGTCGGGCGCCGAGGCGATCGAATGCACCGAGGCGCCCAAGCGTTCGAAGACGGCCGGGCCCACGCGGCTTGCAGCACCGTTCGCGCAGTCGAGCACCAGATCGAAATCGGTCAAGTCAAGGTCGCCGGCCGCCTGGAGCAGGCGCTCCACGTAGCGCTGGGTCCACTCGGGGGCCGGGGTGGGCGGCGGTCCGCCTGGAATGTCCCAGTCGTGCCCTTCGAGTTCGTCTTGGACCCGATCTTCGAATTCATCCGAGAGCTTGGCGCCTTCAGAGTTGAAGACTTTGATTCCGTTGTCTTCGGCGGGGTTGTGAGACGCTGAAATCATCAAGCCGAGACCGAATGGACCTTCGCGCGCCGCGGCGGCCAGTCCGGGGGTTGGCAGCAGCCCAGCGGTTCGAGCTTGTACACCCGAGCAGTGCAGGCCGCGGGTGAGAGCTTGTTCGATCCAAGTCGCAGAGCCTCGCCCGTCGTGCCCGAGCAGCGCTTCGGTCCGATCGGTTTCGTTTCGAATCACCCGGCCGAGCGCCGCGCCGAGGGCGGCTACACGCTCCTCGGTTAGGTCGCCTTCGCCGGCCCGGCCTCGAATGCCGTCGGTCCCGAACAGTCTCTTACGCGTCACGGTGGGATTCCTTGGGAGGAGCAGGGCTCTCGCTAGGGAGGTGTTGAACTTTCGGTGGGGAGCTGGTCGTCATCGTCTGCACCGGTGGGAACCGGATCGCGAAGCTCGAGCAGCACGGATCGGTCGCTCTCAATCTTCAGCTCGAGCTGGGCGCCGCTGTTGTCGTCTTCTTCGGCAAAACCAAGGCGCGGGAGTAGCTCGGATTGCCACTTGCGCATCAAGGACCAGTGAACGTCGAGAGCCGTGCTGGATTCATCGAGCGGCATTTCAGCCAAGTCGACGAAGACCAGCAGCTCTTCCTCGACGAACTCCTTCACGATCTGTTTGGCTTCATTGTAAGCCTCGGACCCTTGATCTTCGTCGCGACCGAGCAAGCCCGCGCCCACGATGCTGAAGGTGGCGTTGAGCTGATAGGCAGGCAGCGTCCAGCGCTCGAGTTCGGGGCGTCGTCCGGGGTCGCTGCAAATGAGCGCGATTTCTAGCTGCACTTGATCCAGTCGCAACAGGATCGGCTCGACCGCAATCTGCACGCGGACCTCGGAGCGGCCGACCAAGACGACACCCCGGTTGATCCAGAACGGAGAGAGCGGCCGCAAGGGTCCCGCGCCGCCCACCGGCTCGTTGCCAAGCGTGACCGGAGCGAGCAGCGGCTCGGCGTGCAAAGGGATCGAGTCGAGGACTTCCTCGGGACCCTTCAAGACCACCGTTTCGGGCTCAAAGGACAGGGAGTCCGGGTCCCAGCGGTAGCGCGGGTTCAGATTGTCGTCTCGAACGGCGATCGAAGTGCCGTCGAGCAGCACTTCCCGTTCGACTTGGGCCTGCACCGAAAACTTCGGCGGACTGTTCTTGTCGAGCCAACTGAGCTGGACGCCGAAGGCGTTTGTCGTCCATTCCAGTTCCGAGGGAGCTGGGGTGAGCTGGGCAGGCAGCCCTCCGCTAACCTGCAGGGAGGCCCCGGCGTTGCGGCGGAAGCCTTCGACGGCCGCGCGCGTTCCGCGCAACCGGACAACGATCTGCTGGTTGTTCGAGGGCGGAACGTAGCGACCATCGGGAGGGATCTGAATCAGCAGCTCGCCTACTCCGGGCGTAACCAAAGCGCTCGCTTGGACGGCGCGCGGGAACAGGCGCAGCTCGTCATCGATCGAAATTTCCTCGTGGACGAAGACCAGGATGCCGAAGGCGATCAGGGCGGAAATTCCTAGCACGGCGATGTCGCCCGTCACTCGGCTCCACAGCTCGGACAGGTCTCGTCCCAGGCTGCGTGATTCGGGCCCGCGAACGCTTTGTGCGCCGAGTGCTTTGCGGAGGTGGGCTTCCAGTTCGGCGGGGGGGACTTCGGACTCGAGGCGACCGCCGCTGGCGACGGCGATCTTCCCGGTTTCCTCGGACACGATCAGTGCGACCGCATCGGTTTCCTCGGAAATGCCGAGTGCGGCCCGGTGGCGCGTTCCCGTGGATTGGTGCAGATCCGTGCGCTCGGTAAGCGGCAACATGACAGCTGAAGCCATCAACCGGTCGTCGCGCACGACAATTGCGCCGTCGTGCAACGCGCCGGCCGGGCAGAACAGAGATTCGATCAGCAATCGGTCGACTGCCGCGTCGGTTCCTACGCCCCGGTCGGTCCACGGATCGAGCGCCGATTCTCCTTCCAGGATGACCAGAGCTCCAATTCGCTTGCGCGCGAGGGAGCGGGCGGCTTCGGCCAATTCGCTCAGGGTTTCCGAGGCGAGCCTTCCAGCCCGATCAGCGGTAGATTTCTTGGTGCCGAGTTGCCCGATTGCGCTGCGGAGCTCGGGTTGAAACACGATTGCGAGAACAACGACGGCCGCGCTGGCCATCCCGCGTACGACGTACTCAAGCTCCTGGAGCTGGAAGAACGAACTGACGGCCACTAGGGCGCTGAAGCCCAGAAGCAGGGTGGCGACCAATCCGCGCACCAACCGGTTTCCGCGGGTGCGACGCAGGAACGTCAAGAAGAAGTAGATCCCAAGGCCCAGGATGAACCACTGGGCCAGGTAGACGGATGCACCGCGGAAGCTGAACTCGTCGCCGAACAGGTTCACGGAGTGACCTCCCCGAACAGGAGCGCTGCGCTGACGTCCAGGACCTCACGAGCTGCGGCTAGGTCATGGACGCGCAAGAGGGCGGCACCGGAGAGCGCGCCGGCGGCAACCGCTGCGGCGGTGCCGAGGCCGCGGTTTTGGGGCTCGGAGACACCTGTGGCGGCGCCGACGAAGGCCTTCCTGGAGACCCCGAGGAGCAGCGGGGCCCCGAGGGCTCGAAACTCGGCCAGCCGCCTGACCAACGCCAGATTTTGGTTCGTGTCCTTGGCGAACCCGATGCCCGGGTCGAACCAGATGCGATCGGCTCGAACGCCGCGGCAGACCGCATCCAGGCGGCGATCTCTCCACTCCGCGGCGACGTCTTGCACAACTTCATCGTAACGGGCCAGGCCGCGCATCGTGCCCGGCTCGCCCCGCATGTGCATCAGAACGAGATCGACGTCCGATTGAGCGGCGACCTCCAGCAGCTCCGGGTCGAATCGTCCGCCGCTCACGTCGTTCAAGAGCCCGATGCCGAGCTCAACGCCCAGCCGGGCCACCTCGGCTTTGCGGGTGTCGAGGCTGACTCGTTCGATCAGCCCGGCCTGGGCCAAGGCCTCGAGGCTGCCTTGCACGCGGGCCAGCTCTTCGCGCACCGGGATCTCGGGAGCCCCTGGACGGGTGGACTCGGCCCCGAGGTCGAGCCAGCAGGCTCCGGCCTCGATCATGGCGTGCGCCTCAGCCACCACGGCGCCAGGATCCACTCGGCCATCCGCCGCAGCGAACCGACCGCCGTCCGAGAAGCTGTCGGGGGTCAGGTTCAGGATGCCCATCGCGCGCGGCCGGGGCGGCGGGCTCGCGACCGCGTCGTAGGCGTGCAGCAGGCAGACTCCGCGGGGATCCTCTTGGGCGAAGCTCGCGAAAGCGTCTCGGTCGCCTCGCAGTCGGTCGCGGCCGTGGGTCGCTCTTTGGAGCTCGAGGTTCGCTCGAGCCCGTTCGCGCAGGTCGCGGGGCAGCTTGGCCGTCAGCTCAAGAACACCCTCGCCCTGTACGGGACCGGGCAGGTAGGCGGGGCCGAGGGGCTGGAGCTCTCGGTCAGCCCTCAGGTCGGACTCGGAAAGCATGGGGCGCGCGGGCTGCGCGCGGCCGGCCGGAGCGCCGCGGTGCTCCGGACCGATCCAACCTCGGAGGCCCTCGGTCGTCACGCCGGGGAGAGCCCGGCGCCGCTCGGCAACTCGCCGCCCAGTTCCCCTTCGTCCGTGTCGGTAGCGCGGGGCGGTGCCGCCTCGCGGGGACGGGTGGGTTCCGGCTCGGCAGCTTTTTCGGGGCGCACTTCGCTGGCGAGTTTGCCGGCCACCATGTCGAGGACTTCTTGTCCGGTGATGGTCTCGAGCTCGAGCAACGCTTGGGTAATCTGCTCCATCGCATCGCGGTGACTGCGGATCAACTCTTCGGCTCGACGGTAGGAGCTTTGCAACAAATCGGCCACCTCGCGGTCGATTTCGCGCGCGGTCTCCTCGGAGTGCAACTTGCCGCGGCCCAACTCAGCCCCGAGAAAGTCCGAGCCCTGGCGCTCGGCGTAGTGGATCGGACCGATCTTCTCGCTCATGCCGAGTTCAGAAACCATGGTGCGAGCCAGTTCGGTTGCGCGACGGATGTCGTCCGAGGCGCCGGCCGAAATGTCGCCGCAAAATTCCGCTTCGGCAATTCGGCCGCCGAACAGCATGGCCAGGTTGGCCAGCAGCCGCTTGCGCTGGGTGTGGAAGCTCTCTTTGGTCGGGAGCACCATGGTCGCACCCAGGGCCCGCCCGCGCGGAACGATGGTGACCTTGTGCGGAGGGTCGGTGTCTTCGAGGACCGCGGCGATGACCGCGTGACCGGCCTCGTGGTAGGCGGTGACCTTGCGGTCTTCTTCCTCCATTTGGCGCGAGATCTTCTGGCGCCCGTAGCGAACTTTGTCGCGAGCTTCTTCCATGTCCTCCATGGCGACTTCGTCGCGCTTGGCGAGCACGGCGGCGATGGCGGCTTCATTGACGATGGCGGCCAGGTCAGCGCCCGAGTAGCCGGGCGTCGAGCGGGCTAGGACAGCGGTGTCCACATCGGGGGTGTGCTTCACGCGGCCCAGGTGCACCTCGAGGATTTTCTTGCGGCCTTCGACGTCCGGAAGGTCGATGGTGACCTCTCGGTCGAAGCGACCGGGACGCAGCAGCGCGGGGTCCAGCACGTCGGGTCGGTTGGTGGCCGCGACCACGATGATGCCCTCATCGGTTGCGAACCCATCCATTTCGACCAGGATTGCGTTGAGCGTTTGCTCGCGCTCGTCGTGCCCGCCGCCCATGCCGCTTCCACGGCGGCGGCCAACCGCGTCGATTTCATCGAGGAAGATGATGCAGGGACTGTTTTCGCGGGCCTGCTTGAACAGGTCGCGGACGCGGCTGGCGCCCACACCCACAAACATCTCGACGAAGTCCGAACCGGAGATCGAGAAGAAGGGGACTTCCGCTTCGCCAGCAATGGCCTTGGCCAGCAGCGTCTTGCCGCATCCGGGAGGGCCGACGAGCAAGACACCACGCGGAATCCGTCCGCCGATCTTGGTGAACCGTCCGGGGTTCTTGAGGAACTCCACGATTTCGCGGACTTCTTCCTTGGCCTCGTTCGCACCCGCCACGTCGTCGAAGCCGACGTTTGTGCGGTTTTCTTTGGTGTACTTCTGCGCGCGGCTACGGCCGAAGCTCATCACGCCGCCCGCGCCGCCCTGGCCGCGGATCTGGCGCATGGCGAACATCACGACGAAGAAGACCAGCAGCCACGGCCCGAAGAACAGGAGGAAGCTGGACCAAAAGCTGGTGGTACGCGCGAAGGTCGTCCCTCGGTCTTTGGATAGCGCAAAGTGATGGCGTTCGAGCAGGGCTCCGCGTGACTCGAGGACGCCGACCAGTCCAGCGAGGTCGACTTTGCGGTCGAGTTCCACCTCGTACCACTGGTGCCCGTCGCGATTGGGAAGCGGGAACGGAGCGGATTCGTTTTCGGTCCAGTCCGATTCGGATCGGGCGAGCACTTCGACGAACAGCTTCTCGTTCAGTCGTGTCTCGATTTCACGCGGAGTTGGTTCCGTGGTGTCGCCGACTCCGCGATCGGGCTGAGGCTGGGTCAGCGAGTGTTCGGTGACGGTCGTGATCGAAATGGCACGTCGCGGCTCATAGAACGCGGACTCGATTCCCGCTGCGAGCTCCTCGGCTTCCACGGTCGTGTAGATGCGTGCCTTGACTTCGCGAAACAGCTCTTCGTTGGCCTTCGCATTCGCGAACTCGACTCGGAACGCCTGGGGTTCGGCGGAAGCCTGGAGCAGCAGCTCGCCCTCGATTTGGGTTGTCGAGTCGTCTCGGCCACGGAATTCCTGGGAGAGGATCTCTCCGCTGTAGAGCCGGTACAGGTACTCGTCCTGGGTCAGCGACGTGGGCTGACTCATCGATTGCCCGCCAACAAAGACGAGAATGATGATCAGGACGAAAAAGAACAGCAGAACCGACCCGTACGACCGCGAGGGGCGGTTCTTGTCGGGGTCGGTGGATTGACTTTCGCTCATGGGAGGGGTTGGGCCTCGAGGCCGCTCGTCGCCGGCTCGCGGCTACCGAGAGCCCCTGGGGGGCTCGAGGCGGGCTGGCTGCGGCGGTATGAAGTTCGAGTGGCACAACGGCAGGGCCGTGACGGGGATTGTCGGCCATCTGGCGATGGGAGAGCAGGTTTTTCTCTGGAGGGTGAGTCCTGAGTACCCGCAGGCGAGTCTTTGGAAGCCGGACGAGGTCACAGACCGGGGTGGAAAGTCCCAATCAGCGGC
This sequence comes from uncultured Planctomycetaceae bacterium, assembly GCA_964619265.1. Lineage (GTDB taxonomy): Bacteria > Planctomycetota > UBA1135 > UBA1135 > CAZUCE01. The sequence goes on from CAZUCE010000002.1 coordinate 96,097, forward strand.
CGAGCCCGGGGCCCGGGCCCTCTTCTTTAGTTCGTCGAACGCGGTCCGAACAGGTCGAGAAGGGCTCCGAGGGCCACGTTGCGGGTCACTCGCTGGCGCGAGTCGAACTCGGCTGGGGTGGTGGCCGCTGACGAGCCCGGCTCGATCACGAACCCCGCCTCGAGCTGGCGGGTCGAGCGGGAGAGCACCATCCCATCGCGGGAGCGCACCAATTCGGTTTCGAGCACAACACCTGATGCGGTCTCCAGCAGCGTGTTTTCCGGGGATCGAATGCCCGGGCGACGCCGGTAGTCGAGGATTCGCCCCTGGACGACCAGGTCGGCGTGGTCCGGTTCGGCAGGGACCAGGGAGAGCCGATCGATCGCTGCCTCGGCGATCGCTTGGGTGAGGTCGACCTCGAGGTCGCGCAATGGACCGTCGTTGCCCAGGAAGCGGATGGCCAGGGTTTCGGCTCCGCCTGGAGCGGTCAGGCCGGCATGCCATCCACAGCTGCTGGCGAACAGCACGACCAGCAAGCCGCCCTGGCGCAAGCCGGGGCCTAGGCGGGAAGCGAGCCCGCGAAATTGGGCGGCGAAACTCATGGGCCGGAGGGAGGAGCCGGCGGATCTTCGGCGGGCAATTCGGGGCCTGGCTTGTCCTTCGGTTTTGGCTTGGGCGCGCCGGGGCCTCGGTTTTCAAGCTCGGGTTCGCGAACTCCATCGACCTGGGCGTCGGCGTTCTGACTCTCTCGTGCGGCGTCGGCGGCGCTGCCCAGGAGTTCGGGCCGCGCGTCCAAGGAGCCGGCCTGGAGGCGAGCCTCCAGCTCGGCGGCTCGGTTTAAGGCGGCTTCGCTGGCGGCGATCAAGTCTTCGTCACCGGACCCTTGGGCCAGCGCGAGCGAGCGCTCCGCGTGGAGCCGCGCGCCTTCGGGGCGTTCGATGGTCAGGTAGAACTCGGCGACGCGACGGTCGGACTCGCCGAGCCGCGAAAGCGCAAGTGCGAGACTCTCGCGAACCGACGGTTCGAGCTCGGCGGCTGCGGATCCCTCGGGCGCTTCGCCGTGGCGAGAAAGCCAGTTCTCTAGTTCCCGACGTGCCAGATCGACGGCTGCGCGATCGTAGTCGGGGCGCAGATGGTCGGCCAGTCGCAGGCGAGGAACCAGGGACTCAGCTTGCAGTGCGTAAGGGCTACCGGGATGGTAGAGCAGCAGCTCGCTCAGGCGGTCGATCGCCCGTTGAAGGTCGCGCGAATCGGAGAGCAGCTCCGCGAGCACAAAGTAGGCGTGGTCGCACCCCGGATACGTGGGGTGCTGCAACACCAGATAGTCGAGCACGATCGGCGCGCGGTTGCGCTCGGGGAACAAGCCCAGGCGCTTGCGATTTGAATTCGCCAGAGCGATTCCGGAATCGTAGAGCACGCTGGCGACGTCCTGCTGCAACGGATGGCTCGGATGGTCACGCTCTAGGTCCAGAATTTCGAGGTAGCCCTCGAAGGGCCGGTCTGCTGCGAGAAACTCGCGAGCGCGCCCGACCGCGAGGATTGCGCGCGGCAGGCGCGGGAGCCGGCTGGCGCGAAGGTTGTCCAGATCCTTGGGGCGCTCGGCGTTGTCCACGAACGCACGAACGGAACGCTCGAGCAGCTGTTCGACCTGGTTGCGGTCCTCCGGTTCGAGAATGGCGTCGCGGCGCAGCAGGAGGCTGCGTTCGATCGCGTCCCGTGGGCGCCCGGCGGCCAGGTCCTGTTCGATGGCCTCACGCTGGGCGGCGGCGCTCGTTGCGTCCAGGCGGCCGGACGGCACCCCGCTTCCGGCGACCCGCGGTTCCAGCCCAAAGAACTTCCCGGCGCCGGCGCAGCCGGTCAGGGCAAGCAGCGAGACCACGAGCAACGCGGCGGTGGGCAGCGCTGTGGCGCGCATCGCAGAATGGGGTTGGGAGGGGCGGAGGGTCGGCACGGATTTCACGGCTATGGGAGTGCGCCACTATCGGCCAGAGGGCCGGTCGATGCGAGCCCGCTTCGCTGACTCTCGCGGGGGGAGCCGGGCAAAGCGGTTCGGCGGCTTTCTAGGCCCGATTCGAGATGGTGAACGAGGAAGCGTTCCAGGAATTCGCCGAGGGCCTGCTCCTGCCCGGCATCGGCCGGGACCCGCGCGCCGCAGCAAAGGGCATGCGCGCGCTCCAAGACGGGCGCAGGCAGGCTGCCGACACGCTGCCCCTCGGCCCGAACCTCGGGGGCGCAGGCGGGGCACAGCCGTCCACCGGCTGAGGCCGAGAACGCACTGCCGGCGGGACCCGCCCCCGGAGCGGGCGCACGCCGCCCGCACCGGGCGCACGAGTCCAAGGCAGGGGCCAAGCCAAGTTCTGCGAGCAGCCCCAGGTCGAAGCGGGCCAGCAGGTCGGCGGGGCGGGTCTTTGGATCCTCGAGGGCTTCCAGGAGCGCGTCCGTTCGCTGGAACAGGTCGAGACCCGGGTCCCCCGGTCGTGAGATTCGCTCGGCGAGTTCCAATGCGGAATGGGCGGCGCGATAGCGCGAGAGGTCGCGTGGAATCGCACGGCGAGAGCGATCGACATCGCCGCGGTCCAAGAGCGCGAGGCTCTCCCCGGGTCGATCCTGCCAGGTGAGCTCCAGGCGATGAAACCAGTCGAGCACACAGTAGAAGCGACTGGTGGCGCGGTAGGCACCGCGGGCCAGGAGCGTGATCCGCCCGTGTTCGGCGGTGAGCACGTCGGCCACCAACGAGGTTTCTCCGTAGCGAACGCGGCGCAGCACCAAGGCTCGTTTCGAACTGCGGGGGCGCGGCGGAGCCTTGCGGCGCGAGCGGCGAGTTGAGGGGCTCAACCGGCCAGGTCGCGCAAGCTGTCGGTGCGCGGCGTTCGTCCGGGGGGCGCAGTCGGGTGAGCCGTTCGAGGCGAGGCTTCCAAGGACACCGCCTGGGTTTGCGGGGCAGCGCCGGCAGGTAGTTGGACGCGCATTTCGAGCACTCTTCGGTCGGAAGCCTTGGTGACGGTCCACACCGCCCCCTCGTGTTCGAGCTGTTCGCCGACCTCGGGAAAGCGACCCATGTTGGCGAGCACAAATCCCGCTAGAGTTTCGTAGTCGGCGATTTCGGGCAGCTCGACATCCAGCTCTTCGTTGACTTCTCCCACTCGCGTCGAGGCATCGACGTCGAACAGCCCCGGACCGGCCGCGCGGATCGCAGCCGGCTCTTCGGCATCGTGCTCGTCGTGAAGCTCTCCGATCAGCTCGGCGAGGATGTCCGAAAGGGTCAGCAGGCCAGCCGTTCCGCCGTATTCGTCGAGGACGATGGCCATTTCTAGCTTGCGCTCGCGAAACCCGCGCAGCAATTCGGAGACACGGACGGTCTCGGGCACAAACCACGCCGGGCGCATGCGCTGATCGACGCGCTCGTCGTCCAGGCAGCGTTCGGCCGCGGCCTGGGCCCCATCGCGGACCGAAAACACTCCGATCACCGCATCCAGGTTTTCATCGAAGACCGGCAGCCGGGTGTGTGCGCAATCCGAAGCGAGTTGCAGGGCCTCGCGCAGCGTGGCGCCTTTGGGGATGCCGCGGATTTCTGTGCGCGGACTCATGATCGCCGCCGCGTCCACGTCCGAGAACCACAGCGCATTCTCGATGATCTCACGTTCCGTTTCTCCGAGGTCGCCTTGCAGGCCCGAATCCTCGATTGCGGTGCGAAGGCCCTCCACCACACGTCGCGGAGCACTGGCATCGGGGAGGTCGAACAAAGCTCGCGCGCGGCGTTCGGTGGCGAGGATCATCGTGGAGATGGGAGCGATCGGAAGCTGGAAGAATCCGAACATGCCGCCGGTGGCGCGCAAAAGGCGATCCCCAACTGGCGAAGCGACCAGCGCCCGCGCCACGCCCTCGCAGAGAACGGCTAAAAGGGGAACGGAGATCAACAGGGCAGCGGCGACCCGTTCGGGGCGCGGCGGCGCATCGCCCATCATCAGGGCGGCGAGCAAGTAAGCGAAAGCTAGCTGAGCCGTCAGCGTCACGAGTCCGGCGCTGATGGCGAGGTGGTCGTTGTCGGCGAGCAGCTTCTCGAGTCGGTCGCGACGGGGGGAGGGCGGCAGCGGAGCGAGAGTGCGCTCCGGTACGGCTCGCATCAGCGAGAGGCGCAGTAGGTTGGCCAGACCAGCCGTCAGCAGGGCGAGAGCGGCGAGCAAGACCAGCACAGACTGGCCCACCGTAGGTGGAGGCAGCGCATCGCCTCCAGCGCCTTGCAAGGCAGCGTGGGCGGACGCTTCGCCGGCTGTCGTCACCATCCACAGGGTCACCAGAGCCATCCAGCCCGGGGCTTGAACCCAGGAGGACGCGAGCGCAGAGGCGGGCGAGGCGGGCGTCGCCAAAGGGCGCTCAGAAGAGGGTCGTGGGGGCACGTTCGTCGTTCGGTCGGGTCGGGCTGGTCCGGCGGGTGCATCCCGTCTGGCTTCAGATCAGCTGGTCTTTCAGATTAGCTGTTCGCGCCCGCGGGGTCTCTCTTCGACCTGAATCGTGGGTTTCCTCGAGCCCCCGCGCCCGTGGGAGCAGGCTTGGGTCCCCCCCCCAGATTTTGGGGGTTCCCTGGGGACGAAGACTCCACAGGGAACCTCGACAGGCCGGTGTGCGAGGGCGCACGGGCCATCGCGACCAACCTTGCGGGCCCGAGAGCAACCCTCCCGTCAGTTGGAACGGGTCAGGACCCGCGATGGATCGGTCGAGCGCTAGCGAACAGTTCCAGGGTTCCTCCTTGGGTACCCAGGGAATCGGGCTGGGGGCCATTCATCGGAATCTGCGCTCGAGATCACTTCCTGGGGGCTTGCTGGGTGCCTTCGGAATCGACTGCTTCCGAAAGTGCGGTGAGCTGGCACGGGGCGTGCACGTCGAGTTCCCGCCATGAATGCTCTTCGAAAGCCCCTCCCCGTCTTCGGTCCCCGTCTCGTCTATCGCGCGACGGACGATCCCGCGCGACCTACCGGCCCCGGGAGCCGAATCAGCTCCCTGCGGTCTTTAGAGTCCGATCGTACCTATGGTCCCGAGCGCCCGGTGAGCGCAAAGATCTGCGACCCTCCCCCTGCGAGTGCTGGCGATTCCCTGGCGGTTTTGAGTCCGGAGGCTCCCGGGGCTCAGACACCGCAGGATCCGGCTCCCCCAAAATCGGGTGTCCGCGAACGCGCGAGCCCGCGGCAGAAAAAGGCGAAGCGCTCGAGCCTCCAAGCGAAACCCGCCTCGCGTCCTGATCCCGACCCCGATCCCGAGCGCGAACACGACGCGGAAGCGACGCGTTTGATGGCTTGCTTCCGCGACAGCCATTCGGATGCGGACTTCGAAGCGCTTTACGCGCATACCCAGCAAGCCGTTGCGGCTTGGATTCGCTCCCTGCTTCGGCAGGGACCGAGTCAGGTCGATGCGGGTGAGATCCTTCAGGACACGTTCGTCAACGTCTATCGCTATCCCCGGTCCTTCCGCGACGAAAACGCCTCGAGCTTTCGCGTTTGGGTGCGCACGATTGCCGGAAATCTGGTGCGGCGCTCGCGGACACCCGCGATGGTCCAACTTTCCGAGTGGGGCGAAGGTGCTTCTGAACCGGCCGACCCCAGCGCCCGCCCGGACGAGCTCGCCGACCTGTCCGAAGAGGCTTCGAGCCTCGATGCCGCCTTGCGCTTGTTCCTGGCCGTCTACCGCGAAGCCTGGCTCAATCTCGGAGAGCGCGACCGGCTCGCCCTGGAGCTGGTCGAAGCGCGAGGTTTGACCCACGCGGCCGCAGCCCGGTGCCTCGGGGTTCAGGCAACGAACATGAAGATGATCGTTTTTCGGGCCCGCAAACGAGTTGCCCAGGCCATGCGCTTGCAGCTCACTCCCAAGCTGCACTAGCAAGACAGGGCGACCGAGAGCAGCGCTGCGAAAGCTCGCCAGAGGGGCGCCTCGGGCACGCAGCCTGTTAGGTTCTCGTCCTATGAGGGATCCACGAGATTCGAACGCCTCGCAATCGGGCGCACCTGCGCGCAACGCACCGATTCCGGTGGACCTGTTGGTTCGCGGAGCGGGCGAACTCTGCTCGCCCGAGGGAAATTCGGCGCTGGCCGGCTCCAGCCTCGGACGAGTGACCCGTCTGGAGGGCGGGGCGGTTGCGGTCCATGGCGAGCGCATCGTGGCGGTGGGGCCGGCGGAGGAGCTGGAGACGCGCTATCGGGCCGCGGAAGTTTTAGAGGCCGAGGGCGGGCTGGTCGTTCCGGGCTTCGTGGATGCCCATACCCATCCGGTGTTCGCGACAACGCGCGAAGCGGAGTTTGAGCTGCGTAACCAAGGTCGCGGCTATGCCGAGATCGCTGCAGCGGGGGGCGGTATTTTGTCGACCGTGCGGGGAGTTCGGGAGGCTTCGCTCGAGCATCTGGAAGCGGGGCTTCTCGCCAGGCTCGATCGATTCCTCGAGGCGGGGACGACCACCTTGGAGTGCAAAAGCGGGTACGGCCTTGAGCGAGCGGCGGAACTCCGCAGCCTAGAAGCGATCGCTGCAGCCAATCACTCCCACGCCGTCGATTTGGTTCCGACCTATCTGGGAGCCCATACGCTGCCGCCGGAGTACGCGGATCGGCGTGAAGCCTACGTGGAGGCGATTGTTCAGGAGTGGCTTCCCGAGATCAGCGAGCGCCGACTCGCGCGCTACGCCGACGTGTTCACCGAGTCGATAGCGTTCGGTCTCGACGAGACCCGCCAGATCGCCCGCGCGGCGCGGGCTCTTGGCTTGGGTGTGCGCTTGCATGTGGATCAACTCACCTCAGGGGGCGGGGCCGAGCTGGCCGCCGAGGTGGGCGCGGCGACCGCCGACCACCTGGAGCATGTCAGCGAGGCCGGGCTTGCTGCGCTGGCCGAAGCCGGCGTCCAACCGGTTCTGTGTCCGTTGGTGCCGATCTATCTGCGCGAGCCTGCGGAAGCGCCGGGTCGCCGCATCGTGGACACCGGTCTCGCTCCGGTGCTTTCCACCGATTTCAATCCGGGCAGCTGCATGCTGCAGAGCTTGCCGGAGGTGGTCACCTTTGCGGCGCTTCGCTATGGCTTTCGAGCGGCGGAATCGCTGACGGCCTGCACCCTGAACGCGGCCGCGAGCCTGGGGTTGGCCGAAGACCGAGGAAGTCTCGAAGTGGGCAAGCGGGCCGACTTATTGGTGCTGGATCTGCCAAACCTGGAGCATCTCGCTTACGAATTCGGACGCAACCCGGTGCGGGCGGTGGTCAAGTCCGGGCGTATCGTGTGTCAGCGATGATTTACCGTTCCAGAATTTTCCTGTTGGCCTTGGTCGCGTTCTGTCTTTCAGGCGCGCGCGCCGCGGCCCAGACCATTCCCGAGCACGACCCGCGCCAGGCGCGTCACCGGCGGGTGCTCTTAGCCGAGTCGATGGACACTCTGGCCCGGATCTGGAGTTCGGTGCCAGACGAGCAACGAGGTGTCCTCGCGTCCGGTTGGCTTGAGCCGGGCGCGGGCGCCCTGGAACTTCCGAGCCTCGAGTTTTTCCAGGACCAGGCCGCGGGCCGGCCGCTGGAAGGAGATCTGCGTCCCAGTGAGTCGCTCGCGCGGTTGGCGCGTTCGATCGACGTCCAAGTTGTCCCGGGGGCCTTTGAGGCTGGTAGCACCACGCCGCTTCGGTTGCGGATCTGGCCCTGGCGGCTGCCTTCGATTTCGAAGAGCGTGACGATTCGCGTGGTTTGGATCCGCGGTTGGTCGGACCGCGAAGAAGCGCGGCGAGCCACGGTGGATGCCGGCGCTTGGCGTGCTCCGGGGTTCGATCTGTTTGTGACGCCCCCTGAAGGCGCGCCAGGGACCCATTTGTTTCGCGTGGAGGTTGCTTTCTCTTCGGCCCCGGAAATCTGGGCGGTCACCCGTGATTTCCAGGTCGAGGGCGTAGAGAAGTTCGAGGCCCGCGTAGCCACGGTGCGCGAGCGCTTTTTAGGCGGCGAATTCTCAGAGGAACAAAACCCCGAGGCCCGCGACCTGCTCGACTTGGTGGACGCGGGGACACGCTCCCCGCACGCCGAATCTGTGGCGGCTCGCTTGGCAGCCTTGGAGGGCGGAGCCCCAAGTTTCGGACCGCTGGGGCTCGGAGCCGGTTCGCGGGCCAAGCAGGCATGGCGGTTGGTGAGCCCAGCCGAGCAGCGCTCCGGGGGAGTGGTGCTCTTGATTTCGCCGAAGGGCTATCCGGCCGACGCGGTCTTGCGCGGTGCTCAGGGAACGGCTTGGCAGGCGTTTGCAAAGCGCACCGGTTTTGACTGCGTGTCGGTTCCGGCCACCGAGCCTGCTGAACTGGAGGCGCTTGCCGAATCCCTTGGACTTGCGGACGCGGACCCTCTCGTCTGCGTCCCGCGGGGAGGAGCTGCCTTGGGATTCCTGCTCGGGCTGGTGGGGGGCGAAGCTCCGGCGAACTACAGCTGGGTACTGCAGCGCAGTGGGCCCAGCCCGATTCCAAGTCGGGTCTCTGACCTGGCCCGCGGACTTTGGTTGGTGGACGCAGATTCGATGTCGGCTCAAGCGAGTGGAGTCCAAACAGCGCCGCGCGAAGCCAGCCCGCTTGCGACCGACTTTTCGCTTCCGCGCCTGCTAGGCGATTGGATCGAGCGCGGTGGCCTGAAGCCCGCAGTTCCCCGGTGAGCCCGTTCGCCAAGCTTGCGGGCTGGCCGGCCGCTGTGCTGGGCGGGCTCGGGTTGATTCTGTGTTTGCTGGTCGCGTTCGATCTGCGGACGAGATTAGCGGATGCTCATCGTGTTCCGGCGGGTGCGGCGTTGCCCTCGGGCAGTGCTTGGTTGGTGGATGATCCGGATGCTTGCTACCACCTGCGGCGCGTAAGCGTGGGCTTGAGCTCCGGTGAGATTCCCGGCTACGACCGGTTCTTGAACCACCCGGCCGGCAGCCCGGTGCCGTGGCCATCGTTCTTCGATGCGGCGCTGACCGCGGTGGCCGAGCGCCTGGGCGGCGTTGACAGGCAGGGGCGGGTGAGCGAGGGCCGCGTCGATGCGGTCCTGGTTCAGATTCCTCCGATTCTGGGGTTGCTGGTTTGCCTGGCGGTGGCCGCGGCTGTGCCGGTCTTTGCAGGGGCGGGAGCGGCGGCCTGGCTCGGAGCCGTGATGGCGGCGCTGTTTGTTGCCACCACGCCCATCGGTGTGTGGTACTCGAGCACCGCGCGCATCGATCACCATGTGGCGACCGCGCTGTTCCTTGCGCTGATGCTGCTTGCGACCGCGTTTTCCCTGCGCGCACGGGATCCGAGCGATGCCATGCTGGGAGCGCTGCTCTCGGGTTTGTTGGCTGGCTTTTCGATGTTGATCTGGCTGGCTTCGGCCAGCTTCGTGCTGATCTGCGCGCTCGGTTTTTTCGCGGCTTCGCTGGTGGGGGGGGCCGAGGAGACCGGTCGAGCGCGTCGCTCGGGCCTGCTCTTTTTCCTGGCTGCGGCCGTGGTGGTGTTGGTGCCGGCTGAACACAGTGCGTGGAACGCGGTCGAGCCCAATACGCTGGTCAATCTGAGCCGAGCTGTCCCCCGGGCGCTGTTGGCAGGGACAGTGCCCTTCCTCGCTTTGGCGCTCGCCGCGCGGCTGGGCTGGTCCCAGCTTCTGGCGTTCGGAGCAGCCGTCGTGGCGACTGCGCTGCTGGTGGCCTTGCTACCCGGCTTCGCAGATGGTCTGCGCGAAGGCGTCGACTGGGCCTCGCGGGAGAACAGCTTCATGGCGCAGGTCGAGGAAAGCCGACCCTTGTTCGACGGGCCCGGTGGCTGGCTCGGAGTCGCAGTGGACCTGGGATGGGCCGCGTACCTGGCGCCGATTCTGGTGCTGGGGCTGACCTTGGCTGCCTGGCGCGGGGCGCACAGCCTGGTTCTGTTGCTGGCCCTTGGGCTCGCAATCTTGTTCACGATTTCCCAGCGACGCTTTGGGAACTCGGCCAGCGTGCCGCTTGCGATCGCCACCGGAACTCTGATCACGACGGGCTTGCGGTCGGGGGGGATGGCGCGGCTGGGTTCCCTGGGGCTCACTCTCGGGGTGCTGATTTCCTCCGCGGTGACTTGGAGCGGCTACGCCAAACCGACAACTGAGGAGTTGGCCGATCTGGCCGATTGGCGCTGGCACCGGATCGCCGGGCTACAAGCCCTGCGCAGCGCAAGCCCCTGGCCTGGCTCGTTCGATCAAGCCGAACTGATGCAGAGCTACGGCGTGCTTTCCGGCTGGGGGCTGGGTCACCCAATCGAGCATCACGGGCGACGCGCGACGATCGCGACCGGGTTCGGGAGCTTCGTTGGGGCTGACAACTTTCGTGAACACGCGGCCGCTCTGCTCGAGGGCGAGGAGTCCGAGTTTCTGGGTTGGTTGGAAGACCTGGGCGCAGGGTGTGTGGTGGTTACCCCGCGTATGGTGTCCGAATTGCCTAGCCTTGCGCGCATCGCCGAGTGGCCGCTGGATCGGCGTCGAACCTTGTTCGAAGGACGAGGCGCGAGCAAGCGCTATTCGCAGGCAGCGCTCGAGACGGCCGTCGTTCGCCTGGCGCTGCACGACCACTCCGTCGGATCCGAGGGGTTCGCCGGGTTGAAGCTGGTGCACGCATCCGGTCGCTACGAGTTTCCCAGCGGTTTAAGGGCGCCCGTGCAGGCTCCAGGAAGCGGACCGGTTGTGTCTGTGTATGTGTTGCCCAGCCTTGCGGCCGGAGCGCGCCCGGGTTCTTCGGAGCCGCGCAAGCTCTCCATGGAAGCGCTACCCAGTAGCTCTCCCTAGAATGTCGCCCCCCCCAAACAGAGTGCGGGCGGTGCAGCCCGAAAGCTGCACCGCCCGCGGCGCTTCCCTCTCCCGCCAACAGGGCGGGGAGAGTCCTCGGTTCAAGAAACTCGGCGCAGGGCGTCCGGGTTTCTTTTTGCCTGGCGGTTAGTAGCGCCAGGTGCCGGCCACCCATTTGCGGACCGGCTGGATGTCGTAGTAGCCGGGCACCTGGACCGTCTTGTAGTAACCGGCCTGGGTCATGACCTGGTAGGGCTGGCGGCACGCATCGAACTGCGTGGCGTAGACCGGCGGGTACCAGACCTTTTTCGTGGTGGCGGGGATCCAGACCTGCTCTCGGACTGAACTCCAGTAGCCGGGGACCCACACTCGAGCGGAGGTCGAGGCGGATACGGAGCCGTATCCAGATCCGACGCTGATCGAGAAGCCGGGCTTCGAGTAGCTGACCCCGAACTTCGAATTCGAACCGTAGGGCTTGTTCGAAACGGAGGAGTAAGTGCTCGGACGGTAGGAGCCGAACTTGCTGGTCGGCTTGGTGATGTGAAGGCCCTTGGAGCTTTGGGCGTAGCTGGCCTTGCCGCCGTAGGACCTTTGGGCTGCGGCGGGTTCCGCGCCTAGGAAGGCAGCGAGTCCAGCGAGGGCGAGAGGGAGGAGGCGGTTCTTCATCGATTCGCTCGGGTGTCTGTGGTCGATGCGCTGGCCAGCGCAAAAGGGATGCGTGGCCTGGTTGGTTGAGCGCTTCAGCAGGTAGGAAGCGAATGGCGTGCCAAGACCCAAAAACGGCTTCTGAGGGCCCTGGGAGGAGGGTGCGACCCTTCCGGAGGACACGCCTGTCTCCCGGGCTGTGACCTCGGAGGGGGACGATCCGATGGGGTCTGGAGAGGGCTCCTCCCCGATGAGGGATCTTTCCCCAAGCCCGCAGCTGCCTCCCTTTTTTTTCCCATGTCCACCCGCCCCGAATCCAACTACGTCTCCGCTGCCGACCTCGATCGCCGTCGGGCACCGAGACTCTCGGTTCACCTCCCTGTTCAAGTCAGCTTCCCGGCGCAGCCTCTCGCGGGTACCTCGGCCGACGTTTCCGATGTCGGTGTCATGTTCGTGACCGATCAGCCCTTGCAGGTCACGGTTCGAATCGAGGAGCAGGGGGGTACCATCGAGCGAGTCGGGCGCGTCATTCGGACGCAACAGCTCGGCGCGGTTTCGACCGCGATCGCCATTGAATTCGAAGAAGAAGAGGACCCCCTCGAGTGACCGTCAAAATTCGCGAAGCCCGCCTCGAAGACGCTGACCGATTGCTTGCGTTTCAAGTGGCGATGGCCCGCGAAACAGAAGATCTCGAGCTGGATCGAGTGATTGCACTCCGCGGAATCTCCCGGGCTTTGTCCGATCCCGCGAAGGCCTTCTACCTGATCGCCGAGCTCGAAGGCCGAGCGGTGGGGGGGCTGATGGTGACCCGCGAATGGAGCGATTGGCGCGACGGGTGGATTCACTGGATCCAGAGCGTATTCGTCGAGCCTCTGGCTCGCGGCCAGGGGATCTACGGCGCTCTGCACGGGCATGTCCTCGAACTTTCGCGTGCCGATTCGGATGTCCGAGCCGTCCGCCTGTACGTGGTCGAATCCAACGAGCGTGCGCGGCAGACCTACAAGAAGTCTGGCATGCACCAAACGGAATACCTGATCTACGAGCAGACCCCCTAGGCGGGCGCTTCAGACTCAAGCCGCCACCGAACGAGAGCAACGCGCGTCCAGGGCGCATTTCGGGCACGCGACCGGCGGCGCAGCGCCTGCCGCTTCGGCCGAGTCAGTCAGCGAGGGCGGACATTCGCTGGGCCAGCTCAAGATCGAGGGTCGTCAGGCCGTCGGGCGTGTGGGTTCGGAGGCGAACGTGGACTTGGTTGTAGAGGTTCGACCAGTCCGGGTGGTGGTCGAGTTTTTCGGCTTCGAGCGCCGCGGCCGCCATAAAGCCAAAGGCCTGAACAAACGACTCGAACCGAAACGTCCGGCACAGGTGTCCGGCTTTGATTTCCCAGTCCTTCTGGTCGGCCAGCGCCGTTTTGATGGCTGATTCGGAAAGCAGTTGGACGTCTCTCATCGGCCGCGTTCCCCCAGCTCGACTTCCACTTCGAGGCGCTCTCCGTTGCGCCAGACGACCACCGGGATCTTCTTGCCCGGCCGGCTCATTCCGATTGCGATGCTCAGGCCATCGGAGTCGGTCACTTCGCGATCGTCGAAGCGTTCGACCAGATCGCCGGGCTCGAGCCCCGCACGGTGCGCGGGTCCTTCGCCAACCACGCTGCGAAGGCGAACGCGACTCGAGCCTTCGTAGCCGGCGCGGAGGGCCGCGTTCGCGGCGACGATTCCGAAGCTGACGCCCAGGTAGCCGCGGCGGATGCGCCCGTCCTCGATGACGCTTTCGAGAACCGGCGTGACGAACGCCGCGGGGACGGCGAAACCGATGCCGACCGAACCTTCCGACTCGATCCCCATCGCCGTGTTGATCCCGATGACGCGACCCTCCAGGTCGACCAGCGCTCCGCCCGAATTGCCAGGGTTGATGGCTGCATCGGTTTGAATGAAGTCTTCGTAGCGGGCGAGTCCCAGGTCGCTGCGCCCTGCGCCAGACACGATCCCCTGGGTGACCGTGAGGTCAAGACCGCGGGGATTGCCCATGGCCAAAACCCACTCGCCGACTTCGGGTCGCTCACGCTCGCTCAGGGTGGCGAAGGGGAGGTCTTCGGCCTCGATGCGCAGCACCGCCAAGTCGGTCTCCGGATCGAGGGCCGTTAGGTCGGCGTCGAATTCCCGCCCGTCGGGGAGCACGGCGCGGACCCGCTCAGCGCCGGTCACGACGTGGTGGCTGGTTACGATCCAGCCATCGGGGCTCAAAATGACGCCCGAGGCCCGGCGCGCCACGCGCAGGCGTCCGCGTCCCCAGGTGGATTCTTCGAGGACCTCGATGGCGATCATCGCGGGCCCCAGGTCGCTGCACAGGCCCTGGACAGCCTCCGAAAAGGCGCGGGCGGAAGCCAGCGGGTCGAGGCCCGTGGCGGCCTGGGCCGCTGGCTCTGCGAACAGCGACCCGGCCGGCCCTGGGCCGCGCAGCCCAAGGGTTAACCCGAGGGCGGAGAAGGCGAGAAAAGCGGCCGCCGAGCGGACATCGAGATTCAGGTGCGGGCGCATAAAGGTGTGGCGTGGCTCGGAGCCGATGGAATTGTCCTATCCTTAGGGGGTCACGAGTGCCGGTACCAGCCGTAGCGCCGCCCTTCGGCGGACGCGCTCGCATCCTTAGGGTACGAATCCTTAGGCTGCTCGGGTCCAACCGATCCTTGAGCTACTGCGTACGTGGTGGCACAGGACTCCTTTCGCGAAACAAAAAACCCTCTCACACCTTCTAGATGAAGCAATCGCTGCTCCGCGTCGCCCTGGCGTTCTCAATCGTGGCCGCCCCGGCCGCCGCCCAGGACTGCCAAACCAAGTCCTCCTGCTGCGCCAGCGAGGCGAAAGCCCAGGTGGTCGTCGAAGAAAAAGCCCAGTGCGGGTCGAAATGCGACGCCGCTGCCAAGGCCCAGGTCGTCGTTGAAGAGAAGGCCCAGTGCGGGTCGACTTGTGACGCCGCTGCCAAAGCTCAGGTCGTCGTCCAAGAGAAAGCCGAGTGTGGCTCCAGCTGCACCGCCGAAACGAAGGCTCAGGTCGTCGTAGCCACCCAGGACGAGTGCACCGCTTCCTGTGAAGCTCAGGCCATGGCCTGCGAAAACTCCTGCACCGAGGGCTCGGCCGCCGAGCTCGTCGTCGATGCCGTCGCCGACCCGGCCGCCAAGCTTCACTGCGCTCAAAGCACCCTGGCCAAGGCCGAGTCCGAGCTGGCGACCGTCAAGGCCCGCCTCGTGAGCTTTGAGACCAAGAGCTGCTCGAGCACCGAGAGCTGCGAAGTCGCCGCTGCCGCTAGCTGCTGCTCCGAGCAGGCCGCTGCGACCGTCGCCGAGGCCGTGACCGAAAGCTGCTGCGCGACCGAAATGGCTGCCTCCTGCTCGGCTCTGCCCGAGTGCCCCGTGGCCGCCTACGACGTGGTCCAAACACGCATCTCAAAGACCCGCGCGCACGTGGCTGCTAACCGCGCCCGCCTGCTCGTCGCCCGTGCCAACCGCCAAGACGCCGCCGCGCCCCTCGCGCGCCCGGTCGTCGAAGAGGTCCCGGCCAAGCAGTGCTGCTCCGGAATGACCAAGGCCCAGGGCTGAGTCGCTAAGCCAAAGGAACGCGGGGGTCGCCAAGGCGGCCTCCGAGAACCTCCGGGGCCCCGCAGTGGATTCGTCCACTGCGGGGCCCTTCTCTTGGGGGAGCGCTCGTTCGCGCCGCGTGGCGTCCGAGCGTTGGGCCGCGTCTGACCCCGTGGGCGAAAGCCCGGGGGAGGACCCTCGTTTTCGTTCGGGGTTCACCGTTAGGCTCGGATCCAAGCCATGGCGACCGACTCGTCCGATGACCTTTCTACGCGACTCCGCCGCGTCTTTGAACAGTTGGGCAAATTGCCCGACCTGGAGTCCGTTCCCGCTCTGGATCGAGCGCGGGATCGGCTCGCGCGGGATCTCCTGCCGCGGACCGCTGGCGGCGATCGCAGCGTGGTGGTCGGGATCGTCGGGCCCAACAACGCGGGCAAGTCGGCTTTGTTCAATGCGCTCACCGGAGGCCAGCACAGCCCGTCGCTGCCGACGGGCGGGGCCACGCGCCGCCTGGTCGGTGCCGCTCGGGAGGACCTGGCGGCCGAGTTAAAGAGCCGGCCGGAGTGGAATCGGTTCAAGTTGATTCCGTTCAACGCCCGTTCCGAGGCCGAGCGTCAGCGCGCCCTTTCCAATGCGGTCGACCCGGCCGAACTCCTGCTGGTGACGGCTTCCAGCGTGCCGCCGGGCGTACTGTTGATCGACACTCCGGACTTTGACTCGATCGCTCGCGAGAATCGGTTTGCCTCCGAGGCGCTGCTGGCCGTCGCAGACGTAGTCATCGCCGTGGTGACTCGCCACTCCTACCAAAACGCTGAAGTGGTCGAGTACCTGCGCCGTTGGCTCTACCACGGGCGGCCTTGGCTGCTGGTCTACAACGAAGCTCCCAGTTCGGAGCTCGTGCGCCAGCACGCGGACAAGCTCGCGGAAGATCTGGGCAGCCGGCCGTTCGCGGTTTACCAGGCGCCTCACTCCCTTGAAGTGATGGAGAGGCGCGCTCCGCTCGAACCGACACGCCTGGGAGAGCCAGCGGGCACGTCCCTGGCTTCGGCGCTTGGCAACTTGGGAGAAGTCACGGCGCTCAAGCGGGCCGCGCTCTCGGCGAGCCTTGCTCAACTCGCCGGAGACCTGCGCGAGATCGATGTGCTGCTACGCGAGCGCTCTCGTGTGGCGGAAGCGACTCTCGAGCGCGCCAGGAGCCGGTGTCGCACCACGGCTGAGAGCATCGCCTCCCGCGCGATGCCCGGCGGACCGTTTTTGAACGCGTTTCGTTCCGTGCTCGACCGTCGTTCGAATCGCGTAAGCCGGACCTGGCGAACAGGAATGAAGGGGTTGCGCGTTCGGCTTGAGGCTGTCCCGCGCGCGATTTTCGGCAAGAGCGGAGAGTCCGACGAAGAGAAGTTGCGCGGCGGGCTGCACGCGGTGGAATTGCGAGAACTCGAACAACTGTGGGCGGAGTTCTACGAGGACCTAGCTCGAGATTTGGGGCCGGAGGAGCGCTTCTTGGAGCGCGGCGAGGCGCCGGAAGACCTGCGCGAGGCGTTCGACGCAGATCTGTCCAGCGACGGCGAGCAGGGTCTCGAGCGCGCGCGGGCTGGGCTGTTGGATCTGCCGGTCGATTTCGTCACCTTCCAGAAGACCTGCGAAGAATTGGTTGAGGGCGCGATCGAACAGCGCGGCTTCGACTGGGACATTCAAGCGGGCGCAGACTTGGCGACGCTCTTGCCGGTTGCTGTAGCTGCGGCTGTGATGGTCCACACCGGTGGATTCGGGGTGGATGTTGGCGTGGCGGGCTCGGGGGTCGTGACCAGCCTCCTGTTCGAACGCTACTCCGCCTTGCTCGGCACCGGAATCGCTCGGGAAGCCCAGCGGAGTTGGGAACAACAACGCAGCTCGGTACTTGCTGAATTGCTTGAGCGCGCCGCGCTGCCCTCCGCTGCCAACCTCGCTGCGGGGATCGCCGGGCAGTCCTCCGGCGTGGCCGCCGAGCTCGCGGCCCACACTGCCGCGTTCGAGGCAGCTTCTCGCGCTGAGGGCTCCGCAGAATGAACGCCTTCCACCTTTTTCTCCCAATGACGACTTCAACCTCGGCGCTCAGGCGATGACCCGCGATCACGATTGGACCCGGCGCCTTGGGCGTTTGCGTCGCGAACTGGATCGCGAGTTGGCGCGCATCGAACCGTTGCGCGAGACCGATGAGCGCCGTGAGGAATTGGAGGACCTTCTCAGGGACTTGGATCATCAGCTGGAACGCGCGCGAGCCGCGGGCGTGGTGGTGCTGGTGGGGTCGACCGGCGCGGGGAAGTCGACGATGCTCAACGCACTGTCGGGTCAGGAGATTTCGACCGAAGGAGAATCTCGACCCACGACGTCGGTGCCAACGGTGTTCGCTCCGGAGGACGCGGACCTTTCCGCGCTACTTTCGAATTTGGCGGGTCCGGTCCCAGGCGTGGTTCGGCACCCAAGCCAAGGCGGCATGGGGCTTTCCGGTCAGGTGTTGATCGATGCGCCCGACGTAAATTCGATCGCCACCGAGCATCGCCAGACCGTGACAGCCCTGGCCGAACGGGCGGATGTGCTCTTGGTGGTTCTTCATCGGCAGTCGATTGTCGAACAGTCGTCCGTGCGTTTTCTGGAAGGCTACGGTCACCGCAGGAGGCTTGTGTTCGCCCTCAATCGAGCCGATGAGCTAACCGAGGAGGCCCGTGCGGACTTGATTTCACAGGTCAGAGCCTTGGCGAGCCAGCGACTCGAACTCGACGACGCACCGGTGTTTGCGGTCAGTGCTCGGCGAGCCAAGAATGGCGAAGGTGGCCCCCCGTGGCGCGGCTTGCTCGACGCACTCGAAGGCTTGCTCCGGGAGGGCAACCTGGCAGCGGTCCGGCGCCACAATGCGATTGGCGCGGCACACGAGCTCGCCGCCGCAGGTCAGTCGATTCGCGAAAAGACCGACGCGGATCTCGGCGAATTGCACGACGTCACTCGCCGCGGCTTGCTCGAACTCGTCGGCCGGGCGCATGGCGAGGTCGCCCATCGGCTCGATCTGCGACACGCTGAGCTCTCGAACTTGCTCCTCTCGGAAACCGGCAAGCGCTGGGATGGACCGGGGGGATGGTCCCTGCGCATCGGTGCTTGGTCGGCGGTGGGGGCCGGACTCGGCTTGGCCCTCGCGCGCCGCAATCCGCTGGCCGCGGCCGGACTCGCCGCCGGTGGTGCGGTGGTGTCCCGGGTTCGCGGCGAGCGGGAGCGCAAGCATCTAGAGGAGTCTCTCGGTCTGCTGCCCGAAGCCGGAGAATTGAGGACCTTCGCAACCGACGCGCTGGCTCCGGCTCGATTGCGCGCTGGTCGTTTGACCGGAGATCCCGCGGCGCTTGGCGTCCCGGGTTTCGAAGCCGTTCTGGCCGAACTCGAAGCCGCGGTCACCGAGTCTTGGGGGCGATTGATGAATCGGGAAGTCCCCGAGGCCGCGGAGAGTTCCGCGCCCGCTTGGCTGCGCTGGCCGCTGGACCTTCCGGTCTACGCGCTCGCGGGCTGGATCGTGTACCGGGCTGGCGAGGGGTTCTTCACGGAGGAGTACGTCGGACTCGACTTTTTGCTGAACGGGGTGCTGCTCGCGCTTGCGCTCCTGTTCGTGTTGCGACTGATCGTGCGATCCGTGGTTTCCAGTCGAGCTCGAGGCTTGATTCGGGCGTCGGCGAGCCGCATCGCCGAGCATCTGAACCGTGCGGCCGAACGCTTGGCGGAACCATCCCGGGAGCGCGCCGAGCAGATCAGCTCGGCCGTCCGGCATGTCGGCGAACTGGACGCGCGCTGGCGTGCGGAACTGACCGGCGAATCCAGCGAGTCGTAGCCGTTTCGAGGCGTCTGGCAGCCCGTAGCAAGAGCCGCGTTGCGCTGCGGCTCGCCCCCGTCCTTCCTTGGATCGGATCCCGTCTTCTCGGAAGCCTAGCTGCGCCGGAAGCGGGTTAGGAACCTTCGCGCGACAGGCTTCCGGGCCCCCAACGACGAATTCCAGGAAGGCTGCGGTACAGGATCCAGTGATAGGGGCGGCGCGGCAGCATGCGGCGCATCAAGCTGAACAGGTTGGCGTCCGGCGTCGCCAGAACTCGCAGCGGCGGCTTGCGACGATGGAGCGTTCGATCGATGCAGCGGGCAACACTCTCAGGCGTGGCGGGGGAGCGGCGCATGACCTTCTCGATGAACCCGCTCATGTTCTCATAGTGGTTGTGGTAGGCGTCTTCGAGATGGTCGTTGGACTCGGAGGACTGGGCGGTGTAGCGCACGTGCTCGAATCCGTCCGAGCGAATGAACCCCGGCTCGATCAGCGAAACCGCCACCCCCCAGGGCCGGACTTCGTACCACAGGCTCTCGCTTGCGCCTTCCAGGGCCCACTTGGATGCACTGTAGGCGCCCATGGTGGGCATGGCCATCATGCCGCCGACCGACGAGACGTTGAGGATCCGTCCGAATCCTTGGGCTCGTTGGGCCGGTAGGACGTGCCGGGCCAGGGAGATGGGACCGATCAGATTGACGTCCATTTGGGCCGCCAATTCGCTGGCGGTCATGTGCTCGACCACCGAGCGCACAGCGAGGCCGGCGTTGTTGACGAGCACATCGATGACGCCCCATTCAGCCTGGGTGTCGCGCACGACGTTCCGGCGTTGTTCGTTGTTGGTTACGTCCAGGGGACGCAGTCGCACTTTGTCCGATTCAAAGATGCCTTCCTGGGCGAAGCGAGCCATCGAGGACTCGCGGGCCGTCAAAACCAGTCGATGGGGGGATTTGAGAAGCCGGCGAGCGAGCGCGAGCCCTACGCCGGTCGTGGCTCCTGTGACAAGCACGGTCCAGGGAGGAGGTTTCATGGCGTGTCGGGGACGAGTAGGTTCTGCTCGAGAGCCTGGGCAAGGACTGCGTGACCGCGCGCGGTGAGGTGGCGGTCGGCGTAATAGTAAAGCGGCGCGGGATCGGCCGCGTGGGCTTCGCGCAGGGCCGGTCTGAGGTCAAAGATCTCTAGCCCAAGCTCATCGCAAACCTGGAACAGCCGGTCTTGAACGTCGTAGTTCAAGGGGCGGATGCTCTGGATGACGGCCTCGGCGTTGATCTGGGTTTGGTTGGGGAGCGCGAGGATTGTGAGTTCGGTATTCAGCTCGGCGGCTCGGTCGCGCAGCGCGCGAAGCAACTCGCTTTGGACGACCCAAGCGGCCTCCAGGTCTTCGGAGTTCGCGATCTCCCGCGGTTTGGAGCCCAACCACCGATAGCGCCAGGGCCGCGTGGCCTCTTTCAGGAACCGAGACAACTTCGACTCGAACGCGCGAGCTTGCTTGGGTTCGGGGATTTGAACCAGGCGCTCCAGCGGACTCCAATCCGTGGGCGGCGGGTCGGCTCGAGTTAGCTGCCCTTGCGCGTCCCGCGAGAACTCAGGTGTCGTGCGGGTCCAGTCGTCTTCGAGGTCGTTCCAGAAGAAAACGAGCCAAACCCGGTCCGGGCGCCACTGGGCGCCAAAATGATGCAGGACGGCGAGCGAATTGCGCGTGCCGTAGCCGTTGCATCCCGCATTGACGAGTGCGAGAGAGGCTTGCCGGTTTTCCGCGAGCCGGTCGCAGAAGGTGACCCCATTGGAGACGCCGAGCCCATAGGTTTGGGAGTCTCCGAGGACCAGCAGTCGCTCGCGGGAGCCGGGCTTGTCGACCGCTGGGTCGGGGCTGCGAAAGCCGTGCACGCCGTGGGTAAAGCGAGTGTCGTACTCGGCGCTCACGTGCAAACCCGAAGCACCCGGAATCGGAGCGAAGCCGTAGCCGGCATCCACTTGAAAAGCCGGCGTGCTGCGGTCGGCGGGACGATTCCAGCTCAAACGAACGGCCAGTTCCCAGGCCGCGAATAGGCCAGCGAGCTGGAAGGCTAGAGCAAGCCCTCCGGCCCATTTGGATCGGCGCCGGGAGGATGCGCGGAGACCTGGCGAATTGGGCGGGGGAGGGTTCATCGCGACCCCAGGGTAGATCCCGGTCTCGCCGCAGCTTCCCCCGATTTCCTAACTTCCGTGGGCAGCCCCCGTGGCTGGCCGCGTGGTTTTCGTCACGGCCCGCCAGGCCGACAACCCCGGTCGCTAGGGCTGCTGCTCGTCCGGTTCCAGATTCAGTGCGACCGAGTTGATGCAGTAACGAAGGCCGGTAGGCGGCGGTCCGTCGTTGAACACGTGCCCCAGGTGGGCATCGCAACGGGCGCAGCGGATCTCGGTCCGGATCATGCCGTGGGAGGAATCCCTCAACTCGACCAGGTTCGAGCCCTCGAGAGGTTCGAAGAAGGACGGCCAGCCACAGCCTGAGTCAAATTTTGCGTCCGAGCGGAACAGGTCGTTGTCGCATCCAATGCAGCGATAGGTGCCGACGGTTTTCTCGTGCTCGTACTTGCCGGTTCCGGGGCGCTCGGTCCCGGCCTCGCGCGTGACGCGGTAGGCCTCGGGGCTGAGCAGAGCGCGCCACTCCGCGTCCGTCTTGACGACCTTTTCGGGCATGGCATTCGATTCGGAGCTGGAGTCGTTCGACATGGCGGTGGAGAGAGGCTCTAGGGCACCTGAAGGATCCTCGAGGGTACCGGGCTCTACTTGGCTCAGGGATTGGCGAACTTCTGCGCCGGAGCCGGCCTCCGAGGCCTGGGAGGTGGTTGCATCGGGAGCGAGCTGGGGGCTACAGGCGCCCAAGGACAGGGCGGCGGCTAGAGTCAAAGGAAGAAATCGCATGGTGGCTGAATCGGGCAGGGCGTGGGTCCGGAATTGCCAGAGGTGTCCGGACGGAATGGCTTCAGGGTTGATCGGAGGCCGGGCCGCTGAGTCGGTAAATCGGGAGCTGCTCCCCTTCCATGCACCAAGGGTCCAAGAAATTCCAGGCGAGCCATCCGTCTTCCGACGCCGGCTCGCACAGAATCACGGCCAAGGTGCCCAGGGGTTGATCGGTTGGGACCAGGGTCCAACCCGCGCCCACCTCAAGGGAAAGCGGAGCGGTTTCGAGTTCGACGCTCTCGATTCGCCGGTGCCCCTGGAATTCTCTTCCGGCCCTCGTGAGGCTCTTGATTCGTAGGAGGGTGGCGTCCAAGCGGGAGGGTTCCTCGAGCGAGCGATACTGGATGCCGTGGAGATCCAGCTGCTGCACGAGCAGCGCGGCCCCAGGCGATAGCAGGTACGCCCGGGGCCTTTGGACTGTGACCGACGGCTCGTATCGGTTCCATAGCTCGACTTCGCGATCGAGGGGCTCGCCAGGGACGATGCCGAGCGGATGCTCGCCGGTGGGGTCGGGGAGTTCTTCGAATCCCGCGATGGTCACCGGCCCATAGGCGGTTTGGACGGCTTTTACGGCGACCTCGTCGCTGGCGGCGCGCCCCAGCTCGACGGTTCGCTGATCCGCCCGGGCCAGGAGCTGCTGAATCGCTGCTGCGCGCTGGGCGGTCTGTTCGAGAATCGCGCGGCAAAAAGCGAGCGTTGAGCGCACGCGGGTCTCGTACGGGTCGTAGCTGTAGGCCTCGGTGAGGATCGTCAAGCGATTGCGCAATCCGCGGTAGACGGCGCCGAACCGGGGCTGCGCGGGATAGCCCTCCCAGCGCTCGCGATTCCGGTCGAAGTTGCCGTAGAACGTGCTGGCGTAGCCTTCTCGGTCCGCCATGCGGCGTGCGACGGCGGGCAGAAATTCGGTTCGGCCGAACTCGATCAACTCGGCGTCCCCGGCCGGATGCTTGGGGCCCTGGTAGGTCAGCGCGTAGCGGTGCAGCGAGCCGTTGGTTGTGTGCGTGTCGACGATGACCTCGGGATCGAACTCGTTGAGGAACGCGAGGAACGCGCGCGTCTCCGAGGCTTCCGCCTTGGTCCAGTCGCGGTTGAGATCGAGACCCTGGGCATTCGCGCGCGTCCCCATCTGTTCAGGACCGACCTGGCCGGGGCGGTTGTCTGGAGCCATGAGCTCGTTGCCGTCGGCGTTGTAGATCGGGACGATTGCCAGGTTGAGGTCCTCCAAAACGGGGTCTCCGGTGCACAGCTCGCGCGCGAGCCACAGGAGGGCCTCCTTGCCGCATACCTCACCGGCATGGATGTTCCCGTACAGCAAGACCAGAGGTTTGGAGCTCGATCGAATCTTGTCGGCGGTCGGGTTGGCCTCCGCGGTGAGCCAGATAGCGGGCAGCTCGCGCCCCTCTTGGGAGCGCCCGAATTCAAAGCGCGTGACCCGCTCGGATAGCAGCGCGAGTTCGTCGAGAAAGGCCACGACCTCGGTGTGTCGGGCCGTGCGTTGGAAGCCGCTGGCTTCGGCCACCGTGAGCAGGCCATCTAGGGAGCCCGTGCTCGCGACCGGGCCTTGGCTGGTGCAGGCTGACGTGAGGGCCAAGAGGACGCCGAGCAGCGCCGAAGTGCAGAAGAAGCTCGAGGGCATGCGGAACGGTGGGAAGAGAGGCGGAGCGGATTTCGCGGGCGAACGAGACGATGGCACGTCTCGCCCGTCAGAGCCAATTCAGTCTGTGAGAGCCAAGAGGCAGGGCGGCAAGTGTCCTCCGGGCGGCTGTACGCGTTCGGATTGGATCCCAGCAGGGTTCTTGGTCTCCGGGCAGGAGCGGTCTCCGGGCAGGAGCTCTGGCGGCCAAGCTGCGGCTCGGGGGCCCACGGCCTTTGGCAACTTGGGGGGGCGGCGCCGGCCGGTGGGGATCAGCCGGGCCAGGGCCGCGCCCGCGCGCCCGGCGGGTGATCGGCCGCCCCGAAATCAACAACCGGCCGGTGGCCTGCGAACAGGTCGCCTAGGGCGACCGACCGCCCCCGGAGCCCTGGAACCCTGGACAGCTCGCTTCTGCGACCCTTGGGGACCTGGTGGAGCCCCGCAGTGGGCTAGGATGGGGGTACACGGTCTTTCTCACCCCTAGGAGTCCTTTGCTCTGCGGGGATACCCACTGGAGAGCCGACGAGGATTCCATGCGCATCACGTTCGTCCACCCGCCCGATGGGGCCATTCCGACTGCGCCCTACTCCTCGATACCGCACCTCACAGGGGTTTTGAAAGCCCACGGGCACGAGGTGCTGGCCTGCGACGCGAGCCTTGAAACCCTGCTTGGGATGCTCGACCGCAAAAAGCTGGAGGCCTGGTGGGACACCGCTGACCAGGTGCGAGCGGAGTTAGAGGCAAAGGACCCGTTGTCCGAATCGGACCAACGGGAGCTCCACCGGCTCCAGCATCTCCTGACGATGCCGCGTTCGATCTTCGAGGAGATCGAGGAATCCGCCGAGGTCATGCGCGACCGCGAGAAGTTTCAGGACCCCAAGACATTTACGCGTGCCTTTGACGTGGTGCGCGCCTGTTCTTACTTCGGATTCGCGCTGTCACCGGACGGCTACTACTCCGGTCGCTGCGTGGGGCACAAGGTGCTCAGCGAGACGGCCGACTCGGGCGTTCCGGACCCGCCGGTCGAGGTGTTTGGCGAGCTGATCGATCAAATTCTCGAACAGAAGCCCGACGCCGTTGGGATCACCACGCCCTTCGATGGATCGGTGTTCTTCGGCATCAAATTCGCGCGCGAGATTAAAAAGCGCGCCCCGGATCTACCGGTCCTGATGGGCGGGGCCGGCGTGGATAGCGAGACCTACAAAGTCACCTCGGATCCATTTTATTTCCAGGTGCTCGACTACGTGATGGTCGGTGAGGGCGAAGTCCAGCTCCCCAAGCTGCTTGACTACATGGAGCACGGCGGCGACATCGCCGACGTCAAAAATCTGCGCTGGCTCAGGGACGACGGCACGGTGGGTGTCACGGAGCTCGAGCTGGTGACCGACCTCAACTCGGTCGCTGCGCCGGACTTCACCAACCTGCCGCTCGATCGCTATCTGCTGCCGGATCCGGTGGCGACGTTCCAGAGTTCGCGGGGCTGCTACTACGGCAAGTGCACGTTCTGCTCGGAACTGTTTCGCAAGGGCTTCCGCGTCCGCAAGCCCGAGCTGGTCGTTGAGGACATGGTCGCCATCTACGAGCAGTCCGGAATCCGCCACTTCCAGTTGTGGGATTCGCTGGCTCCGCCGAAGACGCTCAAGCGGGTGGCCCAAGAGGTCAAGCGTCGCGGACTGCCGTTCGAATGGATGGCCGAGACCAAATTCGAGAAGCCCTATAAGAACGAGGAGATGATCCGCACGCTCGCCGAGGGCGGCTGCACCTTCTTGCAGTTCGGTTTTGAGTCGGCCAGCTCCAAGGTCCTGGACGGGATCGACAAGGGCAACAACATGGACGACGTGGAGCAGATTCTCGCGCTGCTCAACAAGTACGGCATCCGAGCCGGCATGACCTGGTTCATCGGATTCCCCGGCGAAACCGAAGCCGAGGCCGACTTGACCCACGACTACAACGCGACGCGTCGTGATCGGGTGATGCTCTCCAGCTACACGCGCACGTTCAGCATCGGCACCGACACGATCGTCTACGAGGATCAAGAGCGCTTCGGGATCGAGGTGTTTGATTCAGGCGAGGGCATCCTCGACTACAAGTACACCGACGGGCGCGTGAAGTGGGATCCGGACGAACGCGATCAGGCGTATCACGTCCGCGGAGACTTCTACATGCTCAAGAACAACATTGAGCTGCACTACGCCACGGTTCCGAAAGAGGCGGCGCACCAGATTTCAGGCCAGCACCGGGTCGGCCCGGTCTTCCGCCATGTGCCCGAGGAGATGCTGCCGACTGTGCAGCTCACTTTGGCGCCCGAGGCCTATTACCGCATCTTCGATCGCAATCCGTTGACCGGAGATCGCACACCCTACGGAGCCGCGATGCACATCTTGACCGGGTTCCGCTTCGACCTCGACGCGAATGCGATCCGTCTGGTTCAAGCGCTGGAGAACTCGGCCATGAGCTTTCCCGAACTGCTTGGCAAAAGCGGCGTGCCCGAGGGCATCGCCCGCGACTTGGTCGACCAAGGTGTCAACCGCGGCATCTTCAAAATCCTGCTCG
This sequence comes from uncultured Planctomycetaceae bacterium, assembly GCA_964619265.1. Lineage (GTDB taxonomy): Bacteria > Planctomycetota > UBA1135 > UBA1135 > CAZUCE01. The sequence goes on from CAZUCE010000002.1 coordinate 121,995, forward strand.
ACGAGCGCCACTGGCAGTGGGTGCCCGACTCCGAGTTCGTCGAAGCTCCGCAATCTCCGGCCGTGGAAGCCGCCGGCTGACAGAACTAGCTCCGGACGGGGGAGGCGCTAGGATCTCGGCTGTCCCGGACAGCCTCCTTTCTCCGACTGATCTTCCTCTCCCCCGATAGCTCCATGGCCGAGAACATCCTCGTCGTCGACGCCGACGATGCACGCGCCCAAGCCACCGCTGCGTCTTCGGCCCAGCGCTTTGGCGACACCTTGGGTCTGGTTCACACCTGCTTGGCGCCCGGCGAAGTCCGGAAGGTCGGCAGCCGGATCGAGGAAGAACGCACGTTCGGTGGCGCTGAGGTCTCGGCGTTCGATGAGCCGCTCGGGGTGGGATCTGCGGTGGCTCAGCTGGCGGGCTTCGCCGACGCGGTCATCGTGGAGCGGCTCGACGACTGGGCCCTGCGCCTGTTCGAGCACTACGGCGAGAAGGAAGATCGCATACTAGAGGAGATTGCAGGAGTGACGACGATCATGACGGCCGACCTGGCCGAGCTCGTGTTTATCAGCCGTCCGCCGGAGGGTGAGGGCCCTGTTGCGGAGCTGCACCGTCGTATTCTGGAAGCGATGGCTCCCCACGTGACGGAGCAACTCGGGAGCTGAGGGTTTCGCTTGGCTTCGTGACGAATCCAGTTCGGTTGACGGGGCGAAACGGCTGGAAGCCAGGCCAGCGAGAAGTGGCCCTCGCAGGGAGTTCCTTGGAGCTTGGTAGGCGCTTTGAGCCGCCTGCGGCGTGGGCCCGCGCGAACTTGCGCGGCTCATCACGAATGAGCTTCTCGACCGGTTTCACCGCTCGAAGGGCCTTGAACAAGTCGTAGGATGAGCCCCGGCCGATGAGCGATCGGCCCTGCAGGTTCTTCGTCCTACACCGCCTCGCGCCGACCCACGCGCGAGGGCACGGATAGGGAGAGAGGGGGGCAGCGTCCATTGGGCGCTGCCCTTTTTCTTTGCCTGCGGAGTTCGAAATCGGTCCGGCTTCATCGGGGGGGCAAGCCGAATTCGCAGCGACCGAGCCTCAGGCGGCCAGCCCGTCCGAGCTGGGGCGGGCGATCAAGAGCCGGGTTGTGCGCAGTTTGATGGCGATCGAGAGGGCCATCGGAACAAACCCTCCGAGGAACGGGAGCCACCCGGCGCCAGCCGCTCCGTAGACCTCCTCGATGGCAGACAGCCATGCGCTGTCGTGCATGTAGCCTCCCGATCAGGTGAATTCACTGTGCATCTTGGTGGTGTCGAACCAAGTGCCATCGAACCAGCCGGACCGGCGAACGCAAACGACTCCCCCGAGCGCGAGCAGTTGGAACAGGACCAACGGGAATAGCGTTGCGCGGCTTGCGAGCGCGGTTCGAATCGAGATCCCAAGTACCTGGATCCAAGGCAGGCTGCGGAAATAGACAAGGTCCGGAAGCGCCGCGACCGTTGCGAGGTTGATGGCGAGAATCAAGGGCAGGATCGGAGCGGTGGCAACCGCGGAGGTCGGGATCCGCGAGAACGCAAAGAGAGCGACTAGGACCAGGACGAAGGTGATCCCCCAGCCGCTCAATCCAGCCAGGAAGAAGCACACCAAGTCCTTGGCAGCGGCACGAATTTCAGAAGCTAGGTCGCCGCCTAGCTACCCGCGCGAGTGCCTCACGATCAGGCTCGTCGTCCTGGCGGCCGCGAACACATGCAGGAGAATCTGCGTCATGGATTAAACCGGGCCGATCCGAGGCCCTTGGAATCCGAACGTGAACACAAACCAGTTGACCTGGACCAGCTCGATGGCCCGAGGCCCGAAAATCCAGCCCAGGGCCGGCACCACGCAGATGCTGACCGTCATGAGGCTCCCCTTCAGGAACCCAATAGGGACAAAGAGAATCCGAGCCGAAGCAAAGACCTCGCGAACTTCGCGTATGAGCAGCGAGCCGCCAAGGATCAGGACGAACCAAACCAAGACGGCGTTCAGGCCATCTGGGTCGGCGGACGTTTGCAGATGGAGGGACCGCCTCGCAGACTTAGCCGGCTGCGGCGAGGATGTACAGAAGCTTGCTCCTAGGAGAACTAGGAGAGAGCGTCCTACCTGGGGCGGGAGGGCCACTGGATCGACCGTCTGCGAGGACGGGATCGATCGCCTCCGGGGAAGGGGAGGCGTTCATCTCGGGAAGGAAAGTCGCTTGGGCCCTAGGCTAGGGGCTCTCCCGCCCCGATCTGCCCCCCAGCTGTCTCTCGATGACTTCTCCGAACGCTAGCTCCAACCCGCTTCTCGCCCCCTGGACCGGCCCCTTTGGGGGCGTGCCCGACTTCGGCCGCGCGCGGCTGGAGGATTTGGAGCCGGCCATGGAAGCTGGGATCGCCGAGCATTTGGCCGAATTGGAGAGCATCGCAGCGAATCCCGAGCCGCCGAACTTCGCCAATACCGTGGAGGCGTTTGAAGATTCGGGGCGCGCGCTCAGCCGGGCCGGGGCGTTCTTTGGGATCTGGTCGAACAGTCTCTCGAGCCCCGAGTTCCGGGAGATCGAGCGTCGTCTCGCCCCGAAGCTCTCGGCCTACAGCTCCAAGATCACCCAGAACACGGCCCTGTATAAGCGGCTGGTCGCGGTGACCGAGTCGGGAGAATTCGCGACCCTGGACGAGGAGCAGCAGCTGCTTGTGCAAGGGCACGTGGACCGGCTTACGAAGAACGGAGCGAACCTGGAGGGCGTCCAGCGCGAACGCTACGCCGCGATCGGCGAGCGGCTCGCTGTGCTTTATGCCGAGTTTGGCAACCACATCCTGGCGGACGAAGAAGGTGTGGTCCATCTGTTCGAAGCTGAGCAGCTAGCCGGTTGTGAATCAAATTTCCGGGATTCGGCGGCACAGCTCGCCGCCGAGCGCGGTGCACCGGGAAAGTTCGCGTTGCCCAACACGCGTTCAGCGATGATGCCGTTCCTGACTCAGGCCACCGACCGCGCAGCCCGAGAAATCGTGTGGCGAGCCTTTATCGAACGGGGGGATCACCCCGGCGAGAACGACAACAAGCCGGTAGTCGCCGAAATCCTGAAGTTGCGTCGCGAGCGCGCCGAGCTGCTCGGTTTCCCGACCTACGCCCACTGGATGTTGACCGACCGCATGGCGAAGACACCCGAAGCGGTTCGCCAGCTTCTCGAGGCTGTGTGGCCTTCGGCCACCGGACGGGTCGCCGAGGAGGTGGCCGAGATGCAAGCACTCGCCGACAGCCAGGGCGAAGGCGTCACCATCGAGCCTTGGGACTATCGCTTCTACGGCGAACAAGTGCGCAGCGCCCGCTACGCCCTCGACGCCGAACAGATCAAGCCCTATCTCCAGCTGGAGAAGCTGCAGGAAGCCATGTTCTTCGTGGCGCGCGAGGTCTTCGGGCTCGAGTTTCGTGAGGTCGAATCGGGCCAGGTTCCGACCTTCCATGAGGAGGTTCGAGTTTTCGAAGTCACGCGCGCCTTGCGCGGCGAGCACGTGGGGCTTTTCTACTTGGATCCCTTTGCGCGGCCCGGCAAGCGTTCCGGCGCTTGGGCCAGTACTTTCCGCCGCGGAGAGTCTTTCCGCGAGCTCCGTTCGGTCTTGGCGACCAACACCTCCAATTTTCTCCCCGCGCGGCAGGGTTCACCGGTTGTGGTGTCCCCAGACGATGCGCGAACCTTGTTCCACGAGTTTGGGCACGGACTGCACACTTTGCTGGCCGACGTGAAGTATCCCGGCAGCAATAACATCGTCCGTGACTTTGTTGAATTTCAGTCCCAATTGCTCGAGCACTACCTGTGGAGCGATCCGGTCGCTACCAAGTTCCTAACCCACGTGGAGACCGGGAAGCCGATTCCGCGCGAACTGATCGACAAGCTGGAGGCTGCGGCGGCCTTCCATCAGGGATTCGCAACGACCGAGTACCTGGCCTGTGCGCTGGTAGATCTCGAACTGCACACAGCCGACCCCAGCGGCCTGGACGTCGCCGCCTTCGAAGCGGAGTCCTTGGACCGGCTCGGAATGCCGCGGGAGTTGGTGATGCGTCACCGCACCCCTCAGTTCGCGCACGTGTTCTCAGGCGAGGGCTACGCCGTGGGGTACTACAGTTACCTATGGGCTGACGTTCTGACCGCCGACGCAGCAGCGGCACTGCGCGAGGCGCCGGGCGGCCTGTTCGATGGTGCGCTCACCGCCAAACTACGCGACCTGCTATTCGCGCCGCGCGGCGCGGTGGACCCTGGAATGGCCTATCGCAAGTTCCGCGGTCGGGATGCGTCGCTCGCTGCGCTGATGCGCGAGCGAGGGTTTGCGACCAGCGCCGGCTGAATCCGAGGGCCTACGCCGCGTGCAAACGAACTATCACCTGCCTCCGCGCCTGATTCCGGCGAGGAGCGTCGGTCCGGGAACTGGCGCAGAGTTGTTCGTGGTTGAAGGCGAGTCAGCCGGCTTGGCGGTCGCTGGCGCGCGGGACCGCGGTTTTCAAGCGGTGCTGCCTTTCCAGGGCAAGCCGCTCAATCCTCTGCGGCACGGGCCATACCGAGTGCTTGGGCATGCGGCCTTCTCGACCTTGCTACGGGTCCTCGAGGTCGAGCCCTTCGAAGCCTGCCGGCCGGCCCGCTGTCCGTACGACCGGATCCTCCTGCTGTTCGATCCGGATGCGGATGGGGTGCATGCGGCAGCCTTGACGCTGCTGTTCTTTGGGAAGTTCTTGGGTCCCTTGGTCGAGGCTGGCCGAGTGCATCAAGTCAGGGCGCCGGTGGCCACGGTGGATCACGAGCGGTTGGCCGGTCCCATCGACGCGGTGTCGCGAGCGGACCTGGATCGGGTGCTGGTTTCTTTGCGGGGGCATGGGGTCGAGGACCCAACCAAGCGGATCTATCGCGGGTTGGCCAGTGTGGACGCGGACGTCTTGTCGCGGGCTTGTCTCGACCCGGTGACGCGGGTGGGGAAGAGACTGGGTCCGGAGGACGCTGAAAGCGTGCGGCTGCAGTTGGGGCTTTCGCGCTGATCCCCGAATCCCGGCTAGCGCCACGCAACGATCGAGGCGGAAGTGAAGATGCCCGTGGACTCGCCGGCTACTCGGCTCGTCAAGCAGGCGGTGCTCAGGATCGAAGATCCCGATGGGTTGAACCCGGCCGGAACCACAGCCCGCGCTTCGATCAAGCCTGGCTGGACCAGCTCGGGTTCGTTCGAACCTAGCTCCGAGTCGGCCCAATCAGCCCTGCGGGGGTCCGGCGTTCGGCGCACCGCGAGCTGTCCGTTGAGGAAGAGCTCAAGCTCGGTGTAGGCATCTCCGGCCCGCTGGATGAGCCACAGGAGATGACCGGCGCCCGCATTTGAGATGTGAACAGCCTGCTCGAAGGCAAAGCCCAGTTGAGCCAGGTGTTCGGTGTTGCAAGTGAGCACGCTACGCAGCACCTCGATGGGATCTGGCTCTGTTCTAGACGAGGCCTGGTCGTTTCCCGAAGGCAGGCCCGCCAGATGGACCAGCGAGCCGTGCAGGGCTTCGGGGCCAGTCAGCTCGAGCCACAGGTTTTGGAAGTGGAACCAACCGGGTCCACGGGGAGCCGGACTTGGCCGAAGGCAAATCGTCCGCGTCCCCTCCGGGACGACCGATCTGCCCGTCGGATCCAGCTCGCGTGTGAACGGAAGCCTCGTGAGGTCGGCCTTGTAAAAGTCAACGAGGACCCGCTCGGAGCCCGGAGTCTCGGACATCCAAAGGGCCACACCGTCGGCTCCAAAGGCCAGTCTGCCGCGTGCGGTGTTGACCTCGAACTCAGCTGCGATCGTCCAGGGATCGAGCCCGGTTCCGTGAAGCGGAACCGGCGCGCTTGTGTCCCGAGGGACGGAACCGCCTCGCGGGAGTCCGATTGGGGAAGAGGACGGGCATCGACCTGAAGCCGGGTAACCGGCGTCGTTCGCGTCGGACTGGATCATTGGCAGCTTGCGCGTCTGGATCGTCTGGGGGAGGGGTCCCCGCGGCGCGGGGACTCAGCCTGCACCCAAGACGATCGCGCTGCTCCGTGGTTACCGATCAGCGGCCGGGAACTTGGCTTCGTTCCAGGCGGCCCTACCAATGCCTCAAATGGAACGAACCAGTTCTTCCAATTCGCTAGCGTCCCGCGGCCCGCGGGTTTCGACCAAAATCTCCACGTGAACCTGGCCGAGGGGAACTTTCCAGCCCTGCCGGTAGTGCGTGATCTCCAAGATGTTGATGCGATGCTCGGCGAGCTTGGCGGTGACATCGGCCAGCGCGCCTGGTCGGTCGGGCAGGGCGGTTCGAAGCACGTGGTAGCGTCCCGCGCTGGCCAGCCCATTCTCCATAACGCGGGCGAGTCGATTCAGGTCGATGTTGCCGCCGCACAGGACCAATCCGATGCGCTGATATTCATCGAGCTGATGGGAAAGCAGCGCAGCCAGCCCGGCAGCCCCCGCACCTTCGAGCACGACCTTGCCGTGTTCGACGCCCGCCACGATGCCCTGGGCGAGTTGCTCCTCGGTGACCGTGATGACGTCCTTGACGTGTTTTTGAATCAGCGGAAAAGTCAGCCGGCCGACGCGCGAAACCTGGATCCCGTCGGCGATCGTGCTGGGGTTTTCGATGTCGACCGGATGCCCGGCGCGGAACGAACGAGCCATCGGGTCTGCATTGGCGGCCTGGACACCGATCACCGGTACTCCCGGACGCAAAGCGGCCAGGCCCAGGGCGATCCCTGCGATGAGGCCTCCACCGCCGACCGGCACCACGACGGCGTCCACTTCGGGCAGGTCTTCGTGGAGCTCGAGCGCGATGGTCCCCTGGCCGAGCAAGACCTCCGCGTCGTCGAAGGGGTGCACCATCGTCAGGCCCCGCTGATCGGCGAGTTCGCAGGCGTGTTGGTACGCCTCCTGGTAGTGAGCGCCTTCGAGAACGACGGTCGCACCGTAGGACCGCGTACGGTCCACCTTGATGATCGGTGTCGAGCGGGGCATCACGATCGTGGCAGGAACGCCAACCAGCTCGGCGGCCATCCCGACCCCTTGAGCGTGATTGCCGGCCGAGGCTGCGATCACCCCTTTCTCTCGACTGGTCTCCGGCAGATGGAGGATCTTGTTCAGTGCGCCGCGGACCTTGAAGGCCCCGGTTCGCTGGAGCACTTCGAGCTTGAGGTGGACCTCTCGGCCGGTGTCCTTGGACAGCCCGAAGTTGCGCAGCACGGGGGTGCGCACGACGTGTGGCTCGATGGCCCGGGCCGCGGCCCGGATGCGTTCGAGGGCCGGCCCGGGCTCGAGGTCCGGTGGAATGGGGGAGACGGCCGGCTCGGATCGCTGGGACATAGGCTCCATGGAAACCCGCCGGTGGGCCTCTGGCAAGCGGCGGCTAGGTCTCCTCGGCGGAGAATCCTGGCGGGAGCGGATAACCTCTAGCCCATGGCCGAGTACCTGGTTTTGGGCGCCGGCATGCAGGGCACCGCCTGCGTGTTCGATTTGATCGAGAGGGGCGGCGCGAAAGCTGTCACGTGGGTCGACGCAAACGACGCCCGGCTCGAGGCCGGGCTTCGCCGAATTCGGGAGCTCTCGAACTTCTCGGAGCTCCGCGGGCGTCAGTTGGACGCCTCGGACACCCGCGGGCTCAGCCCACTGTTCAGCGAGGCCGACGTCTGTGTCAACGCGCTCCCGTATCGCTTCGCTCCAGCGATGACGATGCTGGCGCTGGAGGCCCGAACCCACTATTTGGATCTGGGGGGCAACACGGCCATCGTGCTCGAGCAGCTGGGCATGCACCGCGAGCATCCCAACGCCGCCCAGTTGTGCGTCCTGCCCGACTGCGGTTTGATGCCCGGTATGGGCAACTTATTCGTTGCCCACGCCGTCGCGGAATTGGGCGACCTCGCGCGCTGCGAAGTTCGCTGCGGTGGCCTGCCGACCAACCCAAAGCCGCCGCTCGGATACAAATTGGTGTTCAGCGTTGCAGGGCTGACCAATGAATACTTCGGGCGAGCGCATCTTCTGCGCGGGGGGAAAGTGACCGAGGTCGAGACCTTTGGCGAACTGGAGCGAATCGATGTCGGAAACCTAGGTGAACTCGAAGCCTTCCTCACTTCGGGCGGCCTGGGAACCACCCCATGGACCTTCGAAGGTCGCATCGACGAGCTCGACTACAAGACCGTTCGATACCCCGGACACCACGCGCAATTCAAGACGCTGCTCGACCTAGGCTTGCTGTCGGAAGATCCGATCGAAGTCGACAAGGCTCACGTGGTCCCGCGGCACCTCCTGCACCGGCTCATGGAGAAGCAACTCGATTTTCCTGAAGATCGCGATCTGGTTTTCCTGCGGATGACCGCCTGGCCCAAAGCTGGCGGGGCTCCGCTCATCATGGAGCTGTTCGATCGTCCCGAGGAGGAACCCGGCGGTTTCACCGCCATGGAGCGCACGACCGCCTTCTCGGCTACCGCTGTGGCCGCGATGGTCGCAGCGGGTGAGGTGGAGCCGGGCCCGTCTCCGATCGAGCGCTCGGTTCCGACGCAGACCTACCTGGCCGCTCTCGAAGCCCGGGGCCTCCGCGTGAGCCTGGAGCGAGGGTCGTCCGCTTGATCTCCTTCTCGCAAAATTCATGAGCACCTATCTAATCACCGGAACCTCGCGTGGCATCGGGCGCGAACTCGCCTTTCAGCTCCTAGCCCGTGGCGAAACCGTGGTCGGCACGGTTCGTCGCGAAGCGCACGGCGCCGATCTGCGACAAGCCGGCGCCCGGGTCGAAGTGTGCGACGTGGGTGAGACCACGTCGGTGGCAGCGCTCGCAAGCCGTTTGGAAGGCGAGCCCATCGACGTCTTGGTGAACAACGCCGGTGTCTACGATCCGCGCCTCGCATTCGCGGACCTCAGCGACGACGCTATGCGTCAGAACTTTGAGATCAACACGCTGGGCCCGATGCGCGTGACGCGCGCGTTGCTACCCAATCTTCGCGCGGGTGGGGCCAAGCGAGTTTTCCAATTGACCAGCAAGATGGGGTCGATCTCGGACAACGGGTCAGGCGGAGCCTACGCCTACCGAACCTCAAAGGCAGCGCTCAACGCCTGGACCAAGAGCTTTGCGCTCGATCACGCGGGGGAGGGGTTCGTGGCGTTGGTTCTCCATCCCGGCTGGGTAGCCACCGACATGGGGGGAAGCAGCGCCCCGGTTCAAATTCGAGAGAGCGCCCGTGGGTTGCTTGCGGTCATGGACTCCGCGGACTCCGGGCGCAATGGACGGTTCTTCGACTTCGCGGGAGAGGAACTGCCTTGGTGACCAAGCAGGATCGGCGAATCGAGACGTCGGGCGCGGCTCGACTGGTCGTCGAAACGCCCGAGCAGGTCTCCTTCGAGCTGCCCTTGGCAGGGCCCGGCTCGCGCTTCGGAGCGCTGGTCGTGGACGCCCTTTGCCTTGTCTGGGTGGGGCTCGCTGTCGGGTTCGGGATCCTCTTTTTGAGCAAGCTGGCCGGAGACCTGCCGTTCCTCGGGGCGTTGCTTGGCGCCGTGGCCCTGCTGCTGTTTTGGGGGTGGTTCTTCGCCTTCGAGACCCTTTGGGATGGCTGTACGCCAGGCAAGCGAGCCTTCGGTCTGCGCGTCGTTCGCGCCGATGGCTCACCGCTGGGAACCCGCGAGGCGGCCATCCGCAACCTCGTTCGAATCATCGACCTGCAGCCTGGATTTTCTTGCGCCCTAGGCGGGTTCTCCATGCTGCTGGACAAGAGCGGACGGCGGCTCGGAGATCTGGCGGCCGGCACGGTCGTGGTGCGCGACCAGAAAATTGCGTTTCCCGTGCTGCCTGAAGTTCGCCCCGGCACGACCGCCCTACCGGTCCGCCTGGGGGATGAGGCCTTCGGAGCGCTGTCTGCCTTTTTGGGTCGTTCCAGGCAATTGGAGCCTGAAGTGGAACAACGGCTGGCGGCTCGCTTCGCCCTCCAGCTAGCCGATTTAGACCCCGGCGGCTCAGCGTCAGCCTCCTCAGCCTCAAAATTCGTGACGCAGTTTCACGCCGAAGAGGTGGTGCGGCGCGCGGGGGCTCGCCGCTCGCTCGACGCGGGCGCGCCGTCGGCGGTTCGTCAGCTCGAAGAAAAGCGCGATCGTTGGGTCGAGCTTTCGGAGCGCTTCGGTTCCGCCCGTCGCCCGAAGAAGAACCAGCGCCCATCCGCCCAGGACGAACAAGGGGTCGCCGAGGATGCTGCGCATCTGCGCGAGCTGTCCAGCGATCTGGCCCGCGCGCGCACCTACGGCGCAGCCGCCGGCACCGTACTCTCGCTTGAGCGTCTGGTCGCCGGAGCCCACGCCCGCCTTTATCGCGCAGCTCCCTTGCGCTGGAGCCGCCTCCGAGAATTTTTGCTCGAGGGCTTCCCCGAGCGGGTGCGCGGAGCGCGTCATTCGGTGCTGCTTGCCACGTTGCTCTTTGCGGTGCCCTTGGTTGTGACGTTCGCGTTCTTGGTGACGAACCCTGAATGGGAGCTCGCCCTAGCCGGGGAAGGCATGATCGAGCGAGCGCGCGCGGCCGCAGCGAACCCGGGCTACGACTATCGGGATACCTGGGAAAGTGTCTGGTCGGGGAGCGAAGCGCTTTCCACGAATTTGATTGCCCACAACGTCCATGTGGTTTTGCTGGCCTTCGCTGGAGGGATGACCTTGGGTCTTGCCTCCGCTTTTGTGTTGGTCACGAACGGCATCTCACTCGGTGCAGGTTTTGCGGTGTTTGCGAACCGTGGCGTCTTCGAGAACATCCTGACTTTCGTGCTGCCCCACGGTGGGATTGAGCTTACGGCGGTTGTGCTGTCGGGGGCCGCGGCCTTTCATTTGGCCTCGGGATTCTGGCGCCCGGGGCGTCGCGGACGGGGCGTTCGATTGCGCGAATGTGCACGCGAGGCGGTTGCGATCGTCGTCGGCGTTGTGCTTATGCTGATCCTGGCCGGTGTGATCGAGGGCTATCTTTCGCCAGCGCGCCTGCCGGCTCCGGTCAAGTGGGCCGCGGGAGGCTTAGCCGTGCTTGGTTTGGTGCTGTACTTCGGTCGCGGCAAGGCTCGCTCACAAGGCGCCGGAAGACTTGATCTCGAGGTAGCGGGCGACAGCGGACTCGACAGCCCGGCCCGGGGCGACGTCGAGGACCGTCACTCCTCGCTCGCGTAGCGAAGCGAGGGCGCGCTCCCGTTCACCGAGTAACTCCGCAGCCGAGGCGCGGGCCAGAGCATCGCCCGGGGTCTCGGCGGGGCCCGAAGCCAAGGCTTCAAGTTCGGGGTTGCGCAGTGCGACCAGAACGACCAAGTGACGCTTGGTCAGCGGCCGCAGGGCACGGGCGATTGGTTCGGAGGCGACCGGATCGAGCAGGTCCGAAAACACGACCACCAGGGAGCGGCGCGCAAGCAGCCGGTCCAGCCTTCCGAGGCAGGTCGGGTAGTCAGGCTCAACCGGTCGCGCCCGAAGTTCCGCCAGCAACTCGGGGATGCTCTGCCAGCCCGTGGCGTGGGGCAGGCGCTCGGCGTGCACCGAATCGGAGAAGGCGATCAGGCCGGTGGGATCCGAAAAGCTACGAGCGACCCGCGACAGCACGCTGGCGGCTTCGCAGGCGTGGTCGAGTCGGTTGCGTGCCGCAACACCGCTGGGCTCATTTTCCCGGGCGGCCAGCGTGCGTTCGGCCATCGCGCGACCGGTGTCGAGGCACAGCATCAGATTTTGGCTGCGCTCGGTTTCGTAGCGACGAACAATCGGCCGCCGATGGCGAGCGCTGGCCTTCCAGTCGACCCGCCGGGGATCGTCGCCCCGTACGTACTCGGCCAAAGACTCGAAGCTGCCGCCGTCGCCGCGCTGGCGCGACCGGCGCAGGCCGGCGCGGCGCTGGGTTCGTTCGGCGCGAGCACTTTCTCGAGCCGACTCGAGCAGGCCCGGTAGGACCAGAATCTCCCGATCCAAGGGGACTCGAAACTCTGCGCGGGTGAGTCCAAGCGCACCGGTGGCAAACACATCAAGAGCCTCCACGCGGTAGCGTCCGCGGCGGTGTGCTTCGAGCGGCAGGTTGACCTCGCTGCGCTGACCGGCGCGAAGTTGCAAAGGGGTGATGGCGAGCGCTGTGTCGGTCGCCAGCTCCGGAGCGAGGGACAGAGCCAAGGAGAGTTGGGCATCCTCGGTCGATTTTTCCGTGCGCAGCAGCGCCCGGGCCTGTTGTCCCTGCGCGAGGCGGCGGGGGACATCGCAGGTAAATTCCGGGCAACCCCTGCGGCGTGCCGCCACGAAGTCGTAGAGGCTCAGCGCAACCAGTGCGGTGAGAGCTGCGAAGCCCAGGGGCGGCAAAACCGAGATCACGGCGGCCCCGAGTACGCTGAACAGGGCTGCCCGGCGTGTTGGGCTCGGAACGAACCGGCGGACAGAACCGCTCACGCAGGATCCTGATTGGAAGGTGCGGGGACCGTTGCGAGGGCGCTCCGGATGCGATCGTCGGCATCCACGCCGTCGAGTTCAGCCTCGGCGCTGACCACTACCCGGTGACGCAGGACGGCCAAGCAGGAGTCTTTCACATCGTCCGGAGTCGCAAAGTCGCGTCCGGCGAGCAGGGCACGAGATTTAGCCAGCTGAAACAGGGCAACGCTGGCCCGGGGGCTGGCGCCGATGAGAAGATTGGGGTCTTCGCGGGTCGCGCGGACCAAACGCGCCACGTAACCCAGTAGCTCAGGGTCGGTTCGCACCGCGCGCGCGTGATTGCGCAGTTCGGTCAGGCTCTCGGTGCCCAGCGGAGCGGAAGACTCGGCGGCGGCTCCGATTCCAAAGGTCTCGGGATGGCGTGCGTCGAAGCCTGCCGCGTAACGCTCCAGCAGGTGAATTTCGGTGGCTTCGCTGGGGTAGTCGACCCGCAGCTTCACCAGAAATCGATCGAGTTGGGCTTCGGGCAGTGGGTAGGTGCCCTCGAACTCGATCGGGTTCTGGGTCGCAAAAACGGTGAAGTTCGGAGGAAGCGCATGTGTTTCTCCGTCGGAAGTCACACGGCCCTCTTGCATGGCTTCCAGTAGGGCGGCTTGGGTCTTGGCTGGCGCGCGGTTGATTTCGTCGCACAGGCACAGATCGCAAAACAGCGGACCGGGACGAAACGCGAAGCCGTTGCTGGAGGGATCGAACACGCCGACTCCGGTGATGTCGGAGGGCATCAGGTCGGGAGTGAACTGGATGCGCTTCAGCTCGAGAGTCAAGCACTGGGCGAGCGCGGAAACCGCCAAAGTCTTGGCCGTTCCGGGGACGCCCTCGAGCAGGACGTGGCCGCCTGCGAGCCATGCGCAGACCAGTTCTTCCAGCAACTCACGCTGGCCGAGTACCACCTTGTCGAGCGAGTCCACGAGGGCCCGGGCGCGCGCGCCGGAGGATTCGGCGCTTTCCGGGGAAAGGTGAGGCAGTTGGTTCATCGCGGGGTGGGCCCGTTTGGAAAGGCTGTCAGATTCGGTGCGAAAGCTCGGCGAGAGCGTCGAGCGCCCGACACAGTTCCGGTAGGTCGTCGAGGGGAAGCGGAGCTCCGCTGCGCTCCGTTTCAAGGGCGCGCGAGATGGACTCGAGCTCAGCGGCGCGGTCCGGACGTGCGTTGCGCAGGCGCTGGGATTCCGCAGCGAGAGCGTCTAGCACGGCGTTTGGGGCGGCCGATGTCCTGGGTAGCAGGCTGCGTCCGGCCGCGAGCAACAGGGCTCTTCGCGGACGTTGGCCGGCTTTGGCCCGAGCGTAACCAGAAGCTAGGGCGTGGGCATGCTCCACCGAGGACCTTCTCGGCCGCGGTGGCTCTGCGAGCGCTGGTCCTAGCCGGCGGGCGCCGAACAGCAGCCAGGCGAGGCCGAGCAAGCCGAGCACCAAGATGGCCAGCCCGAGCGAGTCGTGTAGCAGAAAGTGAAGCAGGCTCCCGGTGGGGCCGGAAAACGTCCCGTGTCCGTGATGTCGCTCATCGAATACGACCCGCGGAGTTCCGCCAGGCCCAGCGGCAGCCAGGGCCTGCCGCTGCAGTTCGAGGGCAAGCTCCACGGGGAGATCCGATTCTCCCAGGCGAGCGCTGGTGAAGGGCTCGGGGCTGGCGACCACCGACAGGACACCGCGACCGACTGAGATCCGCGTGGCAAAGGGCCTCCCCGAAGGAGTCACGATCCAGTCCTCGCGGGGCCCCGTGTCGTCGCTGAACTCGAGCAGGTGGGGAAACTGGCCGCCCAACTCCAGCTCTCGCTGGGTCGTCTCCGGTGATTCGGGCGCTGCGAACAGGCGTGAGGCGCCAGCCTTGGTGGTTCCCAGGCCAAAGTGCTCACGCAGCTCTTGGTCGTGGAGCTTCTGCTCCACGAGGGTTGGATTGGAAATGAGCCGTTCGGAAGCCAGCACCCAGATCGCCCGTCCGCCGGAACGGAGCCAGCTCACCAGGGCTTCGAGTTCCCCGTCGGCGGGCGCTGAGGTCGGAGCAAGAATCACCAGGGCCGCGTCCCTTGCGCCGTGATCGAGCTCAAGCCAGGTCCGCAGCAGCGGCCCGCTCTCGACGTCGAGTTCGGCGACCGCGAGGGGCCAGGCGGCGCCTCCCAAGGGGCCCAGAGTCAAAGTGGAAAGCCGGACGACCTCCTCCGCACGCTCCTCGTCTCCTCCAATCCAACCGGAGAACAAGAGGAACAGCGCGGCCACGACCAGCCATCCGCGCTCGGAGGGACGAAACCTGTTCATTCCCCGGCCCCCAGCTCGCGCGCGAGGCGCTCCCAGTCTTCGAACTGCTGGTGGGTCGCAGCGCGGCCGCCCCACAGAACTGGATCGAGCCGTTGGATCAGCTCACCAAACGTGGCCCGCTTCCGAGGCTCGAGCTCGCGGCGATAATCGCCAGGCGTTTTGTCCTTGGCCAATTGGATTTGGTCCCGCTCGTCGAGGGACTCAAGCGTCGCGGTGTACAGCAACTGGCCCGCGGCGCGCAGCTCGTTCGCACGAGCCAATTCCAGGGCCCGGAGAAAACCTCCTCGAGCTTGACCGGCACGTTCTTCCGCTCCGGAACCGTGCACCGGTTGTTCGAGGACGCGCTTGCGCGCGACGCGCGGCAGACGCAGAAACGACCAGCCGAGCGCAGCGATGGCAAGCGCCAGCAATCCGAAGACGAACCACGGCAGAATCGACTCGGCGGCCGCAGACCCGAACAGGCTGCCCAGAAGCTCACCGAGCAGCTCGAGCAGCCACTCCTTGGCTTGCTCCAACCGGCTCGGTTCTTTGAGCCGGTATTCCGGCGAGCCGGCGATTTCGGCGAATCGGACGCGAAGGTCGTCGTCAGGAACCGAATTCACGGCCGGGGCCGAACCCAGCTTCTCCGCGACTTGCGCTCGCTCCACAGGCGTTCAGGCCCGCGGCTCGTGTTGAAGGGCGGCTTCGAACGCATCCGCTTCGAGGTCCATGTCATAGCCCTCTGAGCGAACCCGGAGCTCGTAATACAGCAGCGTCGAGAGGATGATGCCGAAAGGCTGGATCAAGGCGCTGACCAAGGCGCCGACGAGGATCGCCGAGGGGGGGCTGACGATTGCATCGCCGGTGAGCTGTTCCAGATCTTCGGTCGCCCAAAGGGTCGATACCTGGGCGATGGCGGCCGGAATTCCGACCAGGATCAGGCCTAAGACGGTGACCGCAAAAATGCGCCAAAAAGAGCCATTTGTGAGCCGGAACGAGCGCGGAACGAACGACCATTCGCGCTCGAGCAGCAAAACCTGTCGCCAGGGGTGCAGTCGCACCCAAACGAACAGTGCGATCGGGAAAAGGCCCAGGCTCAAGGCGATGCTCGCGGCCTCTCCGGCCACTCCGGCCACGATCGCGACCGGAACGAAGGCAACGAGCCCGGCCAGCATGAGAATCACCACGCCGATGAAGTACGGGATGACACCACGAATCGCGAATCCCAGGCTGGCCATGCGATCCAAGGGCTCGCCGAGGATCGCTCGCGCGGCAAGCCACAAAACCGCGACGACCTGCAGTCCGTAGCTGAGGAACGAAACGGCCGTGGCCGCTAGCGGAGCCGGGAAGGCCACCATCACAACCGGTGCTTGGCAGATCAGGCCGACGATCCAAAAGTCGGCTAGGTGCGCTCGGAAGATCCGGAATGCGCCGTCGAGCAGTTCTCCGACGCCCATCGGGCGCAGGAAGTTCTCCTGCACTTGAGCGCCGGATTCTGAGTCAGGTTGGGGGGGCGAAGAATTAGGCAAGGTCTTGGCAGCCTGCGTTCAGACGCCGGCGGCTTCCATCTTGGCTTGGAGATCCCCAGAGTTGAGCATCTCCTCCATGATGTCGCTTCCGCCGACGAGCTCGCCGCCGACGAACAGTTGCGGCGTGGTCGGCCAGTTTGAGAAGGAGACCAAAGCGGGGCGGATGCTCTCGTCGTCGAAGATGTTCACGACGGTGAACTCCTTGCCTAGGCGCTCGAGGATGTCGATGGCCTTGGCGCTAAAGCCGCACATCGGCTGAAACCGGGTGCCCTTGGCGAACAGAACGAGTTTGTCCGACTGGACGGTTTCCTTGACGGTGTCTGAGTTCCACATGATGAAAATTCGGGTGATGAATGAGGTGGGCGGGAGAAGGAAAGACTTTGCGCTCGCGCCGGAGGCTATTCCGGGCGCGTCTTGATCTGCAGGGCGTGGATGGCGCCCCCCATGTGCTCGGAGCACGCGGCGTGGACGATCTTGTGCTGGTCGATCAGGGATTTGCCCTCGAAGACCTTGGCGACCACCTCCACGTGGAAATGGTCCGAGGTGCCCGTGAGGTCGCGGACGCGGACGGTGGATTCGGGAATTCGCTCCGAGAGCAGCATTTGGAGCTGGGTCGTGGTCATCAAGGCGGTTTACCTGCGTTGGGGGGCCGTGGGGGCCTAGAATGCCGGGCGACGCCGCGGCATCCGGACGATAGGCTACCGCTCCCGATCCTTCTAGACATCCCAATGCCTGACCTCACTCGTATCTCCGAACTCGAAGCCTGGCTCGATTTTTCCGGCCGGCTCCATCCGCTTCTGGTCCATTTCCCGATCGCCCTGCTGATCGTGGCCTTCCTGCTCGAGGTCGTATTCGGTCGAAGTCGGCGCCCTGGAAGCGTCCAATCGGTCTTGGTCGTCCAGACGTTCGGAGCCCTTGGGGCGGCCGTGGCCGCGGGTGCCGGCTGGATGCTGGCCCTGCAGCACAACGCTTCTGGGGCCCGTGCCGAGGCCCTGGAACTCCACCGCTGGGCCGGCGTGGTCACGGCCGCGGTGGCCCTTCTGGCCCTGTTGGTGGGCCTCGCGGTCCGCAAGCGCCAAGGCGGCGGAGGCGTGGCCCTGTTCCGCTGGCTGTTGTTCCTCGGAGCCGGAGGCGTCGGCGCCGCCGGGCACCTGGGCGCTGGCCTGGTGTGGGGCGATAGCTACCTGTTCGACCCCTTCGCAGGCGACGGCAAAGAGTCCGCACCCGAAGTGCCGGTCGTGACCGAGGACATTTCAGTGGACGATCCGTCCGAATCCGGGGATCTCGAGGCCGCCGTCGGAGCGGCCTTGGGCTCGAACGCGAGCCTGATCGCTGGGGTGGAAGCCGTCTTTGCGGAGAGCTGCTTGCAGTGTCACGGACCCACGCGCGCCCGGGCCGGACTGCGACTCGACGATCTGCACAGCCTCACGGACGACGAAGACCCCAGCTTGGGCGTAGTCGTCCCCGACGACCTGGACGAGAGCTGGCTGTGGACGGTCATCACCCTCCCCGAGGAGGACCCCGATCACATGCCCAAGGATGAGCCCTCGTTGGACGCCGCTTCCTTGGCTGCGGTCAAGGCTTGGATTCTGGCGGGCGCTCCATCGGAGTGACCTCGCTGCGTTAGCGGAGCGCGCTGCGGACGCGGCGCGAAAAGAACTCGGCCGCTAGCACAAGCAGCGCGCCGAGGGCGATCCACCAAAGCATCTCGTCGTAGTAGCGCCGGGTGCGCTCCAGCTCGATGCGGTAGCCGAGGGAAGCGATTCCCAGCAGGCCCAGCACGGTCGCTTCGCGGACGCAGGTCTCGAACCGGTAGAACGCAAAACTCGCGAAGCGAGTCCGCGTTCGGGGCTGGGCGACCAGCGCGAGCTGGGCGCGGCTTGCACCCCCCAGGCGCAGGGCCCGTCCGGGCCCGCTCGGCAGGTTTTCGATCGTCTCGGCCTGAAGCCGGCCAAGGATTCCCGTGTTGTGGATCGCGAGGGCTAGGACCGCCGGCCACGCGCCGCGGCCGAAAAGGGCGACGGCGAGGAACGCGAGCACAAATTCCGGGAGCGCACGCAGCAGAACGAACGCCCAGCGGACGCATCCGGCTGCGAATCCACGCAGGGGAGCCGGTCCGGATTCCAGGTGAGGGTCGCGTTCGGCCAGGGTGCGGGCGGCGAGCGGGGCGAGGAGTCCCGCGCCTGCGACCGCGAGGCCGATGGCGGTCGCCGCAATGGCCGCGGTGGTTCCGACCACCCTGAGCGCGTCCCAGGTGGCGTGCTCGGCGAGCCAGCGCATGAAGTCCCCGGGCCCGCGTTCAGCGGTTCGCAGCTCCGGTGGCACCAGCCCCTTCAGAAATCGAGTGAACCGAGCTTGTCGGTTGCTTTCGAACGCGGCCCCGAAAGAGAACAGCCCCTTGGAAGCCGCGAGGGCAAGCAGCCCCGCGAACACCGCAAGACTCGACATCAGCAACACCGGGCGGGGGCGCCTCCGGCGCAGTTCGTCCAGCTTGGAATCGAGAGGGTCGGTCTTGGTGGAGGAGGAGCTCACGCGACAAACCTCCGGCGCAGGCGTGCGCTCCACAACTCGAGTGCGAGGACCACCGCGATCAGGACGTACAGATAGGTCCAAACTTCGGCGAAGTGCCGATTCTCGAAGGCCAGTTCAATGCGCAGCCCGAGGGTCGGAAGACCGAGGAATCCGAGTACCGCCGCGGAGCGGACGGCGCATTCGAAGCGATAAAACGTGTAGGCCAGGAGCGCCGGCAAGGCGGGCACGACACGGCCGAATCCGAACGCGCCGAGCCGGGTCGCTCCCAGCAAGGCAAGGGTGTCTTCGCGCTGCTCGGTCTGTTCGTCGAGCAGTTCTCCAAACAGCTTGGCCAGCGTGCCCGCGTAGGTCATCGCGATCGCGAGCACCGACAGAGCGGGAATTAGACCGAGCGCGGCTAGAAACAGCACAGCCCATAACAGCTCGTGGATCGAGCGCGCCAGGGCGGCGATCAGTCGTGCGGTACCCGCCGCCAACTTCGCGAGACGGCCCGGGGACGGAGCGCTCGACCAGAAATGTTCGGAGCAGGCCAATCCTAGGGGGAGGCCCAGGACCAGCGAGAGACCGAGTCCGGCAGCAGCGAACGCCAGGGTTCGGAGCAGGGCGGAGCCGAGTGCGACGGCAAACGGCGGGGTGCCTTCGGGCAGCCCGGTGGTTTGGTAGTCGAGGGCGGGGTGCAACGCAGCGCGAAGAAAGTCGCTGAGTAGGTCGAGACCACCTGCGTTCGGCGTGAGGCCCGACCAGGAAAGGTCGAGGCTCAGGCCCGCGATCACGACCACCACGGCCGTTGCCACCAAGGCCCGGGTCCCGCGGCGATCTAGTCGGTCGAACGACCCCTTC
Organism: uncultured Planctomycetaceae bacterium; assembly: GCA_964619265.1. Taxonomy (GTDB): domain Bacteria; phylum Planctomycetota; class UBA1135; order UBA1135; genus CAZUCE01. The sequence goes on from CAZUCE010000002.1 coordinate 141,541, forward strand.
ACCGGGCCCCTTCGTTTTCGGGAGCTTCGAACAGCTGGCGAAGCTCGGTCGCCGAGGTCTCCCGTGGCGGACCGTCGAACCGGACCTTCCCGTCTCGCAGGCCGACCCAACGATCGAAGAACTCACCGGCGAGCTCGACGTCGTGCAGGGAACAGACCTGGCTCCAGCCATGCTCTTCGGCCAGGCGAGCGAGCAGGCCTAACACCGAGCGCGCGCGTTCGGGGTCGACCGAAGACACCGGCTCGTCGCACAGGAGCACGCAGGGATGCTGATGGAGGGCGCGGGCAATGGCCACCCGTTGGGCTTCCCCGCCGGACAGTCGCTCGACGCGGGCGAACAGCTTGTCGCCCAAGCCGACGCGTTCCAAGGCTCCCAACACCTCCCGTTGTTCGACTCGGGAGGGCCGGATCAAATGGCGCAGGGCCGTAAGAAACCTGCGCGAACCCAGGCGTCCGAACGAGACGTTTTGCAGGACGCTCAGGGCAGGAACCAGGCCGTGATCTTGGTGAATGAACCCCAGCTCAGAGCGCAGCGCGCGCACTTCTTTCGCCGAGCGCGAGTCGAACGCCCGGCCGGCGTGCAGCAGCGTGCCGCCGGTGAGTCGCACCCCGCCTGCGAGCGCGCGCAGGAGCGTGGTTTTTCCAGCGCCGGAAGGTCCGATCAGCGCAATCCGCTCGCCGGGGGCCAACTTCAGGTCCAGCGGCCCGAGGATCGTCCGGTCTGCGATCTCGACGCGCCCGCCACGCAGCTCGATTTCGAGCGACGAGCCCTGCCTCGAGGGACTCTGTTTGGATTTCGTCAGCGGACGAGGTCGAGTTCGAGCGCCAGCGATTCAAGCGCGGCGAAGTCCTCCGTGGCGGCAGGGATCAAGCCGTCCGGACGGTTGAGGGCGGAGAGCAATTGTTCGTCTTCGAGCGCGACGAGGGTCTCCGCCAGGCGCTGGATCGTTCCAGGGCCGAAGCGCTCATCGATCGCGGGGTGTGCCGTCCAGTTGTAGTCGGAGTAGTTGGGGGTCGCCCACACAACGGCGACGGTCAAGGGGTCGATTTCGCCCGACGCCAGGTCGCGTTCGAACACCTTGTAGTCCAGTACGCCGGCTTGGGCGGCACCGCTTTGAACCGCCTGCCAGGTGAGGTCGTGAGAACCGGAGAACCGCATCGGCGATCCGAAGAACTCTTCGGGGCTTTGGCCCGTGGCTTCCCGCAAGAAGTGCTCGGGCATCATGCGTCCCGAGGTGGACCCGGGCGATCCAAAAGTGAAGTCGAGGTCGGCGAGCCCGAGCGGAAAGGTCTCGGTCGGGATCAGTCCGGCGTCGCGTCGCGCGATGAAGTAGCTCTTGTAGGTGGGGTCGGACCGTCCTTGGGCAATGGCCTCGGCGCCGGGGACGGCCCGCCGCGCCTGCACTCCGGTCAGTCCGCCGAACCAGGCCAGCTCGACGTCGCCGGCTGCAAACAGCTCCACGGACGCTGCATAGTCGGTTGCGGGGACGAACTCGACGGGCAGGCCAAGCTGTTCAGAGAGATGCTCGGCCAGCGGTCGAAATTTGGCCTCTAATTCGGAACGACTTTCGGAGGGAATCGCAGTGAAGCGCAGGGGCTCAAGGCCAGGTTCGCCGCCGCAAGCGAACAGGGCCGCGGTCCAAGCGGCGAGGCCGAGGATCAGGAGCCCTCGGCGGGGCCCGTGCGGGGAGCTGGGGGCTGAGGAGGGGAGTCTAAGAAACCGCATAGGGAAGGCCGGTTGGCCGCGTGCGAGGGGAAGCGGGGGCGCGTGGGATTCGTTCTTCCAGCCGATTCAAGGCGGCTGATTCGAGGCGTCCAGGGGTGTGCACGGGGGTTAAGGAGGATAGCGATTGGGGTCCTGGGGGCCCGGAGGGCATTCGGCCGGAATCGTTCGATCGAGGTCGGCCCATCGCCAGAATCGCGCGTCTCGATCCCTAAGGTTCCAACGGGACTCCTGCCTCGGCACCATAGCGGACATGCCCGAGTTACTGCCCACTCCGGGCGATCGCCCGTCGGACCCGCTCGCGCGAATTTTAGCGCTTGCGTTCGTGACCCTGGCGCTCGCCGCTCTTCCTGCCGCCCCCCAAGCGCCGCTTCCGGCGCAGGCCCCGCCAGGTCCGCCGCAGGTTGGCCCGCCCGATGGATTCGATCCTGTCGGTGAAGCGACCCGTTTGGCGCGCCGAGCGCTCGACGAGGGACGGCCGGGGGAAGCCCTTGATCTGATCGAGGAGGTCAGCGGCCTGCTGCCGGTCGACTTTGACTTGAACTTGATCGGCTTGCGCGCGGAGGCCTTGAACGATCTCGGCCGATTCGCCGAAGCGCTCGAGTTGTTCGAAGCTGTCACTCCGACGAACCGGGGACGTGGCGTTGCCTTGCGTCTCGAAGCGGTACGCAGCCTGCGCGGTGCTGGCCAGTGGCGCGATGCTCTCGCGCGCTTGCAGCAGATCCTCGAGGCCTATCCGCGGTGCGGGCCGGCGCGGGTCGCCATGATCGACATCCTCGTCGAGCAAGAACAAGACACCCGCGCTCAGTCTGAGTTGGGGCGTCTGCTCAATCAAAGCCCCGGGCTGGTGTGGGCCTTGGCGCTGCAAGCCCGGCTCGAGTCGCGCGCCGGAAACACCCAAGTCGCCATCGAGCAGTTGCGCTCGAATCTCGCTAGTGACGATGGGCAAGGCACCTTGCGCGTTGTGCTTGTTGAAGTTCTTTTGGAAGCCGGGCGCGGCCGCGAAGCTTGGATCGAAGCTCAGCCTCTGATCGAAGCGGGGCGTTCGGCCGCCCAACTGGAATTGGGTGCACTCGCAGCGCGAGCCGCTGGGGAGCCCCTCGACGCGTTCCGTTCGCTGGTGCTCGCCCTGCGGCTCGAGCCGGGCCGGCCCGCTGCTTTGGACCTGCTGATCGACGTGCTTGAGCGGGCCGACGACCTGCGCGACGACATAGCGCTCGAGCGGGCCCGTTCCGAGCCGCTGGATCCCTCCGGCTGGGAACGCGTGGTGCGCGGCCGCCTCCGCGCCGGACGCGTGGCAGCGGCCGTCGAGCTCTACGAAAGCCTGCCCTCCGAGGTCCGCGAGGATCCCGAGTTGCGGCTGGCCGCCGCGGAGGCCCTGCGCCGCTCCGGCCGGCTGGAAGATGCCATGGCCGCCATCGAAACCCTGTGCATCGACCCACCCTCAGGCTCGCCTACCGCGCCGCGCGCCTGGTACGAGCGCGCGCAGGTCGAGTACGAGCGCCGCGAATATGAACTCGCCGTGGAGTCCTTCGAAAAAGCCGCCGAAGGCCCTTGGCGAGCTGAGGCGCTCTACAACCGCGGCCTCTTGCTCCGCGAGATGGAGCGCTTCCAGGAAGCCACGCGTGCGTTCGAATCAGCCGTGGAAGCCCGCCCTGGTCTCTCGGAGGCCTGGTTGGCCCTCGGCGATCTGCGCCGCGGCGCGCTTGGCGATCGCTTGGGCGCCGTCGAGGCCTATCGAAATTATCTCTCGCAGGTCGGTGGCGACCCGCGCATCGAAGCCCTTGTGGAGGAACTCGACCGATGAGCTGGATCGCCCGCGGCGGCTTCGTGATGTGGCCGTTGCTTTTTCTTTCCGTGCTGACGCTGTTTGTCATCGTCGAGCGCGTTCAGTTTTGGCGTCGCGAACGGGGTATTCCCGCCCGTGCCGCCCTGGAGCTCGCCATGCGCCGACTTGAACTCGACCGACTGGACGGTCCTTCGATCGAAGCCGGCCTGGGAGCCGAGCAACAACGGCTCGAGCGCGGGATGACTTGGCTCGACACAATCATCACCGCCGCGCCGATGCTCGGCATCCTCGGCACGGTGCTCGGCATCATCGATTCTTTCGAACTCTTGAAGGCCGAGGTCGTCGTCGATCCACTGCAAATGTCGGGCGGCGTCGCCAAGGCGCTGCTCACGACCGCCACGGGTTTGACCATCGCGCTGGTCACCATCTTTCCGTTCAATTTCTTCCGCGCACGCCTGACCGGCCGGCTCGAAGAGCTCGAGCGTGAAGGCCGCCGCATGCAGTCGGGCCTACTTGAGGACGAACTGTGACCACGGCCACCCGCCGCACACGCTTCGATCGCTCGGCCAGGGTCGAGCTGCTCCCGCTGATCGATGTGCTGTTCCTGCTGCTCGCGGTCTTCCTGCTCTCGATCGCGCGCATGGTGCGCTCCTACGCGTTGCCGGTCAGCCTGCCCCAGGCTGCCACCGGTGTGCAGGAGTCCGTGCCCACCGTCTTATTGCTTTCGGTTCAAGCCGACGGGCAGTACGCCCTGGGTGGCGAACTAGCCACCCTCGACGCCATCCGCCACACCGTGACCGAACGAGTCTCGGGCGATCCCGAGCTCCAGGTCCTCGTTCACGGGGACGAGGCGACCTCCTACGGCTCGGTGGCGGTTCTGCTCGACGCCGTGCGCGAATCGGGCGGCTCGCGAGTCCTGCTGGTCGCGAAGCCGAAGCCGGAATAGGAGTGACCCGGCTCGGGCTGGCTGCTAGCAGCGGGTGACAGGGCTTCGAGGGAATCGCTCGCCGGCAAGTTCATACCGGGAGGGGCGGCTGCCGGGCGGAGCTAGCTATCCCGGAGAGAGAGTTGATGACCCCTAGATTCAGTCCTCGGTTTGCGCTCTGCCTGGCGCTCGTTCTGGCTGCTTCGCTTCGCTACCTAGGACCCAGCCACCTCAAGGTCGCCCAGCTCGGGGCAGCCAGGCCCGATGGGGCGGCTCCGGCCGTGGATCTTCAGGCGGCGGTCGACGCGGAACCCGGTCAGGGTCCGCAGGAGGAAGCGAGGCACGTGCTGGCAGCTCCCAAACGGGACCCGCCTGCTGCGGGTTCGAAGGAAGATCCAGCCGGGGGGAAAGGTCCGTGGCTGTTCGGGCGCCTGGTGGAGGCCAGCTCGGGGGAACCGATCGGCGGAGCTCAAATCGAGGCGTTCCAACACGGGCCGCTTTTCACCACTCCTGAAATCGAGCTCTGGGCCCGCAAGCCGATCGAGACGGATGTGGATGGCCTGTTTGAGGTGGAGCTGAGCCGTTGGGGGGGGTGGACCGGCCGGGCGACCAAGTCCGGGTTCACCGCGACCGGATTCGCTCTGGGCGCGTTGGGAAGCACGCGCGAGTTTCCGTTCGTTTTCCCGATGCGCCGAGCAGGTCGCGTGAGTTTTCAGGTGATCGGCGGAGATCCGGAGGGAGTCGAGTTGACCGGCGGGTGCAGCGGAGAGGCTCTGGTGGACCTAGGGGCCGGCACCTTTCGCGAGGTACTTCCCTCGGTTCAGCTCGTAGCGGAGCGAACCGAATCGGGTTTTCGGATCGACGATGTTCCGACGCGGATACCGGTCCAGGGAACGTGGAAGACCTCCAGCGGCCGCGAAGGCTTCTGGAGCCTTGAGCCAGCGCTCGAACCAGGCGAACATCGTGAGCTCCGGATCGATCTTGGACGGCCGGGGAGCGTTGAGGTTCTGTTGGTCGATGCGAAACAGAACCCAGTCGAGGGAGTCGAGGTTCAAATCGTTCAAGGATGGCGGCTGCCAGTCGTCTGGATGCCGAGCAGCGGCCTAGCGAACCCGGTGAGGCTGGGCTGTTCGGAGGCCGATGGGCGAGTGGTGTTCGAAGACCTGGCAACCGGGAACTATGCGGCCATTCCGATCCGGGGCTCGACCGAACAGCTGGGGCTCCCCCTCCCGTTTGATCTCACGCCGACCTCGCGCGAAGTGCATCTCCAAATCGACTTGGTGGAGGGGCAATCGATTTCCGGACAGTTGGTCGATTCGGAGGGCCGAGGGCTGGACCGGGTCTACGTCTACGCGAGCAGTGCGCATGACGGGGGCCATGCCCAGTCCTATAATCGTGGTCAGTTCCATCTGGGGCCGCTGCTGCCGGGCGACTACAACCTTCGGTTTCAAGTGCAGCCTTGGACCGGAGTGTCTGCCCCCGAACCGCTTACGGTTTCAGCCGGCTCCGAAAACCTGCAGGTCGTTTTCCCACCGGGGTTTGAAGTCCTGGTTCGGGTTTCGGATCGGAGCGGGACGGCTCTGAAGCCGAGAGCGGCGTCCGTTTCGGGAAAAACGCTGAGAGCCTTCCCGATCGTTCGCGGGAAGGAGGAACTCCTGGAGATCTTCGGACTGGGAGCCGGCAGCCACTCGCTTCTAGTCAGCTCCGAAGACGGCCGTTTCGGCTGGTTGCGTCAACTGCACCTGGATCCTCTGGACCTGGGACGTACCGTGGACGTGACGGTCCAACCGGCGAGCCAGCTGCTGATTTCCGACCGGCGCGGACTGGCTCGCGCGGTTCAGCTCGAAGTCTTCCAGGACGAGGCTTTCGCGGCGAGGGGGAGTTTGCGTCCCCACGGGAGAGTGATGCTGCACGTTCCTCCAGGAGAGCTTGAGCTGCGCGCCTTTCACCTCGAAGGTGGATCCTTCGAAAAGGCAACCAGGCAGGTGTTCGCTCGGGTGGGGGAAACCGTGGAGGTGGATTGGGCCCCTTGAGGGGGGGGCTCGATTGATTGGAGCCCGCGCTTTCTCCGAGGCTTAGCTCTCGGTGCTCGAGAGCCACTCGAGCCGTTTGACTCCACCGGCCGCCATGCGGTGGAACAGGAGTAGCCCTAGAAGGAACACCAGCGAGGCGTAGCCGAGCAGCTTGGGGCTTTGGGGGATGATCAACAGGCCGGCGACGAATTGGATCGCGATGCTGACGTAGAGGATGCCGGCAACGAACAGGCGCGAGCGATGGCGGATGAAGCGCGCGCCGAGCGGGGCTCCGACAACCACGATCGGGACGCAGACCCACCAGTAATTCCAGGCGTCGGGTGCCATCCCGCCGCCGGCGTAGTGTTTCCAGAGGAAGCCGACGCAAGCGTTGATGCCCATGAGGACGACCGAGGTCGGAGTCGCAATGCTCTCGGAGATGCGGAATCGCAGAACGAGCAAGGAGAACGTCAGGATGTCGAGGCCCGATCCGGTGATGCCAGAGATCACACCGCCCAGCAGGCCGACGGCGACGAGCAGAGCTGCGTGGCGAGCTCCGAAACGTTCGATGGTGAAACGAACCTCGCGGTCCCGATAGCGGTTGATCCAAAACAGCGCGAAGGCGAAGGAGAGCCAGACGCTGAGGAACGTCATCTTGGCGAACTTCGGTGACAGCTGCGGTGCGACAAATTCCAAGCCGACGATGACGCCGGCGGCTCCGCCCAGGCTGGACCAAACCAAGGCGCGGTTCGCGACCGGGATGCGGGCGGCGAAGATCGTGATGGCTGCGGCGATCATGCCCACCGACTGAATCATCAGCGAGAAGTCCCTCGCGGTCGGAGGTGGGATCTCAAACAAGAGCGTCATGACCGGGAAGGCCACGGCTCCGCCGCCCTCGGAGGTCGCGCCAGCGATGAACGAGCCGAGCATCATCGTGATCGACATGTGCCAGCAGGAGGCGAACAGCTCGAAGCGCTCGCCCAGGACCATGGCCGGGAGCCACAAGGCCCAGACCGCGGCCGCGATGAACCACGTGATATTCCGCTGGAATCGACTGGGGGGAGGGGCGTCGGGAACAGACACTTGACCTGGAGGAGGGATTGAGGGGGCTGGAGGAGTTAAACTATGGCCCATGGCGAGGATTGCGGGAGGCAGGGCTTCAGCTTCGGCGGGCCGTTCCTACCGGGCAACGGTCCGGGCGGAGGCTTCTCGATTCGAGGAGGGCTCGGAGTGGGCCCGGGCCGAGCGTGCGGATCGCTGGCGGGCCATCCTTGTGACGGTCGTGGTCCATGGGGTGCTCGCCGTGGTTCTTGGGATTTCCATTCCGGCGGCGACCAGCCGGGCGGAGGCAAGCGGACAGAGTTACCAGGATTTCGAGGTTCAGATTCCGGAAGAGGACCGGCTTCGGCGGCTGCTTTCGCCCGAGCCGACCCGCGCCGCAACGCGCATGCTCTCGCCGTCCATGACCCTGGCCGCGCGGCCCATCGAAGGGGCGCGCTCCTACGATTTGGGACAGGTGCTGCCCTCCCGCCCCGCGGTGGTCACGACCCCCCAAGCGGGACGATTCGGCGCGACCGGCGGCCTGTTGGAGCAGGGTGGGGAAGCGCGATTGCTGTCTATGCAAATCGAAGACTCGCGGCGCGATGCGCCCGACGTGCTGCGCACTTCGGCCGAACTGTCCGGCCTGATCGAGCGGCGCGCTTCCGAAGCCATCGGGGCGCCCGGCGAGCCTTCGGCCGCAGGTGTTTTGGAATTGGATGGTTCGACGGCGAATGTGGTGACGCTGTACCGCGAGGAAGTCTCGATCAGTGAGCAAATGCTCAATTTCGGGATCTCGGGCAGCTGCCAAGTCGAAATGCGCGTGGATCCGAGCGGTCGTGTGGCCGAGGCGACCGTCTTGACGAGTTCGGGCTCTAGCCTGCTCGACGCGGCGGCCCTGGAGGCCGCCAGGCGCTGGCGCTACGACCCGCGGGCCCTGGAGCGGCTGAGGGTGAATCGCTGCGGGTACTGGTTCCGAGCCCTTCCTCCACAGCGGTCCGAATCCTCGAGGCCTTGATCCGTAGGATCCAGCGATGAACTGGCGCCTGACCCTGATCGTGCTCGGACTCCTGTGGGCTGGAGCTCTGGCTTGGCTGTTTTCCTCCTGGGACGGTGAACCTGCGGATCCGGTGGATCGTCCGGGGCCTGAAGTCGTTCTCGACGAACAGGCGGGGACTGAGCCAAAGGCTGCCCCGCAGGCTGAGCCATCCCGGCCGGAGCTACCCCAGCCTGAAGCTCCCCAGCCAGAGTTTCCTCAAGCAGGGTCCCCTCAATCGGCGGCTCCGAATCCAGGGGACTCTGTCCTCGAAGCTCCGGTTCCGGTCCCCTCCGAGCCCGATCCGGTGGTCCAGGTCGAGGATTCGCAAGAGCTCGATCCGACCCCAGCCCAGCGCAAGGTATTTGAGAAGATCTTCGATCCGATCGAGAAGGCCTCGGAGCGCTACGAACGTCACGGAGAGCTCGACAAGAGCAGCTGGTTCGGCGAGGACCAAAAGTCCAATTCGAAGGCCATCGACCGACTGCTCGACGAAGCGGTGAAGGTGCTGGAGATATCGGATCTGTCGGACGTGCGGGAGCGGCTGCGCGGAATCGACTCGCGAATCGAAGAGCTGCGTCAGGAAATCGCCGGACACCGGGAGAAGCGCTTGGCCGCGCCCCGCGAGGACGAACTGGGCACGATCGGAAAAGCGACCACGACTTCGGTGGAAGACCTGGATCGGCGGATCGAAGATGCCGAAGTCGAAATTTCAGAACGCGAACGCGAGCGGTTGACTCTGGAAAACGACTTTGTTCGCGGTCTCGAGGACTTGGGTCTTGAAGTCGATCTCGAAACCGCGCGGCATCTACTGGGAACGGTTTCGGGGGATGATTTCCTCGATCTATGCATCGCGTTCGACAACGTTCGCGTCGTGACGGAACAACTGCGCGTCCTCACCGAGAACGCGGGAGAATCGCTCGACCTGGCGCGCAAGTACTATGGGTCGTACGTGGTGCTGATCCGGATCTTGGATCGCGTTCAAAAGGAGTTTGTGCGGCGTGTCGAGGAAGAGCAGGTCCCCAAGCTGGCCGAATTCGCAGCCAGGGCCCGGGAGAACATTCGCCAAGCCGAGGCCAACCGGGCTGCGGGGGGGGATCCGCAGATTGCGATCCAAAACATTCGGTCCAACGAGCTGACTGAACAAGCGTGCGAGTTTTATACGCGCTATCTGCTCGAGCAGGCGGGTGACGTGGCCGCGCAGAACGAGGCGCTGCAGATCAAACTACGCGACGCGGAAAACACTTTTGACACGGTGCAGCTCTCGAGCCAAGTGGCGGAGCTGCTGAAGGAGGGCCAGCGCAATTTCTCGGCGTTGCTCGAGTTGGAGGTGCCCAAACTGCGGGGCTTCGAAAACGCCGAATTGCAGCTCGAATTCGAGCGCCTGACCCGCGAGCTGGTCCAACCCTAATCGGTGATACCGTGCCAGAGTCACATGCACCGCTGAGGCACCGGCAGCTTCGCTGCCGGGCCGCGGCGTAGCCGCGGCAGCCTCAGCGGTGCATGTGACTCTGGCACGGTATCACCGATTAGGGGCGGTGCCTTCGGCCCGGGCACGGGACACCCTGCTTAGAGCCGGAACGTAAAGACCCGTTTCGCGATCGCCTGTCCGTCCCCTGGTGCGAAGTTCCCCGAGCCAGCCAACTGGGACCAGTGGATCACGAAGAGCAGCTCGTTGCCGGACTCGAGGATCCAGCGAGGAAGGCAGCTCGTCGCTTCGGCTGTCTGGGGCCGCTGATTGGGGGGAACTTCCCGGAGCGTGGCCGAAGCTGTGTGTGATATCACAACCGCGTGTCGCGCACCGAAGCTCAACTCTCTTCCGGTTCGGCGGGCAGTCCGAATTCCGGGGGCCGGAAGCCGGGCGCGCGCCTGCTGGCTCTCGGCTGGCCGTTGGTGATCTCGTTTTGGCTACGGCAGGCCTTTTCGTGGATCGACCGGATTTATGCGGCCAGCCTCGACGGCCAGGTGGACGCCGCGCAGGCTGCGATCAGTCTCGCGGTTCCCCTTGAATTCTTGATGATCGCCCTGTGGGTCGGATCTTCGAACGCGCTGACATCGCTCTTGTCCGAGGCGATGGGTGCCGGCGACGACGAACGTGTCGAGGATTTGTTGCGGACCATGCGCCGAATCGTGTTGGCCCTCGGCGTGAGCTTCCTTGGCTTGGCCACCTGCATTTGGTTCTTCTACGACCGGTTCGGTCTCGACGCGCAAGTCGCAAGCGCCTTCCGGGTCTACGCCACGGTGCTGATCGGTGGATCGGCGTTCACCGCGTTCTGGTCGATTCTGCCCGATTCGCTGGTCAAGGCCCATCAGGACACCAAGACCACCATGTGGGCTGGGATCGCTTCGTCGGTGGTGAACGTCGCTCTGAACACAGTGTTCGTGTTTGTCTTTCACTGGGGGCTGTTCGGGATTGGGTTGTCCACCGCGCTCGGCCGCTTGGCGGGGTTCTTTTACGCCCAGTACCGGGCTGCGGCGCACGAGCACGGGCGACGGGCCGCGAGCCGGGCGCCTTCCGTGGGCCGTCGTTGGGCCCCGGCCCTCGGAGCCCTGCTGGCGATCGCGATTCCCTCGAGCCTGACCTACGTCCTGATGGCGACCGAGGGCTTTTTGATCAACGGAATCCTGGCTTCCGGAGCCGACTCCAAGGCGCGCCTCGCGGGGTTCGGCATCTTCGACAGCACTCTGCGCTTTTTGGCCATGCCCCCGATCGCCATAGGCGTGGCCCTGCTGCCCTTGGCTGGCAGGCTGAGGGGCGAGGGCCGGCTCGACGAGCTGTCGGCGGAGGTGCGCGCCGGGGTCGGTTGGGTCCTCGGTTACTCGCTGTTGTTCGTTGCGCCGCTGGGGCTCTTGTTTGCAGGGTCGCTGGCCGATGCACTTTTGTCCGAACCCGCAGCCCGTGAGCACGCGCGGCTCGGCATGCGTTGGTTGGTTCCCGGTGTCTTCTCCGTGGGCCTGGTGTTTTTCCTGCGTCCCTTGTTCGACGCCCTGGGAGCGGCGACGCGCGGGCTGCTGATGTCCGCGATCCGCTCCCTTGGCTTCATCGTCCCGGGCGGCTTCCTGGGCGAGCGCTTGGCTCAAGCCTTGGGCCTGGCGCCGGCGGAGGGTTTTTACTCAGGACTTGTTCTTGGGATGTTGGCGGGCGCGGTGGCCTTTGGACTGGCTGCGCGAGGCAAGCTCAATTCCGCGTCCGGGTGAGCTGCTCGAAGCGCGCGAGGAGCTGGGCGCCAGTCGGATCGTCCCGGGTGGCGGCGGCCAGGGCGCTGGGGTCCAGTCCCTCGGCCTGCAGATCATCGGCTCTCTCAGCGAGGTAGCCACGGATGATGTCGGCGTCGAACTCCGGGTGGAACTGGGTGCCCCAGGCGCTGGGCCCGACCCGGTAGGCCTGATTGCGGTCGTGTTCGCCACGGGCCAGATGGACGGATCCGGGTGGCAGCTGGAGCACAGCTTGGCTATGGCTCTCTTGGACGAAGAACTCGGAGGGGAGCCCCCCGAACAGTGGATCGGCTGCGGCCGCGGGCTCGAGCCGCACGCGAACGCTGCCGATCTCCCGGCCGCGTGGATGGAATCCGACCTCACCACCGGTTGCCCGCGCCAGGACTTGATGCCCGAAGCAGACGCCAAGCAGCGGCAACTTGGCTTCCGCCGCGCGGGCCGTCCAGGCGATCAAGTCGATCATCCAGGTGGCGTTCTCGGTGATCATGGCCGGCGAGCCGGTGATCACCGCGCCTCGCAGGCAGCTTGGATCGGGAAGGACCGCACCCGCTGCGGCATCGAGAGCGAGGGCTTGGGGGTCGCCGAGCCCGGACCGGAACCAGTCCGCGAAATTGCCCCGGCGGGGGATCAAGGGGGCCACCGTCGAGCCGCACAGCACGATGGCAAGCGGGAGCTGGGCGGCTTCGGAAGAGGTGGTCATGGGGGTGGGAAAGGGACAGCGAGTCAGTTCCGGGAAGGTAGCCAGTCGTTCGCGCCAGTCAGGGGCCAAGTCCGCCCGATTGAGGAACGCGATGGGATCTTCCTCTGACAGTCAGTTTTCAATGATTTTCGCTCGTCCCCTGCGTCTTGGTTTGCTCGCGGTGTGCCTGGCCTTTGGGCTCAAGGTGGTCATGGAGCCGAAGGGGCTCGAGCCCCGCCAGCCGTGGATTGCCGCGGAGGAGGGGGATCCGGCCAATCTACCGGTCGAGTTGGAGCGATTCGCCGTCTCCGAGGCGGATCGGGCCGAGGACGTCGCGTGGATTCCCTTCGCGGAGGCTGCCGCCTTCGTGGACACGACCCTCGATGGTCTGGCGGACCTGGCCGATCGCATCAACGTGTTGCGAAAGCTGGCGACCGAAGCGCGGGCGGCGGGCGAGGAGCTGCGCTCGGAACGGGCCGTCGAATTCGAGCGACGGCTAGCCGAACTTGAGATCTGGGCGACAGCCTTTGAGTTCGGGTTGATTCGGCCCTTGGACCCTGAGAGCCCGATCGTGGTCGAGTCGGAATCGAGCGCGTTGCGAGCGGTCCGGTTCGAATTGCCACGCTGGAATCGGACGGCGTTTGGGTTCGGGGAGGACCCGCTCGGGAATCAGTCGCAGACTGAGCAAACGTTGGGAGCTTTGGACCGCGGGTACTACCGCGTGGTTGCAGCCTATCGCGAAGTGGCCAAGCTGGAAGCTTGGCTGCTGGCTCATCCGTAGCCGCGAGCCCCGGGCTCACGTGATCGGACCACCGTCTTCGCGGCGCAGAGCGACGACGCTCGAGCGGGGGGGTAGGCTGCTGTTCGCATCTGGCCAGCGGTGTAGAGGTTTTTCGAACGTGGACCCTTGAATCAATCCCGGATGCTGCACCGACGCAAACAGGGTCGAGCCGTCGGGTGTGAAGCAAGGCCCGCATAGTTCGGAACCCAGCGGGCCCGCATAGAAGGCGCGGGTGAGGGCACGGCCTTCGCCGCCTGTATCGCAGGCGAACAATCCATCGGCGCGGCGATTGCGCCAGGGGTTGCCGTCCGTTGCGATCCACAGGCGCCCCTTGGGATCGAACGCCAAGTTGTCGGGGCATGAGAACCAGCCGTGCTCGGTCGTGTCCGGGTGCAGGCTCGATCCGGTGGAGTCTTCGTTCGGATCGCCGGCCAGAAGGAAAACCTCCCACCGGTAGGTTTCGGCCCCGTGGTCGCGCGCACCGTCCTCCCCGGGGGGAAGGAGTTCGAGCACGTGCCCGTCGCGATTCCCTGCGCGCGGATTGGCCGCGTCTACCGGGTCACCGGCCTCGGTTCCACGATTGGAATTTTTGGTCAACGCGGCGTAGACCCGGCCGGTGACCGGCGAGGCCTCGACGTCTTCCGGGCGATCGAGGGGAGTTGCGCCCAGCAGATCTCCCGCGCGACGGGTTTCGATCGAGATGTCGGCCTGGGACGCAAATCCATTCTCCGGGGTCAGCGGACCCTTGCCGTGTACCAACGGCAGCCAATGCAGGCTGCCGTCCTCGTCCAGGCGAGCCACGGACAACACGCCGCGATCGAGCAGGTCGGTGTTGGCCGAGCGAGCCTTCGGATCGAACTTGCCTTCGCTCACGAATCGGTACAGATATTCGCCTTTCGTATCGTCGCCGGTGTAGACCACCACGCGACCGTCTGGGGTGAGCGCACAGGTCGCACTTTCGTGTCGCAATCGGCCTAGTGCTGTGCGCTTGCGAGGTTTGCTCGTCGGAGCGTAGGGATCGATTTCGACGACCCAGCCAAAGCGATTGAATTCGTTCGGCTCCGCGTTCACGTTGAACCGGTCGATCGACTCGCCCCAGCGGTGCGCGGGCCGGCCCATGCCGAAGCGCGCTGCGTTGCTGCGCTCGGGCTCCTCGAGTTGTTCAAAGTCGCCGCCAAAGTACTCATCGATGTTCTCTTCGCAGGTGAGCAGGGTGCCCCACGGCGTCCAGCCTCCGCCGCAGTTGTTTAGTGTGCCGAGGACGGTGCGCCCCCTGGGGTCGTCCCGGGTGACCAGCCGCGGTGAGCCGGCAGCGGGCCCGGTTAAGCGCACCGGAGTTTCCCCGGTGATTCGCCGGGCAAACGGGCTGTTCGGAACAACAATCCACTGATCGCCCTCCAGCCGCACTTCGATCACACTGAGCCCGTGGGCAGCCAACTCGACGCGGGCTTCGGCTTCGCCGAAGTTCTCGTTGGCTCGTTCACCCGGCAACATCATCGATCGATGGCACTGCTCGTGGTTGATCGCGAGCAGACCGTGATTCGAGCTGTTCGATCCGAGCGGTAGTGGGAAGTACGCCACGTGGTCCGAGCCCTCACCGAACTGCATCGACTGGGTCTGTGCCGTCGCAGTAGCCGGTTCAAACTCAGGTGCACCCGCCAGGACAGGGTCGCCCCAGCGAATCAAGATCTGCGCGGTGTGTCCGGGAGCGACCGCGTGTTCGTGGTCCAAGCGAGCACTCAGCTCTTCGAACGTGAGGCTTGAGCGTGCCGGTGAGCGCAGCCGATCGGCGAACGCTCCCTGATCGAGGGTCAGGGAGGCGCCTAGGGCCGCGGATCCTAAGAGAAATCGGCGCCGCGCTTCGAACCGGGGGTCGGAGTCTTCCGTTTGCATGGCCCTAGGATAGGCCTCCGGCGGCGGAGCCCAAGCGGGCTTCTACTTCGGTCCTTCGTGGCGTGAGCCGACCAGAAAGGAGAGGTCGGTGACTTCGGCGGTCAGCGACACTCGCCCCTCCAGGGTGTAACCCACCGCGAAGAACGGGGCTGTTTCCGACCAGGCTGTGATCGTGGTTCGGCCGGCTTCGTCCGGCGTTCCGGACAGTTGGACGAGCACATGGGGGCGGCCGTCCTCACCGAGCTCGATTCGCGCCAGGTCGCCGTTGTCGTCGAAGATCACGAGGTTGCGTTCGCCGTCGGGGCGCGCACCCATCGGACCGCGCGAAGCCAACCCCTGGGCGAGCCGCGTGAAGCTGGCGGTTTCGCTGCGCCAGGTGCGCGCGAGATCCGAAAGTGGAAATAGGGTGCTCATGGCGCGCTGTCTTTGGACGACGGCGTTTGGCGAAAGCTCCTGGATGACCTGCTCGGGCCCTACGGGGAGCTGTTCGACGCGCGTGCTGGGCGGCCCGAACTTGCGGATGTGGATCCGCTTGAGAATTCGCTGAGTTCCCTGGAGGTCCATGGTGAGCCGCGTTTGGGTCCGCACTTCGCTCAAGACGGCCCAATCCGCCGCACCTCCGAGGGCTTCGAGCATGGCGTCTACCGCTTCGTGCCCAGGGGCTCCGGACCGTTCCCAGGGCGTCGAGTCCATGCGGCGGATCAGGACGTCCGCGGCGAATTCCTCTAAGAACGGCTCTAGGGAACCTTGGACACTGAACAGAGCCAGCTCGCGGTCCAGAAATGGATGCAACGGCCTGTTGGCTAGGACCACCCCTTGCACGATTCGGCGCAGCCCTTCGAGGTCGGTGGTTCCAGCGGCGGAGAGCTCATCGGCACGACCATCCTCGTTCGTGTCGAGCTGGGAAAAATCGCCGCCAAGTTCCGCGCCGAGTGATTCGAGCACCGATGGGTCCAGGGTCTCCATCAGGGGAGCTTGAATCGTCCAGGCGTAGTCCTCGCGCGACTTTGGGGTGAAGTTCACCCGCACTTCGGCCGCATGAACGGCGTCGAGTTCCCAGCCGGAGAGTGCAAGGCAGGCGGCGAATAGGTAGGCCAGCATGGCCCCGAGCGTACCAATCCTGCCCCTAGGGCCGAACAGGGGCCCTCAGGGCCGACCCGAGGCCCGGGCAGTTGCCGCCTGGAGCTCGCCCAAGGCCTGCTCCAGGGCAGCCTCGGCCGCGGGAAGCCCGTGGGCAAAGCCCCGGTCGATGGACTCGCCGAATCGGTCGCGGTCGGCGAGGAACCTCCGCAGGATGTCGGGCGTGAGCAAATCGGGTCGCGCGGATCGCCCGCCGTTCATCCGTTCCAGCAGCACTCCGTTGATGGCTTGCTCGTGTTGGCCAAGTTCGGGGAGCGCGAGAACCGGCTTGCCCAGGTAGAGGCACTCGCCGATCAGTTGATTGCCGGCGGAAGCGACGACGGCGTGCGAGCTGGCCAGATCGGCCAAGAAGCCCGCTTCGCTAACCGGGAAAAAGCGTAGGTCGCCGTCATCCGGCTTTTCACCCAATCCGTAAACGCGAACTTCGCGCCCGGCGGTTCGCAAGGACTCGAGTACGCAAGCTGGCATGTCGCGCCGGCAATAGGCGATCAAGTGTTCCTGTTCGGAGACCTCGGCCTCGAGCAGCGCGGGGCGCAGGAGCGTTCCGACAAACGTGACGCGGCTGGCGCCCGGTTTTGGTTCGGGCCGGAAGAAGGAGGAGCTGATCGTGTGGTGCTGCCGCCGGTAGTAGAGCTTGCCGAAGCGTCCCATGACAGCTGCCTTGCGTCGCAGGGGCTGGGGCAGAAACGAAAGGTCCCCAAAGGTAAACAGCGACTGATGATCCAGCGCGATGTAGGGAACTCCGGCGTGTTCGGCAGCCCGCGGGCCGCCTGGGTCGTAGTCCGTGATCAGCAGGTCAGCGCCGCCAGAATTCAAGGCCTCGGCCAGGGCGCGGGTGCGTTTTCGCGAACCGGCCAGATAGCGAAACCCACCGGCTAGCGTGCGTGGCCAGTGCACCCGTTGACGGTCGTTGTAGGCGAATCGCAAGCCCTCGAGCTCGCGAACTTCCACGTCCGAGCCCGCGTAGACCTTGGAAAGGTAGTCGTAGGCATCGTCCGGTGCGAGGAGGACCAATTGGTGACGAGCGCGCAGCGCTTCGGTCATGGTCCGGACGCGGGCCGCATGGCCACGGCCTTCGCCGGCCATGCTGTAGAAAATTTTGGCCACGGCAAGAGCCTAAGGAATCCGCAGCCCAAGAAAGCCACGAGGTGCCCCAGGGGTCCCGTTCGGCGGTGGGGCGGGTTGCAGTTGTTAGGCTTCGTCCACCATGTCGCGCATTCAACACGCTCTGATCACCGGCGCCTCCAGCGGCATCGGCGAGGCCCTCGCCCGAGAATTGGCCAGCCGCGGGGCTCGGCTGGAAATTGCTGCACGCCGGCTCGATCGGCTGGAGTCGCTCGCCGCTGAATTGCGAGCTCGTGGCACCGAAGTTCACGTGGAAGCCTTGGATGTTCGCGATCCAGCGGCCGTTCGGGATTTCGTCCGCGAGGCGGACGGCCGATCGTCCACGGGGCTCGACCTGGTGGTTGCCAACGCCGGAGTCGGCCGCGCAGCTCCCGTGACCGAACTGTCGTTCGAGGACATCGACGAAACGCTGTCGGTCAATGTTCGCGGAGCCTTCGCAACGCTCCATGCGGGTCTCGAGGTTTGCTTGCCGCGTGGGCGGGGCACCTTGTGCGGGATTTCAAGCCTGGCCTCCCTGGGAGGCATGCCGGGCAGCGGTGCGTATGCCGCGAGCAAGGCGGCGCTCTCAACTTTCCTGCAGACGTTGCGTCTGGATCTGCGAGGAACCGGTGTTCGGGTGCTCGATGTTCAGCCGGGTTTCGTGGTCTCCGAGATGACCGGCGGAGACCAGCAACATCCGGTGTTCCGGGGCCGCTCGATGGTCGCCACCGATGAGGCGGCGCGCCGGATCGTGGACGGTGTCCACGAAGGCCGTGTGGTCGTGAGCTTTCCGCGCTCGGAGAGCCTCCCCCTGCGTCTGCTGCGCTCCGGACCGCGCTGCCTGTGGGACGCGGTGGTAGGGCGCCTGCGTTAGCGCTCCTCCGCGACGTTAGCGCGAACTCGGATGGCGTTGGTGTAGACCGACCGGGCCGCGGCTTCACGCACCGCGTAGGCACGCAGCCAGCCCTCGAAGGCTAGGTCGCCTGCGGCCGGAAGGGGGAGCTCGATTTCGAGCACGGTCTGACCAGGCTCCAGTTCTCCAGCAGCCAGCTCCCACTCGCCCGTGGAGCCGGACCGGCCAGCGAAGATCTGCCACCGGACGTCGTCTCCCGCAAAGGCCCCGGCGAGTCTCAAGATGGTCGGCCGCGTTGGATCCAGGTCGATGGAGTCACCGAGCTGCGCGGTCTGACCTTCCTGTCGAACTTCCAAGACCAGCGCAGGTCCGTTGGAAAGAAACGAGCGGCCGGCGCTTATGGCTTGGACGAGGGCATCTTGCGATGTGGACTCGGTGAGCACGTGGGTCGCCCCTGCATCGAAGGGCTCTTCGTGAGCGTCGCTTCCGGCGAACGCTACGGCGGGGGCGCCGGTGGCTAACGCTTCGAGCCACGGCAAGACGTCGCCTTCCTGACCGAGCTGTGCTTCTCCGTTCCAAGCCAGGGTTCCCGCCTTCGGCGCGGAGATGTCCAGCTGGGAAAGGTCGAGGGCGCGCAACGAACTCAGCCGTTGCTCGCCCGAAAAGGCGCCGGGCCAATCGATCGAGGGACAGTGGAGCGGCGGCCACAGCTCTGCGCCGGTTGGCGAACGGCTTCCGTGGACAAGGGGATCGATCGCGACGATTCGGAATCCGGCGGGCAGAGCCTGTTTGGGCAGTGCTGGACGTGGACCGGCCCATTCGATCTGCCGCTCACAGAAGTAGGTCGCCCGCTGACCCCCCGGTTGACGCCCGGTCAACTCAAAGCGCAGCCGGACTCGGTGTCCCGGTTCGGTGGGCGGCGGGAAAATTTCACCCAGGTCGAGTTCGAAATCGAGGCGCGCATCGGGGCGAGGACCCGGGCGAGGACCCGGGCGAGGACCCGGGCTGGCAGCTTGAGGCTGCAGCTCGTTCCAGCGCGGGATCCACTGCGCGGCTCGCTGCTCAGCGCGCGCGCCGCGAATCGGTTCCGCACTCGGATGCAGAAAGTAATTTTGCCTGCGGCGGCCATGGGTCAGCGCCGGCGGCAAGCGTTCGAGGTCGGCGGCCAGGCGCGGGAATTCGAGTTGTCCCACCAGCTCGACTTCGAGGGGCTGTTTCCACAGCTCGCGGCGATCGGCTGTGACCCGCAGCTCGTCGAGGATCAGCCGCTCGCCGTCGCGCAGCCACTCGACAAACCACAACCGGCCGGCAACCCGCGTTCGTTCGCGGACCCGATCCACAAGAAACGGAACTAGAACCGGGGAGTTCGTGTCCTGGGCTCGTCCGCGCGGCCGCTCCCAGGCGTCCGAGGTGATCGGTGATCGCAGGTAGACGCCGTAGACATCTTCCGGGCCGCGGCCCAGAGGCGATTCGTGAACCCGCGCAGCGCTGGCTCCCAGAGCCAGCAGGGCGATCCCAAGCCGGGCTCGGACCCAGGTGCAGCTCAAGAGGGCTCGGGACTCCCCGTGCTGGAGTCTTCCAAGTTCGAGGAGCCCGCGGCAGCTTGGGCCGGCGCAAGGCGTTCGAGGGTTCGCCGCAGGCGCTCGGGTTCGATCACGCCGGAAAAGCCCTCGAGGAATTGCCCGTGCTCGTCAATGATCAGGACGAAGGGGAGCTGCATCGCGTCTTCGAGTTTGAGAGCCAGCTCCTCGACGTCCTCTTCGGCGTCGTCGCAGTCGGCGGCCAACAGGACGAAGCTACTCGCCACCAGCTCGGCGATTTCCGGCCGGGGGAGAACGGCCTGCACCAGGGCACGGCATTGGCTGCATTGTTCGCGCCCGTATTCGATCAGGAGTCGCTTGCCGTCGGTTTGCGCCTCGCTCAGCGCCTTACCGATCTCGGTATGCCAGTCGAAAGTTCCCTTGTCGTCGAATGTGGGATGGGGCCGATTCACGGAGAGCGTGGGAGGGAGAAGGGGAGGCGAACTGTCCAGGGGAGCTCCTTGGGGAGCAAGGCGCCGGTCTGAGCGTCCGCGCAGGCGAGGAAAATAGCCGACTTGCCCGGCTCCCCGCTACGCGGGGCTCTCACCCTTTCCATCCCCTTCGTATGATCGGGGGCCTGATGCCTACTCGAGTTCGGAATTCCATGCCCCCGGGGCGCCGCGCAGCGGCTCAGGGGGGGGTCCTGGGGCGACTGTTGGCCCTGATCCTGGGGGCGGTGGGTGTTTTGGGGCTCGGAATCTGGCTCGGGGGTCAATTTGCACCCTCGCTGCGGCTCGATCCGCGGGCTGAGCCCCGGCTGGTGGAGCCCCGCGGTCCCCTGGCATCGGGCGAAATGACCGCCGTCGAACTGTTCACGCGGGTCGCTCCCTCGGTCGTTCACATCGATTCGACGGCGACCGAATCAGGCCGGGGCGGATTCTTGGACACGAATCGGTTGTTCGGAAGCGAGCGCATCGTCGGATCGGGCTCCGGATTTGTTTGGGATCAAGAGGGCCGCATCGTCACCAACCACCACGTGGTGGCGGGGGCCGAGGCTTGCCTGGTGACTCTGGCCGACCGCAGTGAGTGGCGCGCTGTCGTCCTGGGAATCGCGCCGGCCTACGACCTGGCCGTCCTCCAAATCGACGCACCGGCTGGTCGCCTCAAGCCGATTGCGGTGGGGACCTCTTCGGACCTTTTGGTCGGACAGCGCGTGTACGCGATCGGCAATCCGTTTGGCCTCGATCAGAGTCTCTCGGCCGGCGTTGTTTCGGCGACCGACCGCATGATGCCCAGCTCCGAAGGCGGTGTGATCGACGGGCTCGTTCAAACCGACGCTGCGATCAACCCAGGCAACTCAGGGGGCCCCTTGCTCGACAGCGCAGGTCGCCTGATCGGAGTCAACACGGCGCTCGTTTCTCCGACGGGCGTGTTCTCCGGCGTCGGCTTTTCGGTTCCCGTCGATACGGTCAATCGAATTGTTCCCAAAGTGCTCGCGAGCGGCTACGCGCCGCGCCCCGGCTTGGGCGTTCGGTTGGTCAGCGAGCAGGAGCGCTTCGCTCTTGGACTTGAAGGTGCCCTGGTAGCCATGGTCTTGGTCGGTTCTAGCGCCGACCGCGCAGGTCTCATGCCGCTGCTTCGGGATCGTTCAGGGAACATGATCGAAGGCGACCTGATCGTCGCCGTGGAAGGCGAAGAAGTGCTCAACAACGATCAGCTCAAGGCCGTCCTCTCGCGCTACGACGTCGGGCAAGACGTGACCTTGACCGTGGTGCGCGACGGGCAGCAAATTCCTGTCATGATCGAACTCGGCGCACTCTCGGCGGCCCCAGCGGGTCGATGAGCGAGCCGGAGGCGACCGGTTCCGTTGCCGGGCTCTTGGGGCCGGCTGCAGCCGCTTCCGAGGGGCTCGGGACCTGGTTCGCCGTCGCGGCGGGCGGTGCTTGCGGCGCGCTGGCCCGACACGCGCTGGTCCAAGCGAGTTCGCGGGCTGGGATCGTTGCGCCGTTTGCGATCGGCTCGGTCAACGTGCTCGGTTGCTTCGCAGCCGGCGCACTGTGGAGCCTGCTCGAACGCTCCGGTCAGGCGCCTTGGTTGAGGCCCCTGGCGATCACCGGGTTTCTCGGTGCGTTCACCACCTTCTCGGCATTCAGCAAGGAGACCGTCGAGTTGCTCGCGGGCGGCAAGCCGGCGCTCGCGATCGGAAGCGTCCTAGCCCAGGTCGGGCTCGGGCTCGGGGCGGTCGCGGTGGGGCGGACCGTATTTGCCTGACCGTACGAGCCTAGTCTTGGGGAGAATCTAAAGGAGCGCGGGGTTCCGGTCCGGCTGGGCGAACCTGCTCGGGGCCTAGAAGATCGATCTCAAACCCGCGCGAGCCGCGGTCGAGAGCACCCTCCAGGATCAGGTAGTTCTGACAGAACTCCTCGGTGGCGCGCCGCTTGAGGTCCGCGGTGTCGAATTGCTCTAGGTCCTCGGCTTGAATGCGCCCGCGAACGGAACGGCCCGAATCGCCGCTGCGCATCAGCAGAGTCCAGTCGCCATCGTCCTCGACGAAGATGCGCTGGATCGACCCGAACACGGAGACTCGGGCACCCGCGTCGCAGGCGAACGCAGCCAGCTCGAGCCCCGTAGGATCGTCGGCGGCAACGTCGCGGATCGGGTTTTTGGCCGCACGCTGTCGAAAAGCGGTGACCGCGTCGGCGCGTGCTTGCCACCAGGGGAGGAGTCGTTCGTACGGCCGAACCACGGCTGGTGCGCTCGAGTTGGCGGGGCGGTTGGTGGCCGGATTCCAGATGCCCAGACTTTGTTCCATGGCGCCGGACTGCGCGTTCAGGAAGGCCTCCTGGCAGATCAGGCTCTCCCCGTACTTGTTGAAGTAGGGGCTCTTGCCGAGTCGGACGAGCTCGACGTTGAAGTCGGTGCCGTCCGGGAGCAGGACGTGGCACAGCAGGCGCCCGTAGATGTCGCGCTGCTCGTTTCCGCCGGGAAACGCCAGCCCGACCTGGACGCGCCCGTCGACGGTGGCGTGCTCGGGAAGCCAACTCTCTGCCCAGGCGGCAGATTCCTCGCCAAAGACGGTTTCCGGCTTGGTCGGAGAAGGATTCGGATTTCCGCTGAGCTTTTCTTCGGTGTCCACCGACAACAATCGGAGCTTCTCTTTCACGCCGTCACGCAAGATGTGCAACGTGTCGCCGTCTACGATCTTGACGACTTCGAAGAGCTGTTCGGGGGCGCTGTGGCGGTGGACGGCCGGTTCGGCCAGAGTCTGCGCCTGTGGCGCCGTTTGGGCGAAAAGCAGACCGAGCCCGAGGGCTGCGAGGGGCCCGAGAGTCAGCCGTAGGCAAAGCGATGCATGCATGGCGGGAGGGTAACCCCTGCCAAGGGCTCGGGTTGTGGCTTCTGTCGCTCCCCCGCAGGCACGTGGGCTAGGGCAGCACGGTGACCGCCGGGGCCTCCAGCACCGGCTCCAGGACGCGGGCCTTGGATCCTGGAGCGAAGCGCTCCAGGGTGCTTCCCATGGCTTCCGCCACGTCGCGGGCCGCGTCCTTGGTCGCGATGGCGATCAGGCCCGAGCCGGCTCCCGACAACGTGGAGGCGATCGCTCCCGCGTTTCGAGCGGCGTCGAGTGCCTCGGCGCTGCCGGGCAGGAGTGGGATGCGAAACGGGACATGCAGCCGGTCCTGGAGGCCCTCAGCTAGCAATTCTGGGTCGCCGGTCGTGATTCCGCGGGTGAGGAGTGCGGCACGCCGGGCGTTCTCGACGGCGTCCTGGAAGGGGACGCTGGTGGGCAGGGCCGCACGCGCGCGCTTCGTGGGGAGCGCTGAAGGCGGCCAGGCGGCGGCGAAGGCCAGGTCCTCACAGATGGGGATCTGCGCCAGGGCAGGGGCCGAGCCCTCCCGGGGGACGCAAACCGTGCAGCCGCCGACGAGCGAGGCCGTCACGTTGTCCGGGTGCCCCTCGAGCTCTAAGCCGAGCTTCAGCAGGTCGCGCAGAGCTTGCCCCCTGGCGGGCTCCAGTCCCCCTCCAGCCAGGGCTCGGCCAAGCAGTAGCCCCGCTGCCGTCGCAGCCCCGCTCGATCCATAGCCCCGTCCAATGGGGATCGAGCTGCGCACCCTAAGGCGCAATCCAGGGGGGAGGGCTCCTTCGCCCAGCGCGAGAGCGAGGGCTCTTCGCAGGAGGTCGCTCTGCTCGGGGGGCCACTCGTCCGGGCCCGTGTGTTGGCGTTCTAGGACGACTTCGGGGGCCAGATGGGCCCTGCTGGCGTCGCCGGATTCGGCGCGAACCTCGATCCACAAGCCTAGGGCGAGCCCCAGAGCGTCGAATCCGCAACCCAGATTGGAAGTCGAGGCAGGGACGCGTACCGCGAGGCGTGGGAGGCCCGGGGGGGGCTTCGTGGAGAGACTCGGTGGAGAAGGCATGGGAGCCCTATGTTCGGCGCCGGATCGACGGGGTGCAAGCGTCGAGGCGGTGTGTTCTCCACGGTTTGTTCCACGAGTTATCCACGTGCTTGAGTCGCTTCGGCCTCTTCACGTTCCAACCGCTCTCGCGAAGCGCTGCTATAAACGCCTGCCCGGGCCACGCATCGACACCTTCGACCGAGACCGCGGTCTCCGACTCCTTATGCAAGCTAACGAACACGAGCACGAGCGCTTCATCTCTCGCCTTTCCACGCTGCGCGGATTCAGCATTCAACCCTCTGTGGGACGCTGGGTTTTGATTCGCGTGGAAGATCACGAGCAGTTTGCTGAGCGCCTCGCAGGCAAGCTCGAGCCTGGCGCCATCAGCATTCCCGAGCATCTTCCTGGCACGATTCGACTCCCCGTGCGCGATGCGAAGGCCAACGAGCAGGTCGTGCTCGCGATGGGCGAGCTGCTCGGCGAGCTGGACTCTGAAGCGGAGAGCGAAGACTTGGAGTTCAGCGCGGTTCAGCGCTTCAAGGGCTGATCGCTCGATGCCCGCCCCGCAAGGAGCTGGGCAACCAGAGGATGGCCGTTCGGGCACCGGCTGCTACGCTTTTCGCCCTTCGGGGTCTCCGGCCGCAGCGCTCTTGCGGCTTGTGCCCCTTGGCGGCCGGCTCCCCCGCGAGCGAGGCTGCTTCTCCCTGCTCACCCTTCGCCGCTTTGAACGGCAGCGCCCCCTTTTTTCCTTCCGATGCCCAGCTCCACTACCCGAGCCGACAAGGCTGCCTCCCGCGACAAGAAGAAGTCGCGCTCCAAGTCCAAGCGCAAAGCGAATCCTTCGCACGTGATCGGCGGAGAAGTCGTGCCGGCTCCAAAGCGGGCGAAGAAATCCAAAGCCAAGGTGAAGAAGGGCGCGAAAAAGAGCGGCAAGGTCAAGCTGACCGCGAAGACCGCTGACGCGCACGCGCTCTATCAGGCAGCGGTGCAGAGCCCCGACGTGGACGTCGAATTTCTGACCAAGACCTACCGCCGGCTCCGCGGGCGCGCGCCCCGCCACTTGCGCGAAGATTTTTGCGGTACGGCGTTCCTGCTGTCGGAGTGGCTGCGAGCTCACCCGGAGAATTCCGGCGAAGGCTACGACATCGACTCGCCGACGATTCAGTGGGGCAAGGACCACAACTACGAAGGGCTCGAAAATTGGGAGGAACGCGTCAAGCTGTTCGAAGCTGACGTTCGCGAGCCTTCCGACCAGCCGCCGGACATTCGCAATTCGCCGAACTTCTCTTGGATGATCTTCACGGATCGCCAGGTGATGCTCGACTACTTCCGCGGCGTCCAGCAGGACCTGGCCGAGGACGGGCTGTTCGTGCTCGACATCTACGGCGGTCCGGAAGCGCTGGACGAGATGGAAGATAAGCGCAAGGTCAAAGGCGGATTCACCTACGTGTGGGAGCAAAAGAGCTATCACCCGGCGACCGGCGACTATCACTGCGCGATCCACTTCCGCTTCCCGGATGGAACCGAGCTGCGCAACGTCTACGACTACCGCTGGCGTCTTTGGAGTCTGCCCGAGCTGCGCGACTTGCTCATCGAGGCGGGGTTCTCCAAAGTCGACTCGTACTGGGAGGGGACCGACGAAGATGGCGTCTCCGGCAACGGGGTCTACAAGCGCTCCGAAAAAGGTGAGAATTGCCCGGCTTGGGTCACCTGGGTCGTCGCCCAGAAGTAGTCCCTTCCGCAAACGCTCCGGCTGAGGGGCCACCCCGAAAACGACCGCCCGACCTCCTGTCCCACATGCAGTTAGCTCACACGATGATCCGGGTCCGCGACCTGGAGGCAACGATTCGGTTCTACACCGAGTTCTTGGGCCTGCGCGAGGTCAAGCGCGGGACGATCGGAGACGAGGCCACCCTGGTCTTTCTCACCGATGAGTCGGAGAGCTATCACATCGAGCTCACCTACAACCACGACGGACGCGAGTACGAACTGGGAACCCAGTTCGGTCACTTAGCCTTCTTCGCCGAGGACCTCGAGCCGATCGTCGCCAAGTTGGAGAAGGAAGGACGCTGGTTTCGCCGTTCGAAGCCGGGGAATCGTTCCAAGTACATCTTCGTGAAGGACCCGAATGACTACGACGTGGAGATTCTTGAGAAGCGCAGCTAGCCAGGCCTTGGGGGAAAAGCCCCATCGCCATGGGCTGCGGGTCCTCTAGGGGAGGGCTGAGCCGTTCTGGGTGCCCGGAGCACGGATCCTCGCCGGAGCACGGGGCCCCGCCGGAGCACGGGGCCTCGCCGGAGCACAGAGGGCCCCCCCGGAGCACAGGGCTGAAACGCGATACGCTGGTGGCTGGACCTTCGCTTGGACAGCTCGGTCGCAGCCCCCTCGGAGGATGCCCGGTTGGAGGGGCGCCTCAGGCGCCGATGAGTTCGAGCAAAGACCGCGCGCGTTCGGCCACCGGGTCGTCTGGATTCTCATCGAGCAGGCTTTGAAGCGCATCGCGCTCGGCTTCTAAGGCGCCGCCGTCCTCAAGAGTGCCCGCGGCTCTCTGGAGAATTTCGGCCAGGCTGCGATCCCGGACGATCAACTTCTTCGTAGCGCGCATTTTGAGCTTGGCCTTGAGGTCGTCCATGGCTTCCTCGCAGCGCTTTACGTCGGGGATGCCGTAGTCATCGGTTTGCTCGAACAACTCCTCCGCTGCGGCGGGTTGGCCGGAGGCCAGAAGCCGTTCGGCCCGGCGCACGGCTTGCAGAACGGCGTCTTCGACGGCTAGGGAAAGCAGCTCGCCTTGGGTGAACTCGTCGAGTTCCCCAGGGGCTCCCAGGTCACCATCCTCGATCGCCTTGAGGCCCTTTTTGCGAATCTGCTGGCCGATGCGGTGGGCTGACTTCCAGTCTCCTTGATCGAATTCACTCCATCCCTTTTGAGCCTTGGAATGGGTGTATTCGGCGCGCGCAGCTGCCAATTGGATCGTTCTGTCCAAGGCACCTTCGAAGTCGCCTTGCAGGGTTCCCCACCAGTGCGCCCGGCCCGTGGCGTCCAGAACGAAGGCTTGAGTGGCATGCCATTGGCGAGGAACCGCTTCTTCACGGCAGGCGTGGATCGGCACGGCATGCAGGCCCGATTCCCACAGGAATCGGTCGTGATCGGCGCGCGGCAGCTTGCTCGACTCGCACAGCAAGACATGAATGTCTGGGAAGCGCTCGCCGACTCGCTGGAGGGTTTCGGTCAGGAGCAGGCGCGAATCCACCGATTCGAGGTACCAACACAGGACCAGGACCGGGCGCCCCCGAAATTCCTCGAGGGAGTCGAAGCCCTGGTAGGGAACCAGCGGCTGCTCGAACGTGTAGTCGATAGGGAATTCGACCTGGATGGGGGCGTACTCTTCCGCCTCTTCCTGGGCGAGCGTCGCTGGGCGGCCTGCCTGCGTGGAGGCCGGCGGCGCAAAGAGGATCAGGGGAGCGGCGAGAGGGGCGATCGAGGCGAGCTTTCGGAGCATGGGCAAGAGACGGTTCGCAGGTGGTTTGAACCGGTAGGATACGGGCTCCATGAGCGATGATTTTCTTTCGGCCCGAACGGATTCCCCCGGGCGTGGCCCGGCTCGAAAGCTCAGCGAGGCCGGATCTTCGAAGAGCATGGACGGCCCCCGTGTGCTCTGCGACGCTATCGAGCGGGTTTTGCGCGGAAAGCGGGAAGTCGTCGAGGACCTGGTTGTGGGTTGCCTGGCCGGCGGGCACGTGTTGATCGAGGACGTACCCGGAACGGGTAAGACCACCCTGGCGCGAGCGCTCGCGCTCGCTGTAGACGCGAGCTTCCGGCGAATTCAATTCACTTCCGACCTGCTGCCCTCGGACGTGCTCGGGCTCTCGGTTTGGTCTCCGTCCGAAGAACAATTCAAGTTCCACCCCGGTCCCGTGTTCGCTCAGGTGGTCCTGGCGGATGAGCTCAATCGCACGCCTCCGCGAACCCAGTCGGGGTTGCTGGAGTGCATGGGCTCCGGGCAGGTGTCCTTGGACGGGGTGACACGCAGGCTTCCAGAGCCGTTCTTTGTGATTGCGACCCAGAACCCGCTCGAGTTTGAAGGCACCTATTCGTTGCCCGAAAGCCAGCTCGATCGTTTCCTGTTCCGCCTTCGAATGGGTTACCCCGATCGTTCGAGTGAGTTGGAGGTCTTGACTGCGCGCGAGCGGGTCGATCCGCTGGATGGGTTGAAGCCGGTGGTTGGCGTGCCAGAGTTGCTTGCCTGGCGAGGGGCGGCGCGCGAGGTGGTTTGCGAGCCTGCGATTCACGAATACGTCCTCGATCTCACCGAGGCGACTCGTCAGCACGGGCAGGTCCTGTGTGGAGCCAGCCCACGGGCGAGTTTGGCCTTGGTGCGGGCAGCGAAAGCCCGCGCCTTGCTGGAGGGCCGAGCCTACGTCGTGCCCGACGACGTCAAGCGTGGTGCGGTGGCAACACTCGCGCACCGATTGGTGCTCGAAGAAGCGAGCGGCGGGACCGGAGCAGCCTTCGCGGCGGAAAACCTGATTGAGGAGCTGCTCGATACCCTTCCGGTTCGACTGTAGTTCGCACGATGCTGGAGGAGACCGAGCGCCTGTCGCCGGACCGCTTTGACCGGCCCCGTCAGGTTCGGATTGCGCCGACCCTGGCTGGACGCGTGGTCGCGCTCTCCGCCGCGCTGTTCCTCGGTTTCGATCTGTTCGTGCTGGGGAGGCTCGGCTTCGGAGGCTGTTTTCTTAGCAGCTGGTGCCTTGTCACAGGGTTCTTCACGTGGGCGAATCTGCGAGGACTGGAGGCTCGCGCCGAGTTTCCGCGGGAGGTCAGTGTCGCCTCGCGCTTTTCCTTCGAATGCGCGTTGCGCGGCAGCCGAGTTGTGCGCGACTTGCTGGTGTGCAGCGGGCCGGAGGAGGAACGACTAGCGGTGGTCGACGCTGTCTTTCGGTTGAGCCCAGGGCAGGTCATCAGGCGCAAGCTTCCGGCGCGACTCGAACGCCGCGGAGAGGTTCGTTCCCACAGCCTGCTTTTGAAGTCAACCTGGCCAGGGCTGTTGTTCGAGGCGCGGGCGCGCTTCGTTCTTCCGATCGAGACGCTTGCGTTGCCGCGCACGCGTCGCGTCCGGAAGCTGGCTTGGCTGCGCGCCGCCGGCGTGAGCCAGGATCCATCCAGCTCCGGGGCCCGCCGGGGCGAGGCTGAATTTCGACATCTTCGCGAATACCGTGTCGGGGATCCCGTGTCGCGCATCCACTGGAAGTCGAGCGCACGACAAGGACGCACGCTGATTCGTGAGCTGGACGCAGAGCGCTCCAAACGGGTCGAATTTGAGTTCGACACTCGAATGGCCCATGGCGAAACCGCTCGGGGACAGGCTCTGTTTGAGACCGGGGTCATCGCCGCAGCCGGGCTCTTGGCTTCCCTGCTGCGGAGCGGGGCGGTCGTGCGGTTTCGGCTGGGGGGGCGGCTGATGGGGAGGGACTTGAGCGGGACGCGCGATTTGAGGCGAGCGCTGCGTCTGCTCGCGCTGATCGAATCCCAGGCGGCAGGTGCCCCAAACGAAGGGGCCTTTCCCGATGGACCGGGACGGTTGTTGCTTGGCTTTGGGAGTGGGTCGTCGTCCTCTTTGGGTTCGCAGGCACAGGTTGCGCCGCGCTCCAGCGGTTTTGATCGAACCGCGCTGGGCGGACTGTTCATCGACCTGGAGCAGCGCGGTTCCAGGGAGTTGTTCGGGGGTCGTCGGCGGGCGGGGGATCACCCGGTTCCTGCCCTGGCCTGGGAGGAGACTACGCCTTGAGTCGCGACTCCCGACAGCAGGCGGAAGGACCCTCACCGGCTGGCGCCGAGCCCTCCGCGGGACGGAGGCTCTCCACGGAACGGGGTCTATCCACGGGACGGGGACCTTCCCTTCAGGGCGATTCCCTCGGATCCGAATCGGCTTGGACCGAAGCGGTGTACTTGTCCGGCTTGGTCTTGGGGGCGCTCGCGCTCAGCATCGTTCTCGTTCGAGTCACCGGGCAAGGAAACTTGCCCATGGGCTTGTGCGTGATTGCGCTGACCCTCGTCGGCGGGGCGCTGCTGGCTGGACGCGGATCAGGATGGAGGTCGCGTGAATCCCTTGTGTTGGCTGGAGTCCTGGGAGCCTCGCTTTCGAGTTTTGGAATCTACTCGCTCTTTGCTGTGGTACTGGCGCTTGCTCACGGCTCTTTGTTTCGGCGCCGGCGTGAACCGGCGGTGGGTTTGCTCCTGGCGGCGATCGGCCCCTTGGAAGCCAATTTCGCCGTGGTGGCGGAACCACGTATCGGAACGTTGGGAATCGTCGGCGCGCAGCTCTTGCTGTCCTTGGCGGGGCTGGCCCTGATTCACCGTTCGTTCATCGTGGCCACCGCTCCACGCAACAGTCTGCGGCGCCGCTGGATCTCCGAAGGGCTGGGCTACCCCGCCCAGCCGCGCACGGCGTTCGGGGTTGCGTTGGCAGTTTTGGGGGTCGCCGTGCTCTTCCAGGGGACCGGGTCGCTCTTGGCGCGGGCGGGAGGAGCGTCTGGGCCCAGCGATTCGCCTGAAGCCGGCTCTTCCGGCGAACGTAGCGGAGAGTCGCCGGCAAATTCCGAGGAGATCCAAGACGTCGTCTGGGAGAGCCGCTTTCCGGATGAAATTGACCTTTCGGTCACGCCCATCGGAGGCAACGACCAGGTCGTGTCCTTGACCGGTCCCGATGTACAAGAGCGGGCCGTCTGGTTGCTCCGCGTCTTGGTCTTCGATCGTTTGAGTTCGCGTGGGCTGGACTCCTCGGTGCTTGGACAGGAACGGCTGGTTGCCGACGGAGACGACGGCCTCAGGGACGGGTGGATCCGTCGTTCGCCCGGATCAGGGGGCGAAGGCCTACTCAAGGTGAGCGTGTCTCCGCTCGGGCTCGGAGAAGCCGGACGACAGCCCTTGCTTCGACCGGCGAGTTGGACGGCGGTCGAAATCGAGCCGGTTCGCCGGCACGAGGGAGGCGTGCTCACGACTGAGCATTCACAGGCTGGCGCCCTTTACCGGGTGGAGTTCCGGCTTCCCTCGAGCGCTCGCGAGGGCGCCGAGTTGCCTCCGGGAGAGCGAGCGCGCACCTTGGAATTGCCGGCGCCGCAGACCCGCACCGAACAGGTCTTCGATCGCCGGATACGTCGCTTGTCCGAGGAAATTTTGGGTTCAGCCCCTGACCCCCGGCTTGCCGTCTCGCAGTTGGAAGCTGTGTTTCTGCATGGTAGCTTCGTCTACGACCTAAGCAGCAACGGCGATGCCGGAGTGGAGCGCCTCGATACGTTTTTGAATCGTCGAGAGGGATCTTGCTCACACTTCGCGAGTTTGGCGGTTTGGTTGCTGCGAGCCGCGGGAATCCCAGCGCGGGTAGTCGGAGGGTTCCGGGCGGCTACTTGGGAATCTCCGAATCGCTGCATCGCGAGTCGCTCAGATGCGCACGCGTGGTGCGAACTTTGGATCGAGGGGCGCGGCTGGGTGGAGTTCGATCTGACCCCGGAAGGTGCAAGCCCCTCGGGTTCCACTCAGACCTCCGATGCAGAGGCATCTGAGCCCATCCCCGGGAGCCAAGAGTCAACGCCCATGCAGGAGGCCGTGCGCCGGTTCCGGGAAGACAAGCGCTTCGGTTTCGGAGAATTCCTGGCCGAAACCACAGCGCAGATTCCGTTCCGCCGGGTGCTTCCCTGGACGATCGGCGCTTTGGTGCTTCTAGCCCTTTGGAAACTTCGAGCCACCCGGGCGAGAGCTGGGGGGGAGGCTTCCGGATTGGGGGCGGGACGCACCGGTTCGGCCGAACCCCATGAAAGCGGAACTGGACTTTTGAGCCGATTGCTTGATGCGCTTCGAGCGCTCGGAGTTCCGCGCCCTCCGGCGCGGACACCCGCCGAGTGGATCCGCGAGATCCGGCCTCGACTCGAGGGAGACGACGGACGTTTGGAAGAAGTCCTGGGAGAGGCTTATCGAGAGCGATTTGCCCCTTCGAGGGAACAGGACGAGCCCCAGCGAGTGGACCTCGACTCCACGCTGACGAGCCTTCGACTGAGAGACCCAGGCTCAGGTCGATGAGGTGCACGAGGGTCCCCTTGAGCAGGGCTATGGGGTGCCGGCTGGGTCTTTCGCTTCAGGGATTGCCCCTGGTCGGTTGGTTGAGGCAGCTGTTCGGTGGGGCTCAAAGCTGGGTGGATTGGCCAGGCTTGTCCCTCCTAAGGGGGATCCGATCAAAAATGTGAAGAGCTGCGCTGCATTTACGACGGCCAAAAGGCAGCATAGACGACAGAAAGACCAGCCGATGGCCTGTGTTGTTCGTCCGCTGAATTCGGATTCCGTATCGGAATCTGCATGAGAATTCTTGCCCTAGCTCTCCTTTAAATTGCATTCACGGATATCTCAAGTTTTCGTAAACAACGCTCATGCCCTCGCCCTTGGTTGTGTCGCGGGTTGGTTGCTTCCGGAGCCTGTGGTTGCAGCATCGGAATTCAATAAGAGCGAAACGGAAGACTCCGACCCGGTGAAAGCCGGCGATAGCCTCGGAGATCTTGACGAGCGGCGCTGGCACTTGGATGTTGCTGGCGCTCCGATGGAGGCGCTGGTCAGTCGACGGCTCGTTCTGTACGCCTTCACGGGATCGGACTGGAGTTCCGAGAGCCAGCGCTGGATGAACAACACCCTAGGGCAACCGGAGTTTCTTCAAGAGGCTGAGGCCCTTTATCACTTGGTTCAGGTGGACTTTCCCAAGTCGACGGATTCCAGCGCGCGTGTCAAAGACACTAGCGTCAACCTCAGGTTGGGCGCCCAGTTCCGCATCAGTGACCTACCAACCCTGGTGGTCGCAGATTCTCAAGGCAACGTGCTCGCGACGCAAACTTGGACGCCCGCTGGCCCAAAGGAGTTGCTCGCCTTGCTCGCTCAACGGGTCGAGACCACCCGAGGGCTGCTCGCCCAGGTAGAGGCCTGGTCTGAAAGCCTCGCGAACTGCGAGGAGCAGGATCTCAAGTGCAAATTGGATCAATTCTCTTCCGCGAGCGAATACCTAGCGCAGCATCCAGAACCCTCGGTCGCGGCCGATCCGGCTTACCAGTTCCTTGAGGGGGTCTTCGAATTGGAAGGAGAAGCCGCTGATCAGCTGAAACGCCAGGCCTTGGAGGGGCTCGCAAGCGCAGGTCGGACGAACCTACGTTCCGTTCAGCTGGCGGCTTCCGCGGATCCGCGCAATGCGGAGGCCCTCTTCGAGCAGTTCCTGGGGAGCTCCTACCCAGGCATCGTGGCGGGGAAGGATGCACTGGAATACAGCAGACTCCTCGTGCAATTCAAAGCTCAAGCTGACTACATCGAGGACCCCTCCAGGATTGCGGAATTGGCCGCTGGGGTTGCTCGCTGGTGCCTGGCGCCCAACCAAATCAACGACCCGCAGCGCGCGATTGCGCTGGCCAACTGGTCCTTCGACCTAGATGCGGAGGTCGCCAAGAAATCCCGCGCCGGGCGCATTCTCGAGCTGGCGGTGCGCAAACCCTGACCCAAGGGTGAAACGGGCCCCTTGGTGCTTGGGCTCGGGCACCGGAGGCCCACAAAGGGGGGGGTCTACCCTGAAGGCATTCGCTATGCTGGCCCTGAACCGGCGGCTCGCCCGTCGACCGAATCAGACTCCGATATCAGCCCCATGAACTCGCCTCGTCGCCGCTCGTTCGCCCTCTTCCTTTCGGCGCCCGTCCTGTTCTCCCTGGTCGCCTGCCAATCCCTCTACTTCAAGGCGATGGAGCAGATCGGTCTGCACGCCCGCGACATCCTGGTGGAACGGGTTGTCGAGACCAGAGAGGTCCAGGTCGAGGCCCAAGAGCAGTTCCAGACGGCTCTCGAGGCGTTCCAGGACTCCACCGGATTCGAAGGTGGCGCCATCGAGGACTACTACAAGAAGATCAAGAAGGAGTACGACCGCAGCGTTGATCGCGCGGATGACGTGCGAGGGAAGATTGACAGTGTGGAATCAGCGTCGAAGAAGCTGTTCTCCGACTGGGAAGACGAGATCGGAGAGATCACCGATTCAAAACTGCGCGGCAATGCCGAATCGCAGTTGCGGCAGTCCGAATCACGCTACGAGGACTTGATCACCAAGATGCGGAATGCGGAGGCCAAAATGGACCCAGTTCTCGCGGCGTTCAACGACCGGGTCCTAGCGATCAAGTCGAGCCTAAATTTTTCCGCCATCAACAGCCTGGAAGGAACGCTGGGGGAAATCGAAGACGACGTGGCCGACTTGATCGCCGACATGAAAGCATCCATCGACGAAGCCGACGAGTTCATCTCCGAGATGGACAGCTCCCCCCAAGCCTGATCCTCCTCAAAGCCGCGCCACAGCGCAGCGCCTGGGCAGGCGGGTAGATTCCGTGATCCCAGATAGCCAAGGAACCCCGCTCACCCTGAGGTGAGCGGGGTTCCTTGGCTATCTGGATCCCGGCGTTCTAACCGCTCGTCTCCACTGCGCTTGCACAGCCGGCCTCGATACATCCGGCTGGCGCAGCTAGGGAAGGAAGGACTTCTTGTCGGCGAGCTTGCGCGGCAGGTACTCGTCGATCACGAAGTTCAGTCCCCACAAGGCCAAAGCCTGCTGCTCGGCGCGCACGCCCATGGCAAGCTGCTGCTTGAGCGCCGCGATCCAGGGTTTGTGAGATTGGAAGAACGGGTCGTTCTTGAGCGCGTCTTTGGCGCGCTTGATATCCACTGGCTGGAGATCGTGGGTGGCTTCGCCCAGGTTGAAATCGGTGATGTCCTGCGGCGTGACGCCGAGGAATCTAGCTTGGGGAACGCAAAACAGGCGATTGATGTGGGCTGCGTTTCCCGATCCGACCTTCAAGGTGCGGTAGATGTTGCCGATGCCGTAGGGGTCGCAGTCGACGAAGCAATAGACCGGCAGCTTCTTGTCGTCGGACAACCGCCGAATGAAACGACGCTGGGCCCGGCTCGGGACACCGCCCATTCCAATCAAGATGCAGTCGGCGTCTCGCCAGTAATTGTGTTCGTTGAGACGGTTGAACATGCCGCCGGTTTCCACCGCCAGAATGAATTTGGCCTTGGTCTCGAAGCCCAGGTGTTCCACGGAACTTGGGATGGTGTACGAACCGGCGCCGAATCCAGTGCAGTCGATCCGCAGTTCGGCTCCTGTTTGGCGGTCGCGATCGAGGATCGTGAGGTTCCCAGCTAGGGAGCCGCCGTGCTCCTCCGGGCGATAGCGCAGGTGCTCTCGCGAAAGGCCGTCGAGGCTAGCCAGCGCCTCGATGTCGTCCATGACCGTGTCCGACTCGGGCTGGTCGTTGAACTTACACTCGCCCCAGTTCTTGCTGACGTAGTACGCCTCTCGTTTGGTGGCGAAGTCGTTGTTTTCGACCATCTCCTTGGACAAGGACATCATCCGAAGCGTCTGGGCGTAGTTTTTGACCGTGTTCACCGAGAGCGCACGGGCCTTGCGTCCGGCTCCCAGTTCGAAGTACCCAGTCTTCTTTGAGTACTTGACGTTCGAGAGGCTTCGGATGGGGAAGCGCAATTCGGGCAGGACGCGCTTTTCAATCGACCGACGAGCACGTTCGGCCGTGGAGTGAATGATGCGCAGCGTGGTGCGGTCCTGGTCGGACAGGTCGCGCGGAGCAACCTTGCGGACAGGAGCTTTCTTCGCCGGTGCTTTCTTGGTGGCCTTTTTGGCCGCTTTCTTCGCCATAGGATGGAGTGCGTCAGTCGGTCAGGTCAGCGTCGGTGCCCAGGTCGCCCCGGTAGAGCCAGGCGTCGATGCCAGCCCACAGGTGAATGATCCAGCCCAGCCAAGCCAGCCAGAGAACGACTGCGAAGACCAGCATGGTCAGGCCCATGCGTGGCCTGGATTGAAGGCACTGGCCGGCGCCCGGTAGGATCAAGCTGGCCGCGGCGTGGCCCAAGTTGTCCTTGGGCTCGCGGCGCAGGTGGGGAGGTGATTGGGCCATGGGGATTCGGGGGTTGAGGGGCGCTCGATCTCAGAATTTGCGACTCTTGTGCAGCACGTCTTCGAGAGTGTCGACCGTGTCGTCGCGTTCGGAATTTGAGAGGTCTAGGATCTCCTGGAGGGCCAGGCCGATGTGAGGTATGTACTTCTCGATGTAGTTGCGCTTTTCGAACTCACGCAGCAAGCGCTTGCCCTTGCGGATGTGGGTGCCCAGCTTGCGACCACACTCCTGGAGGCCGAGCTTGATCTCCTTGATGATCTCCTCATAGGCCGCGATGGCCTCCTTGGACTCGGAGGTGAACGGCACCCAGACGCTGGCGATGTGCACCAAAACGGCCATGGGGCCGATCGGCAAGGCGCCGCGCGGATGGGACAGTCCATAGGACTTCCAGTTGGTCGCGATCACCGACTTGGTCACCGCGCAACCGGACTGCTGATGCAGTAGCGGAACGCGGTTCGCGAATCGCAGCACCCGAATCGGCTCGTCGGCATCGGCCACCAATTCTTCGGTGACGTCCTTGCTCTTGGCCTTCTTGGCGATTCGGCCAGACTCCTCCAGCTCCACTCCGACACCGCCCGGCTTGCCGTAGGCGATGCCGACCTCGATCTGGAACGGGTTGCCGCGATACACCGCGGGGGGGCGGGTTGCCGTGATGTAGAAATCGGCCTCGATCTCCTTCTTGAGGCCAAGCAGCAGCAGGTCCGTCCCAATCGGTGCGATGCAGTCCGTGGAAGGCGCTGAAATGCGCGTGTTTTCGATCGCCTGATGCAGGGCGCTGGCCTCTTCCCGGGCAATGCGCGAAGGGTAGGACTTGATCGAGAGTCCCTTGCCCGCTGCTTCGACGATTTTTTTGGCCACGGTCGGTCCCACGCGGCTGAATTCTTCCTGGAGGAAAGAGCCGAGCGATTTGCACTCGGTGTCCTTCAGCATGGAGATCAACAGCCCCAGCTCGACCCCGTGGGGGTGCGGCTTGATCTCGACGGTCTCCCGCGGGAGCTCTTTCGTGCGCCGCTCGTAGGTGACGCTCTGTCCGCCGGGGTCGACGAAGGTGATCGTGAGGTGCGGGTTGGCGATGGCCGTCTGCTTGATGTACATGTCGACCGAACGCAGGCCCTTTTGATAGCGACCCTCCATTTCGATTTCGACCCGAGTGCCATGGGCCGGCTCCCATTCGATTTCGGTCTCCTGGTGAATCTCTGGGCGGTTGCGCGCCGTGTCGATGGAGAGCAGGTACTCGAGGGCCGGTTTGCGCCGGGAGGTGCGCGAAACGATGCGGACCGGTTTCCCCGTGGTCAGCTGGCCGTACATGCCCGCCGCCGCGATTCCGATGCCCTGTTGCCCTCGAGTTTGGCTGAGCTTGTGGAACTTCGAGCCATACAGCAGCTTTCCAAAGATCTTGCCGACCTGCTCGCGCACAATGCCAGGCCCGTTGTCTTCGACGCACATGCGGAACCGGCCGTCTTGCTCGCCGGGCTTGATCTCGATCACCAGATCGGGAGCGATTCCAGCCTCTTCGCAGGCGTCCAGGGAGTTGTCGACGGCCTCCTTGACCGCCGTCAGCAGGGCTTTGAGGGGAGAGTCGAAACCGAGCAGGTGCCGGTTCTTGGTGAAGAACTCGGCCACGGAGATGTCGCGCTGCTTGGCGGCTAGATCTTCGGCCGAAGCGCGGCGGCGCTCGCCGGCGGCCTTTTTGGAAGCGGTTTTCTTCGGAGCAGCCTTCTTGGTGGCGGGCTTCTTGGCGGTGGCCTTCTTGGAGGGGGCCTTCTTCGCGGTTTTCTTCGGCACGGCTTTCTTGGGCGCGGCTGTTTTGGCCGCAGGAGTGGGGGTCGGTTCGGCGTTGGGCTCGTCGAACAGGCTTTTGGTGGTCGTTCTCAAGGGCTTGGCTGTTCGGTTCGGTGGGCGCTGGAAGGAGCACCCGATGGGAGGGCGGTGGAGCCCGAGAGGTGCCCGGGACTCAGGCGGATCCGCCGAAGCGCTCGAGCGCGGCGAACAGCAGGAGCGCAGAGCCTCCGAGGAGCAGCAGCAGGGGTTTGGAGGAGAGGCATCCGCTGCGGAGGTAGCGTTGCTGGAGGGATCCGGCACAGGACGGGCAGGTGCGCGGAATCGGGGGCTCGAGCTCCTTCCCGCAATGCGGGCAGCGTTTGGCTTCGATCAGTCGGGACACCCGCGCATTGTGCCGGCCGGGGTCGCCGCCCCGAAGTCCGGAGCCGTGGGAAGTGCGGAACCGGGCATCCTTGCGGGCAGCGTGCCAAGCTGGGGCGAGCCCCAGGCGCCGTGCTCGGCTCTAATGGTGGCCGTGAGTGACCGAGCCGATCTCGCGGGCCTGTGCCCCGCCGTGTTCCCGCCTGTCGAGTTGGACGGCTATCAGCTGCTCGATTCGGGCGAAGGCGAGAAGCTCGAGCGCTTCGGCGACCGGGTTCTGCGGCGGCCAGACCCCCAGGCCCTTTGGCCGCGCGCAGCCTCTCCCCGTGCGTGGGCCGATGCAGACTTGACCTTTGTTCGGGAGAGCGATCGAGGCGGCCGGTGGGAGCGCCGCGCTTCTCGCCGGGGCCGCGGAGCGCCGGGCGGCGGAGCGGATCAGAGAATCGAGTGGGATGTGCAGGCCCTTGGTGCGACGTTCGTCATGCGCGCCACACCGTTCAAGCATGTGGGCCTGTTTCCCGAGCAAGCCAGCAACTGGCGCTTCCTTTTGGATCGGTTGGATGAGCGCGGCGCCAGCGGAGCAAAGCTGCTCAACCTGTTTGGATACACCGGGGCGGCCAGCGTCCTGGCAGCCCGCGCGGGTGCGGAAGTCACCCACGTGGATGCTAGTCGAGCGGCGGTGCGTTGGACGCGGGACAACGCCGAGCGCTCGGGGCTTGGGGAGCGCGGCCTGCGATTGGTGTGCGAGGATGCGGTGGACTATGCACGGCGGGCGGCGCGTCGCGAGGAGCGCTACGACCTGATCTTGCTCGACCCGCCTCACTATGGACGCGGCCCAAAGGGTCAGAAGTGGCAGCTTGAGACTGGACTGACCGGTCTGCTGGACGCGGCCCTGGGATGCCTTGTGCCAGGCGGGGCGTTGATTCTCTCGGTCTACGCAGTGGGGACTTCGCCGCTGGCGCTTGCAAACCTATTCGAAGGCCGCGAGGGGCTGCGCGTCTCGGCCGGCGAGCTGGCTCTCGAGCCGCGCGAGGGCCGGCGTCGCCTGCCGTGCGGGTTTTGCGTTCGGGTGGTGCGCGAGGGGTGAACGTCCTTCATGTAGACAATCACCTGCTGGTGGTGGTCAAGCCTGCCGGTCTACCCTGCGTTCCGGACTCGAGCGAAGACGAAAGTCTGTTGGACCGCGGCAAGGCCTGGGTCAAACGCGAGTTCGACAAGCCCGGAGCCGTATTTCTAGGTGTCGTGCACCGGCTCGATCGACCGGTTTCGGGGGTCGTGGTCTTTGCGCGCACCTCGAAGGCCGCAGCTCGACTGTCCAAGGCCTTCGCCGATCAACGGGTGGCCAAGAGCTACGTGGCCTTGGGCCTGCGGCCCTCGCGCGAGCCGCGGGGCGCGGTCGAGCATTGGCTTCGTAAGGATCGCGAACGAAACCGGGTGTCGGTGGTCCCAAAGGGAACAGCGGAAGCCAAGTTGGCCCGAACTGAATTCGAGGCGAGCAACTACCGCAGCCGAACCGGCGGTGCGGAAATGGAGCGCGCGCGCTTCGAACTCCGGCCTCAAACGGGGCGATCCCACCAGTTGCGAGTCGCTTGCGCGAGTTTGGGCAGTCCGCTGCTCGGCGACCTGCGCTATGGAGCCGCCGAGCCACTGACCGACAAGAGCATCGCGCTACACGCGCGGCGGCTGGAGCTCGAACATCCGACCACCCGCGAAACCTTGACCTTCGAGGCCGGATTGCCCGATCGCCCCTGGTGGCGCGAAGCGTTCGGGTGAAAAGAAGTGCGAACCGGAGGCCGAGAGGCTTCCGGTTCGCGAGCGTTTTACTGGCGCGAGAGCGTGGCGTTGCCCGCTGAGTCCAATTCCAGGACGGCACCACCGCCGCCGCCGCCGGCCTCGAGTTCGGCGGAGACGCTGCGAGCGGGCCCCGAGTAGGCCTCCGCCAGACGACGGGTGACCTCCTTCTGGATGCCGCCGCCTGACTCGGTGATCAGGGCCGGGCCGGCCGCTTCGTCGTCAGCAGCCTTTGCCGAGTAGCTCGAGAAAAAGAAGTCCGCGGAGACTTCAAGCGTGTAGGCCGAAGCGGCGTCGGCTGCGATGACCACCAATTGGTAGTCGGCGCCAAGATTGTCGACCCAAAACTCACCGGATTCATCGGCGAACGGAGACTCCCAGCAGGCTAAGTAGAGGCCACTGACCGGATCGAAGAGGCAAACGTCGACATCGGAGTTTGAGTCCACGCTGTCCAGAAAGAACGTCACGTGAACACCGCCGGGGCTCGAAAATTCGAAGCCGTCGACACCGTCCGGGCCGCTGCCGTCCAGCCCGGCGACCGAGCCTTGGATGACCACCGTTTCGGACGGTTCTAGGAATCCGAAGTAGTTCGCTTGCGCAGCGAGATTGTTGGGTTCGATTTCGTTCACAAAGACCACGGTCTGTCCGGGGCCTTGGTGAAACCCATCCACGCGGCAAGCGCCGAGCAGGGTGGCTAGCGTGATGACGCCAGCCAGCGAGGAAAGCGTGCGAAGCGGGTGCGATTGGATGTTGGAAGCGTGAGCCATATCTGTCCTCCGTGGGGGGCGCCGTGACCTCTCGGATGGGCATCTTGGGGTCCTTGTGATCCCCGGGAGCCGGTGAAAGGCCGCTGCGACGCGGCGTACGGCAAGACCTAGGCAAGCCTCGTGCCAAGGGACCAGAACCGGCCTTCTCGAAATCGTCTCGCGCGGAAGACGAAGCGTTGTTCGAGGAGTTCTCGACGGCTCTGGGTCTTTGGCCCCAAGGCCCTTGGGTGCCAGTGCCCCGGGGTCCCAGTGCCCCGGGGTCGCAGTGCCCCGGGGTCGCAGTGCCCCGGGGGTCCAAGAACACAGATCAAGACGCAGCCATCTCCCGCTGCTAGGTCAGGCCGGGCTTCGCCCGGAGAGGGGGCTCCTTCTGCAGGATCCCGCCCGTTGAACAAACTCGTCTCAAGAAGAAAAGATTGGTCTTCAGGGACCGCAGGCAAAAGATAATATCGGAATCGCTGTGGAAATCCTCTTCGTTCTCATCCTGCTGTTCTTCGCTGTGTTCGGGATTCCGATCCTTCTGTTTTACAGAATTCAGGGAATCGAAGGTCAGCTGAAGAGCGCCGTGAAGAACCTCCGGGTCGCGCAAACGCGTTTGGAGGAACTCGAGTCGAAACTGGCGCCGAACGCAGGCGACGTTCGCTTGCCAGCGCGGAGCGTTGGTTCCTCGCCAGTTCCCGCGGAGCCCGATCCCAGTGAGCAGGGTCCCAGCGAGCAGGATCCCAGTGAGCAGGATCCCCATGAGCCCAATCCGAGAGAGGCTGCACGGACCCTAGACGGGGAGCCGGCCGAGTCACAACGGGAGGCGACCGACCCTCCTCCGCTTCGGGCCCGTTCGGGGCTGGAGAGCTTGGGGTTTGACACGCCGGCATCGGGCCTTCCGGCCTCTGCGGCCCTAGGAAACCCGGTTGAAGGTCTCGCTGGGGAACTTGGGGAGGATTTGCCCAAGGAGCGAGCTGCGGCACCGGGAGCCGAACCGGTTCCCGCGCAGGAGCCATTCCAATGGGAACGGTGGATCGGAGTCCGCGGAGCAGCGTTGTTGTGCGGACTGCTGTTTGCTCTTGCAGCCGTGCTCTTCTTCAAGCACGCGTTTGAGCAAGGCTGGATCACACCTCTCATGCGCGTTTGGATGGGCGCGATCTTCGGCGCGAGCGCCATGCTGGCGGCAGGGGTTCTACATGGGCGTGGTGTTCAAGCGGCTCCCGGAGCCTTGGCGGGCGCTGGGCTCGTGGCCTGGTACGCGGCAACCTGGGCAGCCCACCGTCAGTATGGGTTCTTGTCCGTCAGCGCAGCGATGCCGTTGTTCATCTCGACCACGGCGCTCGGGGTGTGGATGTCCCTGCGCTTGAAGAGCCAGACCGTCGCGGTGCT
Organism: uncultured Planctomycetaceae bacterium; assembly: GCA_964619265.1. GTDB lineage: Bacteria > Planctomycetota > UBA1135 > UBA1135 > CAZUCE01. Next base: position 183,692 of record CAZUCE010000002.1, read on the forward strand.
TGGTCTGCTGGGGGGCTTTGCGACTCCGCTGCTGCTGGCGGTCCAGCAACCCAGCGCCCCCGGTTTCTTTTCTTATCTTCTGGCGCTTCAAATTGGCCTGGCGTTTGTCGCTCGGAGAGGCTCGTTCTTCTTGCTTCCGATTCTCGCCGTCCTGGCGGCCGGCGCGGTCCAAGGGCTCTGGCTCCTGAACCACCTGTCGCCGGAGACCCTTCCGTTTGCGCTGGCGGGCGTCGGTGGACAGGTGGTGGTTTTCGTACTTCTCTCGGCGCCGCCGAATCCGACCGGTCGCAAGCTTCTGATCGCGGCTCAGGCGACGGCCCTCGCATTGGTCACGCTCCTGCTGATCGGGCTGTCTTCGCGGCTTGATCTAGCCGGTTTGCTCCCCGGTCAAGCCTTGCTCGGTGCGGTCGTGCTGGCCGGAGCGTTGCTCCTCGAGCGACGCCAACACTTCCCGTCCCCTGCGGTGGGCGTATTGGCCGCTGCGGTGACCGGGTCGGCCTACATCGGGATTCTGGGACAATCCAGCAGCGCGCTCACCACTTGGGAACCCCTGATTCTGGCATTGCCTCCCCTGGTCGCCCTAGGGGCGCGCGAAATGGACCGGCGGCGCGGCGCCCAGGCGTTGTGGACGGCCGGCCCCCTGGTGGTTTTTGTCGTGGCGGCGGTCGGACTCGGTGCGTTGGTTGTTCAGCCCTTCGAGGTGCGCCCGGTGCTGCTCGCTGTGCCGGCTCTGCTTGTCGCAATCGGGTTCGGTCGCGAACGATACCAGCTTCCCGGAGGCCTCCAGCCGGGTCCCATGTTGGCTGCCGCGGTTCCGGTGACGCTCTTGGCGCTCGAGGCGAGCGCCCATGGGCCCTCGAACAGCCTCGCTTGGTTTTTGGTCGCCCTGCTCGGACTCGCGGCGGTCTTCGTTCTGGCGTTCGTCCGCTCGCGGAGACTTGAACCGTCCGGTACGGGACGCAACCCCGATTCGTTCGCGCTGGCTGCGTCCCTCGGACTCTCGGGGCTTGGTTTCGCAAGCACCTGCGAGGATCCTTCTTCCGCCCTGTTGGCCGTTTTCGCAGCTCTACTTTGGACAGCAGGATGGGCGGGGCTCGTTGTCGCAACACCCGGGGGGCGCGTGGGTGGCTGGGCGGCTCCGGCAGCGACGCTCAGCGCGGCGTCCTTTCTGACTCCGACGGCGTTCGCCATCCAGGGGCATTTGCAGGCCCCGTGGGTGACGTTTGGAGCCCTTGTCTTCGGGATCGCGGCTGTGTTGACCCTGTCCACCCGCCTGTACCTTGGGTCCACCCGCTCGCGCCAGGGCAGCCAGCCGCCCGAGGCAGGGGGCGCCGGCGATGGGGAAGGCCATTTGAGCGCCGGCTGGCTAGGGCTCTCCATCTTGATACTCATTGTGTTCGGCGATGCCCAGCTTTCCGGAAGGTGGTTCGGGGAGGGTCCCGCTTGGTGGCCCCTTGCGGCCGGAGCGGCCCTCCTAGCCAGTGGCTTCGTTCCCGGCGGTGCCCGTTCCGCCAGATTCACCTTTGTGGCTGGTCTGGCTCCCTTGCTTTTTGCGTTCGCCACCGCGCGCGTCGCTCCCGAGCCGGCTGCCCTGTTCGGGAGCGCGGTGGCGACCTTGGGGTGGTGTTGGCTCGCAGGGGGAACGCGCGCTCCGGCTCTTGCTCTTCTCGCCGGGCTCGGTTCCTCGCTCGCGGTGGCAACTGGATTGGCCACGGGCATCACATCGGGCTTTGCTTGCGGAACGCCGCGTGGCTTTGCGCCGGCGGTGCTCGCGTTCGTCTTCTTAGGTGCCGCCGCCTTGGTGGGACGCCGGCTTGCGTTCCCGGACTGGAACGCACGCAGCCAACGGGGCGGAGCTAAACTGCTCGGGGCGAGCGGGCTGTTCGGCCTGCTGATTGGGCTCTCGCTGTTCGTGCTCGAGGTCTTTGGTGCGGGCGAGCTCACGTTCCTCGAAGTGGACACCGGCAGCACCGCGCAGGTAGCCCTGTCCATCGCTTGGGCGCTGTTTGCTGGAGGACTTCTCGCGCTGGGTCGTCGCGCTTCGGGCCAGCCCCTGCGCGTCGCATCGCTGGTGGTGCTCTCGGCCGCGCTCGCCAAGCTGTTCTTGCTGGACCTGTCCGATCTCGAAGGCCTCTATCGGGTCGTCTCGATCACGGGTCTGGCCGTGTGTCTCCTGGCCGTGTCGCTGTTTTATCAGCGGTTCGTCTTCGGCCGGTCAGGCTTCAGAGCGACCGGTGCCGAATCGACTTCAGGTTGAGCGCGTGGCCAGGTACCCGAACGTGCCCCGAACAAACCCCGTGTTCGGTGTTGGGGTGGATGGGGCGCAGGTTCGGGAACGGTCGCGTTCTGTGGACGATGAGCAGGCCGAGGTCGAACGAACACGGAGTTTGGCTGGTTAGAGTGCGCGTCCCAGCCCGTACAGCAGTTCCCTTGTCGTACCCGTTCGATCCCTTTCGGCTTCTTGGCCAATCCCGGCTCCTCCGCTTCTGCCCGGTTCTGCTGGTGGTCTGTCTGTTCGCCGTGCGGGCCAAGGCCCAGCAGGCGCCGGACGCCGCTCCGGTCTTCGTGCAGGAGTGGGAGCGAGCCTTGGCCGAATTCGAGCAGGCCAGCTCGAAACTGGAGCCGGGCGAGCGACTTCCCGATCATCCGGCGATCCGATTCGTGGACCGTGCCCTGGCTCTGGTCGAGTCCGGCGGCTGGCGGGACGGCGAAGTCTGGATTCTTGAGCAGTTGGATCACCTTCTGTGGCCGCCGCAGCGCAAGCGCGAGATACGAGCCGAACTGACCCAGCAGTTACTGGGGCGCGAGTTAGCTGAGCTTCCGAAGGGGCCTGCGGAGGCGGATTCGGAATCCCCGGACGAATCCGAACCGGCCTCGCCCTCGGTGGAGCTCTTGCAGCGCCTCGAAGTTGGCTTGCTCGAGCTCGCTCGAGCGACCTTCGAGGTGCCCTGGTCCGATGGCGTGGGATTGGCGAACGAGGCGCTCAACACTTGCTCGGCTCCGCCGGTCAAGGGGGCTGCTTTGTGGGCACTCAGTCAGTACGCGACGAAGGCCGGGACCACCGAAGAGGAAGCCGACTGGATCGAAGGGGACGGATTCTTGACGCAGGTCGTTGAGAACTTCGGCGAAACACGCGCGGCTACCCTGGCGGCACCGGTGCTGTGTGATCTCATGTCGCGCCGCTACGAAGCTGAGTACAAGCGGTGGTGGGCCGACCTTGAGGCCAGCGAGGCTGCGCCAGACCCCGAACTGCACCCCGCGAGGCAATGGTGGCCGCGTTTCGAAGGTCTTTCCGATCGCGGCGTAGGAGTCGCTCTTTGGTGGTTGATTCGCAACGCCGACGTCCACACGGGCTCCGACGAGGAACGACGCGAGCTGCGTCTCAGATTGTTCGACCGCATCGTGGAAGAGCACGCCGACGCGCTGTGGCTGGTGGACGCGATCCCCGAAGCCGACACGATGGTGGATGAGCTCTCGCGGGATGCGGTTTTGAATCTCGGGATTCGTTTGCTTGACGTTTCTAGCCGCCCGGAAGTGCGCGCCATAGCGCTGTACGAAATGGCTGGCTTGGCCAGTCGAGACGAAGCGGATGACGAAGGGGTCGAGCTGGCCCTTGACTTCCTTCGCCAGTTGGTGAAAGAGCAGCCTCGGCACCAATTGGCCCGCGCGGCGGGGGCTCGCATCTACGAACTCGAGAACCTACGTGTCGGTTCGCTCGCGCCCGAGATCTTGATTTCGGAAAAGGAGGGAGGACCGTTCCGCCTCAGCGACTATCGCGGACGCGTGACACTGATCGTCTTTTGGGGATACGGCTTCGGCGGCGACCGCGGTCTGCTGAAGACCCTCGAACCCTATAGCAGCTCCATACCCGGCGCCCGATTCGCCGTGCTGGGCGTCAACACCGACGACCGCGGCCCGGATTTGGAGGAGCGGTTGCGGGAAGATGCGTTCGGCTGGGATCACGTCCTGGTCGGGGGGCCGAGCGCCCATTGGCCTGCGACCTGGGGCGTCAATCGCTTTCCGACGACCTTCCTGCTCGACGAAGAAGGCGTGATTTTGGCCAAGCACCTCAAGGGGAGGAAATTGGCTCAGGCGGTCCAAGCCGCGCTGACGCCCGCCGAGGAAGGCAGTTCCGACGAGCAGTAGGTGGAATCGAAGTCAGCCCCGCCGAGGGGCGGGCAAGCGAGTTCGCATGCGATCGACCAGCGCGTCCACGTCGTCCAGGTCCTGATAGAGCCCGAATCCGAATCGCAGCCGATCCGCGCGTGCGTCGGTCACGATCCCCGCCTCAATCAGGCGAGCTCGCAACAAGGTGGCGTCCGAGCGCCGGAAGGTCAGGAAGTTGCCGCGTCGCTCTGGCCCCGGGACCACGAGCTGATCGGCCTCGAGGCCTGCCGGCCGGTGCTCGGCGACCCGCTCGAGGAAGTGCTCCTGAAGAGCTAGCGAGCGGGCATGCCGTTCGGCTGCTCCGAGGCCCAGCTTTTGGAGCCAGTCTTGGACTGCGACGAATCGGTAGAGCGAAGTGGGGTCGAAGGTGGCGCCAAGGAACCGGGCGCCTCCCGGTCCATAGGGGACGAGGCCGGTCTGGGTGGATTCGAGGGCGCCGAACCCTGCGAACCAGCCGGTGTCCACCGGGCGCCCAGCAACGCCGTCCGGGCAGTGTAGAAAGCACACTCCCTCACCGGACATGGCGTATTTGTAGCCTCCGGCGGTATAGAACACACGCGACTGGGACTTGCCTAGGTCGGTTGGCAGAGCTCCGTAACCGTGGTAACCGTCGATGCACACGAGAGCTTCTGCGTTCGCTTGGCAAGCGAGGTCGAAGACTTCGCGAAACTCGTAACCCGAGTCGAAGAACACCTGGCTGGCATAAACCAGATCAAAGGGCTCGGCCTCTAGCGCCTTGGCGAAGCGCTCCGCCAAAGACTCGAAGGGCTCGGCTTGCACCTGGACCCAATGAACCGGAGGGCAGCCCGCGCCGCCCTCCGACCAACGCTTCATTTGGCGCGTAAAGCTGTGGAATTCCGAGCCGGTTGAGAGCACCCGCAGCGGGCCGCTGGGTTCGATGCACGACACCAGCCGAACGAACAGGTCGTGGACATTCGGTGCGAAGGCGAAGCGCGAAGGATCCGCGACGCCGAGTTGGCGAGCCAGGTGTGCTTGGGCCTTCGGCAGGACTTCCTCGAAGATGCGATCCCATTTGAGATCGGCGAGCTCCGCGGCTTCGTCAAAGGCCTTCATATGCGCCTCGCGCGCTACGTCTGGCCAAAGGTGATGGCTGTGGGCGGCAAAGTGAAGCCGCTCTCCGTGCAGCCCCAGGGCGTGGCGGAAGTGCTGCTTGAAGGAAGGGAGGCTCATGCGCGGGCTCGTGCGAGGAGGGCGGTCGGTGGGGGGCGGCGATGGTAGCTGCCAAGCGGAGCACTCGGGAGCGAACTGCGGGTTAGGTGGCTCCCACCTGTGTTCGCCCCCCCCTCAACCATCCTCGTTCGAGCGGCAGGCGAGCCCGGGCCGGCGTGCTTTCTCCCCGGGCGGCTTTGGGACCAGCCAGCGCGCGTGCACCCAAGGCGAGCTCTTCGGCTAGTTTGGCCAGGAGCATGTTGCAGTCCGAACGAGTTTTGAAGGCGGCCGGCGTCCCGTTCGAGCTCCACGAAGTTGGAGAGCAGGTATCCGGTGGCCAGGCCATGGCGGAGGCGCTCGGGGTGGAGCCGAGGCTGGTCTTGCGAACCTTGGTGGTGGCCGTCCGGCGGGGCGGGCACGAAAAGCGTGCGCTGGTTCTCCAGCCCAGCGACAGGGAACTGGACCTCAAGAGCTTCGCCAAGGCTGCCCGGGCGGAGTCGGCCCGGCTGGCGACTCCGTCCCAAGCGGAGTCCTGGAGCGGGCTGAAACGGGGCGGAATCGGCCCGTTCGCGGTCCCGCGAGACCGGTTCGAGTTCTGGGTCGCAGCGACGGCGACCGGCGAGGATCGAGTTTTTGTGTCGGCTGGGCGGCGCGGCTCGGATCTCCAGCTCGACCCCGGCGACCTCGTTCGGGTGACGGGCGCGCGCTCGTTTCCCTGACCGCAGCCGTTTCCCCGAGCGTCGGGAGCCCTCGCACCGGTATCCTGCCGCCGCTATGGCAGCCAAGAACGACCTCATGGACAAGATCGTGTCCCTGTGCAAGCGCAGGGGCTTCGTGTTTCCGGCCTCCGAGATCTACGGGGGGATCGGCAACACTTACGACTACGGCCCGCTCGGCGTCGAGCTCCTGCGGCACGTGCGTGAAGCCTGGTGGGGCAGCACCGTCACCGAGCGCGACGACGTTGTTGGTCTCGACTCGGCGATCATCCAAAACCCCAAGACTTGGGAGACCTCCGGACACGTGGGTGGTTTCTCGGATCCGATGGTCGACTGCAAAAAATGCAAGGGCCGGTTCCGGGCTGACAAGCTGGAGGACGCGAAGTGCCCCGAGAAGCCTTCGAAGCGTCCTGGGGAGTGTGCTGGCGAATTGACCGAGCCGCGTGCCTTCAACCTGATGTTCAAGACGACCATCGGTCCGGTCGAGGACTCGGGCAACATCGCCTACCTACGGCCGGAGACGGCTCAGGGAATCTTCCTCAACTTTTTGAACGTCATGCAAAGCGCGCGGCTCGCGCCGCCGTTCGGCATCGCGCAGATCGGAAAGTCCTTCCGCAATGAGATTACGCCCGGGAACTTCGTCTTCCGGACGCGCGAGTTCGAGCAGGGCGAGATGGAGTTCTTCTGCCCGCCGGATCAAGAAGCGCAGTGGTTTGAGTTCTGGGTTGAGGAGCGTTTCCGCTGGTACACGGACTTGGGGGTCGACCCGGAACGTCTGCGCATCCGCGTCCATGACAAGGAAGAACTGGCCCATTACTCCACGGCCACTTCCGACATCGAGTACCTCTATCCGTTTGGGTGGGGTGAGTTGGAAGGTGTCGCGTGCCGCACCGATTTCGACCTCAACCGCCACAGCGAGGCATCGGGCACCAAGCTCGAGTTCTTCGACCCGCAGACGAAAGAGAAGTACACGCCCTACGTGATCGAGCCCGCCGGTGGCATCAACAGAATGGCGCTGACGTTCCTCATCGACGCCTACGAAGAAGAACAGCTCGAAAAGGACACTCGCGTCGTGCTGCGCTTTCACCCGCGTATCGCACCGATCACCGTTGCGATCTTGCCGCTGGTGAAAAAGGACGGCATGCCGGAGAAGGCCAAGGAAATTGGCGGCTTGCTGCGCCGCGCGCGGCTTTCTACGTTCTACGACGAGAAGGCCGCCATTGGTCGTCGATATCGCCGCCAGGACGAGGTCGGAACGCCGTTTTGCCTCACGGTCGATGGCGAGACCTTGACCGATGGGACCGTGACCATCCGCGAACGCGACTCGATGGCCCAGGAGCGCGTTCCGATCGACAATCTGCTGTCCTACCTCCAATCGCGGATCGAGGCCTGGGAGCGGCCGGCCAGACCCAAGGCTTAAGGTCTGCTCGAAGGGGACGAGTCGTCCAAAGGAAGCCACGCCCGGCGAGGGAGCGAAGAGAAGGCCAGGACCCGGGTTTTCCGGGACCTGACCTTCGGGGGGGCTTTTCCGGAGCTGATTTGGAGGCTCCGGTGCCCGTTCGGAGATGCCAGGAAGTGGCACGGGCGGCTCCTCCGAAGTTACCCCGAGATGGAGGAGCGTGCGGGTAGGGGTTGGAACCGCGACCGCCAGAACTAGACTGCCGGGTCCCCGGGGGGCCTTCGAGGCCCCAGCCGGGCCCTTCTTTCGTTCCGATCAACCCCTCTAGAGACCGGCCCCAACGGCCGGACACAGCCGTGAGCCCCGAGAGCCAGACCCTCGAGTTCCAAGCGCAAACCCGCGAGCTGCTGGATCTGATGATCCACTCGCTCTACTCGAACAAGGAGATCTTCCTTCGCGAGCTGATCTCCAACGCCTCCGACGCCCTGGACAAGCGCCGGGTGGAGCGTCTCCGGGATGAGGCGCACTCCGGCGATGACGCCGAGCTGGAGATTCGGCTCGAGCGCGACGAGGAAACCAGGCAACTCGTCATCGAGGATGCCGGCGTCGGAATGTCCCGTGACGAAATCGTGGCGAACCTGGGCACGATCGCGCGGTCCGGCACGCGTCAGTTCCTGGAGGAGCTCAAGTCCGGTGACAAGGCGGCTTCCGAATTGCCCGAGTTGATTGGTCAGTTCGGAGTCGGTTTCTACTCGGCCTTCATGGTCGCGGACCGCGTCGAGGTCGAAACGCGCCGGCTCGGATCCGAAGAGGCTTGGAAGTGGTCCTCGGCCGGCGACGGGGAGTACAGCCTCGAGCCTGCCCAGCGTGAGGCGACCGGTACCCGCATCACATTGCACCTGAAAGAGCTCGACGAGGACGAGGCGGGAGCCAAGAACTACAGCCAGGAGTGGGTTCTGCGCGACGTGATCAAGCGCTACTCGGACTTCGTCGAATATCCGATCCGGATGGAGGTCGAGCGCACCGAAGTCGAGCGTGACGAGGACGGCAAGGAGAAGGAAGGCGGTGAGTCCAAGACCGTGGTCGAGACCGTCACGCTGAACTCCATGCGTCCCCTGTGGACCCGCCCGCGGGGCGAGGTGACCGAGGAGGAGCACGCCGAGTTCTACAAGCACATCGCTCGCGACTGGGAGGCCCCCCTGGAGGCCATTCACTTCCGCGCGGAAGGGACCACCGAGTACACCGCGCTGCTCTATCTGCCGAAGCAGCGGCCCATGGGCTTGTTCGACCCTAACGAGTCCAAGTCCAAGGTGCAGCTGTACGTCAAGCGAGTGTTCATCACGGCTGACTGCGAAGAGTTGATGCCAACTTGGCTGCGTTTCATTCCGGGAATCGTCGATTCAGCGGATCTGCCCCTAAACGTCAGTCGCGAGACCCTGCAGCACGCTCGCCAGTTGGGCCAGATTCAAAAGCGCCTGGTCAAGAAGACGATCGACGCCTTCGCGGGCCTGCTCAAAAATCGCCGCGAGGACTACGAGGGGTTCTGGGACGCGTTCGGTCCGGTGCTGAAGGAAGGGCTTTACTACGACGACGACAACCGCGACTCGCTAGCCAAAACTGTGCTGCTGCGCAGCACGAACGGCGAGGGTTGGACGACCCTGGACGAGTACTTGGAGCGTCGCCCGGAAGGTCAAGAGGAGATCTACGTCCTCTCCGGACCGGACTTGGCAGCGGTCAGGCGCTCACCCCACCTGGAGGCTTTCGCGGCCAAGGGCTACGAAGTGCTGTTCCTCGTCGATCAGGTCGATGAATTCGCCTTTCAGCGCCTGACTGAGTTCGGGGAATCCAAGATTCGCTCGATCTCCAAGGGCGAGGTGGACCTCGGTGAGGATGAGGAAGAGAAGAAGTCGCGCGAAGAGGCGGAGAAGGAGCACGCCGAGCTGGTTGAGGCGGTGAAGGCGGCGCTCTCCGAACACGTCGAGACGGTGCGCTTTTCGAACCGTCTCACGGACTCCGCAGCGGTGCTGGTTTCCAGCGAACACTCCATGGCGCCGCACGTGGAGCGCATGATGCGCGAGTCGGGCCAGGCGGGCTTCGGCATGCCCGAGTCCAAGCGAACCCTTGAGCTCAACCCGAGCCACGGAATCGTCCAGAAGCTGGCTGAGTTGCAGGGCTCCGACGAAGGACGCTTCGGCGAGTACTGCGAATTGCTGCTCGGTCAGGCACTTTTGACGGAAGGCTCGCCGCTGCCCGATCCGGCGCAGTTTTCGAAGCTGGTCTCCAAGTTGATGGTCTAAGGAAACCTCAAGGAAACTTCACGGCCGCTCACGCTCCCCGGGCGAGAGCTCCTTTTGAACAGGCGGGACGAGGGCTACCAGGTAGGCCCGTCCCGCTTCTTCGTTGTTGTCATCCCCGCGGCGATCGTCGGGCCAGGCGAGGGCGCCCAGGAGCATCCAAGTCTGGCCTTGCCACTCGCCGAACAGACTCATCGACCAGGACAGGCGATCGCGACCATCTTGGCCGTGGATGGCCTGAAGGACCGTGGGGGACTCCGAGGCTGAACGGCCGGCATAGATCAGGCAGGCACCCGCGCTGCGGCTGCCTACCCGTTCGTCCGCCGGGCACGGAGATTCCTCTGGGGCTTCGGTCGAATGCAGCAAGACGCCTACTGCGAACTCCGCGGTTCCGTCGCCGTTCAGGTCCGGCACAGCGAAGGTGGACCAACCGAGGAATTCGCCGGCGACTTCACCGGTGTGAGTGAACTCCAGTTCCAGAGTCTTTGGATCGAAGCGCTGAATGCGCCCGTGGCGGTTCGCCTCGCTCACCGCGCCATCGCGATCGAAGGCCGGCGAGCCCACCAGCAGACCCGATGCAGACAGGTGCAAAGCGCGCCCGAACTGGCTGCGCGATCCAGGGTCCGGAGAGGGAAGGTGGCGAGGTGCTTGGGCTTTCTCGCCGGAATCCAAGAGCTGACCGGTCGCGAACAGCGACACGTAGCCGTCGTCGCTTGCGACCAGGCCCAGGGGATCCGCTTCGGGGTGCCGCAGGTTACGGGCCTCAAGGCAAGGCGCACCGACGGCGAGGCCCAGGCTCGGGTCGAAGGACAGCGCCCAGCCAAAGCGATCCGCCGGCTTGTTCCCCTTCAAGCTGCGGGCAGCTCGTGTAGAAGCGAGCGCGACGCGCACGGGTTCGCCGCTAGGTTCGCCGTGATATTCGCTGGCGGCGCCTTGAAAGAGCTCCGAGCCCGGGAAGATCCAGACCTGTCCGCTGGCTCTTCCCCGAGCGAGTTGGCTCCCGATTTCGCTCACAGCCAATTCGCCCTGTCCGTCGCCATCCAGGTCACCGAGTCCGCAGGCCTGAAAACCGAACCGTCCCCCGGGCTGCCCTCCGACGAGCGTCAGGCTGGCCTGGTCCGCGGATAGCGTACTGCCCGGCTCCAGGTCAGCGAATTCGCTCGAGAAGAACAGATGAAGTTGACCGCGTTCGTCGAACTTTGCCGGCCCATCCTGGTTTCGGCGAGCCCGGGGCGCGCCGATCGCAACGTCGTCGCGGCCGTCCCCGTCGAGGTCTCCAACGAATCGCGCTGAGTAGCCGAAGCGTTCGCCGCCGCGGCTGCCCCGGAAGGTCAAGCTCGGGGACTCGGTGAGCTCGCGCCCTTCGCTCCCCTTGAACTCTCCGAAGTACAGCTGGGCGGCACCTAGGTTCTGCGGCGCCTCGTTCCAGCGCTGGAGCCCACCGATCAACACGTCGGGCCGGCCGTCTCCATTCCAATCACCCGGCGGCGAGCAGTCCGCGCTCAAGTGATCCCCGGCACGCTGGCCCTGGAAAACGTACGGCGCCTCACACGAGAAAGAAGCGGGGGGAAGCGCAGCTTGTGCAGCGAGTATTAGAAGCATCGGTCTTTTGGAGTTCGCACGGGTCTGCTCGAATCAGTCTACGTGCTGTGCGCAGAACCCGAGTGGACTTGTGACAAGCGGGATACCTGAAGGTGAAGCAGGGCCATTCTCCCGCTCCGATGCTATCGGGTGGTAGCGGTCCGAGGCGAACGCCTGATTTTGGCGGGGACGACACTTTCAGTCCGGGGGGCAGACCCATTCCCTGAGCGTCTTGTCGCCATGGATCTAGGAGGTTCCGGCAACTCTGCAGCGGATGGCTTACGCCAACGATTGGACGCGATGTCCGCGTTCACGACCAGGTGTACCCATCCACTTCTCCAATGAAGAACCAACTATTCTTGACCCTCGTCTGCGGGTCCTTTGCGCTGCTTGGCAACAACTCCGTTATGGCTCAATCCACTTGGGTTGGCGGCGAAAATGTCTATACGGCTCCGTTTGAGGGTTCCGTTCGCACGCTGCAGCACGGGGAAATTCTACGGGGCGATCTCAATGTAGAAAACCTGTACATCCCGCGTGATGTGACCGTCTACGTGGAAGCCGATTCGCACATTACGGCAACCCGTACGATTCGAATCGACGGTCATGTGGAGTTTCCGCGAGATTCAACTCTGAATCAACCAAGAGGCGGGTGGGACTTGGGCGAACTCGATCGGGATGCGCCGAAGTTGGGTCTTGCTGCTGCTGAGTGGATCCACATCACGGGGCTCATTCGTGGCGGGTCCGGGTCCGATCTAGATAAGTTCGAACAGGGGCCGCTCACCGGTCAACGGGGTGGAGCGGGTAGCAGCATCTACTTGGAGGCCCCTGAGGTTTGGGTCGACGGGCAAGTACGCGGAGGAGACGGAGGCGCAGCCGCCCCGGGCGGAGTCGGAGGTCGCGGCGGAGACGTTCTCATCATGGGTCCGATGTATACCCACGATCACAACACGGACTTCCCTGAGGCGTTGGGCGGAATGGGGGGAACGGGCGGCCGAGGAATGGCGTCAACTTGGGTTGACGGTCGGCTGACCCAGGAGGTCAATCCCGGTGCTGGGGGCCGTGGGGGCGACGCAATTGGCCTGCTTTCGGATCACATTTCGATCTGGGAGACACTTCCTGGAGCGATTGCAGGTCCGGTTGACGAATTCGCTCCCGGTGGACAGTTCATGGAGAAATCGGCAGGTGGTGCTAAAGCGGTTTGCCCGGCGGCCGAAGGGGGTGCCAACGGCGGCGACGCGGAAGGCGGCGGCGGAGGGACGGGCGGAGAAGGAGCACATGGAACGGCTCAGTCTCCGACAGGGAAAATAGGCATGATTGGTGGCATGGGAGGAAATGGGAATGCATCCAGCAACAAGGGCGTCGATGGCGAACCCGGTACGACCTGCTGTGATGTCGAGAAAGGCGGCAATGGCGGAAAGGGTGGCAACGGCGGAACCGGAAAGGGCGGTGAAGGCGGCATGGGAGGACCAGGCGGTGAAGGCTACCGACCTGACCCCAGCAAGGCCCCCGTCGGTCAAGGAGGAAAGGGAGGACCCGGAGGTCCTGGTGGAATCGGGACATCCGGCAACGGAGCTGACAAGGGCGGAAAAGGCGGCGACGGCGAAGAGAAGGGAGGTGACGGGGGACCGAAAGGCAAGGGTCCCAAGGGCATGAAAGGGCCTGGGGGTCCTGGAGGTATGGGCGGACCGGGCCAGCCCATGGGTCTGACGGGCGACACCGGTCCCGAAGGCGGATTTGGCAACGGGACCGATGGATCTAAGGGCGCCGATGGGAAGAAATGTCCCGCCCAGGGGGGCGATCCCAAGCCCGTGGGCTGAGGCTAGGAAGACGACGGCCCGGGTCCTTCGAGGGGCCCGGGCCTTCGTTTGTGTATCCGTTGGAAGGGTGAATACGCCTGTCAGTTTCGGCCACGGAGCTCGTCCGGATCGAAGCAAGCCAATTCGCCGGTGTCGCTGAGGGCTAGGAACTTTCCGGTTGGAAGCTGGCGTACCCGAGCGATCGACCCAGAAAATTCACCGGAGCGCCCGAGTTCTTCTCCGGTTCGGGCATCGAGCAACGACAGCGCGCCATCCGCCGGGATCCAAGAGTCTTGCCACCCGGTCTGGCTATCGTCCCCGACCGGTGCCTCGCCCGATTCGAAATAGTCGCCTCCATAAGTGATCAGGCGGTCCTCTCCAGCGAAGGCTATTCCGCGCAGGTACCCGTGATGGGGCAAGATGGTGAGATCGGGCGCTACCGGTTCGGCCCCATCGTTCAACGACACCACGTCGATCCAACCCTCGAAGGAGTCGGAGATGGCGAGGCGCCGGCCGCGGGGCGAAAGGGCCGCAAATTCGATGTCCACGGGCTCGCTTAGAAGAACGTCCGGCAGCGTGATTCCACTGGGCAATTCGTAGCGGAGGATCTGAGTCTGGCGGCCGTCGAGTAGCTGGCCCCAATCGGGCAGGTAGGCAATCTGGGCATCCCACTCACCGGGCAACCGGACTGCGCCGTGGGGACCTACTCGAGCCGGACGTCCGTAGGTTTGCCAGAGCAACATGGTTCCATCGCTCAGCGCTTCAACTTGAACAGAGCCGCTGAAGGCATCCTGCAGCCCGGGAGACAGGAGCTGCGGCCCCAGCTCAAGCTGGAATTCGCCGTGCGCGAGGGAATCTAGCGGCACCGCGTGCAGGTGCTCGCTCCAATGCAAATAGATCGACTCGCCCCCCGGGGTGATCGCGGCTGAAAGCGAATCAGGAGGGAGCGTTCCACCGCCCAGCTGCTCGACCAGATCCTGAGGTTCGATACGAGCGAGCAACCGCATGCCATCCATTTGGACCAGCTCGACGGCCTGGCCGACGAGCAGCAAACGCGAGCCGTCCTCGCTCAGCCCGAAGTTCGACATGGCAGAGCCAAGCTCGTGGTGCCAGAGGCCACGCCAGTAGGGGACGGTTGTGAGGAACTCTCCGATGGGTTGAGCCTGCAAGAGGTCCCCATCCCGGCGGCCGACCACGCCGGCCACGCCGCCGTTTTGATCGAACACAGGAGCGCCGAGCGTGCGGGCGGTTGCGGGAAGTTCGCTGGCATCGGCCGGGCGAACGGAGAGCCAGTAGCGCTCTTCCTCGGGACGGGGCAGCTCGGCGATTTGCAGCTGGCTGGTTCGAACCTCCCCCGACTCGTCCAGGTACGCCAGGGAGAGCGGCGTATCCCGCTGGAGTTCTTGAGCAGACGGAGTGAGCACGGCGGCCTTTGGCGCAAAGCCCGAAGGCGCCCGGCAAGCCAAAGTGAAGGTCCAATCCCAGGCCGACCAGGCCGGCCCATCCAATTCAACCTCGCCCGCAAAGAGCCCAAAGCGGCTCGTGTCGAACGTGAAAGGATCCGGCCACAAACCGACGTCGTCATCCAGCAAGGCGAGATCCGCGGGTTGGAATCTGTCGATCAAGGGTTGAGCAGGAATCAACGCCACGGGTTCCCCATCCCCTGGGTCGAACCAAAAGGCAACGCCTTCGGCGGTCTCCACCCATTCGTCGCTCTCGAGGCGATCGGCGACCCGAAGCGGCCTAATCAGGGGTTCGTCTTGGGGAGGGGCCGCCAGGTATGTGAAAGTGAGAATAGACAGCAGCATCTTGGAATCCGTTTTGGCGCTCGCAGTGCGGGAGTCTTCGTAGTCCTCAAATTTACGTGAAGTACGAATCGAATGGGGCATCCAGAGAAGATCGGACGCCCCGGGGCGAACTTTCTATGAGATTGAACTTGTTGAACCCGTTGGGCCCGGGCTATCTCGATGGCCGGGGTGGATTCGAGATTGGCCACGACCATAGCTCTTTGGATTCGGTCAGGGATAGGAGTTGGCGATTCCGTAGAAACAGAGCACAGGGGAGGTCGTCGAAGTGATGGGATCTTCTGAGTTCTTGACCGGTGTCGCTCTGGAAGACGCGCAAGAACGCGTCCTCGGCGAAGGTCCCGCCGGCCTCTTCCACGAGGCTTCCAGTGGCCGCCCAAAGCTGCTCTTCAAAATGCAGCAAGACGCGAGTTTGACCCGAGCCGGTCGATTGGGTCCAAGAAGCTGGCTGACCGGGGGCCGAGTAACTTGAAATCCAATTGCCGTAACCGGCCGCGAACGATCCGGAAGGGGAGGTGGAGAGCAAGGCGGTGATGGGGTGCCCAAACTCCTGCGCGACGCTCGGGGAGGCGGCGGCCGGGGTGAGCAAACGCAGCTCGCCATCCAGGGTGCCGTGCAAGAAACCGCCCGGTGGGCCCGTTGAAAGGGCCGAAGTGGGAGGAGTGGTGATTGGGATTACCGCCGAGCTGGACAGCTCGCAAATTAGGGTGCCGGGTCTTGAAGTCG
Source organism: uncultured Planctomycetaceae bacterium (assembly GCA_964619265.1). GTDB lineage: Bacteria > Planctomycetota > UBA1135 > UBA1135 > CAZUCE01. The sequence goes on from CAZUCE010000002.1 coordinate 199,346, forward strand.
AAGCGGCCGCGACGGAGGAGCCGTCGAGACTCCAGGCCAGTCGATTGGGAGGGAAGGGGAGCGAATCGAAGGACTGAAGGGGCTCGAGACTCGCGGCGGCGAGGACCTCGACCCGCGCCCCGAGCGCAACGGCCAGGAACAGGCCGGACGGGTCGTAGGCCGCGGCCGTGGAGCGTCGTAAGGGGGCAAATTCGGCGAGCTCTCCGGTGCTGCCGAGTTGGCCGGCTCGCAGTCCGCCAAGAACCTGAGACCAGGTCAGCAGTTGACCCGTGGGCGAAAGGGTGGCGCGGTCGAATCCACGCGAGTCGTGGGGCAGTCGCACCGCTTGGCCCCGGAGCGGCGGCGGCAAGCCGGCGAGCGAGTCGATGCGCTGGGCGAGCAAGGTGGCTGGTTGGTCTCCGCCCGCGGGCTCGATCGAGCTGACCATGGCCACGGCTAGGCCTGCCCGGTCGAGGACGAGCGTGCCCGGCACCGAGCTGGATTCCGGGATGTCCGGCGCGAGAAATTCAAGCCAAGTCGGTTCTTGGGTGACGAGCCTGAGAGGCAGATCCGCCGAGGCCATGAGTTCAGGATGAACCCAAGTGAAGGACTCATGGATGTCCAGGGGCCCGAGCCGGACCTTGAGGGTTTCGGTCTCCTGGCCGGCGACGTTTTCGAACAGCAACAAATCCGACCACCACAGGTCCTGGCCGGCGGTAGCCCGGCGCACCAAGTCGGCCGAGGCGGGCTTCTCGCCAAAGCCGCACTCCTCGATGCGGTCTTCGAATTCAATCACGGCGACTCCGTCCGGTTCGAGGGCCGCCGCAAACGAGGCGACGGTCCAAACATCCCCGCGTGGGGAGGCAATGCGAAAGCCGTAGCCAGCCCCACGGGATTCGCTGCCGCCGAACCGCAGGTGCAGCTCGGCGACCAGCGGCAGCGAACTTTGGGGAGACTCGCTGGCAGCTTCCTGAATCGCGAGAAACGAGAGTGCGAGGGCAGCGCCGGAGGAGATCACGTGGTTTCGGGTTCAAGGGCGTTGGGCCCGGTTCGGTGGATGGTCCGTGCCGGGAACTTCTGGGTCAGGCAACCGAGTCTCATGGATTCGAGCTAGCTTCTCTGATGGGGAGCTAAGGGAGCGAGCGGGAGCACCGTGAGATCGCGCGCACGCAGCTGGAAGAGCGCGGCTCACCCGGCGAGGACGAAGCGTTCACCGCCAGGGGAGAAGGCCCTTGGGAGCCGGTGTCCAGCGGTCCCGAGCGGCGCCAAGCCGCCTTGGACCCGGAGGGGAGATTCAGAGGGTCGTGGGCCACGGGACTCCTGGGATGGAGCGTAGATCGGGGCGATCGCTCGGGCCTTGGCTCGTTCTATCAGAGCGGCTCGGTCCGGTGCGAGACAGACACGGCGCCGGGGGGCAGGAACCTGAGCGAGTGCGATTTAGACTGACTCCACAATTCCAGTCCGCGCCCGAAACCCAGCCGCGGGCTTGCCAGCCCGCCCAAGTGGCCATCTTGAACCCCAGCGATTCGAACTCCCCCAGACCGCTCCGCTCTGCGGAGGAGCGTCTCAACCGGCCGGCTCGAATCGGTTTGTGGTTCGCCTACTTGGTTCTTTGCTGGGGCCTGCTGGAGGTGGGAGGACGCGGCGCGCTGGCTGTAGCGGGACGGCCGTATCAATCGTCAGCAGCCCGCGAGGAGCTTGCGACGCTCTTGTCGGGTTTGACCGAGGCGCTGCCGCACGCGGAGGCCACAGACCCGCACACCGAGGAGCGCGAGCGCGGGCGCGGCATCCAAGTTCATCCCTTCCGCGGGTTTGAGCAGGCCCGCGATCTGGGGGGGTATCACGAGCAGATCGAAGAGCTGATCACCGGCCGCGACGCCCAGGATCTGTGGATTTTCGTGTGCGGGGGCTCTGTCGCAGGTTTGTTTTCCGAGCCCGGTGCGGCCGGGGCGCGGCGGCTCGCGGAGCGACTGAAGCAAGCGCCGGCGCTAGCCGGACGCGAGCCCCGCATCGTTCAGCTCGGCCGAGGTGGTTACAAGCAGCCCCAGCAGCTGTTTCATACAGCCGAGCTTTTGGCCCGTGGGGCGAAGCCCGATGTGGTGATCAACTTGGACGGTTACAACGAGGTGCATTCCGCGGCCTCGAACCGCGACGCGCAGGTTCACCCGCTGTTTCCGGCCGCGCCTAGCTGGCGGGCGGTGTCGGCTCCGCTGACCGAAGAAGGGGCCTTCGAACGGATGTTCGAGGCCCGGACGCTCGCGGACCGTGCGCGAGCCATCGGCGGCGCGGCCCTGAAGCGCCGTTCCTATCGCAGCGTGGTGTTTGGGTCGATTGCGCTCGAGCGAATGAGGCGCTTGGTGGCGCGCAAGGGGCAGTTGGCTGCCCTAGGGGCGAGCTCCGAAGCCTCCAAGGCTGCGTTGCACGGGCCGCCCTTCGAGGGAACCGTGGCGGATGCGATCGACCTCGGCGTCGCGGCCTGGAAGTCGCACTCCTTGGATCTGGACTGCCTATGCCGGGCGCGCGGGGTTCGCTATCTGCATGTACTGCAACCAACGCTGTTCGACCCTGCGGTCACGCCGGTTGGAGAGCAGGACCCGAGCGAGCTGGCCGCCTGGAGATTCGGGGTGGTGCGGGGCTATCCCAAGCTGGCCGAGGCCGGAGCGGAGCTAGCGGCAGACGGGATTGCGTTCTTGGACGCACGGGATGCGCTCGGGGAAAGGCCCCACGGGATGTACTACGACGCTTGCCACTTTGGGGATGAGGGCAACGAACGGCTGGCGGAGCGCATCGCCGAGGCCCTGATTCCCTTGCTCGAACCCTGAGACCCAATCGGATTGCGCCCGGTTTCGAGCGGGGAACTAAGGCGTCTTGGGCATCCCGCGGAACCCGTGGATTTTTAGACGCCCCGGCGAGCCCAGCCGTCGAACTTGCGCCACAGCCAAGAGCTCTCGGTCTTCCACCAGGATCTTGCCCCGAGGAACTGGGCGGCCGCTTCGGATAGTGCGTGCCAATGCCCGATGCGCTTCCAGTGTTTGCGCTCCTTTTCGCTCAGCCCGGTCTGCGAGTCGATCAGCTCCGCGTAGTACCGCGACTGTGGTTTCCAACCGCGCCACACATGCCTCCAGCTTGGCACGGTGCGAACCCCGAACAGAGCGTGCAGGTTGCGGTGGTCTGCGTACAGCCGTTTGAACTCGCGCTTCAACTCAAGGGCATGGCTGTGCTCGACCTCTGCCTCGGCACAGAATCCAATCCGGCCACCTGCGAGCAGGAGTTGCTTGCCCAGCGCCACGTCTTCGCCAAAGGGGACCTCGGGATACGGAAACCGGTTCCACGACGACCGGCGGACCGCCGAGGCCACGTTGTCGAAGGCGCACGCGCTGAGCCGCTCGAGCGGTTCCAAAGCCTCGTACTTGGCCCGGCTCGCCTCAGGGTCGCCGCTGGTCAGCTCCTGCACCACCGAGGTGTCCCGTGAAGCGCTCCAGCGCCGCAGCCGTTCCGCCAAAATGGGGTCGCAATCCGGCTGCGGGAATTGACGCGCATAGGCGGCGTCGATCGGAGCTCCCCCATCCGGCGCTGCTTCGAACATGCGCCGCAGGGCCGCGAGATAGCCCTGGCCGATGGGCACAGCGTCTTGGGTCAACAGCACGATGACTTCGCCGGTCGACTCGCCGATCGCGCGATTGCGCGTTCGGCCGTGCTGAAATTCCCGTTGATCGATGGAGATCACGCGCGCGCCAGCTCGCGCAGCGGCTTCGGGACTTCCGTCCGTCGAACCCGAGTCGATGACAATCAACTCGAAGCCGCCCGGCAGCTTCTGCTCGCCAAGCACCTCGAGCAGGCGTACGAACCGTGGGCCGCCGTTCCAGGTGGGGACGACGACCGAAAGGCTGGTCACCTCAACCCCGGGCGCTTTCGGCCAGGAGGCGCTCACTCATCGCACGCGAGGCGATGACGCACTGGTCCGAGTTCCAGTATTCGTATTGGCCGAAGCGACCCAACGCTTCGATGCCGAGCGCGGCCAAGCCATCCAGGGCCGCCTTACGCCGCGCTTCGAAGGGCGCGTCGTAGACGATGTAGGCGAATCGCGAACTCTCGCGGTCGGTGAAAAGCAGCTCGTCGCGCGTCATCAGACCCGCGTGAATCAACCCGTCGATCGTTTGTTGTTCGAGCTCAGGTCCCGCAAACGGCTGGCCACCGGGTGAGGTGATTTCGCACATGAGCGAAGTCTTGCCCTCGGGTGCGTTGCCCGGCGAGTAGTTCGACATGTAGGTCACGCGGTTGGCGGGACCCTGGGATTCGTGGGGGAGGTAAATCCACGAGAGGTCCGGGTGCTTCGGGCGGTCCAGCGCCAAGAGTACGCAGGTGATCGAGTTGTACGACAGCTCGGTCATCGCCTGCGCGGCGCCGGCTTCGAGATCTTGGACGACTCCTGGCAGAAGATTCATCGGCAGGGTCGAGACCACGCGATCGAACGGTTCGCCGTTGACCGTGTAACCCTCGCCCACGCGCTGGACCGATTCGACCGGGGTGCCGAGGCGGACGCAGGCGCCCATTCGCTCGGTCAGTCCGTCGGTAATCGCTTGGAAGCCGCCGGATTTCGGGTAGTAAAAGATCGACTGGTGGGTGTAGCCCTCGGTGCGGATGCCGATCGAGGCTTTCAGCACGTCGCCGATGGGTGCGTCGGGCACGCGTCCGGCAACCCAATCGCTGGTAATTTGGTCCAGGGGCCGCTTCCAAATCTTGGCGTTGTAGGGATCCATGAAGTGGTTGGCGATCCCATCGCCGAACCGCCAGCGGACCCATGCGGCGAAGTCTCCCGGGGCTTGGGAGCGCGCCTTGCCTGTGTCGTGAGCGGTGCGCTCGTGCCAGGCGCGGACATAGCCCTCCAGGCAATCGTAGTTGACGTCTTCGGGAAGATCGCCGAGGCCGTTTTCGAAGGGGTAATGCACCCACCGATCGCCGAAGCGAATCTTGGTGTGCCGGTCGCGCTCGACGAATGCAGCCTTACCGCCGGTCTGCTCGATCATCCAATTCATCGCAGGCTTGTCCTTGCTGAACAGGATGTGTCCCCCGGCCACGTCGTACGTGAAGCCCTCGACGGTCTTCGAGCGGCACAGGCCGCCCGCGACCTTGGAGGCCTCAAACAAAACCAGGTCGCCGGGGGCGTGGCCGCCTTCGACGAGGAATCGGGCCAGAGCGAGTCCGGAAACGCCGGCGCCCAGGATGGCGGTTTTCACGCGGTGAGGTAGGGAGGGGGGGAGTGCGGGGACGAGCCTCGGGCTCGAATTCTACCCGGCGGAGGGGCCTGGAGCGGGGTGCAGAGAAGGCCCCCCGGGATCCGAAGCCTAAAATCCGGACGGGGTGCTCCGCGGGCACTGGGGCCTACTTTCGACGTACCAGTCGGGAACGATCGATGCGTTCTGAGCGGAGGGTGTCCTCGGCGTCGATCAGCCAGCGCCGGCCATCGGTGGTGTAGCCGGCGGTGGGGGCCAGGTCCGGCTGGCGCGCGGCGAAGTGTCGATTGAAGCCCTCCATGGCGATCTCGCGGGCGTACTTGGCGAGGCACGAAGCGAGTGCGGTGACGAAGTGGTGGCGGTCGCCCTTTTCGAGGAAGCACAGCTCCATGGATCCACCTTCCTGAGATTCCCGCGGGGTGAGTTGGTAGCGAGATCGAGCCTTGGTTTCCTGCAGGACCACGACCGAGGCCTCGGGCAGCCCGCGCGCCAGAATCGACCCATAGCGCATTCGGCCGCCGAGCCGGTCCACGTGCACGAACAGGCGGTCTTTTTGGGCCGCTCCAAACAACCGGCGCAGGATCGCCAGGGTGTAGGTCCAGGAAGCTTCGGCCTTGGTGGCCGTTCGATCGAAACACTCGTTCAGCTCGCCGGCCGGCACGCAGCGCACCCCGGCGTCCAGCAACTCCCAGTCGCGTGATTCCAGGCCGCGGGCCAGGGCGGCGGCGCGCAGCTCGATACGTCCTCGATCGGACCACAGGGGCAAGGCATCCGGCGCCGAGGCGTACCAGGGGTGCTGCTCGAAGACCGAGCGCTCCGGCCCGAGTGGGCCGGACAAGAAGTCGATCGCCGAAGCCGGCGGCTCGAGACCCGGTCGCGTCACGGCGGCCGCGGCTAGAGCGGTTGTCTCGAGGCGTGAGCGTCCTCGCGGGTTGCGGGAGAACACTTGTTTCGAGTCGCCGACGATGAGCCGAGACTTGTCCTGCTTGGGGTCCCGGCTCACCCATTCGGGCAGTTGCTCCCAGGGGCAGTCCTCCGGGGCGGTGACTCGCAGGGCCGTCCAGCCCATGACGAGCGGGCCGAGCAGGGGCCCAAGTCCGGCCTCATCCACGCCGCAAACGATGGTTCGCATGGCCACAGCCTGGCGCACGGAGGATCCGGGGTCCATGGTCGGCCCCTTCGGAATCGGCGTGCCGGAATCGGCGTGCCCCCCCAGGGGCGGGCGGCTAGGCTGGTCGCCCGAATGACTCGCGAGGCTCCCGTGAGCCCGGCTCCGGCCGATCGCAGATTCTCCCCCACGCAGCTTCCCGCCGACTCCGCCCGAACGTCGCTGCTCTTTCCCTGACGGCGCCCCCGAACGATGACCCAGCCGCCGGCCAAGCTGTTCCTCGAAGGACGCTACCGCAAGCTCTCGCGCGATCTTCCGCAGACGATTTTTTACTGCCCCGAGTGCAAGGGGCACCCGCGCCGCAAGCGTGGTTGCGAGCGCTGTGAGGGCTACGGGAAAATCACCCGCGACTCCGTTCAGGAGCTCACCTCGTGGGTCGTCGCCCGTGCCTTCGGAACGCGCAAGAACAAGTTCCATGGTGCAGGTCGCGAAGACGTCGACGTTCGCATGCTCGGCCGCGGCCGGCCGTTCGTACTCGAAGTCATCGCGCCGAAGCTCTTCGACCTGGATCTGGCCGAGCTGGAGGCCGAGGTCAACCGCCGCAACGAAGGCCGGCTTGAGATCCTCGGGCTGCACTACGCCGAGCGTGCGCGCATTCCGTACCTCAAGGAAACGCCCCACGCGAAGCGCTACGGCGCCCTGATCGAAACCGAAGGCGATCTCAGCCTGGCAGACTTCGAGCCGCTGCTCGGCGAGCGCCGTACGATCCTGCAGCACACGCCCAAGCGCGTGGCCCATCGGCGTGCGGATCTGGACCGCGAGCGCTGGATCGAGTTCACGAAGTTCAGCGAGCCCGAAGAGGCCGACGGCCGACATTTTCATGTGGAAATGGAAACGGAGCACGGCACGTACGTGAAAGAAGTTCTCTCCGGCGAATCGGGTGCGACGCGCCCGTCCCTAACCGACCTGGTCGGTGTGCCGTGCCGCTGCGTGGAGTTGGATGTGCTCGAGATCCTCGATGCCGAGGGCAAGCCGGAACCGGTTCCCCAGCGGCCCAAACCGTTCGGCGAAGGCATCTGACGGGTTTGATTCGCCTTGGGAACCCCTTGGCGGGTCAGGGGCGCATAGGGTGAAGGCATGTCCTTCTCCCAGCTTCCTCTTCCTTTCCTGGTCCTCACGGCCGTCTTCGTTGCTCCCGCTCGGGCGCAATTCGGCGTCGATTGGATCGAATTCGAGCCCGTTCCGTTGGCGCTTCCGACCGGCGCCACGGTCTCAGGCGACGACTACGAGACGGATCTCGACTGGGCGGACTTGGACCTCGATGGGGACGTGGACTTGGTGGTCGTTCGCAAGCAGCCGTTTACGACCACCGGCCGTCGTACGAACGTATTGCTTATGAATGAGGAGGGCGTGCTCGTGGATCGCTCCGCCGAGCTAGCGTCCGCTGCCGACGTGCTTGGGGATCAGGGGTTCTTGACGCCTACCAATGACCGGGACGTCGTCCTTGCGGACCTGGACGGAGACGGGTTTCCAGAGGTGGTCACTTCGACCGAGCAGAGCCCGGGAATGCCGAAGGCCATCAGTCATCCCCGGATCTACGCAAACCTCGGGTCGGACGCAGGCGGCTGGGCCGGCCTGCGATTCGAGGATGCGAGGTTTCCTCAGTTGTTGCACAACGTCAGCGGAGTTCCGCTCACGCCGCGCTTCGCGGCGGTCGACGCAGGGGACCTGAACTTGGACGGTTCGATCGACTTGTACTTCGGGGATCACGACACGGGTACCACCCTGTTTGGCGGGCTTGAGCCGGCAGCGGAAGACTCCAACGATCGATTGCTCCTCAACGACGGGAATGGGTTCTTTACCGATGCGACTCTCTCGTCCTTCGCCGGCCCAAGTCTCGTGGATTCCGGCTTCTGCAATTCGGTGCGAGTGGTGGACGTCAACGGAGATGGGGCGAACGACATCATTCGCCAGACCACTTACACCGCGCCGATCGCTGTGATGGCGACTTACGGGGATCCGCTGACCCCGGGTTTTTTCTCCGTGCAAGACGCCGGGCAAACAGCTTCGCCCTACTTCGTGAACACCGGAGACCTCAATCAAGACGGGCGCTTGGATCTAGCGCTGACGCAAAACGATGAGGATTCGGTGATCGTGAACCTGGGCAACGACACGGACGGAACCGTGCTGTGGTCTGCGCCCAAGCCGGTGGAGTTTGTCTTTGGGGGCGAGTCAGCTTCGCAGTTGTTCGGTGGGCTGACCTACAGCTCGAACAACCTGGTCCGCGACCTGGACGGCGATGGTTGGGGCGACCTGCTGATCGCCGACGTCGACGCCGAGATCCCCCAATACGAGCCGGGATTCCGCCTGCACCTTTACCACAACCGTGGTGGCACGCCGGGGGGCACGGACTTCAGCCTCGTCGAAGAGCGGGCCAGCGCCTTGGAGTCCGAGTGGGTCGGAGCTCCGGGCCTGTTGCCCGAAGATCTGCGCTGGACCCACGACGTGGCTGTCTTTGACGTGGACGGCGATGGGCTCGACGACCTGGTGCTCTCGCGCCGCGAGGGCACCCAGGTTTGGCGCCAGACTTCCGGCGAGTTGTGTCAGGTGGATTTGGGCTTCGGCGGTGGCAGCTTGCTCCTTCAAGTCTGCGGAGGCGATCTATCCAGCGGGCAGGGCGCTGACTTGTCGATCTTTGGGGGAGCCAGTTCTGCGCCGCTGCTGCTCGCCCTCGCAAATGTCTCGACGCCAACGCCGCTGCCGGACCTCGGAATCACGGTAGCTCCATTCCCGCCGACCTCGGTGCTGACCTTGGTCACCGACTCGGCGGGTGAGCTTCAGCTGCCCTTGAGCGGCGGCGGGGGACCCTCAACGCTCGTCTTGCAGGCGTTCCAACTGACCGCGGGAGCGCTGCCGCTTGAGGCGAGCAACGCCGTGCAGATCGAGTTCCTCCCCTGATGGGACGGGGGCCCGAGCGCTACCAGTAGCGTTCCAGATGAATCTGGCCGGGGCTGCGCCGGGAGTGCTTCTCGAAACCGCGTGCTTCCAGCGAAGCCTGGACCTCGTCGATCATCGCCGGGTTTCCGCACAGCAGGACCTGTCCCGAGCTGGGTTCCAGCGGGGCGCCCACGTGATGTTCGTAGGCTTCGGGCTCGAGCAGCGCACCGACGCGTCCGACCAGGCCGGACCACTGGCTGCTCGGCTCTTCCAAAGGGCGTGAGAGCGTTGGCAGGTAGGTAAACCAGTCGTGCTCACGGTCCAGCGCTTCGAGTTCCTCGCGATAGCCGAGGTCGGACTCCACACGGACCCCATTGATCATCACCAAGCGGCGCCAGGGTTTGGCGGAGAGCTCCGCGCGCAGCATCGACATGAACGGCGCGAGGCCGGTCCCGGTCGAGACCATGACGACGTCGCGGTCTGCGGGGGCTGGGGACTCAGGCAGTTGTTTCAGGGTGAACTTGCCCAGAAAACGCTCGTCCATCCAAAGCGGGTCGCCGGCTTGGCAGCGGAACAGCTCGGGCGTCAGCGCGCCTTCATCCACCAGCCTGACAAAGAACTCCACCGAGTCTTCCCCGGGCACCGAGGACACCGAGTAAGGGCGCTTGACCAAATTGGACTTGCCGCTCGCTAGCTCCGGATCCCTCGGTTCGAGGCCGAGGTTGACGAATTGCCCCGCCGTGTAGGTCGGTACGAACCCGTTGTCGTAAACGGCCCGAAAGAGAATCAACGCCTTGTTCAGGTCGTGACGCTCGGTGACGTGCGCGTTGAGCGGGGTGGTCTCGCGTTCCATGGAGCTCCTGGCTGAGTTCAGACGACGACCCCGCGAATGCCGGCTTGGAAGACCAAGTCCCCATTCACGAAGCCTTGGGTGCTGTAGACGAACATGGTCTTGCGCATGCGCTCGACGCGACCGGCGATGATCAAGCGGCAGTCCGGTTCGACCGCGCGCCGAAAGCGCACGTCGTCGAGGCCACCGAAGCCGATGAAGGTCTCGCGCAGTTCGGGCCGCAGATGCACGAAGTGAAAGGTGCACAGTTGGGCCGCGGACTCGACCATCAAAGCCCCGGGAAACAGCGGACGCCCCGGGATGTGATCGGTGGCCCACCAATCCGTCGAGCGGACCTCCTTGTAGCCGACGATCAGGCCGCCGTCTTCGCTGGTGGCGTCCATGTGCAGGACGCCGTCGAGCATCTCGAAGCTCCCCCGTTGGGCGAGGACGTCCAGCACGCCAGCCTTGTCGACCACCGTGGTGGAGAGGTCGAGGGTTTCGAGGTCGATGAGATTGTCTTTGGGCATTGCGTGGGAGAGGGGGCAGCGGAGAAGGCGGAGTCTAGCCGCCCGGGGGCTCTGGACCTCGGCCGGTTCTCCAGGAGCGTTCAAGCGAATCGGCCGGAGGGGCGCTCGGGTACGCTCCGCCCATGGCCGACACCACGAAAGACCCTGAGTCCCTCGCGACCCGCTGCGTCCACGGAGGATGGCGCCCGGACGCCCGCAGGCCGGGCGTGACTCTGCCGATCGATCGTTCGACGACTTTCCGGCTCGACGATCAGGCCTACCGGGTTCGAGCCGAAGGCCAACTCGAGCAATCGCGCGTCTATTCGCGCGAGAGCGGGCCGACGCTCGAGGCCGTCGAGACCCATTTGGCGAGCCTGGAAGGTGCTTCTCGGGCTGCGCTGTTCGCCTCGGGGATGGCGGCCCTGCATGCGGCGGTGCTCGGGCTCGCCGAAGGCACCGGCCGGCGTCTGCTGGCGGCCAGCGCGCTTTACGGCGGTAGCCGGGGGCTGCTCGTTCCGCTTGCCGATCGGCTCGGCTTGGAGTTCGGCGAATTCGATCCAAGGTCGCCGGAGAGCCTGCTAGAGGCCCTGGACGAACGTCCGGCTTTGGTGCTGGTTGAGAGCCTCTCGAATCCGAGCCTGGTGGTGGCCGATCTGCCAAGCCTGGCCCAGGCCACCCATCAGGTAGGCGGGCTGCTGCTGGTCGACGCGACGTTTGTCTCGCCGATTCTTCAGCGCCCGCTGGAGCACGGAGCCGATCTCGTTTGGCATTCGGCAACCAAGTTCCTAGGCGGTCACTCCGACCTTCTGGCCGGAGTCCTGGCGGGATCCGCGGAGCGGGTGGAGCCTTGTAGGCGTTGGCGTACCCTCGCTGGCGCGGCCCCGGACCCCCAGGCCGCCTGGCTCTTGTGGCGAGGAATGCGCACCTTGCATTTGCGCCTGCGCGAGTCGAGCGCAACTGCGAGCGAGCTGGCCCAGTTGCTGTCCGCTCACCCCGGGGTGAGCGCGGTCCGCCACCCGTCGCGCTTCGACGGTCGCGAACAGGAACTGGCCCAGCGCCTGCTCGATCTACCCGGATCCATGTTGACCTTCGACGTGGTGGGCGGCGATGCGCGGGTCCCGGAGGTGTGCGCTCGGCTGCGGCTGATTGTCGAAGCCGCGAGCTTGGGCGGCGTGGAAACGTTGATCTCCCCGCCCTCGCGTATGAGCCATGTCGGACAGTCGCGCGAACAACTCGCCGCAGCCGGGATCGGCGATGGTTGTCTGCGCCTTTCGGTGGGGATCGAAGACGCAGGAGACCTGTGGAGCGATCTTGCGCAGGCGCTGGGGACTGATTGAGTCGCCACCACGTTCCGCGGAGGCGACGTCTGCCGGAGCGGGAGCCGGTGTGCGGCTGGGCGTTCGGCTTGGGGAACTAGGCGTCTGCGCCGAGCCGCTCGACCCACACGCCGCGCTGGACCAACAGCCAAAAGAGCCCGGCCTTGAGCCAAGTCGTAGCGTTGATCGCCCAATAGACGCCCCCCGCACCGAATCCAAGCGAGACCGCGAGCGCGTAGCCGATCGGAATGCGCAGGCCGTTGCCGAGCCCGGCAATCCAGGGAATCGGCTTTGTTTCGCCGGAACCCATCAGAACCTTCTCGTTGACGGTTTCGATCGCAACCCAGTACTGGGAGGCCGCGAGGATCGTCACGTACAGCACAACGGCGCTCAGGACTTCCGGGTCCTTGGTAAACAGCCCCCCAACCGGCTTGGCAAGCACCAAGAAGGCAATGGTAAAGAACACCCCCGCGATGCGGCCGAACCAGCGTGTGTTGTGCACCACGGTCCAGGCCGCTTCGCGATCGGAGGCTCCTAGCGCACGGCCGACCAACGAGGCGCCGGCCATCGCCAAGCCGAGATACACGGGAAACGCGACTCCCTCGAAAACCTGAAATCCGATGCCTAGCCCGGCTCGGTCGCTCTCCGGAAGGTCGCCGAACACCAGCGCCAAGATGGCCCAGTAGACCGCGGCATACATCGCCACCGAAAGGGACATCGGAGCCGAGACTTTGAAAATGCGCTTGAGCAGATCCGTATCCGGACGAGCTCGCTGAACGAGGCGAGTGCCGAACGGGTAGGCCAGGAGCCCCAATCCAAGGATCGCGATCACGCTGCGGGAGAGTCCGGTAGCGAGGGCCGCGCCCACCATGCCGCGCCCTTCGATTCCAAAGTGCTCGGCCACGGCGGCGAAGGCCGCTACCCCGGGTTCGCCAGGCATCGCCGCTTCGATATCGCGTCCGTAAATCAGAAGCGGGTTGAGCAGGAAGTTGAACCCGATCGCGACCCCCTGCAAAAGCATGGGAATGCGCGTCCGGCCGCGGCCGATGAACACGGAGTCCAGGGTCGTGACCAGGAACATCGGGATCGCCATCCAGTACAACGTTCTGAGGTAGCCCTCGGCGTGGTGGGCAACGTCGCCTTCCAAGCCCAACAACCGGACGAGAAACGGGGTGGCTACCGGGCCTATCAGCGTCAAGCAGAGCCCGATGAAGGCCGACAACCCGAGCGCGTGGCGCGTCACTGAGTCGAGGCGCTCTTTGGATCCGGTGCCCACGGCGCGCGCCACCAGGGACAGGGCTCCTCCGGCGGCCAAGAAGGCCACCGAGAAGTTCATGATCAGCACGAAAATCACGCCGCCCGCGGCGCTTTGCGCGGCTTCGCCGAGGCCTTGGATCCAGAACTGATCGTTGATTCGGTAGCTGTTGTTCAGCAGGTACGAAAACACCGCGGGCCAGGCCAGGGCCAGCAGCGTTCGTTTGGCGGTGATCGCCGACCGATCCCTCGCCTCGGGGGTCATCGGAGTTGCCGCCCGCCGCGCAGTTCGAGCGTGATGCGCGGCGGCGGCTCAGGCAATTCGGGGGGATCGGGAACAACAAAACTCGCCACGCGGGCACCGACCTCTTCGACCCGGCAACGGAACGTCCAGCGCCCGGGCGTGAGACCGAACGCGACCGCTTCCCCGAAGGCATCGGTGACGACATCGATGGCTCCACCTTGATCTCCGTAGCCGGTCACGCGCGCCTCCGAAACGGGATTGGCGAACGGGTCGAGGACCTCAAGCCGAACCGCACCCAAGCGAGGCACTTCGATCGGCTCAAGGGTGAATCCCGGCGTTTGGAAGGCGAGTTCGATGGGGTCGACCAGCGGATTGACTCGGCTGCCGAGCGCGAGGACGTACGAACCGTCGGGCAGCTCGGGAAACGCGAAGGAGCCATCCGGGGCGGTGAGGGTCCGGCGCTCGAATCCGCCTTGCTCGGCGGCGAGGACAACCGTGAGGTGTTCGAGTGGCCATCCGCTGACGTCGTTTACCGAGCCGGAGAGCGTGCCAGCTGGAACCAACTCAAGCAGAACGTAGGCCATGCTGGCCCGGCGGGTGAGTCGCACCGATTGCCGGCGACCATTCCAGCCCTCGGCTTCGGCGAACAGGTCGTAGCCGCCGAGCGGGAGGTCTTGCTCGTCGAAGGTTAGGGTCTCGAGAGTCCGTTCGACGCGGCGCTCGATCGCGAGCTCGGCGTCGGCTAGGACGCGGCTGGGTTCGAGCACGAGGGTCCACGCGGCGGGTTTGGGTACGCCTCCGCCGGGACGGATCAACAGCTCGCCGCGCAAACGGCCGGGGTGGGTCGCTCCAGATGCGGGCCCCGTCGCACCGGCGAGGACGCCGGGTGCGCGCTGTGCAGACTCTGGGCCGAGGATTGGGTCCGGTCGCGGGTCCGTGGAATCCCGGCCGGGATCCTCTTGGCTGATTTGCGGTGCGCCCGGCGAGGCCGGGCTGGCCGCTTCCCCGGACCCGCCGTCCGCCGGCGATCCAGCGGGGCCCCCGCTCGGCAGGAGCAGGTAGAGAATCGCGAACAGCAACCCAAGGGCTGCGATCACCAGCCCAGCGGCCCGGCCTCGGACAGGCCTCGGCGGCGCCGGTTCGGGGTGAGCGGGCGAAGTGGGGCGCATGGAAGACGAGCTACGAGAGTGCGGGGCAGAGTCTACGGACACAGGTCGGCGCGCCGGAGATCTGTTGGCTGGTAAGGTTCGCAGCGCGTCTTAGCACCGTGACTCCCATGAACCCGATCTCTCAACTAGAAGCCCCTGAACTCAAAGCCCGCCTCGATTCAGCCGACCCGCTGGTCCTGCTGGATGTCCGCGAGGCCGAAGAGCTGGCCATCGCCCGCCTCGAGGGGGTCGTGCACATCCCTCTTGGCGAGCTCACCAGCCGCACGGACGAACTGAACCCGGACGCCGAAATCGTCTGCATCTGCCACCACGGCATTCGCAGCCAACGGGCCGCCCAGTATCTGGCTTCGCTCGGATTCGAGCGCTTGATCAACCTTCACGGCGGTATGGACGCCTGGTCGGCGCTGGTGGACCCCGACCTACCGCGCTATTGAGCGCGCGCTCCTTCTAGACGCCGCCCTCTTTCACCTAAGCCTCGACAACTCCGAGACCTGACTCCGATGACCGAGCCCAACGCCAAATCCGACGCTGCCCCGAACAAGAAAAAGGGCCTTTCCGGTTTCCAGAAGACGATCCTCTACGCGCTCGTCCTGTTTTTTGTTGGCTCGCTGGCGGCGCGTGCAGCCCTGGGCGGGGATTCACCGGGCTCCGAACCGAGTCCCGGCTCGGGCCGCACCGCCCTGGCGCCCGGGGCTGAACAGGCCGGCGGCAAGAGCTTCCTGCCTGGCCTAGAGGAAGCACTCGGTGGGACCGCGGAAGCTCCGGCGGAATCGGGCTCGATCGAGGCGCTTTTGCCGGTCTTTACCGAAGCGAGCTTCTTCGGTCTGATTGGATTCGCTCTCGGCTACGCCTCGCGGAAGATCCTGAAGCTGGGTCTGATCTTCCTGGCGGTTTTCTTCGTCGGCGTGCAAGGGCTCGTTCACGCCGAGATCATCCAGGAGGTCGACTGGCCGAAAGCCGTGGATTACGTGAACAATTTCATCCTGAATCTCAAGGAGAACAACACCTTCTCGGACTGGCTGACCGACCGGGTACCGACCGCGGGGTCTTTGATCGGCGGTTATGTGTTCGGCCTGCGGCGCGGATAGTCCGCGGGCCAGCGGGGTGCGCCGAGCTTGGATGGCTCCGCAGATCTAAGGTCTGTGGACCTCGGCGGGGAAGGCCCGGGAACCGGCGGGCTTGACGGGCCTCCCTCGCGGCCTGAGGATCTGTGTATGTCGTTTCACGCCAAGGTCTTGCTCTGGATGGTCGCCGGTGTGCTCTTCGGAGTGGGCCTCCAAATTTGGGTGGATGGCCAGGCCTCGGTGGATGCCACCTTTCGGGAGGTTTCGGCGAGTCCCAGCGGTGCTGCGAGCATCGAGTTGGTTCGAGCCCGTCGCAGCGCCGCGGACAGCAAGCTCAGTTCCTTGCAACCGGGCGATCGATTTGGGGCTGCGTGGTTGGATCGGGGATCGCCGGCGCCCGCGGCTCGCCTTACCGATCCGCAGGCTTTGGGGAACCTTGTCCTAAGCCTCGACCCGGGCGAGCTGGTTTGGCTTGAACGCGCCCCGCCGGAGGGCGCGATGCCCGGCGACGAGCAACGCGGCGAGCTAGTCGCCCTGCGCACGTTTCTCGATCCGAGCAGCCCGCGCGGCCGCATCGTCGGATTCTTCGACTTCCTGGCGGACCTGTTCCTCAGTCTGCTGAAGATGCTCATCGTGCCGCTGGTGCTCACCTCGATCGTGAACGGTGTGACCAGCGTCGGTTCGATGGGGGACCTCCGACGCTTGGGGTTCAAGACCTTTGCCTACTACGTGACCACCAGTGTGCTCGCGATCTTGCTCGGGCAGGTGCTCGTAAACCTGGTTCGCCCTGGTCACGGCGCGGAGTTGGGGCTGGATCCGAGCGCGGTCCAGTCCACGGAGGAGCTTGGCTTCCTCGACATTCTCAAACGGATGATTCCGGAGAACGTGCCCCAGGCGCTCACTTCGAACGGGGCGATGCTGCAAATCATCTTCTTTGCGCTTCTGTTTGGGGTGTTTATCTCAAAGACCGAAGAGCCTCACGGGCGCCGAATGCGCGAATTTTTCGAAAGCGCGTTCGCGGTCATGTTGCGTCTCGCACAGGGCGTGCTCGCTCTGCTCCCGTTTGGCGTTTTTGCGCTGCTGGTGCGGGTCGTCGGCAGTACGGGTCTCGGGGTGTTCGAGCCTTTGTTGATCTATATGGGCGTTGTGCTGGCGGCTCTGCTCGGTCACGCCCTGATCACGCTTCCGCTGCTGCTCAAGTTCGTCGGTGGGATCTCGCCGTTCGCCTGGTTCAAGGCCATGAGTCCGGCGTTGATGACCGCGTTTAGCACCAGCTCGTCTAGCGTGACGCTCCCGGTTTCGCTCGAGACCGTGGAAGAGCGCGGACGGGTTTCGAATCGGGTGACGTCGTTCACGCTGCCGCTCGGCTCCACAATCAACATGGACGGCACCGCGCTTTACGAGTGCATCGGTGTGGTCTTCCTGGCCCAGTACTACGCCTCGGTGGGGGACTTCGAGCTGACCTTGGCCTCCCAGGCGCTGGTGGCGGTGCTGGCGCTGACCGCTTCGATCGGTGCGGCCGGGATTCCCTCGGCGGGGTTGGTCATGATGCTGACCATTCTCGCTGTGCTCGGGCTGCCCCTCGAAGGGGCTGCGCTGCTGCTTGCGGTGGATCGTCCACTCGACATGCTGCGCACCGTGGTCAATATTTGGTCGGACTCTTGCGGTGCAGCGCTGATCGCCCGCAGTGAAGGCGAGTCCGGACCGACAGAACTGGGCCGAACTCAGGCCGCGGCAGGATGAGCCGGGAGCGCGGATTCGGACGTTCCTTCGAGCCGGGCTCGGGGGCGAACCAGGACTTCCGGGCAATTCAGAGCCCGGAGCTGGCGGAATCCGAGCCGGGCCAGCGATTCGATTCGGAGGCTAGATCGAGCGGCGGCCGGCCGTCGGCCGAAGAGCTCGAGGAGCGGATCCGGCGCTCGATGGAGCAGCGCAGGGCCCGCTCCTTCCATTGGACCCAACCCGAGGTCGCCTGGCCGCTGGCCCTGTTTCCGACTTTTTTGGCCGGGCTGGCCGCGACGGCTGCAGGGCTGGCCCCGATCGGTCCGCTGGTCTTCGCGGTGGTCTTGACCCTGCTGTCGGGGAGCCTGAAGACCAAGGGGCTGGCCGGCACAGCGGCCTTCGCCTGCGGGGCCGGGACGATCGGGTTCAGCCTGGGGGTCGCGGGGGCTTTTGTCGTCGCCGGAGCCTCGTCTAGCCCCCTGGAAGCCCTTCGGATCACCGACCAGCTCTTCGGAGCGGTCTCTGGGGAGGGGTGGCGGCTCCCGGAGCCCTTTCGCATCTCACTCTTCCTAGGCCTCGCTGCCGTGGCCGTCTGGGTCCTCGGGGGGCGCCTGGCGGGTCTCCCCGCCTTGGCTGTCGTCGGGCTGGTCTCAGGCGAGATCGGCGCGGCCGCAGGGCGCTTCGCGAGCCTTCTGCGGACCCAGCAGCCGGGCGCCTACGGGGAGTTCGCGGCGGTCGGTCTCGGCCTCGGTCCGTTCCACCTCTTGGAGTTGGCGGGACTCGCCTGCATCCTGGGGGGCCGCGGGGGACGAACCCTGTGGGCCTCACCGGAGCTCGCCGAGCGCCTGCGGCTCACTTCGTTCGTCGGAGCCGCCCTCGTGCTCGCCTCGCTGGCCCTGCGCCTGACCCTCGGGCCCGGCTGGCAGGATCAGCTGATCGGCCTGCTCGACTGACCGCACCCGCAACCGCATTCTCTTTCGTTCCCAACTCGGGCGCCCTGCGCCCACTTCCTCCACCCGGCTGCGAGAGCCCCGCCGGGGGACGACTTTCCATGACCGATCAAGACCTGATCGAGCGCATCACTCGCTCGCTGGCCTACATGCTCCGCCACCGTCCTGAACGGTTCGACCTGGAGCTCGACGCCCACGGCTACGGAGACCTCGACGAGGTTGTTCGTGCTGTTTCCGAACGCTTGGGTGAGGACGTCGAGGCCGATGACCTGCGCGACGCTGTCGAAGCCGGCACGCGGCGCCGTTACGAAATTCGCGACGACACGATTCGTGCTCTGTACGGACATTCGATTCCGATCGAGCCCGGCCCGGACTGCGAGCCGCCCGACGTGCTGTACCTAGGTCTTCCGTCGCGGGATGTGGAGCGCGCGCAGCGCAACGGCCTGCGCGGCGGCCGTCGCAGTTACTTGCACTTGGCGCTTTCCGAAGCGGACGCGCGTGAGAGCGGGCGCCGCTTGGCGCGCGACTACACCATTTTGCGCGTGCTTGCGATCGATGCCTGGGAAGAGGGCATCAATTTCTTCGACCGGCAGGCACTGTTCCTCGCGGAGCGGATCCCTACCGAGTTCCTTGAGATCGCCGGCGAGTACGACGATGGAGAGGACCCCGAGCCTCGCCGCGGTGGGGGAGGAGACGGCGGTCGTCGCTCCGGTGGACAACGCGGACGCTCCCGGGGCGGCCGCGGAGGACGCGGACGCTGGAGCGAGGGCGAAGACTCTGGACGCGAAGAGAGTCGCGGCCGCGGCCGTCAAGATTCCCGTCCGTCCCGCGACGAATCCAGCGAGGGGCGCGGATCCCGTCGGCGTCCGGTTTCGCGGGATCATCGCGATGAGGAAGCTCCCCGCCGGGACCGCGAGGAGCGCCCGCGCGAGGACCGCGAAGGTCGTGGCGGTCGCGATCGCGACGGGGAAAGCGGCCGCGGTCGGCGGGGTGCTTCCCGCTCTTCGGAGCGACCCCGCACCGAGGACCGCGACTCCGAAGAGCGTCCGCGCTCTCGCCCGCGCCGCGAACCGTCCCGCACAGCCCCCGAGCGGAAGCCGGCGGCGAGCAAGCCCGCAACCCAGAAGCCGGCGGAAGCTGAGTCATCGGAAGGCTTCGGCCTTGGGATTTTCGAAGAGCCGGCGGCCAAGGCCAAGCCGGCCCGGTCCTCGAGGACAGCCAAGGCGCGCTCCAAGCCGAAGCCCGAACCCGAAGCAGCTCCGGAGCCTGCCCCGAAGCAAGAGCCCGCGGACGACGGATTCGGATTCGGCGTCGGTCTGTAAGGCACCCCAAAAGTGAACGGCCCAACCGGCGCGGAATCGCCGCCGGGGGGGCTGCTCACGCGACACGTGGTTCCCCCTGCTTCCCCGCTGCCCAAGGGTTACGCCCTTGAGAGTTCTGAGGACGGTTCGCAGCTCGGCGTGTACGAGCTCTGGCGGGCGTCGATCGCCCGGACCGGTTTTGGTCCGGATCGCGATGGGGCGCTGAGCGAGTCCGAGCTGGCCGGCCGAGGGGCCATGGCCGAACTCGAGCTCGAAGGACGCCGGTTGGTGGTGCGCCGCTTCCGGCGCGGTGGCGCGATGCGCTACCTCAAGCTTGGCTACGGAAACCCCTGGCGTCCCTTTGAAGAGCTCGCGCTTTCCGATCGGTTGATCCGCGAGGGGCTGCCGACTCCGCGGGTTGCCTTCGCGCGGGCGCGGCCCCGGCCCGGGAAGTTTGGGTACGACCTGGATCTCGGTACCGATCGAATTGAGCAAGCCCTCGATCTGGGAACCTGGCTCGAGCGCGTTCGCGAACGGCGGGTTGGCGCGCTGGAGCGCCAGCGTGTGATTCGGGCCGCGGGGCGCCTGATCGCTCGCCTGCACGCTGCGGGATTGGCCCATGCGGATTTGACGCCTCGCAACCTGATGCTCGAGGAGCCGTCGCGCGAGGAGCTTGAGCCGCGCCTTTGGGTGATCGATCTGGACAAATCGGTGCTCCGGGATCGGCTCACGGAGGCGGCACGCACGCGCAATTTGCGCCGCTTGTGGCGGTCTGTGGCACGGCGAGAAGGGCGTGGAGCAAAATTCGTCTGCCGGACGGACTGCGCGCGATTCCTCCGCGCTCATCAGGAACAATTGGATCTAGCCTCGCAGGGGCCTTCCGGCGAAGCGCTCAAGTCCCGGACAAGTTGGCGAGGACGTTGGAAGCGGATCGCGAGCGGGCAGAAGCGAGCTCAATTCCTGCATGGCCTTGGCTGGACTCTTGAACGCATCACCGGTCGCGGGCCGGCTGGCCGAGACGGCGCTGCTCAGGTTCGCTCGGCTCGGGACGGTTCCTAGCGCCTCCGGTTTGCGAGGCTAAGTCCGGGGGTCCGTCTCTATCGCCTTGGGGCGAGCGGCCCGTCTTCGGAGAGACTCAATTCCAGCAGCTCGCGTGCATAGGTTCGCTGGGAGGCGCGTAGACCTGGCGACCGAAGGGTTCGGTTGAAGCGGGCCAGGTCGCGTTCCAGGTCGCGCACGAGTTGTTTGGAGTCCGCGGCGAATCCAAGTCGATCCAGAATCAGGGCTCGAGTCGCGACGATCGTGACACGGTCAAATAGCTCGGCGCCCACGCGTTTGGAAATCTCAAAGGCGAGCCGCGAGTTCTCGTCGGCGCGTGAACGCTCGCCGCCACGCAAGTCGGCCCGGGCGCCCAGCGCCAAGGCAACGGCTTCTCCGCGAGCGAAGCCGGCGGCGCGGGAAGAACCCAGGCCGCGGCGGAAGGCGGCGAGCGCCTCGGGATCGCCCGCTTCGGAGAGAACGATGCCGAGACCGATTTCCGAGAGACACAGGCCGCGTTCGTCCTCCGTTTCGAGGGCGACGAGTTGGGCTTCGCGAAGGGCGGTTTCGGCGTCGTCGGGTCGTCCGGCTTCGGCGAGCAGGGCACCGACGCGGGCTTGGGCCTCGGCTTCAAATCGGCGATCGCCGGAGCGTCGGCACAATTCGAGAGAACGGGTCGCAGCGGCCAGCGCACGTTTTACGCGTCCAACCGATCGAAGCGCCCGGGCGCGGACGAGCCAAGCGCCGGCCAGCAGTCCGAGGCGCTCGTGGGTGGCTTCTCCAGCCAGCAGTCGGCTGCCTTCACCAAGTGCGTCGAGCGCATCTTCGGGGCGATCCTCAAGGACCGCGATCAGCCCTTGGACGAAGGAGGCAGCGGCTTGCTGTTCGGGAATCCTCGCGCATGCCATGGCCACGGCGGCGTGGCTCGTGGCCGAGGTGAAGTCGCCCTGACTGGAAAGCGCGCGGGCGATCCGGCGGTGCGCCTCGCTTTCCAGGTCGGGGCGGCTAGCGAGCGCACCGAGTCGCGCGGCTTCGCGCAAGAGCTGATGGTGGAGTTGAGTCTGATGAACCAGCGCAGCGCCCCGGGCATGCAGCAGGAAGGAACGTGCGGTTGCTGCGGGGTCGCCCTTCGATTCGACGTCGCGCTTGGCGAGGCGGTCCAGGAGGCGGCGCATGCTGCGCCGATCCCCGCAGCGATCGGCGGCGTCGGCGGCGAGCTCGAGCAATTGCAACTCCAGTTCTTCCGGTCGTTCGGCCTGGGGCAAAGACGCGATGGCTTCGAGGCCCCAATCGGCAAGCCGCTGAACGCGGCGGGGGGACCCGCGACCGGCCACGATTTTGAGCAGCGCCGGAAGCTCGGCGAGCACCTGCGCGGGATTGCCGCTGGCGCGCAGGTGGAACACGCGCTGGTAAGCGAAGACTGGCGCGGATTCGGTGTCGCCTTCTTCAGCCAGGCCGCGCGCGGCACGTTCGTGGAGCCGCCTGCGCCGGTCCGCCGGAAGGGCTCGATACACAGCGTCGCGCAAGGCAGGGCGGGTGAATCGGAACCGGTCGCCGAAGGGTTCGAGCCACCCGAGGTTGACCAGCTCGGAAAGCACGCTGTCGATTTCAGGGCGCGTCGAGGGCCGGAAGGTCCGCGCTAGGAAGTCGGGTTCGATGCGGCCGCCAACCACAGCGATTCGTTCCAGCCAGTGCCGCACGCCAGGCTCGAGCCGCCCGTAGCGATCGCGCAACGAAGCTTGAAAAGACTCGGGCAGCGGTAGCGACTCGGGGCTTTCAAGCAGAAGCCAGCGGGAGTCGTGTTCGGAGGCCGGGCGAACGCGGTCGTGTTCAACGAGTGCGTCGAGGATTTCGATGAGGAACCCGGCGTGTCCGCGGCTGCGTTCCCACAGGACTTTGGCCAGCCGCAAGCGCGGAGCCGTGTGATGGAACATCCGGGTGGTGAGCTCCAACACCGCGTCCTGGTCGATCGGCCGCAGCTCGAGGTCCGAAACCACCGATTCGCCAAGGGCCTTGAGGCGTTGCCGAAGCGAGGTAAGCCCCGCGGGGCTGGCCGGTTTCATTTGGCTGTCGATCCCGAGCAGCAGGAGGCCGGGGCCCTTGGACAATTCGTCCGCCAGCCGCTCGAGCCCGTGGAGGGTGCCAAGCCGAGCGCGTTGAACGTCGTCGAACACGACGATCGTCGCGCGCTCAGCCGAGATGCGGGCGACCAGGCGCGCGAGGCTCAGGGACACCGATCCGTCGAGGGGTTCGGCCGAACTCACGTCCAGGGCTCCGAGCAACACGCCCGCGTCATGGGGCGGCAGCAGGCGCCTGAGGGCGCGCGAGTCTCGCTCGGTGGGGCGGGCTTCGTCGGGAAGTTGGAGGTAGCGCCGGAGCAGGCGCGACAGCGAGCCGAAGGGGCGCGACTCGGCATTCTCCGAAATCCGCACGGTCAGGACGAGCGGCGGGTCTCCAGCCTCGCGGGCTCGCCCCAAGAAGGCGTCGAACAAGCGCGACTTGCCCGAACCGGCCGCGCCATGCACCCACAGGATGCGGCCCGTCTTGGCCTCCGGCCCCGAGGCCGCGCGAGCGCGGTCCATGGCGGCGAGCTCTGCCCCGCGCCCGACCAGCGGGAAACGGTGCCCGCGTACAGAGATCCAAAGTTCGGAGGAATCCTGGGCGTTGTGGACGCGCTGGCGCCACCACGGGCCGCCTTCGCCCTCGTGAAGGATGCGAAAGGCGCCTTCGGCGGAGGGGCGCGCCGCAGGCCGAGGGTCGAGCAGGGCCGCGAGGGTCGCATCGAGCAGCGGACTGGTTCGCGGCGCATGCCTGGAGGGCGGCAGCCACTCGCCCAAGCGATCGGCCGGATTCAGATCGGGAACTTCCAGTTGGCTCCCCGAATCGCCTAGATACCCGCTGTCTGGGGATTCGAAAGGGCGCCGCGCGCACAACAACTCGTAGAGCAGGACTCCGAGTGCGAAGACGTCGGCCGAGACCGAGGGCGGTCCACCGCGGCGCCGCTCGGGGGACAGGTAGGGCAGGCTGCCGGCCGCGGGGCGGTCGGTGTCTCCGATGCCCCGGGCGAACCCGAGGTCGAGCAGGGTTGCGTCCCCGTGGTCGTCCAGGCGCACATTCTCCGGCTTGACGTCTCCGTGTACGAACCCGGCCCCGTGGAGCACGCGCAGGGCGCCGGCCAGCTGGCGCCCCACGTGCCGGACCAGAGGCTCGGGAAGCGAACCGCGGGCTTCGAGGGCTTCCCGCAGTGACTCACCTGCCACGTAGTCGAGCAACAAGAGCGGGCCGTGCGGGTCGCGATACAGACCGTGGACCCGCACCAGGCCGGGACCTCGAACGCTGGAGCCCACCCGCGCCTCCGAGGCGAAGGTGCGCAGCAGGTTTGGATCGGTCGGATCCACCGGTCGCTTGGCGGCCATTTCGCTCCCGCGACCGCGCCCTGCGAAGGGCTCCTCCAGCACACACAATTCGACCCGGGAGGACGCGCCTGTCCCCAGCTCGCGAACGAACCTGAGGGCCGGTGCCTCCGGGAGGGGGATGGAGTTGGACTCGGGGGGCGGGGAAGTCATCCGAGGTGCAGGGGGAAGGCCGGAATCCCCTCGATCGACAGGAATCGACGGGGTCGCCGGCTGCCTATACTCCGGGCACCGGCCTTGCCGGGAAGTCAAAAAATCGCGTCCCCCCGATCTTGGAAGTCCGATCCGAGAAGATCGGTTCCGGAAGCCCGGCCAGGAGCTCGTCCGGGCCAGATCGACGAGCCGCTCCCCCCGCCCACGATCCGCTGCAGGTCTACAACAGTTACACACGCTCCCTCGAGCGCTTCGTCCCGATCGAACCCGGCCGAGTCCGCATGTACAACTGCGGCCCGACGGTTTACGGGCGCTGCCACGTGGGGAATTGGCGGACCTTCCTGTTTGCGGACCTGCTCCGCAGGTGGTTCGAAGAGACCGGGCTCGAGGTTATCCAGGTGATGAACATCACCGACGTGGGGCACCTGCTGGCGGACGCCGAGGAGGGCGAGGACAAGCTCGAGGCCCAGGCGCGCCGCGAGAGCCTGGATCCGTTCGCGATCAGTGCCAAGTACACCGAGCAGTATTTGTCCGACCGCAAGCTGCTCGGCATGCGGCCGGCGACGGTCAATCCGCGGGCCTCCGAACACGTGCCGCAGATGTTGGCCATGATCGACGAGCTCATCGATCGCGGCTATGCCTACGTGGCTGGCGAAGATGTCTACTTCGACGTGACGCGCTTCGAACGCTACGGCCAGCTTTCGGGCAATCGGCTCGAGGACTTGGTTGCCGGTCACCGGGTCGAGGCCCGTGCCGAAAAACGCCACCCCGCGGACTTTGCGCTGTGGAAGAGCGATCCGAAGCACCTGATGAAGTGGTCCAGCCGCTTTGGCGAGCATGGTTTCCCAGGCTGGCACATCGAGTGCTCGGCGATGGCGCGCGAACATCTAGGCGACCAAATTGACGTGCACACCGGCGGGGAAGACAACGTGTTTCCGCACCACGAATGCGAAATCGCCCAGACCGAAGCGATCACCGAACAGCCCTTCGCGCGCTACTGGATGCACGCGAAGTTTCTGACGGTCGACGGCGGTAAAATGGCGAAGAGTCTCGGCAACGTCTATACGCTGGACGACGTGATCGAACGGGGTTTCGAGCCGCGCCACCTGCGCTATGCCCTTCTGCGCGGCCACTATCGCAAGCCGATCGATTTTGGCTTCGGCGCCCTGGCCGAGGCTCGCTCGGCGCTGGAAGGGCTGTCCGAAATGCGCGCGCGACTGAAGTTCGAACAGGACCGGGCCGAGTCAGGGGCTGAACATCCGGTGCAGGCCGCTGGCGCGCTGCGAACCGCGATGGAACAAGATCTCTTGGTTCCCGAAGCGTTGGCTGCGGTTTTCGAGTTGCGCGATCACGTCGTGGGCGGCCGTGTATCGGGCGCCGCTGCCCAGCGATCGCTCGAGGTACTCGAATCGCTGGAGCGACTGCTTGGCGTCGAAGAGCCGGAACCCGCTGGAGACGATTCGGACATCGAGGCCCTGGTCGCGGAGCGCGAAGCTGCGCGGGCCGCGAAGGACTGGGCCGAATCCGACCGGCTCCGGGATGCCCTCGATGCCCTGGGCGTGGTGCTCCAGGATTCTGCTGAAGGAACGATCTGGCGTCGCCGCTAGCCCGCGACAAGGCTCCAGATTCAAGCCGAGTCGTTCCGGCGCTGTAGCCAAATGCCACTAGCGCCCTGTTCAGCTAAGCGGGGGGCGCGCGCTTTGGCTTCGTCGAATTCAATGCGGGTCGCCATGTCCGGATACCAGCGGATGGCGAACGCTGAGTTGAATTGCAAGAAGGCGCGCAAGAGGTAGGCCTCGTTCCAGGCACGACCCTCCTCGACCCAGTGTCGTGGGTACTCAAAGGGCCAAGGGACATCGTGGATGAAAACGAAGACGCCCGGCGCAAGGCGCGGCAAGACCTCGAACAACAGGAAGCACAAGTCCGAACCCGTTTTGGCGACGTGGCTCGAATCGATGAACAGGAGGTCTGAGTCTTCGAGGCTCTCGAAGAGCTCGAGGGGTACGTCCTGGACCTCCTGCTCAAGAAGCGTGACACGCTGGAGGTCGGCTGGACGAAGCAGGCCCTGCAGGCGCTCTGGGTTGGGCTCGATGAACTCGAGCTGAGGAACCGGCTGCCCTTGAGCGGCCAAGTCGTCGCAGGCATCGAGCATGACCGCCGAGGAAAAACCCGAGCCCACTTCAACGATGCGGCGCGGTCCGACCGTTCGCACGAAGCGGTCGGTGTAGAACGCGTCTCCGAATGGAAAATAGTCGTTGCGCCAGTAGTAGCGACGGGCCCCCGTGGAGTGTTCGGGGAAGTAGTCGTCCCGGTAGGCAGCGAAGAGCTCCGCTCCGTAGGCGATTTGTTCTTCCCGGGCGAGATCGATACCGGGCAGCTCGCGGAGCCGGCGGTCGAACAAGCGGTCTGCCCGGCGAGCAATGGCCTGCGGATCTGGGATCGGCGAGTAGAAGTGCCCGGGAGGCACCCAAGGATCGTTGGGGGCACTCAATGGAACGTGGCACAAGCTGTCGCTTGCCCAAGGGGAGCCCGAACGAGAACACCGGGGCGGGGCGAACACACCGATTCCGGTGCTGGCCAGGGGCCCAGTTCCTTGGCGATCCAGCTTCTCACGAGCCGCCGTCTTCCAAGAATTCCTCGAGTTCGTCGTCCGCGTCCGGGCCGAGTCCGAGGTGACCGGGATCTTCCGGTGGTTCCAAGTTGACGCCGGCGTGGGCTCCGGGATGGATGCCCCGGTCGCGTTCCATAGCCTCTCGAATCTTCTGGTCCATTTCGGCGGCCCGGCGGATCGAGTCGTCGTATGTCCAAGCAATCCGAGGGATTCTGCGCGTACGCAGCACTCGACCGACTTGCCGTTGGATGAAGCCAGCGGCGGATTCGAGAGCTCGCTGGGTGCTCCGCCGATCCGATTCGCTCCCGAAGACCGAGTAGTGGATCCTGGCGTTGGCCAGGTCGCTCGACAGCTCGCAGCGGATCAGCGTGACCAGGGCTAGCCGCGGATCGGCCACCTCAAACTGAACGGCATAGGCCGCTCGTTCGAGGATGCGCGCTTCGAGCCTCGCGAGAGTGCGGGGATTCGTCACGGATGAGGTGGGGGACGGAACAACCGAAATTCGGCCGCGCTGGAGCGCGGTGGGACCTCAGATCGTTCGCTTGACCTCGATCAACTTGAAGGCCTCGATGATGTCGCCCACCTGGATGTCCTGGTAGTTCTTGATCACGATGCCGCAATCAAAGCCCTCGCGGACTTCCTTGGCTTCGTCGGCTTCGCGTCGCAGGGACGCGAGTTGGCCGGTGAAGACCACCTTCTCGTCGCGCATCAGGCGCAGGCGAGAGTCGCGCGAAATCGTCCCGTCGATGACGTGACTTCCAGCGATGTTGCCGAGTCGGGAACTCTTGAAGAGGCGGCGTATCTCGACGTGGCCGGTGATCTGCTCCTGGATCTCCGGGGAGAGGCTGCCCTCCATCATCTTGCGGACGTCGTCGAGCAACTCGTACAGGACCGAGTAATTGCGGATCTCGACGTTGCCGCGATCGGCGTTGATTCGGGCCTTGCCGTTGGTCCCCACGTGGAAGGCCATGATCGTGGCCTCCGAAGTGACCGCCAAGTCGACGTCGCTTTCGGAGACCGCGCCAACACCGGAGTGCAGGACGCGGACTTCGACTTCTTCGTGCTGAAGATCGAGGAGTTGCGCTTTCAGCACCTCGACCGAGCCCTGCACGTCGGCTTTGACGATCAGGTTGATTGAGGTCTTGGCCTGTTCGGCGACAGCCTCGAAAAGGTTGTCGCGGCTGACTGCACGACGCTCGGCCATGCCGACCATGCGATTGGTGCGCGCGCGCTCCTCGGCGACTTCCTTGGCCGCGTTGAGATCGGGAACCACGTGGAAGTGCTCGCCAATGCCCGGGAGCTTGTCGAGGCCGGTGACTTCGATCGGCATGGACGGGCCGGCAGATTCGAGCGCTTCTCCGCGGTCGTTCTGCATCGAGCGAACCTTGCCGTAGCCCTCGCCGGCCAGAATGACGTCGCCCCGTTGGAGGCTGCCGTCCTGGATGAGGAGGTGGGCAACGATTCCGCGACCCTGTTGGATTTCGGCTTCGAGCACCACGCCGGACGCCGGCCCGTGGTGGTGAGACTTGAGCTCTAGGAGTTCGCCTTCGAGGAACACGCGTTCGAGGAGTTCGTCGATGCCGGTCCCCTTGAGGGCGGAAACCTGCATGACCGCCGTTTGGCCGCCCCAGTCTTCGGGAACCAGCTCCTGGGCGGCCAGTTCGTTCAGGACCTTCTCGGGGTTGGCTTCGACCTTGTCCATCTTGTTCATCGCGACGACGATCGGCGTGCCGGCCGCCTTGGCGTGGTTGATCGCCTCCGCGGTCTGGGGCATGACGCCGTCGTCCGCTGCGATGACCAAGACGACGATGTCCACGGCGCTAGCGCCGCGAGCTCGCATCTGAGTGAACGCCGCGTGACCCGGGGTGTCGACGATCGTGACCTTATGGCCCGCCTTGGTCGTCACTTGGTAAGCACCGATGTGCTGGGTGATGCCTCCGGATTCGTCGCCGGCGATTTGGCTGGCGCGAATCGTGTCGATCAGCGTCGTCTTGCCGTGGTCGACGTGTCCGAGCACCGCGATGGTTGGCGTTCGCAGGGCGAGGTTTTCGTCCTCGATGTTGGAACGCTTCTCGGCCAACTTCTCAAGCAGAGCTTCCTCGGCGGCCACCTCGCGGGTGACCTCGAGTTCGACGTCGTAGTTGGTGGCGATCAGCTCGGCGGTGTCCTCGTCGAGGATGGAGTTGATGTTGACAGCGCCAAAGCCGAGCAGGTCAAACGCCTTGCGAAGGACATCGTTTTGCTTGACCGACAAGGCATCCGCGAGCTTCTTCATCGAGATCGGGTGCTCGATCTTGACCTGAGCGCCGGCGTACGGTGACCCGGTAGCCGCGGAGTGTCCGCCGCCACCGCGTCGTCCGCCACCGCCGCGCGGGGAGTAGCTTTGGGGTCGTCCACGGCGCAAGAAGCGACCGGCTTCACGTTCGCGCAGTTCAGCGGCCGTGAGAGCTCCGCGGTTTTCGGTGCCGGACCGGGCGATGCCGCGACGGGGGTTGCCCCCCCGTGTGGGTTGCACGTTCAACGTCGAATCGTCGTCCGCGGAGCGCAGGCGGCGAGACTCACGTCTGGGCGACGAGTCCGGCTGAATCGTGGACAGGTCGATGAAGCCGACCACCTTGCCGGTGCGGCGTTTGTCGGACGGCCGCACGATGCCGGGGCCGTCTTCGCCGTTTTCGTCGCCTTCGGCGACCGGGGTCTCGCCCTCTGCGGGTTCCGCGGAATCGCCGGGGTCGCCCGCGGTCTCGGGAGCCGGCGCCTCGGCGGCTCCCGATGCGGGAACCGGGACTTCGCCCTCGGAAGCGACGGGCTCGGCGGCGACCGGTTCGCTGGCTTCGGCCGCGCTCGACTCGGGTTCGGCGGCTTGCGGAGCCGGATCCGCGGCCGGTTCCGGTGCGGCGGGCTCGGGGGCCGCGGGCTCGGGAACGGCGGACTTGGGAGCGGCCGGTTTGGGTGCGGCGCCAGCCTCCGGTTGCGAGGCGGCTTCGGTCTTCGGCGGCTCGGCCTCGGAGGGCGCGGGCGCCGGGACTTCCACGATGGGCTCGGGAGCCGGAGCGGCGCTCGATTCGGGCGCGACCGGCGCCTCGGGGGTGGCCGCTTGGGGCGCGGTGTCCGGCTGGCTCGGGGCGGCCGGCTCGGGCTCCGGATTTTCTGCGGCCGGCTTCTCGGCCACAGGTTTGTCAGCCACCGGCGGAACCGGGACGGCGGGCTCTTTCGGGAGCGCAGCAGCAGCGTCTTTGTCCTCGACCTCGACCTTTTTCTTCTTCCGGCGGATTCCCGGAGGTAGGTCGCTGGCCGCGGGCTCAGCGGTGGCCGGCTCGCCTGTGGGGGCCTTCTTTTTCTTCTTCTTGCGGACGACAAGTCCGCCCAGGTCGCCGGCCGGCGGAGCCGCGGAGGCTCCGGTGAAGCCATGGGCCTCGAGCCGCCCTTGGATCATGAGGATCTCAGAATCCTCAAGCCCGGACATGTGGCTCTTTACGGCGAACCCCCAATCGCGAAGCTTGTCGGCCAAATCGCGGCCGGTCATGCCGTATTCCTTCGCTAGGTCGTAAACGCGCTTCTTGGGACTCACTTGGGGTCGATGGCCGCAGTTGCGGAGGAGACTTGGGGGCTGTTGGCGGTACTCGCCGACGTCTCTCCGCTGCGGGCGATCCTCGTTGGAGCGCGCCTGTCAGGCGGAAGGTCGTCGTCGTCGGCTCGACTTCGAGCCGCGGACCGTTAGGAGCTTGGAGAGAGAAAGGTTTCGGTCGGACGCAGAGCGCGCCCGTGATTGGTTTGCGGCGGCCACGCTAGTGCGAGGTCGTCGCCGACGGCTCCCCATCCGGGGTGCCGCCTTCGTGGCCGGGGCCTTGTTCGAGCGGGGGCGAGGGGGGCTCGGAAGACGGGGCCTCGGAAGAAGCCTCGGCCTCTTGAGCTGCGCCCTCTAAGTCGCCCTCGTGGGGCGTGAGTTCATCGTCCTGGGCAAACTCGCCGGCATCTTGCTGGGGACCGTCTTGGTTTGGACCGTCACCCGCGATCAGGTCAGCCTCGAATTCAGCGCGTGTCTTGATGTCGATGTCCCAACCGCAGAGTCGGCTGGCGAGTCGGACATTTTGGCCCTTCTTGCCGATCGCGAGACTCTGTTGATCCTCGTCGACGATGACCGTTGCGGAGTGCCGTTCGACGTCGGGGAAAATGTTGTCGATGTTGATCACGGCAGGCTTGAGGCCGTTCATGATCAGCGTCTCGAGGGAATCGCTCCAACGGATGATGTCGATGCGTTCCCCGCGAAGTTCGTCGATGACGGCCTTAATCCGCGCGCCGCGCACGCCGACACAGGCCCCAATGGGGTCGATTTTGGGGTCCGTTGAGATGACCGCCATTTTGGTGCGATAGCCCGGCTCCCGGACGACACGCTTGATCTCGATGATGTCATCGGCGATCTCGGGGACTTCGAGCTCGAAAAGACGACGGACCAAGTCGGGGTGGCTGCGGCTCACGATGATGCGAACGCGCGGCCCGTCCTTGCGCACTTCCAAGACGATGGCCCGGATGCGGTCGCCCGGCGAGAAGGTCTCGCCGCGAACGCGTTCCTCTCGAGGGAGGTAGGCCTCGGTCTTGCCAAGGTTGACGACCAGCGAGTCCGCCTCGAAGCGTTGGACCGTTCCGTGCACGAGGCTTCCGACGCGGGCTTCGTACTCGTCGTAAAGAACGTCGCGCTCTGCCTCGCGGATGCGCTGCATCAGCACCTGCTTGCCAGACTGGGCCGCGATCCGTCCGAGGACTTCCAGGTCGAGTTCATACTCGCCTTCTTCGTCCTCGATCGTGATTTCGCCGTTTCCACGGTCGATGGTCACTTCGAGGTCCTCTCCGGCGCCGAGCCGCTTCTTCACGGCCGAACCGATCGCCAGCTCCAGGCTCTGGAACAAGACGTCCTTGGAGATGTCGCGGTTGCGGTGAATGGCATCGACCATTCGCAGCAGTTCCTCGGGATTCATGGGATGGGATCCGAGCGCGAGGGAAAAGGAAGGGGGTGGGGAAGAGTTGGGGAGCTCGCTAGGCGCTGTGCCGGAAAACCTGTTTGGGCCAAGGGAGGCCGGGAGAGGAGTTCGGGTTCGTTGCTGGAGAGCTTGTTTTGACTGATGGGGGACGGCAGCGCCCCGGGGAGCGCGCCGCAGGGCGACGCGTCCAGCCGGGGCGCGAGAGAGCCGAGGCCTGAAACTCGAAGGAGTGCCGAGGCCTCAAGGGGATGAGGACCCGATTCTCCGAGGGGCGCCGACTCGCAGGGCGAGGCACCCTGCAAGGGGGCCACGCCCGGAGTCGCGAGACGGCTCCAGGACCCAAGAGTTTGTTATAAGCGTCAGTTCGAGTCAATGATTCCAGGGCATGCTTCGCGCGACCTCGGAATAGGGAGGGTTCGGTTTCGGACCGGCTGGAACCAGGCTCGTCCTCCGCTCGCGCTCCCGTCCTCCTAGATCCCGCTCGAACCATGCCTTCTCCGCGAGACGCGCGACCCGCTACCTCCGACGAGGCGGCAGCCAGCTCTCCCCGCCCGGAGTCCCGCGAGGCTCAGGGCTCGGATTCCCCGGGGACGGCGGGGCGCGGCCCTGGGGCCCATTCGGCCACGAGCCCGGCCCAGGCCCAGTTCCTGGGGCAGCTGGACACCGTGGCAGGCAGCGAGGCGACTGTTTTGCTGGTCGGTGAGAGCGGCAGCGGCAAAAGCCTGGCGGCGAAGCGCCTGCACGAGCAGAGCCAGCGGGCGGAAGGGCCGTACGTCTCGGTCCACTTGGGGGCCCTGCCGGCCAGCTTGATCGAGTCGGAGTTGTTCGGACACGTGAAGGGCGCCTTCACCGACGCTCGCCGGGATCGGCTGGGCGCCTTTCGGCGGGCCGAGGGGGGCACCCTCGTCCTGGAAGACCTCACCCTCCTGCCGCAGGAATTCCAGGTGAAGCTGCTCCGGGCCCTGCAGGAGCGGGTTGTCGAGCCGCTCGGCGGGGAGGGCCCGGTCCCGATCAATGTGCGTTTCGCCGCGACCACCCATGCCGACCTGCTCGGCGAAGTGGAGTCCGGACGGTTCCGCGAAGACCTCTATTACAGGCTCGCGGTGGTCACGCTGGAAGTGCCTCCGCTGCGAGCCCGAATCCCCGAGATCCCCGGCCTCGCGACCCGGCTGCTGAAGCGAATCGCAGACCGGCTAGGCGCCACGGCTCGCCCGCTCGGGGCGCAGGCCATGGAACGCCTGACCTCCCATGCTTGGCCAGGCAACGTCCGCGAGCTCGAAAACGCCCTGGAGCGGGTCACCGCGCTGCGCGCCGGCGGCGGCGAGATTGAAGTCGCGGAATTCGATTTCCTAGAAGAGTCGCTGAGCGGGGTTTCCGAGGAGCTCGCCAGGCGGGCGCTGTCCCATGGGATCGGCCTCCTCGAGTTCGAACAAGCCTTGCTCGCGCGCGCCCTGGAGGAGTCCCGCGGAAACGTCAGCGCGGCTTCGCGGGCTGTGGGACTGACCCGCCGGGCGTTTGAATACCGGTTGGAAAAGTCGCCCCGCGAGGGCGAGTCTTCGCAGGCTGACCCCGAGAAAGCATGAACCTTCGCCCAAGCAGGAGCATTCGCCTCCGCACCCCGAGTCGTTCTTTCGGAGTCGCATCCATGCTGCGGACCCGGCCCGGCTTGTTCGGGTGCTGGGTGTTTGCAGTCTTTGCCGGCTTCGCCTCCGGGCAGACGGTCCCCGCGCCGGACGTCCAGTCTTCGGGAGCGGCCTTGGGGGCTGGGCGAGCCGAACGCCTGGAGCAAGCGCTCGCCCGGGCCGATTGGCCGGGTCCTGAGCGCTTGGCGGGTGCGCTCGAAGCCGCTTCAGATCCGGATCCGGATCTGCGCGCCCTTGCGGTGGGAACCCTGTCGAAAGCGGAGTGGGGCAACGAGCGCCTCGAGGAGCGCGTCAGCGCTCTGGCGGTGATCGCGCGGAACGACCCTTCGGCTCGGCTGCGCGGAATGGCCCTCGAGGCGCTGGGCGCTTTCGAGTCACCAAATTCGGCAACCGCGCTCGAAGCTTTGTGCGCGGACTCCTACGGGTCCGAGGCGCTGGCCGCGGCCCAAGCCTTGGTCGGCCTGCGGAGCTCGACCGAGGCGATCGATCGCCTGGTGCGGCGCGGGTTGGCCGAGCCCGGAGCGGTCGATTCTCGGGCGCTCGCGGAGTTGCTGGAGGCCTATGGCGAAAGCCTGGCCGAGCGCCCGGACGCAGGGCTCGACCCCGCTTCCCGCGCGCCGTTGATCGCCGGTCGTCGCCACCCCGATGGGGCGATTCGAGCCGCGGCCGCCCGCGGGATCACGCGGGCCTTGGAGCGGTTTCTGTGGCTCGGCCGGGAGGCCCGGATTGGCGGTTTCTTGGAAGGCTGTGCTGCGGATGGCCTCGAGCTGCGGGACCTCGGCTATCGCGCCGCGGCGCTGCTGATCTCGCGCGGCAGCGACGCAAGCTTGGCCTTGGGCTTCGCCGAGCGACTCGCGGATCGCGTGGATCCGGAGTTCGAGCGAGTCGACCCGCTAGCCTCCGCGACCCAACGGTTCCATGGTCACTACTTGTGTGCGGCGATCCACCTCGCCGAGCGGAAACCAGCGCTGGCCTACCCCCGGCTTCTGCGTGCCGAGCAAGCCCTGATCGCCATCTTGCAGACGCGTCCGGAGACCCGCCGGCGTCACAATGCCCCATCGGAGCCCGATGCAACGGCCGCGGTGGACGCGGCCGAGCGACTGTCGATGTGCCGGGTGCTGTTCGCCTGCGTCCGTCTTTCAGAGGGCGCTGCAACCGACGACCCCGATGTGGTGGCCGCCCTGCGCTCCGCGCACACCGAGTCCCTGCGGGCTGGGTGGATCGCTGCGGAGGCCGACTTGGACACGGGGGGCGGAACCCTCGAAACGGTGCTCGACCGCGACCTCGGGCCCCGGCGTTTGCTTGCCGGCAACGATCGCTTGCCGGGTTGGTCGCGGGCCGAGTGGCTCGAACTGCTCGAACGCCTCGGTGACGCGTTCGCTGGTGTGGCCGGCCCCGAACTGCCCGGGTTCGAAGGCTCGGAGCTGCCGCGAGCCGAAGATTCGGACGCGCTGGCCGACCCGCTGCGGCGCCAACTGTTGGAGCGCACCCTGGTCGCCCGAGTGAACGCGGTTT
This sequence comes from uncultured Planctomycetaceae bacterium, assembly GCA_964619265.1. Taxonomy (GTDB): domain Bacteria; phylum Planctomycetota; class UBA1135; order UBA1135; genus CAZUCE01. The sequence continues at coordinate 234,311 of CAZUCE010000002.1, forward strand.
CGGCGCGCATCGCGGATCCAGAAGAGGCCGGCAACCGGAGGCTTTGGCTCCAGGTCGAGCAGAGTCTGCTGGCCAAGCTGGCCCAGCAGGACGATCGGGTGTTCTGGGAAGAGCGAACTCCGTCCCTGGCTGCGCTGGATTTGGCGCGGGAATGGCGCCAGGCGGGGGAGTCCCAGCGGGCCGTGGATTTGGCGCTCGCCCTGCGCAAGGCCTTGGCGGGTCCGGAAGACGACCGCGAGATTCCGCTGGGAGCGATCTTCCGGGATTGGCTGGAAGCGCGGGTGTCGCTCGTGCTGGGCTCGGCGCTGTCCGACCTCGATCGGCCGGAGGAAGCCGAAGCGGAGCTGCTCGCGGCCCACGGACGCTTGGAAGCCCTCGAAAACACGCTTGAATCGCGGCTCGCCGATCTGGAACAGGGTCGCTTGGGTGTCCGGGTCCTCGAGGAGGTAGATCCCCTCCAGCGACGCGTACTGGAAGGCCAGCGCGACCAAACGCAGCGGTTGCGAGCCGATGTTTTGGTGTCGCTGGCAGTGAATGCGAACGTGAAGCAGGGCCAACCGGAGCGGGCACTGGACTACTTCGAGCGCGCCCACGAGCTTGAGCAAAGTGAGTTCATGACCGTGCTGGCCGCCTGCTATCGCGCAAGGGCCGGTCGATTCGTGGAGGCTCGCTTCCTGCTTGACCGCCTGTCCTCTTCCCCCGAACTCGCCTACAACTTGGCTTGCACCTACGCGCTCATGGGGGACGAGCCACGGGCGCTCGACGCTTTGGAACAGGACCTCTTGGACCTGGAGCGAACGCCGGCTGCCCTGGATCGCCAGAAGCGCTGGGCTGCCGAGGATCCGGATCTGTCGAATCTCCGGGAAAATCCGCGTTTCCTGGAACTGGTTCGCGTGGAGTCCGGCGAAGCCGAGCAGGCCCCGGGAGACGGTTCGACGAACGAGGCTCCCGCAAATCTCGAGGGCCCGTCCGGCTCGGAAGAGGGAAACTAATTGGCGATGAAAGGAGACCGCAAGGAGCTGCTGAAGACCCAGCGTTCTCCCCTGCGCAGCGCGCTGTTCGGGGTGGCCAACTTCGTGCTCCACGGGCTAGAACGGATCATCGCCGGAACTTCGCGCGTGGACACCACGCCGTTTTTGACCCGCCGCGGCTTCGATTGGGCCAAGGACTTTGAAGATCGCTGGGAGGAAATCCACGGGGAGATTAGCGCCTTGATGGCGCGCAAAGAGGACCTTCCGAACTTCCAGGAGATCAGCAAAGACCAAGACCTGCTGACCCAGGACGACCTGTGGAAGACGGTTTTCCTCGAGGCCTACGGGGTGCGCTCGATGGCCAATCGCGCGCGCTGCCCGGTGACCGCCGAACTTTGCGACCGGGTACCGGGACTCAAACTGGTCATGTTCTCGGCCTTGGGGGGCGGCAAGCACATCCCGGCTCACCGGGGGCCGTGGAAAGGGGTGGTTCGCTACCACCTCGGACTGGAGATCCCCGAACCGGCGGGCTCCGCGCGAATCCGGGTCGGCGAGGAAACCCGCGCCTGGCGGGCAGGCGAGGGCATGTTGTTCGACGACTCGTTCAACCATGAAGTTTGGAACGATTCGGATCAGGATCGCGTGGTGCTGTTTCTGGACGTCGTCCGGCCCTGCCGCTGGCCGGGGAACTGGCTGAACGGTCTGGTCCTGTGGGCGATCGCGCGGTCGCCGTTCGTTCGGGACCTCGAGCGCAATCAACAGGCCTGGGAAGAACGCTTCGCGGCCCTGGAGGCCGGCACGCCGACTGCCTGAGCGGCTGCGGCGACGCGGGCCCCGGCTGCGCCGGAGAGGTTTCGGGTCTGCGGGGGCCGGCCTCGGCCCTTCGAATTTCCGCCGCGCTTTTTTTCCGAGCACCTTTTTCTACCGCAGCTTTTTTCACCGGAGCTTGCCGTTGAACTGGTTTCGCCAGGCGCGGCTCCCGGCGGCGCGAGTACACTCCGCGCCTCTATGGGCAAGGTGATCACAACAGGCAAGGGCCGCAGATGGCTTCGCGGTGGGCATCCGTGGCTGTACAGCGATGACATCGCGGCAGCCGAGGGCACTCCCGGCGAATTGGTTCCGATGTTCGGTCCGAACGACGAGGCACTGGGTTGGGGGTTGTTCTCCAACGCGTCGCGGATCGCAGTTCGTCGGGTGACGACGCGACCGGAGCAACCCGATCGGGCGTTCTGGGCTGCTCGGGTGGGCGTCGCGATCGATCGTCGAGCCCGGCTCGGTCTCCTTGAGGAGGGCGGAGCTTGCCGCTTGATTGCGGGAGACTCCGAGCAACTCCCCGGTCTGGTCGTCGATCGCTACGCCGATACTCTGGTGATTCAGAGCGGCTGTCAGGGATCGGACCGGATGCGCGATTTCTTGCTCGAGTTGATTCTTGAGGCGACGCCCTTCGAGGTCCGTGCAGTGCTCGATCGATCGGACAGCGGGGTTCGCCGCTTCGAAGAGCTTGAGCCGCGGGTTGAATGGCTGAAGGGCGGGCCCCCGGAGGGGGGAGCCGTGGAACCCCTACTGGTGCGCGAGGGCGATCTCACCTACGAGGTCGACGTGATCGGAGGCCACAAGACCGGACACTACTTGGACCAGCGCGAGAACCGTCAGCGCGCTGCGTCCTTGGCTGCGGCCTGCGGCAGCGAGGCCCGTGTGTTGGATGCGTTCAGCTACGACGGCTTGTTCGGAATTCGCTGCGCCATGGCCGGGGCTCGCGAGGTGATCTGTCTCGATCAGAACGCCGGAGCCGGCGAACGCGTGATGCGCAATGCGGAGCGCAACGGGGTGGCGGATCGCGTGAAGTTCGTGAAGGCCAACGCGATGACCGAGCTGCGCTCGCTGGAGCAGGCCGGGGAGAAGTTCGACCTGGTCATCTGTGATCCGCCGGCCTTCGCTCGCAATCGAAGAGAGGCCAAGGGAGCTTCGCGGGGCTATCGCGAGGTCAACCTGCGCGCGATGCGCCTGCTCGGAGAGCAGGGGGTTTTGGTAAGCGCCTCCTGTTCGTACAACGTCTCCCGGGAAGAATTCGTCGGTCACTTGGAGCACGCCGCCCGCGATGCGGGACGTGACGCCTGGCTGCTCGATGTCAGCTCGGCTGCGTCCGACCATCCCGTGTTGCTTGGTTTGCCCGAAAGCAGCTACCTGAAGTGCGCCTTCCTCGAGGTGCGGGAGCGGGCATGAGTTCGATCCGTGTCACCGTGAATGGGGAGGGGCGCGAGCTGCCTGCTGGGACCACGATCGGTCAGCTGGTCGCGGACTCCGGCTTGCCCGAAAAGGCCGTCGCCGTCGAAGTGAACGAGCGTCTCGTGCCACGGGCGGAGCGCGCGGACCATCCGGTCCGCGATGGAGATCGGGTCGAGCTGGTCACCCTGGTGGGCGGCGGTTGAACGGATTTTTCGAAGGGGTTCGAAGCCCTTAGCTTTGCTTCCCACCGATGGACGGAATCAAGACATGACCGAATCGCAATCAGCCCTCGAGCAACAGGCCGTCGCCGACGAGCCGCTGCGTATCGGGAGCCGGAGTTTTCGTTCGCGGCTCTTCGTGGGCACGGGCAAGTACAAAGACTTCGGCGAGACGGCCAAGGCGCTCGAACTGTCGGGCGCCGAGGTGGTGACCGTGGCGGTTCGGCGGGTCAATTTGGACCCTTCGGAAGGGGAGTCCCTACTCGACCACGTGGATCCTGATCGGTACACGATCCTGCCCAACACCGCCGGCTGCTTCGACAAGGATTCGGCGATTCGCGTGGCCGAGCTCTCGCGCGATTTGCTCGGCACGGACCTGATTAAGCTCGAGGTACTCGGAGACGAAAAGACCCTGCTCCCGGATCCTATTGGAACGCTGGAAGCCACCAAGGAGTTGGCTTCGCGCGGCTTCGAAGTCTGGGTCTACACCTCGGATGATCCGCGACTTGGGGTCCGGCTCGAACAGGCCGGCGCCAAAGCGGTCATGCCCGCGGGTTCACCGATCGGCTCGGGTCAGGGGATTCTCAATCCCAACGCGATTCGCATCCTGATGGAATTGGTCTCGGTGCCGGTCGTCGTGGACGCGGGGGTTGGAACGGCCAGCCACGTTTCGGCGGCGTTCGAGCTGGGGGCTGAAGGTGTGCTGCTCAACACCGCGATCGCTGGCGCGGCCGACCCGCTGCGGATGGCCGTGGCCATGCGCCACGCGGCGCAGGCCGGCCGGCAGGCTTTCCTCGCCGGAAGGATCGGAACCAAGCTATACGCGAACGCATCTTCGCCCCTTGAGGGGCGCATCGCTGGAGCCGCCCAAGCGGTTCGGCAGGGGGTTCCTGGCGAATGAACGTTTCCCCCGATGTTGCGGCGGGTGCGGTCCTGACGGCCGGCGCGATCGCCAGCGGTCCGCTCGCGATTCGAGCGGCCTTCCAATTGCGGCCTGGTCGCAACGTGTTCTTTGCTAGTTGGGGCTTTGGGCAGGCCTTGGTGGGCTTGATCGTGGCGGTCTTGGCCGGACTCTTGGCCGCCTCCTTCCTGCCACCTGAGTACGCCGGGCTGGCCACGCCGATCGGTCTAGCGGGCGGTTGCGTCGTGGCCTTCGCTTCGGCTCACCGGGCCCAGCGTGCGCCTCTCGCAGCCCTTGGCCTGGCCCCGTCGGCGCTGGCGGCCCGTCCCCTTTTGGTGGGGCCTGCGATGACGCTCCTGGCGCTCCCGGCCGGCATCGGAACCGCGTTCCTAGCTGGGACTTGGGGGGCGAGCGAAGGCTCCTGGCGCTCTTCGGTCTTGGAGTCCGGCTCGGCCGGACTCGATCCGGTCTGGTGGGTGGTGTTCCTGCTGTTCGCGCCGGTTGTGACGGAGCTTTGGTTCCGCGGCTTCCTCCAGCCACTGCTCGTTCAGAACTTCTCGGAGCGCGGCGGACTCGTGCTCTCGGCCGTGCTGTTCGCTTCGATTCACGGAACTGCAGATTTCTTGCCGATGCTCGCCCTCGGTTTGGCGCTCGCGCTGGCGAAGTTGCGGACCCAGTCCAGCTACACCGTGATTTTGGGAGCGGCGCTTTGGAACGCGGTGGCCTTTTGGTTGGGCAGCTCGGGTTCGGCTCGATTGCCCCTGGCGTTCTGATGGTGCCTCGTTTTCCTGCGGAATCCCTCATGGAACGCCTCGAGGGGGGAGCCTTCGGCGCTTTCAACGCGGTGATCACCGGCCAAGTCGAATTGGGCCGGGACGCGAGTGTGTGGTTTGGGTGCGTGCTGCGGGGGGATGATGCTCCCATTGTGGTGGGGGCACGCAGCAACGTGCAGGACCTCACGATGATCCATGCGGACCACGGGGTTGCGAACGTGATCGGCGAAGAAGTGACCATCGGCCATCGCTGCGTGCTACACGGGGCGGAGGTTGGAGACCGCTGCCTGATCGGCATGGGAGCGATCCTCCTATCGGGCTCCAAGATTGGGGCGGAGTCGATTGTGGCCGCGGGCGCCGTGGTGAAGGAGAACTTCGTCGTGCCGCCGCGCAGCTTGGTGGCCGGCGTGCCGGCCAAGATCCTGAAGACGCTGCAGGAGGGCGACGTGGAGCAGTTCCGGGCCAGCGCCGAGGGCTACGTCCAGAAGGTTCGGCAGTACCTAGGGCCCGAGGCAGGCTGAGCGGGCAGATCACCAGAGCTAGGCAAGCCGCATGGGGCCGGGCTGAGTGGGGCCAGGCCGAAGGCCTAGGGAGAACCCGTGCCGCGGGGCATGGCGGCGGGGCCCAATCGAGAATCTTGCCAAGGAGCTTGGCCCCCGCGCCGGCTCCAGAAGTAGGTATCGACCGGGATTTCCAGTTTTTTTCGCTTTTTTGGTGTCCGCCTGCCGGTTCGGGTGGACATTTACATGCGAATCCCCGCTGGTACTTTGCCTCCAGGCCGCTTCTCCCTATATGGACATTCAACGACGACCCAGCTCCTGCCTTGTGGTTGCAGTTGCAGTTTCCTTCCTAGGCGCCTGTGACGAGGGGGGGGGCGGCATCATTCAGGGCACCCCGGCCAGTTCCACGGCTCTGGATCTCGAATTTGGGCTCAGCTACACGATCGAGCTCGGCGGAACCGGGCTGACCGATTCGTTGCTGGCCGACTTCGACGGCAACGGTTCGATCGAGCTCGTCCACGCAGGATCTTTGGACGGCGCGCTCCACATCGCGACCAACGTGCTCCCGGGGGACCCCAAGGTGACCCCCCTCCAGACGATCCTTCCCGGGAGTGCCCCGCTGCAGCTGATCGAAGGAGACTTCGACGGCGACGGCATGCGCGGCTTCGCAGCCCTGTGCAGCGACGGAGCCGATGGCTTCGGCCCGTTCGGTCAGACCGAGGTTGTCTTGTATGAGATCGACGAGGTCGGAATGTTCGTCGAACAATCCAGGTTCACGATCTCCGGTTATGCGCTCGCGGGGGCCGCTGGCAAATTGTTTGGCGGTACTCGGGATCAGCTGCTGCTTGCCGATTTGGCCGGCGGAGCCGTAGATGTTTACGAGCTGGAGCAAAGTTCAGAGGTCTTCACCCTCGCGACTAGCCTGTCCGGCGCGCCGCCGCCGCCTTCGGCAAACCTGACGTTGCCGTTTTCGATCGAGCTGTTTGATCACAATGGCAACGGACTGCTCGATGTGGCGGTCGGCCGAACCGATTTGGGCCTTGGCGGTAGTGCCTCGGCGGGCCGTGTCGAGGTTTTGGAGCAGACGAACCCGGGGGTCTTCGCAGAGCCGATCGTGCTCAGCAACGGGATGCGGGTGCCGTGGGTTGAGGCCGTCGAAGACTTGGACGGAGACGGTGTGAACGACCTGGTGGCCTACGACTTGGATGCCAGCACTGGGGACGGGGATGATGCTGCCTTGCGCTGGTTCCCCAGCGGTTTGGATCTCCCCGGTGGCGAGCTGTTGCTCAGCGCCGGTGAGCAACTCGGGGGTGTCGCAGACGTTCTCGTGGCCGACCCGAACGGAGATGGTATTCCCGATCTCCTGGTGGCGCAGCCCCAGGAAATGGTGGTCAGTTACCTGGTGGGACCCACTTTTCAGGATCAAGACCGACTTGGGCCGGTCCACGAAGTTCGCCGGCTTCACAGGTTCCCCGGAGACGGACCGTTGTCCATCCTGGCAACCGGGGTCGCCCGCAGCGTTTGGCTCGCCTCGAACAATCAAGAGGTGGAGCCGCTCCAGTCCGCCATCGGTTCGCCCGCAGGGTTCGAACCGGCTTTGGTTGTGGCCGGTGACCTGGACTTGGACGGCCGGCCCGACGCCGTGATCGTCGACGCGTCCCAACGTGAGGTGCGCTTCCTACGTGGCGCCCCGGACCTTCGGTTCGAGTCGGCCGGCGTCTTTCAACTTAGCGCGGTGGGCCAGGAAACCCCCGGCGGCATTCGGCTGGTCGATCTAGACGGAGATGGCGATCTCGATCTGGGCCTCGCAGCCAACACGGCCTCCACCGTGGTCCTCATGGAGAACACGGGAACGCTACCGCTCGGTGCCTCCGGTGAAGTGGCCTCCTTCCCCGCAGGCGTTCAGCCGATCGACCTGGACTTTGCGGATTTTGACGACGACGGGTTGTTGGATGTGGCCCTGAGCGACGCTGGCGCGAGCCGGCTCGTGATTCTGCGAGGAACGGGTCCCTTTGACTTCGAACCATGGACCGAGATTCCCCTGCCGGCTAGACCGCTTGCGATCCTCGCCGCGGACCTGGATGGCGACGATCGGTCTGAGATCATCCTGACCGCCTCGAACTCCGACAATTCCGAGCCCCGGCTGTTGGTTTTCGCGCCGACCGACTCAGGTCCGTTCCCGTTCTCGCTCGTGACCTTCGCAAGCCTGGACGGTGTCGGTGCGCGGATCCGCGTTGGAGACATCAACGGGGATGACCGGGTCGACATCGCATGTGGCCACGCCAGCATGATGAGTGAGGGGGTGACGCTGCTGTTTGCGGGAGCCGATCTCACCCAATTCGAGGTCGTGCAAGTGCCGACTGGACCGGGATCCTCCGCTTTCGAGCTCAGGGACCTGGATTTGGACGGGGACTTGGACGTGGTCTCGGCCCGGACGGACGGGATCCTGGGGCTGGTCCTCGGCAACGGTTTGGGCGGATTCACGCTGGGCGCCCAGGGTGGCGTTCAGCCGGTGGTTCCGACGGCGACGACCTGGCTTGATTTCGCTGACCTGGACGGGGACATGCGCCCTGAAATCCTGATGGTGTCTCCCTTGAGCCCCCACTTGTGGGTCGGCCGGAACACCAGCGAGTAGCGGCCGGCTGAGCCTTGTGAGGTAGTCTTCGGGGCCTCTTTTGCAGAGGGCCCCTATGGCTGAATCTCCCGAATCATCCGCCTCCCCTGAAACCGCTATCCGGGGTGTGATTCTTGCGGCCGGCAAAGGCAGTCGCATTCGCCCCTTCAGCGAGACCTACCCGAAGCCGCTGCTGCCGGTTCTCGATCGCCCGCTCATGGTGTGGCAAATCCAGTCGATGGTGGAACTGGGGATTCGTGACATCACGATTGTCATCGGCCACCTGGGCCACCGGATCGTATCGGAGCTTGGTGACGGGGCGCGCTTCGGTGCTCGACTGACGTACGTGGAACAGAACGAAATGCTGGGGATCGCCCATGCGGTGGGTCAGCTCGAACGCTACTTGGATCAGCCGTTCCTGTTGTTCCTCGGCGACATCTTCTTCGAAACACGCAATCTTTCGACCATGATCGACCAATTCCACCGGGAGGGTGTGGATGCGGTGTTGGCCGTCAAGCGCGAGCCGGACCCGGCGGCGATCCGGCGCAATTTTACCGTCGAGCTCGACGACCGGGGCTTCGTGTGCCGGGTGATGGAAAAACCGCGGCACCCAAGGACCGACCTGAAGGGCTGCGGGCTGTACCTGTTTGACGCCACGATCTTCGATGCGATTCGCCGGACGCCCCGGACTGCCCTGCGGGACGAGTACGAGATCACCGACGCGATTCAGATCTTCCTTGGCGACGGGTACGGGGTGTGGGCTTCAGATGTAATTGAGCGCGACCTAAACATGTCGACTCCCGTCGATCTGCTCGATCTCAACTTGCATGCGATGCGCTGCGGCGGCCTGGAGAACTTCGTGGCGGAAGGGGCCTTCGTCGATCCGACCGCTCGACTCGAGAACTCGGTGATTTTGAAGGGCGCCCGAGTTGGACCGGGAGTCCATCTGCGCGAGTGTTGCGTCCTACCTGGAGAAGTGGTCGGAGGTGGATCCTTCGAGCGTTCCATTCTCTCGGCCGGTCGAGTGGTCGACTGCTCGGACAACGACGACTAACCCAAGCAAAGGAAGGTTGGCTTGGGGGGCCTCCGAGGAGCCGCTTCTGGCCTCGAGCATTCGCTGGCGGGTCAGATGCCTGTGGGCCAGATGGCATGGAGCGCAAGCTGCCCTTCGTTCTGCGGTCTCGGCCGGTCACCGGGAGAGGATCGGCAGCGTCTCCAGCGGAATGCTCAAGAATAGGCACTGCATGGCCGTCGAGTAGGCAATCCCATAGCCCGAGCCCTGCCAGGAGCCGTCCTCTTGTTGGGAGGCCAGAACGTCGCGCAGCTCTTCTTCGTACCAGCGATCAAACAGGCTGCGGTCGGGGTTTTGCCAGAGGGCTTGCGCGAGGTAGAAGCGCTCGTAGTAAGGATGGGCCGCGACCTCGCCGTTCCGTTCCCGTTCGGCTAAGTCGCGCCAGATCGCCTCCAGCCCTCGCTCGATCGAAGTGTCTTGGTAGCGGCCAGCGGCGTTCAACGTAGAGATCGCCGCAGCGGTCAGTGCCACCGAGGTTTGGTCCGATCCAATTTGATAGCGAAACGCTCCGTTCTCCGCTTGGCTACGCCGAACGTAACTCTCGGCTCGAGCGATCACGGCACCGTCGATGGTGACTCCGGCATTGCGTGCGGCCCGCAGCGCCTGGACGAGGCAAATGGTGACCGAACCTTCGTGCTGAACCTCGACCCGTGGTTCGTAGTACCAGCCGCCTTCCGCCCCTTGGGTTCGTTCGATCAGCGCGGTGGCAAGCGCTAGCGCTCGGGCGAGGCGCGCGCCGCGCGGGCTCTTTGGAGAAATGGCAAACGCCTGGGCCAGAGCCAAAGTGGCAAACCCATGTCCGTGCAGGCGCGAGGTCAAGTCAGCTCCGGAGCCCACATAGCCCTGCTCGGGAGCAGCAGACTGTAGCTGGACACGAGCGAGGAGGTAGTCGATGCCACGCGCGACTTCAGGTCCGTGTGGCCCGCGCCCCGGGGTGCTGCCGCCGGACAGCAGGGCGAGGGTGCCAAGGGCGCTGATCGCGACGGGAGCTTGGAGGTTCTTCGCGCTGCCGGTGAGCGGGAAGGAGCCGTCGATGCTCTCGCGCTGCAGGGCGGCTAGGTAGTCGAGACCTTGCTGCAAGGCGTGCGCCCCCGCCCGGCGGCGTGCGGCCCCGGGTGCGGCGTCTTGGCTGAGCTTGGCGTCCGCGGGAGAATCCTGGGGAGCGGAGGATTGAACCGGCTGGGTCGCAGGCTCATCGGTTCGGGCGATCGTCGCACAGAGCGCGAGGCATACCACGCCCAGCAAGCGCGGTTGCGCCCTACCCAAGCGGTTCGCGCGGGGAGAGGTTGCATCCGGCCGCCTCTGAATCATCCTTCGCGCTGAAGTCGAAGCCAATAGGCTTCGATGAACTCGCGGTACTCAAGCGGAAGATCGTCGCTCACCTGGTTGGAGAAGATCTCCTGCACGCGGGGGGGGAGTTCTCCCCACTGACCGGCAGCCCCAGCTTCGCTACCGGCGCCTAGCGGATCCGAGCCAACTTGCTCCCCCTCTTGGTTGGCGCCTTCGCCCTCTCCCTGTTCGCCGCCCTCCGGCGTAGGGCGCTCGCCCTGCTGGGGGTCTGATCCCTCAGTTTCCGAGTTGCCCCCGGTGTCTTGTCCACTCTGGGGAGAGCCTGCTTCGTTGCGGGAAGATTCCATCTCACGCTGACTTTCCTGCCCGCGGTTGTCCATGGGGCTGCTGCCTTGCCCTTGTTCCTGGCCTTGCTCGCCGCCCTGCGAGGAGTCCGGCGGGCTGCCGGAGCCTTGTTGCTGTTGCTGTTGTTCTTGCTGCATTTCCTGGGCGAGATCCAAGATGGCGTCGATTCCCTCAGCGACTTCGCGACTGCGATCGCGGGAGGCCAGAAACAACTCCGAGATTCCGGACTCGAGCAACTCAAGATCCTGTTCGCCGGCTGCGGCTTCGAACAGCAAGTCATCGATGGCCAGTAGGTTGCGTTCGACCTCGGCGAACAGGTCCATCATCTCCTGCTGCTTAGGATCCTGTTGGTTTAGCTCGCTCTCGAGCTGTTCGAGTCGGCCGGTATCCTCTTCCTCCGGCTCTTGGGCCCCGGCCGTGAAGCCGGCGGTGACCAAAACGGATGCTGCAGCCAGGAGTTGGAGGGGGTGGAATGTGCGGGGAGTGGTTTGGCTGTGGTGCTTCACGGTTTCTCCGGTGTAGACGCTTCGGTGGGATCGGGTAGGCCGAGTCTCTCTCGGAACCGTCCGAAGAGTTTGGTTAGTCGATCGTGACGCGCGGCCAGTCGACGAAGGTCATCGAACACCAGCGGATTCACCAATCCACCCGAACTCAGTTCGGGATACAGCAGCTCTAGATGATCCAGGGAGCTGCGTAGATCGAGCTCCATGTGCTTGAGCAGACGAAGCTCAGCCTGGTCGGGAACCAGCCTGTTCTGGCCCTGGTCTTGTTGCTGTTGTTGTTGTTCCTGCTGCTCGCCTTCTTGATTCTGATTTTCTTCTTTCTCTTTTTCGTCTTCGCGTCGACGTTGCTCTTCCTCGAGGGCCTCGAGTAGAGCGACGAGATTCGCTTCGGCGGCTCGCTGCAAGACCTGCACGCGCTCTCCGCTTTGATAGTCCCCGGTTTCGTCCATCGAGCGGCCGACTTCTTCGAGGTCGAAGCGCACCGTCCGAAAACCCTCCGCGAAAACCACGCTCTCTTGTTCTTCGAGGGCGGTTTCCAGGGTCTCCACGCGACCTGCTAGAGAGGCCTCTTCCCGGGCGACGCGGCGGATGCCGAGCCGCAAAGCGCGCCCCGGACTTTGCCCCGGTTCGCGTCGCAGGTTGAGTTCCAGCGTGTCCTCCATAAGCTCCCGGTGCTCGTCGAGGATTGCCTGGGCATCCTCGCGGATTCGAAAGATCAGTTCTTCTTCTCGCAGCCGCTGGTATTCGCGCTCCTGCTCGGCGAGCTCTTCGACGGCTTGTTCGAGCTCGCGACGAGTCTCCTCGGCTGCCTCTTCGGCCTGATCGGGGCGACCTCGATCGAGTTCCTCGCTGGCTTCGCCAGCCGATTGGGCAGCCCGGTCCAGGGATTCCATGCGGCCAACGTCTTCGAGATCTTCCCCGAGTTCGGCCAACTCCAGAATGCGCTCGGCGATCTCGCGCTGCTCCTCGGCGAGCCGAGCTGCTTCGGCTTGATCCTCTGGCTCTTGAAGCTCGGTGCCCTGGGATAGAGCTTCGCTTGCTTCGCGGAGCTGTTCGCGGGCAGCCTCTTGGTTGCGGGCCGCCTCCGAGGGTTGCCCGGAATCCAATTGTTGAGAGCTCTGCTCAGAGGCTTCGCGCGCAGCCTGCAAAGACTCTTGGGCCTGTTCCTGCGCAGCTGCGGACAGTCCATCTACGGACTCGGCACGCTGCTCCAATTCGCGAAGTTGCTCGGTCATGGCCTGTTGAGCTTGGGTCAGCTCTTGGCCCGCTGGGCTTTGCGCCCGCTGTTCCCCCGCAGCCGAGCGCGCCTGGGACAGCGACTCAGAGGCCTGGTTGAGGGACTCCTGGGCTTCTTTCGCAGACTGGGCGGCCGACTCTGGCTGTCCACTGGTGGTCTCGGAAGCTTCGCTCATTTCCTCTGCGGCCTGGCGCAGTTGATCTGCAGCGAGTTCGAGTTCCTCGCGCGCCGCAGCAGACGATTCCTGTTCGGCCATGCGTTCGAGGGAACCGGCCAAGCTCTCCGCCGCAGTTTGCTGGTCGGCTTGGCTACGCGCGAGGTCATCTTCCAGGCGACCCAGATCGGAGCGTCCGCGCTCGAGGGCCCGGAGTGCGCGCTCGCCGGCCTTGGCAGCCTGCTGGGATAGCTCCTCGGCCACCCCCGAATCCGCGGCCGAATCGGATTGTTCTTTCCGCTCTTGCGCAAGCGCGAGCGCTTCCAGAGCTTCGTCCCGGGGAGGCTGGGCGGCACTTTCGTCCGCGATGCCAGCTTCGAGGGCAGCAGCTGCTCGGTCGCGGGCCTCGGCAGCCGTTTGGGCGGCTTGCTCAGCGCGAGCTTGGGCGCTGGCGGCCGCTTCGCGCATGGACTCAGCGGCCGCTTCGCGCTCGGCTTTGGTCGTAGCGGACTCGGCCGCTTGGGCTGCCTTCTCAAGGGCGCTCTGGCCCGCCCGAGCGGCTTCGGCCAGCGACTCCGAGCTGGTCAGCTTAGCGGCTTGTTCGGCTTCTTCGGCTGCTTGCGCCAGTTGAGCCGGTGTCAGTAATTCGCCGATTTCTAAGCCCTCGGCGGCCTCCTGGAGCTCGTTCGCGGTGCGGCGTTCGCGATTCGCCACTTGTTCAGCCGAACGTGCGTCGCGCAGCTGTTCGGCGGCCGCCTCCAGGACCGAGTCATCGCCGGGTTGCAGGGAATCGAGCAGGGCGGCATCCACGTTCTGCTTGCGCGCCAAGTCTTCGAGTTGCCGAGCTGCGAAGCCGTACTCGAAGTCGCCCGTGGCGCGGCCCGCGGCTTGGGTCCGATCGAGGAGCTCCTGGGCTTCCTCGAGGGTTCGCTCAAGATCCGCCTCAAGTTCGCGGAGCTCTGGGCTCTTCGCTTGATCGCGCAATTCGCGAATTTGCGCTTCGAGCTTTCGTTCCTTCTGGGCCAGCTCGCTGGCCCGGGCGGCGACCGCCTGGAGGTCGGCCAACTTCTCTTCCAGATCATCTTGGTTGGCCCGATCAAGCAGCACGGTCAGCAGGCGTTCAAGCTCGGCCACGGCCCGGTTTTGCTGATCGACGGCCTGCAGAACCAAGCCTCGCTCGACCGAGTCAGCCGACTCGCTCATCCACTCTTCGAGCGTGCGCGCATCGGCTTCTCTAGAATTCAGTTGTTCGAGCGCGTTTTGCAGGACCTCGACAACCCGGGTGCGTCCCTCGCTCTCCATTCGCGCAAGCAGCACCTCCATCGTTTGCCGCAACCTCTGGAGCTGGCGCATCAGCAGCGCTTGTTCCTCGCGAATCCCGGCCAGGGTGGCGTCCTCTTGGACGGCCATGGAAGCAGCCCCGGGCGTGGCGGGTGTCGCCAGGACGCTGGAACCCAACCCGAGGAGGACTGTGGCGAACAGCGCTTTGCGCTTGGCCTGGTGGAATCCGTGCTTACTTTGACGCATAGCGCTTGGTCCTCTCCTGGAGGGCTTTCTGACGGCTCAAAATGTCGCGAGTGAGCGCGAGCACAGACTGGAAATTGTCCCACTCCTTGAGTCGTTCGAGCAGAGCCTCGAGCGAGGCCAGGGTGGCGGTTTGAGCTGCGCGAGTTTCGAGCAGGGCCGCGCGCAGTTGTTCTGGGGTTTCCACGGCGTCCAGGGCCCGGTCGAGCCCTTCCACCGCAGGAGCGGCACCTAGCTCGCTGACATCAAGGGCCAGCTCCACGATTCCGAGCAGGTGTCCGGCAAGCCCGCTGGAGGGTACGTCGCTGGTCTCGGCGGCGGTGGCTAGCGCTCGCCAGGGCTTGGGATCGAACAGGCGCGAGGCGCGCGCCAAAGAGCTGCGGTCGAGCTGTTCGAGGTAGGGTTCGGCGCTTGGATCGAGCCGGGCGTAGAGCAGGCTTTCGGTGACGCCGGCCAGTTCGCGCAACAGGGCTTCCGCGTCGGTCGTGACCCGGCGCTGTCCTCCGAGGGCGCCGCGCAGGCTGCGGGAGTCAGGCGGTTCGCCAGCGCCTTCGCCGCTGAGGCTCGTCAGTAAGTCGTCGGTCTCTGTCCTGCTGTCCCGGGCTTCTTCGAACAGTTCAGCGGCTTCGAGCCGCGACTTGGCCAGTCGATCCTGGAGCCTGCGGAGCATTTCGTCGGCGCTCAAGATCCGGACACGAACCGTCGCACTGTCCGATCGCTGGGGGGGCTCGGCGTTGTCTCCGGCGTTGATGCGAATCTCGAACTGAGTTCCGATGGCGCGATCCTGATCTAGGTCCGGGGCCTGATCCGGTTCCCCGGACTCTCCCTCAGGAGCCATCAAGTTCGCGAGCAGCTCGTTGATTTCAAGACCCGCTTGGACCCGGCCTGCCTGAGAGGAGTCGCCGGGCAGCAATTCGTCGGCGAAGAGCTCAAGGGGAATTTCAAAGGTCGCGATCTTCTCGCCTGCTTCACGTACCGCGTAGCGCACGTCGGTCAGTCCGAAGTCGTCGCGAACCTGTGCGACAAGCGGAAGTCGGCCACCGAGGATCGTCTCCACGTCGGAGCGACCCGGGGAGAGCAAGGTGATCTCCGGGGCACGATCCTCTTGAACCTCAAGAATCCTCAGGCCCGGATTGGGATTCTCAAGGCCGCGGTGGTCGACCAACTCAATGCGGTAGCGCAGGCTCTCTTCCAGTACCCAGTCGAAGCCAAGTCCGTCCTCAACCGCAGAGTTGTCCGGATCGCCCGCGGAGCTTTCAAGCGCGGGAAAGGGCATCGGTACCAGCGGAATTTCGCGCCCTTCCGGGAGCAGCCGTGCAATCCCTTGAACCTTTGGTGCAGATGGAAGGGCGACAACTCGAACGCGGGTACCACGAAGGGCACGTGCATCGCCTCCGCGGAGGGTTGTTTCGGGAAGCCCGCTGTAAGACGGTGGCACGAGCGCCACGGCTAGGTCTGTGACGTCCGGAGGGGTGAGGACTTCGATCTCCACGCGCGGCGAATCGTCGCGATCGTCGCCGCCGGTGGCATGCAGACTTACGTCGTCGCGGAGCGACTGCAGGACGGTAGAAAAAGTCCCGCCGGCTGTGGCCGCCAAGGGCAGCTTTCGGGTTTCCGCTCCTGGGGTATGGAGGTGCAAGAGGACCGTTCCGGGTACCGAGCCACGGGCTTCAACGACAATCGGTACGTCCTGCCCCCGTGCCACGGCAACGCGCAATAGGTTCGGATCGCTGCGGTCGATGCGGGCCTGTCCTTCGGCAACGCGAACGTCGAGCAGCAGCTCGGTGCGCTTGGGCCACGGCCGGGTCCCCCCTAGGATCCGGTCGAAGAAGGTGGCCGAGTGAATCGGGTGCGCGCCGAGCCAAATGCTGAACGCGGCGGTAAGCAAAACGCCTCCGCCAAAGAAGGTCGCGGGGCGCCGGAGGTCCACGATCCTGGCTGGCTCGACGGATTCCGAGCGCTGTTCGGCGCGCTCTACGACGCGCGACCGGAGCGGCGCAGAGGGATGGGGGGCAGCCTCTTGGGTGAGCGCGAATTCGACGCCGCTGATCAGCAGTTGGTTTGGCTCGGTCAAGTCGCGCTCGGCGAGCACGGCCAATCCAGTGGGGCCGGGGATGTGTCGCAGGGGCCGCAGCACGAAGCGCCAGGCCAGGTAAGCGGTCAAACCGGTCCAGGCAAGCAGGAGAAGGATGCGGATCGGGCGCGGGACGTGGAGCGCATAGTCCGCGAGGAACGCGAAGACGCCCCACAGGGTCGAGCCGGCCAGCACGACCCCAAGTCCCTGCCACCACGCCGCCCGGCGGAGTCGGGTCGCGAGGCGCGCGAGAGTTCTCGCGAGCTTAGGGGCGCGGCGTTCGAGATCGTTGGAGCTCATGAAAGCGAAGCGGAGCGGGGATCGAAAGTCGTCGACGAGCGCTCTAGCGCTGGAAGATCGGCAGGTAGCGGTAGGGAATCTCGAGAATCAAGACCGCGACGGCGGTTCCAAAGTTGGCGCCGGGTCCCACCGAGTTGGGCCACGAGCCATCAATCTCCTGCATGTCGAGCAGCATGCTGCGCAGGTTGAGAAAGTAGGGTCGCCAGTGATCGATACCACCCTGGGTGCCGGCTGTGTACATGGCCTGAACGCCGTAGTAGTGGCCGTACCAGAAGAAGTAGTGTCCGTCCGCACGCACGCCGTAGCGCGCGTTGAACGAGTCGACGTTGCGGCGCAGATAGTCGAGTCCCTGGCGGATCGAGTCGTCGGAGTAGATGCCGAGGCCATACAGCGCCGAGACTCCAGCCGCCGTGAGGGGGTAGTGGGAGCGGGAGCTCTTGCCCTTTTGGTAGAGGAAAGCACCGATCTCGTCGGACATGATCCGACTGCGGTATTGTCCGGTCGTCGAGTTGGTGATGGCCGAGTCGACGACGTACTGAGCGGCGCGGTCGACGGTCGATTTGGGCACCCGAATTCCGATATTTCGGGCGGCGCGCAAGGCCATGACCTGGCAGACCACGATCGACATGTCCGATTCAGCGGCGAACGGTTCGTAGCGCCAGCCGCCTTCATCGTTTTGCACATCGACGATGAAATCCACCGCACGCTGCAGCACCAACCGAACGTCTTCGCGGTGAGTCATCCCGTAAATTTCGGCGAGCAGCAAGGTGGCGAATGCGTGGCTGTACATTCGCGTGCCGGCTGAACTGAGGTAGCCGTCTTCTTGCGCGCAGCTCATGATCCAATCCAGTCCGCGACCCACGACCTGGCCGTAGGGGCCGCGGCCGGGCAGGTAGCCACCTGCGAGATAGGCCATCAGGACCAAGGACGTGACGCCGACGTGCCCCTGCTCGCGGTCGTACTGGTATCCGTTGTTCAGCTTGTAGCCGATCTTCCCCGTCCAGCTGCCATCCTCGTTTTGAGTGGTCGCCAGCCAGCTGAGCCCCTTTTCGACGGCTTGGACGTGTTCGGGAGTGACGTCTACGGCGCCCTGAGCACGGACCGGTGATCCAGACGCAAACGCCACCAGAGCCAGCGCGACCGCCGCGATGCGGGCCGCGGCGAAGAGTCGGTAGATCGAGAGGCTCATGAGGTCAGCCGGTTGGATGGGTGCAGGGGGAAGCGGCGCTTGGGCTAGCGCCAGATTTCGATGCGATCGGATCGGCCCGTGCCGGTCAGGCTGCCGACCCAAAGGCTCTCGCCGAAGCCCTCGAGGGTGAGTCGACCGAAGTCGTCGAAGTCCCCAGCCAGCAGCCGGGTGTCGTTGCGGAATCCGGTCGCAAGGTCGTAAAAATCGAGCCGCAGCAGGCGTCTTCGGCCCGAGCCAGACTCCTTGGCCGCATACACCACTGCAGCGGTGGTCGAGGAGACGGC
This sequence comes from uncultured Planctomycetaceae bacterium, assembly GCA_964619265.1. GTDB lineage: Bacteria > Planctomycetota > UBA1135 > UBA1135 > CAZUCE01. The sequence continues at coordinate 252,486 of CAZUCE010000002.1, forward strand.
CGGACGTGCCCAGCGATGGGTCCACAATTCTTCGTGGGAGAGGGGGAGCTCGTTGGACCAGGCGCGACCGCGGCCCATGTCGATGGCTGAGATGGGCGTGCGGCGCGATCCTGGCAGATTGGACACGAGAAACAGCCAGGGGTCGTCCAGGTGGGAAACCGATTCGTAACGGATTCCAATCAGTTCGTCGCCCGTCTGAATTTGAGCCAAGGTCTGCGTCGAGCCATAGCGCGAGTCCACGGAAACCAATTCGCCTCCACGGCTACTTCCGAGCGCGCTCGGTGTGATGAGTAGGGCGATGTGAGCCGGTTCGCCGGGAGGGCGGTGGACGATGACCGACGACAGATCGCGACCCTCACCGGCTTCGACCCGGAATCGCTCGCGACCGTTTTGCGGATCGAAGGCGACCAGCGCTTCATCGAGGAATCCGGCTGTGAACAGTGAGCCGTCCGCAAAGAAGGTACGGCGGGGGCCCTGGACGCCCAGATGCTCGGTGAGCTCGAACTCCGTGCCTAAACGGCCGGTGAAGGCGTCCAGAACCAAGGCACGCGTGGGCTGACCGTAGTCGTTGTCGAGGAACACCGAAAGCCCTTCGCCGGAAACCGGCGTCAGCCACGGGCCGTCGTCGGGAAGTTCCGTGCGCCACAGAACGACGCCGGTGGCCGGGTCGAGTCCAATGGCGCGCGCAGTTCTGTCCAGTTCGCGTCCGCGAAGCACCAAGATCCCGTCGGTTTGAGATCCGCTTAGCGTTAGATGCGCGTCTTCGTCCGCTTCTGACGGCCAGGTCCAGAGCCGTTTCCCATCGCGCGCGTCGAAGCCGCTGACCACCGAATGTTCGATGGCCACCAGGCGGCCCCCCGGTTCGCACGGGAAGCTAAACCAGTGCCGCAAGCCTTCAACCTTGGATGACAGGTCCAGTGTGGCATGGAACGCAACTTGAGTCGGCTCGTCGCTGTCGAAACCGAGAAGTTCGCCCCGACGTTCGATGAATCGGCGGTGCACGCCGTCCACCATCAGATCGGCTGCTTCTTCCCAGTGGCCTTCCAGAAGCTGGTCCAGTGCGACCCCGCTTCCGAAAGAGGAAATCTGCGGATGGGCTGTGGGGTGTTGCTCGGCGAGGGCCGGTGCCAAGGCGCCCAACTTCCAGTCCTGGTAGGGAGCCCGGCGAACGATCGCATCGGGATGGGAGCTCGCCAGGTTCTGAATCAAGGCCAGCTCGAGCTGAGTGTTTCCGTTGTTCCCAGCAGTGAGTGCGAGAGCGGTGAGCCCATCGACTTCCTCCAAGCTTCTGCGCCCTTCGGTTTCGCCCTCAAGCCCTCCGCGACGCAACCCCCGAAGGGAACTCGCTACGCCGTCGAGGTCTCCGGTCGCAAAGGCCTGGTCGAGCAATTCCGAGAAGGCGGACTGGGCTGCGGGTGCGAACGGAAAGTCGAGCGGCAAGCGCCGTAGAGCAGCCACGTCGCCCGACTCCAAAGCCTCGGCGAGTCGGGCCTCCGCTCGAGTGGAAAGCGTGGAGTAAAGCGAGGGTCCGCCCCGGACCAGCAGGTCGGCCATGCGGGGCTCGATGAGGTCTCGGGCCCGGGAGCTCGGACCGAGCACCGTGTCGCCGAAGCTCCCGAGGGCCTCATGCCAGTCGAGCAGCGCGCTTTCCCATTCGTCGGCTGAGGTGTGCTCCAGGGCACTCGAAACGCGCACCCACAGGGCAGATGGCACCGGATGGACTTCGAGCGAACCGGAGCCTTCGAGGGCGGTACCCCGGAGGAATTCGATCCAGCGTGGGTCCTGGTTGAGGTCGCTCTCGAAAAGGGACTGCCCAGCGAGCTCGACTTCGATGGTCTCGAGAATTTCGCGCCACGCGGCGCGATCGCCCGTGCGCGAGAGGCGTTCGAGATCGAATAGAACTCCCCGGCGGTCGGCGAGCACTTGGGTGAGTTCGAGGGCTGCGACCAACAGGCTACGCCCTTGGTTTAGGTCGCCCAAGAGTTCGTGGTTGCGCGCGAACTCCCGTAGGTTCTTGACACGAGCCCGGACCGTTCGAGCGTCCCCTTCAAAGATCTCGGAGCTGAGCAGCGCTTCGACTTCTTCGTACAGTTCGAGGGATCCAAAGGCATTGCCACGGGACATCTCATCGCTTGCGCGCTGACTCAAGCGATCCACGAGTTCGAGGGCCGCGAGGACGCTAGTCGGGTCCATTTCGAAACGTTCGCGGGCGCGCTCTTCGAGCACTCGCATGTCGAGCCAGCCAACCAGGGATCGCGAGTTGAGGGTCACAAACATCCCCTCGCCGATCGCCGGATTGCCCTGATAACCTCGCGTCCAGGTGAACTCGCGTTCCGGGAGTCGCTCGCCGGTTATGGCATCGAAGACCTGCAGGCCGGCTCGCCCCGCGATGAAGACGAGGTCATCCTGGAGGAGCGGGCGTGGCCCTTCTCCCGCACTGAAGGAGCGCCGAGCGCCTTCGGTTAGGTCGGCTTCGAGGCGGCCCTGTTCCAGGTGGCGAGCGGAGTCCATGCCGCCCGGGCGAGTCCATGAAGCGAGCCAGGGGCCGCCAAAAAACAGGGAGTCCCCGGTCGCTCCCAACAAAGTGTCGATCTTGCACCGAAGGGTCGTGCTCGGGCGCAGATGGTCCTGGGGGTACGCCCAGCGAACGCGACCGGTGACCAGGTCGATGCCCAGCAGATCCTCTGAATCCAGGGGCGTCGCGAGGACGGTGCCGCTTGCAACCACAGCGGGGGAGTTGCGCCATTCCCGGGGGCGCTGGGCGGTCAGGAACCCCGTTGTTCCCGGCAAGGGAATCTGGTCGTAGAGCGCCTGCCAACGGATCCGGCCGCTCCCGAGGTCTAGCGCCGCAACTGTGCCCAGATGCGTCACCAGCACGACGGTATCCCCGTGGACGGTGACCGGCGGCGCGGAGTATTCGCGCTCGTGCCGGTTGAACATGTTTAGCTCACGTTGTCCCGTGAGCACCTGGCTCTGCCACTGCAGTTTGCCGGTGGTGAGGTCGTAACAGGCGACGTGGAGCTTGACGCGACCTTCCATCCGGGAACAGGGAACCAAGACCCGACCCTCGACAATCACCGGCGAGCCGGTCACCGCCATCTCCCGGGGGAAGGTGTCCAGGTTGTAGCCATCCCAATCGCTCGGCGGGGCGTGATCCCAGAGGGGTTCGCCAGTTTCCTGATCGAAGGCGAACAACCGGCGCTGGGGGATCGGCAGCATGATCGTCATCCCCTGGAAACTCTGGGCATCCTGGGTTTTCACCGGAATCTGCAGCGCGGCCACGACGACACCGGATCCAACCGCCGGAGCAATCAGGCCGCTATCGAGATCCACGGCTTCGACCAAGTCGTCGACCTCGCCCCGTTGAAGGCCTGCCCATCCGTTCGGTCGCGGAGTCTGCCAACGAATCGCGCCCGTAGCGCCGTCGACCGAGAGGAGCTCAAGGCTGTTTGAGACGTAGACGTTGTCTCCGTCGATGACCGGGATCAGATTGAACGACTCGCGGCTTGAGGAGGCCGATGAGAAGGGCGAGGGAGGGATCGGGACCGTCCAAGGCTCGAGCCCGACTAGCAGCGGAGTTCGGAGGGTGGATGGCTCGTTCGGGCCGGTTTCGCCGGGAGCCGGCATTTGGAGCGTGAAGCTGCGATCGGGGCGGCGCCACGTGGCTTGCTCCAGTTCGTCGAGTGCCGCGAGCCGCGTCGCGAAGGCTTCGGAGGATTCGATCTTTGAATCGGCGTGGAGCTCGGCGGCTCGTTCGAACGCCGAGCGCGCGCTGGCCAAGTGGCCGCGAACCAACTCCAAGTCGCCCAGCGCCCACCAGGCGCGACGGCTCGCTGCGGAGATCGGCCAGCGTTCGGTGACTTCCAGCAGGGCGCGCGGTTCTAAGGTCGCGAGCGCTTTCACCAGCGCGGCATCGGCTTCGTCTCCAAAGCGTGACTCGTAAACCTCTCGCCCTTCGGAAGAAAGGGCATTCAGTTGCTCGATCGCCCAGCGCGCTGCACCTCGGTGGGCCGGGTAGACCGAAGGTGAACTCCCCGGATCGATAGGCACGAACCCCGACGGGAGCACATCGGTGCTGTGGAATTCGATCAACCGCTGGAGGTCTTCGATCGCTCGCTCGAATCGCAGGGCTGCCAGGTGGCCCCGGGCGGAGATGGCGGTTCGCTCGGCCTCCCGATCCTCAGACAAGGTGAACAGGCGCGTGTCGTGTTGATCGAATTCGTCGCCTTCCCCAAAGACCCCTTGGCTGGCGGGGAATGCAGGGGGAGAAGCTGCGCCTGCTGGAGTGATCAGGGGCGTGGAGGTCAAAAGGCCCAGCCCAACGCCTAGCGCGAACGACCGGCCACCGGTGGGGACGGAGCGGCTAGCCCGGAGCCACCCTGATGTCCGCTGCCTGGTGATCCGCTCCATAGGTAGGATCTTAGGACGATCGGAGCGAGCGGCCCGTGATGGATGGACCCCCTCCGGCTGCACGCCCGAAATTCGCCCGGAAGCGCGTTGTCGCCCCCCCGAAACCTGTGGGTTCCGAACCCCAAGCGGATTCTGCTCGGACAGATTCCGGGAGCACCTCCGAAGGAGGATGTTCAACCAAGGGCCACGAGGGCAAACCGAAGAACCGTGGCTCATACCAGCTCCAGGCGCTTGCGCCCAATCCACTCTGCGGCCAGCGCCAAAAGCGCGAGCAGCAGGGTGGGCCAGTCGTCCCACAGGTCGTCGAGCCGAGAAGAAGTGGGCTGCCTTCGCTCCTCGTCGCCTGGCAGCACGGCCTCGAGCTCCTCGAGCGCGGAAAGGTCGATCGCCAACCCGCCGGACAGATCGGACACAGCCCGTAAGGTCGCGGGGTCGGGAGCCGGCTCATCATTCTCGCGGCTGGGGAGAACGATCTCAAACTCGGTCGCAGCGACCCGCGAGCCCTCGGCCAAAATCCAGGCCCGGTAGGACCCGGGGCGATCAAAGGACAGCGCGCCTCGGTAGAGCCCCGGCCGCCCTTCGAGGGCTTCAAGATCGGTTGTTTCGTCTTCGCCGCTGGGGCCCGTAACCACCACGCGTTGGCGCGGATCTTTCGAGGGGTTGTAGTCCTCGTCCAAAACGCGAGCTTCGAGGACCACCCGTTCGGAGAGGTCGTAGCTAGCACGCGCGGTGTCGAGGCGGTAGCGGCGATCGTCGCCGCGCATACGGCCGAGCGCTAGCCATCGGATCGAGCTCTTCCAAAACCGTTCGAAGAGCGCAGGTCCATAGAACTTTTGCCAACGCCAGGTGCTATCGAAAGCCAGGAACAGGGTTCGACCGGACGGGTAATAACCGGTGACCGCGAGCGGCCGGCGGCCGTGCCGATTTTCGTCGACCGGATGACGCAGCAACACCTCGGCGCCGGGCTTGGCCCGCATCACCGGGAAGTACCAGTAGAAGCCGGGCAATCCATTGGCATCCTCCCAGAGCCTGCGATTCGACTCTGCATTTCCGGTGAGGTCGACGATTTCATGGGGTGCGCCGGGAAGCTCGAGCACCGGACGGAACGCGATTCGCGAGTCGCCTTCGAAGCCGATGTCGGCGCTGGGATCGATACGGACCGGAAGGACCTCCTCCAGCGGGGTTTCGAGGAAAGCACGCGGATTGTCGCGCTCGCCAGCCTGGAACAGCAGGCCGCCGCCAGCCTCCACGAAGCCCCGCAACGAACTTAAAAAAGCCTCGGCGTCGGCCGGATCGTCAAACAGTGCATAGGGATTTACGTCCCCAAGCAGGATGACATCGTAGTTGTCGAGCAGCACCTCGCGGGAGGTTGGAAGCACTTTCAGCGAAGGCAAGCCCGGGCTGTGCTCCTGGGCGAAGTCGAGCGTTGCCGAAGCGAGCCAGCCCTGGAACTCGATTTCGTTTTCCGCGCGGCGCAGGAAGTCGAGGGCTAGCCGGCGATATTCCCAACGCGGGTAACCCTCGACGTACAGCACGCGAATTTTGGAGCGCAGGATCGTGACCGAGACCACGACGCTGTTGTCGTCGGTGAGGGTCTCGCCCTCGAGCGGCGGAAGCCACAGCCTGAAACGGCGTTCTTCAGCATTGGGGTCGAGGCCCCCGGGAGGCGCCACGAGTACGAAGCGTTCTCCCGACTCGTCGAGGGCTGGGACTTCGCGCCGGTCCAGCAGGTCGCCGTCTCGTTCAGGGTTCGAGGGATCGATCTCCTCAAGCAGCAGCTCCGCTGGCTTGCCCTCAGCGTCTCCGCGTCCAAAGACACGGACGGTGAACGCCAGTTCGTCACCTTCCAGTGCCGAGCTGGGGGATTCGACCCATTCGAGAACCGCATTGCGCTCTGGGCGCGTATCGCCGACGACCACGGTGTGTAGTTCGAGGCCGGCAGCTTCGGCTGCGCTGGCGACTTCCAGGGGGGGTTGGCCCCCATTGGAGCGCCCGTCGGAAACGACCACCACGTCGGTGACGTAGCGCCCGCGGGTCTCGGCGAGCGCACCGGCCAACGCGTCGCCCAAGTGGGTGCCGGACCCGCTGGCGGTGAGGCCGTTCAGGGGATTCGAACCGAATTCCTCGCTGTCTTCCGGATTGGGATCTGCGAGCCGCGTCAGGTCGGTCGAAAAGCCATACAAGCGGGCGTCGTAGCCGCGGCGATCCAGCAGTGGCAAGAGCTTCTGATCCAACCCCGCGCGCACCAAGTCGAGGCGCGAGGAGTCCTCGACGGATTCGATCCCGAGCGATTCAAAGCGCTTGCGCCGCTCTTCGTCGCCTACGTAGGCGTCTTGTCGGCGCATGCTGGCGGAATCATCGACCAAGACAAGCACCTCCGGAGCGAACACCTCCTCACGTCGTTCGACCCACACCGGTCTGCAAAGCACGCCCACCAGAAGGGCGAGCGCGCCAAAGCGCAACCCGCCGAGCAGCCACTTCGAGCGGCGGGAAACCGGCTCGCGCCAGTAGGTGAGGGCGCACACGCCAAGGAGCGCGGGGAGCACCACGAGAACCAAGACCCACGGCTCGGGAAGGTCCGCGAACTGAAGTTCGCGGCTGGTCCCAGCTTCCGGAGCCGGCGCGGCCAGGGGGAAGATCCCAAGTAACCAAGCACTCGCTGACCCGATCATGCGGTTCCTCCCGAACGACGGAGACTCTGTCCGGAACGCCGGAAGCCGAGGAAGGCTCCCAGCAGGGAATCGAGAACCAAGGCGGCCAAGCAGGCGGCGGCTGCGAATCGCCACAATTCTCCCTGCGCGGCCACCGGGCTATCGGCATCCGCCGAGGCCAGTTCGCGATCGAGCAGCGACAGCGCGGGATGCAGCTGGGGGAGAGCGCTGGGTTCCAAGCGTTCGAGGTCGCCTTCGGCTGGGTCGACGAGGACCGCGAACGGCCGCGCCGGGCCCTCTTCGGTTTCGAGCTGCCAAACACCGGATTCCTCCGCTCGCTCGACCAGGTTCAGCCGGAAGCGGCCTCCTGCAAGTTCGCGCGGCTCGTCCTCAAGCGAACGGCGCGTGCCGTCCGGCCGAACAACGACCGGAGACCGCGGGAACAAGTCCACTTCGGCGATCAGCGGCGAACCGAGTTCCACCTCCCGAGCGGGGCCGCGCAGGGTTCCACCCGCCCGCACCAGTTCGTGAAACAAGGGGATCGACGTGCGCGGGGAGAGCGGAAGGCGCGTCCAGGCTGGATCCAGCGTGCTGGTCCACAGGTACGTGCGGCCGAGCCCGAATGCGCGCTCGATGAGCAGCGGGGCCCCGAGGTCTTCGAGCGTTCGTTCGTCGAGGCGCGCCAGGACGCGCGCATCTTCGAGCGGCCTCACGGCCATGAACTCAAAGAAGGGAATCTCGGTCAAGTAGGGGCGCCAGCGATCGTCTTCGAAGAACGAGAGGATCTCGCTCTGCCCGTCAAAGTCGGCAATCCGGAAGTAGTCGGTCCGCCGCGAGGGTACGGCGCGGCGAGCGATCGGTTCGGCGGGCAGCAGTCCGGTTCCATCCGATTCGAAGAAGCGCTCGGCGTACTCGTTCGGGTCCACTCGGTCGCCCATGGCGAACAGGATTCCGGCACCGGCGCGGACCTGCTCTTCGAGCTCTTCGAGGACGCGCGTCGGCAGGCTGTCCACGTTGGCCAGCAGGAAAAAGTCGTAGTCAGCGAGGGGATAGCGACCCGAACCGAGTTCCCCGCGCTCTACGACGGTCAAGTCAAACGGACCGTCGCCAGCGCGAAGCGCATCGTCTTCGGGCGGCAGCAGCGCGAACGTCAAGAGCCCCAGCTCATCGAGTTCCAGGCTCTCGGGGTCCGGGGCTCCGTTGACGGCCAGCACGCGGATCGGCGAGGGGACGGTGACGATGCCCGCCCGGGAATCGTCGAAGGCCAGGCCGTCCGGTTCGAGCTCGGCAAACAACAGGTGATCGCCGGGTTGGGCCGGAGCGATTCGAAAGCGGGCTTCTTCGGTGGATTCGGGACCCACATCCAGGGTCTGACTCGGAAGACGCGAGCCATCGAGCGAAAGCGCCACCCGGACGCCGGTGCGCTGACGGCCGCCGTGATTGCGAACCACCACGGCGACTTCGACAGCGTCGCCCGGAACGCGCGGCTCGTTTGCGAGCCGGATCTCGACCAAACCCACGTTGTCGGGCCGCTCCAGCGGGGGTCCCAGGTCGGCAACCTTCAGGCGGATCCCAGCTTCGGCGAGCCGGCTCAATTCGGCTCGCCAGCCGTCTTGTTCCTCGGCGGGTGGATCCCCCCCGGTGCTATCCGCGGCGGTGGCATCCACGGTGGCACCGGCTGCTGTAGAACCGTCGTCCATAGCACCGTCGTCGATAGCACCGTCACCGGTTGCGCCGGCCGCCTCGCCAGGGAGATTCAGCGCCGCAAATTCCGCTTCGTTCTCGCTGAGAAACAGGCGTCTTTGGAGATCGGTGAACAGGATCATCTCGACGTCCGAGGTCGCCGGATCGATCGCCGAAGTTCCAAGCGCTTCGCGCACCAGGGCTAGCCCGGCCGCCAGGTCGAACTGCCCATCCGAAGGCTCCTCGAGGGTCTCGAGCAGGCTGAGCGCTTCGCTCGGCTCGCGCCAGGACAGCAGCCTTGGCCGATCATCACCCAGGATTAGGTGAACTCGATCGCCGCGACCGCCCTCGAGCTTGCCTAGCTCGACGCGCGCGGAGTCCAAGATTCGCTCGAAGCTCGAATCAAGCGCGTCGCGATACCCGGTCGACGCCGAGGCATCGAGCAGGATCACGAGGTGACGACGTGACTCCGTCAGCGGCCCGAGCAGCGCGTCACGCCCCAGGAACGGACGGGCGATCGCCAATGCGAGGAGCGCGACCGCGGCCATGCGCAGGAGCAGCAGGAGCCAGTTTTCGAGCTGCGCGCGGCGCCGTGTTCGCTTGTGGGCTGCGAGGACGAAGCGCATGGCTCCGAACGCCATCGGCCGGTGCCGGCGGCGATTGAGCAAATGGATGATCAGCGGCACCAACGCCGCGAGGGCGCCGAGCGCTAGGCCTGGATGCAGGAAGCCGTCGATCATCGACGAGCTCCGCGGCTGCGCGCCATGCGCGTCGACAGGTAGGCGGAAAGGGCGACGTCGGGCGAAACTTCGGTGGTCAGTTCGACCAGATCCACACCGATCGAACGGCACTTGCTCCGCAGTTCTTCCTGATGGCGCTCGAGCTCTTCTCGGTAGGCGGTCTGAATGGCCTTGGCGTCAACTTTCACGCGATCGCCGCCTTCAAGGGCGTCGAGTCGCAGGTGCCCGGAGAACTCGAAGTCGATTTCCCGAGGATCGAGTACCTGAAACAGAATCGGTTCGTGCCCGGCTACCCGCAGCCGGCGAACACCTTCGACGATCCGGTCCGGCTCGTCGAAGAAATCCGAAAACAGGCACACGATGCCGCGTTGGCGCAGGCGCCCGACGATCCAGTCCAGGCAATCGCCGACCTTGGTTTCGCCCTTGGGTTCCGCGGCTTCCAGGAGCTGAAGAATCGAGGCCGCTTGGGGAGCCCCGTTGCCCGGAGGAACCTTGGCGCGAGGCGCCTCGTCAAACAGCACCAGACCGGCGGTGTCTCGCTGGCGAAGCACGAGGTAGCCCAGCGCGGCAGCGCACCAGGTGGCGTAGAGGAGCTTTGTTCGAGGGGCTCCAGTCGAGGTTTTTCCGGCGGTGCCAAAGCCCATGGAAGCGCTGCAATCCACCAGCAAATGGCAGGCGAAGTTCGTCTCTTCGACGAACTCCTTCACGACCAGCCGATCGGACTTGGCGAAGATCTTGTCGTCGAGGAAGCGTGGGTCATCCCCGGGGACGTATTCGCGGTGCTGCGCGAATTCGACGGAGCTTCCGCGCAGGGGCGATGTGTGTTGTCCGGCTTGGAATCCCTCGACGATCTGTCGCGCCACGAAGGAGAGCTTCGACAGCTGGTCGAGGACTTTCGGATCCAGGCTGGATCCGCGGATGGCTTGGGCGCGCACGTGGAAGGAGGAAACCGGAGGGCAAGAGCTGCCCGCAGGTTAGCTCTTTGCGCCCTGAACGCCGGTGAGACCCTTCGCAACCCCGCCTTCAGGGTCGATGGCATCGATCAAGCGGTCGACGATGTGGTCGGAGGAAATGCCCTCCGCCGCCGCGCTGAAAGTTGTCACGATCCGGTGCCGGAGCACCGGCCGGGCCACGGCGCGAACGTCATCGATCGACACGTGGTCGCGTCCCGCCACCGCGGCGTGAGCCTTGGCGCCGAGCACAAGGAACTGGCTCGCGCGAGGGCCCGCGCCCCATTCCACCAGGGTTTGAACGAACGGCAGCGGCGAATCCCCGCGGACACGAGTTCCCCGGGTGAGCGCGAGCGCGTAGTCGTAGACCGGATCGGCGATCGGAACGGCGCGGACAGCCTGTTGAATCTCGCGCAGCTCATCTCCGCCGAGCGTGGCGGAGATCGAAGCGGTTTCTTGCCCGGTGGTGCGCCTCAAAATTTCGCGCTCTTCGTCGAGCGTCGGATAGGGCACCCGCACCATGAACATGAAGCGGTCGAGCTGCGCTTCGGGCAACGGATAGGTTCCTTCCTGTTCGATCGGGTTCTGGGTGGCGAGCACGAAGAACGGATCGGGAAGCGGGTGGGTCTTGCCGCCGGCCGAAACTTGCCGTTCGACCATCGACTCAAGCAACGCGGCTTGGGTTTTGGGAGGCGTTCGGTTGATCTCGTCAGCCAGCACGACGTTGGCGAAGATCGGACCTTCCTGGAAACGGAACGAACGCGCGCCGGACTCAGGATCCAAGTGCAAAAGATCGGTGCCGGTGATGTCCGAGGGCATCAGGTCCGGCGTGAACTGAATGCGGTGGAAGCTCAGGTCGAGGGTCTGAGCCAGACTCGAAACCAGCAGAGTCTTGGCCAGGCCCGGAACGCCCTCGAGGAGCACGTGTCCGCGGCACAGAATGGCGATCAGAATTTCGTCGATGACCTCATCCTGGCCGACGATGACCCGGTGGAGTTCGCGTTTCAGATCGGCGTGGGCCGTCCGCAGTCTTTCGAGGGACGCTGCGGGGCTCGCGAGTCCGGCGGAGTCCGTCGGCGAAGAAGCAGGGCGATCGGTCATGGGGATTCGGCTCAGGCCGAGTTCGCGGAGGCGCGGCAGTCGGGTCCGGGTGAGGCCGCAAAGGCCGGCCCGGGCGAGGCTTTGGAGAGGGTTCGTACGCAGCTCAACGGCCTACGTAAGAGTCAGCATGGTGGAGACGGCGCTCCGTTCAAGGAAGCAATCGTGCGAGGTCGGCTACTTCGCGTGGCGAGAGGCGCTCGAGGAAGCGCCCGGCAGCCGGAGAAAGCGACTCGGCGCGCTCGCGAAGGGCTTCATAGAGGGCTAGGGAGTCGATTCGGAGCCGCGGATGGCGGCGCACGAGCTCCCAGGCGAGCGTCAGGAGCTCCGCGTGCAGCGGCCCGGAGGCTCGACCCGAGAGACTCCCCGTGACGAGGTTTCCGATCGGCCCCGAGGGCTGATTTCGAAGCCCGCTGGCTGGCTTGAACGAACGGAGCTTTCGGGGGTCGAGGGGTTTCCCGGGGAGTACGACCGCGGCCTGGAGCGGGCCGGGCAGGATCAACCGGGGGCCTTGGGGTGGGCTCGAGGGGCCTGAGGAAGGGAGCTGAGGCCCGTTCTCGGGGCCGTTTGAGCCTCCGGAGCCGGGCGCGGGGCCCTTTGATGTGGGGTCGAAGCCCTGGGATGCAGAGCCGAAAAACGGGCTAGAGGGCCCCGAGGGACCGGGGATCGGCCCGAGGGGGGGGAGCTGGGTTTGGGGCCCTCCCGTTCGCCAGACGCCCTCCGGGCCGGGCTTTGACGGGGCGGAGCGACCAAACGGCGCCTCGGGCTCGCCTGAGTTTCGAGGGCTGGAGTCATCCCTCGGCTCAGGATCGTCCCCGTCAAACGGCAGGTCCAAGGGCCCGATGGCCGGCCCAAACGTGAGATCGTCGTCCTCGCTGCTCTCGAACGCTGAATCGAGAGGGGTCCAGGGCGCGCTCTCCACGCCCGAAGGTTCCGGGTCCGCGGGGGCGGGCTCCACCTTTTGATCCGGAGTCGACTCCGTGCGAAACAGACCCATCAAGGAGGGCCTTGTAGGGCGCGAGCGAACCGGGAAGGGCGGGTCCGGCTCGTCGAGGTTCAGGGCCTGGTGCGGCTCGGCGGTCGCCTCCGGCAGAGGTTCCGGGGCGGTCGAACCGACTTCGCCGCCGGGCAAACCGCTGTCGACGAAGGCGGCCTCGAATTCGATCGCGGAGCTGCTTTGGACTTCGGCCGGGCCAGCGAACGGTTCGGCTTCCGTTGCGTCCGCAACCGGCGCGGCTTCGTCGAACGGAGCCGCGAGTTGCAAGGGCGCGACCTCTGGCTCAGAGTCCGCTTCGGTTTCTTCCGCACGGAGGGAAGCCGGTTCGGAAACGCTCGGTGGGATCTCCGCCGTCCCGGCGGCTGCCTCCCAAACTTCTTCCCCATCGGCGAAGGTCTGTTCGGCCAAGGCCCCAGGCAATTCGGTGGAGTCGGCGCTTGGAAGATTCTCGGTGGCGGAGTCGAAGGCGCTGTCGTCCAAGGCCTCGCTGTCTAAGACTCCGCTGTCTAGGACTCCGTCCGGTTCGCCCAGCGAATTCGAGCTGTCGACAAGCCACTCTCCGACCTCGCGTTCGAGGGCTTCAAGGTCCTCGGAAACCAGTTCGTCCGATAGCAGATCGAACGCCGTGGTCGGCTCGGCGGTAGGGGCGGGTGAACGTTCCTCAATGCCGCTCGCGGTTTGGTTTTGCTCTGGCGCGATGGGGCTGAGCTCTTCCGGTAGCGGGGGCGTGAGCTGTTGCGCGGACCCGGACCCTTGAAGCGGGAGCGGTAGATCCCAGGACACGAGCGGCCATGGATCGAAAGCTCCCGGGGCGACCGGCTCTCTGGTTGATTTTGGAATCGCCGGTGGCTGGGTGCCTTGCGGCTCGGCGGAAGCCTCCACCCGAGGTGCGGCCTGTTCGGGCCCATGTTCCAGTCCTTCCAGAATCGCTTCGAGCTGGTTGGGTTGTCCTTGGTCCCAGGCCTCGGCTTCCTCGGAAAGGTCGAAGGTGCCGGCGGAGCCGGCGACGACTTCCACCTCGTACGTTGAGTTCGATTCGCCTTGCGGATCCCAGGTTTCCAGTTCGTCCAACAGACTGGACATCTCGTCCTCGATGGTCGAGAGCTCGACCGGAACCTCCGGCGCCACTTCGGTCTCAGCTCGCGCCTGGAATTCACCCCAGGCCGCGAGTCCCTCGAGGGCAGCGGCGATTTCGGACGAGCTCCCCTGCGGTCCCGCGGGCTGTTCGCCGGCCTGGGCGATCTCCTCGGCCAAACCGGAAAGGTCGGCTTCGATCCAGCCTTCGCCTTCCTGAAGGAACGGGTCGCTCTCGAAGCTGAGCGCGGGCTCATCGGAGAATTCGACCTCGAGGAAGTCCGCGAAGTCCTCGTAGTCGGCGAAGGACTCCAGGGGCTGGGACTCCAGGGATTGGGCCTCCAGCGCTTGGGCCGCTTGGTCCGTCCACGGTTCGGCGTGCTCGTCGTCCGTGTGGAACTCGTCCACGAGGGAGGGGTCAAGCGGATCGCCGGGAGCCTCGCCCTTTTCGCTGTGAAGACGCTCGACCCACAGCTTGGCGCCGGCCTTGGCCACCGTCCGCGCAGCGCGACCGGTATGGTCGAGCAGTTGTCCGGTTTGCGTACGGGCCTCGCTCCAAAGCTGAGGCGCCTGGCTGCGCAGTTGTTCGATCGCGTCGAACACTTCTTCCATCTGCAGCGCCTGACCCTGCTCGGGATCCAGCAGCGAGCGCGACCACGGCGGGAAGGTGGGCAGCACGCAGCCGCCCAGATAGGCGAACAGCCCAGCGATGAACAGCGGATCCCCGGCCTGGCCTTCGAGCACAGCCCTGAGCAGCAGCAAACCGCCGGCGACAATCCAGCCCCACCAGAGGCGGCGATTCAAAATGGCCCACACGCAGGTGGCGAGGGCAGCGAAGAGGCAGATCCATCCCATGGTGTCAAGCAGCGCGGCAGCGCCGCCTCTCCATCGGCTCTCCGGCGGCTTCAGCTGGTCCAAACGGGCTCGCCGCCATCACCTAGGCGCGAGTCTCTCCCACGGTTGGGAGCGAGCGGCTCTCTTGGCCCAGGGAACAGCCCTTCGCCGGGGCTAGGGCCAAGGGTCTAGGCCGCTGAGCACGGTCCGACGAGCGTGACGACGCCCTGGCGGGCTGCGCGAAGCCGCAGCAGGGAGCTTTTCAACGGCCTGCTAGGGCGTCAGACCGACCGCAAACAACTGCCGTTCGGTCACCAAAAGCAGGGCCCCTTTCACGTGGATCCAGGCCAGTCCCCCGGGGGCGGCTGCACCCGAGGCCCGCGGCCAGGAAACCGCATCGACCAGGCGAGCATCGCGTTCCAGGTCAAACAGATAGAGCCCGCGGTCGCTGGGCAGCAGCAGGCGGGTGCCGCTGGAGTCCAGGTGGGCGCTCGAACCCAGGTGTTCCCGAGGGGCAAACTCGATCACGTTCTCGAGGACTTGACCCTGCGCGCGCAGCCGCGCCAGAGCTTCCCGACCGCCCGCCTCGAGCACGATGTAGGGCCCCGACCCGCTCGCGTCCCGGCCCGCGATCAAAGCTCGTGCTTCGCCACCGAATCGTGCCCAGGGCGCGCTGCGCCGGAGATCATCCTGGTCAGGCGGCAGCCAGGCGGTGGGCAGTTGTCCATCTTTCGGAAAGAAGTAGAGATACTCCGAATCGCTCGGAGCGGCGATCCACTGATCCTCGGTGGCCACCAGCTGCGTGCCTTCGAAGTCCACCGGAGAATCTCCGCTCGTGCGCTGGAGGCGTGCGCTTAGCAGGACGCGTCCATCCAAGGCACTGACCAAGTGGAACGTCCCGAGACCGGTGGTGAGTGCCACGCGAGTTCCCGAAGCGCCCATCGGAGGTGCTGCCGCCATTTGGCGAGAGGCGTCTCCGAACCGGGTGCCGCGCGCACCGCGTTCAGAGCCTTTCGCCAAAAACCTCCGCCACAAAGGCCGACCGGTTTCCGCGTCGAAGGCGAACAGGTGCTGTTCCAGTTCGCTCTCTAGCCGGCGCGCCGTGGCGAGCACCACCTCGCCCAGGACGAGGGGCGCAGGTTGAATCTCGACGTCCGTGAATCCACGCAGCAGCTCCAGGGCCTGTTCCTCCGTCGCGGAGCTCCAAAGGGGGGATGCGCTCGAAACCAAACGTTCGCCGGACCAGGCCCAGCGCAATTCCGGGAGCGCTTCGGCGCTGCGCAGCTCGCGAGAGCCGCCTTCAGGCAGCCCCGGGGACACCCGCATAAGAACGTTCGAGCCACGAATTCCGTGTGCGGCGCGACCTTCCACCAAGATCAGGTCTGCACCGCTCGCGGCCGGCCGGTGTTGCCAGCCCGGCGTGGCCCCGGTCGGATACGCCCAAACAGGTTCGCGCAGCGGCGCTTTCAACAGCGCGCCTGGCTCAAAGGATCGCTCGCGCTCTAGACCCTTTTCGGCGCTGAACGAGAAGATCTCGACGCCACGCGGACCCTGAACAGCGATGGGCCCCGTCTCGAGCTGGACGAGACCTGGAAGCAGCCGTGGGCGCCCCTCCGTGGAAGGGGCGAGCCGCGCTGCCGCGACGCCGAGCTCGGTGCGGCCGATCCAATCCAGATGGCCCGGCGGGGGATCGTCTGGGGCCGGCTCGGGCGCGGCGAGCGCAGCCCGTCGCGCGCGGGCCGACTGGATCAGATCCGCATCTCCAAGCCAGGCAGCTTGCCGCTCCGCGCGTTCCAGCCAGGTCGCGAACAGCAGGGGCCGTCCGGTGGCCAAGCCGCGATCGGCGAGGGCCAGGGCAGCGCGGACCGCCGCCCGGGTTCCAGGAAGCTCACGTTCGAGCGCCCCAAGTTCGGCTTCGCGGACCCCGTTCCAATCGCTCAGCGCAGTTTGGAGGCGCTCCTGCGCGCCGCCTTCGAAGCGTTCCCGCCAGGCGGTCCGTTCGGCCGGAACAAGGAGTTCGAGCCTCGCCGCAAGCGCTTGTTCGGTGCCGTGGAGCCAGCGGGGGGCGAGGGCCTGCTCGACCGGTTCGAGCCGCGGGTCGACAGCGGGAACCTGGGCGCCGGGGGCTGTGCGAGCCACCGCCGAGCGCCAAGCTTCGAAGGTCTCGACCAGGCGGTTGTCGCCGGAGCGGACGGCTCGAAACGACTGATCTCCTTCGAAGAACAACTCGGCGGCGGACCCGTCGGTGAGGAGTAGGGCGTCGTTGTCGAGCGGGCCTTCACCGAAGCGGGAGCCCGCGGAGTTTCCCGGGACCGCCGAACCGGCCTGGGCGCTGTGCGGAGGGCTCGCGATGCCAAGCGGAAGCCACGCTCCCCCGAGGACGATTACGGCCACGGCAAGCACCGGGATGCGCCGACTGTTTCGGAACCGGCTTCCGAGGCCCATGTTCACGAGTCGCCAGCGGGACGTTTCAGACCCGCGTTTTGCATCCTTCTTCTCAGACGCTCCTGGGCCATGGGGTCCGCGTAGGCGGAAAGCTCCGCTCGGAGTTCGCCCAAACGCCCATGGAGGTTGTCGTGTTGCTCGACCCAACCCTCCCGAGCCTCGGCCAGCCGCGCGCGTTCGGCGAGAGTCGGCCGGAGACCGAACCAGCACAGATGCGCGAAGAACGCGAACGCCGCGAACAGGGGCGCATAGCTCGCCAGCTCCGCGGCGAGGCGCCGCGCCCAAGGCGCGCGTGGATTCGGGCTCGGACTCACGAAGGGAAGATGGACCGGGAAGCTTGGGAGCTGAAATCGGCGAAGCGGAGGGCGGCGAGGCGGGGTGCCCGGCCGGTCAAGTGCCCGAGGGCCGGAGCTACAGGCGACGGGACGCCAGTTGATGGGGCGAGAGGGGAAGCCTCGCCGAACGGCTCAAAGCAAGCGCGCGCCGTAGAGCGCGGAGGCGCCCAGGTGCTCTTCGATGCGCAGGCACTGGTTGTACTTCGCGACCCGATCGGATCGGCACGGCGCACCGGTCTTGATTTGACCGACGTTGGTGGCGACTGCGAGGTCTGCGATCGTCGCATCCTCCGTTTCTCCGGAACGGTGGGACATGACGCAGCGATAACCCGAACGGTGGGCGAGTTGAATCGTCTCCAGCGTCTCGGACAGGGTGCCGATTTGATTGACCTTGACGAGCACCGCATTGCCGGCGCCCTTTTCGATCCCGGTGGTCAGGCGCTTGGCGCTGGTCACGAACAAGTCGTCGCCCACCAGTTGGACCGAATCGCCCAAGCGTTCGGTGAGGGCAACCCAGCCATCCCAGTCGTCCTGATCGAGGCCGTCCTCGATTGAGAAGATCGGGTACTTCTCGCACCAGCCGGCGTACAGGTCGACCAGCTGCTCCGAAGTCAGTCCCTTGCCTTCGACCTGGTACTTGCCGTCGCGCAGGAATTCGGCCGAAGCAGCGTCGATCGCAATGCGAACGTCCTGGCCCGGCTTGAGGCCGATCTTCTCGGAAGCGGTGAGGATCAACTCAATGGCCTCTTCGTTGCTTCGCAGGTCCGGGGCAAATCCCCCTTCGTCGCCAACCGCGGTGTTCAGGCCGCGCTCGCGGCAAACGCTTTTGAGGGCATGGAAGACCTCGGTGCCCATGCGGAGCGCTTCTTTGAAGGCGGTCGCGCCGACCGGCATGACCATGAACTCTTGGAGGTCCACGTTGTTGTCCGCGTGCTCGCCCCCGTTGAGGATGTTCATCATCGGGACCGGCAGCACATTCGCACCGGGGCCGCCGAGATAGCGGTAGAGCGGCAATCCGCAGTCTTCAGCGGCCGCCTTGGCCGTCGCGAGCGACGCGCCGAGCAGGGCGTTGGCGCCCAGTCGCGACTTGTTCTCGGTTCCGTCGAGTTCAACCATGGCCGCGTCGACGGCCGACTGGTCGTGACCATCTTCGCCAACCAGCCGGCGAGCGAGTTCGGTGTTGACGTTTTCGACAGCCTTGAGAACGCCCTTGCCGCCGTAACGGCCTTCGCCGTCCCGGAGTTCATGGGCTTCGTGGATTCCTGTGGAGGCGCCGGAAGGGACGGCAGCCCGGCCAAGGGCACCGGATTCCAGGAGAACCTCGACTTCGACCGTTGGGTTGCCGCGGGAGTCGAGGATCTCTCGGGCGTGGACGCTGACAATCTGGGACATAGGTGCGAAGATACCTCGGCGGGCAGGCCGGTGTTGCGCTCCGCACGCCCGGACCTGGACCGGGCCCGATCGCGGGAGCCCGGCGGGGGGGAGGCGAAGCCACGAATCCAGGCCGGCCCTGGCCCGAAGGCCGTTCTCGCCGCGGCGTGGACCGTTCCTGGAGGCTTCTTGGAACCGCCCACCCAGATTCCCTCAGGGCTCCAAAACCCAGCTCAACAGGGCTCCCACCATCCGGCGCTCTTCGCCCAAAATCCGGGCGCGCCCCGGCGAGGGTCCGGGGGGGCGCTCTCGACCCGCGAGGCTTCCCGCGCCAGACTGCACCACCCGAGCGCCTACCCGGGGCCCCGCCCGTGAAGAAGAAGCTCCAGCTCCTCCCGAACCTCGTCACGCTCGGGAACGCGTTTTGTGGACTGCTCGCCATCTCCACCGCGATCGACGGGCTCGCGATGGCCCAGGTCGATCCGCTGGTGTTCTACGCGAAGCTCGAGCGCTCCTGCCTGTTGGTGTTCTTCGGGATGTTCTTTGACGCGCTCGACGGTTTCGTCGCGCGGCTGACCCGCGGCGAGAGTCCCTACGGCGCGCAGCTCGACTCGTTCGCCGATGCGGTGACGTTCGGAATCGCGCCGGCGGTTCTGGTCAAGATCTTGGCCGAGCACGACGCGGGGGGCACGGCGACCGGGCATCCACGCCTGCACTTTTTGGCCGTGGCCGCCTTCACCCTGCTCGCGATCCTGCGGTTGGTGCGCTACAACCTGGAGAACGAGGGCGAGAAGCAGGCCGAGCCGGGCTGGTTCCAGGGACTGCCCTCCCCGGCGGCTGCGGGGGTCGTGGTCTCGACGATTTGGATGTACCTGGTGCTGCGCAGGCCCGAACTTGAGCTTGCCGAAGGAACGCCGACGCCCTTGAACCGATTCCTCAACTGGATCGACGTCGGCTCGCTGGGGACCCTGCTGCCCTTTGTCCTGCCGCTGCTCCTGTTGACCATGCCGCTGCTGGGCTTAATGATGGTCAGCAACGTGCGCTACCGGCACACGGGAGTCTGGCTGGCGACCGAGCGCTCGGGGATCCACTCGCTGGTCGGCTTCGTGTTCGCCCTTTCCCTCTTCTACCTGGCTCCGGTTCCGTTTCTCTTCCTTGGCTTTGCCGGTTTTGTTGCCCACGGGGCCGTCCTGCATCTGATGCGCCGGGGACCGGCCTTCGAACGAGCTGAGCCAAAGTCTGGGCCCACCGGCCTCGGGGCGCGGCGATGAGCAGCGAGCTGTCCAAGTCTCGGAGAATCACCGGCCATCTGCCGGCGAGCCGTGCGTTGGTTGCCTTGGGAGCCAACCTGGGCGAGCCGCTCGAGACCCTGCCGAGAGCGCTGGAGAGCTTGGCTCTCCTTCGCGGCGTTCGGCTCATCGCGGCTTCCCGGGCCTATCGAACCGAGCCGTTCGACACGCCCACTCCCCAGCCAGACTACTGGAACGCAGCCTGTGAGCTGGAGGTCCAGCTCACCTCGGAGGAGCTCCTTTCGGAGCTGCATCGCGTAGAGCAGGAGTTCGGTCGCGACCGGGATCTCGAGGGTCACCACGGCGCGCGTCGGTTGGATTTGGACTTGCTCGCCCATGGCCAACGAACCGTGGAGGGTCCTGGACTGCGGCTTCCGCACCCGGGGCTCGAGGAGCGCCTGTTTGTTCTCGCGCCGCTATGCGATCTGCGGCCCGGCTTTCGATTGCCTTCGGGGGCGTCGGTTTTGAATCAAGCCGATCAACTTCGCGGGGCAGGCCAGGCTCTGTTGGAGGTCGCCGAACTCTCCGCGGTCACGCTGTTCCCACGGGAACCGGGCGCCCCCCGGTTGCCGCAGGCTTCCCAGTCGATTCCGGTGCGATGACGATCAGCATCCTCACCAGCCCGGGCCAAGCCACCGAGTTTGCCCAGCAAGTGCGCAGCGAAGGCCGATCGCTGGGCTTGGTCCCGACGATGGGGGCGCTTCACGAAGGACACCTGCGGCTTGTTCGCCAGGCCAAGGCGGAATGCGACCTGGTTTGCGTCAGCGTGTTCGTCAATCCCCTGCAATTCGACGATGCGAGCGACCTCGACCGTTATCCGCGCGACTTCGGTGGCGACGCCGCTTTGCTGGAAGCGGTCGATTGCGACATGGTCTTCACTGGCGAGTTGGCGGACTTCTTTCCAAAGGAAGCCGAACGCGCGCGGGACTCCGGGGAGCCGTTCACAACCGAGCATGTGGAGCGGGTCGATCCCGGCCCTTCCGCCGTGGGGCTCGAGGGGGATCACCGTCCGGGGCACTTCGAAGGCGTTGCGACGATTTGCCACCAGTTGTTCGAAGTCGTGGGGCCGGATCGGGCCTACTTCGGGCAGAAGGACTTCCAGCAGACGCTGGTTGTGAAGCATGTGGCGGCCCAGCGCGGGGGCCCTGAAATCGTGGTGTGCCCTACGGTCCGCGAGTCCTCCGGTCTGGCGCTTTCCTCCAGGAACCTTCGGCTTCAACCGGAGGACCGCGAAGAGGCCCTCCGGTTGTCGCGGGCATTGGGTTTTGCCTGGGACGCTTGGAATGAAGGGGAACGCGGGCGTGAGAAACTCGAGCAGGTGATGCGAGCTCAGCTCGGCGATCTTGAGGTGGAGTATGCCGCGGTTCGCGATCCGCAATCCCTAGCGGATCTTCCGGGCAAGCTCGAGCGAGCGCAGGCTTTGATCGCTGCGCGAGTTGGGGCCGTGCGCCTGATCGACAACCATCGTCTGGACGGGCCTGCGCTCGGCTCAACTCGCGACGCAAAAGCGTGAGCGCACTTGTGGAATGGCGCGGGCACGCTCCGGCAAAGGTCAACTTGGGGCTCGACGTGGGGCGGCCAAGGTCGGATGGTTTCCACGAAGTGCGAACTCGACTCCTGGCTCTCGAGCTGGGAGATCGCGTGCGGGTGAGCCTGCACAGCGGCGAATCGGACAGCCTCGAGCTCGAAGGCCGGTTCTCGGCGGGGTTGCCCACCGGATCCGAGAATTTGGCGCTGCGCGCGGTGAGCGGACTGCGGGAAGCCCTGGGCGATTCCCTCCTGGGGAAGCTCGCGGTGCGACTCGAGAAGAACGTGCCCAGCGAGGCCGGTCTAGCCGGCGGGAGTTCCGATGCTGCCGCCGCAATCTACGGGGCCTGCCGGTTGGCGGGGGTGGATCCAGGGGGGGCGCCGGCGCTTGAGGTGGCCCGTTCGATCGGCTCCGACGTGGCCTTCTTTTTGATCGCGGCCGAAACCGGGTTCGGTTTGGCGACCGGACGCGGCGAACGGGTTCGCGCCGAACGCCTGGAGCCATCCCCTTGGGTGGCCTTGCTCACGCCGCAGGCCGGCGCCTCGACGGCGGCTGTTTACGGCGCGCTGGCTACCCCTGCGGAATTTGGGCCCTTGCCTGCGGGGGCTTTCGATCCGTTTGCGGATGGAGCCCTTCAGAACGATCTGGAGGCGGCGGCCGTCCGGGCGGTTCCTGAGCTGGCGGAAGTGCGAGCGCGATTGGATCGTTCAGGTCTCGAAGCCTGGCGACTCTCTGGCAGCGGGGCGTCCTTCTTTGGCTTGTACCGCGACGGAGCGGAAGCGGCCCGCGGCTTACAGGTTGCGCGGAGCTGCGCCCCGGCGCCCAGGCTGGCGTGCGTGACGCGTTCCAGCGGCCACGGGATTCGCGAGCTTTGGCAGGCGCCGCGCGCAGGAAGCCGGCCGTGAGGGCGCTCACGATTCTCGGGCTCGGCGCGGTTGGATCGCAGCTGGCCTTGGAGCTGGCGCGCTCGGGGATGCCGGTGATCGCTTGGAACCGAACGCCCCGCGAGCTCGCAGGGGACTCCGCGGGGGTCCGGATCGTGCCAACTCTCGCCGAGGCGATGGGGTCCGCCCAGGAAGCCGTGCTGTGTGTCGCGGATGCCGGGCTGGCCGAGTTGGACGAACAGCTCGCGGAATTGGGCGACGGACTCCGGCCGAGAACGGTGCTGCACACCTGCGGCGCGCGCCCCCCCGGCGTGCTTGCGAGGCTCGAGGCCCACGGTTGTGCGACGGGCCTGTTTCACCCGCTGCTTTCGGTGCCTTCCGGCGGAGCCGTCGACCTCGGGCGCGCACGGTTTGCCATCCGCGGTCGGCCGGCCGCCCGAGAGCTTGCCGTGCGCCTTGCCACGAGGCTTGGGGCCGAGACGTTCGAGCTGCGAGGGGAGGATCGAGCTCAAGCTCGCTACCACGCGGCCGCGTCGTTGGTCAGCGGGGGAACGGCGGCGGTGATCGGCTCTGGGTTGGAGCTGGCCCAGGACGCCTTCGGAGATCCGGGCGAGGCCCGGCGAGCACTGGCCGCCCTGGCCCGAAGCGTGGCCGACAATCTAGACAACCTCGATCCCGAACAGGCAGCCACCGGGCCGATCCCGCGCGGATCGGTAGAGCTGGTTCGGCAGCACCTGGCAGCCCTCGAGGCGCCCGAGCGAGCGATCTACGCAAGGGTCGCCGGTCTGGTCCTCGATTTGGTCGCACCCCGGTTGGAATCCTCGGTGCGAGAACTTCTGGCGTCGGCGCTCGAGCCGCGCGAGTAGGACGTGCAGGCCAGGCCACCGAACAGGCCTCGCGCTTGGGTTCCGAACCTTCGCGCGGGAGACCCACTGGAGTTCTTAGAGGGATTCATCCAATTCGAGTAGAATCGAGCTTGCCTCGATGTTCGGCCGCTCCACTCGCCCACCCCTTCACCCGCGCGCGCAGGCGGTGAGTCTGGTCGCACGCGGACTGGGAGTCTTCATCTGGCTTGGACCCACCGGATGGGCTTGCTCCTTGGCGGGTCAGGAGCCAGAGAAGCTCGCGGAGCTTCACCCAGAGCTTCTCCCAGAGCAACTCAAGGCGGTGGTCGACGAACCGCTTTCGACGAGCGTTTCCACGGCCGAGCCTCCCCAGGACCCGGGAGAATCCACCGATCCCGAGCTGCCGGTCTGCGCGGCCCGGATCGCCGCGCATGTGGAAGGGCTGGTCGCGGCTCGGGGCAATCGTCGCGGGGGCGATCCGAAAGGCGCGGAACTCGCCGAGCGGTGGATCGAGCTTCGGGGCCGGCCGGTGCCCCCTGGCTTGCCCGCAGAGCGAACGGCGGTCTTGAGGGCGGCGGCCGACTCCGCGGTGGAACAGTTGATCGGGCAACCGCGAGAGGATCTCGTGGCCGGGCTCCGGCATGCGCTCGAAGACGCTGAAATCTCCAGCGAAGCCTGGAGCCGGTGCGTTCACTTGGCCGGTGAACTGGAGTTCGCCGAATTGGTTCCGCAGCTCACCGCCGCCCTCGAGCGAGCCCCGGACACATTCCAAGGAGGACTCCTCCGCCGCGCTCTGTACCGGATCTCAGGCCGCTGGGTCGAGCCAGGAGACGGGACGCTCGAGAGCTTCGAGGACCTTTCCTCCTCCGCGGCGGCCGTGAGGGCTTCGTGGGTGGTTGAGTTCAAGGCCAAGGCCCTCGAGCGGCGCAACTTGCTGCGGCGACTGTGGTCGTTCGACCGGGACTTGCTGATCGAATCCCTGGCGGATGAGTCGCCGCTGGTTCGCGCCGAAGCGGCTCGCGAATTGGCCAGTCCGGCGGCGGGAGCCCGCGAGGAACCTGCGGGCTCCAAGTCCACGGTTTCCGAGGAGCCCAGCGCAGAAGAACGCGAGGCGCAACTCCTCGCCTTGGTGGAGGCAGTTTGCGAGGAAACCGATCTCGGGGCTGCTTGCTCGCAAATCCTGGCGATCGGAGCGTTGATCGAAGCCTCTGGCCGAACGCCGGCGCAGGCGCCGCGGGTCCTGGAAGTCCTTGAGGGATTCCTCATGAAGGGGCCGCCCGAGCTGCTCCATGCGGTGACCCGCAGCACGGTCGATTGGTCGTCGGGCGATCCTGTCGAAGCGCTCAACCGGCGTTCGAACTGGGTCCTCGAGGCCCTGAAGCGCCTGGAGAACAGTCGGGTGAGCGTGCAGGGACCGTCTCCGGTGCATCCCGATGTGCAGGTGGCCACGCTCGACGCAGTCCGCCGCTTGGCGCGCGAGTCTCGCACGCTGGCTGCCGAGAACCCTGCTGCGGCAACCGGCTTTCGTCGTGCCGAACTGGTCCGTGCGATCGAACCGCTGCTCTCCGGAGCCGAAGTTGCTTCGGAGGTTCGGCTTGCGGCGGTTTCGGCCATGCGCTTTCTCGCCGGGCCCGGAGATCTTGGGTCCTTGCAGCAAGTGTTTTCGGCCTATCCCGACGACACCGCGCTGCAATTCGCCCTGGTCGGTGTCTTTGAAGAGGTCGCCCGTGATGCGCAAGCGCCCGATGCGTCGGGCGAGCCGGGAGTTCTCACCGAGGAACAGGCCGGCGTGTTGAGTTCTGTCGCTCGCGAGTTGCTTTCCGCGCAGTCGCTCGATCTAAGGCGGCGAGCCCACGACCTGTTGGCTGCCGAAATGGAGCTCGACGCCCTCGACCAAGAGCGGGTCGTGGCCGCGTTGAAAACCGAGACCGATCTTCCCTTGACCATCGACCTGATCGATCTCTTGCTCGAACGGGTCCAGTTCGAGCCGGCAGCTTTGCTGGAGACGCCCCAGCTCGCGGCGGTGTTCGAGGAGCGTCCGGATTTGCTCGATGCGTGGGCCAATGCCTTGGGCGCCTCGGAGGCCCGGTTGCCGCTCGAGGACCTTGAGCTGGCCGATCGACTGCACGCGCTCGCTGGGGAAGCGAACCTACCGCGCATCGCCAGCCGCTCGTTGCAGCTCGCGTTGCGACCGGAAACCGGCGTGTCGGATCGCCTGGCGATCGCCATCGATGGCTCGGACCCCGAGTTGGCTCCCGGACGCCACCGGTTGCTGGTCGTTTGGGCGGACGAGTTGGCGGGCGATCCATTGGCCGCCAGTCGGGTCGAGTCCCGCGCAGCGCTGGCGCAAATGGTCCTCGAGCATCACCTGGAACCGGCGCGCTCCCTGTTTGAACCTGAGCAGGCGGATCGCTTGCTGGCGCGACTGACCGTCGCCGCCGGGGCGGGTTATTCGCAGCTCAAGCCAGCCCTCGAACGGGCCCTCGAATCGTCCACGATGCCGGAGCTGCGGGAAATTCGCCTGCTGGCCGCCCGCGCCCTCGCTCGCTGCACCGAAAGCGAAGCCCTGGTCGAGGCGATCGAGGTGTATGGGAAACTGGAAGCCTCCTCGTTCGACAACCTGGAGGTTCGCGACCGCCGAAGTGTCTTCGAAGCTCGTTTGGAATTGGCTCGCCGCGCCAAGGCCGCGGGCGATGCGAAGGAGACGGTCGAGCAGTTGGCTAGCTACGCGGTGACCGATGTCACAGCCCTGGTCAGGATGCCCGGCTGGCAAGAGGGAGATCCCGCCGTGGCCTTCGAGGACCTGGAACGCTTTCACGATGCGATCTTGTTGAGCGGTAGCGAAGCAGGCCTCGAGGTCTTGGGGGCCAAGCTGTACGAAGAAGATCCCGAATCGGTGGAAGGGGACGGCCCGCAGCCCTACTCGGTCTTGGCCGCGATCCAGCGGGCCGAGGAGCTCCGCGAGCGACTCGAAGCCTTGCAGGCCAAGATCGCCGCGCTTGAAAACACGTTCGCCGAAGCGCCGGCGCCCCCCAAGCCGGACCCCGAGCCGGCCGAGGATTCAGCTCCCGAGCAGGGCGAACAGCAAGCCGGAACGCCCGGCGATTCCAAGCTCTGACGCGACCGCGGATCGCTCTTTCAGGAACCATTCGGGGCAGTTCGGAGCGGAACCGACAGAAACGTTGACCGCCCGAACTCCGCTGCTACACTTCGCGCCTCCAAACACGGTCGCGGGGTGGAGCAGTCTGGCAGCTCGTCGGGCTCATAACCCGGAGGTCGTAGGTTCGAATCCTACCCCCGCTACCACTTCACAACGAAGCAGGCCGCCCCCATGGGGCGGCCTGCTTCGTTGTGAAGTGGTAGCGGTTTTTGGGAAGATCCGGCGGCGGGGCCGCCGGATCCCGGCCCCGCTTCGCGGGGGGGGGCGTACGT
>CAZUCE010000003.1:0-278130 GCA_964619265.1 uncultured Planctomycetaceae bacterium
CCCTGGGGCCTGCGCCCCCTCACGGGCCCTCCAGAGGCCCTTCTCGAGCCCCGCCCCGAGCCCCCCGATTCTTGGTCAAGGTCGCTTTCGTCACCCCCGAGCTCCAGCTCCTGGTCCGCCGCAGCCGCCTCGCCGGCGCGGCCCAGGACCTGGCTGTCCACCTCCGCAAGGCCGGCGCCGACGTCCGCGTCTTCCTCCCGGCCGCCAAAGGCCTCGACTTCGAGGCGCTCTCCGACCTGGAAGTCTGTGGCGAAGTCGGCGTGGAAGATCGCTCCGACGGGCGGCTCCGCAAGCAGATCTTCCGTGTGCGCGGCGGCAAGCTCGGCGACCTGCCGGTCTACCTGATCGAGCACCCGCGCCTGTTCGGCGAGCGCTTCCCCTACGGCGACGAGAACGGACCCTACGAAGACAACTGGCATCGCTACGCGCTGTTTACCCGCGCCGTGTTGGCTGCGCTGGATTTGCTCGCCTTTGAGGCCGATGTCCTGCACGGTCTGGACTGGACCGCCGGGTTGCTTCCTCTGATCCACCAGCTCTCGCTGCCCAACTTGCCCGAGGGCCATTTCCTCCACCGCGCCGGCACGTTCTATTCTGTGTTGAACCTCGCTATGCAAGGCGAGTTCGAGCGCGAGGTGTTGCCAAAGATCGGCATCCCCCAGGAGCACTTCAAGCACTCAGGCGGCGTTGAGTTTGCCGGCAAGGTCAACTTCCTAAAGGCGGGCGTAGAGTTCTCGACCATCGTCGGCACGCACTCGCCGAGCCACGCGCAAGTCATCCAAACCCGCGACCGCGGCTACGGGCTCGAAGACTCCTTCGAGAACCGCAAGAAAGAGCTCGTCGGGATCCACAACGGCATCGACTTCGAGTCCTGGAATCCCGAGACAGATCCGCTGATCCCGGCCAACTTCTCGGGAACCGCGAAGGGCCTGTCCGGCAAGCAAAAGTGCAAGTCGTCACTACAAGAAGCTCTGCAACTCGACATCGGGGAGAAGAGCCTGCTCGCATGCCACATTGGTCGCTGGGACGCCGACTCGGGCTTTGACCTGCTTGCGGAAGTGATCAGCAGCGTGCTCGAGCACGACATTGAATTGGTCGTCATGGGCGCCGGAGGCGAAGACGTCACACGCCGCATGAAGACAATCCAAGGCACGTTTGTGGGCCGCATGCGCGTGCTCGGTGGCTACGACGCGGCCGCCGCCCATCGATTGGTCGCGGGCGCTGATTTGCTGCTCCTGCCCTCTCACTACCAGCCCGCCAACCCGCTGTTCGCGATTGGCATGCGCTACGGCGTCGTCCCGCTGATCTTCGGTCATGGGGGCCTCGAAGACGTGGTCTCCGATGTGGAAGCCGACCCCAAAAACGGCCTCGGCTTCCAGTTCTCGCCCTACACCGGCGCGGGATTGCTAAGTGGAATCCTGCGCGCCAAGGAAGCGTTCGATTCCCCGAAAGCCTGGAACGCGATGCAGCGTCGCGGACTCGAGCAGGACTTCAGCCGCGAACACACCGCTTCGGAATACCTGAAGGCCTACCGCCGCGTGACGAGACGCGTGCGCGGGCGCTGATCAGCGCCGTGGTCGAACAGGCCTGCAATAGAGCTATCGGTCTCGACATCGGCGGGACGTCGATCAAAGCCGGCGCAACCGACCAACAAGGTGAGCCCCTCGTGGAGGCTCGCCGCGAGCAACGCGAGCGGGATGGCTACGAGCAGTTGCTGGGTCGCTGCACCGATCTAGTTCATGAGCTGGCCGAAGATCCCGAGCGGGATCCAGTCGGGCTCGGTGTGCCTGGCTTGATCGACACCTCGATCGGCGTCGTCCTTGAGTCCCCCAATCTGCCCGAGCTGGACGGCCGACCCCTGGCCCGTGACTTAGCCAGGAAACTCGGTCGCGCCGAAGACTCGATCGGCCTCGAGAACGATGCCAATGCCGCCGCGGTTGGCGAAGGCTGGACCGGCGCTGGACGCGACTTGCCGGAGTTCCTGCTGGTGACCCTGGGCACCGGCATCGGCGGTGGCTTGATTCAAAACGGCCAGCTCGTGCGCGGGGCCGGCATGGCCGGCGAGATCGGGCACGTCAAAATCGCGGCCGAAGACTCACCCGGCCTGATCGAGTGTGGGTGCGGCCGGCGCGGCTGCCTGGAGACGCTCGCTTCCGCTACCGCTGCCGAACGGCGCGCGGGGCAGGCCGGCTTGCCCCTGGACCTCGCGGTTCTAACCGATCGAGCGCGAGCCGCCGCAGGACCCGAGCGCGACCTGCTTGAAGCGGTCGGATACGACCTCGGCTTCGGTCTCGGAGCTGCCGTGAACCTCCTCGATCTGCGGGCGTACGTGGTAGGCGGCGGATTTTCCGCTGCTCTCGACATGCTCGAACCCGGGGTGCGCAAGGGCTTGCAAGCCAGCACCTACGGAGACCGCCTCAACGGTGTGCGCCTGGAACCCGCTCGGCTCGGTGCCCGCGCCGGCTGGATCGGCGCCGCGCGCGTCGGGCTCCTCCGCACTTAGCTTGCTCGACCGCGGCTGATCCCATAGCCAGCGGCGCTGCCCTCCCTCCCCATGACCGACACCTCCACCGCGATTCGCGTCGCGGGGCTCCACATGAGCTACCGGCGCGGACTGTTCAGGCGTTCTTTTCCCGCGCTCCATTCCATCGACCTCGAGGTTGGGCGCGGCAGCGTCTTCGGGTTGCTCGGCCCCAACGGCGCCGGCAAGACAACGCTGGTCAAGGTCCTGCTCGGCCTCGCCGTTGGCTGGCGCGGAGAGGTCGAAATCCTTGGCCAAAAAGCCGGCACGACCCGCTCCCGACAGCGCGTGGGGTACCTGCCCGAGGGGCACCGGCTGCCGGGCTACCTGACGGGGCGCCAGGTGCTCGATCTGTTCGGCCGCATGTCTGGCCACGATCGCGGGTTCTTGAAAAAGCGCGTTCCCGCCTGGCTAGAGCGCGTCGGCATGACCGCGGATGCCGACCGCAAGCTGCGCGAATACTCCAAGGGGATGCAGCAGCGCATCGGGCTGGCCCAAGCTCTCATCCACGAACCGAACGTGGTCTTCCTCGACGAGCCCACCGACGGTGTGGATCCCGTCGGCCGCGCCGAGATCCGTCGCGTCATCGCGGGGCTCCGCGACACGGGCACGACGGTTTTCTTAAACAGTCATCTCCTGCTTGAAGTCGAGGCCATGTGCGATCGCGTGGTCATCCTTCACAAGGGACGGATCTTGCGCGAGGGATCCTTGGAAGACCTCACGCCGCGGACCGGCGAAGTCACGTTTGACATCAGTCCCGTTCCAGACGATCTACAAGCGCTCCTCTCCGGCCTTGGCGATGATTTTGAGCGCTCGAGCTCAGGCTTCTCCCTGAAGGCTTCCCAGGAAGAAGCCGACCGTGTCGCGGACCTTTTGCGATCGCGCTCCATCTCCATCCGACAGATCACCCGCCGGCGCCTGAGCCTCGAAGAGTCGTTCATCGACCTGGTCGGGGATGGGCGCGACTCCTCGGAGTCTACGGCTCAAGGGGGACAAGACTCATGAAGCGCCTCACGATCTCCCTAGCACTCTTTCACGATGCTCTCTACCAGGTGCTCGACAACCGGGTGTTCCGCATCTTGATGGTGCTCACGATCGCGCTGATTTCCATCCCCTGGCTGATTGGGTTTCGAGAAGACGAAGTCGTTCTGGCCTGGGGATGGCGCACGTACTTCTACCAGGACGTGCTGGAGTCCATGGGCTGGATGCTGGGCGGCCTGCCCGGCACCGACCAGGAGCGACTCATCGGCCAGCTGCAGAACCTGATCGTAAACAAATTGGCCGGCACCTTCGGGATCTTCTTCTGTCTGGCCGCCACCTCGTTCTTTGTTCCCCGGCTCTTGGAGAAGGGCGCTGCCGACCCCCTTTTCTCCAAGCCCGTCTCACGCTTCGCCCTGCTGATCTCCAGGTACGTCGCCGGCTTGCTGTTCATCGCCGGGCTCTCCGCGTTCCTCATCGGCGGGATCCACCTGGGCCTGCTGGTCAACTCCCACTATTCGGACCCCACTTTCCTGTGGACCATTCCGATCCTCGTTTACAAGTTTGGACTGCTGTTCTCTTTCACCGTGCTGGTCGGAGTATGGACTCGTTCGGCAACGGCTGCTCTCCTGCTCTCCTTTGTGTTTCTGGCCGTCACGGCCGGAGTCCACCTTGGCTGGAGAACCTATCGCTGGTCCGCGGAGTTCCAGATTTTTGAACCCATCAAGGAAATGTCGGAGCTTCACGAAGATCCTTCCTTGGACGAGGTCAAAAACGATGTGAAGGGCATCGCTAGAGTCGGTCTAACAACCCTGTCCGTCCTGCATCACGGCCTTCCCAAGATCTCCGACGCGAACGCCCTGGCCGCTCTTGCCCGCACCCAGCTGGAGTCGACTCCGTTCGAGCAAGAATTCGCTTTCGAGATGGACCAGCGAGAGATCCTGGCTGCCCTGCGGCCGGACGGCGCCCTTGAGCTTCAGCTAGGCAAGGAACTCCAAATTTTGGAGCCAGGCAGCGAGGGAACCTACGTGGGAAGCTTCAGTGGGAGCGAAATCGAAATCCACCTAGGCGGGCCGTCCGAGCCCGTCGTCCAGATCTCTGGCGAGCGGGTCGACTTGATCGATCCAAGTCAAGCCCGCGAGGAATTCATGACACCGGAAGACTGGTATAGCTCCAAATTCGACTGGAACGCGGAATGGCGCTATAGCGCCTGGTACTCCCTGGGAAGCTCGCTCGCCTTCGTCGGCACGATGCTCGGATTGGCTTGGCTGCGCCTCCGGCGAATCAACTTCTGAGGCCATCCCCCACTCAACCCCAGGGCACCTTGAGTGCAATCGGCACCCTACGTCTTGGAGCTGGTGAAACTCCTAGCAGAGCAAAGCCTGCGTTGAAGGCTGCTCCGGTTCTCAGCCGGCCGGTTCAGGACGAGGCCGGCCCCTGGATCGGGGTCGTTCGGGCTCCGCACCAGCAGAGCCCGTCAAGAGGCCGTTCGCTTGACCACTTCGCTCAGAGTTTGCCTGCCTGGGAGGAACCCGAGTCAGGTTCCAGCTCCAGCGCCAACCGCTCGAGAATCGGAAGCAGCGTCTCGACCTCAGCGCCTTCGGCATTCAAAGGCCAGGTGGCGACCAACAGCTGCCCAGCTTCCCGATTCGAGGTCAGGTTCACGCGAATCGTGTCCTGAAAGGAGCCTTCCTCTTCAAACGAGCGGAACGCCAGGAAATCGGTCTCCAGGGTGAGCCCAGGGCCCACCGGCGTGGTTCCCTTCTCGAGGAAGCCCTCGAACGCGTGCTCGCCGGGGTCCTCTTGCCATTCCTCGAAGCGATCGGAAAGGTCGTCCCCACGCACGAAATCTTGGGCCTTGAATTGCCGGGAAACCGCGAGGACGGCGCCGTAGCGGCCGAGCAGAAAAACCTCGGGAACCGGCCGCCCCGCTTCGTCCAGCAACTCGCCGGAGGGGCGCATGTAGCGGGCCCACCGCTGGTCGTTGGCCACGGCAACTCCACCGGTTCGAACGAACCCGAACGGCAGCGCCGCTTCATCCGGCAGCAGGTCGATCGCTAGGCCTCCTGAGTCTGCTCGTTGGATCGCGCGCCCGGCCAGCGCGATCGCTGTGGATCCCAGGAGGCCCAGCAAAATGACGATGAACAGCGTCTTGAACAGCCCGTCGGGCCGCTGATCTTCGCCCGTCAGGGCGCCGGAATCCTCCACCGCGCTCATCGAGGCGAGTCCGGCCAAACCTGGAAGGGCTCCAAAAACCGATTGAGTTCCTCTTCGGTGGCTTTGGTTTCGCCAGTCGAGACCATCCGAAGGATGAGCGGCCGATCGCGACCCTCGCTGAGGTCGATCACGAGCTCCTGAATGTCCTGCTCGCCGAGCAGCGGGATCTCCTGGCCGATGATGTCGCCGCGCACACCGCTGACCGTCTTGCCCTGAAGGACGAGTTCGACGTCCTCCTTGTTCTCGCGAGGTGCCGCAGCAAGCTCGTCGAACATGCCGGGAGAAGCGTAGTCCTCCACGCTCTCGTTTGAAGCCAGCTGCCAGAGGACCAGTCGAGTGCCGCTGCCCGCAGGTCGGTCGTCGTTCGGATCCTCCATGATTGTCATGACCCGATGCCCAGCCGGAACGAAGACGTCCGCTTCGCCGGGTCCAGCCTTCTCGAGGAACCAACGGGCTAGGGGCGCCTCCCGCAAGACAGCCTGGTCGAACAGGGTCGACGTGTAGCCGCTCGGAGGCGCATCGCCATAGGGCAGGACTTCAGCGACCGCCGGCCACGCCCGCTCGGGTCCGACCAAATCGCGGAATTGGCTGTAGATCCAGATCGTGCCGCCGATGAACAGGGCGAGCGTCAGCAAACATCCGCCGCCGCAGCCCCAAAACCACATGGGCATCCCGCGCCGGCGGCGCGGTGAGTCCTGTTCGAGTTCGGCTTTCCAGCGTTCGCTGGGGTTCTCCTGGGTGGATTCGTTCATAGCTGATCAGCCCTCGCTCCAGTCGTAGAAGCCGCGTCCCGACTTCTTGCCAAGCTTGCCATCCGCAACCATTTGCTTCAGCAATTCAGGCGGCGTGAAGCGGTCTCCCAGAGCTTCCGAGAGGTAGCTCGAAATCGAAAGTCGCACGTCGAGTCCGACTAAGTCGGTGAGTCGCAGGGGTCCCATCGGGTGTCCATAGCCGAGGGTCATGGCCTTGTCGATGTCCTCCGCCGAAGCGACGCCGTCCTCGACCATGCGGATCGCCTCCATGCCGATTGCGACGCCAAGCCGCGAGGAGGCGAAGCCGGGCCGATCGATCACCGTGATGGGCTCCTTCCCCATGCGTTCGGCCAGCCCCACCGAAGTCTCCATGGCCGCCTCTGAGCTTTGGTCTGCGCGCACCACCTCGACCAGCTTCATGATGTGAACCGGATTGAAGAAGTGCATCCCGGTCACGCGCTCAGGGTGCGGCACGGCCTCGGCGATCTTCGTCAGCGAAAGCGACGACGTGTTGGACGCGAGCAGCACCTCCGGACCGAGCATCCCGCCGAGATCGGCGAGCAAGCGCTGCTTGAGGTCGAGCTTCTCGGGAACTGCTTCGACAACGCACTGAGCACCTTCGGCGGCGGCCTTGGCATCCGTCGCCACCGAAAGATGCGAAAGCGTTGCGTCGCGCACGGCCTCGGTGACCTTGCCGCGCGCCACGCCCTTGTCCAAATTGCCTTTCACCTTGCCCAGCGCCCGTTCGAGCACCGCAGGATCCAGGTCTACCAGCGTCGTGGCTACACCGCACTGACAGAGGGCTTGGGCAATCCCATGCCCCATGGTTCCGCCGCCGATGACGACGGCCTTCTCGATCGAGGAAGCATTCATGGTTTCTGAAGAATTCGCGGGAGCGAGCGTTACTTCCCGGGCTCGAGGACAATCTTGCCCGAAGCCCCTTTGGCTTCGAGCTTTTCGTGCGCATCGCGCACAGCGGACATGGGGACGACCGAATCGACGACCGGCCGGTAGTGGCCGCGGGCGACATGGTCGAAAATGATCGGCAGCGCGGTGCGTGGACCCATGGTCGATCCCAGCACCGACTGATTTTTCATAAACAGATGCGGAAGGGCGATCGAGACTTTAGGTCCGGTCGTTCCGCCGCAGGTGACCAGGCGTCCTAGCCGGGCCAAGCTACGCATGGATCCAGCCCAGGTGGCCGGCCCGATATGTTCGACAACGACATCGGCGCCCAGGCCATCGGTGAGCCGCTTGACCTCTTTCGGCCAGTCCTCGTGATAGTGATCGATGGCCTGTTCGGCTCCCAGCTCGCAGGCTAGCGCCCGCTTGCCTTCGGTACCGGCGGTCGCCAGCACGCGGGCGCCCATGTGACGGGCGATCTGCACCGCGGCCGAGCCAACTCCGCTAGCCGCGCCGAGCACCAAAATCGTCTCGCCCGCTTCCAGTTGCGCGCGATCGATCATGCCCCATGCGGTGAGAAATGCGAGCGGCACCGCGGCCGCCTGCACCGGATCGAGTCCGTCCGGCAACGGAAAGACATAGCGTGCGTCGATAGCAACCAGCTCGACGTCGAAACCGTCGCCGTGCTCGCCGCGAATCGAGTAGTCGGGCGCCAGGTGATCCTGACCCGCCTGATCCCACTCCTCGCCCGCCACGGTGTAGCCGGGCTCGAGCACGACTTTCTGGCCGGGCCGGAATGCGGTGACGCCTTCCCCCACCGCCACGATCTCGCCGGTACCGTCGCAGCCAAGCACCCGCGGAAAGTCCACCGGGAACCCGGGCATTCCCCGCCGAACCCAGAGGTCCAAGTGATTGATCGACACGCCCAAAACGCGGACGAGGACCTGCCCGCGCGACGCGATCGGCTCGTCCACTTCGTCGAGTCGTAGGACTTCCGGTCCGCCATGCTCGTGAATGCGAACGGCCTTCACGATTTGCCTTCCGCCGGGCTGCTTCCCGTCAGGTTCGCATCGGGCGGAGCGACAAAATGGGGAGCGCGTTTTTCCAGGAACGCCGCCAGTCCTTCCTTTGCGTCGGGGCCGCTGAACAGCCGCTGTTGCAGCTCGCGCTCCAGCGCCAAGCCCGATTCGAGCGGAATCTCGCAGCCCGTCTGCACGGCGCGCTTGATCAAGCCAACCGCGGTCGAGCTGCGGCCCGGACGCAGGAAGCCGCCTACATACTCCAGCACTTCTTCGAGGAACGAGCCGTCGTCGGCCGCCTCGATTTGGCTCTCCACAAGCCCGAGATTCTCCGCCTCGTCGTAACCAAAGGTGCGACCTGTTGCCATCAACTCGATCGAGCGCGGCTTGCCGACCAGCCGGCCGAGCCGTTGGGTTCCGCCGGTGCCCGGCAGCACCCCGAGCGCGACCTCGGGCAACCCGCACTTTCCCGAATCTTTGCGCGCGATGCGCAAGTCGCAGGCCAAAGCGATTTCGAGTCCGCCGCCCACGCAGTGCCCGCCGATCGCGGCCACCACAAGCTTCGGAGTGTGCTCGAGCCGTAAGAGAGTCTCGTTTGCGTGCAGGCAGAAGTTGTACTTGAACACCGGTTCGGCCCGCTCGAGCATCGAGATGTCGGCCCCAGCGCAGAAGAACTTCTCGCCCTCGCCGCAAATCACGATGACCTCGACCTCGCGCTCGAAGCGTGCACGCAGGATCGCTTCATCCAGATCGCGCATCATCTCGAGGGAGTACCCGTTGGCCGGCGGATTGGTGAGGGTGAACAGCGCGATCCCACCGCCGGAGCGATAGGTCAGCTTGCCGTTCGGCAGCGCTTCGGGAGCGCTGAGAGCATCCATTCGAGACATCTGAAAGCTGGCGGATTCGGGAGGATTCGGAGACCGAAGATCTACGGGTAGGGATCTTCGGTGTGCAGGGACTCGGTCACGTAGGTGCGAATGCCGTCCTCGAGCGAGGTGCCGGCTCGGTCGTAGCCAAACTCGCGCAGGCGAGTCATGTTCGCCTCGGTGAAGTACTGGTACTTCTCACGGATCTCTACCGGCGTGTCGACGAACCGAATCGTGGCCTGCTTGCCGAGTGCCGCGTAGGTCGCCTGGACCAGGTCCGCAAAACTGCGTGCCTGGCCCGATCCGCAGTTGAACAACCCGGAGACACCAGGCTGCTCGAGCAGCCAGGTCATGATCGAGACGCAGTCGCCCACCCAGACAAAGTCACGGGATTGCCCACCGTCCTCGAACTCGGGTCGATGGGATTTAAACAACACGGCTTCTTCACCGGCCGCGGCGCGCGGGTAGGTCTTGGCGACGACGCTTTGCATGTCGCCCTTGTGCCCCTCGCCGGGTCCGTAGACGTTGAAGAATTTGAGGCCGGCCCACTGGGGCGGCGCCGGCTTGCCCTCGGCCAGGTGGCGCGCCACCCGGCGATCGAAGGCGTGCTTGCTCCAACCGTAAGCGTTCAAGGGGCGCAGCCGGGCCAAGGCTTCGATGGATGCATCGTCGTCGAATCCCAGCGTACCGTCCCCGTAGGTTGCAGCCGAAGAGGCGTAGACGAGCCGTACCCCGCGCTTCGCACACCATTCCCACAGGTCGATCGAGAGCCGCAGGTTGTTCGCGACGATCTTGTCCGCGTCGCGCTCGGTCGTGGCCGAGATCGCGCCCATGTGGAAGATCGCTTCGATCCGCTTCGCGTTGCCTTCGAGAAACGGAAACAGGTCGTCCGGGTGGACCACGTCTTCCAACTCACGCTTGGCAAGGTTCCGCCACTTTTCGCCGTCTCGCAGGCGATCGACCACGACGAGCTCCCGGTGTCCCAGAGACTCGAGGCGAGCGGTCAAATTCGAGCCGATAAAGCCGGCTCCTCCGGTGACGACGATCATGGACGGGCTAGCGTGGAGAACAAAAGGGGGAAGGCCTGTCTCGGGGAAGAGCCGGGCGGATTCAGGGCGAGCAGTGTAGGTCCTGGATCGCGCCCGGGCTCGGCTCGTGCCGGAGGAGTCCGAACCAATCCGGCGCACCCGCCCAGAATTCAGCCCGGTGGCGCGCCCGAGTCGATCCGCGGAAGAGACTCCACCAGGGCCCGAGGGAGCCCGATCTCTGCCACCGTCACGGTTCCGGCCAGCCGGGAACCCTCTGCGGTCCGGAGCCCTGGCTTCCAGGCGCCGAAGGTCACCGTCGCGCGCGCAGGAATCACCGGCCCAAGCCTTGTCCCGGTATCGGCTTCGAGTCCGCTCGGCAAATCCACCGCCAGGGCCGGTTGACCCGAGTCGCAAGCGACCTCCAAGGCCTGCGCAAACTCGCCCACTACCGTCCGCCTCAGCCCGGTCCCAAACAGCGCGTCGACCAGCAAGACTCCAGACGTCAATCGCTCGACAAGCCGGCGCGGCTCCTCGAAACGCTCGGTCCTTCCTCCACAGCGCAGGAAAAGCTCCGCCATGCAGCGAGCCTCCTCGCTTGCGCGTTCAAAAGCAGAACGGGCTCCGACCTCGATGACCGCGACCTCGCGACCCCGCTGCAGCAGCGTGCGAGCGATCGCAAAACCGTCGCCACCGTTGTTGCCCGGCCCCACGAGGACGACGAACCGCTCCAGCCGTTCCTCTTCCGCCAAGAGCCTCTCAGCCACCTCGGCACAGGCCCGAGAGGCATTCTCCATCAGCAACAGCGGGGGGATTCCAAATTCTTCAACAGCTGCGCGATCCAACTCACGGTGCTGGGCCGCGAGCCCAAGGCGCACTTCGCCGGGGTGAACCATCTGGGGGCAGCAGCGAGCTGGAGACCGGTTGAGGAGAATTCGAGAAATGAGCTACTCAGTGGTTACGCCGAGCACCTTGAGTTCGACGGCCATGGATTGCCCGCCGCTTTCCCGGCACAACCGTTCCCACGCGCGAACCAGCCTCCCGTTTCGACTTTCGGTCACGACAGCGTGGTACGCCACCGGCCGGAATCGCCCTTGTTCGAGCAGTAAGTCCACCATCAGATCGGCGTTCCAGCGCGGCCCTCCGGTAGGCGCCCCGTCGGTGAAGATGAAAATCGACTCCACGTCTTCGTCTTCCAGTGCCAACTGGACCGCATCCCAAAGGTTGCCCTTTCCACGCAACCGGCAATCCACGAAATCCGCGATAGCCCGTTCGCGAAAGCGCTTGGTCGCTGGAACTAGCTTCTTTTCCCAGGCCGTGGGCTCCGTGGCGTAGGGATACACGTTGAACCGCGTTTCCTCGGGCAGCGCCTCCAGACACTTCGCTAGCTCCACGTCGACCAGGTCTTTCATCGTTCCCCCACTCGAGTCCCGATTCCACATCGACCCCGACATGTCGATCAGGAACGCAATGCTCCCCGCCGGAACCGGTAGTCCAGCGAGCCGGGCCACGGTCGCCCCTTCAGGGGCTCTCGAAGCAGAGCTGTCCCGATTCTCCCGGTCCGCGCCGCGCCAATCGGGGGGCAAAGCCTCGGCCCATTCGAGCCAGGGTCGCGGGTCCAATCCGTGACTCAGGCCGCTAAGTGCGCGCAGCTCATCAAGCACGAGACTGCTGGCCCCGCCGTCCGCGGACCGGCCTTCCTCTCGCACAAGTTGATCGAAGAAGCCGGCCAACCAACGGGCCGCGGCCTGGTTACCCCGCGCCCCCATCGCCCCCACACGCAAGCGCTGTTCGCCCACGGATCCCGGGAACTTGGGGTCGGTCAGGGTGCGTGCGAGCACGCCGATCAAGCGCTCTTCGCGCGCGGAGTCCTCCTCCAGACTCCCAAGCGCAAGAACGGCCCCGTTGCGAACGCTCGGGTCCTTGGCGTCCACGGCCTCGATCAGCACCTCGAAGGCGCCCGCCGGATCCATCGCCCCATAGGCCAAGAGCGCTCGGCCGCGAACCGGTCCAGCACGGTCTTTGCGCGCCATGTGCTCGACCTTCTCCAGCAGCTTGGCCCACGGCTTGCTCGTCTCGCGGCCGGAGAGCGCTCCGTCCCGAGCCGCACGTTCCAAGGACCACAAGGCCATCGCCCGAACCGGCGCCTCCCGATCGTCGAGCACTTCCAGCCACTCCTCGGCGGTCGGAGAAGACTCCATTCGGCCAAGGGCCTCAGCGACCCGCTCGCGAACCAGCGCATTGCGCGATCCCAAACCAGCCTTGCCGAACAGGATCCTGCGCGCCTGCTCCGGAACCCGGTCCAAGGCCAGTTGCGCGGTATCAGCCACCTCGCCTTCCGGATCGGAAAGCGCCCCGATGAGCAACTCATAGGCCTCTGCTGAATCGAGCTTGGCTAAAGAGCTCACCGCTCGCCGCCGGACTGGCCCGTCCGGATCGGTCAATTGAACCTTCAGGGCCTCGAGGCTGTCCGCACTTTGGAAGGGTGCGAACAGGACAAGCAAGAGAGCAAAAAGCATGATTCGACCTGGTTCGACTTGGGTAGATTCCTCGACGTCCCTAGGACGACCCGGGCAACACGGAGGTTACCGGGTCACAAAGCGATTCTCGATGGGCAGGAACAGCCGTGGTGAGCCCACTAGATCTCGTTCCATGGCCTCGCGCACGAATGTCCCCGAATCGAGGACCTCAAGGTCCCGCTGGTCTGCGAGATCACGAAAGACACCGTCGCCTCCGTCGGAGAGGAACGAATTCGTGGCTAGCCGATAAGTTCGCCCGGGCTCCACCGGACGCCCGTCGATCCAGACGTTCCGGAACGAGGCTTCGCCGCGCTCGAGCGCCAATTCGATCAGCATCCCCGAGACCTCAAGATTGGCTTGATTCCGGCCGTGGGTCGCGCTGCGCATCATCTGGGTGAGCTCCGCGCCGGAAAGCTCGAACGACACCACCGTGTTGTCGAATGGCATCACCTCGAACAAGTCACGTCGCGTCAAGGGTCCCACCGACAGCCGCTTGCGAATGCCGCCGCGGTTGTGCACGCCCACGTCCGCCCCGGTTGCGCGCCGCATCACGTCCGCCATCCAGTTGCCGATCGGCATCGAACGAAACGCTCCAGACTCGGGGCCCAGGTCGACCAGCTCGCCGACCACGACGCCCATGGCCTCCTCGCCGGCCGCGACCAGCGCATCCACCTGCGCGACAAATTCCATCGAGACGAGTCCATCCGGGGGATCTTCGTAGAGGTCGATCAGGCGCGCACTGGATTTCAGCACCTCGCCCGATTCGCTGTCCAAGTGAAGATCCACACGGCCCAGCGCGCTGGCCTTGCTACCGGCCTGCACAATCAGCGCCTGGCCGGAGCGTACGCCGTTGCGCAAGAAGCTGTGGCTGTGTCCCCCGACGATCAATCTCAGGTCCGGATGCGCTTCGCTCAGCTCGCGATCCTCTTCCACGCCGCAGTGGGTCAACGGGATGATCAAGTCGACGCTTTCGGGCAGTTCGCCCCGCACCCGCGCCAGCTCCTCCGCGGGCTGTTCAAACAAGAGTCCTTCGCGCGCACTTTTATGAGTGATATAAGGCGTTTCGGGCGCCACCAAACCGACCACCGCTATCTCGATCCCGCCGCGCTCGAACAGACGAAACGCCGGCGCCCAGTCCACGCGAGCTGGGAACGCACCTCCGGGACTCTGCGCGCCGCGAATATTGGAGCAAACCGCGAGCACACCGCTCGAAGTCACGATCTCCTGGGCGTGGGCAACCCCCAGGTCAAACTCATGGTTGCCGATCGCCATCGCGTCGTAGCCGACCTGGGTCAAAAGCCGCACGAACGGCAGCCCGCCGTCGACCGACCCCTCGGGGGTCCCCTGGAACCAGTCTCCGCCGTCGAGCACCAAGACGTGCCCACCCTCAGCTTCGACCGCCGCCCGGACCTCCGCAACCTTCGCAGCCAGCCGAACCAACCCACCGCTGGTCACCCCCTCCTTCTGCAGCCAGGTCGCCGGACGCGGCAGCACCTGGCCATGGATATCGTTGGTGTGCAGCACGACGAGGTGGACATCGTCGGCCGCCGCCAGAGGAACGAGCGCCAAGAGCAGCGCAAAAAGAGTCATCTTTCGCATGCCTGGCAGCATAGGCGCAATCCCCACCGCCTCCACCTCAAGGCCCCAAGTTCCCCCGCAGATCGGTAATACGGTGCCAGAGCAAAACGCACCGGTGAGGGGGATACGGCGCCGGAGCTACCGCGTTGCCCGTGGGCCTGACGCCGTATCCCCCTCACCGGTGCGTTTTGCTCTGGCACCGTATTACCGATCTGCGGGGGTTGGTTAGTGCCCGCCGACCAGGGTTTGGCTGTCTGGGTAGAGGATGCGCACAGACCAGTCGAGGGACGAAGTCCGGCCCGGCGAGAGATGCACGGGGAACGTTAGAACCCCGCGTTCCTCGCGCAGCTCGGCGAAGCGCTTTTCCGTGCTGGGCGAAACGGTGCTTTTGTCCAGCTTGACCTCGATGCGCGAATCGCTCGATTGCGGCAGGCTCTCCTGGACAAGCACGGTCAGCGGCTCGGGGGACGTCGAAACCAGCCGCGTGCGCCAGGCCGTGAGCTTCGCCGCGCGGGAACCAAACACCCCGGGCTTTTCCACGCGATCTTCGAGCTGCTCGCGCTCGACTCGAACCTTGGGATCCAGGCCGAGCGGGAGTTCGAACGCCTCCTCGGTGCTGATTCTCGGCACAGTCGAAACGCCTAAGTACTCGCCGCCGACGAACAGCGCTACCGGTCCCGGCAAGAGAACGAACGGCGTGGTGTTCACGGTGCGGCCAACGACCCACACCCCCAGGTCTTCAGCCGGAACGCAGCGACGTTCGGGCTCTAGTTCCAGCGAGGCTCGGCCGACCAGCACAGTGGTCGCGGTCTCGCTCGCAGGCAGCGATTCTCGCCTTGGGAGCACGTAGCGCACATGGACGCCGGAAGCGTCGACCGTGGCGCTTGCCAAAGGAGGGGGCGGTGCGGCAGCAAAGGCCGCCACCGACTCCTTTGCTGCTCGGCTGCTCTTTTCGATATCCCGC
The DNA here is from genome assembly GCA_964619265.1 of uncultured Planctomycetaceae bacterium. Taxonomy (GTDB): domain Bacteria; phylum Planctomycetota; class UBA1135; order UBA1135; genus CAZUCE01. Next base: position 15,340 of record CAZUCE010000003.1, read on the forward strand.
AGCCAGAGCCGCCGCTCGCGGGCCTCGGGACCGCGGACCCCGCGACGAATTTGCGCGGTCGACAGCGCAACTTCCACGCCGTCCCAATCCTCCCCCGTGGCCTGGGTCACCTCAGCACGAAAGACCAACTCGGCTTGCTTGTAGCCCAGCTCCGCGCGCAGGTCGTAGGTCGGCTTCCAGCTCGCGCCCTTCACCAGGTACTCCACTTCAATCCGGCTCGGAGCGCCGTCCAAGTCGAGCACTTCGATTTCGATCTCACGCGTCGGCGCTTGGGCTTCCGACTCGATCTTCGTTCGCGCGTTCCGGGCAATCCCGATCGTCTCCTCCACCCGGGCCAAGCTGCGTTGCAACTCGGCCTTTCGGACGTCCATTTCACTGGCCCTCTGCTCGACGAAATCGAGGGTTGCCTCCCACCGCTGGATCCGGTCTGCCGCATCTTCGGCCTGGGTCGCCGGATCCGCCTGGGACTCGAGCAAACGCCACAGGTGCGTCTCGATCCGCTCCACCCGCTTCAGCTCCGCCCATTGGCTCTCCAGCTCGGCGTTCAAATCCTCCAACTGCCTTCCGAGCTGCTCGAAGCGTTCCATGCCTTTCGGATTCCCGATTCGCTCCCGGACCTCGACCGAGATCACCTCGTCACCGGTCGTTCGAGCCCGCACCGACGCGGAGTCCAAAGCCATGGGGAGACCGGTCAGGCGAAACTTCCCGCCACCCGGGGGAATCTCGGCGCGACGCAGAACCAAGGCGTGCCCCGAATAAACGGTCACGCGCTCGATCGGAGCGTCCCAAAGCGGCGGGTCCTCCGGCAGGGCGGAGGAGGAATTCTGAGCCACAAGCAGGGTCAAGGCGACGAGCAGCATGGAATGCGGAGGCGAGAGTTTTCTGGAGTAGAACAACCGGGGACCGGAGCGCTTGGACTCAAGGTAACGGGCCCCCGAGAATCAGACTCCTGAACGGCGGATATCTGCCCCGGTTCACGGGGACGCGCGCCGCGAGACCGGCGTATGCTGGACAAACCATGCTGCCCGAACACACCATCGCGCTGCCTTTCCTGCTGACCCTGCTCGCAGCCGCAGCGGGTTGTAAGGACTCCTCCCGTGAGCCCGCGGGCCTCGACCGCATCGTGCCCCTCCATCCGGTTGAGGCTTCGACGGGTCTACCCTCGGCTCCGGACGCAATGCGTGTCGATTCGATCGCGCGCATCGAATTTGGAAAAGCCCCGAATGGTCTCCGGTTGATCGGCGTTCAGCGGGTCTCGGCGCAGGGCGAGCCCCTCGAAATTGAACTCCTGCCACAGAACTCTGCGGCCCCCGGTGAATTTCCCTGCGTTTTGCTCGAAAACCTCGGCTGGCGTGCGCAAGACGTCGAACGCCTCACGCTCGAAGCTCGGCTGGAGCGCGGCGGCGAGATCCGGGTCCACTTCGGAACCGGCAAGCCGCCCGCACCGATTCGCCAGCGCACGCCGCCGACCAACGTGGCGGCGTTCGAGTTGTTCCGGTCTGCGGAATCCGCCGGCATCCAACGCCGGGAAGCCAGCGTCGCGTTGCGTCCGGATTGGAGTGGCCAAATCGATTGGATCGCGATCCAAGTGCGCGAAGCGTACGGACGGATCGAACTTTCTTCGCTCGAGGCCACCAAACTTCAACTCCCGGCCGGAGCTGCTGTTCACATTGAACGGAACCAGGAACTCGACGCCGGACTGATCACGCTACCCGGACGGCCCGGCTCGTTTGGAGAAGAACGGCCCGAGTCCGAGCGCGCGTTCCCGCTTCGCTCGGGAGAGCCCAACGTGGTCGACATCGAATTGGACGGCCCCGCGGTCCTGTACGGAAGCTTCGCCCCGTTCCCGCGCGTAAATTCCCCGCGCGAGGCCGTTGAGTTTGTAGCTCGACTCGAAGGCCACTCCAAGCCCCTGTGGTCCGCCCAGCTCGAACAGGGCGAGGCTTTTCGCGGCTGGTTGCCGTTTCAGATCGAGCTCCCTGAAGACTCCGGCGAAGTCCGGATCGAGTTTGAAGCCAACACGGACCAACCGGGAGCCTGGGCCGGCTTGCTCGGATCCCCCCACCTCCACTTCACCAGTGACGAGCAACGCCCCTCGCTGCTGATGATCACTGCCGACACCCTGCGTGCCGACTACGTGGGAGCCTTGCGGAAACAGGCTGGCCTAGATGCGCTGCCGGGCCTCGCCACACCGAATCTCGATGCGCTGGCCGCCCGGGGAAGCCTGTTCACCGACGTGCTCTCCGCCTCCAACGCGACCCTGCCGTCCCACGCCTCGCTGTTCACCGGCCGGACGCCGCGCGACCACGGCGTGATCGACAACCGCCACAAGCTCGCGAGCGGGAACTTCACGCTGCCGGAGCACTTATCGGCGAACGGCTGGCACACCGTGCACGCATCGGCTGTGGCTCACCTGAACTCCCAGGCCTCTGGACTGGGTCAGGGGGTCGCTCGCTATCTCGAAGTTCCTGTCATCGGCGCGGCGAGGGTGCCCTTTGGTACGCCGCCGACCCTTGAATCGCTCGACCCCGAGCTCCAAAAGGCGATACGGCACCAGGGCGTTGAATACGGCGTTCCGCGCGCGATCCACGAACTGGCCCAAGCCGGAGATCGCCCGACGTACCTGTGGCTTCATTTGTTCGACCCGCACACGCCCTACGTTCCAAGCGCCGCAACCCTGGAGCGACTCGGGCTGCGCGACGGCGAGCAGGACACGTTGTGGCTCGAAGGGCTGGCCCGCGAAGTGGTGGGACCCGCCGGAACCACAGAGCAAGCCATCACCAGGCTGGTCGGGATCGAGCAGCACCTGACCTTCGCAACCGACGTGCGGGACGTCGAATTCGCCCGAGCGCTGTACGCGGCGTCGGTCTCCCAAATGGACGAGGGACTTGGCGATTTATTCGAGACCTACGATCAACCCGGGCGCGAACTCGACTTGATCGCGTTCACTTCCGACCACGGAGAGAGCCTCGGGGAACGCGGCGTCTGGTTTGGGCACTCGGGGATCTACCAAAACACGTTGCAAGTTCCGCTGATTCTCGCGGGAGGCAACGTGCCCAAAGGAGCCGTGTTTGACGGGCCGGTTTCCAGTGTGGACCTAGCTTCCACGCTGGCCGAGCTGCTCGGCGCCCCGGCCTTCGAAAGTCCGGACGGCACCTCGCTTGTCCCCTGGCTCGAGGGCGCCTTGCAAACCCGAGCAACACGCTGGTTCCAGCACACCCGGGATCGCCAGGTCGGCTACCGGGACGGCTCCGAACACGTGGTATGGAGCCGCGAGCCCTTTCAGCTCGGCGTCAACGGGAAGATGTACCAACCCAATACTCTGGAGCGCCTGCTCCCGGCTCCGCTTCCGTCTGGAGTCGAGCGGACCCAAGAGGTCGAAATCGACCAGGCGGCCCTGAGCTTGTTCGGCGGCGAAATCGAAAGCTGGCTCGCCGACCGCTCGCGCGCGATCTCCGGCGAGGGTGCCATCCTCGGAAGCGAGGCGGAAGCCGCCCTGGATGCACTGGGCTACACCGACTGAGACCCGGGGGCGTATCCTGCTTGGATGTCCCTCCCCTTGACGCGAGCTCCTCGAGCCCAGGTCGCGATTGCGGCCCTTGCCCTGGCCCTGTTGGCCACCGGATCCTGTGGGCCACGTGCCTCGAACGCGACGGATTCCGAACCTCTTGCGGCGCGATTCCTAGAACCCGTGGATGCGGGGACCAAGCGCCCGACGGCCGAGCTGATGACTCGCCAGGACAAGCTCATCGAGCATGATTTTTCGGCAGGCCTGGGGGATTGGAAGCCGGTGGGCGCGGCGGTTCGGCAACTGCCCGGCGGCGGCTTGGCCCTGACGCCCACCGGCGAGGGTCCGTTTGGGATCGAACTTTCCGGGCTCGACTGGGACGCCTCTGCGGTTCAGTTGGTCGGCCTGGTTGCGGCCTGCTCCGCGGCCGGTCCGATCCGGCTGCACTTCGCACTCGAATCCGACGCCGTAGCAGCCGGCGCTTTTCCCGCCGGACAGTCGTTCCTCGAGCGAGCCCAAGCCACGGCCCAACCGCGCCCCTACGGATTCGTCACCACCGCGGCCGAAGATTGGCGCGGCGTCGTCACGCGAATCGCCTTCGATTTCGACCCGAGCGCCGCTCCGGTTCGCCTCGCGAGCGTACACGCGGTCTCCCAACGACTCATCCCCGGTGCCTCGCCGACGGTTCGAGGCGGCCGAGTCCGCGATGCGGGCTTGATCGAACTGGCCCGGGACAGCGCCGATCTGATGGAAGTGCGCCATCAATCCCGGCGCGCCACCCCCGCGCGCGCCGGAGAGTTCGCTGTCGCGCTGTTCCAAGCTGGCGCCGGCGAACGACTTTCGTTCAGCTTTGCCTTGCCGCCCGTGGAGCGGCACTTGCGCGGTCCTTCCACGTTTCAAATTTTTGCCACGCCGGCCCTCGGACGTGAACCGGATGCTGACACCGAACCACTGTTTGAAGCGCAGCTCACTCCCGGCCGGGATGGAGGCCGCTGGCACTCGGCGACCGCCGAACTGCCCGACACCGCTGGTGAGGAATTCGAACTGTGGCTCAAAGTCAGCGGTGGATCCTCGGGCGGGCTCATCGGCCTGTGGGGGCCTCTTTTGGCCGGCGCTCCCGAGACCAAACCGGCCACTTCGGTGCTTGTGATCACCGCGGACACGCTCCGCGCCGATCACGTGGGCTTTCTGCGCGAACTGCGCGGTCTCCCGCCGCTCCCAGGACTCGAGACTCCGAATCTGGACGCCCTGTTCGCCCGCGGCGTGGCTTTCCCCGACACGATCAGCACCTGCAACTCGACTTCGCCCTCCCACGTTTCGATTTTTACGTCGCTCCATCTTCGAGACCACGGCGTCATTACCAACGAGTTGGTTCTGCCAGACGCGCACCGGACGCTCGGCGAAATCCTCACCGAAGGCGGGCGTTTCGGCCTAGGTAGCGTGACCGCGCGTCACCTGAATAGCTCCCTGTCCGGACTGGGTCAGGGGCTACACGCGTATCTCGAGTCGCCTCCCGTCACGGACCTTGCCGAGCGCAAGCCGGTCGCCTCAGCCGCGGACCTTCCGGCTCCCAGCGAACGCACCGTGCTGTTCGCGACCGGTGCCTACCAAGCGCCGGCGCTGCTGGATGTGCTGGACGAGCTGGACGGCGCGCCGTTCTTCTTCTGGCACCATTGCTTCGACGCGCATACCCCCTACGCCACGCGCCCCGAGATCCTGGCCGACCTCGACCTGCCCGCGGACGAGGACCAACGCGCCCTGCTGGCTGATCTGGGTGAACGCTTCTTCGAGCTGACCGGCACGCCGCGCCCCGACGACGATGGGGCGGCGTTGACTCAGTTCCTGTACTCAGCGCCAGCGCTGTTTTTCCTCGGAGACGTGCGCACCGAGGCCTACGCTCGCGCGCTGTACGCGGCCGGAGTGTCCCAACTGGATCGAGATTTGGGGCAACTGTTCGCCGACCTCGACGCTCGCGGGCGATTGGAGGACACGCTGATCGTGTTCACCTCCGACCACGGTGAGAGCTTGGGCGAGCGCGATGTTTGGTTCGGGCACGAAGGCCTGTTCGACAACACCTTGCACGTACCGCTCGCGTTTGCCGGACCGGGCGTGCCAAAGGGCCTGGTCAGTCAGGCCCCCGCGTCGACGATCGACTTGGTCCCGACGGTTTGTGAGCTCCTGGGCCTCGACCCGCCCGCGGTTCATTCGGGAGAGTCGCTGGTCGGGCGATTCCAGACGGCGGAGCCCATCGACCGGCGACGCTGGTATCAGTACTCCAGCGAATTTGCGGTCGGCTACCGGGACGCCTCCGAGCACGTAGTGCTCAACGCAGCCGACCACAAGCGCGGGACCTTCGGGCAGACGGTCAAACGCGGCGTGATCGAACGCTACCTACGTGAGTCCGATGGCACCTATGGACCCAACGACACGGCCGGCGCCCTGGAGGGCGCCGGGGACCAGCTCCGCGAAGAGTTCCGCAACTGGCTGCTCACTCCGCTGGTCGACCTGGGTCCGGCAGGCAAGGCCAACCTCTCGGGGACCGACCAGGCCGTGCTCGAACGACTCGGCTACTATTACGAACGCTGATCGGTACTTCAGGCGCTACAATCGCGCTTCGGTTCTGGGGAAGACCCTCCACGAGCGGGTTCCGAACCCGCTTTCCCATCGGCCTAGGAGCCGATTCAGGGCCGTTCGGTTCAATTTTGGCTAGGGATACCCCCTTCCCCCTTGTAGCCAGGCGGCAAGCCGCCTGAAATGCTCCGATGGCCCGTGTTGAGCCCACTCTGTTGTCCCCTGACTCGAAGTTTTCCAAGCGAACTCCACGCTTCGTCGATCTGGAAGAGCGCGCCCCGGGTGCGCCTCCGAGGTGCGAGCTGTGCGGGAACGCGCCGGAACTGGAACACCGGATCGAGGCCGATCCGCACCGGCCGGAGGCCGAGGAGCGTTGGGAATTGCACTGGTGCGGGGACTGCGCCTACGGCGCCCTTTGGCCCCGCCCGGAACCGGAGGAAGCCGCGACCTTCTACGCGATTCCGGACTACTACACCCACAGCTGCGGCGGTGGCTGGGCACCCCAGCCCCAGACCTTGTTCGACCGTGTTCGGATCCACCTGGCCTGGCGCCTGGATCGTGGAGTCCCTCTGAATCACGAGGCACTCCGCGCGCAATTCGACAAGGATCGGCCCACCCTGGTCGAGATCGGCTGCGGCAGCGGCGGAGACCTGGAGAAGTTTGCGGGCCTCGGATTCGATACGCTCGGCATCGAGCCCGATGCGGCTGCCCGGGCCGCAATCGCCGAGCGCGGCTACGACGCGATCGACGGAACCCTCGAATCGCTCCCGCCGGAACTCGAGGAACGCCGCTTCGATTTGGTCCTGCTCAGCCACGTCCTTGAGCACGGCATCGACATTCACCGCGCCATTCAGGGCCTTCGGGGACTGCTCGCCCCGGGTGGATTGCTGGTTGTCGAAGTGCCGAATCACGCCTGCCGCGGCTACCGCAACGCAGGGGCCTCCTGGGCGTTCACCGACGCGCCCCGCCATCTCAATTTCTTCACCCCGAAGAGCCTCGAGAGTGTGTTCGCCGGCCATGGATTCGAGATCGTCGAGAACCAGTACTACGGCTACTGCCGCCAGCTCTCGAACGAGTGGGTCGAAGCCGAGCGACAAATCCGAACCGTTCTCACCCCAGACGATCGCCGCACGAGCGGATTCCGCGCCAAGCTCGAATCCTGGAAGCTCCTCGCGCAAACTCTGATTTGCTCGCCCGAGTCCAAGTACGACTCCGTGCGACTGATCCTGCGCGCGCAGGACTGACAGCGCTCTCCAGTCCGCGCCCGGCCAGGCCAAACACGAAGGCCAGCGATCGCCCCCCCGGCGACCCCTCCCGAACAAGGGGCCTAGCCGCGCCAAGGACATTTTTCTACGAGCGGGCGACGAGCGGGGTCTCGTATGACGGGTAGCGCACGACGGTGCTCCGCCGCTCCTGGGCCGGGAAAAGCGGCCTCCCGCCTCGCCCACGACGCCTGGGTAGGCCTTCCGAAACGGCGCGCCCGTAGGGTCACAGGGCCCGCAGCCACTCGAACTCTCGCCCCATGCTCCTCGCCACCCTAGTTCTTGCCCAGGGCCTAGACCTCAGGGACCTGCTCCCCGGTTCCGCCCTTCCCGCGCGCCTTGAGGCGTTCGCCGCCCTCACCGACGAGCCGGACGAACGCTACCTCGCTCCGCTCCTCGACCTGCTCTCCCTCGCCGAGACCGCCGAGGAGTGGTACCGGATTCTCGATGCCCTTTCGGCCATCACCGGCGAGCCCCAGCGCGACACGGACCGCCCCTGGCGCACCAACTCCCTGCGCCTGGCCGACACTCCCGATCGCGAGCTCCCGCCCGACTACCTGGCCTTCAAGCGCGAGCTCTACGCCACCCAGCTCTCGCCCGAATTCCGCCGCTTCCTAAACGAAGACCAGGCTCCGATTCCGCACCTCGGCGAAGTCGTCTTCGGCGGCGTCGCCCCCGGCGATATCCCCGCCCTCGACCATTCCCCATCCGTCCCAGCCGCCGAGTCCTCGCTCCCCGACCACGCGCCCGTTCTCGGCATCGCCTTGGGCGGTGAAGCCCGCGCCTACCCCAATCGCATCCTCGACTGGCACGAGCTCGCCAACGACACCCTCGGCGGCCAGTCTTTTGCGCTCACCTGGTGCACCCTGTGCGGAGCGGCCATCGCCTACGACACCACCCCGGTGTTCGCGGACACCGCCACCACACCGCCCGACACCGAAGGGCCCCTGACCTTCGACACGTCGGGCCTGCTGTTCCGCTCGAACAAACTCATGTTCGACTCGGCCACCGACTCGCTCTGGAATCAACTCACCGGCGAGGCCTTCTCCGGTCCCATGGCCAAACGCGGCGCCCGCCTCACCATGCTTCCGGTCGTCCATACCACCTTCGGCCGCTGGCGAGCCGAACACCCGGAGACCACCGTTGTCAGCCCGGGCACCGGCCATGACCGCGACTACACAGAAGGCGCGGCCTACGGCGACTACTTCGCGAGCGCCGAGACGATGTTCCCTACGCCCCGTCTAGGCCAGCAATTCGCTCCCAAAGAACGCATCGTCGTCCTCCAAATCGACCAGAGTCGCCAGGCCATTTCCCTCGACCGGCTCGAGCCAAAAGGCGTTTTGCACCTCGAGTTCTCCGGCAAGCGCATCGCGCTCTTCCGCCTGGATCTCCCCGCCAAATCGCGCCTCCCGCTTCCCTGGCGTGAAGCCCTCGAGGCCGTCCACGGCGACCCAGACTTCCCCACACCAGATTCGCTCCTGCAAGCCGCGACCCAGCTCGGCGCCGAAGCTCCGCCGCTCACCCGAGAAGCCCTCCAGAGCCTCCCGCGCCCCACACGCCGGGCCCTGTTAGCCGGAGACTTGGCCGAAATCCCGTTGGCGGACGGCGCGCGAGCCGCGGCCGCCGTCGCACACCTGCTCGCGGACGTCCGTGCCGTCGAAGCCCAAGAGCTCACCTTCAGCTCCACCGACGATCCCGGCCTGTGGGCGGACGAATCCGGTACCACCTGGCGCTGGACGGAGTCCGGCCTGACCTCCACCGCAGACGAAGGCCCCACCCTGCCTCAGCAACCCACCCACCTCGCCTACGGCTTTGCAGCGGATGCCAGCGAATGGGACAAGCGCTAGACGAGCCTCTATACTGGCTCCGATGAAAAAATTCAGCCAACTCGCCATCTTGCTCCTAGTCCCTTGCCTTTCCTGCGCCGGAACAGCTCCGTCCCCCGTAGACCTCGTTCTCCGCGCCGAAGTCGACCCATCCGCGAGCTCCTCCACGGCGTTCGAGCTTGGAGGCAGAACCATGCACTTCGGAGAGCCCATTGCGATTCAAGCCTCAAGCGTACACCCCACCTCAGATTCACTTGGCAGGCCGGCGATCGGCATCGAATTCGCCGAAGCCGAGAGCGCACGAATCTCAGAGTGGACCCAAGCTCACATAGGCGGGCAAATCGGCATCTTCCTAGGCGACCAGTTGATGTCTGCTCCGACTCTGAATAGCGAGCTCCAGGACTCCGTCATCATCCAAAGCGACTTCACCCCCAGCGAAGTCCAAGAGTTCATTCACTCGCTGCAAGGCAAGTAGCTCCAGATGGCAGCTCGCTCAATTGCCTGAGTGATGGAGACCTTCGACGGGTTCGGCCAGAAACCAACCAACCGCCCCTGAATTCAGGGGCTCAAGCCGACCATTACGAACCGCCGAAGGCGGTTCGGCCCATGCCAGCCGGCTCTCGGCGGGTGGCCAAAAACAACATCTAAAAGCGGCCTTCGGCCGTTTTTAGATCGCGGCGTCCTGACCCACGTCCATGGTGTCGAGGAACTGATTTTGAACCGTCTCGCCGTAGGCGTGCATGCCGCCTGTCTTTTTTCCGAAGATCTGGCCCAGGTTTTTGAGGCCGAGTTTGAAGTCGTCCATCATCCCGTAGCCGGAGACGACGGCGTGCTGGTACCAGAGAAACGCGAGGAGCGTCCAATCGAACAGCGGGTTGCGCGGCAGGCGAATGAGGGTTTTGACCAGCGGAAGACCGAAGGGCAAGTAGACCGCGATGTTGAATAGTTTTTGAAGGTTGACCACCTCGGCGAGGTCTTCGCGCTTCATCTGGCTGTCGAAGTGCAGCGAGGGGCCGATGTCCTTCTCAGTATCCACGCGATCGGTGGCGAAATCTTCGCGGCCAAGCTCGGTGGACTTGAAGGGGCGGTAGATCAGGACCGTGCAGCCGTCGGGCTTGATCGCTCGGTTCGTCCGCACCGTGTTGAACATGTCCTCTAGGGTCTCGGCCGGCGAGCCCATGATGTTGTTCGTGCGGTAGGTGATCTTGTGCTTGCGCAGCAGTTTCGGAATGCCGTAGACGACCTTGTCCGTGTAGCCCTTCTTGTAGACCCGCAGGCGAACCTCCTCGGACCCCGACTCGAGGCCGAACTGGACCGAGGTGCAACCGGCGCGCGACATGGCCTCGATGTCGTCTTCGTCCAGGTAGTTGATGTTGACGTTGCAGGCGAACGGCAAGCCGACCTTCTTGGGCCACTTCTCCGCGAACTCCTGGATCCAACCGCTCTCCATGTTGAGGGCGGCGTCCCCGAAGTTGACCATGCGGAAGTTGGGGTAGCGGGCGAGGATGTCGTTCATCTCCTCGCACAGGTAGTCGACCGACTTGGTGCGGTTGAACTTCTCGCCCTTCTTACCGCTGATCCACTCTTTCTTCATCAGCCCAACCGAGCAGTAGGTGCAAGAGTTCTGGCACCCGCGGCTCGCATGAACCTGCATGACGCGCTTGTCGCGCAGGAACTTGTACTTGTAGAAGATGTCGACGTCGGGGAACGGCAACTCGTCCAAGTTCTGAATGACGGGCCGGATCGGGTTCATCCAGGGCAGGTCGCCCTTCATGTATCCGATGTTCGGGATGTCCTCGATCGAGTGGTTGCCCTCCCACGCCGTGACCAAGTCCAGCATCGCGTACTCAGCCTCGGCTTTGATGATCGCGTCGCAGTACTCGGTCTCCTGGAGGATCTCGTAATCGAACGAGGGGTGCGGTCCCCCGACGACGATCTTGAGGTGCTTGAGCTCCTTGCGCCACGCGTTGACGTGACGAGCCGCCCAGGTCTCCTGACCGGTGGTCGCATAGATCCCGATCACGTCCGGCTTCCAGGCCTGGACCACGTTGTGGAAATCCGGCTCTTCGGCCGTGATGAAGCAATCCGTTTGGTGCCCGTTCGCCTTCAGGACGCTCGAAAGGACTTTGATGCCTTCGAACTCGTGACAGGTGGTGACGATGAATGCGACGCGCGCCAAGGTGGGGCTCCTTTCAGTTCGGTGGATCGACGGGGCAGGAGCGGGCCATGGGGCCGGCTCCGGGAGGCACAGCCAGGATACCTCGGCACCTTGGACGCGACCGGGTCGCCTGGGGGTTCCTGGCGCTTGAAAGACACCTTGTCGAGGTTCGGGGGCCGGCAGGCCCCTCCAGGAGAAATGCCTGACACCCGCGGGACACAAGTCCCCGGGGAACCCGGGAAGGACGCCCTGGGAGGCCTGCAAGACCGGTCTATGATGGGAACTGTTCCGCCCCGGTACTCGTCGAGTCTTTCATGTCAGAACCCACTGCGACCGCTTCCTCCACCGCCTTCGAGACCGATGCGCTCGCTCCGCTGGATCATTCCTCGGATGCGGCCCGCGAGGGCGGCCCGGTCAGGCACCTGCGCACGATTCTGGTGCAGACCTACCACCCCTACACGCAGTTCACGCACGTCCACCCGCTGGGGATCATGATGATCGCCTCGGCTGCGCGCTCGAAGGGCTTCAACGATATGCACATCCTCGACATGAAGGTCGAGGACTGGACGCCCGAGCGCTGCGTCGAGGAATTGGTGAGCCTGAAGCCTGACGTGGTCGGGCTTTCAGCCATGACCTACGAGGCCGGCTGCATGCACGAGGTCGCCACGCTCCTTCGAGCGAAGCTGCCGAAGGTCAAGATCGTGTGCGGCGGCCCTCACCCAAGCGTTGCGGCCGACGACGTCATGGTCGATCCCGCCGTCGACTTTGTCGTGCGTGGCGAAGGCGAATGGACGTTCGTCGACGTGCTCGACGGCATCGCGGCGGGCCGTACCGACTGGACCGGCTGCGAGGGCCTTTCCTGGCGCCGAGGAAACGAGGTCATCGCCGAGCCGGACCGCAGCCCGCCGGCCGACTTGAACGAGATGCCCTTCCCCGCTTGGGATCTCGTCCCCCACGAGAAGTACCACAAGGTTCCGCGCGGTGGCGTCATCTACGCCCACAAGGAGTTCGCGACGATGTTCTCCTCGCGCGCTTGCCCGTGGCGCTGCACCTACTGCCACAACTCCTACGGCAAGACGTTCCGCGAGCGTTCCGCCGAGAACGTGCTCGAGGAGATGGAGCTTCTAGTCACCAAGTACGGAGTGAAGGAATTCGTCTTCATGGACGACATCTTCAACTTCAAACCCGAGCGTGCCAAGACCGTGGCGCGCGGGATCATCGCCAACAAGTGGAAGATCAAACTGACCTTCCCCAACGGGTTCCGGGGCGACATCCTCGACGAGGAGCTCGTGGACCTGTTGGTCGAAGCCGGGATGTATCGCTGCATGATCGCCGTCGAGTCGGCCGTGCCGCGGATCCAAAAGGTCATGAAGAAGAACCTGAAGATCGAGAAGGTTCGCAAGATCGTCGACTACGTGGCCAAAAAGAAGGTCATGGTCCACGGCGCCTTCATGCTCGGCTTCCCCACCGAGACCGAAGAAGAGATGCAGGAGACCATCGACTGGGCTGCCAGCTCTTCGTTTCACACTGCTGCGTTCTTCCGGGTCATCCCCTTCAAGGGCACCGAGCTGTTCAATCAGATCCAACACGCCGGCTTCAACCTGCCGAGCGACTGGTCCAAGTACGAGCCCTACCAGTCCGAGATCAACCTGTCCGAAGTGGACGAGGCCAAGATCACCAAATTGCGCAAGCAGGCCTACCGGCGCTTTTATTTCAAGCCGGGTCGCCTGGCGAAGATCTTCCTGCTGATCCCCAACAAGACCAACATGATCCCGTTCTTGACGCTGCTGTTCGCGCGTCGAGCCTACGCACGGTAAATCAAAAAGGAACCGTACCAAGCAGGGACGGGGGGCGGCTGACTGAGTCTTGAGCGTTCCGCGCTCAAGACTCAGTTCGCCGCCCTTCGGCTTTTGACGAGGTTCGCGACAAGGGGCATCGAGAGAAACCCGAGCGCTTCCGATTGGGATAGCGGAGCACCTAGAGGACGTCAGGCCCAGATCGGAGGGCTGTGTTTCGCGAACCAATACAGAGGTTGGTTCTCAAGAACTGGAGCATCTCCACGGATGATCCTAGCTGTCCGGCCGCTCGGCACAAATTCGGGCTATTCCAGGACGTTTTAGGGATCTCCTCGTCTAGTCCCTCGCAAAGGACTAGCGGCATTCCCTTGAGTACCGCCGGTCGAAGCCTCCCTGGCTCAAAGAAGCCCTCTTCGCGAGCCTAGTCCCAACCCAACCTTGCAAATGCAACATCGAGGAATCTCCTTCTACCCGGCCTTCCTGGCCCTTGCAGCGCTTGCCTTAGCTCCGATCCAGCAGGGCCTTGCACTGACCCGCTCTGCGATCCCAACTCAGACCTTCCCGGCGGCCAATCACATCTTGCAACCCGATCGCCTAGACCCGGGTGTCCATGGCGGCTACCCCAATACGACAACATCCTGCGACATTACGACCGACGGGCGCCTCGCCCTTGCTTCCAGGCTTACCCGAGAAGATGGCTTGGGGTTTCGGGTCACCTGGTGCGCCATGGCTCTAGATCCGTCAAAAATACAAAGCGATGCCAACGGAAATCTAAGCGGGTTCCTGAATTCGCCAAATATAGCCCCACAGGCCCCGAACCTGAGCCACGGAGACAACTTTGCTTTCTCGAATTATCTGGACGCTTACGACATATGGGAGCTTCCCAATCCTCAAAATTTCCTCCAAACAGACGATCCCAACGGTGCCGCCAACAAGCCATTTGGGTTCCTTTCCGCAACGAATGCCGCACTGCCGATCTCCCTTTTCCTAAGGGAACTCCCGACTCAATCAGAGCCATTCGGCAGCAACCCCTACCCAGCAGACAGGTTTGGCAATTACGATGCAACTGGAACCTACCTCCAGTACAAATTGTCGATGATTACCACGGACTACCACTGGGTTTGGGTTCCCGCATCGGGCCCGAATGGAGGGTTTTGGACCGAGGACAATTCGACCCACCCTCCGGTCCTCGGCTCACTCCCCATAGACGTACTGATGGATATATCCGGTACTCCAGAAATAGCGGAAGTCGCAGCAGGGCAATTCACGCCATTCACAATCGAAAGCACATCAGAAAATATCTTCGGAATAGAGCCAACGATCACCGCCGATGGTCGATTATTAGTTTATCACGCAGACGGTGGAGTCAACGCACCCTCAAGCCCGTCAAATCTCTGGGGGAAATCGACCTACATATTCAACCAGACCCCCAACAACCCCGCGGGTTGGTCTCACCCACGCTCAATCTCAAGCATGTACTATCTTGAGACAGACGCCACGAGTCCACACTACAATCCTACACAAGTAGGGTCGACTCCCAGTACCTCCGGAGGGACTACGCCGGTCTACTTTCGAGACATATACGGCCTAGCGCAGCACCCGCTCAGAGAATCGCACGGCAAGCAATACGCGTACGGAGAAGCATTCTCAGCCCCATATCCCTGGGTAAGCAGAGAAGGAGATTTCCTCGCGGCACAGCATTCTCTAGCCAATCCAAGCGGAAGTAGCTCAAACGGAGCCACAAGGAGCGGAACAATGCTGGTCGGGACCATCACCCAGGGGTACGTAAAGCACATCGATCATCCCGCGATTAATCCTACTCGTGAGGGAGATAACGTTGAGTGGCCCATTGCAGGTGGCTTTTATGCGAACGTTTCGAGTGAGCGCCTCTTCCTAACCTCGCCTGGTCTTCAACCTGGCCCTTGGGTTATGGCACGGGAGGATGATGTTCCCGTGCCAAGTACGCCCTTCTCAGCTACGAAGCCGGTCCTCCCGCTCTTCTCAGTAACTTCGGACAATTATGGGGAAGTCGCGCTTGAAGAGATGGACGGGGCTTACTTGTTATATCTGGCTTGCAATGAAGCGTACAAGGAAGCCGCGAGTGGAGCTTCATTCAGAAACGAACTCGATCCGACCCGTACACCCGACACATCAGGTCTCACCCCACGTGCCAAACCCCACCTCGAGAGTGGAGCGTCGTTCCCTCAGGAATATGCGGGAAGTTCCGCCGCAGTCAGAATTGCGACTGGCAATGTCCTCGGAGCTACCACTGCTGACGAGAACCTCGGATTCAAAGGCCAAGCCATCATGTTCCCCTCGGGAGGTCAAGTAAGGGTTGAGGACGCGGGCTGGAACAGCACCTCAATGACAGCAGAGGCATTCGTAAAGCTCTTGCCGAACTGGAATTCAGGCGGGGCGGTGAGGCTCATCGCAGACCCGGGACGGTTCACAGTGGCTCTGCGACCTACCGGGCAAATCCTAGTTCGAGTAACGACCGACACCGGCGTACACTCTGTTGCAACGGTTGAGACTCTGAGCTCCGTGGCTACTCCTTGGGACAGGACCGAGGGTTGGCACCATGTGGCGTTCACATTCGAAGGTCCGCCGGCTGGGTCGATTGGTTCGAAGGTAGTGATCTGGGTCGATGGCGTACCCGTCAAAACTAAAATCTTCCTAGCCAACTCTCTAGCCTCGCCGGCCTCGCCGCGCCCAGATGTTCTAGTCGGACCGGGAAAGTCCGGCGGCTCAACGGACCCGACTCAAGCAGGCATACTCATGGACGAAATCGCTATCTCCTCCATAGCACGAAACGAGACGGAGATGCGCCGAGCGGCCTACGTCGAGCCGCTTCCCAGTGGTTTTGGCCCAGCGCCGACTCAGCTAGCCTTGCCCTTTGGTCTCGACGGAGAGGATGTCCTCTGGCCAGTTACCGATAACTACAACGCTGATATCATCCAGCTCGGCAACCAGCTCTTCAACTCGAAGATCCTATCTGGGACAGGCACTTCCTCCCCGAACTGGGGCGAAGTCAGTTGCTCCACCTGCCACGAATCGGGGCATGGGTTCGCTGAGGACCAACCCCTGGCTTCAGCCTTCGGTGGTGGCCATTTAGCCTTCAATTCCCCCACGATCCTCAACACTGGGTTCAGCTCTAAAAAATTCTTCGATGGCCGAGTCAACTCTCTTGAAGAGCAGCCGCAACAAGCAATTGAATCCAGCATTGAAATGAATCTGCCCATGTCCGAGGCCCTAGCACGGCTCTCGAACACCCAGAATCTGAATCCGCAAGGCATCCCGTGGGCTAGTGCATTTCTGAATGCGTTTTCCGAGCCAGTTTCGGAAGACAATCTCTCGAAAGCTCTTTCCATGTATATGCGAACCCTGAATTCCGGGAATGCCCCAGAGGACCGGTTTGGGGCTCTTCTTACGAGTAAGCCCGGGGGTTTCGACCAGCTGACCAATGAACAAAAGCGCGGACGTGCGATTTTCTTCGGAAAAGCCCGTTGTAGCTCATGTCACACGGATTCAATGTTTGCGGACGGAGACTTCCACAACATTGGGAGCGTGAGTGTACAGAGCGGAATCCTGGGTCGAGGGGGGGTGTCTGCAAAAGAAGTCGAGCTAGGCGCAGTCAAAACGCCGACGCTACGCAATGTGGGCCTTTCGAAACCTTACATGCATGACGGACAGGTCGACTCGCTGCTTCAAGTCGTCGAGCATTACAACCGGGGAGGTTTCAGAGAGGACGCACTCCCCTCTCTAGGTGAAAGGAGCTGGCTCCTACGTCCGCTATTGCTCGAAAGCGGAGAATTGGCAGACCTCGCGGCATACCTGAACGCTCTCACTGGCTCTACGCCTTGAGGCCGGCGTGAGAAGGGGCTCCTTGAGCCCCTTCTCATGAATCGTGTGCCCCCCAACACAGGAACGCATCAATCGCTCCCTGGTTCAGAGACGTCGTACCCGAGCAGCCTCAGGACCTCGATCGTCTCCGGTGCGATCACCCGTTCCTCGCCGGAGCCCCCCGTCTGCGCAGCCAGTTGGCGCCAGGCATCGCGGAACGCGAGCAGGTCGGTGACGCGTGCGCGGTCTTCGGCCAGGGGCTCGAGCTCGCTGGAATCGACGGCGAGATCGAAGCTCTGCTCTCCGCTCTGATCCGGATTTGGCCAACCTTTGCCCGGGGCGGTCCAAATCGTCTTGAGGGATCCCGTTCGGGAGGCGTAGCGCTCCACGGCCCAGTCGAGCTCGCTGTACAGCACGCGCGGCTTCGATTCAGCCAGGAGGTTGCGGCCCTGTAAGGGCCGGTCGGGCGCAAACCCGCACAACGCGGCGAGCGTCGGCACCACATCGACCAGCATGGCGGGCTCGGGCACGCGCCCCGGAGACACTCCCGGCGCGGACAGAATCAAAGGGACCTGCAGCAGTTCTTCGTAGAGCGTCGAGCCATGTTCCACGTCTCCCCGTTCGCCGATTTCCTTGCCGTGGTCCGACACGATGACGGTGACGAACGACTCGCGGCGCTCGGCCAAGTAAGCCAACAGGGGCCCGAGCTCGCGGTCGGCCTGGTGAATCGCTGCGTCGTACAGGTCGATCAGGCGAGCACGCTGGGCGTCCGGAACAGGTCCGGTCGGCCTCGTCGCCCGGCCCATCACCCACGAGACGCTCACGGGGTCCTCAGACAGGCCGCCACCGGTCAGACCCAGGACTTCCCGGTCCATCAGCGGTGGATCGAATTCGTGGGGTGCGTAGGTGTGCAAGAAAAGGAAGGCCGGACTATCTTCGACGGACTTCAACCAATCCAAGGCCGTTGAAACCGTGACGCGCTCGGCCATCTCACGGGACAGGTCGGGACTGGCTGCGATGAACCGCGCCGCCCGCTCCGATTCGCGATTCCAAACGGGATCGATCATGGAAAATCGATCGAAGCCGCGGTCAAAGCCGAATTCGGGCGTGACGTAGCCCGCGCCGGTGAACGCCGCCGTCTCAAACCCGATTCCGCCCAGCCAGGCAGCCAAGGTGCCGGTTCGCTCGGGAGCCACCACGTCGCGGACGTCCGTGACGCCATGAAAGCTACCGAACTGCCCGCTCATCAAACTCCAATGGGACGGCAGGGTGTAGGCGCCCTGGGCCCAGACGTCTTCGAAGACCAAGGACCCTTCTGCAAAAGCGTCTAGATTCGGAGACACCGCTCGTTCGTAGCCGTAGACGCCCAGGTGATCCGAGCGCAACGTATCGATCGAAAGCAGCACCACGCTCGCAGGTGCGTCCGCCCGGCGCTCCGGAGACCTACGCAGCCGCGGAGCCGCGATCAAAGCCAGGGGAAGATGGGCCCGTTCGCTCGCTGCTTCGAGCTTGAAGCTCAGTTCCGCCGTGTCCTCCCTTAAGTCGATTCGCACCTGGCTCCAACTCGCTTGATCACGGTCCTCGCTCAAGAACTCCTGCCGGATCGAGTCCAGCCGTGTTCCGTCGGTGGCGAGCTGCTCGATCTCCACGACACCGCTTACCGGCGTGAGGCCCGGCCGATGCGGCGCGAGCGCGAGACCTAGCTCGAGCCGCTCGAAGCCGTCGTCGACCGGCACACTCCAAGCATCGCCCGCACCCAAGACTACGCACGGACGATCGTCGAACCCGACGCGCGCAAGCCCGATCGGCGGAAACCCCGGCTTCGGCTGAACGTGGCTCAGCAGATTCCTGATCCGGGTGTCCGCACCGGCGGTGGTGACGCGCAGCGCGCCGGCTGCCCCGCTCACCTCCGCTTCCGAGAACACCGCGGCCAGTAGGGCTCCGCAGGCGGGATCCGGCTCAAACGTTGCGACTCGCTCGCGGCCGGTGGTGGGTTCGAGCGTGTGAGCCGCAAGCAGCCCGCCTTCGGCTGCAAACGATGACGCGTCGCGCTCGAAAAGCGCTTCCGCCGAAATCGGATCGGAGAATTCGTAGACGACCCAAGACAACCCCTCGTCCGCCTCAGCGGTGACGTGCAGCCAGTGGGCCGGCTCAACGGGAATCGACCGGCAAAATCCTCCTCTCGGCGCACCGAGTTCCAGCGCGCCCTCGGCACCCGCGCGGGACGCTGCGGTGAATGCCTGTTTGTCCTCCGGGGTTCCCGCGGCTCCGACGAACACGCTCCAGGGCTCTCGGGAGCTCCCGAAGGCCCTCGGCCGCTCCGGGGCTGGCTCGAATCGCCCGCCCCGCTCGCGCTCCAAAATCCGCTCCAAAGCGAGCTCGGAGCCGCCCTCCCTCCCCGGACCGTCGCAGCTGAACAGCCCGGTGGAGACCAAGAGGCTGAGAACGGCGAAGCTCCGTCCGGGAGTCCGGGTCGCGGTGACTTGGGGCGTGGGGATTCGGGACCTGAGAGTTCGGGTCGTGGCAGTTCGGGTCATGGGGGGAGTCAAAGCCGCGATCGATCCTATCCTGTCTGCATGGGAGTTTTCCGCCTTGCCCTTCTCGTCTGGCTCATGCTCGTCCTGGCCGGTGCGGGATCCGCCCAGCAGCGCCTCTACGATCCGGATCCCCTGTGCGTGGTTGTTTTTGGTGATGCGGAGGCCAGGCGAGCCGCTCGCTCGGGGGACCAGTTCGCGAGCTCACTCGAAGCTTTCCTTGAGAGTCGCGGCGTGCCCTCCGTCGTGCAGCCAACTCTTCGGCGGAACGAGAGCGCTCTCCAGGCGCTTGCACGCTTCGAACAAGACGTGCTCGCTCGCGAGCCGGATGTCGTCGTCTGGCGCTTCGGTTGGCAAGACGGCGCGGAGCCTGACCCCGGATCTCCCGGCTTTGCGACCGAAGTTCGCGAGGCTCTCGCGCGACTGGAGAAGCGCGGTATTCAAGCGCTGGTGGTCACCGCCCCGGCGCGAACCGACCAGCGCCCGGGGGAGGTTCTATCCGCCCGACTGGATGAACTTCGAAGGCTCGCGGGGCTGAGCTCGGCTGCGCTGCTTGACGCCCAAGGACTTCTGCCCGCCGAACTCGGTTCCGACTTTCAAAACGACACCCCCGAACGACTCACGGAACGAGGGCAAGCCCAGTTTGCGCGCCTGGTCGCCGAACACATCGTGCGACTCGAAACGAAGCCCCGGACGCTGCCCCTGAAACGCACGACAGAGACGCTTGAAGTCCTTCGAGCCGGCCAGCCGACGAGCGCCCTGATCGATCGAGCCGGACGGTCCCTCGAACACTACAGCCAGTACCTGGACACGACTCTTCTACTCGGCTCGGGCACGTTCGAGATCGAGGGGGTCCGGAATCTCGGCGCCACGGTGCGCCTCGACCTCGCGCGCTCGGGGTCCCTCGAAATCGAAGGACAGGAACTGCGGCTCTCCGGAGACCTGTTCGGCGGCGGGACTCGGATCAAGGAGCTTTCGACGAACGACCGCCGGTTCCTTCTGAGGCGTCGCGGTCCGCGTCGAATCGAGCTGCTGATCGGAGATCGGGTTGTCCATCAATTCCTGTGGGCCGCCGATCTCGGCACGCTGCGCCTTCCGGGCGACCTCAATGGCTGGGCATCTCTCACGGTGACGGGAGCCGTCCGTTTCGCTCAGACCTACCCTCCGCACGGGCCGGCAACTCCGACCCTTGCGCTTCGCCTGGACGAGCTGTCGAGCCCCGCCGCAACGAGCTTCGATTCAGACGGATCGCTGGTGCCCAGCCCGCCCGATCTCAACCCGAAGTGGGGCTTTCGGCCCGAGAGCTTCGTCGATACCGCTCGACCGAACCACTGGCTGGCCTTCCGCTCGAACCCATCCACCAAGGCCATCGAAATCAGCGAGAGCTTTGACCAAGGGCGCCAATTCTCCCGAGCGCGCACGCTCTTGCACCCTCCCGGCCTAGACCTTCAAGCGCCGGTTGCGATTCGACTTGGAGAGCGCCTGCTGCTGTTCCTTTGCGACTCTGACCGGGAGGTCGTTCACCTGTGCGAGTCGACCGACCGGGGCCGGTCGTTCACGACTCCTCGGCCAGTGGGCAGAGATCTCGGCTTTCATGCCATGGATGTGGCGGCTCTGAACGACCGGGAGCTGCTCATCCTGGGGCGCGGCTCGGGGGAGACCATCCTGTGGGCCGGAACTCCGGAGGCTCTCCGGGCAGGTGAGCCCGGGCGGCTTCGGGTTTCGATCCAAAATGGCCGCACCGAACTTCAACTGTTCCCGAATCCTGATGGCTCCTATTCGATCCGCGAGCTCCATGAGCAGGACGATTGCATCGTCGCCAGCCCCGCGGCCTTCTTCCCAGATGTCCTCGAAGCCCTCGTTCAAGAGCGCCTCGCCCAGTAGCCTGGCCCCATGGTCGATCTCGAAGCCCTCGACGAAAAGAGCCGCGTGTTCGCTGCAGAGCTGTTCCGCACCGCGCCCCAATTGCGTCGGCACGCACGCGACGAGCCGTCGCCCGGGGGCGCACACTTCCTCGTGCTAACCCTCGATCCGCCCTCGGGGCGCAGGTCCCAACTGGTCGTCGACACCGGCGACCCCGACACCATCTCGGTCCACTGGGGTCCGTTCCATCGGGAGTTCTACGCGAACCCGGACGCCGGCCGCTCCAGCGAGTGCGCCGAAGCCCTGAACTTGGTCGAGGACATTCTCTCCGGAGCGTTGACGGTGTATGCGATCCGCCGGGAGGGTCGCTACGTGGAGTCCGGCACCGTCCACGGCGAACGGGAAGAAGCTCGGCTGCTCAGTCGCCTTCCCGGAGGCAGCGAACTCGAATTGTGGTCCTGGGAGGGCCAGGTAGACTCGCAGGTGCGCGCTCCACAGCGCAAAGCCCGATGACCCAAGAGAACCCAGACCTCGGCTTCGAAGACAGCGACTTTGAGCGCCTCGACGAAGCCAGTCGCGAACTGGCCGAGCAGCTCTTCCAAGCTCGCCCCGCCTGGCGCAGGCGCGCGTTTTGCGACACGGAGGAGGGCGAAGAGGAGGCCCATCTGGTCGTGCAGTTCCTCGCAAAAGACGAAACCGGGTTCGACTTGGAGCTCTCGACCTATGGCGGCGAACTGACCATCTCCACGCGCTTTTGGCACGAGCATTCCAGCACGCTGGCCGACGAGGAGACCGAAGAAGAGGATTTGGAACCGGCGCTCGCGGTCATCGACGGACTCCTGGGCGATCGCCTGCGCGTGTGGTCCACCTTCTCGGCCGGCGAATGGACCGGTTCGGGACTCTTGAAGTCCGAAGGCGAACTCGAACCGCTCGAGAAGGCGCTCGGCTCCAGCGATTGCCTATGGGTCCGCAGCCACGCGGGCCTGACAAGCCGCTGGATCGGTCAAGGCCCAAAGCCCGAGTAACCCGCTAGATCGGTAATACGGTGCCAGAGCAAAAAGCACCGGTGAGATCAGCCCTCGGCTGCCAGATCCCCGCGCACGCCTGCGGCACCGGCAGCTTCGCTGCCGGGCCGCGGCGAAGCCGCGGCTGCCGCAGCGTTGCGCGGGGATCTGGCAGCCGAGGGCTGATCTCACCGGTGCTTTTTGCTCTGGCACCGTATTACCGATCTAGCGGGTTACCAGGTCAGCAGTAGTCCTGACAGCAGGTTGCGCTCCTCGTCTGTCAAATCGGAGGGCGCGGGCATGGGCATCAAGTACTGCTTCGCCTGCTGCTTGAGTCGCGCGTTGTTCGCGAGCGCCGCCGCTGGATCGGCCAGGAACTTGTTCAGACTGGTTTGATCCCAGTTCGCGGTGAGCCCCCGAAGCGCTGGGCCCGTGGTCGCGCCCTGCCCCTCGCTCCCGTGGCACATCGTGCAATTGCCCTTTTTGTAGGCTTCCCGTGCCGCCCCCAGCTGATCCGTGTTCATCTCGGAGGCTCCTTCCGAGTCGGAACAACCGGTCAGGACGAGCAGAGCGGGAGCGAGCAGGGCGAAGCGCATGGAAGAGCTCAGCACCAGGAGTTGTTCAGGAGTTCGCCCAAACCGCCGGCACCGGGCACGATGTAACCCGTCGCTGTCAGCCCGCGCTCACGCTCCCAGTGTTGACCGGGGATCGCGTTCAGAACGTCTGGTTCGGAAAGTCCGCGATCGACGCGCAGGGTGTGAATCGTCACGTCTTCCACTTCGCCCAACACGCGTCGCAGGAATTCGGGCGTCGAAATGAGCGGCAAACACAAGACTCCGGCCGGCTTGCCGTGTTGCTCGCGATAGTGGCGAATCACTTCGACCGTCGTCGACCCCGTCGCCCCCATCGGATCGGGCAGCACAAGCCAGCGTCCATCGATCGGACCGCCCACTTTGCTTCCGGACAAATCCGCACCGGTGACCGCGTTGTTCTCATCGGTGGTGCGCGCGAGATTCAAGTGATCCTGCCGCACATGATCTTCCGGCAGAGCTGCCGACAACAGCTCGAAGCACAGTTGCGACGGGAGAATCCCACCGCGAATCACATCGACTACCACGACCTGCAGCGCGGGATCAAGCACCTCGGCGCGCAGCGTGGCCGCCGCGGGCTCGAATTCCGCCATCCGGGTTTCGCGCTCAACCAAGCTGGTCGGCCAAGTGGCTCCAAAGGCGCGCGCGGCCAAGACCGTGTACAGCGTGCGAATCGTCTGGATCAGTTCGAGCCGGCCGCAGGAGGCCGTGCTGGCGCGCTGGAGCAGCCCGGCCAGAAACGGCTGTTCATGTAGATGAACCCGGGGTCCATAAAGATGCCGCACTTCGGAAGGGCTCTCCATCGAATCAGCTGCAGCCCGCGTCGGACAAGGCTCCGATCAGCCGAGGAATCGAATCGATTGGCGTCGAGCACAGAGCCACGCGCAGCGCGCCTTGGATCGGTACGACAAAGACGCCCGCCTCGCGCATCTTGGCGGCAGCCGCCTTGGGGTCGTCACTGAACACGCAAACGAAGAACCCGCCTTCGTAGCGAGGATGGCGCAGGCCAGCCTCAGCGGCCAGATCCTTGAAGCGCTCCACGCGGGCGGTGAGACCTTCCACCAACTGACCGCGCTCGGCTTCGCAGCTCGCGCGCAGCTTGTCATCGGCGAGGATGTTCGCGACAGCTCGCTGGACCGCGCGGTTGCCGTTCGACCAGGTTCCGCGCGCTGTGTAGGACAACGCGCTGGCCAATCGAGTGCGCTCGGCCTGTTCGGCGTGGATCGCAACCGCGGCACCGACGCGCGCTCCGTAGAGCGTGAAGGACTTCGAAGCGGTCCAGGCGACGAGCACCTGCGCTGCTTCGGCGATCTTGGCGGTGTGCGGGCGCCAGTCGGCGGTATCCGCACCCGCAAATCGGGCGTAGGCGTGATCCAAGAGCAGGGTGACCGGCTTGCGTCGCGCCGCGGCTACAACAATGTCGGCGACGCCAGACCACTCCTCGTCATCCAGCGAATAGCCGGTTGGGTTGTGACACGGTGTGTTGAGCAGCACCATCGCGCGATCCTGGCGCGCGAGCTGCCCGTTCAATTGCCGCTCGAAATCCTCGAGATCGAGCCGCCCTTGATCGTTGAAACTGCGAAACGTCTCGAGCCCGCGCCCCGAGTGATCGGCGAGGATCCCGTAGGGTTCCCAGTAGTACGACGTCGTCAGCAGCAACTCGCCGCGGTCCAGAAAGTTGACCAGCGCGGCATACAGCGCTCCGGTGCCCCCCGGCGTGGCGACCGCGATGGCTTGTTCGCGTAGCGGATGATCTTCAAAAAGATCGGTGCGTACGCCATCCAGAAACTCCGGTAGGCCCGCGATCGGCGCGTAGGCCGCGAACTCAGCCGGCGGCAAGGCCCGCAGGGCATCGGTCACCGTCGGAAGGACCGACAACTTGCCGTCGTCTCCAGCCAGTGCACCGAGCGTCGCGTTGAGGATGTCCTCCCCCTTCTGCTGGCGAGCCACGGCTTCGGCCAGGAGGGCAAAAATCGGGTCGTTGCCCGGCCGCTCCAGGCTTTCCGGAACAAGGGAGCTGGGCAAGGGGGCGCTGTCGGTACTCGGGGATCGCATACGACCAGCGAGGATACCCCGGCCGAAGGCCAGACCGCCGCCCGAAGGCTAGCGCAGCGCCCGGCGCGCCAGGAATTGCAGTCGCAGCATCTGGGTGTAGGCCAGCCCCGCCCGCTGAGCGCCGCGCCGGGCGTCCAGCGCAACCAGCTCCTCCAGCGACCGGAAGCCCCGCGCCTCAAGCCGGGCAATCATCTCCCGGTCCACCCGATCGGAGCACAGCGTCTCGAGGGTCGTCCCTTCCCCGGCCGGGAAGGCCTCCCTGGGCCGAAGCGTCTCCCAGGCGGAGGCACGCGGGGGCAGCGCTGCACTCGACGGGGGGGTACCGGTTGGGGCGGCACCGGAAAGAGCCCCCGTGGGGGGCGGTTCGGCCTCCTGCGGGGCTTCCCGCCGGGGAACCTGGACGGGCGACTCGGCCGCGAGCTCCTCGGAGCGCCCGGACCGCTCTGGGGCAGAGGGCCCCGCGGGGGCAGCTTCCACAGGGGGGGTGGAGCGGGACATCAGGCGTTGGGTGAGGGAGCTGGATTCGGCTGGGTCGCCTGGAACCCCCTGGAGCACCCGCAACAGGGCGTCGAGAGGCGAAACCGGGGCCCCGGCCCCCGCCGAGGCCTGCGGCAGGTCGAGCCTAGGCGGCTCCGGCTCGCGGGCCGTGGACGCCGAAGGAAGATCGAGCAGCGGCGGCACCAGCACCTCGGGTTCCACCTGGTCCTCCGGCGGTGAAGCCTCCCTCGCGGGCAGCACAGCTGCGGGGAGCTCCCCCTGTGGTGAAAAGGCGCCCGAGCCGCCCGCGGCCGTGTCGGCGGAAGCCGTCAAGGTCGGCATGCCGTCCGAAGGGCCTTCCACGCGCCCTTGCAGGTGGAGCGCTTCACGCTGGAACCGCTCGGCATCGACCCGTTCGCGGCCCAAGACGGCCTCCAGGTCGGGCGTTGCGAGCCGAACCACGTCTCCCAAGCTACGAATTCCACGACGACGCAGACGCTGAAGCGTCTGCGGGCCGTCCCCGTGGATGGTGCACAGCAAGGCGAGGTAGTCCATAAAGAGAGCCGTGCGGGATAAATTCCTTGGCTCACGCTGAGTCTACCGGCCCACCGGGGGCGATCCGAAGCAGCTCGACCCGGAAACGAAGCGCCCGCGTCGAGCCCCCGCGTCAGGCGCTAGCCGCGCCGGCTGCGGGCGTAGCTCAGAACCTCTTCGGCCAGCGCGCGAAAGTCGCTGGCTGCCTTTGAGCTCGGCTCGAGCGCTTCGACCGGAACGCCGTAGGCCGCAGCCTCGCGCAGCCGGACGCTCTCCCGAATCGCGGTGTCGAACAGTCGATCGCCGAAGCGAGCCTGCATGCCGATCAGGACCTCCTGGGCGAAGCGCACCCGCCGATTGAACAAGGTTGCAATGACCCGCATGTCGAGCGGACATCCAAGGTCCAAAGCGAGCTGCTCAATCAGGCCCCGGGCTCGCAGAGCTCCCTGAAGGGAGAACGCCCCGGTCTCTACGACCAGACAAACCGTCGTCGAGGCATGCACCGCGCAGGAGGTCAAGACCCCGTCCGCACGCGGTGGGCAGTCGATCAAGATCCAGTCCACCTCAAGCGAAAGGCCCCCGATCGCGGAGGTCAGGGCCTGCTCGGGACGCAGGTGAGAACCTGCCCGGTTTTCGAAGCGCGAGAGCTCAAGTGAAGCCGGTGCCAGAAACAGGCCGGGCGAGACCGCGGCGACAATTGAGTCGAGCGTGCGTTCGCCCAGCAACACTTCCGCCAGCGAAGCGCGCGGCTCTGCACAATGCCCAAGTGCGAGCGTCGCGTGCGCCTGCGGATCGTTGTCCAGCAACAAAACTCGCTCGCCGCGAGCGACCAGCGCGCCCGCGAGATTCACGGTGGTCGTCGTCTTGCCACAACCGCCCTTTTGGTTCGCGAACGACCATACCTCGGTCTTCCGAGGCCTTTGGCCAGCCTCCGCCCCGCGTGCGGCGGCAAACGTCGAGCGCTCTTGGGTCAATGGAATTTGATCTGCTCGCCGATGCGATGCAGCTTCATCAGGTTGGTCGTGCGAGCCACGCCGGGCGGCACACCGGCGACGAACAGCACCTGCTCGCCGCCACGAACGAGACCATGATCGAGGAGGTACAGGCTAGCTTCCTGCATCATTTCCTCCAGACTGCGCTGGCGCGCGTAGAGCATCGGCCGCACGTGGGCCAAGATCGCCATCGTGTTGAGCGTACGCTCGTTGGGCGTGAGCGCGTAGATCTCCGCTTCGGGCCGGTAGCGGCTCAGCAAGCGAACCGTGTTGCCGGTTTCGGAAAACGCGATGATCTTGCCGATCCCCAGGGCTTCGGCAGCCTCAACGGCTGCTTTCGCGATAGCGTTCGAAAACGTCGGCTCGACCGCCCGAAACGCGACCCGGGGAAGTTCTTTGTAGCGCGGGCTCTCCTCCACGGCGAGAGCGATGCGATTCATGACGGCGACCGCTTCTCGCGGGTACTTGCCAACGGCGGTTTCCGCCGAGAGCATCAGCGCGTCGGTTCCGTCCAACACGGCGTTGGCCACGTCGGCCACCTCGGCTCGAGTCGGCCTCGAAGTCCCCACCATCGATTCGAGCATCTCAGTCGCGGTGATCACGAAGCGCCCCTCGGCCAAGGCGGACTGGATCAGTGACTTCTGCAGCATGGGGAGCTGTTCGAGATCGATCTCGACCCCCAGGTCGCCGCGCGCGATCATGATCCCGTCGGAAGCGCGCAGAATTTCCTGCAGGCGTTCGAGCGCCAACTTGCGCTCGATCTTCGAGACGATCATCGGCTCCGGAGCAAGCTCCCGGATCACTTCGAGTTCTGCCGCGGAGGACACGAAGCTGACGCCCAGCATCTCGACGCCGATCTGGCGAGCCAACTCGATGTCACGGATATCCTTGTCCGTCGGCAGCTGCAGGCGGATGTCCGAATCGGGCAGGTTGACGCCCTTGCGATCGCCGATCGTGCCACCGCGAGTGATGCGCATGACCAGCCGATCCCGGTGAACCTCCTCCACCACGCCAGCCGCAGCGCCATCGGCCAGCATCAGCCGGTGGCCGGGCTCGGCCGCCTGGAGAAAGCCGTCGAAGTTGAAGTAGACCTCGCCGGGTCCGGCCGTTTCATTGCCCTGCCGAACGGTCAACACATCGTCGAGGGCCAGCTCGCGCGGGTTGTCCGAAAACAGGCCCATCCGCAGTTTGGGGCCCTGGATGTCGGCCAGGATTGCGATCGGACGACCGACGGCGCGCGCGGTCTTGCGGACCAGGTCAGCGCGCCGGCGATGCTCTTCCGGCTTGCCATGGCTGAAATTCAGCCGGGCGACCGACATCCCCAGCTCGGCCAGCTCGGTGAGGAAACCCTCCGAGGCCGGTCCGATCGTGGCGACGATCTTGGTTTGGGCCAAAGTCTGTCGAATCCGTGCCCCTGCCGCTGCGCGCCGGATGGCGGGCTCGGCGGGCTCAAATCGATCGGAGGGCACAGGCTCCACGGGAGGGGATTCAGAGATAAGGTTTAGGGGGTAGGCCAGCTGCCACAGCGGCGTCTTCGGTTCGCGTGCGAGGCTACTTCTCCCCCGAGGTAGGTACCAGGAACAGACCGTACGAAGCCCTCAGAAGGGCAGCGGACGGGAACCTCGCCCTCTCCGGAGCCGTCCTACCCCCCGGTCCCGACTTCTCGGCGAACCCGGCTTCCCCCCCTCCTCTGCATCCTGCTACGCGGGCTCCCACCGGCCTGCGGGTGCATCAGCCTGAACCCGCCTCGCGCTCGACCGCACCATGACAGCACTCGCCTGGGCTCCGCCCCTCATCGCGACCGCCGCGCTGGCTCTGGCTCAAGTCGCCACGACATCAAACGACCTGTTCCAACCCGGGAGCCAGCCCGGCAGCTTGAACACCTCGCTGCTCCAATCCCAGGGCTGCTCGTTTTGCCACGGAGGCTTCGACGAGTCCGCCCCGTTCGACGGTTGGCGGGCCTCGATGATGGCCAACTCCCAACGGGACCCAATCTTCCACGCTGCGCTTTCGATCGCGAACCAGGATGCGGCCGGCGCCGGTGAATTCTGCATGCGCTGCCATACCCCCGGCGGCTTTCTCGAAGGGCACACCACCCCGCCCGACGGCTCGGCGTTGACCACCGAGGATTTCGACGGCGTCAGCTGCCAGGTCTGTCACCGCATGGTCGACCCGATCGCGGACCCTTCCAATCCGTCGATCGATGGCCCGATCCTGGCCGGGCTCCCCGCGATCCCCTCCGGCGGTCACGGCGGTCAGTACGTCGTTGACCCCGAAGATCAGCGCCGCGGTCCGTTTGACCCGGAGTTCTGCAACCTCTACCACCCGGGCACCGTTCAGTCGAACTACCACCAGGACTCGGCCCTGTGCGGGACCTGCCACGAGGTTTCCAACCCGATGTACATCCGCGCCGGAGGCCCCATTCCGGCCAGCGACGACAGCTACATTCTCGGCCCTCTCGACGCGCCTCACCCGACGCACATCCAGTACGACCAATTCCCAATCGAACGCACCTACTCGGAGTGGCTGATGAGCGACTTCGGTCAAGGCCCGGTCGACATGGGAGGCCTGTTCGGCGGCAACAAGACCGAGGTCAGCACCTGTCAGGACTGCCACCTGCCCGACGCAACCGGTACCGGTTGCGCACCGTTCTTCGGAAGCCCGGTCCGTGAGGACCTGCCGCGCCACACCTTCGCCGGCGCGAATTCTTGGGTGCCGCTCGCGATCGCTGAACTCGATCAAACCGGAGCGCTCTACGACGCAACCAAGGCCTCGGGCGTGCCAGCTTCGGCCTTCCAGGGAACGGTTGACCTCAATACGGACATGCTCCGGAAGGCGAGCGACCTCGACCTGACCCAGATCGGTGATGCGCTCCAGGTTCGCATCACCAACAACGGCGGACACAAGCTCCCGACGGGTTACCCCGAGGGTCGACGCATGTGGATCGGTGTGCAATTCCTCGACGCCGCTGGCACCGTGATCCTCGAGCACGGCGCCTACGACCCGGCGACCGCAACGCTCAACGAGTCCGACACCAAGGTTTACGAAAAGAAAATCGGCCCCGATGCTGCGGCTGCAGCCCTAACCGGCATCCCCGAGGGGCCCTCGTTTCACTTCATCATCAACAACAAGATCTACAAGGACAATCGCATCCCTCCGCGCGGATTCAACAACGCGAACTTCGAGAGCGTGCAGGCTGGACCGGTGGATTACACCTACGCCGACGGCCAGTTTTGGGATGACACCATCTACGACATCCCGGCCGGAGCCGCGACGGCGCGAGTCGGCGTCTACCACCAGACGACCACGAAGGAGTACATCGAGTTCCTCCGCAACGAGAACCTCACGGACGGGAAGGGTCAGCTGGCCTACGACCTGTGGGAGCAGTTCGGCAAGAGCGCCCCGGTTGAGATGGACTTCGGCGAAATCGTGCTCGGCCCGCGCCTGACCGCCGACGTCGAGTCGTTCCAAGCTGCGACCGGCGGGACCCAGAACCTGTCCGTCGAGGCCGGCCCGGCTTTCGGGAACCAGCTTTACTGGATCGTTGGGAGCCTCTCGGGAACAACGCCCGGATTACCGATCGGCGGTTTCCTCTTACCGCTCAATTTCGATGCCTACTTCCAGGCCACGATCAGCTCGCCCCAAAGCGGCCCGGTGTCGAACGCGTTCGGCTTCCTCGACGCAGACGGACGGGCAACCGCGAGCCTGACCCTACCGGGCAACCCGGCCTGGGCCGGACTGCACCTCGATCACGCCTTCGGCGTGATCTCGCTGACCGGTCTCCCCCTAGCCGTAAGCTCCCCCGCCGGCCTCGACCTCACCCCCTAACCCCGCCAGATCGGTAATACGGTGCCAGAGCAAAAAGCACCGGTGAGATCAGCCATCCGGAGCTAGAGCCCCGCGCACGCCGGAGGCACCGGCAGCTTCGCTGCCGGGCCGCGGCTTCGCCGCGGCTGCCTCGGCGTTGCGCGGGGCTCTAGCTCCGGATGGCTGATCTCACCGGTGCTTTTTGCTCTGGCACCGTATTACCGATCTGGCTTAGGAGTTGCTCGGGGAGAGCTTGCCGGTGGTTTCTAGGAGGACGCCCAGGGCGTAGAGCGCGGCGGCGGCCAGGGTGACGGCCTGGAAGCCCGCGCTCATCGCCAACACGATGCAGGCGATCGAAGCCACGACACTGGCGCCGCCGTTCGTGCCCAGTGCCCAGGGCACCAGGCTCGGCGCGATGCGCTGGAGCCGCGCCAGTCCCAGTGGGAACGGCATGCCCATGGCGATGTTGATCGGCGCCAGGACAACGACCACCACGCCGATGCGTTGGACCAGCTCCAGGTGCAGAGCCGCGTTCAAGATCGGCTCGAGGAAGAACGCAATCCCGACCGCATAGAGCGCAATGAAGGCCACCGCAGCCCGCATGGCCGGGACCGGGTTCTCCCGGAAGCGCCCGGCGATCAAGCTGCCGATTCCCGCGAAGAACAGGAAACAGGAGAGCGTCACGGTAATCGAGTAGGTGGGATGCCCGAGGAACAGGACCAGCCGCTGCATGGTCGAGATCTCGAGGAACATGAAGCCCGCACCAAGTCCAACGAAGTAGACCAGGTGTCGTCCCGCCGACGGCGCGCCGAGGTTGCGGCGTTGCAGCACGAATAGCGGCAACAGGACAAGCAGCGCGACGAGAACCGTCGATTGAAGGAGCAGCGCTCCCAAGATCTCAAGACCGATCGGACCGCCGGTCAAATCGTGCCAGTCGTCCAGGCGTTCGCCCTGTTCGTTGCCTGCGACCACATCGACCGACGGAGCCTCCGCGGGCGCCTTCGATCTAGCCCAGGGCAGAATTTCCGACAGGCGATGGAAGTGGAAGAAAAACGGCGAATCGTCGTGGACCGGCCGCACGTCAAAGGGATAGCCCGCGTAGAACTCGTCTTCGGTTCCGTCTGCGATGGCGCGGCCGAGCTCGCCGTAGGGGCCGTCGTCGCCCGCGTGCCCCGGCAGCCACGCCACGCGCCATTCGGGAACGAGATCGGCCTGGGCGAAGTGCGCGATGAGCTCGCTGCTCATCGGTTGCCGCGTGAAGACGTTGCCCGAGAACCGGATCGTCTCACCCGTTTCCGGCAGCACGATTTCCTGCATCAGACTCATCGCGTGTCGCGAGGGGTCCTCGATACCGAATTCGTCCCGTAGGACGGTCATCGCGATGGCGAACAGCCGCAGGTTCTCTCTGGGTGGGTCGTATCCGAGCCGCAGAATTCCGAGCGAACCGCGCTCCGGGTCCAAGTGCTCGAAGTACTCGGTCAGTGCCTCGTAGGTGTACAGATACGACTCGGAGAGCACGTAGGCTCCGGCGTTGCCCGCCGTGTACGTATCGGTGCCCGAGAGCTCGATGACGTCGTAGGTCTCCTCGAGCCGGCGCAGGCTCGCGCGCCCCTCCCCCCAGCGAACCTCAACGCCGGGCTGGTCGTAGGGATCCCCGTTCCAGTCGTCAAACACGTTGTCGACCAGGTCGATCGTGACTGGATTGATCTCGATCCCGAGGACGCTCTCCGAGCCCTCCTTCATCGCATAGCGCAGATCGATCCCACCGCCGATTCCGATAGCCAAGGCCCGGGGCGCCCGCTCACCGCGTTCCATGGCGAGCTTCTGGGGCTGGTAGGCAAGCTGATTCAGCGCGTAGCGACCCTGGTACTCAGCCTCGAAACTCTCATCGGAGTGCATCACCGTGATCGCATCTCCGTCCTGATAGACGTGAGTCGGCTGAGGGATCCCATCGATCGGCGGCAGCTTCACGAGATCCAGGCGGCACAAGGTGCTCCAGCGCTGCTCCACGTGCTCGGCCCCTTCGACCGTATTGAGCGTATGGGCCATGTACTTGTTGCTGGCCACGTTCACGGCGAACCACTCCTTCGCGCCGAGGAACGCCGCTCCGCAACCGAGCAAGACCGCGAGTGCGAACAGCGCCGAGCCGCGCGCCGGAGCCCGAGAGCGATCCGCTCCGGCGAGCGCAAGGCCGGCAAGCGGGCCGAGGGCCGCGCACACGATCAGCAGGCGCTCCGCTCCGAGCGGCGTCACCGCCGCGAGAAACAGCCAGGCACCGAGCGCGCTGCCGAGCAGATTCCAGGCGTAGAGGCGCGTGACACGCGTGGCCGCCGAGAGCCCAATCGTGATGACCAGCCCGCCGCACAGGTAGGGCAGGATCAGGTAGCCATAGAAGAGCGAGAGGGCCAGGTAGCGCCGCTCGGCCGTCATCTCGGCCGCGGCGTCAGCGGTGGCCGACAGCAGCAAGAACCCCAACAGGGTCGTGGGTGCGAACAAGGTGGCGGCCAAGCTCGCATTGCGGGCCGGATTCCGGCCTACCAGCCCCGGGAAGATGGTCGCGAGCGAGCCCGCGGCACCAAATCCCAGCAGGGCCATCGTCACCACCATGTACGAATGGTGATGCCACATCTGCACCGACAGGATCCGCGTCTGCAGCACCTGCAAGGCGAGAACCGCGGCCGACGCCAGCAGCAGGCCGATACCGGCCGAGATGGAGAAGTCAGCGGCTCGGGCCCGGGGGGCCTCCGCCGCACGCAGGTTCAGGTCGTTTTCGTCGGTCACGGACGGTGGTGCGCGGGGTCGTACGGGCCGGCAAAGACTACCCGCCAAAGGGCCCGGGCCGTGGCCCGAGAACGCTCAGGCTGCCTTCTTCGAGGAGATTCCTGCCGATTCGACCCACTCCACGGCCTCCAGGAACGCATCCCGGATCGTCTCGCGGTCCACCGTTCCAAACCGAGCCTTCTCCCAGTCCCCTCGCTCGTAGGCGAGCACGCAAGCCAGCGCGGACCCCAAGGTACCTTCGCCCTTCAGCAGTGCGCTCGAGACCTCCTCGGCCAAGGGCAGCCGGTCGATGACCCGCGACATGGGCAGGCCCAACATCGCGTCCAGGGTGGAGAACAGGCCGGCCGTGAAAAAGGTATCGCTGCGCTTGCTGGAGGTCGCCTGCCCGAGCAGTTCACACATCCGCCCCCGCAGAATCGCCGTCTCGACCAGCGCCTGAGGCGTTGAATCCAGGGCGGCCAGGAGGAACAGGGTCACCAGGTTCCGAACCTTGTAGAGCCCGAGATAGACGACCGCGTCCCGAATCGACTGGACCTGGAAGCGCAGGCCGTAGAGCGAAGAATTGATGTGCTTGAGGACGCGATAGCTGACCGCGACGTCGCGCTCGACCATCTTGGCGATCTCGTCGAGATCACAATCGCTCGACTGGAGTCTTGCGATCAACGCCAGCAGCGTCGCCTGTCCCGAAGGCAGCGCCCGGGAGTGCAGGACCTTCGGTTTGGCCAAGAAGTAGCCCTGGAAGTACTCGAAGCCGAGCTCGCGGCACAATTCGTACTCCTCCTGGGTCTCCACCTTTTCGGCAAGCAGCCGGCAGCCGCGGGCGGACAGTTCCTTTACGTGAGCGACGAGCTGATCTTCGGTGAGGCTGCGGAAGTCCAGCTTGACGATCTCAGCCAAATCGACCAGGTCGTTGTTCTCCTCGCACAGCTCGAAGTCGTCGAGCGCGATCCGGTAACCTCGTCCTGCCAAGCGCCGCAAGCCAGCCAAGACCGCGGGCTCTGAGCGGACATCCTCGAGCACCTCGAGGATCAAGCGGTCAGGCACGGCGGGCAACGGAATTTGCCCGGTGATGAACGCCCGCGTCAGATTGACAAAGGCCGGGCGCCCCCCGACCACCCGGTCGAGTCCGATCTCGGTGAACGCGTTGACCAACACCCGCGAAGTCGCACAGTCCCCGTCGGGAAATTCGGCGGTGTCCACCGCTCCACCTCGATAGAGCAGCTCGTAGGCAAAGACCTCGAGATTCCGGCCAAAGATCGGTTGGCGACCAAGAAAGACGTCCACAGTGATTTGCTGCTCTGGGGCTCGAGCGAGGGGAAAATAGGCACCGGATCAAACGAGCAAGCCGGTGCGCAGAGTCCATCGGCGCCAGCGAGAGGTTCGCTTGACTGCAAGCTCCGGAACACGGAGCGCCCGTCGCGAGAAGAAGTTTCCGGTCTTCCCTAGGGCAAGAGAGGTCGGCTCTGCCGGAACACGGCTTGAAATTCAATGGGCCGGCCTCCGCCGTCTTTGCGAAACACGCGCAGCTCGCGAGCGCCCCTTGGCTGGAGGCCGAGGATCGCGCAGCAATAGCCCTCGGGAAGGCCCTGCAAGTCGTGGACAGAGGGAAGAGCCAGGGTCCGCGGATGGGAATGCCAGAAGCCGAGAACCCGGGCTCCCAGTGCCTTCGCGCAAGCCTCGGCCCGAACCCAATCCGCGGGGTGAAGCTCGAAGCGATCGGATTGTCCCGCGAGATTTCCCGCCCGCGTGACCCCACCCACGCGGACTAGGCTCGGCGACTCCCAGCGTCCCAGCAGAACCCCGCAAGCCTCGAGGGGCGCTGCGGCCTCGGCCCAGCCTTCCATTCGAGCCCGCTGCTGCGCCGAAAAAGCGAACTCAGCTCGCCGTTCACTCACAGCCGGCGCCACAGGGTCACCCACTCAAACTTGTTGGTCGGGATCTCGACATCCAGCAGCTCCCACTCCCCCTCCGGATGATCGCCCGAAGCAAACGGGCCCCGCAGCAGCACCTCGCCCTGCGGCACCGAGCCAGGACTCCTGGCCCAGCGAACCTCGCTGCGCAGGTAGTAAAGCGTCTTGAACGCGAACGGCTCTTCCACCCAAAGACGTTCACCGACCAGTTCATCGAGTTGCCGTGCAGACTGGATGCGGTGAGCCCGGTCGTCGCGCGGTGGCTCCAACACAAACAACTGCACGCCACGCACAGCAATCAGAACCCCGAAGACCACACCGACCCAAGCAGCCACGCCCGGGCGACCCGCAGCCCGGCGGCGCTGAATCAAGTCGTTCGCCACCAGCCCCCCGGCCAGGGCGATCCACGGCAACAACGGCATGGCGTAACGCGCTCGAACCCCGGGCCATAGACACAGCACCAGCGCAGGCAGCGCAAGGGTCCACAGGGCAGCGCCCAGCCCCACACCAAACTTGCGGGCCAGTCCATAAATCACGAGGCCCGACGCCGGAAGCCAGCCGAGCAAGGAACCGCTCACCAGCCGCCAGCGATCGCTCATGAACGCTGCGAAACCCGGCTCGGGGTCCCGAGATATTTCGCTCGACCAAAACGCCAGCAGCTCAGCTCGATCGGAGAACCGCGTCATTAGCGGGACCATCCACAGGGCCGCGAGCGCCATACCGATCCCGCTGCTGAGTGCCAAGACGCTCGCGGCTCGTCCAGGTCGGCGCAGGCCTGCCGCAGCCCATCCCGCCGGCAGCGTGAACAGCAGCGCCACCGGGCCTTTGAGCAAACCGGCCACGCCGAGCACAAGCCCGCCCGCCACCGTCAGGCCCGGGCGCCAGCGAGGTCCCCGCGCGCTGAACCACAGAAGCACCCCGGCGACAAAACAGGCCGCGCTCAAAGCCACTTCGATCTCCCCCAAGCGCACCTTGCGCACCAGGTTTGGAGCGAAGAGGAAGAACAGAGCAGCCAGCGTGCCGGCTTCGGTTCCCGAACCAGCTGCCCCACCCGGTGCAGGCCCCCCGCCACCCACAGCAGGCGCAAACCGCTGCTCCCATCTCTGCCCTGCGAGCAACAGGGCCAGCGCGCAGCCGAGCGCAGCGATCAACGAGGGCAGCCGTACCGCCAAGGGGGAAACCGGCCCGTGCTCCGGGGGATACCAGCCGGATCGCTCCTCAGCCGGTGAATCCGCTTCGATCGGTTTCGGGCCGAATCGTTCAAGCAACACAGCGCTGACGACCACCGCGTAGTAGTAGCCGGGAGGCTTGGCGAGATACGGCTCGCCGAACACGGTCGGCATCACGTAGTCGCCGCTCTCCAGCATTTCTCTGGGCGGCAGGGCTCGCCGCCCTTCCTCATTCTCGAGCTCAGCGCGACCCAACCGAGGCCCATGCAGAGCCAACCCAAGCGCGAGGAGTGCGACGGCCCGAACGAAAAGCGATTTCACGCGGAGGAATCTACCGCGCTCCTCCTTGATCGAGGCCACCTTCGCCCAAGAGTTCGGTCGAACGTCCAGCGGCCAGCGGTCGGTCGAACAGCGGCCCGAAGTGACCGGCAAACAAATCGTGCCCCTTCGAGCGTCGACGATCGTCCCAAAGAGCCAAGAACCCATCGCCCAAGGCACACGCCGCAGGACGCGTCCGGCCCTCGACAAAAGCGCTCTGTGAAGCGTGCAACTGCCGGACAGCGCCCAATTCAATCCTCGCGCCCCGTTGGGTCAAGCGCCGGCCTAACACGCAGTCCGGCCCGCTCAAGTCGTCCTCCCAAACGCACAGGAAGTCTCCGCTTTCGAGCGCTACGAGCACCGGCACGTCCTGCTCGCCTCGCGTGGTAGAGATCAGCGTGACCGGCCCGATCGAGACTCCTGCCGTGCTGTATAGACCGGCCAACACGTCTCGAACCGGCCCATTGTTCGCGGTCCAGGCCAGGACAAAGCCCCCCCGCGGGGACGCAGCTAGCGCCGGTTCGAGATCTCCGCGGCCGCGCAGCGACAGGCGTGCCACCTGGGCCGGCCCGAGCGGGCGGCCATCGGGCGCGATCCGCCGCAGCAAGATGACGGACCCTGTCCGGCCCAGCGCCGCAACCCCGGACGCGCCGGTCACTGGCTTTGGATTCACGCCGGGCTGGCCCTCAAGCCCCTTGGCCTGTTCCGCCGGCACTTGAATCGTCCAAGGCTCGTCCAGCGAATGGGTCCAGGCCGCGACCAACCCACCATCGTTCAAAGCGCAAAGCGCCGGCGCCTGCGCTCGGCCTGGCATTTCGTGCGGGCCACGCAATTCGGCGGGCCGCGCGATGCTTTGGGTTCTCGAAAGTACGAGCGGCACAGCCCTGGTCGAGCCCTCCTTCATCGCCAGCGCGACGCACTCGCCGCTGGCCCGTACACAAGCGAGCGTGAGGCGGCGCGTCCGCTCCTCGAACGCGAGAGCAACACGTTCGGCCGGCAACGCAGCGTGGCCTTCGTCGGGAGCGAACACCGGGCTCGCGGGTTTCCCTTCCCCGTCGAACCAGCGAGCGAGGAGTCGATGGTCTGCGCCGCGACTCTCCGTCCAAGCCACCAGCGCGCGACGATCCGGCAAAACGGCGATCACCGGCTGTTGCTCCCGGACCTGTTCGTCCAGCGGCGAAACCCCCGACACGGCTTGGTCCGAATCCAACCACCCGCGAGCTGGCGTGTAGCGCCGCATACGAACGCGTGGGGCGACGTCACGTTCGTCCACCCAAACGGCCTGCGCCATGCCGCGGTCGCCGGATCCGACCGACGCCTGAATCTGATTCGAACTGGTTTGGTCGTTGTTGAGCCGCTCGTCCGGCCGCCCGAGTTCCTTGGGCCGCAAGACCCGGCAGTAAATGTTGCGGTCGCGCTCGCGCAGATCGGTCCAAGCCACCACAATCGTCTTTCCGCTTGCTGCGATTTTGGGCGAGCTAGCGCCGCGCGCCTCGGGCCCCGGCAACGACATGGGCGGCATCAGGAGCCGTCCGGTTCGCTCCGCAAGCCACAAGCGGATGGGACCGTGGGCATGTCGGAGATCGCCGCCGGTGCGCTCTTCGGTCACCACCGCGAGATGACCATTCCAAACGGCCAGATCAAAGCTCCGCAGAGGTTCGCCCGGCGCGAGCACATCCGGCGCGTCGGGCTTGCCACTCGGCGCCAAGTGACGCAGGGCAAGCGTCCCGTCCAAGCGAAGCAGCAGCCACCAACCGTGTCCGGGATCCCCGACCAACCGGACGAGCTCACCTGAACCAAGGGAAATCGGTCCGCCTGAATCCGCCGCATTGCCAGAGGGGTCCTCAAGCAGCCGAGCGTTCAATCCCGCCTCATTGGGCCAAACCACGAGCACTCGGCCGTCTTGCTCCGCAAGAACTGGACGACCCGTCACGCCGGCCCCCAGCAGCTGGGGCGATCGTAGGGGGGTCCGCGCATCGACGAGAGATTGCCCAAGCAGCTCGGTGCCTTCGCGCCAGACGACTAAGCCGGAGCGCTCCTCGGGGAGGACCACGGCGGCTTGGATCGACGGACCGTTCGCCCCCTCTCCTCCGGGTTCGAGTCGCGCTTCGGGACCGGTGGCTGCTCCAATCGGAATCGGACTGCCGACCACCGACTCCCCAAAGGTAAACAGTCGCAGCAGGCTGCGCTCGCGCAGATGATTCTGGGAAAACCAAACCGCGGCGCCCCGGCCATCGCTGCTGACGGCCAGTCCGGGATGGAGCTCGCGTCCGGAACTCGGCGCGTGGATCGCACGCTGCACCGGCCGGTGCTCGCCATTGCGATCGATCAACCCCAGATACAAGCCGGCGTTCCCGTTGCGGCCATCCCTCCAAACGGCGGCGACCCCAGCGGGCCCGCCCACCAGGGATTCGAGCTGCTGGTCGGCTCCGCCGTGCTGGTCGTCATGGACCAGCAGAT
Organism: uncultured Planctomycetaceae bacterium; assembly: GCA_964619265.1. Taxonomy (GTDB): domain Bacteria; phylum Planctomycetota; class UBA1135; order UBA1135; genus CAZUCE01. Next base: position 54,795 of record CAZUCE010000003.1, read on the forward strand.
CCAGGTCCTCATCTCGGCCGGGTCCGCGGCGATCCGCAGGGCGGGGGAAGCGTGTTCCGTGGTCCGGTTCGGAGGCCGGATCCAAGAACGGAAGCGCTAGGTCCAGGCTTGCGGGCTGGGGCGGATCGGGACTCGGGGCCGCTCCCCCCGGCTTCTTCTTGCCAGCACCGGGCTTCTGCTTGCCAGCGCCGGGCTTCTGCTTGCCGCCCCCTGGCTTTTTTCTGGGTCCTTGCTGCAAAGCCCTGACCGACCCCGCCGGAGCTGCGGCGACCCGCGCCGGGGCGAGGAAATTCACGTGGGAAGCACCCCCGTACCGGTGAATCGGCGCCCCATTTCCGCAACTGCCTGGCTCGGCGGAAACCGTCCGGTTTGCCCCAAGGAACAAGCCTGCAGCCCCCAGCAGGAGCCCGGAAAGAGTCGATCGTGCGGGTCGCGGCCGGTTTCGCATGCCCCCATCGTGCCGCCCAGCTCCCCACTTCGCGACCCGCCGCTCAACTGGGTTGCCCGCGAGTGACCTGGGGCCTCGCCCAGCAGCCCCTCGAGCCTGGCTGCCCGGCCGCGAACCCAAATCTGGGGGGCACCTGGAAATCCCCAGGGTTGGGCCCCGTAAAGGAGAAAAGCACTCGTCTACCCACGCTGCAGGTCCCTGCGGCGCACCAGTTTCAAAGTCGGACCGCCAAGCCCTCGGCCGGCGAAGAGCTGGTGGTAGGGTCTTCGCCCCCAAAACGGACGACGTCGCGGCGCCCGCCTCACGCTTCCGACCTTCTCCCATACCTCTTTCTGCGCCGCGAGCCTTCTCGCCCCCGCCTATGAAGCAACGCACCACTCTCCTGGCCCTCTTCCCGGCCCTCGTCGCCTTCACCCCTGCGGCCCAGCGCGTGGCCTTCGGGCCCGAGTCCGGCACGGTTCTCACCAAGACCTTCCTGGTCGAAACGAGCATGTCGCTCGACAACATGGACATGCTCGTGGACGGCGATTCGCCGCCCGTGGACATGGAAATGGAGATGTCTTCGGATGCGACCGTAGGGTTCTCCGTGACCGACCAGTACATCGAAGTCGAGGGCGGCCAGGTGCTGAAGCTGGCCAGGACTTTTGAGGACCTGAGCCTCTCGAACGATGCTTCCATGAGCATGGCGATGATCGGCGAGCAGGACATGAGTTCGAGCGGCGAAAGCCCGTTGACCGGCAAGACCATCGTCTTCACCCGCGATGGAGACACCGGCGAAGTTTCAACGGCGTTCGCCGAAGGCTCCGAAGACGACGACGAATTGCTTGAGGACCTGTTCCTCGAGTTCGACTTCACCAGCTTGCTTCCGGCCGAGGAAGTCGAGGAAGGCGTGTCCTGGGAAGTCGACCCGGCCAAAATCGTCGATGTCCTCGCCCCCGGCGGCAACCTCAAGATCGACATCGAAGTCGAAGGCGAAGCCCAAGGATTGAACAGCGGCCCCGACGCAAGTACCGACCTGCGCGCCGTCCTTGGCGACATCGAGGGTTCGGTCACCGCGACTCTGACCGGATTCCGGGAAGCCGGCGACCGCCAGCTTGCCGTCATCGCGCTCGCTGTCGACATCGAGTCCGCCAAGGATCTGACTGAAATGAGCCGCGAGATGATGTCCGAAATGGGCGACAGCCTCCCGGAAGGGGCCAGCATGGAAGTCGAGTCCTTCGACTCCGAGCTCGCGCTCGAAGGCGAAGGCGAACTCATCTGGGACGTGGCCGGCGGGCACTTCGACAGCTTCTCGCTCAGCGTCGAAATGAGCAACACCATCGACTCCGCCAACTCAATGAACTTCTCCGGCATCGAAATGCTCCAAGAGATGAGCTTGGAACTGGGCGGCACGATGACGTTCTCGGCCACCGCCGAGCGCCAGTAGGCACCTCGCGCCCCTGAAAATCGCAGCAACGCTCGGCCCTTCAGGGCACCTTGCAGCGACTTCCGGGGCGCGCAGCTGATTCAGCGCTTTTCGCATGGCTCCTCGCTCAACGCTTCTGATCCAGCGTGGTCTTGCGCTGCTGGCCGCTGCTGGTCTTGTTGGTGACGAGCCGCCGCTGCGCTTCAGCCCGGCTCCCGGACAGGTCCTTGCCAAGCACTACAAACTGCAACGGACCATCGAGTTAGACGATCTTCAGTGGACCGTCGGTGGCGAAGATCTCCTCACGATCCTTGGGACTCCGGAGATCTTGATCGACTCGGTCAGCGAGTTCACCTTCGTCGACGAATACGTCGATGTCAAAGACGGCCGCCCCCGGGACTTTGTGCGGGAGTTTCCCGTCGCGAACTCGGACAGCGAATATGGCTTCGTCGTGCAGGGCCTCTCCGAGACGGTCTCCTACCGGTATCACATGCCGATCAAGGACCATCGCGTCGTGTTCCGGTACGACGAACAAACCGGCGAGTACGAACGCGAATTCGACCCGGCAACACCGGGGCCCAACGAGCTGCTCCACGGTCTTGAAGAGGAAACCGGGCTGCGAGCCGCCCTGCCCCCTGGAACGGTCACGGAAGGCGACTCCTGGGAAGTCTCGAACCGGTTCTTGCTTCAGCTCATCAGCCCGGGCGGATACCTGGGCTTTGATCCTGAAGGCCTGAGCCTTGAGGCCGCCGGCGAGCAGCAGCTCGATGAATTTCGGGCGGTACTCGGAAGCGTCATAGGAAACGGCATGGGTCTGTACTCCAAACTGCTCCCTGGGGACAGCCGGGCGGTCCACGCAGGAGTGATCGAGCGCAGGGGAAGACCCGTGACGCGCATCCGGGTCGATGTCGAGGTGGAATCCGGCCGCGATTTGGTGGCTCCGTTCGAACAGGCCTTGAACACCGCCCTGCACTCTTCGAGCTCAAAAGACCTGCCAGCGAACTTCAGCTTGGACCTGGAGCGCGCGGACCTCGAGTACTCCATCTTCGGCGAGGTGACGGTCTATTGGGATCACGAACTAGGTCTTTTGGCCGGGGCGGACGCGACGCTCGATTGGGAGGCCGAGTTCGCCATCGAGATGGTCGTCGGACTCAAGGACGAGAGCCTTGAAGTGGAGGCCGTAGCCTCCTTTTCGATCCCCCACGAAATCGTGGTTCGCACCGCGCAGGAATAGGCCAGGGGGGCCAGCGGCGGGCGCGGGGAAGCGGGCAAGCCCCCGGAACAGCCCGGGAAACCGGAAAGCAGCTTCTTAGCAAACTCATAACGAGCAATCCTGCCCGGCTCTTGGGAGGATGTCCTGCGAATCGTGGGTGCGCTTCGGCCCCACGCTCCACTTGGACTCCCGCCCCCCCGACATCCATGCGCCTTAGCACGACTATCTCGACCCTCGCCGCTGCCGCGGTCTTTGCCCCCCTCGCCCTGGCCAACTCCGGCGGCGGCGACCTCGTTATCAACGAAATCCGCACCGACCAGCCCGGCGGTGATGTCGATGAGTACTTCGAGCTGCGCGGCACCCCCGGCGCCTCCCTCGACGGCCTCACCTACGTTGTGATCGGCGACGGCACCGGTGGCTCCGGCGTCATCGACGGCAGTGGAGCCATCGATCTCACCGGCAACGTGATCCCGGCCTCGGGCTACTTTGTCGCCGCCGAATCCACCTTCACCCTCGGCGTCGCGGACTTCACGGCTAGCCTCGGCTTCGAGAACAGCGACAACGTCACGCACCTGCTGGTTGAGGGCTTCACCGGCTCCCCCGGCGACGACCTCGACACCGATGACGACGGCGTCCTGGACGTCACCCCCTGGACCGCGATCGTGGACAGCGTCGCTCTGCGCGAAGAGGTCGGCGGTGGAGAGTTGCTGTACTCGCCCAACATCTGCGGCCCGAACGGAACCTTCGTTCCCGGACACTTCTACCTGGAGTCCGACGGCACCGACTCGCTGGTGCACTACGCAATCGGTGAGTTCGACACGGTGACCGGCGTCGACACCCCCGGTGCCGCAAACGCCCCGGGCAGCCTTCTGCCCCAGGCCTTCGGTGGCAACATGGGCATGAACCTGTGCGCTGGCGCCGCCAACGCGGGCAACCTGTACCTGACCCTGCTCAGCGTTTCGGGCACCGCGCCGGGCACCCCGGCCGGCTCCTTCCTGCTGCCGCTGAACTTCGATGCCCTGCTGACGGCCTCCCTGGCCAGCGCCGGATCGCCGCCGTTCATCAACACCCTCGGCTTCCTCGACGCAGACGGCAACGCGCCGTTCAACGAGATCGCCTTCCCGGTACTTCCCGCCGGCTTCCTGGGCCAAACCGTCAACGCGGCTTCGATCGTGCTGAACCCGGCGAACCTCGAGATCACCTTCGTGTCGAACGCCGTCGGCGTCACCTTCGACTGATCTGCGAGCCTGAATCGTCCTGCGGGGCGCCCACTCCTTCGGGGGCGGGCGCCCCGCTTTCTTTTTGCCAAGGGCCGGTGGGCTAGACTCTTCGCCCCGCTTCGGCTCCGGGCCTCCCCGGCGCTTTCCGCCCCCATCCCCCGCCACCCGTCCCAAGCACTTGAAAGACCTGGTCCGCATCGCCAACGGGCAAGGATTCTGGGGAGACTCGATCCTCGGTCCGATCCGCCTTTGCAACGAAGGCCCGCTCGACTATTTGACCCTCGACTACCTGGCCGAGGTGACCCTGAGCATCATGCAGAAGCTCCGCGGGAGGGACCCTTCGAAGGGCTATGCGACGGACTTCGTCCGGTTGATCGATCGCATCGCCCCCACGATCGTCGAGAAGAACATTCGCGTCATCGCAAATGCCGGAGGGGTCAACCCAACGGCCTGCCGTGATGCGGTGCTCGAAGTCCTGCGCAAGCACGGCGCAACCGGCATCAAAGTCGCCATCGTCGAGGGCGACGACATGTTCGACGACCTGGATAGCCTGCTGGCCTCGGGCGAAGAGCTCTCGAACATGGACACAGGCGCCCCGCTTTCCACCGTGCGCGACTCGGTGACCAGCGCCAACGCCTACCTGGGCGCGTTCCCGATTGCCGAAGCGCTCGCCACCGGCGCCCAAATCGTGATCACCGGACGCGGAACCGACCCGGGACTCGTGCTCGGCCCGCTGATTCACGAGTTCGGCTGGACCGAGAAGGATCTCGACCGACTGGCCGCGGGGACGATTGCGGGACACATCGTGGAGTGCGGAGCTCAGTGCACGGGCGGCAACTACACCGATTGGCGCACGATCCCGAACATGGCGATGATCGGCTATCCGGTCATCGAAGCGAACCCCGACGGCAGCTTCGTGGTGACCAAGCACGAAGGAACCGGCGGGCGCGTCGACGTCTCGACCGTCACGCACCAGCTGTGCTACGAGATGGGCGACCCTGAGCACTACATCACGCCCGACGTGATCGCCGACTTCACCAGCGTCTCGTTGACCGAGGATGGACCGGATCGCGTTCGCATCGAGGGCGCTCGCGGCCGGCCGGCGACCCCTACCTACAAGGCTTCCCTTTCGTATCACGAAGGTTGGAAGGCTCTGGGCCAGCTCACCGTCAGCGGCCCGGACGCTCTGGCCAAAGCGGAACTGTGCGCCGAGATCGTCTGGCAACGCCTGGCCTTCGACGGCTTCGAGTACGCGCCCGACGAGCGCCTGATCGAGTTTGTCGGCGCCAACGTGTGCCACGCGGGCATCGACGTCCCCGAGGCTGGCGAAGCCTCCGAGGTCGTCCTTCGTATGGGCGTCAAGGGACCCGACCGCGCGAAGGTCGACCGGTTCGGATCGGAACTCGTTCCGCTCGTCACCAGCGGCCCTCCCGGCGTCACCGGCTTCGCCGGCGGACGACCGAAAGCCACCGAGATCATCGGGTTCTGGCCCGCCCTGGTCTCGAAGAACAAACTGAGCCCGCGCGTCGCCGTCTCCGAATCCTGACCCCCCCCTGAATCTTCCATGCCCCGCGTCCTCCTCTCCCGCATAGCCGCCGCCCGCTCGGGCGACAAAGGCGAAGGCTCGAACGTCGGCGTGATGGCCCGTTCCGACGCCGCCTACCAGTTCCTGAAAGAAGCTCTCACGACCGAGGTCCTGCGCCTGCACCTCAGCGAGATCAACCTAGGAGGCGTCAAGCGGTTCGAAGCCGACAACGTCCGAGTCCTCAACTTCTTGCTCGACGATTCCCTCGGCGGAGGCGGCTCCGCTTCGCTCAAGACCGATGCTCAAGGCAAGACGCACGGACTCGCTGCCCTGCGCATGGTGATGGACGTCCCCCAGGAAGTCCTCGACGCCACGCCGCCGCCGCCGAGCGAGCGCTGAACCTCACCGATGAACCTGCTGGAGGAAATCCGCGAACGGGCGCGACGCACCGACGCGCCCATCGTGCTGCCTGAGTCGGGTGATCCGCGCGTGACGCAGGCCGCGGCGCAGCTGGCTGCCTCCGGTCACGTTAGGCCGCTGCTCGTCGCGGGACGGACTATGGCGTCGATCCCTGCCGGAATCGAAACCATCGATCCCGAGCGCGACCCGCGGCTCGAAGACTTCGCCGTGGAGCTCGCCGGTCTGCGTAGCCACAAGGGCCTGACTCTCGAAGACGCCCGGCAGCAGGTCAAAAACCCGCTGATGTTCGCGGCCTTTCTAGTCCGCCGCGGCACCGCCGCCGGCGCCGTGGCCGGAAGCGCCTCGGCAACCGCAGACGTCCTGCGCGCCGGCATTCAAGTCCTCGGCACCGCCCCGGGCGTAAGGACCGTCTCGTCGAGTTTTCTGATGCTGCTCGAGGATCGGGCGCTGACCTATGGCGACTGCGGTGTGGTTCCCGACCCGGCGGCCGAACAGCTGGTCGATATTGCGCTCGCTTCCGCGGAGACCCATCGGCGACTCACCGGCGAGACCCCTCGGGTGGCGCTGCTCTCGTTTTCAACCAAGGGATCCGCCAGCCATCCCCACGTGGACAAGGTCGCCCGAGCCGGCGAGCTCCTGAAGCGCCGGGCTCCCGACCTGTGCTGCGATGCAGAACTTCAGGTGGATGCCGCGCTCGTCCCCGACGTCGCCGAGAAGAAGGCTCCGCGCTCGCCCCTCGGCGGACGAGCCAACGTCCTCGTCTTCCCGGACCTCGACGCCGGCAACATCGCCTACAAGCTCACCCAGCGCCTAGCTGGGGCAACCGCCCTCGGACCGATCGTTCAGGGCCTAGCCGCGCCCTACTTGGATCTTTCGCGCGGCTGTTCGGCCGGCGACATCGCCAACGTCGCCTGCATCGCCGCGGTGCTCAGCAGCCGCTGACGCCAGCGCCTCTCCCCCATCGCAAAGCGGCCCTCGGTTCCAGCTGGAACCGAGGGCCGCTTTTTTTTCAGCCTTGGCGGCTCTTCGCAAAGGGCCGCCGCTCAACGCTTGAGACTAGGGCAGGAACTCAGCCTCGAGCGCGTTGGTGATTCCCAGGCCAAAGGTCTGGCTGTCGTCCACGTAGATCGCCTGCAGGTAGATCGTCAGCGGTCCGCCGCCACCGGAGACCTGGGGCAAGACGAAATCACCGGCTGCGTCGGTAACCCCGGGAAGGCTGGCGCTCAGCGGGTTCGTGAGGATCATCCCGCCAGCGAACGGCACCGGGTTTTGGGAGAAGCTGCCGAGCAGCAACGCCGACGTGAACGCCGGAGCTCCTTCGATACTCAAGTCGGCAAACGTGCCGGACGACAGGTCGCCGCCACAGAAACTGAGCGTCGCCGTGCCCGGACCACCGAAGCCAAGATCCGTCTGACAGGTGATCGGACCTCCGTCTCCAGGAAGCTCCCGGTCGGTGATGGTGACAACAGCCGCATCCGAGGTCGAGAGTCCCGTTGAATCCGTGCCGATCACGGTGATCACGTGCGTTCCGACCGAAAGGTCCGCAGTCGAAGTCACTCGACCCGATGTGATCGGACCATCAAGGTCCGAGAACCACTGGATGTCGTCACCGGTCAAGGCGCGATCCTCAAGGTCCCAGCCGGAGCTGTGCAAGAAAACGGTCGACCCAAAGGGCTGGGTGATCTGGTTGTTCGGGCTCAACATATGCACCCGGGGGGCGCTTTTGCCTCCGGGGGAGCCTTCTTCGGTTGCGAAGCCACTCAGGCGGGTACTTGTCGTTCGCAGGCCGTCGGAGACCAGGAGTTCGAGGAACCCGTTCGGCCCGGCCGCCGGGAGCTCGGAGAAGTCCACGCGAGCACTGTTGCCTTCGATCGCCGTGGCGAGCGGAGAATAGCGCGTGCCGTTCGGGCTGTAGCGCAAAGTCGAGGTCAGAGCGTCGCCGTCCGCGTCCGAGGCGGTCCAGCTGACCACGACCGGTCCGAGGCCAAGTCCAATGGGATCGGGTCCGGTGAACTGAGCCACGGGAGCGTTTGCACTGCGGCTCAACTCACCCAACAGATCGCCCTTCGCGGTCGAGACGGTCACGCGGTCGATTCCAAGACCCTCAATTTCGGCGGGAAGCACCGAGACGAAGCCGGCCAGCTCAGGTTCGTATTCGCTATCGGAATTTCCGTGATGGGCGCCTTCGTGATCGGGTCCTTCGTGATGGTCGCCCCCACAGGCGGCGCAACCATCGGCGCTGGAGATCACCTGAAGCGGAACGGTCTCAAGAAGGGCATCCCCAGAGAACGCTCGCAAGAACAAGTTGGCGTCCTTGGAGTCCGCTGCGGGCGTCGTTTTGCCACCCCCGAAGGTGAGAGCATGCTGAAACTCGAACGACTCGTCTCGAGTGTTGAACAGACCCGCAATCAAAAGACTCTGGTCATTCTCGGGTTCCGTGACGGAATCCGTTGTCGAGCACTGGAACGTATTGAAGTCCAAGAAGAACTGCCAATTGGGCGGGAACACGAAGGCAACCTCGGTGATCTGACCGGCCACCATCATGTCGACTTGGTCGGGCGGCATGACCTGGTCCAGTCCAAGCGGCTCGGAAAGGTGATGCTCGACGTCGACCCCCACCGTACCCAGATCACCCCCAAACACATGGAACAAGCCGGTGTTGTGTCCGAGTTCGTGCGCGAATGTCCGCTGGTAGCGAATGTCCTCGGTGTTGCCCATAGCCGCCTGGCCGCCGATGATTGCCTGGCCGTTGTACGACAGGCCGCCGGGGACCCAACCGTAGATGAAATCAGGCTGCGGCGACGTCATCTGAAGGTCGGTCGTCAGCGAGTTGTTCAGTGCGGTACCGTTTGAGAAGACTGCCAAGTCGGCGGTCCAAAGCTTGGAGGGGGCGTCGCTGCGACGGTACTCCCAGTCCGGCTGTGGGTATGCGCTCTGGATGAAGTTGTCCCCCATACCGGGGCGGATCAACTCCGCATCGGGAAGATTCGGGATCGGCCCACCGCCGGGGCGGTGGTCGATCGGGACGTAGACCAGCTCGGGGATGGCCCGGCACACGAAATTGAGAGGCCCGAGCGACACGGAGTTGTTCGAAAAATCGGACTCGGCTACCTGCGTCGAGCCTGCCGGATTGACCTCAAACTCTAAGGTGACGTTGCTGGCCGCCGGAGGGACGAAGTGGAAGTTCAGCGTGTCCGTGAGGACCTGTGGGCTAGGGGCCGCCTCAGGAACGATCGGACCGTTGGTCGAATAAATCGGCGAGAAGGAGGCCTCGGAGCCGTCGATGAACACGCGCAGAACGCCGTCGACCTCAACGCCATCCGGAACCGTCCCGTTCGCGCGGATCGCTGCTCGAATGAACGTCGAACGGCCCGCTACGATCGGCGTCGTGCCGGTCTGAACAGCCTGAATCGGAATCAGTGCAAACGCCTCAACGTCGACCTGGGCGAACGTGGGAGTCGCAGCCAATCCAAGGGAAAGCGGAAGGAACAAGAGCGGGAGTCGTCTCGCCATGAAAGGTCCTCAAGGGGAAATGGGACAGGGAGTGAATGACACGGTTCCACCCTATCCCCACAGCGCGAACCCCGGGAGACCCGTCAGAGGTCTCCGCACCACAGGGCTCAGCCCTGATCCAGATGGCGGCCCCCGCTGCCCAGACACTTTCCGAACACAATTCTCCCTCCAAGTGGCTCACGGGATGTGAATCCCCGGGGGCCCTCGCGCAGGGCGCCGAACGGGGAGCGCCTGCCCCTCCCCGCGTTCCCCTCAGGCGTCAGGCTGGCGAGCCTGAAGCCAGGTCTCCGGGATCGTCCAGATCCATAGCGCCGAGCCGTGCCGCGTCCACCGGATTGAGCGAGCCGCTGCTGGGCGCCTCGGGCGGTTCCTCTTCGCGAACGCGCCGCGCCAGCAGCGGCGCAACCAGGAAGGCGATCAGGTAGGTCCCCGCTCCAATCCAGACGACCATTCGGAAACCGAGAGTCATCGAGAGCACGACGGTGACCACCGAACCGACCACCGAGGCGTAGCCGTTGATGCCCCAGGCCCATGCCGAGACACGCGGATCAGCGGCAGCAATACGCCGCAGCCCGAGGGCGAAGGGCATTCCCATAGCAAACGCCAGCGGCGCAAGCAGGCAGACCGAGATGACGATCCGCCCCACATCGGGCAGTTGGAGCGCCGCCTCGAAAACCCACTCGAGCAGGAACGGATAGGCCGCCGCGAGAACGACCACGAACAGCAGCGGTCCAGCGGGCCCGCGCAGTCGCGACGAGAAGGCCGCGCCCAGGCCGGAGAACACCAGCACGCTGAACAGAACCACGGCTAAGGAGTAGACCGGGTTGCCGAGGAACAGCACGAATTGTTGGGCTAACACGACTTCGACGAAGATAAAGCCGAGCCCCAAGCACAGGAAAAATAGGAAGACGAACGGGCGCCGAGCCACGCGATCCTGGCCGGTGCCGCCGCGCGCGAGCGGAGCGAAGACGAGCCAGATCGATAGCACCGAAAGAAGCACCAGCAGCGCTGCCACAATGGCGTGGGAGGTCGGACCACCCAGGGGGCTGAGCAGGCTCGAACGCTTCAGGAAGTCCGGTCCGAATTTCGAGGTCTCGAAGAAGAACGGACGATCGTCGGTCGGCGCCGAGACGTCAAACGGATAAGCCGCCAGGTAGGCAGACTTGTCGGGCGCTTCGGCGAAAGCCTCCCATTCGTTTTGCGCGGGCTCTTCGAAGCCGGTCGGTAGCCACGGCGAAGAACGCCGTGGGTGGAATAGGGTGTCGTAGGCGAAGCGCTCACAGGTCGCATCGAGGGTTGCGAGCTCTTCATCCGTGAACGGCTGACGCCCGAATAGGATCACCGAGAACTGGTTGTTCGATGCGACCTGGTAGAGGTGATCTGCGGGATTTTCGACTCCCAGGCGCTCCAAGGCACCCCATGCGAGAACGAACAACCGCAGACTGTTGCGCGGCTTGCCGGATTCGAGGTCCGGCAGCACCCAACGCGTGAGCGTAACCAGGCCGTTGTCGGTGGTGTGCTCGAGGTAGGTGTCAAAGGCTTGCTCTGTGTAAAGGAAGTTTTCCGACAGGGCAAAAGCACCGGCCTGCGTGGTGGACGCTGTGTCGACGCCCGACAGTTGAACGATGTCGTAGCGATCTTCGTCGCGTTCCAGGTAGTGGCGCCCCTCGGAGACCACGATTTCTACACCGTTGGTGTCGTCCTCGGGGTCGTAAAGCCCACCCTGAAAGTCGAGGAAGCGGCTCTGAACCGCGTCGACGACGCTCGGGTTGATCTCGACGCCGGTGACGTCCGGCTGACCGAAGCGCTTGGCAGCCAACAAGTCCATGCCGCCGCCCGCCCCGATGCACAGCACCTTGGCGTCTGTCCGCACCCGATGGACCAAGGTCGCAGGCAAGTATTCGAGCACCTCGGGCGGAAGCGGCACTTCTCCGGCTTCGTCCGGCGTGCGGTCCCACTCCATGACGTTGGTCATGGCCCAGGTGTCGATCGTGATGCCCTTCTGATTCGGCAGTTCGCCAGCCCACGTGGAGGACAGCCCCCACAGGCCCCAGCTAGGGTTGGTCTTCGGCCAAGTGAAGGCGTCCACGCGGCTCAAGGAAGTCCAGCGCCGATACTCGATCAAGTCAGCCTTCTCGGGCTGCACGATGTTGCCTTCCGCGTCTCGCGCGGCTTCCTCGGCTGGCACACGCACGACTTCGTCGTAGGGCGTCGTCAGCAAGAACTCGCCATCCTCAAAGCCCTCGGGGCCGTAGTAGACGATTTCTTCGCCGGTCGCTGTCACCGTGCGCTTGAGATCGTTGGTCTCCATCCACTGCTCGACAAAGTGCAGGGGCTTGCTGGGCGGCGCGTCCAGGTGGAAAAAGCTCTCGCGATCCGGACACAACCATAGGGCCGAAACAAAGACGAGTGCGGCGCTGGGGCCAGCCCAGGCCGTGAGTCCGGCCGTGAAGGAAAACAGCACACCGCCGAGCGCAACCAGCCCGGCCGAAACAAGCACCACGTCCGCAGCCGAAAGGTGCAGAACGTCAAACAAGACCACGGCGATCGCACACCCGGCGCCCGAACCCAGGAGGTTGGCGGCATAGACCGAGCTAGCGGACTCGCGGTGATAGGTCAGCACCGCGCTCACCGCGCGCCCGAGGAAAAAGAACGGCACGATCAGAAAGCCGATCAACGCCAGCAGCGGACCCTCGTTCCGCTCGCGGATCAGATGCTGGGCGTCGAAATCGGTGTGAGCCACGATCCAGATCCCAATCACCAACCACAGAGCTGCCAAACCGGCGCTCCGGGCAAACAGAGCCGGCGCTCGATCCAGCGCGTCGGCTCGCCGTGCGAGCCAAGCACCCGCCGCAGCGAATCCGAGCATGGCCAGCGAGATCACCAGGAATCCGAAGTGGTACCAGAGCACCACCGAGAACACCTTGGTGAGGGCGATCTGGGCCTGGAGGAGTCCGGCCGAGACCAGGAACAGGGCGAGCAGGCGGCTCGCGGGAGAAGAGTCGACCACCGCCTTGGCACGGGCGATCTCGGAGGTGGCGGACGCCCCGGCGGCGTTCCCAGAGGAGTTCATGGTGTCGGGGGGGACCGATGGAAAACGCGGGTCGGAGCCTCCGGCGAGAGGGGCCCTTTAGGGGGGGGCCCCAAAGAGACGATCCGCTGGGTGGAATCCGAGAGAGGATGGATCCGCTAGGAGGGGGGGACCGCGAGCTCGGTGAGAGTTCGCGGCGGTACAACTGAGAAGGTGGATCCGTGCGAAGCGCCGGGCCGAGGGAACTCGCCGGGCGAACCGGCTTGGAGGGCAGTCCCAAGAGGCTCCCTGAACGGCATCGGAGGTGGACCTGCCGAGTTATCGTATCCCGCCCGAGGGGCCCCCGCGCCGCCCGCATTCCATGACCGAAGCCTCCTCGACCACGATCTGGGCCTCCCCCACAGGGACCCACCCCGGCCGCTCCGCCGCCCCGCGGTTCTGGCTCGCCCCAGCGGCTGCTCTGGCCCTGGCTGGCTGCAGCCTGTTCGCCATCGCGCCGCCCAGCTATCCGCCGTTCACCACGATCTCCGGCGTCGTCGTTCAGGACCTGGTGGTCCCCACCAACTCCCAACTCCCATTTGTCCGCGGCGGGGAGCGCCTGACGATCCACTACGAAATCCGCCTGCCCAGCGGCGAAGTCTTGGATTCCAGCCAAGATCGGGCCGAGCCGCTGCAGTTTGTCCTCGGCGCTGGCGAGGTCCCGGCCGGCCTCGACGAGGGCTTGATCGGAATGCGCGAACTCGGCCGCCGGCGCTTGTCCCTCTCGGGCGAGCTCGCCTTTGGAGAGGGCGGCCCGCCCGACGATGTGCAGGACTCAGGCACCTACCTGTTCGAAGTCGAGCTGCTCCAGGTCGAAGGCGGACGCGTCCCGTTTCGGGTGGATCCGGAATCTGATCCGCGCTGGTGGGGCGAGTGACGCCCCGGCGAAGCGGTTCGCCCCGCAAGCGGCGTGGACACAGCGGCCCGGAGGACTTCGACGAAGCGGAGGAATCTGCTCCCCCCGAGCTCGACCTGCACGGACTCTCTCCCGATCGAGCCCTCGATCGTCTGCGGCTGTTTCTGCACGCCTCGCGAGTCGCCGGAGAATCCAAGGTCATCGCCATCACCGGCGCGGGTCGATCCAATGCAACCGGCGCTCCGGTTCTGCGTTCGCGCGTGGAAGCCTGGTTGGCCGGTGAAACCGGGAAGAGCCTTGGCGTAGGCCACGTCGAACGAGTCGCCAAGGGTGGCGCGCTCTCCATTCAGATCCGGCGGCCGCCTACTCGCTCCTGACGCAACCGACTTTCCATGACCCTGCGCTCCCAATGACATCGTCCAACCGGTTTCGAGCAAGCCTCCAAGGCCCGATGCCTCTGTTGCTCGATGGGCCCATGGGGACCCAGCTGCTCGCCTCGGGCTTCGACGTGGAGCGCGATCTGCGCGGCTCTGAATTTGGCCTCGTCGCGCTCAACTTATCCCGTAGCGACCAGGTTCAGGCGGTCCACGAGTCGTACCTCGAACATGGCGCCCGCGCCCTCCGGACACACACCTTCGCCGCGCACCGGGAGCAACTCGGGCAGCTCGACCTGGCTGAAGATGGGGCGAACGTTCATGCCGCTGCAGTGCTGGCGGCCCGTGAGGCGGCCGAGTTTTGGCGCGAAGAAGGAGCGCCTGCGGCACTCGTCCTCGGAACCCTCGGACCCAGCCTGGAACCGGGCGCGGGTCCAGATCGTCGCGCGAGCAACGCAGAGGGGATCCGCGAGCAAGTTCGCTGGCTGGCCAAAGATTGCGAAGCCGTGCTCTTCGAGACCTTTTCGGACACCCCGACTCTAGAAGCGGCTCTCGAGGCGGCTCGATCCGAAGCGCCCGATCTCCCAATCGCCGTCTCGATCACGACGAATTCCGCCGGGAACTTGCTGGGACACGGGGACTTGAAGGCCGTCGCGGAAGTGGCGGAGAGGCACTCGGTCGACCTTTTGGCCGTCAATTGTGGTGCCGGCTCGCGCGCCCTGCGTGTACCCCTGGAGCAACTACGAGACTATTGGTCTGGTCCGCTCGGCGCTTGGCCCAACGCGGGCACCGCCGAGTCCCTTGAATCTCCAAGGGAATTCGCGGACTCCCTAGCCGCCTTAGCCTCTCGACTCGATCTGAGGGCTGTCGGTGCCTGCTGCGGGGCCTTGCCGTCCCACCTCGCAGCTCTGTCTAGCGCGCTCGATCTCCCTTCTCCCCGCAATCCCCTAGATTCCTGAGCCGATGACGAACTCGACCCCCAACATCCTGGTCGTCGAAGACGATGACCGCATCCAGAGCGAGCTCGTCGACGCCCTCCGAGCGGCTTCCTACACGGTCGCGGTCACGTCTTCCTTGGCCGGTGCACGGACCAACCTAAGCGCGCGGCCCGATCTCATGCTCCTCGACTTGGGGCTGCCGGACGGCGATGGGCTCGACCTTGTGCGCGAGCTTCGCGACGCTCGCAACGAGCTCCCGGTCGTCGTCCTCACCGCCCGAGATACCCCCGAGCAATGCGTTCGCGGGCTCGACGTAGGAGCCGACGATTACTTGGTCAAGCCGGTGCATCTACCCGAACTGCTCGCTCGCTTGCGGTCGGTACTGCGCCGCGCGGGCCGCCACACACCGACCGGCAAACTCTCCTGCGAAGATCTGTGGGTCGATCCTTCGAGCCGGCGCTCCGGTCGCGGCGAAATGGCTCTAGAGCTCAAGCCCCGGGAGTTCGATCTGCTTGCGTTCCTGATGAGTCACCCCGGGCGTGCCTGGACACGTCAGCAGCTGCTCGAGCGTGTATGGGGCCCCACCTACGGCGGTGATGCCCGCACGGTAGATAGCCATGTTCGGCGCCTGCGAGCCCACATCGAAGAGGACCCCGGTGACCCGCGCTACATCGAAACGGTTTGGGGCGTGGGCTACCGCATGCGTGAGTGCGAGGAATGACGACCGCGCCCGTTCCCCCGGGTCCGGCGAACCCAGCGTCTGCTTCGATCCCGCCGCCTGCTGAGAGGGTCCGGTGGTTCAACCGCCTAGGCACACGGCTTGGGTTCCTGTTCACCGTGCTGCTGGTCGGTTCCCACTGGGGCTCGCCGTACTTGTCGAAGGGCGTTCAGTCCTTGCTGGGCTGGATCCCGGCCGACGAGGTTGGCATTCCTGGCCCGCCTGGGTTCGTCCCCGAACAGGACTTGGCGAATTCGACCGTGGACGAAGAGGGCAACCTGGTTCCCTCCGCGGAGGACATCCTGAACATCAGCGATCAGACCAAGGGTCGCGGGGAGGCCATCGTCTTCCTCGACCTCGAGGATCGGGTGATCGCGCAGTCAGACAACATTCCGGATCGAGTCGGCACGACCTGGGACCATGGGGACAGTCCCTGGGCAACTGTCGAAATTGCGCCCGGCCAAAGTGTGCGCACGGTTCGCACCGAGCTAGAGCTCAACGAAGCCCATGTAGGCTGGCTCGTGGAGATCGTTGTCGACGAACAAAGACACGAATCGATTTTCCATCGTGTGGCTCCCGGAGATCCTCCCCCCGATAAAGCCGAGTGCTACTTCCATCCAAAGGAAGAGGATCACTTCGCCGACCCCGAACGTCTCGAGCGAATCGTCGCACGGGAGAGCCTGCTGAGTCGAACGATGTACGGCCTGCTGGTCGCTTCCAGCGTCGCTCTGCTCACCATGGCGTTCTCGCGACTGATGACGCGTCGCCTACGCAGACTGTCCGATCAAGCCACATCCGAACCGGATCCCGGCGAGTCGCTCCCCGGCCCGTTCCCTGAAGCAAGGCACAAAGATGAGATCACGGTCCTCGCACGATCTATGAACACGATGCGGGGACGCGTTGGCGAGTTGCTCTCCACGCTCGAGACAAGGGACCGCGAGCGGCGTGAGTGGATCGCGCAGGTCAGCCACGACCTGCGGACGCCCTTGACGGCCCTGATCGCTTGCCTCGACCGTCTCAAGCGAACCCAAGCGGAAGTTCTCGACCATCCGGAGCTGGCCGTCTTGCTGCAAACAGCAGAACTCGACGCGGGTCGGGTCATGGCCTTGGCGGACGACCTTTTGGAGATCGCGCGCCTCGATGCCGGTGCCGAGACAATCCGCGAACCGATCCCGCCCACCGAGCTGGTACGCCGCACCCTGCGGGTCCTCGAGCCCCTGTGCGCTGAACAGAGCATGGAACTAACCAGCGAATTGGGGCCCGACCTTCCGTTGATTTACGGCGATGGACGCCTTCTGACGCGAGCTCTCGAGAACCTCGTGGTGAACGCTTGCCAACACGGCGACAGCCGAGTCGAAGTAAGAACCCGCGCAGCAGCCGACGGAATCGAGCTGTGTGTCCTCGATGATGGAGCGGGCTTCCCCGGATCGGAACCGGGTGAACCGGTCGCACTCAACGACATTCAACGGACCCGCACCCGCGCGGATTCGAGCGGGCTCGGCCTGGTCGTCACCCAAAGGGTAGCCCAAGCAATGGGTGGACACCTCCGAGCCTCGAACCGCAATTCAGGTGGCGCCTGCGTCTGCCTTTCCCTGCCGTCGAACGCCCCAGCCGACGAAACCCGATGAACCGCGTTTTGGAACCTGAAGTTATGGACACGGCCGAAGAGGCCGACGCCTACGACGCCATGGATCACACGGGACCCAACCGGTCGTTCGTGGAACGACTCGCCCTGCTGGGCGCACGCGGTCGAGCCCTCGATGTTGGTTGTGGGCCGGGGCACGTGGCGCTGATGGTGCTGGACGAGCTCGAATCCGTCACCGAAGTGGTCGGGGTGGATCTTTCGACCAATATGCTGCGTCACGCACAGCGACACCGGGCGGCATCGCCCCACCGGGATCGCTTGCGGTTCGAACTCGGCGACGCCAAAGGACTGCCGTTCCAGGACGGGTCGTTTCAGACGGTCTTCTCGAACACGATCTTGCACCACATCCCGGACCCGGTGCCGTTCCTCGCAGAGGTCTGGCGCGTGCTCGCCCCCGGTGGAACTCTGTTGGTGCGCGACTTGTTTCGGCCCGCCGACGAGGCCACGGTCGCTCAATTGGTCGCCCAGCACGCTGCGGAAGCCGCCCCGGACCAACGTGAGCTATTCCGCGCCAGCCTGTGCGCCGCGTTCACCCCAGGCGAGCTACGCAGATTGGCCGCGCGGGCTGGATTGGAAGACGCAGAGGTGACCGTGGACAGCGACCGGCATGTCTCGCTCCAGCGCCCGAGCGCTGGCTGAGAGGCCGGGGAACGGGACACCTCCGAGGCCTCCCCTTCCCGGTTCGCCCGGTATCCCAGCAAGCTAAAAGAACGCGAGCTTGAGTTCGCGTGCTAGGTTCCGCGCCAGCTGCCGCGCCCCCCGCAAACAAGCGGGCACGCCGGCCGAAACCATGGAGTCCACCAGTCAGAGCGTGAAAACAGGCCCGAAGGACGAGTCTCGCCCGGATCTGCCCGAGGATCAGCCGACCGGTCCCCTGGCCCTGGTCATGAGTGGCGGTGGCGCCCGCGCCGCCTACCAGGCCGGGTTTCTGAGCGGCCTTGGCGATCGGCTGCCGGACCTTGAATTGCCGATCCTGACCGGCGTCTCGGCCGGCGCCATCAACGCCGCCTTCCTCGCGGCCGCGGAAGGCAATTTTCGCGAGCGGACGACCAGCTTGTGCGATCTGTGGAGGTCGATCGAGATCAACGACGTGCTCGACACGCGCCCCTACGAGCTGCTCCGCATCGTCGGCGGCTGGGGCCTGAAGCTCGCGACAGGCGGGCGCCTTGGCCGCAAGCGCAGGCAGGGCTTCGTCGACACGAGACCGCTTCAAGAGACCCTCGCGCGGTATCTGAAACCCCAAGCAGACGGCAGCCTGCCAGGCGTCACCAAACGCATCGAAAGCGGAACGCTCCAAGCCCTCGCCGTGACAGGGTCGTCCTATACCTCGGGCAAATCGGTGACCTGGGTTCAAGGTTCGCGCATCCAAGACTGGGAGCGACCGACTCGCCGCAGCGTCGCCGCACCTATCCGGGTCGACCACATCATGGCTTCAGCGGCACTGCCCTTCCTGTTCCCGCCGGTCCGGGTGGAAAACGCGTGGTTCGGAGACGGCGGCATTCGCTTGACCGCGCCGCTCGCACCCGCGGTCCACCTGGGAGCCGGGCGTTTGCTCGCCCTGTCTACCCGCTTCCGAGGTCGTGCACAGTCCAAAGACGTCGACGAGCAAGGCGACGATCCTGCCCCGGCCCAAATCGGTGGCACCCTCTTGAACGCGATCTTCCTCGACCTGGTCGACCAGGACGCGCTCAACATGGAGCGCCTCAATCGCCTGATCCACAAGCTCCCGAGCGACAAGCGCGGCAGCCTGCGCCCCGTGGACCTGGCGGTCGTTCGGCCCAGCCGCGACCTTGGCAAGCTCGCCAACGACCACGAAGCTCGCCTACCCAAGGGCCTGCGCTTCCTGACCCGAGGCTGGGGAACGCGCGAGACACGCTCCAACGACCTACTCAGCCTCCTGATGTTCCAACCCGACTATTTGAGTCGTCTGGTCGAGCTCGGACGCTCCGATGCGGACGAACTCGGGGCGGAAATCGAACCGTTCCTGCTCGGTCGCACCGACTATTCGCGACGGACTTTGTAGCCGAGCGCCTCGAGGCGTAGCAGGCCCTCTTCGTCGAGCCGGTTTTCCTCGATGTGGACTCCCTCGGCGTAGCCCCGCAGCAGTTCGGTCCACTCCTCAAACTCCGCGCCCCGGTCCAGGTAGACGTTTTGCGTTTCGCCCGGATCGGCGACCAGGTCGTACAGTTCGAATTCGTCGTCCTTCGGTGCGAAGATCAACTTCCATTCCGGATCCCGCAGTGCATAAAGATCCCGCGGAGACTCGGGCTCGTGGGTCTCGGCGAAGTGCAATCGGTCACCTTCGCTCAACAAAGACCGCCCCATCTGACCAGGTAGCGGAGGAAGACCGAGCGCTTCCAAGATGGTCGGAGCAACGTCGACGTGACGGGCCAAGCCGCTTGCGCTGGCAGCCTCCAGCGCCGGAAGACCCGCGTGCCCAGTGGGCAACTTGATGATCAGGGGCACGTGAAGTTCCGGATCAAAGAGCGCCCGCGCGTGACCGATGGCATCGTGTTCACCGAGGCTCTCCCCATGATCTGAAGTGAACACGATCAAGGTCGATTCGTAGAGCCCGGCCCGATCCAGTTGGTCCAACAGCCGGCCGACCTGGCGATCGGCGAAGATGACTTCCTCGCGATAACGACCCGGGATGTCGCGCGTCTCGGGAACATCGTGAATCCACAATTCGAAGGCGATCGAACGCGACAGCAAGCCGCCTAACTCAATCGATGCACGCGCTCGCTGGCCCTTGCCATGCAACTCGCCCTCGGAAAACGAAACCGGGAGTCGTCGCTCGCCATCGCGAACGTACAGATGCCGAATGCGAAAATCGGTGTTCGAGTCAAAGTGGATCTCGTGGCGGCCCGGAGCCAATTCCGCCTCGCGCGTAATTTGGGCAATCGTTCCGATCGGAAGCTGTTCCGCAGGGAGTCCAGGAAACCGAACCGTGACAGCACGTTCCGGATGACGGCGCGTGTTGTAGGGCTCGTGGGGGTCGGAATAGTGGGCAAACAAGAAAAACGGGCGTCGCTCTGCGAGAGACTCGAGGACCGGCACGATTCGGTCGTTGACCCAATCGCCGCGCTCGATGCTCTCGGTGCCCTGAAATCGCTCAAAGCCGCGCTTGAGCAAGCCGTAGGGCAGCGCCGTCCACAACGTCCCCAAAGAGATTCCGGCCTCGCAGGCGAAGCCTGCCGCTGACAACCACTCGGCCAGCAACGGAAGGTTGTTCGGCACCGGCTGGTAGTTGTTCGTCACGCCGGTTTGGTGCGGGAACCGCGAAGAAAACAGCGACGTGTGCGAAGGCAGCGTCATGGGCGCGTGAGCGAAGGCCGACTTGAAGGCCACCCCATCCCGTTGCAGGCGCGCGAAAGCCGGTGTCTCGAGCCCTTCGAATTCACCGAACGAATGGTCAGCCCGCAGGGTGTCCACCACACACAGTAAAACGTCCGGTTGCGAACCGAGCAGTGCGCGAACCGGGGCTAGGCGCACCGGTATCGACTCGGCTGGGGTCACGCTGAAACCCATCACGCGGCCGAGGAACGGCACGACATCTGGTTCCAGCCGGGAAGCGCCCGCCTGGACGAAGAGCTTCTCGAACAGAGAGTCCTCGGGATGAGCCACGTCCCACAACCCGACCCAAACCTGCGTGTCCTTGGCGGCCGAAACATGCAGCGACAAGCTGTCCCGATCCGGCAGAACCGTGGCCCCCTGCGCAAGCTCCCCGGGCTGGAGGACGAAGCCCTGACCGGCAGGTCCAGGGTTCGGCGCAGGCCGGACGGAATCGCGCCCGCCCCGAAACCGAGCCGACCGGAATTCCAAACCGGCCTTCGGGGCGGCGAGCGAAACTTCGTTGCGACCGGGCCGCACCAGCTCAGCCGGCACGGTCAAACTCCAGCGCCTCCAATCGACCGCCGGAGAGAGCATGCCGATCAACCGGCCATTCCAAGCAACCGAGACGGGCTGGCCACCTGCGGAGCTGGGACGACGCAGTTCGAGCTCGAGCTCGCCAACTCCAGGAGTCCCCAGGTTGAGGTGAAAGCTCCCCTTCTCCCCCAACATCCGGGCCCCGCCGGGGCGTTGCTGCCCCAGCTGCCAACCCCCGGCTGCCATCTGAGCCTCGTCCGCCGGAAGCTCGAGGCACCCCTCGCAGACAACCCCTGCCGCTACCTGCACGCCAGCGTTGCCGAGGCCTTCGATCGGCGGCGGCCCAGACTCCGAGCAGCCGCCGAGCCACACCGCGGTGGCCCACAGCAGCCCACTCCGGAGCAGTCCGCTCAGGCCGAAGGATTCAGACATGCAGGAGAGTCAGCGACGAGGGGTTGGCCCCGCGTCGCGACTTACTTCTTCGGCCGCTTCCAAAACTCGAGGTACCACTGCTCGAACGTGTCCAAGTCGACGCCGTAGACCTTTCGCAGCGCCGTCTCGATGCCCTCAAAGTCGCCCACGCGACCGGTCTCGCTCATGGCGTACATGTACTCGAGGAACTTGTCCTTCGTGCGCTTGTCCTTGTTCACAAACCAGGTGATCGTCCCGGCGGTGTTGTAGGCCCGGCCCGCCGAACCATCGGGCCCGAACGCCAGGGTCTGCGTTGAGATGAGGGTCCTGAAGTCCAGTCGCTCGCCGGGCTCAGCCTTCGGTTGCCGGCGCCCCTCGGCAAACATGTTGGCGTTCTCCGAGTTGCTGTACACCGCCTCGATGTAGACCGCCGCGCCCTCGTGATACCAGGATCCGCCGCCGATCATGCGCAGGCGGTTCTTCATGAGTTGGTGGGTCAACTCATGGATGTGGGTCGGATCCGTCGGGGAATCGTAGGTCGTCGTGTAGTAATCCTTGAAGGCGAAGCCAGCGGTACCGGAGGCTTTCTCGCGGCTCCAGCCCGTGGTCCTCTGCGTGAAGTCCAGGTAATCGTCTCGCGTCCGCCATAGGAACACCGGCATCAACCGCCGCCCTTTTTGCTCTGAGAAGCCGAAGGTCTTTTGAATCAGTTTGTAGTACTCCTCGAGCTTCTTGCCGAAGGCCTTGGCGCCCGATGAGTTGCCGAGCACAATGTAGTGTTTGGTGCGAAACGCACGAAGGCGCTCTTCGAGCATGTCCGGAGTGAAGTCTTGCTCCATGCGAGCGTCGACTTCTTCTTCAGACCAATCCGGATCGCGCTCATCTCCCAGATATTTGACGCCCTTCTCAAGGAACTTGAGCAGTTCCGTGCGAGCGTCCTTTTCGAGCGTGGGGTTGCAGCGCACCTCGATGGCATACCCGCCACCTTCGTACAGCCCGCCAAGACAAAACAGCTCACCGACGGCTTCGGTACCCTCGAACGTGTCGAATCGCAGGAGGTGTGCGTAGGGCGCACTTCCAAATTTGCCGTCGAGCATCTGCGATTCTGCAAGCCGCGTGTTGCTCTCGGGATCTCTTCCGTAAGCAAACCGCAAGCGGTCAGTCACATCCTCGGGCTCGACCATGACGGCATCCTCGGACGAGTAGTCGAGGATCAGGAGGTCGATCTGCGATTCGCCCCGCTCACCGCTCCAGCCGCGGATGTAGGGCTCGCCGAGCCGCGCGTCGTCCATCGTTTCGAATTCGTCGAACGCCGGGATCGAGAGCTCCAGTTGAAGCGACTCGATCTCAAGAGTCTGGGGCTCAACGGAAGGCTCGTCGCCACCTGCCGCCGGAGCGGCGTGCAAAGAGATCGCGGCCACAAAGAGCGAAGCTGCGGTCAGCAGCGAGAACGGCGAAGCGGAGGCGAGTGCGTGTCTGCGCATGATCGATAAGGGTGCGAAGGCCGAGCGGGCAGATCGGCCGGGCGAGGTGGAAGCTGGCGAACAGGACCAATTCAGAAAAGGACCGGGCTAAACGGACCCGGAGCGCCGCTTGGAGCGCGAACTGGGACGCGCGGCACGAGGAGGCCATCCAGGGCCCCGTGAGGGAGTCCCCTGGCACCTATGCTACGCCCAAGGGGAGAGGACCGGACGCTTGTGCGCCACCATCCCGCCCCGGGGGCGCAAAGGCGCGCCGACCGTTCCGCCTGTCCGTTCGTTCCGGGGGCCCTGCCATTTGCCGGATCCCCTGTCCGCAGCCCTTGTTTTTGAATTCCCGTGCCCGAAGCCGCACCACCCCACCGCCCCGTTCCCTACGGGTTTGCCACCGAGCGCCTCGTGGTGCGCTGCTACGAGCCGGCTGACGCTGAGAAGCTCCTGAGCACCCTCCAGCGCAGCCGAGAGCACCTCGCACCCTGGCTGTCCTGGGCCGATGAGGTCCCGGACAGTTTGGACCTCATGCTCGATCAGGTGCGCCTCTTCCGGGGCTGGTTTGACAGCGGCACCGATTTCGTCATGGGGATTTTCTCCCGTGCAGATGGCGCCCTGGTCGGTGGGACCGGCCTGCACACCCGGGTTGGTCCAGAGGCCCGGGAAATCGGCTACTGGATCGCCGAGGGGCACACCCGCCAGGGACTGGCCCAGGAGACCTGTCGGGGGCTCGTGCGCCTCGGATTCGGCCACCTCGACCTGATTCGCATCGAAATCAGGGTCGACCCTAGAAATCGAGCTAGCAGGAGGGTCCCCGAGCAGCTTGGATTCCACCTGGACGGCACGCTGCGCCAAAAGGGCCAACCGCCTGCGGCCCCCTCGAGGGGGCCCGGGACCCCGGGATCTGGCGGTCTCCGACCCGATGTCGAGGTTTGGAGCCTGCTTGCGGAGGAGTTTGCCGGCCGGCCCGGGGACTTCCCGCCCATCACCGCCTGGGATGCAGCTACACGCCCCCTCCCGGACCGGGCAAACTAGAGTTCCGCTTCGAGTTCATCAGGTCGCCTTCCAGGCGTTCGAGCTCGCTTGCCCCGAAGCAAGGTTCAGAGCAATTCCCCCCAAGGCCGGCGCCCCGGCTGCGTATTGGGGTCAGGCGCCCCTTGCCGTCCAAACGGCCGTCTTGACCCCGCCGTTCCGATGCCCCCCCAGCCCGAGTCTCCCTCCCCCGAGGATCGCCGCTCGCCGTCCAACCAGCCGGCGCCTGGCGGATCACCCAGCCCTGCGGGCGGCGAATCTTCCGGCCCTGCGGGCGGCGAATTTTCCAGCCCTGCGGGCGGCCGCGATTCGGGATCCTCGACTCGGCCGGAGATGGCCGACGGGCCGGACAGCTGTGGCCCGCGCTCGAGCTTCTTGGGTGGACCGATCCCTGCTCCCGCGCCGGGCACAACCACGCCGCGCGGCTCGACCGAGCAGGTTCTCGATCGACTCTCGACGCCCGCTGGTGCGCTCACCCGCTACGAAGAGCCGGAAGAGATCGCCCGTGGCGGCATGGGGATGATCCAACGGATTTGGGACCGAGACCTGCGCCGGTTTTTGGTTCGCAAAGTGATGTTGCTCGGTCGCGATCGAGATGCAAAGCGCCAGAACGAGAGGATGGATCCGCGCGTGATCCAACGCTTCCTCGAGGAAGCACAAATCACCGGACAACTCGACCACCCCGGCATCGTTCCGGTGCACGACATCGGTGTCGACGAAGAAGGCCGGTTGTGGTTCACCATGCCGCTCGTGCAGGGCGAAGAACTCGGTCGAGTGATCGAGCAATACCGCCAAGGCGCCACCGAGTGGAGCCGCGCACGCCTGCTCGCCCACCTGCTGCTTGCGATGGAAGCCGTCGCCTTCGCGCACTCGCGCTCGGTGATCCACCGCGACCTCAAGCCAGAGAACATCATGGTGGGCCGTTTCGGTCAGACCTACGTGATGGACTGGGGGCTGGCGCGGGTCGTTCGTCGCGGAGAATCGGAGGAAGCGGACGGCGAAGACGCCCCGGACCTCGACGTCCGTCCGATTCCGCTGCTCGGCCCGGACAATTCGGGAACCGTAAGCACCTCGCGCGACGTGGACTCCGGCGACGAAGCGGATGGTTCGCTGGTCACCGTTTTCGGCGATCTGATCGGTACTCCGGGCTACATGGCCCCCGAACAAGCGCGCGGCGAGCACGAGCGAGTCGGGCCTCGCTCGGACGTTTACGCCATGGGTGCCGTGCTGTATCAGCTCCTGACCGGGCACCGACCCTACAGCGACCCGATCGCCAAAAGCGGCGGCAAGCAGTTGTTTGATCGCATCCTTGAGGACCGCCCAACGCCGATCCGCGAGCTTTCAGCAACCGAACCCGAGGAGCTCGTCGCCATCGCAGAGAAAGCGATGAGCGCGATCCCCTCCGAACGCTACGCGTCGATGGTCGAAATGACCGAGGACCTGCGCGCCTACCTCGAGGGTCGCGTGGTCTCGGCCTACGAGACCGGTGTTCGCGCCGAGTTCCGCAAATGGGTGATGCGTAACAAGCTGGCCGCCAGCCTGATCGCGCTCGTGCTGTTGACCGGACTGTTCGGTTCCATCGCGTTCTTCCAGCAACAGCAACGCAGCCTCGACAACCTCAGCGAAGAGCAGGCACGTACCGAAAACGAGCGCGAGCGGGTCGCCCAAACCGCGGTCGAGCTGGAAGATGCCCTCGATCGGGCGGAACGACAAAAGGAGGAAGCCGACCGAGCTCGCCGGCAGGCGGAGCAAGAGTCGGTGCTCAACGAAAACCTGCGCCGGGAAGCGGAGCGCGAGCGAGAGAGTGCGCAGCTCTCCAACCTGAGCCAGCAGGAGAGTTCGATCCGTGCGCGGCGCACCGGCTACGCCGCCAACCTGCTGGCCGCGCAGCTGTTTCTGCGCGACGGCAAGCTCACCGAAGCGCGCCGCAGCCTCGAAGCCGCTGACGTCGAGTTCCGTGGCTTCGAGTGGCAACACCTAAGCCAGCGCCTCGACATGAGCCTTCGCACCGGCAGTGGTCCGGCCGGTACGGTTCTGGGCGCCGGCATCTCGCCCGGGAAGTTCGTGGCGACCCTGGGCGGCAACGGCCGCATCTCCCTGTGGGACCCGAGCACCGCCGAGCTGCTCTCCGAGCATTCGCTCGGCCCCGAAACCGGTGCGTGCGCGCTCGCGACCTCCGAGGATGGAGTGCTCGTGGTCGGCTGCGAGGACGGCGCCCTGTGGGCCTTCCCTGAGCCGGGCGAGCTCGGCAAGTTGAGCTTGCCAGTCCAGCTCACCACTCCCGCGGAACTGCGAGGCAACCCGATCCGGCACGCAGGCTTCGCGCAGGGCGGGGAACGCTTCTACGCCGTCTTCCAGAGCTTCGGAGGAGGGGCCCACACCGTGGGGTTCGACGCCCCGCTGGGTCGCAGCTCGGGCCGCGTCGTGGCAGTCACCGAGTCCTCGGTGACTGCGTTGGCTTGCGACCCCGGTCGAGATCGCTACGCGCTCGGCTTGACAAGCGGAGAGCTGCTGCTCTCTGAGTCCGGGCAACAACGCCCAATCGTTGTGCAAGAGGGTCTGACTGGAGCGATCAGCACGCTTGCCTTCGGATCGGACTCGAGCACCTTGCTCCTCGGCGATGCGAGCGGCTGGGTGCGCGACCTCGACCTGGACTTAGGCACGGTTCGCAAGACCTTTCAGCGCGAGCTACAGGTACGGGGAGGTCTCCTGGAATCGACGCCCCACGAAAGCAAGGTCACCGCTCTGTGTTCCTGCCTCGAAGGCCAACGACTTTTGAGCGCCGACGCCAACGGGCGATTGTGCCTGTGGGACTTGGAGACCGGAGGCTTCCTGGCCGAACTGCGCGGGCACCTCTCCGCCATCCGCTCCCTCCAACTCGATCCCAGCGAGCAGGTCATTTGGTCAGGCTCCGACGACGGCACGGTCCGTGCCTGGCTGCCACTTTCAGGCGAAGCGCTCTCGGAACTCAAAGGGGATCCCTTCGACTCCGAAGCCGACCTGTGGTTTTCAAGCGACGCTACGCGGCTGTTCGTTGCCCGCGGACTCGAAGGGCGCTGGTGGGACGCAAAACGCCTCACGCCCGACGAGAATCCGGTGACTTCGGTGCGCTCGCTGGACAGCCCTCTGATCAACGTGGGCGGTCGCGATCAGTTCCTCTCCGCCAGCCTCGATCAGCCCCTCCTACTGGACGAGCGCGGCAATCGCGTCGGACGCGGAGACCCGCTGCCCGGCCTCCCAGTCAAGACGAGCACCGACGCGCTGGGCCAGCGGGCTGCCTTCGTCGCGCGCACCGCCACGGGCCAGCTACGCTTCTTGCTGTACGCCCTGTCCAACGAGAGCAACAACCTACGCCTGGTGCTCGATCTGCCTCTACGTATCCGGCAGATCAGCACTCTCGCTCTCTCCCCGGACGGTGCGTACGCGGCCATCGCGGAGCCCAGTGGCGGCGTTGTTTTGATCGATGTGGACGCCGGACGCCGTATCGGGTTCCTGGTTCCGAAGGAACGCGAACTCAACCTAGGCATCGGTCAGTCCGTCGCGCTTGCGCTCCGCATGGCTGTGTTCCAAGCCCAGCTCGGACGGAACACGCTGCCTTTCCGCACGGAGCTCGAAGCCAGCGGAACCCACGAGCTCGCCGCGCTTGCCTTCGACCCTACCGGCGAACTGCTGGCCGTTTCCTTCGATGAACGCCTGGCGATTTGGGAGCTCGCGGGCGAACTCGGCACCGAACGGACCGGCCCCTCGATTCGGCACCGGCTCGCCGGACACGAAGGCCCGATCTCCGACCTGGCATTCACCGCCCGCGGCGACCGGCTCGCGAGCGCCTCCCTCGACGGCACGCTGCGCCTTTGGGAACCACGAATCGGAACCGGACTGATCGTCCTCGAGAACCACGCCGAACCGATCTTGGCGGTGGCGTTCGATCCCGAGGGTTCGCGGCTGGCCTCGGTGGATCGCGGCGGAACTCTGCTGATCCACGAGACCGACCTGGGCACCCTGACGCCCGGCGCCCGTGAGCGAGCGACCGAACTCGCGCTGGTCGATCCCAGGCGGGTGCGCGAAGTCCTAGCCGAAGGCACCGGCCTGCTGGAGACCGCCTTTGGTGTAAACCCGAACTTCGCGAACGATCTGGTCCAAAGCGTCTCGCGCGTCTCAAGCCTCCTGCCCCTCGGCTCGAGCCGCAGCGAAGAGGACTGGCAGGTGGTCCGGGATCCCGGCCGCCCGCGCCTTGAGTACGAACAGGCCTACGCCCGTATTCGGGGGGCCGCGGAACGCCGGCCCAGCGACGATCAACTCCAGTTCGCCAAGGCCGTCACCGAGCTGCGACTCGAGCGGCATGGAGACGCTCTCACCACCTTGGACGCCCTAGCCCGCGATTCGAGGCGTCCCATCCAGCCAGAAATCTGGGCCGTGCGCTCGATGAGCCTGGCTGGGCTAGGACGGTTCGAGGAGGCCGAAGATCAGCTTGAGGCGATGCAAGAGGACCCCAGCTGGCCCGACAGCGCCAGAGCGCGCAGCTTCCATCGAGAGGCACGTTCCCTGCTCGACGAGCTGTCCCTACGATAGGCAGGTGACCTACGGAAGTGCAGCCGAGCCCGACTCGCCGAACTGGCTCTTGCGGCGCTCCGTGGGACCTAGCTTCGCGCTGCTCGCCTTGGGTTCTCAGGCCCTGGCCCAAGAGGTCGAAATCGACGTTTCCACGACCCGTTGGCGATCGACTCTCGAGTACCTCGAGGCCGACAACGACGAGGAGATCCTCAGCCTGGGGCTGCACTACGACCTGCTGGATGCCTTCGAACTGGTGCCCGGCTCCTACGTCGGCATCGGTGGCTACACCGGACTCCTCGGCGACCGCGGCGGATTCGCAGTCGGCGGCCTGACCCTTGGCTGGCAGCGCGACCTGGGCAAGGGCTACGGGCTCGATTTGGGTACGTTCGTCGGAGCCGGCGGCTCGGACGAAGGCGATTGGGGGGGCGGCTTGTTCGTGCGCCCTCACGTCGGCATCGAGAAGCAGTTGAAGAGCGGTGCGGGCCTGCGGCTGGAAGTCAGCCACGCCAACGTGCCCGGCGGAGACCTGGAGAGCACCCAGGTCGCCATCGGCATCACCAACTTGGACGCGTTCCTCACCGCAGACTGGGCCTTCACGGAACTCGGCCGGCTATCCGGGGAAGCGATCGAAACCACCAGCGAGGCGCTTTCGCTCTCGCTGGTCCGGTTCTTCCCAAGCAACCTCACCGAATTCGACACCGGGTTCGACTTCGAACGCAGCGGAATCACTCTGGCCCAAATCGGCTACGACCAGCCCCTGGCAGGCGGCTGGTTCCTTCCGCTCGAAGTGGGGGCCGCGGTCGCCGGCGAGGTCTCGGGCTATCTTCAGGCGCTGCTCGGCCTCGGCTACCGGGCCCCGCTGTTCGGCAGCCGCGTGAACTGGCGCCTGCAGGGTCTGGTTGGCGGCGCTGGCGGCGGTGGGCTGGACACCGGTGGCGGCCTGCTCACCGGCGGAAAGATCGGTCTGGAAGGCCAGGCCGGCGAACGCTTCCTGGTCAAAATTCTTGGCGGCTACCTGGTCGCCCCAACCGGCGAATTCGACGGCTTCACCCTCGAAGGCGGATTGTCCTGGGCGCCCCGCCGCCTCAACCCGCGACCGGGAACCGACCTGGACCGCTTTCAAAGCCAGGGCCTCGACGACGACGATCTCTCGCTCGACACCTGGAGGCTCCAGTTGCTCCACAAGTCGATCTCCCCGGACTCCTCTGTACTACTCCAAGATGGAAGCCCCGGCGACGAGGATATCCAGCTGCTCGGCGTCGGCTTTCAAAAGCCCTTGAGCGAGTCGTTCGCCCTCGCGCTCCGGGCCTTCGGCGCCTGGGATGGCGATGTCGGAGGCTATCGCGAAGGCCAGGTCGGCGTGCTCTACAGCCTGCCCGTGCTCGAGCCCTTCAACCCAAACGGCGACTTCTACGTGTCCTACTTCGCCGGCGTCGGCGGTGGCGGCGGCGTGGATCTCGGCTCAGGTTTGTTTCATCAGTTGGGCATTGGCTACAGCTACCGGCCGCTTCGCAACCTCAGTCTGTCCATTGAAGCCGCCACCCTCGACGGGCCCGATGGCACCTTCGAAGGTCAGTCGATTGGATTCGGTCTGACCTACGACCTGACCGTGCCGGTTTCGCGCTAGTTCCCGCAGGCTCCCTGATGAGCGCCGCCCGACTTCGCCTGGGAACTTCGAGCTGGTCCGAGAAAGCCTGGGTCGGCCCGTTCTACCCGCCCGGTTCGAAGCCCGGAGAGTTCTTGGCCCTGTATGCCAGTCGCTACGACACAGTCGAAGCGGACGTCACCTACTACAGGATTCCAGACGACCGACTGGTCGATGGCTGGCGCGCCAAGACACCGGATGGTTTTCGCCTGTGCGCTAAATTTCCTCGCACGATCGTGCACGCAGGCTCGGGCCCGCGCCCCGATGGCGAGCGTGTCCTGGTTCCCGAACACACTCGCTCGGAAACCGAACGCTTCCTGAAAGCAATGCTGCGCCTGGGAGATCGCTGCGGCCCGCTGGTGCTCCAATTCCCCTACTTCAATCGAACGGCGTTTGCGTCCAAGGAGCCCTTCCTGGAGCGTCTGAACGACTTCCTTGGCTTCCTTCCCAAGGACCTGCGATACGCCGTCGAGCTGCGCAATCGCAACTGGCTTGGGCCCGACCTACTCGCGATCCTCCGGACCCACCGGGTCGCCCTGACCCTCGTCGACTTGCCCTACATGCCAAGCCCAAAGAGCTGGCCCAAGGCGGTAGAGGGCTCTCCCGCGGACCTGATCACGACCGATTTCACGTACCTACGCCTGATCGGCGATCGCAAGAAGACCGAGGAAGCCGCCGAAGCCTTCGACCGCACCGTGCTCGATCTCTCAGAGCGCCTCGTCGACTGGGCCGAACTCGTCACAGTCCTGCGCGAACAAGTGAATGAGGTCTACGGATTCGCAAACAACCACTTCGCCGGCTACGGCCCAGGCACGATCGACGAATTCGCGGACAGGCTCGGCTGAGCTTTCGCTCAAGACACAAAAAAAGGGAACCCCGCGCTTCCGCGCCGGATTCCCCTTGGAACGCGCACCCACCGGCGCGGGGGTGCTCAGGCGCCGACCGTAATGATCAAACCGTTGGTGACGCCGATGCCGTTGACCGCAACCGGGTCGATGACGGCGCCCTGGGCGTAAAGATCCAGACCTACCAGCGCAGGGTTGTTCGGCAGCGGAAGCAGCAGCGTCGCCGGGTTTCCCGAACCTGCCCAAGGAGCCGGGCCGAGCTGCAGGATCGGGTTCGGCGGTGCCAGCGACAGGAGGAACTCACCGACCGCAGCCGGGCCTCCCATGCCAAAACCTGGGACCGGAGTGCCATTCGGGAAGTTCGGATCGGGGGCCGTGGCCAGCACCACCAGTGCGACGCCGGGTCCCGCGGACGGGTCGACGGGGTTGTCGACCTCAAACGCCATGGTGTCCCCAATCGTCGCATTGCCCTCGGAGAAACGCAGGCTGCCCTCGGGGTTGGCCATGCCGTAGGGCTCGACAGAACCGGAGAGGTTCGTCACGGTTACGTCGGCGATCATCACCGGCAGATGGACGAAGCAGTAGTAGGGATAGACGTTCCCTGTCTTCGGGAAATTCGAGAGCACAGCTCCGTCGAAGGTGAATTCGAACATGCCGTTGACCTCCGGAGATCCGGTGTCGAAGACCCCGTCGGGAGACACCGACTGAAATTCCGTCTCGCCGCTCACCACGTTGTGGAAGCCAACGACCCAGTCCCAACGAACGGTGTCGCCCTGTTCGATGACGAGGTTCTGCGGCGCGAAGCTGGTCGCAAAAAGTTCGACCAGATGGGTGGTCTGGGCGGCAGCCGGTGAGGCCAAAACAGCAGCCGAAAGGCCGAAGGAGATCGAACGGAGCATGGTGCGGTACGAGTGGGAAGAGAGGTCAGGTTTTGGACGGTCCGGACCGGTTCTTGGTGCCCTGAAACCTACTTCACAAGGGCTCGTACGACGGATTGTCTCGGAACGCTCCGGGTAGCCCAGCTCACGGGAGAGCCCAGGGCGCGACTCAAGCGTCCAGCGCGCGAAGAAAAGCCCGGGCGTGCTCGGCCCACGGGTAGCGACAAGCCAGTTGAACTCGAGCTTGGGCAAGGTCGGGGTCGAGGGCTCGCTCCGAACCTGCCCGAAGCGCGTCCAGCAGTCCGTCCTTGCCCCGGCGCCCGCCCAAAGGCGGGGCGTAATCGACCAAGGAACCCAGCGTTTCGCGGAAGGCCGGGAGATCGCTGACCACCGCTCCGCGCCCCGAGCGCAGGGCTTCCAACGGGGTGACCGGCGTGAGCTCGTCGTGCGAAAGGTGCACCAACAGGGTCGTGTCCGTTAGGTGGTCCAGCATGTTCCGTTCCTCATCCGTGTCGATCCAGTGGATGTGCTTTCTGGCCGCACAGAACGAGACCCGCCGGACAAACTTCTCGGCCGCATCCCCAGCCGGCCCGATCCATCGCAGCTCGGAGGCGACTCCTTGCGCATGCAGAACTTCGAACGCCTCGAGAATTCGCATCGGTTCGCGGTCTTCCCGCAACCCGCCGAGCACCAACCATGCAGGCCGATTCGGCAAAGGAAGCGGCGCCCTCCCCATCCGATGCCAGTGGTCGCAACCGACCGGTAGCCGCAGCACGCGCTCGGCCGAAAATCCAAAATCCTCGATGAGCCGGCGCTCGCCTTCGGCGGAGAACACGATGCAACGGTCGAGGCGTTCAAGCCCCGCTCGGATTCCGGAGGACCGTTCGTCGCCGGGCGGCGGCAGCTCCGAGACCGGAGCTAGGGTCCGCGCTCGATGCACCGGCGGCCAGCCCGGCTCCGCGCGCAGAAACCAATCGCAGCGTCCGACGAATCGATCCGCCGCGATCCCGACCTTGGCCAGGGTCGCCAGCCCGCCGCGCGGCAGGGGCATGCTGAAGCGCTTGAGCGGAACGAGCGAGTTCTCAATCCCCAGTTGGTCCGCTCCGATCGTCCGCTTCGCACGTCCCCAGTCAAGCAGCCGCAGCTCGGCTCCGTCCTCGATCGCAGCCAAGGCACGAACCAGTTCACGGAGGTAACGACCCACTCCTCGCGGATGCGTGCAGGCGGGGTAGTAGTCGACGCCGAGGATCATGGCAGAACTTCTTGGAGCCCAGCAGGACACGAGTGCCTTGCTGAGAGGTTCGCCGCGAAGATCGAGGCCGGTTCCTTTGCCTGCCTACCTTCCAGCCCGCCCAGCCACGCAAGGGAAGCGTAGCCACGGGCACCCCGTAGGAGGCCTCCCGGCGACAGGGAACTACGAGCGAATTCCGCTGCGAGAATGACCAGCGGGCCCCGCGATTAGCTGACCAATTCCGCAGCCGGACGCACGACCTGGAATTTCGTCAGGCCTTCGGTCCGTCGCGGACGAATTTCGACAGCGAGAATGCGATGGGCCGGGGATCCCACGTGCAGCCACGCGATCAGGCCTTCCACCGAAGCCCGAGTCCCTTCCAGCAAGACCTCGATCCGTTGATCGTCCAGAGTTCGCACCCAGCCGCCGCATCGTCGTCCATCCGCCTGATAGAGCGTTTCGAACCGAAGAGCCTGGGACGGGCCTTGGAAAGTCACGATCAGATGCCGGGCGATGTTCTCCATGGTTGGAGATCATGCGGACCGCGCTCGACGGTTGCTAGGAAGGTCCCGGGCTCTTCCCGTTGCTGGGGGCGGTCCCATTTTCGGCAGAAGGCGTGCCCGTTGCTCCCTGGAGCAGACTCCGGAGGTCCAAATCGCCGCTTGCGCCGCGCTGAACCTGCTCGAGTCCACGAGCCGCACGCACAAGCTCTCGATCCGGTCCGTGGTCCCCTGCCGCAACCTGCTCGGGGACCTCGCCGCGCAAGGCGATCAACAGGTCCGAAACGTGGACGCGATCGGCAGCTCGCGCCAGCACAAACCTGGGCTCTCCCTCCGGGCCGCTGCGCGTCAAAACCTCCGCCGCCTCCAGGCGCTCGAGTCCGTCCAACAACTGGGGGCGCGGGATCTCAAGCTCTTCGACCAGCTTGTCGATCTCGAGCGGAGACCCGCCCGATTCGAAGCGTTCAGCGATCCGGCCGACGGCCGCCAGCACCGCCGTCTCGAACCAAGCTTGATCGACGGTGCGAGCGAGCGCTTGGCGGCGGTAGGCATTCTGATCTTGGTCGGCATTTCCAAATTGGGCGCCGACCAACACGGCCATCCAAGACAGGTAGACCCAGAACAAAAACAGCGGGATGGCCGCGAAGGTCGCGTAAACCTGGCTGTAGTTGGAGACGCCCAGCTGCGCACCCACGTAGAATTCTTGAACCAGGGACCATCCCAGCGCCGCAACGAACCCGCCGAGCAGCGCCGAGAAAAATCGCACCCGCGTCGCAGTCATCACCAAGTACAGGAGCGTGAACACGCCCCACATGGTGAACAAAGGTCCTAGAACCACAATGAAGTCGAGCACCGCGCCTAGGTGCAGCTCGTTGCGCACCCACTCGACAGCGCTGTTGCTCTGGGAGCTGGCCTTCAGCGCTGTCGCGCCCAGCGCCAGAACCGGCCCGATCACAAGCATGGCCAGGTAATCGGTCAAGCGCCTCAAGATGCGACGCTGGCGCCGCACGCCCCAGATGCGATTGAGAGCCTGTTCGACCTGGGAAAGCAATCGAATCGCCGCGAAGCCAAGCACCACCAGCCCAACCAGCCCCAGGCTCTTCACGTCCGTTCCTTCGACGATCCCCAGCACCTGATCAATCGCCACGCGCAACTGGCTTGGCTGGACGATCTCCTCGACACC
Organism: uncultured Planctomycetaceae bacterium; assembly: GCA_964619265.1. Taxonomy (GTDB): domain Bacteria; phylum Planctomycetota; class UBA1135; order UBA1135; genus CAZUCE01. The sequence goes on from CAZUCE010000003.1 coordinate 89,752, forward strand.
ATCGACAATCGCCGGAATCGGCGTCGATGCCCCAAAGTTCCGCAGCAGGAACGGCTCGACCACGTCGCGAACAAGCTTGTCGTACAACCCAAAGCCCTTGGCGATCGAGAACGCAAAGGCCAGCAGGGGAACCAGCGACAGAACCGTCACGTAGGTTAAGGCCTGAGCTCGAATCGGAATCTGGTTCACCACCAACCGGTTGGCCGTCAAAACAGCACTGCGCAGCAGACGCATGGGAACCGCTTGAATGAGCGGTAAGCGCCCCAGGCTCGACTCCCAGACACCCCGACCCAAGTAGTCGGAGATGGAATTGAGCGGGCCCTTCATCGGCCCCTCCCCTTTCGAAAGCCCATATTTTGATGCCACTCGCTAATCAGCCCCTCGCGCGACGGCCCAAGTGCCTCGGCGAGGTCGTCCGATCGCACATCTCCATCGAGCAGGCGGCCCACGAAGCGCAAGAATCGGTCGCGTCGCTCGCTATCCACGTCGCCCAAGCACACAACCACGAAACTGTAGGCCAGCGCATAGTTTCGGCGCGGATCGCGGCCACCATGGAACTCTTCGCGACCGAGGGCCAACAGGTCATCCAGACGCGGTGGATCCTCGAGATCGCGGAGAACGGCGTAGTGACTCGAGCTCAGCAACCACTCCCGCGACGCATCAAAGCCATCGCGGGAAGCAAGTGCCTGGGCCAACACCTCGGCCAAGCCTTCGTCGACCCACGCGGGAGCCCCACCGTTTCTCGACTTCCGCTGGCGTGAGGCCTCGGCCAACATCTGGTGGGCCACCTCGTGATGAATCAAGGAGGAACCCGGATTGCGCAGCCCGTCGAATTCGATTCGATCCTTGGAGTCCAGATAGTAGGCCGGCGGATCCCCCACCAAGTGGTCAAAGGAGCGCTCATCCCCATGCAGCGCCACATCGAACAACTCGACGCGGTGTTCCTGCTGAATCGCGTCGCCGGCGAGGCGAAACCACCCGAGGTGTCCGCGCTTCAGGTCCCCGAACAGGATGAGGGTTTGAAGCGCCGGCGAGTTGGAGGTGACGCGAAAGAAGCTCGACTCCAGGGCGGGCGCCTGGGCCCAGCGCGCAGTCTCCTCACCGCGCCATTCCTCCAGAGCGACCCAATTGCGCCCCCAGGGGATCGACCACCCGCCCCTGCTCTCACGGGACTCAAGCCGCGCGTGAACGCCCTCCGGGTTGTCATCGCGGAGCAAGGCGAGGTAGCTGGCCAGCTTCGCCTCGCGCTCCAAACCCACCTGATCACACCAGTCGGCTAGTTCGGTCGAACTCCGCGAGCCGCCTTGGACAGCCTGGTCGTAGCGTTCCATGAACTCCCCCATGGCGCGCCAGGCGGACAACACCTCCGAGACCTCCGCCCGCTCGAGCACCTTGCGCTTTCGGCCGTTCGCGAGAACCAGATCGGGCCCCCGATCCACCACCACGTGACCGGTGAGCTCCTTGCCGTTTCGCAACAAGATGCGATCTAACGGGCGCTCGGCATCCCGGGCCGGAACAAGCAGAATCAGAGCGGCGGCAAGCTGGGCGATGCGAGGCATACGTCCGACCTTACCGCGCCGAGCTGCGCGAGGTAACGCTCTGAACCTCGAGGGATGCGAGTTCGGATCCCGCCGGCAAGGAAAGAGCCAGGGCGCCGCCAGGAGCCGCCGATTCGAGTCGCACAAAAGCGAACGCTCGCCCGCGACCGAAAGACGCCTGCCCCAAGGCATCTCCGGCGATCAGGACTTCCGCAGGAGGGGTCTCCAGTCCTTCCGGCATGGCCCGCATGAGCCGCAGCCAGCCGGTTCCGGCCTCGGGCAGGACCAGCTCAAGCTGCTCCCCTGGGCCTAGCTGGACCGCCCCAGGCAGCAGCACCTGTTCGTCTCCGGCTGCGTTCCAAGCGCGGGCTACCCGCACCTCTTCCTTGCCGTAGTGGGGCAGTTCAATCGGTCCGCTCAGGATCCGCTCAATGCGCGTATGCAGAACGACCGCGGGCCGTTCCACCTCAACCAGCTCCGCCGGGAATCGGTTGTCGCCTTCGAGTACCAGCTCCGAGAAGTGGTGCACGAAGAACGGCCATAGCCATTCGGCTGTCGAATCTCGCACGTAGACGGCTTTCGGCAATTCCTTCATGGCGTTGCCAGAGCGACCATCGGTCAGACCCGAGCGTGCCTCCCAGGTTTCGGCAATGAACCAGGTCGGCTGGTGCAAGTAGCTGAACTGAATCGCCTCCTGTCGAATCACATCGGCCAAGTGCAATCGTTCGAACCACGAGTCGCCGTACCAAGAATCGTCCAAAGTGGTTCCGTCGACCACATCGAACGCCGCGCGGGGCAGCACGCGCTGCCCCGGTAGCTTGGCGGCCAATTGCTCCGCCATCGCGACGTAGGCCGGCCAGCTTCCGCGCATGTTCCAGTGGGTGCCGTGCTGAAAGAAGGTGAGGCCTTCTGCTTTCGCCTCGGCAATCGCCGGTCGAAGGTCGAGCACCTCGATCTCCGATCGCTCGCGCAGGGCATCGAAGAACTCGTCGGTCCGCGTCCGATTCGAACACGGCACCACCCAATCTGGCAGGTACTCCGGATAGATGCCCTGCTTGTCGGGCGTAAACATCAACACGTACTCGATGTCGCGGGCGGCCAACCAATCGCGCCACCCGTCGTAGGTCTCGACCCACAGGTTCAGCTCCTCCGGTAGGAACGGATCGCAAGCCCGGTAGTGCCCCATGGCTTCTGGTCCCGCGAGGTACAACCAGCCTTGCTTGCCCCGCTGCATAGCCGGGTCGGCGATCGCACCAAGGACCTCCCATGCGAACAGGTTGTGCAACCGCAGCAACTCGCGGCGGTAGGGAAAGCGGTCGTCAAAGGCCTCGGCGAAGGCGTCCGGGAAGGTGTCGAGGTCGGCCAGCCCGCTGGGTCGAGCGGGCCACTCGGCCGGCGCGCGCAGCTCATTCTGAACGCTCGTGTCTTGCTGACCCGTCGCGATCCAGCGCGAGACCGGCGCCGCCGACCCAACCGCCACGGCCGCCAGGCACAGGGCGCTCAGCCAGGCGGGAGCGGGGGCTCCCAAATCTTCGACGAGGTCTCGTACGGGCACGACGGATTAGAAGCGGAAGTAGATGAACGGGCTTTGGGTCTGGGCCGCGGCATAGCCCAGGCAGAGAATCCACAGGGCGCCGAACGAGGCGCCGCGCAGGACGTCGAGAGCCGGGGCGAGAGCCGAGCCCTGTTCCCCCAGTTTCGTCCGCCAGCGCGCGAAGGCCGGCTGCCAGGGCAGCGCGCCCACGAGGCCAACCGCCAGAACGATCCAGAATCGTTGATCGATCCACTGGCCCTCCCGGTAGAGGGCGTCGACCGGCGTGGTGAGGCCGATCAAGGCGCGCCAGTGGGACAGCACATCGGGCATCGCCTCCCAGCGAAATAGCACCCAGCTGAACAGCAGGACCAGGTGAACATAGAGGTGCCGCAGTGGCCGAAAAGCACGCGCGAGAAGCGTCCCAAGCCCCAGCCGCTCGATCACCAGGAAGGTGCCGTGGAAGGCGCCAAAGATCACGTAGTGCCAGTCCGCCCCGTGCCACAAGCCGCACAGGAGGAACACCGTCCACAGGTTTAGGTACATCCGCACCGCGCCCGTGCGGTTGCCCCCCATCGGCACGTACAGGTAGTCGCGAAACCACGTGGACAAGGAAATGTGCCAGCGTCGCCAGAACTCGGTGATCGACTGAGCTACGTAGGGCCAGCGGAAGTTCTCAAGAATCCGGAAGCCGAACACTCGCCCCAAGCCAATGGCCATATCGGAGTACCCCGAAAAATCGAAGTACAGCTGAATCGAGTACATCACGGTGCCGGCCCAGGCCAAGGACAGCGAGAGTTCCTCGGAGGGCAGTCCGAAAATTCCGTCTGCGATTCTTGCCGCGCTGTCGGCCACAATCAGCTTCTTTCCCAGCCCGATCACGAAGCGCCGCACACCGCTACCAGCCAGATCCAAGCTGCAGGTACGCGCTGCGAGTTGGCTCGCGAAATCCCGGTAACGAACAATCGGGCCCGCGATCAGTTGCGGAAACAGCGAAATGTAGAGCGCGAAATCGAGCGGGCGACGCTGAACCTCAGCTTCTCCGCGATACAGATCGATCAGATACGAGAGCGCTTGGAAGGTGTAGAAGCTGATGCCGATGGGCAGCGCAATGCGCACCCAGTCCTCGAAGAAGCCTCCCAGGAAGAAGCCGGCGTACTTGAACCATCCAAGCAGCGCGAGATTCAGGACGATGCCGAGGACCAAGACGCCGCGCCCGCCACCTGATTGGATGCCGCGGGCCTGCGCGCGCGCCTTGGCCTGCGAAAGCAATAGCCCAAGTAGGAAGTTCGCGATGACCGACACGAGCAGCCACAAAACGAAGCGTCCTTCGCCGAACGTGTAGAACGCTAGGCTCGCGAGCAGCAGCCACAGGTTGCGCGGGGTCTCGCCAAGTCGTTTGCGGTCCGGATCCACCGCACGCGTAATCCCAGTGATGAGGAAGTACCCGAGAACGACAATCGGCAGGAAGCCGAACAGAAACAGGCGCGAGTGAAAGAGCACGGCGAATCAGGTCCCCGGGCCCGAGTGCATGCGCGGCTCGACCGGCAGTCCGGCCAGCAACTCCGCCTCGACGCCGGCGAGCTCCTCGGCCCGGCGATCGACGACGTCCTTCGCGAAGTACTCGCGGGCGAGCCGGTCGAACAGGTGAGCGTGACCGCGCTCGCTGGGCGCGAGCTCCGCGTAGAGCTCGCGGAGCCGAGCTTCGGTCGCGTGCTCAGCAAGCAGCTCGAAGCGCTCGAGGCTGCGGAGCTCGATCAGGCCCGCGATCAGCAGCCGATCCAGGAACGGCATCCCCCGGGACCGCTGACTCGCACCGTGGATCAGACCGGCCACGTAGGGACTGGGGGGCACCTCGTCGAAGCTCCCCGGCCAAGCCTCGATGATCCCGAGCACCTGCCGGAAGTGCACCAGCTCCTCAACCGCAAGCGCGGCCAGCCGGTCGCTCAGTTCACCCCCTCCCGGATGCCCGCGTCCCGCTTGACGCCGCAGCAGAGCCTGGGCCGACGCCGCGGCTCCCAGTTCGCAATGGGCATGGTCGATCAACAGCGCCAGGGGCTCTTCCGAGACCCGTTCGGCCCAGCGGATCGGGGTCTCGCTTCGAAGCTCTAGCATGCCGGCGGGAAAGTCTACTCGGGCGCCTGCCCCCGAGGCCTCCCCCTTCCGCTCCCCCGGGGCACCCGTCCCTATCCGGCCCATGACCGACGATTCGCCGCCCACCGCGCTCGACGTGAGAACTTTCGTCGGCTCCCGCGAGTTCGAGATCTCCCGTGACTTCTACGTCGCCCTCGGCTGGCGCCTGAACTTCGAGTCCGCCGGGCTGGCCGAGCTTGAGCTTGCTGACCAGCGCTTCTACCTCCAGCGTTTCTACGCCAAGGATTGGTGCGAGAACTCGATGCTTCACATCGCGGTCGAGGACGCCACAGCCTGGTTTCGTCACGCTGAATCCGTGATCGAAGCGGGCCAGTTCGGCGGCGCTCGCGTCCAGGAACCAGCCTTCCAGGACAGCGGTGCTCTGGTGACCTTCGTATGGGACCCGTCGGGAGTCCTCCTGCAGTTCGCCCAGAATCCGGACGCGACTAGCGCGAATCGCGTGTGAGCGCGTTCGAACGCAGGGTCATCGCCCCCTGGATCTCAAGCTGAAACACCGCCCCAACCTCCAGGCTGTCCAGCAGCTCTGAGGCGGATTCGAAGCCTGGCGGAAGCGGCCAGGACAAGCTGCCCCCGGGGGGGATCTCTCCGGAGCCAAGCACTTCAAGTTGGTCACCGGTCACCAAGCGCAGCTCGTAACTGCTGCCGGCCCAGGCAGGATTCACCAGGCCGCGCAGGAATCCGCCATCGTCCAAGTACAGCTGACCGGCCTCAAGCAGCTCCGTCGTCGGTTCGCCTGCCGTAAGCAACGCGACCGGGTTCGGACTAAAGATCCGCATGGCGCCAGCCGGCTGCAGTCCGTTGGCCTCGAAGACGGAACCGATCATGAATTCGTCGAAGCCATTGCCATCCAAGTCGGTGAACGCACCGATGGCAAAACCGAACAACCCGAGGGTCGGCGGACCGGTCAGCACGCCTATGCGCTCGCCGCTCACGCCGTCGTGCACGTAGACCCGCCCCACTCCATTGCCAAAGAACGGCGCGGCGAGTCCCCACTCACGGATGCCGTCCCCGTTGACGTCGGACAACATGCCGAGCGCTTGGCCCAAACGCTCTTCGGTCTCGCTGCCAGCGTAGACCGCCAGTTGCGCGCCGGTCGCGCTGGAGACCAGTCGAATCGTCCCGGTTTCGATGCCGTCCACACTGAACGCCTCGGGCGCACCCATCAACACGTCGCGAATTCCGTCGCCGTCTTGATCTTCGACCGTCAAGAGCGACAAGCCCAGGTGGTCATCTTCGAAGTCTCCGAGAACCTTGCGAATCTGGGAGCCATCAGCCCCCGAGACGAAGTAAACGGCGCCCGCGCTTGGACCGACTTCTGAGTCGCCCCACGCACCGACCGCCAAGTCGGCTGCGCCGTCGCCGTCCAAATCGTCCAAGCAGCTCAGCGAAATTCCGAACTGAATCCCAGGTTCGTCGCCATCCAGGCGCCAAAGAACACTGCCATCCACACCGGAGAAAGCCCGCACGGTTCCACTGTTGCCGCCCACGGTGGTTTCGGCGCGGGGACCGCCCGCGGCAAAATCGGCCGTTCCGTCTCCGTTCACGTCTCCGATCAAAGCGAGCGAGGCTCCCATACGTTCGCGATCCCCCTCGCCGAAGTATCCGAACAGCTCCGCGCCCGTCGCCGAGGAGTACACCGCAACGCCACCGCCCTCCTCGAACAGGATCGAGTCCGAGGGTGATCCGATCAGCAAATCATCAAGCCCGTCACCGTCCCGGTCGGGGAACACAAGGAGAATCGAACCGAATCCCGACTGATCGTTGCCCGAGAACGAACGAATCACCTCGCCCGTCGCGCCCGAGCGCAGCTCAACCAGTCCAGACTTGGGCCCCGTGGGACTGGCTCCTGGAGAAGCCAGAACCAAGTCGTCGACACCGTCCGCGTCGAGGTCTTCGATGCGGGCAAAAGCTTTGCCAAGATCGTGGAACGGACCGTCTCCGGCGAACGAGCTGTACAGCTCGAAGGCAAATTCGGGGAGGCTGGGAGCCATCACCACCACTTCGAACTCGGCGGAGGCCTCGAGTTCGGTGTAGTCCAACTGCCCCGGCGTCCGCACGTCGATCCGTGTGAACAGGGCGTAGTCTCCGGGCGCGTCGACCGAGACCACGCCGCGAACCGACTCGGCAGAGAAGTCAAACGGTCCCGGCTGGGGGGACCCGTTCAGCTCGACCACCAGGGTGTCCGGGTCCGCCTCCAAGCCGGCCCAGCTCAGCTCAAACTCCACCTCGCTGGCGGACTGCATCGCTCCGCCGGGCAGCTGGAGGTCGAGCGCGTCCTCGGCGGGCGGTAAGAGGAAGCCGTCGTCCTGCTCCGTCGCGGATGTCCCGCCCCCACAGGCGGAAAGGGAACCGAAGCAAAACAGCAGGGGAAGAGCGAACGAGCGGATCACAAGGGGCCGGGTCACGGGATGCACGGGGAGAACCTTCCGGAGCGGCTGCCGTGGGGGGGAGGGCAGCCCGAGCCGAGAATTATGCCCGCCCGGTCAAATTGCGGGCGCAGGACTCCCGGTTAGGACGCCTCCGGGGCCCTGGCGGTTCCCCACCGGCGCCCAGCCTTTCGACCCCCCCGGCCCGCTTTTGGATCCGAACGGGCCCTCGATTTCGATCCGAACGGGCCATCCAACCGGAGAAAGGCCCTGCGAAGGGGGTTCTCCCCAGCAGGGCAACCCGCGGCGGGCCCTGGCCTTGGCTCATAGGCCGGGCTCGTAAATCGCGAGCCCGCGGGTCCCCGCAGCCAGGTACAGGCGCCCGTCCACCACCAGAGCGTCGCGAACCGCCCATCCCTTCTCGAGGGTTTCCAGCAGGACCGGCTGCCCCGGATCGGTCGCATCGAGCACGTCCAGACCCTCGCCCGAGGCCACGTAGACCAAAGTCCGGCCCTCGCGGCTTTGGCCGATCTCGATGCCCTCGGCTCCTTCGAACCCACCGGTCGCCCAATCGAAGACGAGCGGTAGCAAGCCGCCCTCAAACCCCAGCGGCAAGGCCGGGCCGCTCGCGCCGTATTGGATCGATGCGCCAAGCGCCAGCGAACCGCCGACGGCGACGTCCAGGACCTGTCCGGGCAGCTGGGGAGTTGATCCCAGCTGGACGATCGCAGACGGGTCGCTCACGTCCAGCACGACCACGCCGCCCGCGGCCGTGGCGGTCACGAGCAGGTCGCCGCTCAGGACTCCGTCTCGGTAGTAGTCGACAAACGGGAAGTCCTGATGGCAACCGAGCAGCGAAGCCCCCACGCACTCTCCGTCCCCGCAATACGTCGGCTTGCCCTGCGCGCAGTACTGGGTGTCATCGAACCGAAACGGATCGGAGATATCCCACACGGACACGCCACCTTCGCCGGCCGTCACAAACAGACGTGTATCTTCCGCGAAGACACCGAGCACGCTGCCACCGAACCGAAAGCTCGGTACCTGATGCAGCAGGACCGGGGCGAGCGGATCCTGCACGTCGTACACCAGCATTCCAGCCTCGTTAGCTGCGACATACAAAAAGCCCCCGTGCTCATCCAAGTCGTAGACACCTGTGGACCCGACAATCGCGGTTTCGCTTACGAACAGCGGCTGGGTTGCGTCCGAGACGTCGACGATCGTGAACCCAAAAAATTCCTGGGCCAAGTAGGCGTAGCCTCCTTTCACATCGAGGCGCCGCGAACTTCCACCCAAATCGATGGCCCCAAGCGCATTCAGGGGAGGCGCGTGAAACCCGGGACCCGTGAGAATCGGACTCGACGGCTGAAGGTCAGGGCCGGCCGGACGGAACAGTTCGCTTGACTCGGCAGAAGACTCAAGGGCCTCCGATTGGCGAAGACCTGGCAGAGTCAGGCTTGACGCGTGAACTGCGCAAAGGTCGCTAGCAGCGAGCAGGACAAGGAAAGAAAGCGGGCGAAAAGGCGAGAACCCCATGGCAAGTGTCGGTTCGACCGAGGAACTCACCCGTCGCCGACACAGGGATAGGCGACCCATCGAGCTCCCCAACAAAAGGCGGCGCTGCGAGTCGCCACCAACGCCCGGCGCAGGGCCCGGTTGGACCCTAGATGCGTTCGAGGCGCAGCCTCGCCGGCCGAGGGAGGACCGGGAGCCGGCGTGCTGACCACCGAAGCGGAAAAAAGTTCCCCTCCGATCGGCCAATTCGGGGATTTCGAACACATCCCGCACACCGGGCGGCCTCTGGCCGCCCTCACCCCAAGCTCAACCGAAGCCGTTCGGGGTTACTTCGCGTTCTTGCCCGGCTGCCAGAGCACGTCGCCCTTCCCACCGTCGTTGGCCGAACGCGCCATCACGAACAGCAGGTCCGAGAGGCGATTGAGGTAACGCAGCACCTCCGGATTCACCCGCTCGGATTCTTCGGGGAGTCCGGTGAGTTCATTGACCAAGCGCTCGGCACGCCGGCAAACCGTCCGGCCCAGGTGCAGCCAAGCGGACATGTGGGTTCCACCCGGCAGAACGAACGACTCCAGCGGCTGCAAATCGGCATTGAGCCGATCGATGTGACCCTCTAGCCGCTGGGTGTAATTGGCCGGCACACGCAGGGCAGCGCCGGCTTCTCCGGGCACGCACAAGTCGGATCCGACGTCGAAAAGGTCGTTTTGGAGCTCGAGAATGAGCGGCGCAAACGGGTGGTCCGGAGCCATCGCCAGCGCCAAGCCAAGGACCGAGGAGGTCTCGTCGAGGGTCCCGTAGGCGGATACGCGGAGATGGTGCTTGGGCAAGCGGCTGCCATCGCCGAGTCCGGTGGACCCGTCGTCCCCGGAGCGGGTGTAGATACGGTTGAGGCGAACGGTCATAGGATCGATATCGGCCGAAAGAGCCGGGGAGTCTACGTGTCCCATGGGAAACTCGTCCCCAGAAGACGCCGAGCCCTCACTCGAAGCACCCGCGAGCCACGTGTCCAACTCTCCCGCAAGCACCCTCCACGGCCTCCCCCTGATCGCCAGCTCGATCGGAGGGCTCGAAACCTCGATCGACCTGCCCGAATGGCGCTGCGCCGTCGATCTCGGCCGCTCGCCGGCCCGACTGCTGCCGCGGGCGACGATCCTGATCACCCACGCCCACTTGGATCACCTAGGAGGGGTTGCCCACCACTGCGCCACTCGCTCCCTGCTCGGGATGGCCCCTCCGACCTACGTCATCCCTGCCGACATCGAAGCTCCCCTCGAGCGCCTGTTCGCCGCCTGGCGGGAACTCGACTCAAGCGAACTTCCCCACCGCTTGATCCCCGCTCGCCCGGGCGACCGAATTCCCCTGCGCCCCGATCTGTTCGCGATGCCGTTCCGGACCATCCACCCGGTCGTCAGCCAGGGCTACACCTTCTTTTCCGTGAAGAAGCGGCTCCGCGAGGCCTACCGCGGCCTGCCCCAAAAAGAGCTCCAACGACTCGCCACCTCCGAGGGCGTCGACCTATCCGAACGCACCGAAATTCCCGAGCTGGCTGTCACCGGGGACTCGCGCATCGAGGTCTTGGATCAGCAACCGGAGCTGTATCAGGTGCCGAGACTGGTGCTCGAGTGCACGTTCCTGGACGACCGCGTGGACGTTCAGCGGGCGCGCACCACCGGGCACGTCCACTTGGACGAGATTCTCGAGCGCGCGGATCGCTTCGAGAATCAAGCCATCGGATTGGTTCACTTCTCCGCGCGCTACTCGCGCCGAGAAATCCTGCGGATCCTGAGCGATCGGCTGCCCGCGTCTCTGCGCGAACGAATGACCCCGCTGTTTCCACCGCGCGGTGAGGATTCTCCGGCCGCGGTGGCCGACGGGCTCGCCGGCGAATCGAGCGAATTCGGCTGAAGACCGGAAGTCAGCCGCGCGCGATCCAGCGCCGGCAGCTTGCCACGAACGAATCGACTTCGATTGGCTTCGAAGTGACGTCGTCGAACCCGGCCGAGCGACAGCGATCGAGCTGACTCTGATCCTGATGCGCCGTCAGGGCGACGATCGGCGTTGTAACGCCGACGTCCCGAAGCTGCGTCACGGTCTCGCGGCCGTCCAGATCGGGCATCTCCACGTCCATCAGAATCAGGTCGAAGCGCGCGTCCTCCTGCTCGAATCGCTTGAGCGTGGAGAAGCCCCCCGATAGGGTTTCGACCGTCGCGCCCTCTCGGGCCAGCAATCGCCCAAGCAACCGCCGGCCATCCTCGCTGTCGTCGACGATCAGGATCGACCGGCCCTCCAAGATTCGATCTTGATCGGCTCCGAATAGATCAGCTATGGAAGCCTCGGCGCGCTTGCGCCGGGAGGCTTCGGGCTTGGGGCTCAGGTCGCTCACATACCGTCCTTCGGCTCGGTAGGGCCGCGGGACTCAACCGAAATTCAAAGCTATCCGCGCAAGCGCGGGTTCACCCGCCCTACCAGGTAAGGCGCAGCCGTGCCGCGCCCCGCAGCCGCTCGCGGGGAAGCACCAGCTCGGTCAGACCATTCTCGAACAGTCCATCGATCGACAGGGAAATCTCTTCGGTGAGCGATCCGTCGGGACGAATTCCGACCAGCCGCGCGCGACCCCGCACCAAGGCTTCGATCGCCAGCCGCTCCTCCAAGGTGCTGAACGCCTCCGGCTCGGAAAGTAATTCCGCTCGACTCCCGGCTGGAAACTCCGGACCGCGCCGCAGGGACATCGTGGCCTGCGCCGGTGTGCCTTGGACCTGGAAGCCGCCCAGCTCGATCGTGCCGCCAAAATCCTCGAGGTCGATCGCATGGATCATCCAAGGCTCGAACGGGGAGTAAATCGCACGCACCTGGGACCGGACGCCGAGCACGTCAAATGCGAAGGCCCCGCCGAGCCCGAGAACCGTCAAAGCCAGGGGCGCCGCTGCGCGCAGCCTGGAGGGTGCCGTCTTGAGGGCCACCGGTTGGTCCAATACGTCGCGCTCTTCGACCCGTTCGATGCGTCCATCCGGGCGCATCGCGAACAACGTTCGAGTTCGCGAGATCCCGCGCGTCGTGGTCGAGCGCAGGGTCGAGTACAGGTTCGAGCGGTCCGGAAAGGCGAACAGCAGGTCCTCAATTCGCTCGGCCAGATCCTGTTCGGGCTCGGGCGCCAAATCGGGCCAGGCCCGCGCCACGTTGTCTCCGAGCAATCCGAAGCGCCCGCCGTCGAGTTCCAACTTCAGGTGCAGTCCTGCGGCTTGAGCTTCCTGTTCGAAGCGCTCGAGTCGTTCGGGGAAGTCCGGTGTAGGCGGAATTCGACCCTCAAGAAGGCCAGCGAGCTGGAGCGTCGCCGAAGAATTCGGCGATCGGCTCAAACCATCAGCTCCTTGACCGCACCGGCCGGAACCCAGTCTTCAAGACCGCCGCGCCACACCAGGGTGTCGCTGGGGAGCTCGGCCCGCGCCAGTCGCAGGCGGAGGGCCGACTGGGGTTCGGGGCCGTGGGCCTGGCCCTCAAATTCGAAGTACCAGGCAGGCCCCTCGATGCCCGGAAGGACCGGGGGCTCCAGCCCCGCTGCAAGCGCTCCTTCGGGACGCGTATCGATGCCCGCCTGACGGTCGTGGGCATCCAAGCGAGCGGCGGCCTCGGTGCGGAAAGTCTCGTGCTTCAGCCGCTCCTGGCGGACTTCTTCACGCATCCGGTCTACCCGATCGTCCCGGCGCCGGATTTTGCGATCGATTTCGCGCAGGTCGCTGACGAATAGCGAGATGACGAGCGCGAGGACATTGAAGAAGAAGCCGAAGATGAACCAGCCCACCGCGCTGCGGCCCTTGGAGTGTGCGATTAGGGCCGTCAGCCCAGCGAGGCCGATTTGAAGGGCAAAGGCGAAGAGTTCAGGTAGGTGCATGGGGGGAAGCCGGCGGGGTGCCGGACGACACCCTGTTCTACGCGCGAGGCGGCTCTTTATTGGGGGTCCAGCCCCCCCACTTTCACGGAATTTCGCCTCTCAGGCGGCCTGCTCTGCGGGGCTGTGTGGAGCTAGCTCCTGAGTGGGTCCGCGGAGGGCCTCCTCCATCGCCCGCCGGGCCGCCGCCTCGCGCCGGGCCGGCGCCCGAGCGATCCACCAGGCTAGCCAGCCGACGAGCCCGGCCGTGACCGTCAGCAGAACCCAGAACCAGCGGCCGGCCCCCCGCTCCTGGCGAACCACCGAGAAGGTCATGAATGCGGCCAGCACGAACGAGAAGAGCGTCGTGAGAGGGCGACGGAGACCGGTCAGCCCCGGATCCAGGTAGGCGGCGCGCGGATCGGGCCGGCTTGGCTCTCCAATCCGAACGCCCGGCTCTTCAATCGGCGGGAGTCCGGTTGGCTGGAGGGATGCGACGAGCGTCCAGAGGCTCGGCTGCAAAGCCGTCACGAGGGCGTAGTTGGCCTCTCGTAAGAACTCCTTCCCGTCCCTTGTGCGGGGCGGTTCCCATCCGTCCACGCGCACGCCGGACTCCGCAAAGACCGCTTGCTCGCCCCGGCGAATCAAGACCACGGGATATGCGATGGGATGCGAAGCCTCCAGGGGCGCCAAGTCGGAGGGGGACCCCTCCACGAATCGAAGTCCTTGCCCTGTCTCCTCGAGCCAGGCGACCGTCTCGGTCTTTGGGTCTTCGAACACGGGCAAATCACCAGCGTCTGCCGAGGGCCGTTGCCGCAGCAGAACGCTTGAGGAGAAGGACGGCCCTTCCAGCTCGAAGCGCGCGGCTCGCTCCGGATCCAGATCGACCCGCGGCGCCCGATCGAATTCCCTCCCGCCGGCCGAGTTCGGACGAAGCCTCGCGAAGACCGTCCCCGACGGCAGGGTGAACACAACCTCCCGCTTCATCGCCGATTCGCCAACAGGGATGGTGGTTCGATGGAGCACCAGTTGGCTGCGCGACGAATAGGCACTATGACTAGCGCGCTGGGCGATTTGATCGGTGAGCGGGTCCATGTCTTCGAACCACCGCCAGGCTTGCCGATGGACCGAGTGCCAGACCTGACCCGGGAGCTTTTTGGCCAAGGGACGAGGCGGCCCATCCAACAGGTCCAGGGTTTCGCCACTGGAGTCGACGACAGCGAACCCTCCGACTTCTCGGCCAACGACGAGTTTGGCGAACCGGCCCTCCCCATCGGTCAGGACGATCGGCATGGAATGGGAAGCTAGGACTCCCTGCCAGCGACGCACCAAGGGCTGCAACTGGCCGAGAACCAAGACCGCGAGCAACGCGGCTCGCAAACGAACGCGTCCCGAGGACTCGGAGCAATCCCCGTCGGCCAGCGAGCGGAACCGGCCGATCGCAAGCCACAGAGCCGACACCAAAACGAAGGCGAAGATCGACACCTGCAAGATCAGCCGTGGGTCGCCCAGTCGGTCGCCGAGCAGTTGCGGCGTCCCAAGCACGAGGCCCGCGCTGGCAAAGGCTGCGAGCGCCAGTCGCCCCGTCAGCTGCCACGAACCGCTGTCCCAACTTACCGCCAAGAGCACGCCGATCGCGTACACCGGCAAGACGACGCACAGCAACGCGAAGACCTCGCGAACGCCGGCGGATTCGAACAGCGGTGCGTAGGGACTTTCCTGCAGGACGACCAGGTGAAAGGCGAAGGCGAGCCCGAACGCTCCGATCACCGCGAACAGACCGGCGCCGGCCTTGGCCGCGAACAGGTGCCCGCGGCTCACGCCGCGCAACACCAAGTAAGCGTGGGTACCGCGCAGGCGTTCGCCGGCGAATTGCCAGAAGGCCAAGGCGAGGACCGCGAACAGCGCCGTGCGCGCCTGGGGATGATTCGGGGTGACCGTCGGCGAGATCAGCGCGCGGCCGTCTTCAAAGACAGCCTCCACCGCGAAGTACGCGACAAGCAACAGCGCGACGAACGGCAAAACCAGCTCGCGCAGCTCTTTGAATAGGGAAGTCTTCAAGCGGCCACCTCAGCTACGCTAGGTTCCATTCGGAATGCGCTCGCGCGGGTCTCCCCGGTCAAGCAGAGGAACAGATCTTCGAGGGTTGGGCGCAGCGGTTCGCCGAGGGTCGTGAATCCTGCGGCAACCAATTCGGCCGCAGAAGCTGAGTCGTAGCCTCGGATCAAAAGCTCGGTGTCCTCACCCGCGCCACGTTTCGCGAGCAGGCCGTCCAGTGCCTCGAGCTGCCCGGGATTTGCTCCTTGCGCAGCCCGCACGGCCACCAACCGGACCTCGCGCTCGAGATCTTGGAATCGTTCACCCCGCAGGCGCGCCACGCCCTCGTGAATCACCGTGCAGCGATCGGCGATGCGCTCGGCTTCGCCCAACAGGTGCGTGGAAAGCAAGGCTCCGGAATCCCCGCCCGCAACCACCTCGGCCAGGGCCGTCAGGAAGTCGCGCCGGACGCCGACGTCGAGGCCCAGGGCCGGTTCATCGAGCACCAAGAGCTTCGGCCGCGCCGCGATGGCCAGGGCCAAGGCCACCTGCTGTCGTTGGCCCGTGGAGAGCTTCCCGAACCGTGCCTTGGGAGACAGCTCGAGCGCATCCAGGATGCGCACGCAAAGGGCGCGGTCGAAGCGCCGCCGCGTACGCCGTTCGAAAGCGATCAATTCGGAGAGCTTGGCGCTCGAGTACAGCTTTGCGCCGCCCGAGACGTAGGCCAGATCGTCGAGCTGCTTGCCGCGCAGTTGTTCGCTAGGCACGCCGAAGACTTCGGCCTGGCCACCGTGCGCCGCGCGCAAGCCAAGCAGAATGGAAATCGCGGTGGACTTGCCAGCTCCGTTGCGACCGACCAAGGCGTGCACCTCGCCCGGCAGCAGGTCAAAATCGAATCCGCGCAGGATCGGATTTCCGCCGAACGCGCGCCAAACGCCCTCGAGCCTTCCCAAATATTCTTGTGTTGACATGATCAGGCGCTCCTACGCCCACGGAACAACTCGTCGAGCTCTTGCTCGAGCCATTCGCTGAGAACTTCGGACTCAAGACCCCGGACGCAGGCCTCGACGCAGATCCGGTGCAGGCGTTCGCGAAGCGCGCGGCAATCGGCATCGGTCGCGCGCACCTCCACATCCGCGGCCACGAAACAACCGGTTCCCTGGCGACGCACGAGCACGCCGCGCATTACCAGTTCGGAGATCGCCCGCCCCACCGTATTGGGGTTGATGGCCAGGGAAGCCGCCAGCTCGCGCACCGAAGGCACGCGTTCCTGCGGCGCGAGGTCCCCGCGCGCCACGGCTTCCTGAATACGGAATACGAGCTGCTCAAAAAGCGGCTCGCGGGCGGTCGGGTCAATTCGAAGCCAAGCCTGCATCCCCCCCACTTCGGCCGCACGCCCCGAGTCACTTGAGTGGTTCCGGTGTCCTGGGACGCTTGGGACACCCAGGGCATTCCGGCCCGAGCGTTCCTACGGTGCTAGAGCGTGGCGTTTTGCTCTGGCACCGTAGGAACGCTCGGCCGGACTCGCAGGTGCTGGGACCTACAACCCGAAGTCCTTGGGCTTTTTCTCGGAACCGAGAGCCCGCATCGCCATATGCCACGCGCGCGCATCGCGGGCCTCGGCGCCGGCGCGCCGCAGAATCCGCTCGACACTGGTCGTGATGTCGCGCTTGGCGTTCTCGGACCAGGCCGCCTCGACCAGCACGTGACGCACGTTGGCGATCAAGTACTCGAGGTCTCGGCCCTCCAGCGGCTCGCTCGCGGTGTCCACGCGCGGACGCCCCTGCGGACGGAACACACCATGCAACACGAGCGCCACGGCAACGCCCAAGTTGAGGGAACCGTGTTCGGAGCTCGTCTCGATGTGCACCAAGCCGCGACACAAGTCCGTCTCGGCGTTCGACAGCCCATTCACCTCGCTACCAAAGACAAGCGCTACGCGTTCTTCCTCGCGGGCCGCGCGTTCCGAGATCGCCTCGCGCTCGGTCGACCACTCCGGAATCACGCGATGATGCCGCGTTCGTGCGGTAAAGCCGATCGAGTCCGTGCAATCGGCCAGGGCTTCAGGCAGCGTTTCGAAGACGCGGCAACGATCGACGATGTCCTCGACGCCGTGGGACATCTGTTCAAATTCGGGGTGAATCAGCAGCGCCTTGCGCTGGGGCGCAACGATCGCGAGCTCCGCGGGGCCGAAGTTGGCCAAAGCGCGAACCACGGTGCCAACATTGCGGGGACCGCTCGGGCGGCACAGTACGATGCGCTTCATGCCACCGAAGGATACGGGTTGCCCTAGGGAACGCTCGGTAAGGAGAGCAGGAACTCGCGGACTTCAGGATCGGTCGGCACGGGCTCGAGCGGAGGCCCAAGCGGGCTCAAGCTAAACCCCAGCTCCTGCGGAGTTGGTTCGGGACTCGGCGAGGCTCCTTCAAAGGAGGCCCCCACCGCCGGAACGAGCCGCAGCCGAATTTCGGCGGCCCGGGCCAGGCTCGCGATCAGTCGAAGCGACGGCTGCTCCGAGGCGGGCAACTCGAGCCGCAAGCGGGTCGCCGGAAGCTCGCCGGGGAGCGAGAAAATCGATTCGTCGCTTTCGAGCACAAGGACCCGGGGCTCGGGGAGCGGAGGCACGTGCAGCCGGTGACCCGGGCCGCGCCGGCGGTCCAGCGGGTGCCGCCTCTCATTCCTTGTCGGAGAAAGCCCGGCCGACCGCAGCCGCTCCAGGACTTCCGCCCGCCAGGACTCCGTGTGCGCTTGCTCCAGGGCGGCCAGCAGGGAGCTGCCCCGGCGGCGGGCGTAGGTCTCATGAAAAGCCCCGAGCCCCTGTTCGGCCGCGAGCTTCCGGGCCTCCCGAACCTGCCCGGCCAGCGACTCCGAAGCGTTCGCCTCCAGCCGCTCCAACTCTGCCTCGAGGAAAGCCTGAGCCGCCGGCAAGAGCTCGATTCGGCGCAGGGGCGGACACTCGATCTGGATCAGCAGCAGGATCGGTCGCGCATCCTCCCCGCTGCCGAGTTCAGTGAGCCGCGCGATGGCCGCATCGATGGTCTCGCGCGGACTCCGGGCCACGCTCGATGCGCGCCAGCTGGGCTCGAGCCGATCCGGTGGATCAACACCACGCCACAGGCCCGTCAATTCATGCGCGAGCCGGGGTGACGAAAGCGCCACCACCGGATGACCCCCCTCCTCCGCAAAAGCCTCGAGGTGGGTGCCGATCTCCGGGCTCAGTCGATGGGCTCCAAGATCCCGGGCCGAGAACAGGCCATGGTCCGCCGGGGCCACTCCGGTTAGGCGCGTGGCGGCGAGCGAGGTCAAATCGGGGGAAGGCGAGCGCTCGAATCCGTCGAGCCACAACACCACCGAAACCGCTGGAAGGTCCGCGGCCGGCTCGGGACTTTGGGCGCAAGCGCTCAACAACCAGCCGCCTAGCACCAGCAGCGCCAGCCGGGCCTCGCCGCGAAGCGTCACGGCTTGGCGGCCCTCACCGCCGCTAACTGCTCGGGATCTGGATTGCCGCCGGTCACGACGCACACCACACGCAGCGGGTCGGCGGCGCTCCGGCCCGCGAGTAGCTCGGTCAGGAGACCCTCGCGAACCAAAGCGTAAGAAGCCGCGCCGGCCGGTTCGACCGGTAGGTCGAGCGAGTGGACGAGCGCGTGCTGCGCTTCAAGGATCTTGGCATCGGAGAGTGCCAAGACTCGGTTTACGTGGGGCTGGGCGACCGAAAAGGGAATCGCGCCGGCGCGCGGCGGAGTCAGGCCTTGGATCTGGGAGTCGACCCGCTCGAGCGGCAGAGCACGGCCGGCCTCGAAACTGGTCAGCATGGCCGCCGCACCCTCCGGCTCAACCCCGAACAGCTGCGTATCCACTCCAGCCGCCCGCCTGGCCGCGACCACCAGCGAACAACCGGCCAAAAGGCCGCCGCCGCCGATCGGGACGACGAGCACCTCGGCCTCGGGCCACTGCTCGAAGACTTCGAGGGCCACCGTGCCCTGCCCGTGAAGCGTGCGCTCCGAATCGTAGGGCGGAATCTCCACGGCTCCCGCTTCCGCCCGCTCGGCAGCAGCCCGGTCCGCTGCCGCCCGGTCTTCACACAACACGACCTCGGCTCCGAATTCTCGGCAAGCCTCGATCTTGGAACGGTACGCGTTGCTCGGCATGCAGATCGTCGCGCGCGCACCAGCTCGACTGGCCGCCCAAGAAAGTGCCTTGCCGTGATTCCCCGAGCTGGCCGTCACCACGCCCCGGGCCAGCTGCGAAGGGGTCAACTGGGAGATCTGATTCCAGGCGCCGCGGGCCTTGAAGGCGCCGGTCTCCTGGTTGCACTCGAGCTTCAGGCGCACGCTCAGGAGCGGATTCCCGGCGTCCACTTCGACCAGCTGGGTGGCCTCGAGGACGCCGCGGAGACGCTCTCGAGCAGCGCGCACCGGCGCATCGAGGTCGTTCCCTCCGGGGGAGGGCCGGGGAGCCGTGAGATCGGTCATAGGAGCCTAAGGAAGCGTGCGTTCGGTGGACACAGGTCGCCGATCGGCCACAATCGCCACCAGGCAACCGCAGCGCAAGCCGAGGGCCTCACGCTTCGTGCGACCCGTCGATCCGCATCCACCATGAGCCACTCCATCACCGTCGTCGAGGACGAGCCGGATATTTCCGACCTGATCGTCCTGCACCTCGAGCGCGAGGGTTTCCAGGTCTCCGCCCACGCCGAGGGCCGCTCCGGCCTCGAAGCTCTCGTGCGCAGTCCACCGGATCTGGTTGTGCTCGATCTCATGATCCCCGGGCTCTCCGGCTTGGAAATTTGCAAGGAGCTCCGTCGCAACGAAGAAACCCGCCGGGTTCCGATCCTAATCGTCTCGGCGCGCGCCGAGGAAGCTGACATCGTTTGCGGCCTCGAACTGGGAGCCGACGACTACGTCACCAAGCCGTTTTCGCCGCGCGTCCTCATCGCTCGAGTACGCAACCTGTTGCGTCGTGCTTCGGCTCCGACCGAAGGTTCAGAGAGCCGCATTCGGCTCGACCGGCTTGAGGTCGACACCCTGCGTTTCGAAGTCCGCGCGAACGACGAACTGCTGGAGCTGACGCGCACCGAATTTCGCATTCTGTATTTTTTGTGCAAGACGCCAGGAAGAGTTCGAGCACGCGCGGAGATTCTGGAGAAGATCGATGCCGGTCCCTCCCTGGATCGCACGGTCGATGTCCATATCGCATCCCTGCGACGCAAGCTCGGGGACTTGGGCGAGAACATTCAAACCGTCCGCGGCGTTGGCTACCGGTATCGCGACGGCGGCGAGTGATCGCTTCGCGACCCCGAATACTCTGAGTCTCCATGAGCGCGTCGCACGGTCCTTCGAGCGAGAGCTACCTTCGAGATCCGATTCTCCCGAAGGTCCTGTTTGCCGTGGCCGGGTCCATTTTCCTGACTTTGCTGGCCGGACGCCTGCACTTCGGACTCGGCGTGGCGATCGGGTTCTCCTCCGGCGTTCTCCTCGCCCTTGTTGCCGCCAAGCGCGTCCATCGTCTTCGCGAAGTGGTTGCGACACTCTCCGGCGGGCAGTCCGAACAACTCGACGGATCGATCCGCGGACTTGCGGCGGCCGTGGAGGAAGCCCGCGAGCGCTCGAGTTCGCTGCTCAGCGACCTGCGACGCGAACGCGACGATTTTCAGGGGATTCTGCGCGGCACGAGCAACGGCATCTTGCTGCTCGATGAGCAAATGCGTGTCGAACGAATCAATGAGTCGGCCCACCGCCTGCTCGAGTCGCCTGCCGGCAGCTTGGGGCGGCGGCTCGACGAACTGGCCCGCAACCTCGACCTATTCGATCTGGCGGAGCGTGCGCGCCTCGGAGAAGAGCCTCCCCCCCGTCAAATCGAGCTGTTCGGAGCCAGTGGCCAAAAGGTGCTGCACGTCACCGCCACGCGCGTCGCGGATCTTGGCGGGGGCCAGCGGATCCTGCTCGCCTTGCACAACGTCACCGACCTCCGCAAGCTCGAGCGGGTGCGCACGGACTTCGTTGCGAATGTGACCCACGAGATGCGCTCGCCGCTAGCTTCCATCCTCGGGTTCGCCGAGACGATCGCCTCGGATCCCGAACAACTGCCCAAGGATGCGGTCGACGGCCTGGGCCGCATCGTGCGCAACGCTCGCCGACTCGACCACATCATCAACGACCTGGTCGAGCTTTCGCGCCTTGAACATGCCACGGCGCCCGAGGTCGGCGCGATCGACCTCGAACGCTACCTGCGCGACCTGCTCAACGGCTTTTCGGACGCCGCGAGCGAGAAAGACCTTGCCTTGGAGCTGAAGGTGGAGTCGTTCGCTCGTCCGGTCGAAATCGACGAGGGCCTGCTCGGCCAAGCGTTGACCAACCTGCTGGACAACGCGATCAAGTACAGCTTCGAGGGCAGTTCGGTAAAAGTCCGTGCCCGACTGAACAGCGCCCAGCTCGAAATCGCGATCCAGGACCACGGTCCTGGGATCCCGCTCGAGCACCAAGCGCGGATCTTCGAGCGCTTCTATCGCGTGGACGCCGCCCGTTCGCGGGAAGTGGGCGGTACAGGACTCGGACTCGCCATCGCAAAGCACGCGGTGGCCGTCCACGGAGGCCAATTGCGCGTGGAAAACAACTCCACGCGGGGCTCGACGTTTACGCTCAGTCTTCCAATCGACCCTCTCGACCGAGGGCGAGGCTCGTGAAGCCGGCAGCAGATCTCCCGTTCCCCTCGCCGTGGCTGCTCGCGCCGATGGAAGGCGTCACCGAGCCGTGTTTCCGCGACACGGTGATCGAGCTTCACGGTCCCGATCAGCTAGGCGGAGCCTTCACCGAATTCCTCAGGGTCAGCCAGCAGCCGCGCACGGCCGCCGAAGTCCAGGCCTGGCTGGGGCCTCGGCGCTACGCGACCCCGGTGGGCGTGCAAATCATGGGGGCCGCCCCGGAGCTGGTCGCCCGCACCGCCGCCGCCGCCGCCGAGGCTGGCGCGCCGCTCATCGATCTGAATTTCGGATGCCCCTCGAAAGGCGCCTTGCGGGGCTGCGCCGGATCCGCGCTGCTCGAGGCTCCCGATGAAATCGAGCGGCTCGTCTCGGCCTGCCGGCGGGAAGCCGGCCCGGTCCCGGTGACCGCCAAGATCCGGGCTGGGCTGCGCGACGATCACCGCCTCGAAGAGGTCGCCCGGGCCGCCGAGGCCGGCGGGGCCCAGCTGCTCACGGTCCACTGCCGGACCGCGGCCGAGGCCTACCGAGACTGCGCCGATTGGACGCGGCTCGAACGCGCCGTGGCTGCCGTCACGATCCCGGTGTGCGGCAATGGCGGCGTAGACCGTCACGCGGACGGGGAGCGCCTGCTGGCCGAGACCGGCTGCCGATTTGTGATGGTCGGTCGAGCCGCCCTAGCCGACCCGTGGGTCTTTTCGGGCGAATCGGTCGGCCTCGAGAGGGCTGTGGAGTTCCTTTTGCTCTACGCCGAGCGACTGGAGCGCGAGGCGGGCCTCAGTCCCCGGGGCGTCGCGGGGCGACTGAAGCAGCTCTTGGGCACCTGGACCGCCGGTGGACTGGCCTGCGAAGACCGAACCAGCTGGCTTCGCGAGACGGATCCGAGGGGTCGGCTAGCACGACTGGCCGCGGGCCGCTCCTATACTGCGCGGCTCGCTCAGGGCACGTAAGAATCGTCCGGGCGCGCCCAGTCCTACCGCGACGACCAACCCCGCGCCCATGGCGAATTGGAACCACCTCGAGAGTGAACAGCTCTACAACGTCGCAGCCTGGGGCGGCGGGTACTTCCGCGTCCTGCCGAACGGCAACCTCGCCGCCTTTCCGGACGGTCAGGCGTCTGAAGAGCTGCCCGAGGGTTCGAGCATCGATCTGCACGGGTTGATTGGCCAGATTCAGGCACGTGGAGTGAAGTTGCCGATCCTGCTGCGCTTCGACGGCATCCTGCGCGCGCGCGTCCGACAGCTTTGGAACGCGTTCGATCGAGCGCGCGAAGAGTACGGCTACACGGCCCCCTTCCAGGGCGTGTACCCGATCAAGGTCAATCAACAACGCCACCTGGTCGAGGCGATGCTCGACGAGGGCCGCAAGCTCGGCCTGGGCCTTGAAGTCGGCAGCAAGCCGGAACTCCTGGCCGTGCTCGGAACGCTCTCGGACGAGAACTCCCTGGTGATCTGCAACGGATACAAGGACCTGGAGTACGTGGAGACCGCGCTGCTCGCGTCCAAGCTGGGCCTGCGCCCGGTCATCGTGATCGAGAAGGACACCGAGGTCGAGTTGATTGTGCGGGCTAGCAAGAAGCTCGGCATTCGCCCGCGCATCGGCATTCGGACCAAGCTCTCCGGAATCGGGTCCGGCCGATGGAAAGACTCCGCCGGCGATCGTTCCAAATTCGGACTCACCATCCGCCAGATCGTGCAGGTCGTCGAGCGCCTGCGCGCGACCGAGCTGCTCGACTGCTTGCAGCTGCTGCACTACCACATCGGCAGTCAGATCACTTCGATTCGCTCGATCAAAGCAGCCATGCGCGAAGGAACTCGAACGCTGGTTGGTCTGCGTGAAATGGGCGCACCCATAGAGTTTTATGACGTCGGCGGCGGCCTCGGAGTGGACTACGACGGCTCGAACACCAATTTCGAGTCGTCCATGAATTACTCTCTCCAGGAATACGCCAACGACGTCGTCTACCAACTGGGCCAGGCCTGCGAAGAAGCCGGGATTCCTGAGCCCACGATCATTACCGAGAGCGGTCGTGCGCTGACTGCGCATCACGCGGTGCTGGTAACCAACGTGTTGGGCGTGACCGATTTCCGCGAGTCCGGCCCGTTGCCAAAAGCCGATGAGGCCGAACCCGACCTGATCCACGATATCGCCGAAGTCGGCGAAGGGCTTACCGCGAAGAACTATCTCGAGGGTTACCACGACGCGCTCCAAATGCGTGAGGAAGCTACAACCCTATTCAACGTCGGTCAGTTGTCTCTCGCCCACCGAGCTCGAGTCGACGAACTTTTTTGGCGAGTGTGCGAGAAGGTCCTGCGCATCACTCGCAAACTGGACTACGTGCCCGACGACCTGACGCACCTTGAGCGCGACATGGCCGACACGTACTTCTTGAACTTCTCGCTCTTCCAATCGATGCCCGACTCCTGGGCGATCGGCCAGTTGTTCCCAGTCCTGCCGATCCACCGCCTGAGCGAGCGGCCGGCGCGCCGCGCGATCCTGGCCGACATCACCTGCGACTCAGACGGCAAGATCGACCGCTTCATCGACCTGCGTGAAGTCAAGCCCACCCTCGAGCTGCACGCGATCGAGCCGGGCGAGCCCTACCTGGTCGGCATGTTCCTGATCGGGGCCTACCAGGAGATCCTCGGCGACATGCACAATCTGTTCGGCGATACCAACGTCGTCCATGTGGACCTCGGCCCTTCCGGCCGGCCTGTCCTAAACCACCTGGTGCGCGGCGATCGAGTCAGCGAGGTTCTTTCCTACATGGAGTACTTCGAAAACGACCTCATCGCCAAACTCCAACACTCCATCGAGCGAGCCCTCGAGTCGGATCGACTGACCTTCGAGGAGTCCGCTATGCTCCAGAAGCACTACGAGGACGGCCTCGCGGGCTATACCTACCTGGCGCCCTGACCCCCCTTTCACGCGCCCCCCCACCCTTTGCTAGCCATGCCCATCCAATCCGGCTCCGTCGTCTCTCTCGAACTGTCCGCCTTCGACGAGGAAGGCGCCGCCATCGAAGAAGAAGGCACCGAGAACGAGCCCTACAACTACGAACACGGCCATGGCGAATTGCCGCCTGGACTCGAGGCAACCCTTGAGGGCCTCAACGCCGGGGATACTTTCGAAGTGAAGGTCGACCCCGAAAACGGATTCGGAGAGCACGATCCCGAGCTGTTGATTGCCATCCCGCGCAACGAAATGCCCGAGGACATGGAGATGGCAATCGGCGACTGGCTGCCGATCGAGATGCAGCCCGAGAACCCCGAGGAGGGTGCCGAACCGGAAGAAACCGAAGTTCCGATCGTGTCGATCGACGACGAAGCGGTCGTGGTCGACTTGAATCACCCGCTGGCGGGTCAGACCCTGACCTTCCGGGGCAAGATCCTGACCGTCGAGTAGGCGAACCTCAGGCGAGCGGAGCGGCCTCGGGCGATTCGTCCTGGGGCAATCCGAGCCAGCGCCGCAGGAGGTACCGGCCGAGGTAAATCAGCGGGGTATCGATCGCGGCGAGCGCCAGCTTGAATAGGTAGACCGCCAGGATGATCGACCCGATCTGTTCGGCGTTCATGTTGAACGCAAAGTGCAGGAAAATCGAATTCACGATGACCGTGTCGACCAGCTGACTGACCGCCGTGGAGCCGTTGTTGCGGATCCACATGTGGCGGCCCTTGGTGAGCTTCCACCAGAAGTGATAGAGCCGAACGTCGAAGAGCTGGGCGATCAAATAGGCGGTCATGGAGGCCCCAAGCAAGATCCCAGGCGTGTGGAACGCCACCTGGAAGACCTCCTGCATGTTCACCGGCCCCAAGATCTCGCCCATCGGGTTGCTCCACATGGGGCTGGGAGGCAGGACCTTGGCGAGTTCGACGATCAAGAGCATCAGCAGGCTCATCAAAAAGCCCAGGACAACCATGAAGTTGGCCTTGCGGCGCCCCCACAGCTCGCTGACCAGGTCCGTGCAAAGGAAGGTGATCGGGTAGGACAGGATCCCGCTGGTCAGAGTCACCGGATTGGCCCGAAAAATTCCCTCGAGCCAGGTCGGGATCGGCACCGCAAACAGCTTGACCCCCACGATGTTGGTCAGGACCAGCACGACGCAGAACAGGGTGCACAGGGCCGCGTAGGCCAACTCGGAGCGGCTCAGACCGAACCGGGTCGGCCGGTGGGCCGCCAGGGCGCCTGCGGGAGCGGTGCTTTGGGAGCCGGAGGCGGAGGACTGGGTCATGGTTAGATTCCCCGGGGTCGCGGGGCGGCTCCCATCCTGAGAGATCCCGCCCGAGGCCACAATCGGTCGCGCGGATTGTCTCCCGGGCGCTCATGCCACAGGATCTGCGGCTCCCCGCCCCCGAACGAGCTAGGACTGCCATGGCCTCCACGATCGAATTCCTCGCCACCCTCGACGACACACGCTTCCATCAGATCTACGAAGGTCTCTCTGAGAAGGGCTTCGGCCCTCTCGACGGGGAGATCGCGAAGCTGATGAAGTTCCGCCCTCAAGCGATTCGCAAATTGCCCCTCGAGCAGCGCTCCAAGCGCGCCAAGGCGATCCTGCAGCGGACCAACAATGCCGAGCTGTGCTACGAGGTCTTCGGCACGTACCTCATGCGCCAGCAAGAGGGCCTGGTGACCGGCTTCCTCGACGCGGTCGGCATCGAACACGACGAGGGCATCGTGGAAGACTCGAGCCAAGTGCCCCAAGGCGACAAGGTCAAGGCCGCCGCAAAGAAACTGGACGAGAACTTCCCGCCCGAAGAGGTGACGCTGTACCTGGCCCTCTCGGCGCAGACTTGGCCCGAGGTCGAAGCGTTCGACGAACTGTGGCGCGAACGCGCCAAGGGTTAGAGCAGCGCCAGATCGGTAATACGGTGCCAGAGCAAAATGCACCGCTGAAGCAGCCGCGGCTTCGCCGCGGCCCCGGCGGCTTCGCCGCCGGGGCTTCAGCGGTGCATTTTGCTCTGGCACCGTATTACCGATCTGGTGCTTCTCAGCGTTTCACGCGCTCGACGAAGTGACCGTCGCGTGTGTCGATGCGAACGCGCTCACCCGCTTCGACGTAGGACGGCACCTGCACTTCGATGCCGGTTTCCATCACGGCTTTCTTCAGCTGCGCCTGGGCCGTCGCACCTTTGATCGCGGGATCGGCTTCGGTGACCATCAGATCCACCGTGTTCGGCAGAGCCACCGTCACGATCTTCTCTTCGACCAGCATCGCCCGCAGGCCTTCGATACCATCGACCAAGTAACCCACCTGGTCGCCGAGGTCCGAAGCCTCGAGCCCAAACTGTTCGAAACTCTCGGAGTCCATGAAGTGCCACTGGGTCCCGTCGCTGTAGAGGAAACTGCACGGGCGGTACTCAAGATCGACTGTCTCGTAGCTCTTTCCAGAGCGAACGGATTCCGTGATCAACTGGCCGGTCAACAGGTTGCGCATCTTGGTCTTCGCAATCACCGTCGCGCCGCGGGCCGTCGGCGTTGAGAACGACACGTCGACGATCATCACCGGGGAATCTTTGTAGCGGAGGCAGGCTCCCTTCTTGAAATCGGAAACTTCGAGCATCGAATCGGGGTCGTATTTAGGGAGCCAACCGCGCGGCGGTCTCGGACAGACGGGATTTGGCCGCCGCGTCCACAGGGGGGAAGGGGAAGTCGTGCAGGCTGTTGGTCGGCAGCAGGTGCACGTGACAGTGAGGGACTTCGTAGCCGAGAACTGCGACGCACACGCGTTCGCAGCCCAGCTGCTCTTTCAGATGAACGGCCACCCGGCGGGCGGCCCCCCACAGTTTCGCGGTCGCCGCCTCGTCCAGGTCGAACAGGTAGTCTGTCGCCTGCTTTGGAATGACCAGCGTGTGGCCTTCGACGCGGGGAGCGATATCGAGGAAGGCGAAATGCTCGTCGTCCTCCCAGACCTTGTGGCAGGGAAGTTCACCGGCAACGATGCGTTCGAACAGGGTAGGCATGGGGAGGACCCGAGGCGGAATGGGACGGCAGTGTAGGGTCGCCGGCCAGCTTCGGGGCCTGGAGATCAGGCCCGGGGTGCTGGCTGGCAGCGGGTGCACAGGTGGGTTCCCCGCTGGCCAACCACGATCTTGACGATCGTCCGTCCGCAGCGGCGGCAGGGCTGGTCCTGTCGGCCATAGACCTGGAATTGGGCCTGGTAGTTCCCTGGCTGGCCGGTCGGAGTTCGGTAGAAGGTGTCGAAGCTCGAGCCCTCGCGCTCGATGGCCTCGGCGAGGGTGGCCCGGATCTCGTCGAACAAAAGCCGCGCCTTGGGACCTGGCACCCGGTCCGCGCGGCGCAGCGGATGCAATCCGGCGCGAAACAGCGACTCGTCCACGTAGATGTTCCCGAGCCCGGCCAGGAAGCTCTGGTCCAGCAGGAGTGGCTTCAATTGGCGCTTGCGACGCCCGAGCTCGCCCCGAAACCACTCGGCATCCAAATCCTCCGCCAGGGGCTCGGGGCCCAGCTTGCTGAGGCGTTCCGCGACGTCCGAAACCGGCTCGAGCCGCCCGAACTTGCGCGGATCGATGAAGTCGAAGCGCCGGCCGTCGTCAAGGTCGAGAGAAACCCGGCACCAGGGACCCGGATCGGTGTCCCGGCCCACCACTTGCATTCGCCCTGTCATTCGCAAGTGACCCACCAGCGCCCCAGCGGACTTTCCCTGCCGGGACAGGTCAAAAATGAGGTACTTGCCCCGCCGCCCCACACGATCCACACGTGCCCGGCGGACGGCCCGCCGAAAGGCCTCGGGGCCGCGCTCCCCCACGGTTCGCGGCCACGCCACATGGACTCCGCGCACCTCGCGCCCGACCAGGTCAGGCGTGAGCAAGCGGGCGACCGTCTCGACCTCAGGCAACTCAGGCACGCGCGAAAGGGTAAGCGGGCCGGTAGGCTCATGTCATGTCGAACAAGCGCGTCTACGTCGCCTACACCGGTGGAACGGTGGGCATGCGAGGGAATCCGGGCGCCCGAGCGCCCGCCCCGGGCTACTTGACCGAGCAAATCGCAAACCTGCCCGAGCTTGAGTCGGACGAAATGCCCGAGGTCATTGTCCACGCCTACGAGCCGCTGCTCGACTCAGCCAACATGGCTCCCGAGAACTGGCTGGAAATCGCCCGCGACCTAGAGGCGCGATACGACGACTACGATGGATTCGTCGTTCTGCACGGCACCGACACGATGGCCTACACCGCCTCGGCGCTACCGTTCATGCTCGAAGGCCTAGCCAAGCCGGTCGTCATGACCGGCTCGCAGATCCCGCTGTCCGAAGTCCGCAACGACGCACGCGAGAACCTGATTGCGGCGCTACTGATCGCCGGCAATCACTCGATCCCCGAAGTCACCGTCCTGTTCGGCAACCGACTCATGCGCGGTTGCCGCACCAAGAAGATCGACGCCATCCGGCTCGACGCGTTCGCTTCGCCCAATTTCCCGCCCCTGGCAACCTTGGGCAGCCGCATCGATGTGCGCCACGATCGCGTTCGCCCTGCGCCGAGGAACGCGAAACTCAAGGTCCATGAGGTCGGTGGACCGATCGTTGGCGCGTTGCGTCTGTTCCCGGGCATGACCACTCGGTTCCTGGAGAACGCGCTCAGCTCTCCGATCCAAGGCCTGGTGCTCGAGACCTTCGGCGTCGGCAATGGGCCCGCCCGCGACGCCGCTTTCTTACGCGCCCTGCGCGAAGCCACCGACCGCGGCGTGGTCGTCGTGGGCACGACCCAATGCTGGCGCGGCGAGGTCGACTTTGAAACCTACGCGACGGGCCAGGCTCTGAGCGCGGCCGGCGTCACCAGCGGAGGCGACATGACGGCCGAGGCCGCCCTGGCCAAGCTCCACTACCTGCTCGGCCAAAGCCTCGAACCCGATGCGGTTCGCCGTGAGGTCGGCCGCAATTTAGTCGGCGAATTGACCCCGGCAGCGGCGTCGAGCACTCCGCTCCCCAGCGAAGGTCTGCGCGATGCCGAAGGCCGCGTTGTCGCCGATTCCTAAACACCTCTTCCCAAAACCAGCCGCCCGCGCCGGCTTGGAATCCGGGACGGCTGGGCGGGGCAATTGCCGCGGAGGCTCTTGACGCGACCAACCTGCAGCCCAAAGGTCGAGTCCCGTCGCCGGTTGTTAGAGCTCGAGGGGACGGCCCAATTCGAGTGAGCGACGCTCGGCCTCCAGCAGCGCCACGGTTCCCGCCGCGTCCTCGAGACCGCAACCGGGATCGCGCCCTGCGGCCAAACACCTCAAGAAATGCCGAACCTCGAGTTCGTAGCCGGTCTCGGGGTCGACGGCCAGGCGCTTTTCTCCCGCTGGACTCTGCCGGCGAATGAACTCGGGCTCGACCAAGTCCCAACTCCAGCGCGCGCGTTCGAACTCGACTTCGTAGGCCATTTGGAACGGCTCGTCGTCGCCGAGTGCCCAGCTCGCCTCCGCCACGCAGTCCGGAGCGTTGTCGCCGGAGAACCCATAGCGCGTGCGCGGTTCGTCGAGCGAACCCGTGGTGTGAACTCGGGCCGGTTCACCGGCCAGTTGCCGAACGAGGTCCGCGTCGTGGACGTGAAAATCAAACAGCGCGCCGCCGCAGCGCACGGGATCTGTGTAGAAGCCCCTCCCCCAACCCGGTCGCTGGGATCGCCGATGGAAGCGCGCCGACCGGAGCGGACCATCCCGACCCCCGCGAGCCGCAGCCAGCAGCTCGGACCAGCCGGGCCAAAAGCGCATGCACATCCCGACCATGCAGACCCGCTCCGTCTCGCGCTGCACGGCGGCTAGCTCCCGAACAGCCCCCGCCTTAAGCGCCACGGGTTTTTCGAGCAGTACGTGCTTGCCGGCCCGCAAGGCTGCTATCGCAACTTCCACATGGGTGTTGGTGGGCGTACAAATGCTGACGGCCGAGATGTTCGGGTCCGCGAACAGCGCCGCCGGACTCGTGTGCCGATGGGCCTTCGCCAGAGCCTCGCGGTCGGCCCCCGTAGCGAGGTTGGTGGCCTCCTCGGCCGAAGTCTCGAGGGACTCTCGTTGGGCGCCAGATCCACAGACGGCCACCAAATTCACGTCGCAACCGGCCTCACTCGCGGATCGATAGGCCGCCGCGTGAGTCGCCCCCATAAAGCCGGCTCCGACGATTCCTACGCCGATCGTCGCGGGAATCGGGTTCATCGCCTTCGCCCAACCCGAGCGAGCTGTGCGTCGACTCCGTGAATCGCGCGCTCGATGTCGATCGCGCGCTGGTCGCCGCCCTCGCGCTCGACGACTAGCCCCACGTGGAGCTCGCGGGTCGCCAGCAGGTCAAAGAAAGCGTCCCAGTCCACCTCGCCATCGCCCATGGGGGTCTCGGTGCCCCACTCCCCCGGTCTCGGGGACGCGCAGGCGTCCTTGATGTGGATTTGAACCACGTGCGCAGCCAAGCGCTCGATCGCATCGATCGGATCGCCCATGCCATACAGCAGCATGTTGGCCGGATCGAAGTTCACCCCCACGAATTCACGGTCGATCTCAGCCAACACCTCAAGCAGGGTTTCCGCGAGCTCTTGCCCCGTTTCGAGGCCGATGCGAATCCCGTGCTCTCCAAAGGCATCGCTGATCGCCTGGATGCGCTCGACAATCACCGCGTGCTCGGGATCCCCATGTCCTTTGGGTAGGAAGCCCGCGTGCCAAGTGACCAGCTCGATCCCGAGCTCCTTCGCGATCCGCGCGTTCTCGCGCGCGGCGACCAGGTTTTTCTCGAAGGTCGCATCTGGACGCACCCCCCCAGTCCGTGCGATCGCCTCGAGGCT
Organism: uncultured Planctomycetaceae bacterium; assembly: GCA_964619265.1. Classification (GTDB taxonomy): domain Bacteria; phylum Planctomycetota; class UBA1135; order UBA1135; genus CAZUCE01. Next base: position 121,225 of record CAZUCE010000003.1, read on the forward strand.
TGAATAGTCCTCGCCCTCCATCGCCATCATTCCAGACAGGAGCGGCACGCCGGTCGCATCGACCTGCTCGCGAAGGTCGTCGACCTTCCAGTCGCTCCGCCGCAGCGGATCGAGCGCGAGCTGGCAGCCGACGTTCGGCCATGTCTCGAGCTGGGCGAACAAGTCCTTGGGGCCGCGCGACCGCAGGGACCAAGAGCAGACGCCGAGGCTGGTCTTCGAATCACCGGTGTTCATGCTGCAGATGGTAAGCAGCCCGGCGCCAGAGTCGAAGGGAAGGCCCGCGGGGGAATCACTCGAGCGCGAAACTGTCGAACGAACTCAAATTAAGCCAGCGAGTGGGCTCGCCCGAGTCGCCCTCTAGGCGGATCCAATCGCCTCGGACGGCTTCGATCGGCATCCCGCCGAGGTCCACATGCCCCGTCGCTGCGGTCCGAAACCAAACCAGGCTGCGACCGGCCAGATCGGGGGTATTAGGGCGCGAAACTCGACGGGCGATCAGCACAACGGTCAAGACACCGGCCACCGTCAGGGCTAGAGCCCATAGGCCCCGGCAAGGAGACGGTTCGACGGCGTCCGCATCATGCTCGGAGATCGGGGAGGGAGACGACGCTGTAGATTCGGAAGCGGGATTCGAATGGGCCACGGGAAAGCTGGGGTGGAGGAAAAAGTGAGCGAGGGAACGGATCAGCGCGGAGCAAGAAACCGGGTCGTCCAAGTGCGTAACTCTTCGGAAACGAGCTGCGGGTCCAGGACGACCTGTTCGAGCTGCAGGGCTCGTGCGGCGCGCACCGCAAGCCAGACTTCGCCTCCCGGCTCGGCCAGTGCGGCCAGCCGCGCACGTTCGCTTTCAGCTTGCACGGTGGCAATCCGCTCCTCGCCGATCGCTCTGGATCGCGCTAGCTCCGCGTCGGCCGCCCCCCGAATCGCGCTGGATTGAGTGGCTGTTCGCGATTGGATTTGCGCCAAAGCTCCTTCGTGCACCGCCAACTGCTCGCTGCGAGTCTTCGCTGCACGAGCTTGGATCAGAGCCACTTCGCGATCGACAGCCGCCTTCTGTTCGGCGAGCGCGGCGGCCGCTAACACGGACTCCGCGCGCGCTTCCTCGCGGCGCTTCTGCTGGTAGGCGAGTTGCTTTTGGCCCAGCTTCGTCTCGAAATCTGTCGTAAAGGAGATGTCGTGAATGCGCAAGTCGCGGACTTCGACCAAGTCGTTGGCACAAGCTTCCCGCAGGGCTGCGTGGGCAGCCACGACTCTCGCTCGGCGTTGGTCGGTATCGAACCACTGTTCGGAAGTCAGCTGAGCCAACTCCGACCGCAGAATGTCCTTGGCGGTTGATCTCAGGCGCGTCGTGATCTGTCCGTGGCGACCTTCGCGGACCAAATCGTGGGCTCGACCCGGTTGAACGCGGTAGACCACGACCAGATCCACCGTGGCCGGATTGTCGTCGGCGGTCCGAATGTCGAGGGCATTTCCTTGGCTTGAGCGGAACCAGGCGAACCGGGTAGCCATCTCCACTCGAATCCAGCTCCACAGCCCAGGGGCGGTCGGATGTCGCCCGGGCGCATGATCCTGAGGCTCGATGCCGGCCCCAAGCGGTGCCAACCGAACCCCCACTTCGCCGGGCTCGATCCGAACGGTGAACGCGCTGAGGGCCAGACTCCAGGCGAGGACCAGTCCGGCCGCGATCAACGGCCAGCGCAGCAGTCCAAACAGAGTTGAAAACAGGGTGCCAGAGACCTTCAGCCTTCGGCCAGGAACCACCACACGTAGCAGGGCGCCCAAGTCCGAGCGAAGCTGGTTCCAATGGCGACTTAGATCGAGTCGATTCACGGCTTCACCTCCCGAGATTCGAGTTGCGGCGTCGGAAGTAGCTGCACTGGGGTTCGCGCCAGGAAATCGATCCACTCGCGACGCACGGCTGGCGCCTCGAAGTCCGCCAGTCGAGCCAACTCCAAGACCAGCTGTTCCGTGGAGACGCGTTCAGATTCTCTGACGCGCTCGAGTTTCTCTGCCAGACTGCGTTCGAGTTCAGCTCGTTCGCCGGCGCGCGCGACGGCGTACTGATCGGCCTTCGCGCGTGCTTGGATCTCCTTGGCCTCTGCTTCGAGTAGCGCGCGTTCGAGCTTGGCGGCGAGTTCTTGATCGCGCAGCTCTTCCTGACGCACCGCCGCCGCAAGGTCGGCATCAAGCGAGGCTTGAGCAGCGTCCAAATCGCCGCCCAGACGCTCCGCTTCTTGCTCCAGCACCTTGCGAGCCTCGATCGCCTTCTCGTACGTGCGATCGAATTGGGGCTTGGGAGTCGAGACACCCAGCAGTTCGAGGCCTAGCGGATCGAGAAGCTCCGCCAGTCGCTCGCGCCCGGCGGCCTTCGCGTCCTCAAGTCGATTTGCTGATGCGCTCTCGTTCGGCTCGAGTCGTCCGAATTCATCGCGCAGCACGGGGCGCGCCAAAGCTCGAATCCACTCGGCCGCCTGATCGCCAGCTCGGTCGCCGACCTCAGAGAGCAATTCGCTCGATTCAGGACGTACGCGGTAGCGCACGCCGGCATCTGCGAACCAAAACTCCGAACCATCCACCGAACGTACGGTGAGGCGATCGCTGCGATCGAGCCCCTCGGTCAGCTCGCCATTCATCAACAGCTCGCGATCCTGTTTGTCGAGAACGGTCACCGACTGCAGCCAGGGCAACACCAGGTGAATCCCGGGCTGGGTGATGCGTTCGGTAGCGCCCCCGAAGGCTGAACGGCGCACGGCGACCTGGGAGGGAGCGAGCTCTAGCCAAAGGGGCTGGCCCGCTCTGCGGCCGGCCAGCCACAGCGCAACCGGCAGACTGAGAAGGAACAGAAGGCCGAACGCGAACACGCGGCGCGGGCGTAGCCGGCCAGGGGGTTTCCGGGGCGGGGGTTTCCGGGGCGAGGGAGATTCGGACATCGGAGAATCCGTGGAAGAAGGCAAACCCAAGGAGGGGGACCAGCGACTTTTGAACCCTAGGCGGCCCATGTTCTTGGGGCCACGACAACCCAGTGGGGTTACGGGGGTGTGACTTGTGCCAAGGCGGCTATCCTGTTCGCCTGCCAACTCGCTCCGAGAAGGCGCAAGGCTCTTCGAAGGGCTCGCTGAATCGTTCGCTCCCCCACCTCCCTGCTTTGATGGTGCCTCCTACCGACGAGCCGTCCACCTCGGGCAAGACCAAACGCATCGCACGCGAGATTCAACGCGAGAGCGCCTACCGCGGCGTCTCGGGCGTCGTGCTCGAAGCCATGAAGCTCGGCTTTACCGCCGGACATCCAGATTGGGCCAATCTCGCGCAGGGCGAGCCGGAGAGCCGTTCCCTCGAAGGAGCTCCATCGCGCATCGAGTCGATCGAGTTGGAACCCGAGGATCACGCCTACGGCCCCCTCGAAGGAACGCTCGAACTTCGCACGGCGATCGCGAATTCAGCAAACCGGCTCTACCGCAAGGACAAGGGTTCCCAGTACGGCCCCGAGAACGTCGCCGTCGCTCAGGGTGGAAGACTCTGCCTCGCTCGAGCGCTCCACGCCCTTGAGGGCCGCCACCTCGCCTACACTCGACCGGGGTACCCGGCCTGGAATGAACAGCTCGCGCTGCACGCGGCCCGCCTTCAGCCGATTGCGTTCTCAACCAGCGCCGACGACGGCTTTCGAATCAACCCGGAACGGCTGGCTCAAGAGATCGAGGACAAGCGCATCCGCTCCTTCCTATTCTCGAATCCCTGCGACCCCAGTGGACGGGTCCTCGAGGACGACGAGCAAATCCAGTTGGTGCGAATCTCGCGCGAGCGCGGCACCGTGCTGCTGGCCGAAGAGCCCACTTGCCACTACGTGTATCAAGAAGACGGGAACCCGGCGGAAGCCCCGAGTTCGATCGCTCGCCACGTGGAAGACGTCGAGAAGGATCCGATCTTGATCTTCGATGGGCTCTCGAAGAACTATCGCTATCCAGGCTGGCGAATCGGCTGGACCCTAGGGCCCTCCTCGTGGATCGAGCGCATCACCGCTGCGGCGATCCCCCTCGACGGCGGCCCCTCACGGCCCATCCAACGCGCAGCCGCCCAGGTGCTCGAGCCCCAGCGGGCCGACGCCGAACGCGAGGCCTCCGTGCGGCACTTCGCCAAGAAACGCGAGCTGATGCTCAAGCGCCTCGATCAGATGGGAATACGCGTCCCCTGCCCGCCGCGGGGCGGTTTCTACGTGTTCGGGGATCTGTCCGAACTCCCTGAGCCCTTCTGCAGCGCCGAAAGCTTCTTCCGGCGGGCTCTGCAGAAGCGGGTGGTCACTGTTCCGGGCCGGTCCTTCGATGTGGATCCCGGAGCCGGAAACTCGCGATCCCAAGAGGGAGCCTCTGACGAGGTCCGCGGGGGACACGAATCCACCTCGCCCTACGAAAACTGGATGCGGTTCTCCTTTGCGCCGTCGATCGACCACCTTCGAATGGGGCTCGATCGACTGGCGAAGATGATTCGCGAGTCCGCCTGAGAAGCCGTGGGGATTGCGCCGGGTTGCCGGCCGGCAATCCGCAGTCTTCTTCAGGCAGACGCCGCGCAGTCGTCAGGTTCCAGGCTCAGGAGCCTGTTCAGGCTTGCCCTCGCCGGCAAGGATCGCGAGCTTGACCAGGGAAGCCACCGAACGACATTCACACTTGCGCATGAGGTTGGCGCGGTGCGCTTCGATCGTCTTGATGCTGACACCCAATGCCTCCGACATGCGCTTGTTGGAGTAACCCTCAAGCACGAAGCCGAGCACCTGCCGTTCACGACGGGAGAGGTTCTCCAGCCGGTCGCAGGCCTGCGCAACGGCTCTACGGCGAACCTGATTCTCACGATCAAGGCTCAGCACACGCTGGACGCAGCTCAGGGTCTCTTCCTGACTTGCGGGTAAAAGCAAGACGTCCATGGCGCCCGCACGCACCGCGCGCAGGACCGATCGAGCATCGTGCTCCTCCATGAGGACGATGACGCACTTGGGAGCCTGTCCGGGAACTTCCAGGCCAGTGAGCCACGGCTTGCCGTGCCACAAGCTTGCGTGCACCAAGTAACAGTGCCCCGAGTCGGGGCGATTGTCCGCGGCGGCGTGACCTTGAGCTTCTGTCCGCACCTCAACGTGGAGACCGGAATTCGCGAGCCACCCTTCCAGGCTCGCGGCGCGAGCGCGATCACACTCGACGATTGTGACCTGGGGCGCTCGCGTAGCTGTCAAAGGCACAACGGCCTCCCGCCCGAGCAAGAAGAGGTGGCGGGGTCGGGGAATGGGTGGAACGCGAGGCTCCAACAGGGGGGCCGGCTGTCCCGCACGAGGGCGGTCCGGCGGGTCGGTCGAAGAACCATAATCGAGCCGAAAGAGAGAGAAGAGGGAAGTGGAACAGGATGCCGACCAAGGGGGGGTCGAGTGATGGGGATCGACCCTAGCGGGTGCGAGAGACCGGTTTCGGGCTCGCCAAGGAGCCCTACCCAGTCAAATCCCCTAGGGATCACGTTATCCGGGTACGTATTGCACCATCCGACTTGTCTTTTTTTCTCAGCGATCCACGCAGAAGGCCTCGAGCGATCCCGAATCGGGAGCGCTCGAGGCCTTCTGCCTGTTCCTGGGTACCCCGGACCTCGGGCCGGGCCTTCTCGGGGGAAAACCCAGCAGCCCGTAGCAGGGGCTCCCCCGCCGGTTGCTAGGCCGCCTTGTTTTTGTCGAGCGGCTTGCGACCAGCCTCGCGGATGTGCGCGGGGACCGGACGCAGATCCCAAACGATGCCCATCCAGGACAGCACCTTCAGTCCGTAATAGGTGATGTCGTACTCCCACCAGAAAAAGCCCTGGCGCGCCGAGGATTGGTAGTGATGGTGGTTGTTGTGCCACCCCTCACCCAGCGTGATTAGAGCCAAGAGCGGGTTGTTCCGGCTGGTGTCCTTGGTCGCGTAGCGTCGCGAGCCGAAAACGTGGCTCAGTGAATTGATCGTGAACGTGCCGTGAAGAAGCAGGATGGTCGAAACGAAGTAGCCCCACACGAGCATCTGCCCCGCGGAGGTCCCTAGGCTCGGCCAGATGGCGTCCAGCGCCATCCCAAGGAAGAACATTGCGGCCCCGGTCAAGATCGGAACGATCGTGTCGAAGCGATCCAGGAAGCGCAGCTCGGGGTACTTGGCGAAGTCGCGCACGGCTTCGTGACGCGTGGGAAAATTCGCGTCGGAAGTAATCCAGCCGATGTGACTCCACACGAAACCGTGTTGCTTCGGGCTGTGCACGTCTTCTTCTCCGTCGGAGTGCTTGTGGTGCATCCGGTGGTGACTGGCCCACCACAGGGGGCCGCGCTGGGTCGCCGAGGCGCCGAGCAAAGCGAAAACGAACTGGCCGGCGCGCGAAGTCTTGAACGAGCGGTGGCTGAAATAGCGATGGTAGAAGCCGGTGATCGCAAACATGCGCAGCACGTACATCCCGGCGCAAACCGCGAACGCGGCCGGGCTCCAACCGACCCAAATCACCGCCAGCGGCGACATGTGCAAGAGCGCGAAGGGCACGCAGCGCAGCCAGTCGACTTTCTGCTCGGGTGAATCCCCCATCGCCCGGGCCTGGGCATAGGTGTCGAACCAACGCGCAATCGCGAGGATTCCGCGGCGGTTGGCAGAGTCGCCCTCGATGGAGGAGTCGACGCTGTTTGCAACCGGCGTATCGACCGAAGATTCCGCGCTCAGCGGAGGGACGGCGGACACTTTGGGGGTGTTCGACATCTCGGGATCGAGAGGTGAGTTGGCGGTGGCCTGGGGCATCCGGGTTCCGGAAGGGGGTCGAGAGAGCTATCGACCGATCCCGCTCTCAAGGGGAGCTAGGTGGTCGTCGGTGTGTCGGTCGCGGGTCAGGGCTGGAAGCCGGGCGTTCGCCGGTCCAGAGCGCGACTTTCAGAGCCGCTGGCGTCCGTTCAGTGCCAGCAGGATAAGCCCTGGAACCTGGCTAGGAACCCTCTGAGAGAGCTTTGGGATGGGATCTGAGCCCCGGGACCTCTCCGTTGGCATCCAGGGTGACTTGCTCGTCCACAAAAACGCCGGGCGAGCGCGCTCCGAGGGCCCGAAAATCGCCCCCCAGGGACCTCCGGAATCCGGCCGTCAGACGAGCCGCCGATTTCGAGGCGTTGGCTGGGAATCCCACTCTCGGGCCCGGTCATGAAATGTCCCGGGCTGTGCCGAGTAAGTGGGTTGGCCGGTCCTACGTCTGGACCCCCATTCCGAAGCAAAACTCACCCAGTTTGCCCCCAGGTCGCCTGCTTCCTGGGGACCCACTCCGTGGGCCCGCTTCGACGCCCTTCCAACCGCTCCCCTCCATGGCTGCCTTCCTCGCACTTCTACCCGCGCTCCTTTCCCCGCTTCCTCTTCTCGCAACCCAAGAAGAAGAGAGCTGCCTAGACCTGGCTCCCTCGGACGCCGTCTTCGCGGTGCACCTGGACAGCGTCTCGGAGCTGCGCACCCAGCTGGTCCGCAACAACTACTACCAGTTTCTCACCTCGCCGGAGGGCGTCCTCGGCGTGTTTGGCGACGAGGTCCCGGTCGAGCTTCGCACCATTCTCGCGCTCGACCCAACCGAGGAGCAGCTAGCGGCCCTCGACGAGGAGAGCCGCGCGATCCTCGGCTTGCTCCACGCGGTCAGTGGGTCAGCCACTCTGTACGTCACCCACGCAAACCCTGGCGAGGAGCCCGTCGTCGGCGTCGTGCTCGAGCCGGGAGATCGCATGCCGCAGTTCGCCGAGCTGGTCACCGAGCTCGCACAAAAATCCGGTGAGATTTCCATCCTGGAGCGCGGCCCGTTGCGCGTTGGCGTCCCGACTCGCTCGCTGACCGGGCAAGGTGATTTCCATGCCGGGATGATCTTCTCCGCCGACCGCTTCGGATTCACCGCCGGCGAAGACGACGAGGCGGTCCGCGCCGAATTCGAGCGCCTGGTCGATCGGATGTCTGGAGCCGAGGGCTCGAGCTTGCTCGCCAACGAGCGCTTCGTTGAGGCCCGCGGCGCATTGACTTCGCCCGGGCAGATCGATCTGTTCCTCGACGTCGCCACCCTGATGCAGTGGGCTGCGCTCGCCCCAGAGTTGCCCAACGACTCCAATCCGCAGGAGATTCTTCAGACGATCGGCGCTGACCGCATGCGCTGGATGGCTGGGCGAGCCAACATCGGAACCGGCGAAGTCATGGATCTCGAGTTTCAGGTGCACATCCCGGAAAACTCCATGGTGGCGAGCATGGCTGACTTGTTCGGTCCACTCCCACTCAACCTGATCGAGCGGATTCCCGCCGATGCTGTCGCGGTCAGCGGATTGAACTTCGACCTGGCCGGCCTCTTCGATCTGGCCCTTGATTCGGTGGATCAATTTGCGGAAGGCATGGGCGAATTGGGCCGTGCGCAAATCGAACAATTCGGCTCCATGCTCGGCGTCGACCTCGAAGCCGATCTGCTCGACCAGTTCACCGGAGGATTCGCGACCTACTCGATTCCCGCACAGGAACTCGACTTCGAAGAGGACCCGATGGCTGCCATGATGCTGTCCTCTGGCTTCGCGACGGCTTGGGTGATCGAGCTGTACGACGCTGACCTAGTTGCCGATTCAATCGACGGCCTGATCGAGTTCGCCAGCGGCATGATGACCGGCGGACTGGGGATTGGGCTCGAGACCATGTCGGTCAGTGGGATGGATCTGCTTCAGCCTGCCGGGACGCCGTTCGCCTTCGGCTTCCAGCAAAATGCTGGCATGGGTGCCATGGCTGCGGGGCTGGATCCCAGCATGGTCGCAGAGCTGCTCAGCGACCCAAGCGCCCGCAGCAAGTCGGTCCTCGACCACGAGAAGCTCGGCCCGCTCGTTCAAGCGAACCGCAACGCGAGCTCCTTCTCGGCCGGTCTCACCGCGCAAATGATGGTCTCGACTCGAACGGGGCTCCTGGGCCTGTTCCAGACCCTCGGCTCCGATTTGGACACCGAGGGAGAGGCGTTTGAGGCCATGTTGGATCACATCGACCGCGACTTGATTGAGAGCTTCTTCCAGGGCGTCGGTGTCAGCTCAATGGAGCGCCTGACGAACTCCGTGAAGTTGCACTACCGCACGCGGTAGTCGACCCCTTCAGCACGGACGGGGCCCTCGTCCTCTGCCCTACAGGTAGAGCTCGAGGTCCTCGCCCACCAGCTTGGTCTTGTACCGCCGCGCCTTGCGCGACGACGCGTTGATGCACGATCCGTTCTTCGGGTCGAAGTGATAGTGGTGCAGCGGGCAGGTCAGGTACTTCCCGTCGGTCATCGGACCGTCCGCCAGGAACCCTCCCTGGTGGGGGCAGCGCTTGTCGACGGCGAAGATCTCACCGTCGACTCGGGCCAGGATGACGTCCACGCCATCTCCGGACAGCGAGTCGCCGATTTGGATGCACTTGGACTGACCCTCCTCGAGGCGGGCGGCGCCCTCGACGAGAATGGGCTTCTTGCGGAAGACGGAGAAGAGCTTGCCGATCATGGTCCCGGAGAGGATAGCGGCCGGTATCCTCCACGGCGATGCGCCCGCTGCTGTGGATCAATGCCGTCGGGCTCAGCCAAGCTCAGATCGGCCCGCGAACCCCGCGCCTGGCCGAACTCGCCGCGCGCGGATCGGCAGCCCCGATGGGGTCCATCCTGCCGGCTGTGACCTGCTCGGCCCAGGCCACCCTGCTGACCGGCCTGACCCCAGCCGAGCATGGAATCGTCGGGAACGGCTGGTACTGGCCGGACCTGGGCGAGGTCTTTTTTTGGCGCCAGCCGAGCCACCTGGTCCGCGGTGAGAAGGTCTATGAGGCCGCCAAGCGCCGCGAGTCCAGCTTCACCTGCGCCAAGCTCTTCTGGTGGTGGAACATGGGCGCCGCGGTGGATTGGTCGATCACGCCTCGGCCGTTCTATCCCTCCGACGGCCGCAAGATCCCCGCGGTCTACGGCTGGCCCAAGAGCTACCCCGGCGAGCTCGAAGCCGAACTCGGCAAGTTTCCGTTCTTCGACTTCTGGGGCCCCAAATCCGGCCTGCCCTCGAGCCGCTGGCTGACCGACGCCACCAAGCGCACTCTCACCGAGCAGCAGCCCGACCTCACGATGGTCTACCTGCCGCACCTGGACTACGACCACCAACGGTTTGGCCCTGAGTCTCCGGAGGGCTTGCGCGCGCTTGAAGATCTCGACGTCCTGATCGGCGAGCTGATCGATGCCGCGGATGCAGCCGGTGCAGCCACCCTGATCGTCAGCGAGTACGCACTCGACGCGGTCCGTTCACCGATCGCGCTCAATCGCGAGCTTCGCCGCGCGGGACTGCTCGAAGTGCGCGACACGCCCGGAGGCGAGGTCCTCGATCCCTTCGGAAGCCGCGCGTTTGCGGTCGCCGACCACCAGCTCGCACACATCTATGCGAAGGACGAAGCCGCGCGAAGCGCCGCGCGCGAAGTCCTGGAAGCGACCGGCGGCGTCGCAGCCATTCTCGAAGGCGATTCTCGCCGGGAAGCCGGCCTCGACCACCCGAACGCCGGCGACCTGATCGCACTGTCAAACCGCGACCGCTGGTTCAGCTACTACTACTGGCTGGACGACGCGAAGGCCCCCGACTTCGCCCCCACCGTCGACATCCATCGCAAGCCGGGCTACGACCCGGCCGAGTTGTTCGTCGACCCAAACCTCAAGATCCCCGCCCTGCGCGTCGCGCGCCGCTTGGCCCAAAAGAAGCTCGGGATGCGCTACCTGATGGACGTCATCCCGCTGCACGGCGACCAGATCCGAGGCAGTCACGGACTCGCGCCCAGCACCCCCGAACGCGGCCCAATCTTCCTGTGCTCGGAACCCTGGAGTTCCTGCGGCGGCGAACCAGACGACGGCGTGCTCCCCATAACCTCGGTCAAAGACCGAGTCCTGCGTCTCCTACAGATCGGTAATACGGTGCCAGAGCAAAAAGCCCCGCTCTAGCTCGGCCCTACGGTGCCGGGGCCGCGCGCACCGTAGGACCGAGCTAGAGCGGGGCTTTTTGCTCTGGCACCGTATTACCGATTTAGGCGGGGTGGTAGGTGATCACTCCTGTCGCCGAGGCCAGACAACTCGGCTCGAGCTCGAGGGCAAAGGACGATTCCTCGTGTCCGTGTTCCCAGCGAATCCCGAATTGCGACGCGGGTCGAAAACCGAAGCGCGGATAGAAGTTCGCGTGCCCCAGGACCACGACCCCTTGCATCCCTCGAAGGAAGAGCGCAGGCCTCAAGTCCGGCGCGAACCGGGGCGGATCCGATTCCGGTGCAGCTGGTGTTCCGGGTCGACAGCCATCGGACCCAGGCCCGTCCAGCGAGTCTGTGGGCGAGCCGAAATCGTCACGGGCGAAAACAGAATGTGCCCCACGACGCGCTGATCGAGCTCGGGCACCTGGGCATGAACTCCCCCGGAGTCTCCGCGGACCGCGTCCACCTAATCTGCCTCTGCAGGAGTCGGGAACGCGGCCAAATTCACGGACCGGACCGCCTCGTAGTCTTCCCGAAGCTCAGGTCGAATGACCATGGCTCTATTTCTTCGGTCGCCGCGGTCGTATCGCTTCGTACTGGGGCGGCACGTGGATCTCGGGATGTCCGTAGCGGTCGGCGGCCTTCAGCGTCAGCGACGGATCCAGAAGATGCGGCCTGGCCATCGCGATCAGGTCCGCTCGGCCAGCAGCCAGCAGGGTGTTCGCATGATCCGCGCCTTGAATCGCGCCGACGGCCATGACCCTGGCGCCGGACTCGTAGCGGATGCGCTCGGCAAACGGCACCTGGTACATGCGGCCGTAGACCGGCTTGGACTCAGGCGTGTTGCCCGCTGTCGAAACGTCGATCACATCCACGCCGACCTCCATGAGAGCCCTGGCGACCTCGACTGATTCGTCGATGGTGATCCCGGCGTCCGGCGTGTCCTCGAGCCAATCGGTGGCGGACACGCGCACGAATAGCGGCTTGCCGTCGGGCCATGCGGCTCGTACGGAGCGTGCGACCTCAAGCGGGAAGCGTAGGCGATTCTCGAACGATCCGCCGTACTCGTCGGTGCGGCGGTTGGAAGCCGGCGAGAGAAAGCTGGAGAGCAGGTAGCCGTGGGCCATGTGCAGCTCGACCACGTCGAAGCCGGCGGCCTCGGCTCGCTGAGCTCCACGGACGAAGGCATCGCGCACCCGATCCATTTCCGCGCGGTCCATTTCGCGCGGCGTAGGCCAACCCGGACCGAAAGGAATCGCCGACGGGGCGATCGTCTCCCACGCATCCGGACCGTTCAAAGGCGCATCGCCTTCCCAGGGCACCGAACAAGAGGCCTTGCGGCCGGCATGAGCGATCTGAACACCGATCTTGGCTGCGGAGTTTGCGTGACAGAACTCGACGATGCGCTTCCAGCTTTGGGTTTGCTCGTCGTTCCAAATACCGGTGCAGCCCGGCGTGATCAGGCCTTCGGGCGAAACGTCGGTCATCTCGGTAAAAACCAAACCCGCTCCGCCCATGGCCCGCGAACCCAGGTGGACCAGGTGCCAGTCGTTGGGCACGCCACCGGCGGCAGAGTACTGACACATCGGCGACACGACGATTCGATTGGCCAGCGTCACTTCGCGCAGGGCCAGCGACGCAAACATCGGCTCAGGAACGCTGCCATCGTCGCGGGGTTCGAGTCCGTTCGCCGCCGCGAAGTGCCGCTTGACCTGCTCGACCAGGTCGGGATCGCGCTGGGCCAAGTTGTCGTAGGTGATGCGCTTCGAACGCGTCATCAGGTTGAACACGAACGGCAGGGGCTCCTGGGTGCGATAGCGCCGCGCGTTCTCAAACCACTCCAGGCTTGTCTGAGCTGCCTTCTGCAGCTTGATCGTGTCGACGAAGTGCGACTCTTGGTAGGCCTCCAAAATCGTCGCCAACGGCGCGCCGGGATGCTCCCGGAACGCCTCGGCCAGGGAGATCGCGTCCTCCATGGCTAGCTTGGTTCCCGAACCGATCGAGAAGTGCGCGGAGTGCGCAGCGTCGCCAAGCAAAACGACGTTGCCATCGATCCAGCGCTCGTTGCGAACGTTCGGGAAGCGCCGCCAAATCGAGCGGTTCGCGAGCAGCTCGTGCCCGTCCAATTCGTCCCGGAACAACTCGGTGCAAAAGGCGACTGTCTCGGCCTCGCTGGCGCCCTCCAAGCCGGCCTTGCGCCAGGTGTCCTCGTGGGTTTCGACGATCCAGGTCCCGCGGGCCGCGTTGCCCCCTGCATCCTGGAAGGGATACGCGTGCACCATCCACATGCCATGCTGGTCTTCCTTGAAATGGAAGGTGAACGCTTCGAGTTGGCGCGTCGTTCCTAGCCACGTGAAGCGGCAAGCGCGCGGCTCGACGGTCGGCCGAAAGCTGTCCGCCCGCTGCTCGCGCACCGCCGAGGCGATTCCGTCGCAGGCGATCACCAAATCGGCCTCGGCGCGCACGGATTCCAAATCCACCTCGGATTGAAAATTCAACTCCACGCCGAGCTCGGTGGCCCGCTCGTGCAAGATCTGGAGCAACCGCTTGCGCGCCATCCCGCAGAATCCGTGGCCCGTCGAGCGCACCATCTCACCGCGAAAGGTGGTCTCGATATCGGACCAGTAGACGAATTCCTCACGGATCGCCCGGTAGGTCTCGGGGTCGGCCTCCTCGAAGTTGCCGAGGGTCTCGTCCGAGAAGACCACCCCCCAGCCGAAGGTGTCGTCCGCTCGGTTCCGCTCGTGCAAGGTCACTCGGGCGCCGGGTAGAACCTTGCGAATCAGAATGGAGAAATAGAGACCAGCCGGACCGCCCCCGATGCAAACGATGTTCATGACGCGCGGGATTGTAAGCGGTAGCCTCGGGGGCCATGAGCCCTTCCCAGAGCCTTCCGATCGGTGACGAGTTGTGCGAGCGCGTGGCCAGCCTCTCGCGCCGCGTAGCCCGCCTACGCTTCGAGCCGCCCGTCCACACGGTCTACAATCCCCTGGCCTACGCCCGGGCTCCGCTTGAGATCTATCTCCGGAGGTTCGCGAAGCGCGGTGTCGAAAACCTCCTGGTTGGCATGAACCCCGGTCCTTTCGGGATGGTCCAGACCGGGATCCCGTTCGGAGAAATCGAGAGCGTCCGGAACTTCCTGGGCATCGAGGCGGCGGTCCGCTCCCCCCGTCAGGTCCACGAAAAACGACCGATCCAGGGCTTCGCCTGCACCCGCCGCGAAGTCAGTGGCCAGCGCGTCTGGGGCTTTGCTGAGGATCGGTTCGGCAGCCCGGAGAAGTTCTTCCAGCGCTTCTTCGTGTGGAACTGGTGCCCCCTCGCGTTCCTCGAGGACTCGGGCCGCAATCGGACGCCGGACAAACTCCCCGCCACCGAGCGAGCCGCCCTGGAGCGGGCCTGTGACCGCGGCCTGCGCGAATTGGTCGAGGCTCTCGAGCCGAAGCGCTTGATCGGCATCGGCAAGGTCGCCGAGGGAGCCCTGCGCCGCATTTTCAGCGACGAACAGGAGCGCTCCTACCCGATCGGTTCGATCCTCCATCCGAGCCCGGCCAGCCCGCTAGCCAACCGCGGCTGGCAACCTGCTGCCGAGAAGGACTTTGCGAAACTCGGAGTCCAGATCCCCGGCGTGAAGATCCCGCGCTAGCGATCAGACAAATTTCCAGGGCGCGTCGAAGCTGAGCCCAAGCGTGATGATCTTCTGCACCAGCTCCGGGTAGCTGTAGCCAACTCGTTCGAAGGCTTCGGCGAAATCTTCCCCATACGACAGGTCGGGATTCGGATTGGCTTCGAGCACGTAGGCGCGGCCCTCCTCGTCCATGCGCAGATCAATGCGCGCATAGCCCGACAGCCCCAAGGCGCGATAGACGCGCTTGGCCAAACGGGCGAGTTCAGTCTGCTGCTCTTCGGTGATGCCCTCCGCCGGACCGCTGCTCAGTCCGATTCGGTCTTGGTAGGCCTTATCCCATTTGGCTGCGCTGGTTGCGATCGGCTCGGAGCCTCTCGGCAGGTTCGGAAACAGGAGTTCCCAAACCGGACCGACCTGCAACCGTTGGTTGCCTAGGACACCGATGTTCAACTCGCGCCCTGGGATGTACTGCTCTGCGATCGCCCACGGACTGACATTGCGATGGATGAACTCCACGCGCTCGGAGAGAGCCTCATCGTCGTAGACGATCGAAGCCTGGGAGATCCCCATCGAAGCGTGCTCGGCGAGCGCTTTTACGATCAACGGAAACGCCAGTCGCTTGGGTCGCCGGACCTGTTTGCGGTGTGGGAAGACGGCAAAGCCCGGAACCCGAATCCGGTGGTAGGCGAGGATCTTCTTGGACAGCGCCTTGTCGTGGGAGACCAGAAGTCCGCGCGGATTGTTGCCTGTGTAAGCCAGCTTGCGCAGCTCCAGCCATGAGATCAGGTGCGCGTCGTAGACTCCGACCCCGTGCATGTGCATCACTAGGTTGAACGCAACATGGGGCTGAAACTCGTCGATCGCATTGCGCACCGGGGCGAGCTCGTCGGGCACTCCGACGACACGCACTTCGTGCCCCAATTCGCGCAAGGTAGCGAGCACGTCGTACTCGACCTTGACCAAACGCAGCTGCTCCGGACTCACTCCTTCGAGGCTGTCCGGAGGGACTTTCTCCTCGTTGACGAGGTACAGGATTCGGAGCCTTTTCACGGTCAATGGAGGAGGGCAGACCCATCGGTCATCGGATGTAAGTCTTCCGGCCCTCCACAAGGAACTGCATGGTGCGAGCCGAAAGCAAGGCCACAGCGTCCAGATGCGTCTCACTCTGCGACTTCCTACAGCGCAGCCCACGCCGGGAGGCCGCCGCGATCATCTCGCGCAAGGCCTGATCGACGACGAACGGATGCTGGCCCGTCAAGTCCGAGACCCGCGTGCGAAGCCGGTCTCGAAAGCGCCTGAGGAAGACCGCGCCGCTTTCCTTGTTGCGATGGGCCGCCTCGTCCGAGAAGAGCTGGTCGAGCCCGTAGTAGCCGGTGACGTCGCGCTTCGGGTCGTCCTGACGGTAGTGGTCCTGCTTGCGATCGAAGTACTCCCCCACGGTTAGCTTCGACTTCTCGATTGGATCCACCCGAGCGCGGCTCTTCACCAATGGCGCCGTGCCGCGTAGTTCCTCCATCCACTCGTCGACGACCTCGAGCTTGGCGCGCGCCGGCCACTTGGCATAGCGCTCGCGCCAATTCGAATCGGGCTCAAGCCAGACCGCAAAGGTCTCTGCGAAGTCCTCGATCGGGTGGCTCTGGGCATAGAACGAGTCGAGGTTGTGCACGAATCGCTTACTGCGCGGATTGGGAACATACGTGCTGCGATAGGGCGTGCTCGCACTCCCGAAGGTCTCGCGAAAACGCTTGCGGCGGCGCAGGCGAAATGCATTGTCGATGGCGTGCCCGGCCTCATGCCGCAGCAAACGCATGCACTCCTCGCGGTCGCTTCCTTCAGCGTGCAGCATGCGACGCTTCTCCAGTCGCATCAGCCGGGGATGCGCCAGGTAGAACGGAATCGCAAGCCCCGGAATCCCATTGGGGCTGAACCACTCGGTCGACAGCCACACGTGTGGGCGGAACCGCAGTCCCTGCCGCTTCAGCTCCCCGTGCAAGGCCGCGACCCGCGATTCGAGCGCGGATCCTTCGATCTGGAGCCCGAGCGCCCCCAGGGGGCGCTCCAGCAGCGCGTCGTCGGTCAGTCGTTCCAGGGCTCGGGTCGCCATCTCATCCGAGAATAGCGAGGACCCGCGCAAACGCGGGGCCCTGGAGAGGAACAGAGGGTCAGACCGAACCGAGACCGAACGGCAGGTCCGACTCGTAGCGGTTGAAGATCATGCCAGCCACCTTGGCGCCGGCTTGGTCGAGGAGCTCCATGCAGCGATCTAGATCCGGCTTCTCGGTCTCGCGACCGCGGACCACCAGGACCACGCCATCGACCTGATCGACCATCAGAAGGCTGCCCGGGTATTCAAGAAGCGGCGGAGCGTCATACAGGACGTACTGCCCGCGGGCTTCAAAGTCCCGGGCAACGCGGTCCATGCGCTCGTGGGCGAAATCGCCGGGGGAAAGCACCCGCGGCTCGCCAGCGGCGAAGACTTGCAGGCGATCCAGGTCCCCAACTTCAATGCGGCAGTAGCCGGGCTCGGCGGCGCCCGCTAGCAACTCCCCCACACCGGGGCCCTCGCCCGCGGCCAGATACGAAGCGAGCGCGGGGCGTTCGGTGTTCAGTTCAGCCAGCACGACCGGCTCGCGCAGGTTGCGGGCGAGGCCCAGGCCCGCCGAAGCGGTGACCAGAGTCGTACCGGAGTTCCGGCGCGGCGACACGAATAAGTAGCGTGTCGGGCCAGAGCGTGAACCGCGTTGAACCAGCTTTGGCCAAAGGTCGTTGGCCAATTCGCGCAGCGAGCCGATAGCGTCGAGCAACGGAACATCGAGTCGCGCGTAGTGGCGCGACTCCGAACCGGACTTGCTTTTCTTCCAACGATCGAACAGTCCCTGGTTGGACGAATCGTGCTGACCGGCTTGGTTCGGGGCGGGAGCTTCCGAATCGGTCGATTCGTTGGATTTCTTCGGCCCGGTCGGACGAGGCGAGGAGGCGGCAGAGGGCGACATGGTTCGATTCGGCGCTAGATGAAGTGGCGAACGCGCTGCAAGCGTCGAACGTCGGGCGATTCGGGAATGACGGCGAGCAGCCGAATGCCGCTCCAACGCCGAACAGTGCTCGGGTAGCGCAGGCTCTTGTCGAACGCCTGACGCAGAACCGCAAACAGACCACCCACGGCGAACCCGGCGGCGACCCCAAGGATCAACAGCTTCATGCGCTTGGGGCCCTGCTTCTCGATCGGCAGGGTCGGGAGCGTGATCACCGAGAGGTTTGAGTTGTCGATGTTCTGCAGCGAGGTCAGTTCGTCGAGAATCTCGCGCTTCTTTTCGTAGGAAGTCCGCGAGGCTTCGAATTCGTCGCTCAGCGTGCGCAGCTCCGGTTGGTAGGCCGTCAGCTGCTTGAGGCGCTCGCGCAGCTCCTTGTCGGCGCGTACGAGTCCTTCATTTTTCTCCTGGAGTCCGGCCACTTCGGCGGAGAGAGCGATCTCCTTCGCCTTGCTCTCCTGCAGGTTCACCGAGGCCAACTTATCGGCCTTGGCTGACCCAAGCAGCTCACTCAAAGTCGCCAGTTCGGCTCGTTTCTCGCGGAGTTCCGACTCGGCGTTGATCATCGCCTGGGAAATCTCGGTCAAACTGTCGAAACCATTGGTGATTTCGAGATCCAAATCCGAGAAGCCATTCTGGGAGTGGTAGCCGTCGAGAGCCTTCTTGGATTCTAGGTACACGGCGCGCGCCTGATCGACGGCCTGTTCCTGGGGCGGAATGAAGCGCTCGAGTGAGAACTGTCGCCGGTGCCGGGACAAGAACGCGTCGACCAAGTTGGCGGTGACCTTCCGCGCTTTCTCCGGCGAGGTCGACGTGTGCAATACCGTGATGATGTTCGAGCCCTTGTTTGGAAACACGACGGTGTCCCGAATCATGACCTCGGTAGCAATCTGAATTTGCTCTTCTTCGTTGAAGCCGTCCAGCATGTCTCCCGCGTCCGAGGACTGGAGCAAGTACTTCTGTAGCTTGTGCATCAACTGCACGGGCAACGGGGTCGTCTCTGGATCGTCGTAGCGCGTCGGATCTTCGGTTTGCAGGAAAACCGAAGGCGAGATCTCGCGGATCGCGCTCTCGAATACATCCCTGTCGGTCAACATGTGAATCTCGTCCTCCATCGTCGGACGAGATTCCCGCTGGCTCGCAACCCCCGTGAGCGACTCCTCGGTCAAGTCTTCACGGGCGCCGAACCGCAGGTGCAGTTTGGCGCTCGACGTGTAGATGTTCGGCTTGCTGGCACCGAGGTACAGGCCGATGACTGCGCCGAGCAAAGTCGCACCGACGATCCAGACCCAATAGCGCGCGGCGCCGAATACGAGCGTCTCCTGCAGTTTGGACAGCGAGCGCCGTTCGTCTTGAACAAACTCGTCAGAGTAGGATTGGTCCACGGATAATTGGGGGTTGCGTCGGTTCGGACGTAGATGGCGGGCTGCACCAACGGCAGCCCTTAGTTTTTGGATCGCCTGGAGATCAGACGCCCGGCACGAACGGCAGCGGCAACATGCGGCGAATGAAGTTGTCGACCCAGATTCCGACGCGATCGATGTTGGTGTTCGGGATGTAAATCATGTCGTAGGGCTGCAGGAAGACCGGTTCGGCGCCGCCCCAATGCCTCGGGCGTGCATCAATCTTCCAGGCGCGCTGCTCTTGCTCGGTCGGGTCCCAGCGGACCAGCAGCGTATTCGACATCCAGGCCGTTTGGCGGTTGAAGCTACCGGCCTGGCCGATGGCCTCTGTCAGCGTCAAGCGCTGGTCGGGACCGAGCGGAATCGGTCCGGGGGTTTGCACCTCGCCCAGCACGGTCACCGTCCGCGGCGCGGTCTCGGCAATCGAAATAGTCGGAATGCTGGCGGACAACCCAACGTGCTCCTCGCCGATCATGTCGGCCAGCCTGTCCGGGGTCAGTCCGGCGACCCTGCGCGAGCCGAGCTCTAGCAAGGACACGGTCCCGTCGCTGTTGACGGTGACGTCCTGGTTGTACTGTTCGTCCTGCCGGAACTGGATCGAAAGCACATCGCCCGGCGTGATGACCGAGGCGTTCGCCATGCGCGTCGCATTGATGTCGGAGGCGATCTTGCGCAGATTCGGGCCCTTGGACGTCGAGCAAGCGGTGAGCAGGCAGACGCCGAGGAGCGAGAGGAGCGTGTCGAGGCGAAGCACGGGCAAAAGTGGGCTCTGGGGGTAGGAGGGGCCACCAACCTCGGAGGAGGGTGGTCGCGGGCAGGACAGCCATCTTGGCGGGCCGCACGGGAGGGATCGAGAGAGATCTACCTCCGGAGCGCTCCCGCGAGAAGTCAGGGCGTTCCCGAGGGCTATCGGCGGGGGCCCTGTCCCGCCTTGCCTGGCAAGGACGGCGAGGGGCGCATGCTCCCAGGAGCGGGATCAGGCGCCCTGAGAGGCCGGGCCTACTTCACGATCCCACAAAAGGGTCTCCCCCAGCGGCCGCCGGGTCAACGCATGGGTCGGGACCCGCGCGTCCTCGGCAGGGTAGCCCACCGGGATCAGCATGTAGGCCCGCTCATGGGCCGGCCGCTTGAGCAGCTCGGCCAGGAATTTCATCGGGCTCGGGGTATGGGTCAGGCTCGCCAAACCCGCGTGCTGGATCGCCGCCAGCAGCATGCCGGTCGCGATCCCGACCGACTCGTCGGCGTAGTAGACCTGATTGCCGTCGTCGGTGCGGGTCAGCTTGAACACGATAATCAGCCACGGCACCACCTCCAGGTAGGCCTTGTCCTCGTCGGTTCCGAGGGGCGCCAGGTCGCGCAGCCAGCGGTCCGAGGCCCGGCGCTGATAGAACTCGCGCTCCTCCTCCTCCGCGGCCAGACGAATCTCGCGCTTGAGCGCCGGATCGCCCACCGCCACGAACCGCCAGGGCTGCTTGTTGGCTCCGCTGGGCGCGGAGGCCGCGGCCTGGACGATCCACTCGATCGTCTCGCGGGAAACGGGGCGGTCTGAAAATTCTCGGATGCTGCGCCGCTTGGCGAGCACCTCATGAAACTTCTGCGCCGCCTCCTCGGGGCGCGCTCCCGGATCGTGGGGGGTGGTGAATTCGACCGTCTCGAAGGTCGGGATGGTCGGCTTGTCTTCAGGGGTGCTCACGGCTTTCCTCCCACGGAGTCGAACAGCGCGGCCAGCCGCGCGCGAAGGTCTCGAAGCCGCGGATCGTCGCCGGTCTCGGGCACCAGGTCCAGCCAAGCGGCGGCCAACTCGTCGAGCGCACCCGGTCGGAGATTCTGGACGGGTGCAGACCCTTTGAGCACGTGCACGCTGAGCGGCTGGGTGTCACCGGGCAAGCTCAACCGAAACCGCTCGAGATCACATCCGGGGCGTCCGAATACATCGTCGCCAAGGCGGCCGGGCAGTTCGGCCATCCGCTGAACAAGAGCTCGCACGGTGCCGCCGGGCAATTCGACTCGCGCCGGGGTCCCCGATCCGACGAGCAGCACATCGTCTTCGGTCAAGGCGAGCTGCAACTCGCCGGCGCGACAGGAGCGCAGTTCAAGTCCGAGCGGACCGCTCACCTCGGTTCCGCCTGCCCGCACGTGGGCGGGCAGTTGACTGGGCCAGTCGTCGCGCGCGCGCTCGTGCAGGAACGCCTCGAGTGCAGCCAAGGCTTCGGGGTTCGGCCCCTGGGTCGGCAGCTCGCGAGCCGCAAAGCCGAACAGTTGCTCGGCCTCGGTGTCCTTCAAACGTTCCGTGAGGCGCCGCGACGCGAGTCGCCGAGCCTGGGCTCCGGTTGGAATCTCGAAGAAAGTGTCAGCTCTACGCAGTTCTTCCAGCGCCGTCGCAAGCGCACCGGGGTGACCGAAGGCATCGAGCACCAGCGCCGCTTCGAGTCGGACAGCTCCGTCTCGGTCGGCGAGGGCAGCCCGCACCTTTGCCGCGGAGCCGCGATGATTCAAGGCGCCGAGCCCAACCAGCGAAGCGGTCCGCGCAGCCGAGAGAGGATCGGTGAGTGCCGCCGCGAAGGTCGCGGCATCCGCCTCGCGCGCGGACTCAGCCAAGCCGCCGAGCAGCGCGGGTCGCCAGGGAAACTCGAGATCGATGGCCGAGGACCGCGCGAGTTGGCGCAACTCGCCTTCGAGCAACGTTCCGACATTCGCGAGCACATCCGGACCGAGCGCTTCGAGGCCACCGGGCTCGCTCGCGGCTTGTTCGAGTACAGCACGCGCCGGGGCACCAAGCGTCGCAAACCGACTCGCCGCCTGGGGCCGTACCACGGGCGATCCATTCAAGGCTCGATCTAAGAGCCCACGCGCTTCGGCGAGATCCTCCTCGGACAGAACAACCACGTCCTGTCCAGGTGTCGCCACCTCAGCGCTCCAAGGGAGCGCCCCGGCGAGCACAAGCCAAAGCGCCGCTGAGCCCCAAGCCAGAGCGTTCAATAGATTTTGCCGCGGAGTCGGTACACGCTAACGCAATACCCGTCTTCTTCGATTTCACCGATGTCCAAGGTGCCGATCACCTCAAAGCTGCCGGGGATCGGCTCGGTTTCACGCGGCCCGAGATCCACCTCAATGAAGTGATGCGGCATCAAGTTGCCGGTGCACTGACAGGCATCGTTGACCAACGGGAACTCCGAGGTCCGCGCGGTGATGCTCTGGTGCATGTAGCCGTTGATCACGACGCGCTTGCCATCCAAATCGAGGACGTTCTGGGGGAGCGGATCGCCGGGCTGCCAAACGATGTCCGTCAAATCGTAGATATCGACCTCGATCGGTCGGTCCGCTAGCGATTCAATGGTCGGAACGGGCGTGGGCGCCCCGCCGGCGGCCGGCAGGATCGGGAGGAGAGCTAGGGCGAAACGGATCATGGTCGGGTCGGGGATGAGCTTCCGATTCTATGGGCTTCGTCCAGACGGTAGAGGCATTCCAGAAAGCCAAAATCATCTCGCCGTTCCTCGACTCGGAATCGCCCGGCGACCGCCACGGGGCGGTAGGGGTCCACAAACCAGTCCGATTCAGGCCCCGAGGGGCCTGGAGCGAACTCAACCCGCACGAATTGGTCAAAGGTCGCCAGCCCGGTCCGGCAGCAGCCGTTCGGGGCCGGGGTCAAAATCCAGCGCCGGGTGCGCTCGCCGCGGCCGTCCGCCGGAACCACAAAGCCCTCCAAGGCCATCAACTGTCCGTCCGCGGCCAAGACGGTGGCCGGGAGCACATGACCCAAAGCTGGGCGCGGCCCGGACTCAAGCACCTGGGGAGGTGGCCAGTCCGGGGCCAGCAGGTCATCGAACCCCAGGGCCAGGTGACCCTCCGGGACCCGGCTCGAATCCAGCCGCCCGCCCAGGTGGCCGAACAAGTGTCCGCTTCGTGCCTCCGGGGCAAAGCCCAAGGGTTCGCCTCCATCCAGCGTGGCCAGCTCCAGCAGCAGGTCCGCGAGCTGCTCCCCTTCTAGGCCTTGCCCGAGTCGCTGCTCGGGAGCGCTCTGCGTCGATCCGCGCTCGGCTGCAGAGCTGGAAACCGGCGAATTCGAAGCCGGCGCACCCGCGCAACCCGCGAGCGCGCCCAGCAAGATTCCTCTCGAGATCAATGGAGCTCGACGCTTTCCACATCGAGCCGATAGACGCTGATCACGTAGCCGTAGTCGTCCAGCTCTTCGCCGACGTCAAAGGTGCCAACCACATCGATACAGCGGTAGGCGTGCCAAGGCACGCCGGCCGTGCTCTCCACGGTCGCCTGGACGTAGGCATCCATCGTTGGCGCGTAGACGCCGGAGTCTTCATCTTCGCCGCCGCAACCGGGCGGGTACGGCGAGAGGATGAAGGTCGCCACCTCGCGGCTGTCCGGCACCCAATCGATCGGGAACATGTAACCCTCGAGGGCAACCCGCTGGCCATCGAGGTCGAGGATCTCAGGATTGAACAGCTCTTCCTTTGGACTGCGCGGTTGCCCGGCGAGCGAAGGCTCAGCGCGATACGCGGGCAGCGCAAGTCGATCAAAGCTGATCCGGTGAACTTCCGGTTCCGCCGCAGGCTGCCCAGGCGCCGAAGCCTGCGGCCCCGTTTCGGAGTTCGAGTGTGGCCCCGCGCAGGCGAGCGTGCTCACCGCTAGCAGCAGCGCAGCGAAGGCTGAGTCGCGCCCTACCACAGGGTGTCCACGCTTTCGACGTTTAGGCGGTAGATGCTCATCACGTAACCGTAGTCATCGATTTCTTCGCCGACTTCTAGGGTTCCGATCACACGAATCGCGCGGTACGCAAGCCACGGCACGCCGGCCTCGCCTTCGACCGTCGCCTCGATGTACTCATCCATGCGGGGCACGTTGCCGAAGTGGCAACCCGGCGGGTAAGGCGAGAGGATGAACGCTGCGACCTCGCGGCTACCGGGCACCCAGTCGATCGGCATCATGAATCCGTCGATGGCGACGCGCTGGCCGTCCAAAGCCAGAATCTCCTCGGGGAAGATGTCTTCGCGCGCCGGACGCGCTTCGTCGTCGAAGGTCGGCTCGCCGCTGTAGTCGGGAATGGCGAGTCGATCAAAGTCGACCCACTCGATGCCTTCTCCGACATCGGCGCCCTCGGTTTCCACGCGACCGTGTCCGGAGAAGCCCGAAACCGAGTCGTCTCCGCCGGAGGCGCCACTCTCGTTGACCAACCCGATCATGCTGCCATCGGCGGCGGTGTTCCCGCCCTCGGCGAGATCTCCGACTCCGGCTGGACCTGCGGCGATCGGGGCGTCCAACAGATCACCGACAATCGGCTCAAGCGACGCGAGCTGATCCTGCTCGGCTGCCGCCTGGTGGTTCTGCCAGTATCCGAATCCCAGCGCCGCGGCGCCGGACGAAAACACGAGTCCAAACAGGAAGGTGCGCATCATTCTTGCAGTTTACTCGGCCGTTCCGGCGTTTAGGGTGAAATCAAGGTCCTGGAAGGTCTGGCCGAGGCTGTGGACCTCCAAAACACGCCCTGCGAGGGTCTCCTGCGAAGCGAGCCGGGGATCGGTGACCGAAAAGCGGGAAGCATCCCCTACGGTGTCGCCGGTCAGGGTGCTGGCCACCGCCGCCAGCTCGATTTCGTATTCAGCGTTTTCCCCAGCCTCGCCGAGGGCCAGCCGCAGGGTCGGCTGTTCGAGTCGAACCGGGGTGTCGGCGTGGGCGCCGAGCGAATAGACGTCGAGGGTTCCTGTGTCGCGGTCAAGGACCAGCTCGAGGTGCGCGGTCTCTTCGGCCAGGATCAGCAACTCGCCGCCGTGGGGAGCCGTGTGCACGTGCCCCCCCTCGCCGTGATCGTGATCGTGATCGTGATCTCCGTGCTCGTGGTCGTGGTCGTGGTCGTGGTCGTGGTCGTGGGCTGCGTCCCCACCCTTCGAGCAGGCGACGAGCAGGCCGAGCAAGAGGCCGAAGCCAAATTTCTTAGAGAGCATGACGAACAAGTAGGAGGGGGTCGGGGAGCAACGTCACGAGGTCGGCGAAAGGCCTTCCGCGACGTCCGTCGAATAGGCCCGGGCAGCGGGCAGAAGCCCGGCGAATGCGCCGAGCACGATCATCCCGAGCGGCGCGTAGACGAGCACGGGGTGGGGAGCAAACGGATCGAGCACCACGCCGGTCGTCGATCGAACGATACCCGCAGCGAGGAACACGATCAGGGCGTACACGAAATAGCCGAACAGGCAACCGAGCGCGGCGATGGTGGCCGCTTCGACCACAATCGCCGACCAGATCGTGGTGCGGCGCGCGCCGATGGCGCGCAGGATCGCGAAATCCCTTCGGCGCTCATTCATCGTGTTGTAAAGCGCGGCCAGCAGTCCGCCGGCGGCAACGAGCACAACCATGTAAGCCACCACGCGCAATACGCGGTTCATCCAGCCCAGCTTGTCGAAGATCTCCCCCATCACCGAAGCGACCGGGAAAGCCAGGGTTGCCGCGTCGCCCTGGCGGTTGATTTCGATCTCGAGCAACGATCCGGCGCGCGGGCTGGTGAACTTCAGCATCACCGCCGAGACCTCCTTGGCCTCGTCGGGAATGGCGACGCCCGGCTCGGCCTCGTAGTTCTCGCCGGTTCCGCGCAGGGTGTGCCCGTCCATGCGGAAAACCCCCTCGATCGGAATCCACACCACGCGGTCCATAGGCGAGTTGGTTGGCTCGAGCACGCCGGTCACCACGTAGGACTTGTCGTGCTCCATGTTGGGCGCGTAG
The DNA here is from genome assembly GCA_964619265.1 of uncultured Planctomycetaceae bacterium. Taxonomy (GTDB): domain Bacteria; phylum Planctomycetota; class UBA1135; order UBA1135; genus CAZUCE01. The sequence goes on from CAZUCE010000003.1 coordinate 146,978, forward strand.
GTCAGCCCGTGAGACGGCTGGAAACGATCGCCGAGCCCCAGGCCGGTTTCTCGGGACACAAGCGACCCCACCACAGCCTCCGAGCGATCCGCGTCGAACCAACGATGCCCGGGGGGCACGGAGAGCTTCGAACCACCGCGCCCTTCGAAGCGTTCGAACAGATCGGGCGTTGTACCGACTACCCGAAAGCCCAGATAGTTGTCTCCAACGGCAAACGGTACAGCCAGCTCGACCCGGCGGTCGTTCGCGACTTCCTGGTAGACCGTCCACGGCAGGTTGCCCGGCGAGGTCTCCAGGTGGAACACAGAGTTGAGCACGAGCTGCAGTTTGCTGCCGCGCGCGCCGAGCACGCCATCGAACCCCACGTCGCCAGCAAAAGCGTCTTCGGCCTGCTTGGATACGTTGAAGACCGCCATGACCAACCCGCAGGCCAATGCAGCGGAGGCCACGGTGACGATCGTCGACAGGGCGTGCTGGCGCAGGGAGCGCCCGACCAGCATGGGGATACCGCGCAGGGCACTCATTGGGCGAGGCTCCCGGCCGCGGACTTGGCCGCCCGGTTGAGCTCGGAGAGATCGTGGCGATGCTCGAACCGATCCAGCACGGCCGGGTCGTGGCTCACGCACAGGAGCGCTGCGCCAACCTCTCGGCAGAGCTTTTGGATCAAGCCGATCGCCTCTTTAGCGCGCCCTGGGTCGAGGTTCCCAGTCGGCTCGTCGGCCAGCACGAGCCGCGGCCGATTGGCCAGGGCGCGGGCCAGGGCTACGCGCTGCTGCTGACCAACCGAAAGCTGGCGCGGCCGGTGATGGAGCCGCTCGGCAAGGCCGAGCTCGGTCAAAAGCTCGGTCGCCCAGGCGCGGTCGGGCCCCGGGCCAAAGGTCATTCCAAGCACCACGTTCTCGAGCGCCGTGAAGCCCTGGAGCAGATGGAAGCTCTGGAACACATAACCGAAACACTCCGCGCGCAACCGATCCCGGCGCGACTCCGAGAGCCCCACGAGATCCACGCCGTCGAATCGAATCACCCCCCCGTCGGGCTTCAAAATCCCGGCGATCGAGTTCAGAAAAGTCGTCTTTCCAGACCCGCTCGAACCCGCGAGGGCGAATTGCTGGCCGGACTCTAGGGTGAAACGGGGAACGTCGAGCACCACCTCTTCGCGCCCTTCGGGGTCGCGGAATTGCTTGCGGAGACCTTCGATTTCGAGCAGCGGCATCTTCGGGGGGGTCGGAACGCTAGAAAAGCCCATGGGGGCCTGACACGGGGGCCGGAGTGCGTCGATGGGCTCCGGATCGGCCCTGATATACGCAAGGATCGGTGCCAGAGAGGGGCAAAGCGCCGGAAAAGAATACGCGCGGAAGCCCCCCAGGACGCAGGCCCAAGCGGCCTGGGATCCAAGAGATTTCCGGCTGACCTCAAGAGCGGGGGCAACGGACGCCGAACGGCTCCCCTGCGGCTCACCCGGATCCCTTCCCTGGGGCGTGACGCCGCGGACCCGCCTGCTCCCCATGAATCCTCCGCAACCGCACGGTTTCCCCCGGCCCGACACCTCCGAGGCGTCCGACCGCCCGACCCTGGATGCCTTCGATCCGCTCGAGATCGTGGCCAGGATTGGGCACGAAGTCCGTGGACCGCTGACTTCGATCCTCGGCTCGGCCGAACTTCTCCACGACGACGACGGCGGGGACTCGCGTCAGCGCTTCGAGAACGTCCGTGCGATCCAGCGCAACGGGAAGTTCATGCTCACGCTGATCAACGACTTGCTCGACCTGTCGCGCTTGCGCAGCGGGCAGTTCCTCGTCGAGCGTGCGCCCACGCGCGCTTTCGAGCTGATCCAGGAAATTGTCACCCTGATGCGGTTCCGCGCGGAGCGCAAGGGGCTCGCATTGCACTGTCATGTAGACTGGCCCTTCCCAGAAGAAATCGAGACCGATGGCATTCGCCTGCGTCAGGTCCTCTGGAACCTGCTCGCCAACGCGGTCAAGTTCACCGAGCGCGGTGAGATCGCCCTGCGCTGCAGGTTTGAAGACGTGCGCGGCGATGGCTGGATTCACCTGGCCGTCGAAGACTCCGGCCCCGGAATTCCCAGTGCAGAGCAACCGCGCGTGTTCGAGCCGTTCGCGCGCGGCTCCGCGAACGCCGACATCCAGGGCAGCGGGCTCGGACTCTCCATCAGCCGCGAACTCGTAACGGCCATGGGCGGAGACCTTCGCCTGAAGAGCCAGGCAGGCGTCGGCAGCATCTTCGAAATCGCCCTACCGGTTGGAAGGTCCGAGAGCTTGACGCTCGTTCCGCGTGAACCGGTGCTCGTGTCGGCCTCCACTCCGGCCCCTCTTGGCGCTGGAATCCGTCTCGCTGGACACGTGCTGTTCGTCGAAGACGATCGCGACATCCGGCGGGTCGTGAGCCAAGTGCTGGAGCGATCCGGGCTGCAAGCGACCTGCGTTCGCAACGGCATCGAAGCCCTCGAAATCCTCTTCCCGCGCCGCGGCCGCAGGCGCGGCGAGTCTCGCGGCGGGCCCGATCCGGCCCAGCCCGACCTGGTGCTCTTGGATGTCGAGATGCCGCAGAAAAACGGCTTGGATACGTTCCGCGAGCTTCGCGAGCGCGGCTGCGAACTGCCCGTGGTGTTCGTGACCGGACACACCCGCCCTTCCCTTCAGCAAGAGCTGCTCTCCGCCGGCGCGCATGCCGTCATTCCGAAGCCCATCGACTTCGACAGGCTTCTGCGCACTCTCGAGCGCGACCTGGAAACCCGCGGCGAAGAGGAGGCCGCTTAGCTCCTCTGTCCCCATGCAGATCTTCGCTCATTTTTTTCAAGGCACGGCCTGGCTCGCACTCTCCGAAGCCGAGGCCGCTGGTTCCGACGCTCTTCCGCTTGTCACGGCGGGCCTAATGGCCGGCGCGGCCGGAATGGTCGCTTGGTCGTTCCTGCGCACGAAGAGCCTACTGGGTAAACAAGCGATCGAACTCGGTCGCCGAGAGGACCACTTGCGATCCGTTCTCGACCAAGGTAGCGAACTCATCTGCCGATACCTGCCTGACACCAGCCTGACCTACGTCAACGCTGCCTACTGTCTCGCGTTCCGTCGCGACGAGGAAGACCTGCTCGGCCGCCGCTGGCTGGAGATCGTCCCGAAGACCTTCCACAGCGAAGTCTCAGCGGCGCTCCGCAAACTGCGCCCCACGCGCCCGTCGATCACCACCGAGCACGAGATGGTCGCTCACTCCGGCGACCCGCGCTGGGAACGCTGGACGCACCACGCCATCTTCGATGGATCCGGAAAGGTCATCGAGTACCAGTCGTTCGGCTGGGACATCTCAAGCCGAAAGCTCGTCGAGCAGCGCATGGTCGCCGCCGAAGGGCGCCTCGAAGACATCATCAAGGCGGCGGGTGAGTACATCTGGGAAGTCGATCTCGACGGTCACTGGATTTCACTTTCCGATCAAGCGGAAGAGGTTCTAGGTCTGCCGGTTCCCAAGCTGCTCGGAAAAGGTCCCCACGACTTCATGGCCGAGCCGGCCGCATCCGGCATGCAGCAGTGGATCGTCGAGCAGCAGCGTCTGCGGCGGTCGTTCCGGAACATGGAGTACCCCCATCGCCGGCCCGACGGCGCGGTGCGCTGGGTCCGAATCAGTGGCGAGCCCGTGTTCGGGCCGAGCGATGCGCTGGTCGGGTTCCGCGGAACCGGTCTCGACATCACTGAAGAGCGCAACAGCATCCACGCTCTGCGCGAGAGCCAGCAGCAACTCGACCTCGCCATCTCGGCCGCGGCGCTCGGGATTTGGGACTACGACGTCTCGAACCAACGACTGGTCTGGAACCGCCGCTGGGCGGAGATCCTTGGCGTTCCGCGAGCCAGCCACGTGCCCAGCCTCGAGACCTGGTTCGAGCGCATTCATCCCGAAGACCGCCCGGAGGTCAACGAGCGTTTCCAGCAGCACTTGCGCGGCGAACACGCGATTTTCGAGGCTGAATACCGCTTGCAAGCCGGAGACGGACGCTGGATCTGGGTCCTCGACCGAGGCACCGTCGTCGAACGCACAGTGACCGGCGAGTCGCTGCGGGCGATCGGCATGGTCCAAGACATGACCCAGCGCCGTCAAGCCGAAGCCGAGCTGCGCGCCGCAAAGGAAGCCGCCGACCGTGCTAACAAGGCGAAGAGTGAATTCCTCGCGAACATGAGCCATGAGATCCGCACGCCGATGACGGCGGTCCTCGGCTACATGGACATCCTCACCGAGGAGTGGGATCGTTGTGACGAAGAGCTCGACGAGACGGCAGCCAAGCAACGTGACGCTGCGCTCTCGATCCAAAGCAACGGCCTGCACCTGCTGCAGCTCATCAACGACATCCTGGATCTTTCAAAGATCGAGGCCGAGAAGTTCGACATCGAATGGGCTCCGACCTCGCCCGTCTCGATCTGCGACGACATCTACTCGATGATGTTGGTCCGGGCCCGCGATAAGAACATCACGCTTGAGTTGGCGCCTGAATGGCCCCTTCCCGAGGCCTTCCAGTCGGACCCGACGCGCCTGCGCCAGGTCCTGGTGAATCTGATCGGCAACGCCATCAAGTTCACCGAGGAAGGAACCGTGCGTCTCGTTCTGTCCTTCGAAGACGGTCCCAGCCCGCGCATGATCTTCGACATCCACGATACCGGGATCGGGATCGACGCAGGCCAGATCGACAGCCTGTTCCAACCGTTCAGCCAAGCCGACAATTCCATGTCGCGCAAATTTGGTGGAACGGGTCTGGGGCTGGTCATCTCGCGCCGTCTGGCGCAGATGCTCGGAGGCGACATCGAAGTGCAAAGCCGCTTGGGAGTCGGAAGCCGCTTCCGTCTGATTCTCGCCGCCCGCAACCCCGGCGGCGTCCGCCTGCTCGATGCGCCGACGACTTGCCCGCTACCGCGACCGGCGCTGACGACGGGACCGGCAACACCGGCTGCAACGGACTCTCAGACTGCGGCTCCGGGTGCGACGCGTCCGAGTTCGGTCGAGACACCAGCTCCGGCCGCGCCCAGCAGCAGCAAGGCCCCGGAAGGCATCGACGGCCGGATCCTGCTCGCTGAGGACGGCGCCGACAACCAACGCCTGATCAGCTACTTCCTCCGGAAGGCCGGGGCCGAAGTCGAGATCGCAGAGAACGGCGCCATCGCGATGCAGATGCTGCTCGCGAAACGCGACGCGGGAGAGCCGTTCGACATGGTCCTGATGGACATGCAGATGCCCGAACTCGACGGCTACGGAGCCACGTCACAGCTGCGCGAAATGGGGATCACCACGCCGATCGTCGCGTTGACCGCCCACGCCATGAACGGCGATCGCGAACGCTGCATCTCGGCCGGTTGCGACGACTACGCAACCAAGCCGATCAACCGGCCGAAACTCGTCCAGACCTGCTGCGACTGGATCGCGAAAGGCCGCGCACGAGTGCGCGAAGCTAGCTAACTCGAGGGCTCGGGCAGGCCGCGGCAGAAGGGCCGCGGCCGGCTGCTAAGGCTGGTAGATTTCAGCCTCGAGCGGGCCGCCGCCGACAACGAGAACCGTGTCGTCGGCGAGCTCGGCGAGCAGGGGTTGCACTCGCTCCGAAGCCATGTTCCCGGTCGGGGTAACGCCCTGTCCGATCGTGTAAACGTCCGCGCTGGCCGAGGAGCCGACGTCGAGCGTCGTCCCCGAAATCGTTGCCCGGAAGCCTCCGGCAATCAACGCGCGCCCCCCATCCAGTGCAACCACTCCCGCCAGGGCGCGAGCTTCGGAGAGTTGTCCAGCGGTGGAGAAGCTGCCCCCGAAGAAGCCGCTCGTGAATCGCTCGATGTCGTCGCGTGCGCCCACGGCGAGCTGGGCCGGATCCCCCGAGGTGAGGAAATCGGTCAAGTCCAGGGTCAGGCCGCCCACCAAGATGACGCTGCCATCCGACAGCAACGCAGCCGTGTGTGCCAGGCGCGGTCCGCTAAACAGGATCGGAAGCCCGAAAGTCCCCAGCAACGGCGAGAAGGTCGCTGCTGTTTGGCTGACCGTCGGAATGTTCAAGAACGGGATCAGGCTCAGACCACCGGCAACGAGCACACTCCCTCCGGGCAGCGCTGTCGCGGTATGCAGAGCGCGCGGTTCGAGCATGCTCGGACCCGAAGAAAACTCCAAAGTGACCGGATCGAAGAACTCGGTCGAACCAAGCAGGCTTTGAAACACATCGAGCAACGCGAGCGGATCGGCGAGCGCACCGGTCAGGTCGACTGTGACGTTTTCAAAGCCGCCTGTCACGAACACTCGGCCGTCGTCGAGCAGCGTCGCCTGATGCCCCGCGCGCGGCGTCCCCATCGGGATCTCGGTGGTCAGCCCCGTAGCCGGATCAAACACGGCCGCGTCCGCGGTTGGCTGACCGGTTAGATCGAGCCCGCCGGTGAACAGAACACGTCCGTCGGCCAGCCCGGTCGATTGGGCCAAGAGCCCGACTCCGAAGGTCACTCCGGCAAGCTCGAAGCTCTCGAGCTCGTCCGAATAACGCTGGGCCAGCGGACCGCTACCGCCGACGAGCAACAGATCGCCGTCGCCGAGCGAAGCGATGGCGCCGCCGAGTATCGGCGCGGCGGGGGGGTTGACGGTTTCCGCGAACGTCCCCGGCTGCGCCAGCGTTGTGCGCACCAGATTGGAAGGCGTATCGAACAAGGGTCCGACCAACGCTTGGGCCGAGAGCTGAGTGCCCGCGAGACTTGGGTTGTTGATCGGTAGCGAAGCTGTCGCGCTCCCCGAGCCCGGCAAGACTCCGAGGAAGCCGGGGAACTGCAAGGTGACCGGGAGCAGGTCGGTTCCGATCGCAAGCTCGACGCCCGGCAAGATCTCCGTGGGAGTCTCCTGCAGCGAGACAACGACGGCGTAAATCGAACCTGGAGCCGCCGTCACGGTCCAAGTGGAGATTCCCGGGAGCGCGCCGCCGCCTCGTTCGAGAACAGGCGCCTGGGCCAACACCGGAGGGATCACAGCGGCGGAAAGAAGCAGGCAGGCGGGCAGGGTTCGCATGGGAGGCCCGGCGTCGCAGGCCGGCAGAGGAAAAACGGGTCGGGGCCCCTTGATCCTACTCCGCCTCTGGATGCCGGTCCCCGATCCACCGCCGGGGGGCCCCAAACAACTCCGAAACGCAAGCGAGCCCGCGGCACAGGCCACAGGCTCGCTTCTCGGGCGCCGAAGGGGGGAGTCCTAGTCCTAGAACAAGGTGTCCTAGAACAAGATTCCGAGGTTGGTGACCACACCGAAGCGCAGCGCGAAGTCCGGCGCGTCGTCGTTGAGCCCCAGCACCGCTCCGGCGTCGAGCCGGATCGTGTCGGCTAGGTCGTACAGCGCCGCAAGGTTCAGCACGATCGGACCATCGCTGGTTTCTGGAACGTACTGGAACGCTAGTTCGCCGAGCGCATTCCAGCGATCGTCCAGGTTCAAGACTCCGGCCAACGCACCGGTGTGCTGAATATCGATGTCGCCAGCCTCTGGCGAGCCCAGCAAACCGAGCCGGTAGTAAGCGGTCGCGTAGACGTTCTCGAACGTCCGGTCGACCGAGAACCCGCCGAACACGTTCGGGAAGTTGCCTGCTCCCACCAAGTCGGTTTCGCCGGTCGGCACCGAGGCCACAAGTTCGAAAGCCGTGGCCGGATAAGCCTTCGACTCATTCATAAGCCGCTGACGGAAACCGATCATCAGGTCGCCCACGCCCTCGGCATCGGGGCCCGGCAGGTCCTGGTTGATGTACGGCGCGAGCTCCACGAACAGTTCTGCCGTCGGCGAGACACCCGCTTTGACGCGCACGTTGAGGTCGAACAGGTCACCGGGGTCGATGGTCGATCCGGCTTCCACTTCGAACGTTCCAAACGCAGTCGTCCGCGTGTCGTTCGAAATCTTCGGTCGCTGGGGCGTGACCTTGGCCGTGCGAGTGCCGAGCGAGCCACAGGAACTCAGGAGAAGGGCGGCCAGGAGGAGCGTGGCTGTCGATCGGATCACGGCCGTGGGGGGGAATGAGGTCATCGCAGAGTTTTCGGTGCGGCGGAGCGAGAGCCCCGCGCGGGAGGCCGGGTGATACCACTTCGCCGGGGGCGATGCACGCGCGGAGCGGGCGACCCATCGGGTCCCGGCAAATGCGCCCCCGCTGAAAATTGGGGCCAGAGCCCCTCCGAAGCCTGCGTGGGAGGCCGGCAGATCCGCCGTAAGCTCCTCCCCCATGAGCCAGTCGAATCAAAAGGGACTTCTCCACATGGGCCCAAGGGCCAAGACGCCCGGGCGGCGAGCCCCGGGCGGGTTATCCACAACCGGGCTCAGCGCAACCGTGGGCGTGGTCCTCGGCGGGCTGATCGGCTGCCAAGCAACCGAAACCGCCCCCCCCGCCGGCAACGGCGCGGCCCAGCTCGAACTCTTTGCCACCTGGCCGATCGAGACCGAGTGGGCTGCGATCCCCGCCCCGCGGGCCGCTTGGGGCCAAACCCACAAGGTCTGGCGAGAGGCCATCGACGGAGCCAGCCAGAGCCTCGATCTAGCGTTCTTTTATCTGTCCGACGATCCCGAGGCGACCCCGGTCGCCCCCTCGCGCCTCGGCCCGGTCGTTCGGGCGGTCGAAGCCGCCGCCGATCGCGGCGTTTCCGTCCGGGTGCTCGCCGACCAGGGCTTCGAAGACACCTACCCAGAGCTCTTGGCTGCCTTCGACGCGCGTGCTGGCATCGAGGCGCGCACCCTTGAACTGCCCGAGGAAATCGGCGGCGTCCACCACGCCAAGTACCTCACCGTCGACGGACGCAGCGTGATCACGGGCAGCGCGAACTTCGACTGGCGTTCGCTCGAGCACGTGCAAGAGCTCGGCGCTCGCGTGGATTCCCCCGCCATCGCCAGCGCCTATGAAGCCGCGTTCGACATCGACTGGAGCTTGGCGGGCGGGGAAGCGCTCCCAGCCGCACAACCGCTCGCGGAAGCCTTCCCCGTAGAGCTCGATTTGGGCAACGGGCGCCTCACCCGTGTGACGCCGTTGTTCAGTCCCCCCGCACTGCTGCCGGATGCGGCCCTTTGGGACCTTCCGCGGCTGATCGAGTTGATCGACGGAGCCCAGGAGGAGCTGCGCCTCAGCGCCCTCTCGTTCCACCTGGAGGAGCGCGACGGCTCACGATTCGAAGAGCTGGCCGGAGCCCTGGACCGCGCCGCGGCCCGGGGGGTTCAAATCCACCTGATCGTGGCCGACTGGAACAAGCGCGCAAGTCGAGCCCCCGAGCTCCAGGAGCTGGCAGATCGCCCGGGCTTCCAGGTTTCCTTCCTCGTAATCCCAGACGCCTCAAGCGGCTTCGTGCCGTTCTCGCGAGTCGGGCACGCCAAATTGGTGGTCGCGGACGGGACCCATGCCTTCCTGGGCTCCAGCAACCTCTCTCGGGACTACTTTTTCGAGAGCCGAAACGCCGGCCTCCTGCTCGAGGGGCCGGCAGCAAGCGACCTGGCCGAATTCCACCGAATCCTCGAATCCTCTCCCTACGCCGAGCCTGTGGACCCCGAAACCAGCTACGAGCCCCGCCGCTACCGCGAGTAGCCCCCCCTGGAATCGCCGGCCAAGCCCTCCCTGGGGGGGTATGCTGGAAGCCCTTCCTGCGGCCGAAACGACCATGTCCGAGACCACGACCACCCCGCCCAAAAGTCCCGAGGGAACCCCCGCGGCCCCGACCCGCAAGCAGACGGCGCTGATGAAGCGCCTCGCGCGGATGAAGGACCACAAGGACTTCGAAAAGGCGATGGCGCACACGCCGCCCACCGAAGAGGCCCTTGAGCGAGCGACCACCAAGGTCCGCCGAGGCGGGATCATCGCTCTGATCGGCGGCGTTCTCGCAATCTTGAACATCAGCCGCGGCATCGCGTGGTTCCCGCTGATCCTCGCGCTCGCCGCGGCCGGATTCGGAATCAAGCTGCTGCTCGAAGGCCTCGCGGGGCGCAAGGACGCCTTGAAAGACCCGCTGGTCCGCCGCGTGGCCCTGGTCGCCGATCGCCGCAGCGAAACCTCCCTGGGCTGGGTCGAGGGTCGCACGATCTATTTCTTCCAGCTTGAGTTCGACGACGGCACCAACGGGGAATTCCGCTACCCAGGTCGCGGTGTTTCCGACGACCTGCTCGTGAAGGGCAACACGGGTGTCGCGTTCCTGCGCGGCCAAACTCTGATCGCCTGGAAGAACATCAAGGTCTGACGCCCTTTGGGGCCGCCACCCCACCCGCACATGCCCCTTCCCTCGCCGGCGCGCGATGCGTCCGCTCCCGCACCCCAATACTTGTACGCGGTGCGCTCCCGCCGAACCGGCGGACTCTCCCTCGGCGTCGACCTGACGACGAACCACGCCTGCAACTACGCCTGCGTGTATTGCGATGTCCCTGATTTGGTGGACCGCGACGGCGCCGAGATGGACCTGGCCCAATTCGAGGCCGAGCTGACCGAAGCCCTAGCCGCCGTGGACGACGTGACCTGGCGCCAACGCGCTGAAGTTTCCCCGGACGAGAAACTCGCCAGCCTGTGCCTCTCCGGCCGCGGCGAGCCCACTGTGCAATTCGACTTGCCCAAGGTGACCGAGATCCTGGCCCGCGAAGCCAAGGGCCGCGCGGATCGCTATGCGATCCTGACCAACGGTGTCGAGATCGCCTCCAAGCGCAGCCGGGCCGCGCTTGGCCACTGGAACGAATTGGGCGGCGAGATCTGGTTCAAGGTCGACACCGCGACCCGCGACGGTCAACGCGCGATCCACTCCAGCGAGATGATGCTCCGCACCCTGCGCAACTCCCTGCGCGCCGCCTGCGAGACCAGCCCGACTTGGATTCAATCCACGCTGTTCACCCTGGACGGCGAGCCCATGTCCGAGACCGAACGCAAGGCCTACCTGGCCTTCCTCGGCGACCAAAAACGCGCCGGACTCGCCATCCGCGGCGTCCAGCTCGTCTCGGCGAATCGCCCGAGCGCCAGGTCCGAAGCTTCGCGCATCGGTCCGGTCTCCGAAGCCTTCGCGCGCGAACTGGCCGGCGAAATCGAAGCGCTCGGTCTGCCCGTCGAATTCTACGTCTAGCGGCTGATGTCGGATCCAGACGCGAGCTCGCCGGAGAGCCAGGCGCTCTACGACCAGGCCCACGCGGCGCTCGCCGCCGGAGATCTCGAAGAGGCCAAACGCCTCGGAGCAACCCTGCGCGAGCAGCACTTCACGGGCTGTTATGAAATCGACGCGCTGATCGCGCATGCCGAGGGCCATCCGGAACGCGGCATCGAGGTGCTCGAACAGGGCACGCAGCGCTTTCCCGATCTATGGCTCCTGTGGCAGTTGCTGGGCAACTTTCGTTCCGACGCCGGAGAGCTCGACGAAGCCGAACGCTGCTACACCCAAGCGGCGCAGGCCCCCGGCGCGAACCAAGCTTCGGTCCAGCTCAACCTCGCCGTGCTCAGCGGGCGACGGGGCGATCACGCGAAGGCGCTCGCTCGCCTCTCCTCCATCGACCCCGAAGACTCTGGGCCCGACTGGTGGTTCTCCTTCGCGAACGCGTGGATCTGGTGCAAGCGCGAGCTACGCGCGGAGAAGCTCGAGGCCGGTCACGTGTTCGCTCTGATGATCGATTCCGCCACCGACGACGAGGCCTACCGCTGCGTTCAGGTCGCCCACGTGGCGGCGCGCGACGAAACGGAGGCCTGGCGCATCTTGATGGAGGACGCCGGCGACTGGTTCCCTGGCGGTCGACTGGACAGCGCCGAAATAGCCGGCTCCGGCGAGGGACACCTCACCGGTGTCCTGCGCCTGGCCCGTGACGCGCAGACCTACCCGGTCGAAGACGAGGAGTAGGTCCGCCCGGCCCTAGAAGGTCAGGCTGTCCATCGCTTCTCCAAGCGCCTTCCAAACCGGATGTTGATCCCGCTCCTGCGGACTCGCCTGAACGCGCAATCGGCTCTTCCCCATGGTCGACTCGGTCACCTCGACAAACAGGTTCACTTCGATCGCCTCTCCGGTCTGAAAAGCGTCGAATGTGTGAACCACGCCCCCAAAGCCGGCCCCTTCCTCGCGGAAGCTCACGCTGGCCGGGTCCTCCGGGAGTTCGAAGGAGTTGCCCCTGCCCACCGCGCCGATCAGCCCGTCGTAGTACAGCTCGAACAGTTCCTCCAGGCGATCCACCCCGACCCCGGTTTCCTCGATCTCCATCAGGAACGCGTACGACCAAAAGTCCTCCGCCTCCGGCTCGAACATGCCGGGCGCGAACAGCAACACCTCGCGCCCAGCCGGGAGCCCCGGCGCGAATCCCGGGGGCAGCTCGATGGTCTCGCCTCGCCAGTCGCCCAGGTCCATCGGCATCTCGTCCATCGGCATCTCGTCCGTAGGCATCTGATCCGCCGTTGAAGGGGCCCGGTCCGGTAGAAGGTCCTGTTCCTGCACGGGCTCCTGCTCCTGCAAGGGGGCCTGACAGCCACAGAGGAGGAACGAACAGGTGGCGAGAGTGCGAATCATGATGGCAGCGGGAGTATTGGATACGGTGGGCTGAGAATCTCGGGGCCAGTCTACGCCGGTGGAAGTGGCGACAGCGCCCCTCGTCCCAGCGGCGAGTTCGGAGCCTCAACGTTCCCCGGTCGCCCAGGTGACTCAACACAAGCCATGAAAGTCCCGCACGGACCAACCTGATTTGAGCGTGACCGCGCGCTCGCTGCCGGCGTTGTGAGGGCCCTGATCAGCCTCGTCACCTGGAACTTGTGGCCAAAACCGGCCCCTTCACGCCCCTGCGGCTGACCCGGAACCTCTGGCCCCGGGCCGGCCAGAAGATGGAAGCCTGCGGCTCTACGCTTGAGGAGCCAAATACCGAGAACGAGCGCTCTGGAATTCCCTCAGGCCATTCAACGACCAAAGTCATCGACGCCGCGGGGCTAGAATTTCCTTTAACTTCCACTGGTTGCGACTGCGCTATTGGACGGGCACTCTCCAAAGGCCCGAAAACCCACAGCGCGGTCAAGGAGGCTAGATCGACTTCGGCTTCTCTCTTCTATTGAAATGCGGGTAGGATCGAGAAATCGGTCCACTTTAAAAACCGGTAGAAATCGATCTGGAAGATCGCTGCGCGGAAGCTGCCTCGATCTCCGGCGTGCAAAGAACCGTGACTTCCCCCCGCAAATTTCTTTGGGCTTTCGCCCTGAGCTTGGCCCTGGGTGTGGCTTGGTTCCTCTGGCCAAGTGGGACGCCGGCCCCTACCCGGGCGGCCGAGCGAAAAGGTGCCCTCGAGGTTCCCCAGTCCTCCACAGAACTGCGGCTGATCCCGTCAAAATCCGCAGACGTTGCTCGCGATTCCAGGCAACCGACTCTCGCGAATCGGTCTGAAATCGCAGCCCAGGAAGATGCCCCCGAGCCGCCTTCGACCGAGTTGCTCACCTCCTGGTATAGCCTCCTTTCCAACTCCGGCATTGAGTCCCTGGGCCTTCTGCTGCACCTGCCCCGGACCTGGAAGCGGAGCGACCTACGTGGCTTTCGCCTGGCTGTGGAGTCCTCGGGCCTGACGGCTCACGAGCTGCTGCTCGCCGCCGATCCGGCGATTCAACCAAATGAGGGCCTGCGCGCAGTGGCGCGAATGGCGACTGCGTTCAGCGCCGGTTTCGATTCGTCCGATTCAGAGCGACTCGGACGGGATCTCGCTCGCATTCCGGATTCCAACGAAGCGTGGAATTCATTCGACTTAGATCGCGCCGGCGCGCTGTTTGCCCTGCTGCACCGGGGAGAGAGCAGCCGCTTGGGCGGGGCCTACCGGGAACTCCGGCGAGGCTGGCCCGACAAGCTGGACGAATTCGCCCCGGGGCAAGGGTTTTTCACGTCCCAATACCTGTCGGTGGCCTTCGACCTGGGCCTGGAGGTCGAACCGGGTTTGATCGAGTTCGTCTCGGACAGTGAGTTCGGGCTTGCGTTCGGAACCACGGCAGCATGGCGTCATCGCATCAGCACCCTGGGTGACCTGGTAGGCGCCGCCGAGCGGGCAGCCACCGGACAGCCTGGCAGCGGGTTTCCCAGGCAAGCCCTGGCGGCGACCAAAGAACCCTGGGCCCGAGCCAATCTGCTCGACATATTCGATTCGGCGCCCAAGACGGTCTCCGGCAGGTACCTGCGGGGGTCCGCGGCCTGCGGACTCCTCGGCATCGGAGACCAAGCTTCTCTAACCGCCTTTGAGGACCTGTTCGGTCAAGCCACACCCGACGGGGAACCGCCGGCCTTCATCAAAATGGCTCTCTCGGAGGACCTGACGATTCCGGCTGCCGTGAACGCCATCTCTCTGCTCGACTCCCGGCGGCTGAGCGCAGGTCATCGCAAAATCCTGCTGGAGCAGATCTTGAAGCAAGTACGCCCACTGGGTTGGTCGCCCGCCTTGCAGGACCTAGGAATTGGAGCCAGAGAGCGACTGAGTCAAGCCATGACGACCTATGCGAACGATGAGGAGTACCTCGCGAAACTCAAGCAACTTCAGGAGCTGCTTCCTTAGACCCGCCGGCTTTTGAGGCTTCAGGACAGGAGATTCAACCCACAGCCGAGCTTTCTGGAAGCGCGTTAACATCAAATCATGCGTTCCGAGCCCAGCGTCACCCGCCCTGTGAAGTTCTGGGTCCCGCTGGTTTTCCTGCTGGGTTTGGTCGCACTCGGCGGGTGGCTTGTTCTTGGGCAGGGCCGCTCCCACGGGGCACCGGCGAGATTATCGGGGCAAGAGCCGATCGCGGTGAACCAGCCAGCTCCACTCCAAGGAGCCCTCCCCTCCCCGAACCCAGCTTCGAGGATCGCGGTCGAAGAAGAGCTCACGATGGATCCTGAGAGATCGGGGCAGGCCGTTCATCCGGAGGCTCTGCACCTGGACTGGGAAGGCCTGCTCACCGAGTGGTTTCACCTCATTGAGACACACGCAAAGGGGGATTTTCGCAACCTCTGGAAGCCCTTTAGCCCCTGGAAGCGAGTGGACCTTCGGCCCCTGCGGGAACGGGTCCTCGCTTCGGGCCTCACGGCCGCGGACTTGCTCGACGGGGAGCGGCTCGAGTCGCTGGAGATTGCAGGCGAACCGAGCCCCCGCGAACTCCGAGCCACGGCTCGGGTGGCTTCGTTGTTCGCTCCAGGTTTCGCGGACAAAGAGGCTCGGGCCCTTTGCCGAACCTTGGCCCTGGGCGCGAGGGGCGATGCGAACCGATTCAACTGGGCGGACTTCGATCGCGGCAGCGCTCTTTTCGTGCTTTTGCACAGGGACCGCACCGACCTGGCCTTGGAGAGCTACTCAGAGATGTTCGTGCCGTTCCCCGCCGACTTCGACCATGTGGCAAATCCTGCGGAATACCTGGTGTTTGTGTTCTTGGGTCTCACGCTTGAGCTAGAGCTCGGTTCCCCGCTCTTTTTGGTCGATCCCCTGCTCGAATTCGAGCGACTCTCGACCAGCTCGCTGTCGCTCGCCTGGCGCCATAGGATTCAGATCCAAGGAGGCTTCGAAAGTCTCGAAACAAGCGCTCGCAGCTTAGACCGACCCTCGAAAATCTACCTGCGCGCGATCGTCGCCACGACGCTCCCGTGGACCCGAGGCAAGCTGCTCGAACTTGTCGCCGAAGCACCAGCCGACGAAACCGGGGATGCTGTGCGCGGTGCAGTTGCCTGTGGGCTGCTCTCGCTCGGCGACTCGGGTTCGCTCATCGAGTTTGAAGACCTGTTCCAGGCGGCCTCCGATTCGGGGGCTCAGTCGATCGAGTCCGCCCTGCGAGCGGACCTGACCCTGCCCGCTGCCCTCCATGCGCTCCAACTCCTCGGTTCGCGCGTCCTGGACGGAGCGCATCGCAACAGCCTGCTGCAGAGTTTGGAGGAGCATGTCCTACCCCTTTCCTGGTCGCCGCTGCTGGCCGAGCAGCGTGCCGCCGCACTAGCCGCCCTGGACCGGGCCGAGTTTTCCTTTGCGGACGATCCCGAGGTCCTTCTCCGCCTAGATAGCTTGCGGTCTAAAATTCGCTGATTCGGCTCGGCCCAAGGAAGCCGTCCGAAGGAACCGTGTGGCTCACGGTGAGCAACGTACATTCGGGCCTGCGCCCCTCGCTGGGCAGCCCTCCTGTCCCCCGCCCCGCCCACCGTGAAAACCGCTCCCCGTCTCGCCGGTCTGTCCGGCTCCGCGATTCGCAAGATGTCCGACGGAGCACCGGCCGGAGCGATCGCGCTCGGACTTGGCGAACCGACCTGGCCGATGCACGGGGCCGCGGCCCAGGCCCTCGCCGCGACCCACGGCGTGTGCTCCTACGGCCCCCAGGGCGGCCGCCCTGAGTTGATCGAGGCCATCGCCGGCTACCACGGCGCGCGCGCCGAACAGATCCTGGTCACGGTCGGCGCCCAGGAAGCCATGAACACCGTGGCCCAGTCCTACCTGGGCCCCGGCGATGCGGCCCTGGTTCCGGACCCCGGTTTTGTCGGATACCGCGGCGTCGTCCAGCTCGCCGGAGCCGAGGCGGTTGCCTACCCGCTCGACGAGAGCCAGGGCTTTGACCTGTGCGCGGATCGCCTGATCGAAGTCTTGGAGCGAACGCCAAACGCACGGGTCGTCTTTCTGTGCAGTCCTTCCAACCCGACCGGGGGCGGCGCATCCCTTGGAGCCCTGAAGGCCGTAGCGCAAGCTTGCGAGAAGCGCGACGTGCTGGTGGTGTCCGACGAGGTGTATCGCGAGTTGCACCTGGGCCCCCGGCCGGCCAGCCTGCGCGACGCCACGGACTCCGGATTGGTGCTGCAGTCGATGAGCAAGGGCTTCGCCGCGCCCGGCCTGCGCGTCGGCTGGGTATTCGGCGAGCCCGAGCGAATCGCGCCCTTGCGCATCTCCCACGGCTACGGCGTCACAACCGCCGCAACGCCGGCCCAGCTGGCGGCCGCGGCCCTGCTCGAAAACGCGAGCGAAGTCCTGGCCGCCTCGCAGGGCGAGGTTCGCGCGCGCTTCGAAGCGCTGCGAGAAGCAGCCGGGGAGTTCCTGGGTTCCGAACCGACGCCGCCCGCCGGCGGCTTCTATCACTTCCTGCCGCTGCCCGAAGCCGCCCACGCGGATCCGTTCGCCTGGTGCTTGCAGCTCCGCGACGAAGCCGGTGTCGTCCTGGTACCGGGCCTCGCATTCGGCGAAGCCGGGCGGGGCCACGCGCGCCTGTCCTTCGCGGCGCCCCCCGATTCCGTGCGCGAAGGCGTCAGGCGTTTCGCGGGCTTCTGCGCTAGCCCGTCTTCCGGGACCGCCCGGACCTGATTCTGTTCGCAGCGAAGCGCTAGCTCGCGGAGGGGATTCCTCGCGGTCTAGCGCATCCGGAGCGACCCCCAAGGCCCATGCCGACCGAAGCGTTGCTCCTCGTCCTTTCGGCGGCGCTCCTGCACGCGATCTGGAACCTGGCCGCGAAGCGCGCCGGCGGCGACTACCGGTTCACCTTCTTGGTCGGTCTGCTGGTCGCCGTCCTCTGGAGCCCCGCGGCGCTGTGGCTCGGTTGGAGCGCCCTGCCGACCTGGGGAATCGCGCAGTGGAGCGCGATCTTCGGAAGCGCTGTCTTACACCTCGGCTACTTCGTGGTTCTGCTGCGTGGCTACCGAGCCGCCGACCTCACCGTCGTCTATCCCGTCGCCCGCGGAAGCGCACCTTTGGTGACCGCGCTCGCTGCGCTGCTCCTGCTGAATGAGCAGCTGTCGACGCTCGCCGCGACCGGAGTGCTGGCCGTCTGCGGTGGCATCCTCTTGCTCGCCGGCGGAACCCAGTTCTTCCGCGGAAGTTCGAACCCCAAGCGCCTGCAGGCAGGTTTGCGCTGGGGAATTTGCACCGGACTGCTCATCGCCGGCTATTCCGTCCTCGACGGTTTCGCGGTCAAGAAGCTCGGCATCCATCCTTTGATGATGGATTACTTCGGCAATGCCCTTCGCGTTCCGCTGCTGCTCCCGTTTGTTTGGCCAAAGCGCGCGACGCTCGCCACGACTCTCGCGCCCCAGTGGAAGGCGGCACTGATGGTCGCCACGCTAGGCTCCCTCGGCTACATCCTGGTCTTACAGGCCGTCACGCTCGCGCCGCTCTCCCACGTGGCTCCGGCGCGCGAGGTCTCGATGGTGCTGGCCGCCCTGCTCGGCGGGAAGCTACTGGGCGAAGAGGACCGCGGCCTGCGGCTCCTTGGAGCCGCAGTGATGACCACCGGCGTCATCCTGCTAGCCATCGGCTGAGGCCCGTTCTAAAGCCGGCCATGAGCTTCCCCAAAGGCAAGTGAAGCGCGCTCGAGCGACGCCTTAGCCTCTTGCGGATAGCCGTCAACAGCCGCCGACCAGGATCGATTGAGATCTCGCTCCGCAGTCGAAAAGACACTCATAAACTCGGCGTAGGCGCCCACACCCATTCGCTGTGCTAAGACCGAGCGCCGTTCGACCAAGGCGAGAACCCCCTCGCCGACTTGTTCGATTTGCTCTGCAGCAACCGAGGCTTCGAGGCCTTCCACGTTGGGAATCAACGCTTCGGCTCCCCGATGCACTTCGGACAGGATGCCCTTGAGCTCCTCGTAACCCGACCTCTTTTCATCTCCGGTCGACTCGCTGCTTTTCGAGCCGGAGGACTTCCCGAGGAACACGGCGGCCAGCATCATCCCGACCGCAAGCAGGAACCACCAGAGGGCCCCCCAACGATCAAAGCTCCAGGGGCCGGGGACTTTCAGGGTGACTTCGCTCACGCCGCTCTCAGCCAAGCGCTCGAGCGCAGATTCATCCAGGAAAGCACCTGCCGACAGAAGTGGCCTAGCCCCCTCGGCATCGGGGTCTTGATCTGCGCCCCAGATCTCCGTCTCGAGGACGCGCTCGGCGACTTCCTCTGGATCGGAAAAGCGGATCGTCTCGGAGGTTATGGGATGCCGGAGAACCTTGATTTCCGCAAAGCCCGCGTCCGTGAGGTTCGTCAAAACCTCCCCGGCGACCACGGTGCCTGCCCCAAAAACTCCGAGCGCTTCGAATAAAACGGCCGGCGGCTCGGCGCTGGCCAATTCCTCGATCGTCGCGGGCACCCAAGGTTTTTCACCTTCAGCGGCAGCCAGCGCGCCGAGAATCGTGCCGGTGAGCAGGAGGATGGAACTAAGTGTTTTCTTCACGAGGGATCCTCTTACTGGAGCAGGCTGACAACGGCGAACGCGACACCCAGCAGGCCTTCGCCCACCAGCAATCCGGCGGCGAACGGCACGCCCCAATTCTCACACCAGCTCGTGCCGAACTTCTTCTGACAGCCCATCTGAATGAGGCAACCGAGCCCGTAGGGAAGCAGGTAGACCAACGGTAGGTACATCGAAAGACCGACGAGTACGCCGAGCCCTGAAAAGGCGGCAAGCGAAAGCAACGCGCCGAGCAGGCCGCCCATTCCGTAGAGGTGAACCGGCGCATCTCCGCCTCGAATGCCCTCGATGGCGGCCATCAAAGCCTGCGCCTGGGGAGCTGGTGAACGCTCGCCGCCAAACGCAATGCCCTCGGCCTGCAAGTTGGACTTCGCAATCAGATAAAGCGTGCCCAAACACACGATTGGCCCGATACCGACCACCAGCAGCTCCATGAACTGTTGACGCAAGGGGAGCGAACCCACCATGTGACCGGTCTTGAGGTCCTGCATCATGTCGGCGCACAGCGTGATCGAAACGCACACGGCACCACCGATCAGGACAGCAGGGCCGACCTGATTGCCGGTCAGCAAGAGGCAGATCATGACGGTCAAAAGAGCCATGCCCGAGATCGGCGACCAGTCTGTCATGCCAGTGCACTGGGCGATGATGATCCCAGAGAACCACATCCACACGGTCCCGACTGTAGCGATCAAGGCGGCCTGTCCGACGCTGCCATCGCTGATCGTTCCAAGCGCCGCGCCGAACAGGACGAGGAAAGCCAGCACCACCGCGACGTAAAGCACGCTGAGGGGAAGCTCGGAACGCTCCGAACCGCCTTGCCCCGAGCCCTGCCGCATCGATCCCAGCGCCGCCTTGATCGCGGGAAACGCGACCAACAAGCCGATGAACGCGCCGCCCATCAGCATGCCGATCCCCAACGGACGGTTGACCTTGTCGCGAGCCCAGCCGCCCATGTCCGCCGGAGCCACGTCACCCGGGATCCAGCCCTGCCAGTCCATCACCGGGGTGATGATCCAAAAGGCCAGGACGCCACCTGCAAGCACGAACAAACCGGGACGTCCCGTGATGAAGCCGGCCCCGAGCGCAAAGGGTGCAAGCGCCCAAATGAAGCTCATGTTCTCCGGCCATGGAATTCCAAAGGACCGTAAGGCCGCGCCCATATCGAGTGCATCGGCGCTGAGCCAGTCCAGGCCGAAGTTTGCGTAGGTGGGGATGCCGAATGAATCTAGTACGTCTGCCTGCGTGAAGAAGAACAGCACCATCGAAACGAAGATGCCGGTCAACAGCACCTGCGACTTGCGCACGCCTTCCCCGGGCGATTTCAAGACTGCCGCGACCGCCGTACCGGTCGGAAAGCGCAGCCGGTCCAACTCGATCATCTGCTTGCGCGTCGGGATGATGAACGCCACCCCCAAGATCGCCCCTGCAACGCACGCGCCGGCGAGCAGACCGAAAGGCACGTGAATGCCCATCATGAACAACACCGGGATCGTGAAGATGACACCCGAGTTGGAGGTGTTTACCGACGAGGCGATGGTCTGCGCCAGGTTGTTCTCGACCACCGAGCCCTTATTCAGCACCCCTCGCAGCACACCCCAGCCCAACACCGCAGCAATCGCACTTCCGCCGAGGGTGAAGCCAATCTTCAAGCCGCTGTAGGTGATCGCGGCATTCATCACGACCCCGATCAGAACCCCAAACAGGATCGCTTCGGGGGTGACCTCCCGGTAGCGCTTCTGGAAGACCTGAGCGAGCAGGCCGTGGTCGGCTCGGGAACTCGCGGAGTTCTCCGCGGACGGAGGGGGGGGCGGCGCCATGGATTCCTGCTCGAAAGGGACTTGGGAGGCAGATCGGCCTGGCCCTCGCCATCGAGCGCCACTCGCCGAACCGCCTGATCCGTCGCGCTCATCCTAAGGCTGGCCCGGCGGCTCGATCGAGCACGCCGAGCGGCAACGGAGCGCGAGGCGTCAACGCCAAGCGCTGCGGCCGGATTCCAGACTCCAATCCGGCCCGAAAAATCCAGCGCCGCGGATTCCGGCTGCGCCCTGCTCGAGCATTTCGGTCCCAAGGACCGTCCAGTCCGGGTAGCCGACTCCGGAAACGAAGTAGGGCAGCGCGACCGACATCCGCGCTCCGACGTCTCCGGTCGGCGCGATCGCTGCCACCGCGGCCCGCCCATCGCTCGGGTGGGGACGCACCACAAGGCACACCAGGTCCGCGCCGCTCTCCTCCCGGTCGCCGGCCCGGATCGCGCCGTCGCGCACCTGGATCGGCGAATCTGCCAGGAGCGAATTCCACGCCCCGTTGTCGTCCGCGTTGCCCACCAGGACCACGCTCCGCCCCTCGAACGCCGGCGCGTCGGGCGCGAAGTCCACGTCGAGCACGATCTCGATCGAACCGTTGCCCCGATACCCAAACTCCTCGGCGTCGTAGCGGGCCTTTTGCAAGAGCAGCGCGTCGCGCTCGTCGTCACCGGCCGTGCCGACCACGTAGACAAAGCGATGGCGGAAAGCATCCTTGAACGGGCCGGCACGTTCGGGGCTTTTGCCAGTGTCCCCCTTCAGGTCGGTGGGCTCCCAGACATCGCCTGACCTTCGAAGCGCAATCACACCGTCCGAAACGTCCTCTTCGGGCCGCCTCGGCTCGAGATCGTCCACCACGGTCGGCCCCTCTAGATCGTGATCCAGCGTGATCGATTGCCCATCGATCTCGATCGAAACCGGCCGCGTGGAATCCATGACCCGCTGGATCAAAAAGCCCGGTTCGTGCTCCTTGGGGATGAGCTCGAAAAGCGCATCAAAATCCAACGTCAGCACACTCACATTGCGGGTCTCCAGTCGCACGGAAGACTCCGCTGGATCGACGCGGGCTTCCACCTGGCTTGGCAGCATCGACTGCTGTTGCGCGTGGATCGTGACCCAGCCATCTCCCGCATGAACCGCGGGGTTGATCGTCGTGAAGTTCACCTCGAGCCGGTCCTGCGGCTCGGGCAGTCGATTCTGCCGCAGAAAATCGAACAGCGGAGGCCAATCCATGCATTCGTTACCCCACCAGTGACCTGCGCCGGCTCGCTCGTAGTAGGCGAAGTTCGGATGGAACTGCGCGAGCACGTCCCGCATGAAGCGCGCCTGCTCGACGCTGACCGTCTCATCCGCGTCCCCGTGCAGCACGTAGATGCCCTGGTCTGCGTAGTTTTCCTTCAAGAGCAAAGTCCGGCTCCCGTTGGCGGCTTCGCCCAGGAGCCCCATCACCTCGCTGGGATCGGTCTCTTCGCTGGCACCGTACGCCCAAAAGTCACGCCAGCCCGCGCTGGGCGCGATCGCCGCGAACTTCCCATCGAGGTGCGCACCCAGGTTCCAGGTTCCATGACCGCCCATCGAATGCCCCGTCAGGTATTGGCGCAGCGGGTCGGTTCGCCATTCCTGATCCGCATGCGCGTAAACCTCTAAGGCGTCGTAGCGCCCCCAATCCTCCCAGTCGAAGCCAAACGGCCGCCGGTTGGTGGGTGCGACGATCACCAGATCGTCCTTTGGGGTGTAGCTAAAGGCTTGATTGGTGGCCTGGACGCTCGCGCCATGCAGGGAGAGCACAAAACCCACCGGCTCCTCCGCCGACTCCTCTGGCGGTGGCGTCACGGCGTAGTACTGCACGCTGCCATCGACCTCGCTGACAAACGTGCGTTTGTGCGGTTCATGCCGCGACTTGACCGTCAGGTTCAGTTCCATCTGGTCGCCGGACCGCAGCCGTGCGAGGACAAGAAGACGTCCATCGACCAACGATTCGGGTTCGAGCGCCTCCGGAACCATGAAACGAAACGGAATCGAGCGCACCGAGAGCGGCGCAATCGAAAACGTCTCCGTGTCGCCTTCGAAACCGACCTCTGCCCACTCCACCGAGGGGTTCCCAACCCGAAGGCCGGCCACCATCTGCTTTCCAGCCAGATGCCCCAGCACATGGGGCAACACGCGATCGTGTCCCGCGAGATACGGCCCGCTCGGCGCTTCGACCAGCTTCGCGCGCAAACGCCCGCGTCCCCCCTTGAACAGGAGCTGATTGCTCCCCGCCTTCAGCGCGATCGGAAGTTTCGTGAGTCCCAGTGCGTACACGTCCCCGGCCCGCGGCTCGCCGTTCACCTCCAGCCGGCGGTGCCCGCTCGCGTCCAAAATCCACACACCGTCTTCAGGAACCTCCACCGTGGCCAGCGCCCAGCCCCCGCGCAGCGCCGAGTCGCTGAACCAACCGTTCTCTCCAGGTTCGATCGAGCGCCAAACAAGCGGCTCGCCCCCGGCCCGCTCCAAGGTTTGCCCCTGTTCGGGCTGCCCCAGGGTTCCCCGCGCAAGCCGGGCCTCGACGGCGTCGATCACCACCGGCGACCGCCGGCCCGGTGAGGTCCGCCCAATCACCAGGAGAGAGTCGATCGACGGAGCCGGAGCCTGAACGGCTGATAGAAGGAGCAAAAGCGAAGGAGCGATCATGGCCCCATTCTCCCCGAGCGCGAGGGCCCATGCGAGCGCAGGCTCGCAGTCGTCTGCCCGGGCAGCGAACAACCGGGTTCCCGGGAGCGGAAGCCCCGCGCCGCCAAGCTGGCGGGGGTCAGCTCACCGAGCCTGGCAGCCCCTCATCGGTTCATCAATCGCGCCTCGACGAGACGTACTCGCGCGCACGAGCCTCAAGCGCCGGGCTGCGAAGCCCCACCAGGCGGGCTTCTTCGATCGCGTCGTTGACCGATAGGCCGCCGTCGGTGGCTCGCCAGGCGAACCACAGGGCGCCGACCCGGTTGGCCGACTTGCAGTGGACCAACATCGGGCGCGACCCGCGCTCGAACAGCTCGCGACCCTGGTCGAAGACGGAGTCGCTGAGCAGGTTGGGGTCGGTGATCGGCAAAGAGATGTAGTTGAGCCCCAGCTCGCGAGCCCGAAGCTCTTCGTCGAAGCCGCGGTCCTCGTTCGGAGCGCGCAGGTCGACGATCGTCGCCAGGCCGCCGTCGCGCAAGGCGATCAGCTCGGCCTCGGTGGGCTGACAGGCGAGCCAGATCCCGCCCATGGTGTGTACACGTTCGAGCGAGGTGTTCTCGATCGGCTCAAGGCGTTCGGTCACCAGGGATCTGGGTTCCGGCAGCTCGGGAGTCGCACAGCCAGCGAGGCCGGAAAGACCGAGAAATGAAATCAGTAAAACGGAACGGAGCACGATTTAGGTGGAGTCTTCTTACTCGAGGGCGGAGGCAGCTTCGGCGTCGAGCAGCAGCTCGAAGTCCTTGTGCCCGACGAATTGGCTCATCGGGTGGGCGGGATCGGGATCGGGGAGCTGGGCGGCTTCGATGGCCTCGGCACAAGCTGCGCCGAACCCGAACAGGCGAACGCGCTTGGCGCCGCGCAGGGTCGCTAGGCCCGGGGCCAGAACCCGGGCAGCCGGCTCGACTCCCTCGTGGACCGCGGCAAAATCCGCCCGCGCTTCCTCGTTTGGTTCCAGCATCCGAGTGCGCGAGTTGGCGTCGGTCCCGGGCTCGTTCCAACCAACGCGGCCGTTGGCTCCAACGCGCACGAGGCACAGATCCATGTTGTGAACCTTGAGCTGCTCCTCGAACGACTCGCAAGCCGCCGTGGGATCCCCGGCGCCGTCCAGATGAATGCGGCGCTCGGCCGTGGTGCCCCAGGGCTCGAGCAGGTGGGCCGTAATCCAGTTGTGCAGCGTGTGACCACCCACGATCTCGTGGAGGGTCACCGGGCGCACGCCGGAAGTCGCCAAGCCGCCCTTCTCTTCAATGCCGGACATCTCCTGCATCTTCTCGTAGAAAGGCTCGAGGTCGTCGCCGGTCGACAGGCCGAGGATCGCGTCGCTGCGCTGATAGCGGCGGGTGCGAATCCAGTTGGCCATCTCACGTGCGGCAGACTCGAGCGCCTCGTCGGCGGAATCGAAGACGAACGTCTTGAGGGGCAGGAATTCGATCTCGCGCTTCAATCGCTCGCTGGGTTCGGGATTTCGGGAGAAGTGGACGCGATCGTCCGGGGGGGGGAACGCGCAGTCTAGCAGCCGATCGGTCGCGGCTTGCTCAGGAAGCGCCCGGGGAGGTCGAACGGCTCTTTCCGCGGCCGCGGCCCTGCGAACCTGGACGCTGCTGCTCGGGCTCCTTCTGACCGGTGGCCTTCCAGCCCGGCTGGGGTTTCTGCGCCAGGGCCTCCAGGAGGAACCTCGACGGATGCGACTCAATGCGCTGTCCACCCCGCTGGCGGCTGATCGAGTGACTGAGCACCAGCCGCTCGCGGGCCCGCGTGGCCCCCACATAGAACAGCCGGCGCTCTTCCTCGATCCCGTCCTCGGCCACCGAGCGAGAGTGCGGCAGGATGCCTTCCTCAAGCCCGACCAGGTACACCTGCCGGAATTCGAGCCCCTTGGCAGCGTGCAGGGTCGACAGCAGCACCGCATCGGGGCGTTCGCCCGGTTCGCGATCTCGGTCGCGCATGTCCGACTCGCCAGATGACAGCGCAAGCTCAGCGAGGAAGCGCTCCACCGACGGTCGCTTGGATCGCTTGACGTGGTTGCGGGCCATCTCGATCAAATCGGTCACCGCCCGCCAGCGCTGTTCCTGCACAACCTCGCTCGGGTACGCGCGCGCGACTTCGGCCCGGTAGCCAACCAGTTCGATGAGCAACTCCAAGCGCGAAGGCAGCGACTCTCCGTGGGTCCCCTCAAGCCACTCGGCCAGATGGGCGCGCAGCTTTTGGCCAGCACGGGCTGGAGCAGCCCCGAGTTTTTCGATCTGTTCAGCACGGTCGATCGCCTGGCCCACCGAGATCGCATTGGCGCCGGCGAAATCCAGCATGCGGTCCACCGAGGTGGCGCCGATCCCGCGCGGTGGACAATTCAAGATGCGCAGCAGCGAGGGCTCGTCGTCTGGATTGACCGCGGCCCGCAAGTAGGCCAACACGTCGCGGATCTCCTTGCGATCGAAGTAGGACTGACCGCCGATCAGCACGTAGGGAATGCCCCGCAGACGCAGCTGGCTCTCGATCACACGCGGCTGAGTCGAGGTGCGGAACAGGATCGCGAAGTCGGCGTAGTTCGCGGCGCGGCGACTCACGCGCTCTTTGATCTCGAGGCACAGCGTGTCCGCTTCGGTCACATCGTCGGGGGCCGAGAGCACCTCGACCGGCGTGCCATGCGGCAAGACCGGCCGCAGGGTTTTCGCATGCCGCACCGTGTTGTGAGCAATCACGCGGTTGGCGATTTCCAGAACCTCGGGCGTCGAGCGATAGTTGGTCTCGAGGCGCACAACCGCCGCGCCGGGAAAATCCCTCTCGAACGCCAGGATCTTGCCGATCTCGGCTCCGCGCCATGCGTAGATCGATTGATCGTCGTCGCCGACCACACACAAGTTGCCACGCTCGCCAACCAGCCGCCGCAGCAATTCGTACTGGACAACATTGGTGTCCTGGTACTCATCGACCAGCGCGTATTGCAGCTTGCGGCGCACCGCATCGGCGAGTTCTTCGCGCTCGTCCAACAACCTCACCGCCTCGACCAGCAAACCGTCGAAGTCGAGCAGTTTCGAACGTCGCAGCCAGTTTTCGTAAGCCTCGTAGCACTCGGCTGCAAAGGCCTCGACCTCGTCGCCGCCGGCCGCTTTCAGCGCGGCTTCCGGCGTGATCATCTTGTTCTTCCAAAGCGAGAGCCTCCCGAGCAGCTCCTTGGGCTGCAGCGGGGGGCGCGCGCCGGCCTTCTCACGCAGGATCTGACGCGCGCCGCTGATTTGATCCGAGCTATCGGCCAACACCAGCTTGGCAGGCAATCCGACGGACTCGCCGTGCTCGCGCAGCAGGGCCAAGCAGAACGCGTGGAAAGTGCCCAAAAAGGCGCGAGCCGCGAGTGGAGCTCCAACCAATCCGGCCAGCCGAGTGCGCATCTCGCGCGCCGCTTTGTTGGTGAACGTCACCGCGAAGATCGAGCCCGGCTCCCGGCCCAAGGCCATCAGATGCGCGATCCGGACCGTGATCACGCGCGTCTTGCCCGATCCGGCTCCGGCGAGAACCAACAGCGGACCTTCGGTCGTCTCGACCGCTTCACGCTGCTCGCGGTTGAGCCCGCGGATGGCTTCTCCAATCTGCTCGGTGTTCATCGCCTTGCAGAGTTCATCTCGGGCCCTTGGATCCTCGCCCCACCTTGCCGGCGCTCCGCGGAGCGCCAGCCCGGGCGGGGCGCGGCAGGATAGCAGCCGGCCCGCCGGGGACGTCAGGCTGTTAGCCTCTTCGCGCTCACGACCACCGATTCACTTCCATGACCGACTCTCTTCTGCCTTGCGTCGAGCACGAGCTCGGCGCCCCCGTGCGCGCAAGCGTGATCTGGCTCCACGGCCTAGGCGCCAACGGCCACGATTTCGAGCCGATTCTGCCGCTGCTCGGTGTAGATCAGCTCGGCATCCGATTCGTCTTCCCCCACGCGCCCGAAATCCCGGTCACCCTCAACGGCGGCTTCGTCATGCCCGCTTGGTACGACATCCTCGGCATGGAACTCGACTCTTCCCAGGACGAAGTCGGTATTCGCCGCAGCAGCGAGCAGGTCACGCGCTTGATTGAGCGCGAGGTGGAACGCGGGGTCCCGGAAGAACGCATTGTGCTCGCCGGATTCAGTCAGGGGGGCGCGATCGCTCTGCACCTGGGGCTGCGCTACCCGAAGAAGCTGGCCGCGGTCATCGCGCTTTCAACGTACCTGGTGCGCGCGGACAAGCTCGAGAGCGAGTGCAGCGAGGCCAACCGGAACACGTCCGTGTTCGCCGCCCATGGCACCCAGGACCCGATGGTTGTCTATCCGCGCGGGGTTCACGCCCGCGACACCCTGCAAGCTCTTGGCTACGACGTTGAGTGGAAGGAGTACCCGATGCAGCACCAAGTCTGCGAGCCGGAGATCGACGCGATCGGTGCGTATTTGCGGCGCGTGCTGGAGGCCTAGCAGCCCATAGCGCCATTGCGGGGCCCGAGCGACTGCTCGACCATCGCCCTGACCGCCTCCCGGCGGTTTTCCCCAGGCAGGGTGCAGCCGGCCGATAGCACACCTTCGGCCAGAACAAACCAAGCGGTGGCGCAACTATTCGGGTTAGGGACCCCACAACGCGTCGCCAGATCGCGCAAGCCGTCTCGCATCGCCGCCTTGCACTTCGCGGCCGCCTGGTGAACCGGATGATCGGGACCTGGGAATTCGCCTGCTGCCTGCTGGGTCGGGCAGCCCGGAAAGTCCGGATCACAGGCCTTGGCGCACAGCGAGTCGAACAGTTCGAGGACCGCCGCCCGGGGATCCAGTTCGGAGCGCTCCCAGGCCGTCTCCAGCAAACGCCTCCGACTCTCGCTGTAGTGTTCGACGCAGGCGACGATCAGCTCTTCCTTGGAGGCGAAGTGCCGATAAAGCGTCATCTTTGCCACCCCCGCCTCCGAGAGGACTCGATCGATCCCGACGGAGTGAAATCCGTCTTCTTGGAAGAGGCGAGCGGCGGTCTCGAGCAGGCGCTGGCGTCGATCGGACATGAAATCCAGATACGGGACGGACCTTTCTGGGGGACTCGAAGACCCCGGAAAGCTCCGAGACTCCCGGGCTGATCCTGCTTTTCGGGCCCAATTCGGTCACAGACAGATCGGTCTCACGTTCCCCCAGCCTCGCGAGGACGCCTCGCGGACCCCCTGAACTCGCAACATCGCGCCCCAAGCGCAGACCCAACACGTCCTATGGCACGCATTCAGCCGCTCTCCACGACCGACGCCCCTGAAGCCTCCCGCCCGCTCCTCGAGGGCGTCCAGAAGAAGCTCGGCATGATCCCGAACCTCTATGCGACCCTCGCCCACTCCCCCGCGGCCCTCTCGGCCACGCTGGGATTCGGCCAAAACCTGAGCGAGGGCTCCTTGAGTGCCGGCGAGCGCGAGCAAATCGCCCTTTTGACCGGGCAGACCAATAGCTGCGACTACTGCTTGGCAGCGCACACAGCGATCGGCAAGTCGGTCGGCCTCACCGAGGCCGAAACCCTCGCCGCCCGCGAGGGGCGCTCCGACGACCCGAAGAGCCAAGCGCTGCTCGACTTCACCAACGCCATCCTCAAGCAACGGGGCTTTGTGGAGACGCCCCAGCTCGAGGCTTTCCGAGCCGCCGGATTTACCGACGCCCAAGCGCTCGAAGTCGTCGCCGCCGTCGCGCAAAACGTGCTGACCAACTACGCCAATCATCTGGCCGAGACTGCGGTGGATTTCCCCGCCGCCCCCGCGCTCGCCCGGAGCTAGACCATCGTGAGGGTGGAACGTGCGGGATGCGGGCGGCCGAATCGGCCGAGCGTATCCCGCGCACTTGTGTCCGCGGGTTGCTAAGGCGCACGCCGGGTGGCTCTAGACCGATCCCTGCGCGGGGATCCTGCGGGCAACTCGCGACGACACGAACCAGCCAGGCAACCGTTGTCCGCCCACCCAGCGTCGCACAAACAACGTCGTCGCTTCGTCGCCGTGGGATTCGACGTCCAGCGACACTCCGTCGTCCAGCGGGTAGTTCGGGTCATACACCCGAACACGCATCACGCCGGGCCTGTGCTGTGCCATCGCGTAAGCCAGCACCTGATGGTTGTGCCAAAGTCGCCCCTCTCCCCGGCGCGACCGAACCAGCCCGATCGGAACCGGAACCCCCTCGGAGAGTTCCGCCGACAACCGCTCCAACTCTCGAGCCGTTCGCTCCCCAAGCCCTCCCGCTCCTTCGAGCGGGGCGCGCATCCAACCCAGATACCTCCAAGCCTCGCCCCCAAGCCCTAGCGGTGGCAAAGAAAGCGACCGCCACTGCTCAAATTGGAGCGCGAGGTACTCCCGGCTCAAGGTAGGCGGAACAACGGCCCGCGGAGAAATCGCCTCCCCCCGCTCGAACAACCGCTTGGCCCGCCAGATCATCCCTCCGCAAAGCCCATAGGCCCTTCCGAACGGCATTGGAAACCGATTCACAAACCGAAACCCGTGCCGCGAAGGCCGAAACCCACTATCCGCGCTCACTCCCAACTCCCAAAGCGCAGCAAATGCAGCGGCCGGCGACGCCGCCAGGTGTCGTTCCGAAAAGGAGCACAAGGAGCGGAAGCTCTAGCCTTCAGCGTGCCGCACACGAAAGAAGCCGAGAACGCGCGTCGCGCGTTCTCGGCTTCTTTCGTGTGCGGCACGCTGAAGGCTAGAGCTTCCGCTCCTTGTGCTCCGTGTGCTCGCGGCAGAACTTGCAGTACTTGTTCTTCGCGACCTTGTAGGCGGCCTTCTGGCGCTTGTGCGTCGTGTAGTTGCGGTTGGAGCATTTGGAGCAAACCAACCAGATGAAGCGTTCCTTGATTTTCATGGCGCTGGATCCCTAGTGCTGGGGCCGGGTCAGTGACCGGCTTCGTTGGCGGCCTTGCCGCGCTTGAGGTGACGTCCGCCACGAACCGCCTTCACCAGCGGGAAGCGCATCTTCTTGCCGCCACGATCTAGTTCGATCATCCCGGTCTTAATGGCCTTCGTGGACAGGCGCAGGCGCTCGACGGAGCCGTCGGGCATGACCACGCGGACCTTCTGGATGTTCGGCTTGAACTTCCGCTTCGAAGTGCCGGTAATGTTCAGGCCGATGCCGCCGACCTTCTTCGGGAGACCGCGGCGGGTGATCGACCCACCCACGGTGGTCCGCTTTCCAGTGGATTCACAGACTCGCGACATGGTGAAGGGGGAAGCTGCTGTTGCGGAAGAGGGCCAAACGGCTCTGAGGCCGGCCCTACTGAGAGCGGGTCCGAAGCAAGAGCGCCTGGACCCAAATCGGGGATGCGCGGGTCCGGGTTGCCGGTCCTGCACGGCCGGGGGCCGCGAAAGGCCCACCGAGGGGGCGAAGAGACTAGCCGCCCCCCCCGGGCGCGGCAAGCCCCTCGGAATTCTCTGGGCCTCGGACTGGTATAACTCGCGCCCCATGTGTGCCCGCACCCGACGACTTTCTATCCACTGGCCCCTCCTGCTCCTGGTCGCAACCCTGCCCACAGCCGCCGGTTGCGGGTTCGGCACCATCGGGGCGGCCCTAGGTTTGTCTGCAGGCGGCGGCGGAGGCGGCGGAACCGATCTGCCGGCAACCTTGACCGGCTTCAGCCTTGAGGGCACCCAGGCTCCCCCGGCCACCCTCCGGTTCACCCTGCTCGATCCCGAGAGTGAACCGACCCCCGTCGAGCTCCGCCTCCGCATCCCCGATGGATCCGGAGGCGAGACCGACGTGCTGCTCACCGAATTGAGCCAGGGCGGCACCCCCCAGTCCAACCCTCAAGTCCTCGGGACCTCCCCATCCGGAATCGAACACGTCTTCGACTGGAATTTCACGGCCCAGGCCGGCCTGCCGACCGACGGCTCGCTGATCGAAGGAGTCACGGTCTACGCCCTGGTCCCCGGAGTCCTCGACGACATTTTCCTGGGTACCAACGCCGTGCAGTCCGGCGTCGGCAACAACCCACCCGCCGTATCCGGGGTCAATCTACCCAGCGAAGCCGGCGGCGTTTTGGGGATCCCTTTTCTGATCGAAGACTCCGCAGGAGACCTGGTCAGCGTTCGAATCGAATTCGACATCCAGGGGGACACCCCCGACGCCGGCTTCCAGCTCGTCACCCCGCAATTTTTTGGTTCACCTCCGCCGTTTGCTGTGGTGGGCGTTGCCGCGAGTGAAGCGGGAACTCCGGTGACGTTCGCCTGGGATACCGGCGCCGACCTGACCGGCTCAGAATTCGATGTGGTTCTGCGGCTGACGCCCGACGACGGCCTCGTCGAGGGCACCCCGGTTGTGACCGAGGCGGTGCGCATCGACAACAGCTCGGTCCCAACGGCCACGATCGACGGGGGAGGCCTGCTAGCCAGCAGCGATTCCCGGCGGGGAATCGGCATCCCGTACCGGGTTTCGGACGCCGAGTCCGATCGGGTCAGAGTCGTCTTCCAGTGGCGCGACCCATCCGGTTTTTTCCCAACTCTCCCGACCAGCTCGGATGACTTGGAGGAACTCCTCGCTGACCCCGTGCAGCGCACCCAGGCCCAGATCGCGACCCCCTTCCCGCTCAGGGCCCTCGGTGCCGTCGAGGTTGTCGACGAGTCGAACCTTCGATTGACCGGCCTCAACCGAGAGGCTCCGTGGTTCGTCACCCAGGGGCTGGAGGGTCGCCAAGTTGCCCTGCGCAGCGGGCGAATCTCCCCGACCCAAGTCACAAGTAGCTGGCCGACGACGACCCTGGACCAGCCGGTCGGCGTGCTGCCTGGCTCGAGCTCGGATCGATTCTTGATCCTCGATAGCGGTCCGCTCGGCTGGCGCCTGCGGGATCTCCAGGTCGCTACCGGCGAAGGGCCAACGGTTGGCACCGGCGAGGGAACTCCCACGGCCATGGCCTTGGAGGCCAGCGGGGACTCGATCCTGCTAGGCACGGTTCAGGCGGGCGATTGGGTCGTGACCCGGGTTCAACTTTCGAACGGCGTCTCCGAAGAGCTCCTCGCGGGTTCGGCGCCCTTGCCCTCCGGCCCGATTCGGGGCATCGCAGCCCGCGGCCCAAACGGCGCTGTCATCACGGTGGCCGATGCGCTGCTTTCGCTGGACCTCCGGCCAGGAGCTCCAGGCCTCGCCCGAGTCGTTTCGCAAGGGCTCTCCGAACCCAGCGGAGTCGTGCTGATGCCGGGCTCCACCGATCGCGTCCTGCTCGCCGAACGGTCCTTCGACCCGGGCTCTGGCCCCACCGGCCGGCTGCTCAGCATCCACCTCCGGCGCGCCACCCGCGAGGTCTTCCCGCTGTTCTTGCCCGATGCGCCGAGTGTTGGAACGCCGGACCTTTTGCGCCCGGGCGCGATCGCGTTCGACGAAACCGGATCGCGCCTGCTGCTCTCCGGCGAGCGAGCCACCGACCTCGCCCGCGGCGTGTTCGAATTCTCCGTCGGTGCCCAAGGACAAGCCAGTGGCAGCCTGCTGACCGCCTTCGGCGCCGACGCGAGCGCCGTATCCTTCGGTCCATTCGGCGCGCGGTGGGTCACGTTTTCGGCGCTCGGGCAGGTCGCAGCTGGCAGCGGCGTCCGGGTGCTGGCGGAAGTCAATTCCTATGACTCCGGCAGCGAGGTCGCGACCCTAGCCGAGCCGCTCACGGTGTTCCCCCAAACCGGCGATCAGTGGGCTGTCGAGCTCGCCGACCAGCCGTTCGTCCGCGCCACCCCCGGCGGTAGCCCGGCCACCTTCGTCTGGGACTCGTCCGATATTGAACCGGGCGCATCGGCCTTGTTCCGGGCCACGCCCTACGACATCGACGAGGGCACCAACTCGGCGACCACGGGAGCCAAGCTGATCGTCGACAACTACGACGTCTCGCCGCTCATCACGGCTGCCGAAGGGGGCTCGGCGACCAACCAGTCACCCGCCTTGAAAGCCGGAGACATCGACGGCGACGGCGATCTCGACATGGTGGGTTTGTTCCTTGGAGGAGCGCCGAACTTGGAGGTCTTCCTGCAGGACGGGGCCCGGGACTTTTCGGACGGATTCCCTATCCCGAGCAGTCCGGACAGCGTCGGCCCGACCGACATCGATCTGGTCGACGTGGATCTCGACGGCGACCTCGACCTGGTCACGGCCAACTTCGGCTCGGACAACTTCACCATCTACCGTCAGGCCTCGGACGGGACTTTCGAGCTCGACTCGCGCGATGTGCTGGGCAGTGCTGTGGACACCCCGGACCCCTTCGCGGTGGAATCCGCCGACGTCGACGCCGACGGGATTCCGGAGATCCTGGCCGCCCACAGTTCCGGCACCGAGCTGTATGTCTCGGGCGCTGGGGGGGCCGGCGTGTTCGCCTCGACGCGCACGTTCGATTCCTCTTTGTCCGAGCCCCGCGCGGTCGACGCGAACCGCGACGGGTTGACCGACATCCTGTTGGCCGCGTTCCTGAACTCAGGAGCCCAAGCCTACCTGGCGACCTCTCCAGGCGTGTTCGAAGCCGATCCGGTGGAGGTTTCCTCGACCCCCGGGTACCCGGCGCGCGAAGTGCTCGCGGCCGACTTCGGAGGGGGCAGCCCCGACCTGATCCACGACGACAGTTCAGCTCGCCTTACCTACTCGCCGACCGGACCCGACGGATCGTTCGGCCCCAACCAAGACCTTCCGATCCCTCCCGGCGCGGGTGGGTTTCAGCCCGGCGAACTGGCCGTCGCCGATCTCGATCGCGATGGCCGGACCGACCTGATCGTGGCCGAAAGCGGTTCGCCCCAAGCTGGCCTGTTGCGCAGCTCCGGGGTCCAGACCTTCGCTTCGCCCACCGTGATCGGGCCGGCCGCGAGCCTCGTCTCTCTGCCGACCTCCGCCGGCGCTCTGAGCGTGCGCGACCTCGACGGAGACGGCTTCGCCGACGTTTCGCTCGGCTCCGGTGCCGCCTGGAACCAACAACATTCGGTTCGCCCCGGAGAATTCACCAGCTCGGTGACCCAAGCGCTGTCGTTCGGCAACGCTCCCCGCCAGGTGGTGGCCGGTGACCTCGACGGAGACGGAGATCTCGACCTTGTGATCTCGAACAGCGGTGGCCCGCCGGCCCTGCGAATTCAGCGCGCTCCCACCCAGTTCGACAGTTCGTTCCTTCCGGACGCCGCACAGTTCGTGGCAGCCGATCGCATCGCTCTAGCCGACCTGGACGCGGATGGAGACTTGGACATCCTCCATGCATCCGGGACCCAGCTGGTCCTGCGCTTCCAGGAAAACGGCGACTTCCCAAGTTCTCTGGCCGTGATTCTGCAGGACTCGCGCTTCAGCTTCGGGAACGTCGAAGGCACCAACTTGGTCTGCGGCGACCTGGACTTAAACGGCGAACTCGACCTGGTGTTTGCCGCCCCGGACCGTGATTCAGTCTTCGTCCTGCTCCAGGAAGGAGGCGTGTTCGATACCACGAA
Organism: uncultured Planctomycetaceae bacterium; assembly: GCA_964619265.1. Lineage (GTDB taxonomy): Bacteria > Planctomycetota > UBA1135 > UBA1135 > CAZUCE01. The sequence continues at coordinate 181,991 of CAZUCE010000003.1, forward strand.
CGCTCAGGAGCTCGCCGACCCAGCGCTGCTCACCGATCCGCGGCAGATCGCCCTGTTCGACTTCAACCTCGACGGTCGTCTCGACCTGGTCATCGCGGACCTGGTTCAGGACGCGCTCGTCTTTTTCACCAACACGCCCAGCGGCTTCAGCTCAGCAAACGCCTTCCAGCTCTCCTCGCCCTCGGCGAACCTGCTCGAAATCTGTGACCTGGACGGCGACGGACGGGCCGACTTGATCGCGAATGAAGCTTCCGCATCCTCGATTCGCGTCCGCTTCCAGGCGTTTGACGGCACGTTCGGCAGCGTGACCACCGTGCCGATTCCCGAGGCCCCCGGGGGCAACTTCAGCCGCGCGATTCGCTGCGCAGACGTCGACCAGGACGGGCGGATGGACCTGGTCGTCAAGATCAACCAGCGCCTGGTTGTCCTGCGCCAGGGAGCCACCCGGAGGTTCACGACCGCAGCTCCCGGACTCCTGCCGCTTGGAGCCCCCTCGACCAACCTGCCGAGCGAGGCCCTCGAGGTCGTCGACCTCGATGGAGACGGCGACCTGGATCTGGTGGCCGGCGGCCTAAACGGGCAAGCCTTGGGCGTCCTCTACGGCGCGCACTGAAGCGGTCCCGGCGCGTAGAAAAAGGGGCTTCCTGGGGGCGCAACGTGAGCCCTTTCCCAGAGACCACGAAGTCCGGACACCACTTTCAGGCTAGGACTCTATTTTTCGGAGGGACGACCCTCTCTGTGGGTCGGTCGGGACGCGTCCCCGATGGTCCCCCCTGTATCGCCCATGGCTCTCTCCGAACCGCTTGCCCGCCGCCTCGAGCCCCTCTTGCTCGAACATCTCCGCTCTTCGGCGGGGGCGGCCGGCATCGGGCCTTCGTGGGCTCAGATCGAACACCGCGAGCGTCAGACCCGCGAAGCCTTGGTCGCCGTCTTGCGCGACCCCGCTCCCAGCGAGCGCGAGCGCGAGCTGCTCGCGGAAATTCGAGCCGGACGCGCCCCGCTTGAATCGATCCTCGCCCAACGCGTCCGCGAGGCCATGGAAGCCGCCGCAGAGGCGCTCGGCGCCGGCGAGTTCGAGCTCCCAGGCATCCTCGCCCAGGTGGAGATCCCCCACCGTGGCCTCGATCACGCGGGCCTGAGCGCACTGGCCCAGGAAGCGAGCACCGCAAGCGACCGGCCGATTCTCGCGCTCCTGGACCCAGCGGCCGCCGAAGCGCTCAGTTTCCAGCTCCAGACCCTGGACGAGACCTTCATCGGCCTCCCGGACCATCTCTCGGTGATCGAGCTCGGCGACGGTTGGGCCGGGGAGCTCTGGCGGCTGGTGGACGGGCTCGACCGACACCTTCCCCCGGCGCCATCCCCCAAACCCGACCCTCCGGTTCCCACCGCCAGCTCCTCTCGCGCTCCGATTGAATTCGGGCCGGCGCTTGGACGATCCGAACCGCACGAAGAGGCGGACGACTCGGCGGGTCCCTCCGAGACCATTCGCATCCCGGCCGCGTCGCGGCCGGCCCGGCCGCCCGCGCCGTCTCCCGCACCGAGTTCCTCACCGGCGCCCGCTGGAAACAGGGAGCCCAAAAAGCCCACCGAACGCCCCCGCGGTCGCTCGCCGTTCACGTCCGGCTCCGCGCCGGCCGAAACCGCTTCCCCCGCGGCTGGATCGGGTGCAGCCAGCTCAAGCGGACTGTCCTCGCGGGCGCCGAAACCCGGAGTTTTGCTCGCAAGGCGCTATCGGGTCATCGGCTCCGGGCGTCACACACCGCTGGGCCGGCGCTTTTCGGCGCGCGACGAACTCGACTCCCAGCGCGACCTGGAGCTGGAGTGGATCGGTCCCGATTCGCTCTCCAGTGGCGCGATCTCCCGCGCGGCTCTTGCGCTGTTTTGCGAACGACGCTGCGAGCTCGATCACCCGCACATCAACCCCTGGCTGGCCTGCGGTGACGATCCGTCGCGGGGCTTTTGGTTCGTGCGAGAGGCGCGCAGCGGACGAACCCTGGGGGACCTGATCGCCGAGGAAGGACCCCTGGAACCGCGCGTCGTCGCTCAGCTCGTCGCCGACCTCGCCGGCGGCTTGGACGCGGCCGAAGAGCTCGGACTCCCTCACCTGGATCTCACCCCGGACGCCATCACCGTCGAGGGCAAACTGGGGACGCGCTCGGCACGGGTTCAGATTCACGACCTTGGGCTAGCGACGATGATCGGCTCGACGCCTGCGCCGAGCGACGTTCGCGTGGACGACCCACGAACCCTCGACTTTTGGGCCGAAGGGCGCACAGGGAACGAGCGACTGAGCCTGACTCCGGCCTTCGCCGCGCCCGAACGGGTGGCTCGCGCGCTCGGCCGAACCCTCAACACGAACGAAGAACGCGCCGATCAGTTTTCGCTCGGCCTGATCGCCCTGCTCTGCTTGGAAGGTGAATGGCCCTCGCAACCCGGTGCGCCGCTAGCCGCCAGGCTAGAGGGCGTCGACGTTTCTGAGGACGGCGCCCGCCGTGGACCGCGCGGCAAGCTCGGACGCGGCCTCTTCGCTCTTGTCGCTCGGTTGCTTGCCTTCGATTCAGGGGATCGTTTCGAAAGCTGGCAAGCGGTTTCCGAGTCGTTCGCACCCCTGAGCGGCCGAAGCGCAGCGCGAGCCCCGCTGAGCCTTGCAGGTAAGGCGGCCGCTGTTCTGGCCGTGGCCGGACTCGTGGGCGGGCTCGCCTGGCGCGAGCGAAGCATCGCGGCCGAGGATGCGGTCCTCGCAGCACGCCGCCACTTCGTCGGCCCGGCGCGGCCGCGCATCGAATGGGACGCAAGCGAGCTCCGCGCCTGGCTCGGCTCGAACACCCCGCAGATTCGCACACCGCTCGCGCTGGAGTCGCCCGGCGGCGATCCCCTACGCGGCTGGAAGATTCGGTGGGAAGAAGAAACGTTGGTCTTGGATGCACCGCTGCAGTGGCCGGAAGGTCTGGATCAAACAGACGCCCAGCTCGTTTCGGCGCAGACCGGCAGCCCCCTCGGACTCCCGTTCAGCCTGGTTTGGGTCGGCCCCTCCAGCTGGCAATTGAACGAGGTCGAGCTCGCTGGGCATGCGCTGCCCGAAGCGGGTACGCGCGTCGAGTGGGCGCCGGATCTTGAACTCAGCTTTGCCATCGAAGGGCCGGCTTGCGATCTGATTCCCCAGGCTTGGCTGACTTCGGGCGACCGACGGACCGCGCTGGAATCTTCGGCGGCGGCCTCCGGGTCAGCGGCCGACGAGAGGAGAGAATTCAGGACGCGCCTCGGAGAATTCCTCGACCAAGCGGAAGCTCCCGGGGAGAGGTTCGAGGGGGAGTTGCTCGTGCGGGACGTCGCCGGCCGTGAGGTCCGGCGAGCGCTGCGTTTGGAATTTGAAACGGGAGTGCTAGCGCCTGCCGAGGAGCCGCGGCTCGTGACGCGCGTGGGACGCGAATTCGAATCGCTTCCCAGCCTCGGAGACGGACCTGCGGGCAAGGGCGAATTCCTGTTCGACCCCGAACGCCGGTTGGGCCTCGAATTCCAGTTGGAGGATCCTGCCGAACTCGCCTGGACGCTCACCACCGACGACGGCCGCCGAATCACCGGACAACAAACGGTCCAGCCTGGCGAGCCGGTCATGCTCGAGGGTCTTCGGGAGCTCCGATCCAAGCCCTTCGCCCTCGCGAACCTCGACCTCGAACTGAGCGACAAGGACCTGGTTCTCCGGCCTCCCGGCTCGAGCGGGGGTCGCTGGTCGACCTCGCTTTCCTTGGTCAGCCTCGCGGGCCCCCCGTCGATCAGCGTGCTCGCGCCGGCCGGAGATCGGTCACCGGCTCTGGTGCCCGGCAAGCTCCTGGTGCGCGACGAAGAACGGCTCGCGCTGGAAGTGGTTCGCCGCTCCGCCGGGCCGCTGATCGTGGAAATCCTCGTCACAGATCCAGAGGGCGGTGAGCTCGAGCAAGTTCGCTTCGAGGGCCTGCTCGACGAGTCGGTCGAACGAGCAGCCGTGGGAATCGAGCTTCCCGGAGACGGCCGCTTCGGCGTGCAAATCACGGCACGTCGCGCGCTACCCGGGGATCGCGGACTTGGGCCGCCTGGAGATCCCCTCGTCGTCGCGATTGCGATCGACCAGAACTCCCCTGAGTTTGTGCTTCGTGGCCTGGAATCGGGCCGCGTTTTCGGTCCACTCGACGCCCCCCATCTGGACCTGATCGCAGAGCTGGTCGACGAAGCCCCCGGAAGCAGCGCGGTGGAGCTCGAATGGAAACTGAACCGGACAGGAGAGCAGGAACAAGCACCGGGCCAAAAGACGTTGGGCCTGCGCGATGCGGAAACCCATGGGCGGGAAGTGCTCTCCGCCGCGGGTGGTGAGTGGCGCCTTCCGCTTCCGTTCGGTCCGGGGCAACCGGATCGTGATGGACCCTGGCAACTCACGGCGCGAGCGGTGGACGCTGCTGGCCACGCGAGCGAGCCTCTCGAAATTCCGTTTGTCGTCGCGGTTCGCGGCCCGCAGCTCGATTGGATTCATCCGCGCGGTACTTCAACCTGGCAGGCTGACCCCGAAAGCCTGGAATTCGACGTGAGGCTCTCGGCGACCGACCCCAACGGAGTCGAGAAGCTGGTGGTCGAAGTCTTCGACCCTGAGACCCCTGGGCGCGCGGTCGTCGGCGAAATGACCCGCCGCTCCGGAGACGAATACGAAACGCGCCTTGAGCTCCTGCCCGAGTGGAGCGGACAGGAGGTACAGGTCAGCGTGCGAGGAACCGACCGAGCCGGAGCCGACACCGAACGGCGACTCGAATCGGTGCGACTCGGCATCGTCATCACGCCGCGACCGTCGCGAATCGAACGCCTGGCCGGCGCCCGGGTCCCAGCCATGCGGCTCGTGGAAGGCAACCGGGATTCGTACGTGTTCGGAGGCCGCGAGGACGATCGTGAGAATGCGGCGTTCCGGCTCGCTGGGCTCGAACCGTTCAATCTCGACCCGCGCCGCAGCCTTCCGCGCGGCTGGCGGATCGGCTACTCGGCCGGCGCCATCGAGGACTTCCTGCTCGACGAAACCGAGGTCACGCGCGAACAGTTCGCACGCTTCGTAGCCGCCGGCGAAGACGGCTACGGTCGCGCCGAGCTGTGGCCCACCGGATCGATTCCCGATGAGGTCCGCCGGCGCGCCTTGATCCTCGAACTGAGCGCCGGCAATCCCAAGCTTCCGATGACCGAGGTCAACTGGGACGAAGCTGCTGCCTACGCAGCGTGGGTCGGCAAGCGGCTTCCGTCCTGGGTGGAATGGGAGTTTGCGGCTCGCGGAGAGGGATACCGCCCCTACCCGGCGTACGACGAGCGCGAACCGCTAGCCTCCGGCGACCTAGCCAAGAGTCTGCACGCTGGATTCGCCATGGGCGAGTCTCCGAACCGCCCGCGGCCTGCGGCGAGCCCCATGGATCGCAGCCCCGAATCGGGCATCCTGGGTCTGTCCGGCAACGTTTCCGAATGGACCGCAACCCCCGCATGGTTCGGCTCGGCCGGCGATCTCGAGACGCCAGCGGCCCATGCTCGAGCCCACGCCTCCGAGCTCCTGGATCCCTTCGGCCATGCCAGCCTGGCCGCCTCCGGCGAGTTTTGGGCCGCCGGCGGAGACTTCAGTTCGCCGACCCTGGACTTTTCCACTGCCCAGGCCTGGCCCCGGGGCCATCGTTCCGCGAGCCGGGGCTTCCGCTGCGCCCTGTCGATCTCCGAGTATCGTGATCGCGAACTATCCGGCTCCGCCCCCCTCGGCGCCGGCAAGTGACCACTCCAAACCCGATGATCACACTGCGCTTGCGTCCCTTCCGAAGAATCCGCCCAACGGCCGCGGCCCAGCTCCTGCTCGGCCCGGCGCTCCTCGGATCCCTGCTGACCGGCTGCCGGTCCGCGCCCAAGGAGGAAGCCGCTCCCCTCGCGCGTCTACCGTTCCACATCGCGGTGCTGCCCGCGGAACGTATCGATATTCCGCTCGGCGAGTTCCCCGAGGGGGCCGAGCCGACGGACATGCAGCTGTACATCAATGCAACCGAGCTGGAACAGGCGATTGCCGATGAGCTCGCCCAGAACGCTTTCAGCCGAGTCAGCCTGCTCGGACCCGACGGAGACCCCGTCGCGCTCGGGCGCGCCGAGCGCGCGGACTTGCTGCTTGAGTTCACACTCCAGTACACCGAGCCGATCTGGCGTGAACGCCTCGTCTCCGGGCTCACCAACTTCCTCTTGTTCGCGGTAGGCGGTCCGTTCGTCACACGCCAGCGGGACTTCCGCTATCACGCCGACGCTCAGCTCCAAGCAAGTTTGTACGACCTGGGTGCCATCGACGGCGAACGGGTTCGCATCGGCGACAGCCGAGCGCGCGTGTTCCTGGCCGAGGCCTCCTTCAATGGCGTCGAACTCAACTACAACGAGCGTCGCAAAGGCAGTAGCGGATGGTGGAAGGCCCTGTTCGTTCCGTCGGGGATGCTCGCCAAGGAATCGGAGGCGCTGGAAGAAACCCTGCGCGGCAGGGTCCCGCAAGACCTGGCGCGGAATCTGGCCTTCGACGTTCAACGCGAACGGAATCGCCTGGTGGACCGCGGCGCGGCCGGCGGTTTCGGGCTCGATCCCGAAACGGTTCGTTTCGATCGCGACTTGGATGGTCAGCTGACCGTGCGCGGCGAAATCTCGATTCCGACCGGCTCCCGGGTGACGTCCATGCGCAAGGCCCGGGCTCTGATCGGCGAGGTCCTCGTGGAAGGGACGTTTGGCGCTCCGAGCTTTCAGAACGGTGACCAGCGCGTCCCGTTCAGGGTCCGGGTTCCCAAGGCCGGTCGCTACCTGTCCTTGGAGTTCGAAGCTGGATCCCGAGATCGCCTCAGGAGGTCCTACACCTTCGATCTCGACTCGGCTGAAAACAGGTAGACCGCCGAAGTCTTCCCAAGCCGTAGGGTGCTGGGATCCCCATCCGATCGTATGAGGACTCCCCCATGACCCTACAACGCCACCTGGGACCCACCGTCCCGCTTTCGCTCGTCCTGCTTTTCGCCTGTGGCCCAAGTGGCCCAACCGGGATCGACGATCCTCGCGAGCTGACCGAACGCCGGCCTAAACCGGTTTCCGAGTTCAACCACGCCCAGCGATTCGGAATCGAATCGTCCTCGAGCAGCGGAGCCAGGGTGGTTCCGACCCTGAACTTGCCGCCTGGCTGGCAAGAGCTTGAACCCTCCCAGTTTCGGAATCTGAACTTCCGGCCCGCGGGAGACCCCGAACTTGAGTGCTTCCTGACGGCGCTCGGTGGAGACGGGGGCGGCCAACTCGCCAACGTCAACCGCTGGCGGGGCCAGATGGGTCTCGAGGCGATCCATGCGATCGACCTGGGCGAACTCGAGCGCATGAACTTCCTTGGGGTACCGTCGGTCTTCGTCGACCTGGAAGGCAGCTTCACCGGGATGGGCGGGGCGCCGAAGGAGGGCTGGCGCATGCTCGGCCTGCTCGCGACGATCCCGGGCCAAGCGGTCTCCCTGAAGCTGACCGGGCCCTCCGAGAAAGTTGGGGCACAGGTGGAGAACTTTCGGACCCTGGCAGCCGAAATCACCAGGACCCAGCGGGGATCCAGGTCGGACCCTCGAAGCTCGTCCGTGGAGGGCGCCGCCGCTCAGAGCCCCTCTGCGGGCGGCGGGGCTTCGAGCTCCTCCGGCGGGCTCTCCTGGGAAACCCCGGAAAGCTGGGCTCAAGGGCCAGCTCGCACGATGCGTTTGGCCTCTTTCGTGCCCAAGGCGTCACCGGGAATCGACATCTCTGTGACCCAACTGGCCGGCAACGGCGGTGGACACAAAGCGAACTTCGACCGCTGGCGCGGCCAGATGGGTCAGGAGCCCATCTCCCAGGCCGAACTCTCTGACCTTGAGCGCCTCGAAGTCCTCGGGGAAGAGGCTTTGGTCATCGAGATCGATGGTCGATTTACCGGGATGGGAAACGCCGACCTGCAGGGCGCCCGGATGCTCGGAGCCATGGTTCCGAACGGAAATGGGACTCTGTTCGTCAAACTAACCGGACCCCGCGAGGCCGTCGAGGCCGAGGCGGACGCGTTCCGGGCCTTCTTGACCTCACTTCGCCGCGATTCCTGACGCTCCCGAGCCCACCCCCTTTTCCATGCGCGCCCTTCAGACCATCGCGAATGGCTTCGTTCAGGTTCTCTCGTCGCTCGGACTCAGTGCGGGACTGATCATCTACCTGGCGTTGCTCACTTGGCTCGGGACGCTCGAGCAGGTGAACTCGAGCCTGTACGACGTGACCCGCAAGTACTTCACGTCCTTCTGGTTCGTTCACGACTCCGGGCCGGTGCCGATCCCCTTGATCGGGGGCAACACGGTGCTCGGCTTGCTTTCGGTCAATCTCATCGTCGGCGGGCTCCTGCGCCTGCGCCGCAGCTGGGAGATGATCGGCATCTACATTGCGCACATCGGGATCCTCGCGCTGATCCTGTCCGGCGCAGGAAAACTGTGGCTCTCCGAGGAGGGGCACACGACGCTCTACGAAAACGATCGCTCGAACGAGTATCAGAGCTACTACGAGATCGAGTTGGTCCTTCGCGAATACGGCGAGGATGGCCTGGTCACCGAGCGCGCCATCGACGCGGAGCACTTTGAGCGCGCTACCGGAGCCGATCCCGCTCGCCTTCCTGCGGAGTCTCTTCCGTTCGACCTAGAACTGCGCCACTACGCGTCCAACTCGAGAGCGATGCGCAAGGGCCCGATGTTCGATGTATCCGTCCCGGTCGAGGAAGGGGTCTTCCTCGACAAGCGGCCGCGGGAAATGAACGCCGAGTTCAATCAGCCGGGTGTTCACATCACGGTTCGGCCCAAGGATGGCTCGCCCAGTCTCTCCGCTTGGTCCTGGACCCTCGAACTGGCTCCCTTTTCCTTCGATTTGCAGGGGCGCACCTACACGGTCGCCGTGCGCAAGCAGCGCTATTCGCTGCCCTTCGCCCTCCAGCTCGACGAATTCACGAAGATCAATCATCCGCGCACCGGAATGCCCAAGTCGTTCTCAAGCCAGGTCACGGTGACCGAGAACGGCTCCTCGCGACCGGTGTTGATCGAGATGAACAAGCCGCTGCGAACCGGCGAGTTCATCGTCTATCAGGCCTCCTGGGGCCCGTCGGACGCGAGCCCGGGCGATCCGCTGTTCTCCACGCTCGCTGTGGTTCGCAACCCGACGGATCAGTACCCGTTCTATTCGCTGATCGTCATCACCATCGGACTACTGCTGCATTTCTTCTTAAAGCTCGAACGGTACGCAACGAAGACAAACTCGAAGAGCGCCAGCGATCCGAACGACGAAGCCGAAACCGAATGAAGCCGTTCCTACTTTTCTCCGCCCTGCTCCTCCCACTGCTCGCCGGGCTGGCCGGTGCCGCCCCCCAGGGCGCAGTGGGCCATGCCCACGGCTCGAGTTCGGCGCCGGAATGGTCACAACAGACCCTGCGCGCGTTCGAAGCTCTCCCCATCCAAGACGGGGGGCGCGTCAAGCCCCTTCGCACCTACGCCGACTTCACTTTGCTGCGCCTCAATGGCAAACGCAGTTTCTTGAAGCCCGATGCCGCGTCGAAGCGCCACAAGAGCACGCCGAGTGAATGGCTCTTCGATGTCCTGCTGTACCCCGAAGTCGCGAATCATTTTGAGACCTTTTTGATCCCCGACGACGAGGTGATCCAGGCCCTGAACCTGATCAAGCCCGAGGGCAAGAAGAAGCGCGATCGCTACAGCTACGCCTTCCTCGCCCCGGCCCGCCAGCGCCTGCGCGAACAGGCGCTGCAGATCGACTCGATCGAACCCGCCCAACGCAACACAACCCAGCAACACATTTTCGAGCTGTTCGGTTCGGTTGCCCAGTATGAGCGGCTCGCCGGAGCCCTCGACTTCGCACGCCAGCCGTTCTCAATGGAAGCGATCCCCGACGCGGCAGTGCTATTCGACGAGCCGAACAGGATTTCGTTCGTCGAGATGCTCGAACGGTATCCCGACCTCCAGTTGTTGTACGCGACGCTGACCACCGCTCCGACCCGCCAAGCCGAGGCCGAACGGCTCGCATCGATCCTGAACACCTTGGGCTCTGTAGCCTCGAGCAGTCGCGTACTCTCGATCCTGCCGCCCGCGAGTCCCGTGACCGACGATCCAGTCAGCACGGAGTGGTTCACCGCCGAGGATGTCCTCGCGTTCTCGACCCCCGGCGCGCCGGCCGCAGACGAACACATACGGTCTCTGGCCGCCCTGACCGCCATGGTGGCCCATCGAGAGGACCCCGTCGCGTTGCAGGAAGAGCTGAACGGGCTGCTTGGAATCGTTCGCGAGCGCGCCGAGAGCCGTGGGGAATACGACAAGATCCCGCTCGAGAATATGTACTACCGGGCCAAGCTGATCACCAAGAGCTTGATGTTGTTCCTGGTCGCTTTCGTGGTCGGCTCGTTGATGTGGCTGCTGCCGACGAATCGACCCTTGCACTACGGCACCGGAATCGCTGCCGCCGCCGGGACCTTGTATCTGATTGCGGCGATCGTCATGCGCTGCCTGATCCGCGAGCGGCCGCCGGTTTCGACCTTGTACGAGACGTTGTTGTTTGTGACCGCGGTAGGCGCCACGGCCGCGTTGATCGTCGAGTTCTTTGGACGCCACCGAATCGCAATCACGGCCGCCGCGACCCTCGGCTCGGCTGGACTGTTCCTGGCCAACGGTTACGAAAAACTCGACAAAGCCGACACGATGCCAAGTTTGGTAGCCGTCCTTGACACGAACTTCTACCTGGCCATCCACGTGACAACGATCACGATCGGGTACTCAGCCGGCATCCTTGGAGCCCTCCTGGGCAGCGTCTACATCGTGGCCAAGGCGCTGGGTTTCCAGCGTGAAGACGAGAGCTTCTTCGCCAACACCGCTCGGATGACCTACGGCGTCATCTGCTTCGGCCTCATCTTCTCGATCTTTGGAACGATCATGGGTGGCGTCTGGGCCAACGACTCCTGGGGGCGCTTTTGGGGCTGGGACCCGAAGGAGAACGGAGCGCTGCTGATCTGCCTCGCGAACATCGCCATCCTTCACCTGCGAGCGGGAGGCTACGTGCGCGATCTCGGCTTGTGCATCGCAGCAGCGTTCACCGGAATCGTCGTCGTGTTCTCGTGGTTCCACGTAAACCAACTGGGTGTCGGCCTGCACAGCTACGGGTTTACCAGCGGCATCATGCGCGCCATCACCATCTACTACGCCGTACAGGGCAGCATCGTCGGGCTCGGAGCCCTCGTCGGGCTCATGCAGCGCACCCTCGACATCGCACCGGCGACGACCCCCGAACGGGTGCAACTGGAGAACCAAAGCTCCTAACCCCACCAAAGCGGTAATACGGTGCCAGAGCAAAAGACACCGGTGAGAGCGGGAATACGGTGCCAGAGCAAAATGCACCGGTGAGGCACCGGCAGCTTCGCTGCCGGGCCGCGGCTACGCCGCGGCTGCCTCACCGGTGCATTTTGCTCTGGCACCGTATTACCGGTCGGAACTTTCCGGGTTTGGGTCAAGACCGTTCGCTCTGTAGGTCGAGGGTAGGCCAGTTCCACCCCGTCTGCGCCTTGCGGCCGGGGGCCTGCACCTAAACCGTCCCGACCTTGTCATGCTGCGGCGCCCGCTGATTCTGACTCTCGCTCTGTTCGCAAGCATCCCGGCCACCGGTCTTCTCCAAGGCTGCTCTTCCTCCGGCAAGGCCGCGGGAATTCGCCAGGTAGACGATTTGAATTCGCGTATCGAACGCGTCCACCTCGAGTCCGAGCTGTCCCGCGAGCGCATCAAGTCTGTCATGGACTCTTTGCGCGACGTGGTCACGATGGATCAAGACGCTGACGTCGTCGAGACCTTCGCAGCATTCACTGCGGCGATCGCTGCATCCGAGAGCCAGAGCAAGAAGCTCCGCTCGTCGCTCGGACCAATGAAGTCCTCGGCCGACGCTGTCTTTGCTCGCTGGACCCAGAATCTCGGCGACTTTTCGAGCGCTGACATGCGCCGTCGTAGCACCAATCGCATGGACGAAACCCGCGCCCGCTACGACGAGATCGTCTCCAACGTCGAGCCCGCGGTCACGAACTTCGAGATCTTCAACTCAGGGCTCAGGGACCTCAGCCTATTCCTCGGTCACGACTTGAACACCCAAGCCGTGCATTCTGTGGGCCGCGAAGTCCAAGTCTTGGCCGACGACGCGATCACCCTGAACACGAAACTGGTAGCGACCCTCGAGGCCTGCCGCGAATACGTGCGGGCTGCAGCGCCGACCGGCAACGCCGTGGTCGATCGCACCGCCGAGAAGCCCGAATCTGGCGAAGCGAAGCCCCAGTGACCCCGCCCCGGAGCCCTTTGAGCTTCGGACCTTGATCCATGAGCCTCGCGCTGCTCATTGCGCTCGTGCTTGGCACGGGCCTCGGACTCGCGGTGACGGTTGCCCGTCGTCGCGAGCTCCGTTCCATGCGCGTAGGTCTTGAGTCGCGCGAGCGAGCGAAGCAGACGGGCGCAGCGCAGGCGCTGCTCCAACATCCAGTCGTCGACCTATCGCGCTGCCTCGGGTGCGGAACATGCGTTGCCGCCTGCCCGGAAGAAGGCGTGCTCGAAATGCTGCACGGGCAAGCCGCCGTGATTCGCGGCGGGCGCTGCGTGGGACACGCAGCGTGCGAAACGGAGTGCCCCACCGGTGCGGTCACCGTCACGCTCGGCAACCTGGCCGAACGCGACGATGTCCCCGCGATCACCGAGCAATTCGAAGCCAAGGGCCAGCACGGACTATTCCTGGCCGGAGAAGTAACAGCCCACGCACTGATCAAAACAGCGATCGAGCACGGCAAATTGGTCGCCGGCGAAGTCGCGCGGCGCGCGGAATTGGATGGGCCGGCTCCGGAGGGTGTCACGGAGCTTCTGATTGTTGGCGCGGGCCCAGCCGGCCTGGCCTGCGCCCTCGCCGCCAAGGAATGCGGCGTGCAGGCGGTGCTCCTCGACCAGGAGGCCGAGCTCGGAGGCACCGTCGCGCGCTACCCGCGTGCCAAGTTGGTGCTGACTCAACCGGTCCAAATGCCGCTTTACGGCAAGCTCCGCGAGACGACCTACACGAAAGAAGAGCTCATGGAGCGCTGGCACACCATGGCTCGCGAGCAAGAGCTTGCCTTCGAAGGCGGGCACACGTTCGAGCAACTCGAGCGACTAACGGACGGCACGTTTCTTGTGAAGACTTCGCGCGGCAAGCTTCGCGCTCGCTCGGTGTGCCTTGCTATCGGCCGGCGCGGGACGCCGCGCAAACTCGGCGTTCCGGGCGAGGAGCTCCCCCACGTGGCCTACGACCTGGTGGATGCCCAGGCCTTCCGCAATCAGCCGATCCTGGTGGTCGGCGGAGGAGACTCCGCCGTCGAAGCTGCGCTAGGACTCGCCGAACAACCCGGCAATCGGGTCACACTGGCCTACCGGCGCGAGGCCTTCTTTCGCCTGCGCGCACAGAACGAGCTTCGCATCGAACAAGCCCGCAAATCCGGGCGCATCGACGTGCGCTTCGCAACCGAAGTCGACGAGATTCGGGCGGACTCCGTGCAGCTCACGGGCGCCACTGAAACGGAAGAACTGCCCTGCAGCGCCGTCTTCGTGCAGGCCGGCGGCATCGCGCCGACTGAACGCCTGCGACAAGCGGGAGTATCCTTCGATCACGAATCCACCGACGCGGGCACGCAAGAAGCCGGAACCGGACTCCTGCGCGCGCTGGCCATCGGTTTCACGCTCAGCCTCGGCGCCCTGGCCTTCGTGCTCTGGCATCGCGACTACTATCTGCTCGATCAAGCGGCTCGCCCAGCCCACGAGAAGCACGACCTCCTCCGTCCGGGCCTTGGAATTGGGCTAGGACTAGGGCTCGCGTCGCTCGCTCTGATTGGCGCAAACCTACTGTACCTGGCCCGCCGTTACGGCAAGATCGGATTCACCTTCGGCAGTTTGAGCGCCTGGATGACTCTGCACGTCGCCACCGGCGTGCTTGCGTTCTTGTTCGCCGCCTTGCACGCCGCGCTTGGGCCGCGCGATACGGTCGGCGGACGCGCCTTTTGGTTGATGGCCATCTTGATCGCGACGGGAGCTATCGGGCGTTACCTGTACAGTTTCGTCCCGCGCGCCGCGAACGGCCGTGAGCTCGCCCTTTCGGAAGCGCGTGCGCGCTTGGAACGACTCTCCAGCGCCTGGGACCGCACCCACACCAGCTTCGCCGAGAAAGCGCGCGAAGAAATGAACGCAATGATTGAGCGGCGCCAATGGCGCGGCCACTTCGTGGGTCGGCTGGGAGCGCTGTTTGGAGCCCAACATGACCTCGCGCGCGTAACACGCAACCTCGATCGTCGCGCGCGCGAAGAGGGCTTGGCCGACGATCAAAGGCACGAGACTCTCAGGTTGGTGCGTGGGGCGCACCGGGCTGCGCTCATGGCCGCCCACTACGAGGATCTGCGCGCGGTCATGAGTACTTGGCGCTGGATCCACCGCTGGGGCGCGCTGCTGCTGCTTGCCCTGGTTGGCCTGCACGTGGCCTACGCCCTGTCCTACGGCGCACACCTGTTCGAGGAGCCGAGCTTCCGCGTGCCCGAACCGGAATCGCCCATCACCGAATCAGCTCCCGTTGAAGCCGGAACCCGAGTCCTCCCAGCTGCAGAGCCCGCTCCGTGAAGTTCGATCAGCCCAAGGTTTGGATCGCCCTGTTCAGCGCACTGGCCGTGCTTTCGATCGCTGTCGTCGACCGCGGCCGCACCTCGCCCGGTCCGCTCACCGCGGTGCATGGCGCACAGGCCGAGCTCGCCGGCCCGAATAGCTGCTCGGAGTGTCACGGTGGCTGGACAAGATCCATGACGTCGGCTTGCCTCGACTGCCATGAACCCATCGCCGCGCAACTCCACCAGGACGAGGGGCTGCATGGGCTGCTCGACGAAACCGCCGTAGCGCGCTGCGCCGCCTGTCACTCGGACCACCACGGGGCGGATTTCCAGCTCATCAATGCGGCTAGCTTCAAGAAGGCCGGATTCGACGGCGCCGAGGGATTTGATCACAGCTTCATCGGCTTTGACATGGCCGGCAAGCACCTGGACCTGAGCTGCGTGGAGTGTCACGAGCACGCCGAAGCCCAGGTCTTGCCTGAGGGTGCGCTCCGTTTTCTCGGCATCGAACAAAGCTGCGCTTCATGCCACGAGGATCCCCACGAAGGCGCCATGGTGCTCGAATGCGCCCAGTGTCACTCGCAGGAGACCTTCGAGGAGCAACACAGCCTTGGGCACGCAGACCACCTAAGCCTGGTCGGGGGACATGCGGCGCTCTCCTGCCGCGAATGCCACGACCCGACGGGTCTGCACGCGCTCGAAGGGCTCGCTCGCCCGGGCCGCAAGGCCAAGGCCCGCGCCTGCGCGGATTGCCACGACTCACCCCACAACGAGCCGCGCATCACAGGCTTGGCCGGGATGGAGGGCGTGCGTCCCGAAGCTTCCTGCTCGGTGTGCCACGAGTTAGAGCATGAACGGTTCGACGATCCGGCGCTATCCGTTACCGATCGCCAGCACGCGGCTCTCGGTTTCCAACTGGGCGCGCCACACGCAAACCTAGATTGTGCTGCCTGTCACGACCCCGATCTGGAACGCTTCGAAGAGCGTCACCCCGGACGCGGGCAACAGGCCTGCTCGGCCTGCCACGAAGACCCTCACGCTGGGCAGTTCGACGACGTGCTCGAAAGCGGAGAGCCCTTTGGCGCAGCGGGCTGCACGGCCTGTCACGCACAGACCGAATTCGAGCCGCATCGATTTGACGGAAACCTGCACAGCCGCGCGGGTCTCTCCCTGGAAGGCACGCATGCCGAGTTGGAGTGCTCCGCCTGCCATTCGGATCCCGCCCCGGGCACGGCTCGCCTTTTTGACGGCACACCCAGCGAATGCGACGCATGCCACCAAGACGCCCACCAGGATTTCTTTGCGCCGTTCCTCGCCGAACTCCCAGGCGTAGAGCATGGAGACTGCGCCCGTTGTCACGCCCCCACCGAGTTCAATGATCTCCTAGACCACGGCTTCGACCACGCCCTCCACACTCCTTTCCCGCTCGCTGGCGCCCACGCCCAAGGTGATTGCTCCTCCTGTCACGAGCCCTTGGCTCAACCGGACGACGCCGCGCGCCAATTTGGCTTCGCCTGCGACCCGCTCGGGAGCCTAGCCGGCTGCATCACCTGCCACACCGACCCACACGAAGGGCGCTTCGACCGTGAAGGCCTACCGCTCGAAATCCAGGGCCGCGTTTCCTGCGAGCGCTGTCACGACCAGGCTTCGTTCCGCAGCTTGCCCTACGGATTCGACCACCACGGCTGGACTGGCTTCCCACTCGACGGATCGCACGAGCAGGCAAAGTGCTCCGCTTGCCACGCCCCCCAACGCGCCCTTCATTTGGGAGCCCGCACCTGGCAGCCCGCCGCGGGCACCAACTGCGCGGCTTGTCACGAAGACCCCCACGCGGGGCAGTTCGCCAATTCCACCGGCGAGACCACCTGCGCCCAATGCCACGAGGACACGAGTGCATTCTCGATCCTCGACTTCGACCACAACCAAGACTCGCGCTTCCCCCTCGATGGAGCTCACCGGGAAGTTGCCTGTGCCGGATGCCACGAAGCGGACCTCTTCGGAGAACGGGAGACCGTCCGTTACAAGCCGCTCGGCATGGAATGCACCGACTGCCACACCATCCAGCCCGGGTCCTTGCGAAGTCAACTTGGCGGGCGCTGATGCAGAACCTGCTCTGCGCCGCCCGGCCACCCAGTGCGAGCCTGTGATGCAGCGGGTGAATGGCGGCGCTCCTGAACCGCGCGAAGGAGAAGTCTGAACTTCCCGAATTCAGGCGGGCCAGTCCCTTTCCACTCCGTATCGCCGTTGGCAGAGTGCCTTTGAGGATTTCGAACAGGAGAGAAGTCCCGGGGTGGACCGATTTTCAGGTAAGCGAGGTGCCGAATACTGCCCCCGATGCCGGGAGTCAGACCCTACAATTGGGTTCCGTCCCAGACTCGATCGCCTGCTCACCCTGACGTTCGCTTAGGCCCGCGACTCAAACTCCACCGTTCCATCGCTGCGCGCATTCGAGGCTTTCCCCGAATCCACCTGGCACCGGCCTTAGCTCTAAGCTCGGGCAAGCGATCGGAGCTCCTCCCCACCCTCTGCACCTTGGTATCGCCTTGACAACATCACGAGCCGCAAAGCTGACCCTCGCCCTCGGATTGACCAGCCTCGGTCAAGGTATTTCGATCGCGGTCGCCCAGGTCGAGGAAGCCTGGGCCTCCAACTACAGCGGCCTTGTCGATTTCGGCAGCTCGGAATCCGTCGAGGACCTTGCCGTCCGCGACGGGTCGGTGTTCGTCACCGGACACACCTCGAATTTCCTCCAGCGTCGCTGGGCCACGGTGAAGTACGACAGCGAAGGCCAGGAGGTATGGAGCCGTATCTCCCCTGCCGGAACCGGCGAAAGTGATGCGGTCGCCGTCGATGCCGCCGGGAATGCCTACGTCACAGGTTGGGTGCTCCTCAACGATGACCTCACGGCAACAACGGTCAAGTTCAGTCCCGAAGGGACGATCCTCTGGCAACGGAACTACTCTTCTGCCGGTGGAAACAACCAAGGCCTTGCGATCCGATTGGACAACGAAGAGGACATCTACATCGCCGGTTCTTCCTTCAACACCAACAACAACTTTGACGTGATGTTGCTCAAGTACGACTCAGACGGAGCCCTGCTCTGGAGTCGCACGGTCGGCAAACCGGGGATAGGGGATGTAGGTCGCGAAATGACGATCGATCCCTTCGGCAACGCCATTGTCTGCGGGATCACCGGCGACGACGCGTACCTCGTCAAGTTCAGCCCAGATGGAGACTTGCTCTGGGAAGTCGAGCGCAAGGGATACTCCACCAACGATCACTGGGACAACGTCGAGTCCGACGCCGATGGGAACCTCTACGCAAGCGGGGAAATCAACCCGCCGTCTGAGGAAGCGCACATCTGGACAACCAAATACGATCCCGATGGCAACGTCCTTTGGGAACAGGCCTACGACGGCACCGGGAGCATTCCGAATTTTTCAGCGGACCTTGCCGTGACTTCCGACGGCGGCGCAGTGGTTGTCGGCCAAAGTTGGGACGACGTCATTCACATCTTCACGAGACGTTACGCACCGGACGGCACGATCCTCTGGACACGACTCGAAAACGCCGGCTACACGCATGGTGGCGGGCGCGCCTTGGCCGTGGACGATTCCGACCGCATCTATGTGACGGGCCTCGCCTACGACGATTCCTTCCAGCAAGACACCGTCACCTTGGCCTATTCACCGGGCGGGGACTTGCTGTGGTCGCAGTCCTTCGCCGATCCGAACGACGGTGTGGACACCCCCCATGCGCTTGCGGTCGATGAAGCTTCCAACGTGTTCGTTGCCGGCCGGGCCTTCAAGGGCATCGGCGCCGGCACCTTTCAGGATTTCAATGTGCTCCGATACACCCAAGGCATGGGGGCGGACACGCCGATGCTCTCGGCCGCTACGGGAGACAGCGTGACCTTTAGCCTCGACGCCGGGCTCGACCGCGCGCTCCGCAATTACTGGGTGCTTGGCAGCGTGACGGGAACTTCACCGGGGACTCCGCTCCCGGACGGAAGCTCTCTCCCACTCAACTTCGACGCCTTCACCGAACTCACCATCACCGCGGCCAACAGCCCGCTCCTGGTGAACTCCTTCGGCGTGCTCGATGCAAATGGAGAAGCTACGGCCCAGTTCAATATGGGCCCGCTGGCCGCTTCCTTTGTTGGCTTGGAATTCCAGTTTGCCTACACGCTGCTGGCTCCCTTTGGCTTCCACTCCGAACCGATTGAAATCGTAGTCGGTGAATAGGCCGGCCGGCCCAAGTCCGCGGTTCGACGAACCCCGGCGCCAATCGGAAGTCCTCCCCCGGCTCGACAGTCCCCCGGGGGGGGCGCTACCGAGAAGAAGACCTGGCCAGCGGCAAGCCTTGGCTTACGCTCTGCAGGCACGTGCTCCAAGGTTGCGGTAGAGCGAAGCGCTACGTCACCCCGCAGGTTCGGGGCACCTGCCGAACTCCCTGGGACGCCGCTGTGAAACGTGCGCAAAGGGAAGGGAATTGGCGGACCAGGACTTAGCTCTCGTGGAGCCTAGCGTGCGCGCTTTCGAGCAGCGCCGAAGAACGCGCCCTCGAACTGGGCCGAGCTTTTGGGGCTCGCCACCTCCACGCGGCAATGGAGGTCGCTATCCTCCGAACCCGGTTTGCGGCGCACTTGCGACGTCCATCTCCCTTCGCTTTCCTTTGGCTTGGTCTTTCCCGCAGGTATTTCACAGTCATGTTTCGGTTCCGCCGCCCCGCTGCTTGGATTTTCCTGCTCGCTCTTGTCTCCTCGACGTTCGCAGGATGCCGATCGTCTGGAAGTGGAATAGGAGAGACCGGGAGTTTGGGAACACCCGGCGAACTCGCCGGAACCTGGAGCGGTGTGGTCCTTTCCTATCCCCAGCTCCTCCACGTCGAACTTGACCTCGAGCCGGAGGGGATTCCCGCCGGCGCTGGGGTCGAGGCGCTGACCGGGAAGATCCGCGTACAAAGCCTGGACTCCTACTTTTCGGGGCGCTCCTTCGACGTCGCGAACGAGTTGAGTTCTGGGGACGCCTTCGTCCAACTGGATCTGAATACGTCCACGTTCCAGCTTGGGATCCGCCCCGACGGGACACGTCAATCCCAGAACTGGACGTCGCTTTTGGTGGGGCGACAGGCCCTGTTCGACCCGCTCGGCGAGCAGATCGCCCTGCTCGGAGGCCGGCTCCAGAACGGGCTCGACGGCGCGGTGTTCCTGGTTCGGCCGAAAAAGTTCAAGTCGCTCGCCAAGAACTACAAGAAGTTCAATCGGCGGCCCGGTGGGAGTCGGCTTGCTCTACTCACCGCGCTCTTCAGCCGGGGCCCATCCAAGAAGAAGCTCAAGTCGTGGGTCAGCCCAGTCCTCGAAGACCCTACAGCGCCCGCGCTCTACCAAGGTAGAAGTGGATCGATCGAGAAGGCGGCCATCGTCTTGTTCGAGGACAGACATTTCAAAGCCCACTTTGGCAAGACCTTCGATCAGGTCGGGAAGGGAACCCTCGACGCGGTGCATCGCAAGCTGCGCGGAATGGGCAGGGGAAAAGCAACCGAACAGGAACAAACTCTCGCCGCGTTGAACCGGATGTTCTGGACGAACCTGGGCTCCCCTTCGGGAACTCAGACGCTCCAGGGCGTGTATACCCTGCGTGCCGTTCAAGGTTGGGCCCGCTCCCAGCAAGCCAGACTGGAACAGCTCCGCGGCGTTGAAGCCGATTGGCAAGTGGCAAGCCAGATCCAAGTCGCGGCCCAGGCTTTCGCTACCCCGTGGTTGCTTGGCGATCAGGCTACAGAGTTCGAGGCTGCAGCAGAAAGCGCGCTGCAACGTGTCGCTCACCCAGTTCTTACCGCACGTCTCGAGGCCATCGCACAGATCCCCTCGGACAGGGACCGGAGGATCGAGGCAAGCCGCTTCCTCAGTCAGGCACCTGAAATGCACCAGCGCTTGTCGACCACCCAACGGGACGCGCTCAAGCTACGCGTGGATCAGCTCGTCGAAGAAGCAGCAGGCCAAGAGATCCAGCTGTACACGAGTCAGCTTCCAAGCCTTGGATCAGGAATAGCCGCGATCGAAGCGGGCAGCGCTTGGATCGGCCGATTCCAGTCGGAATTCACCCAGGTTCGAAGCTCTCCCGCCTATCTGGACGCGCTGGCGGGCTATCGCGAGCGACGCTCCACGGATCTGGATGCAGCGCGCGCCGCGATGCTGGCTGCCGTCGAGCGAGCAGACCGTTCCGAACTCTCGCAACTCGGCTCCAGCTGGTTTGTCGACTCAGGAGATCGTGAGCACGCGACCTACCAGGAGTTTCGATTGGCCGTGGATCAACGACGCGACTACTTGGCCTCAACCTATGAGCAACGCATCGATGAAGCCGAGCAGGCCGCGCGCGACGAAGTTGGATCAGGGGACCGCAACCCGCTGCGCTTCATCGACTTTCGCCAGCTGCCGTCCGGGGAGTTCCTCGAGTTCATTTACTACGGCACCGGAAACAACCACGATCAGGCCCAAGTCCTCCAGGCCCTCTCCAATCAGAATTTTGGCGCCCTATTCGATGCGGTCCAGTTCAAGACCAAGATGAAGGTCGCATTTGCCGGCTATCACGATGTGTACTTCGAGCGCTATGGCTCCACGCCGGATGTCCGGGCGCGCAGCGGCGAAAGCTGGACCGGAATCGTTAGGCGCACGGTTGTGAGCAACGACTACGGCGTCATCAGCGATACCACGGAAAGCAAGCCCTTCACCTGGGTCCGCACGCAGTATGCACAGACCTACCAAGACACCCTGGCCAACGAAGCAGATGCTCTGACCATGATCGTGGGAGCAGCCATTCAGGCCGTCGAGCACGGAGGCAACACAAGCCAACAGCGCGCCGCATTCGCTGAGAACCTGTTCGGGTCTATGTTCGCTACGCCTCTTGGGCACCGCACCGCCTTCGAGCGATTCCTCGACGAGTTCGCCCAGGACTACCCCGCCACGGTAGATCACTTTGAAGAGAACCTACGGCGCGCTATGCAGCTCGAACCCCTGATCTCCATCACACCGATCCCGCTGGGTCGCTGACAGCCCGTGGCCAAAGGGCCGCGGCCCTGAATAGGCGGTCGAATTGCGCCTTGGCTGAGCGTATCGCCGGCTCAGAACCGGCAGCCCGGAACGTGCGCCGGATCAGGTGGGACTACTGGAATCCCCGTAGGTCCGGACCTCGATTGGGTTCACGGCCGGCCGATCATCAAGTTCGGCGATGAGGCGGTCGATCCGGGTCGAGCATGCTGCTCGACTCGGGCGGCGCGCTGCGCATGAGGCTCAACCTTCGACTGAATCAACTTCCAGAGGGGTTCGTCTTTCTGGTTTGGCTTCTGCTCGGTCCGCTAGGCCCCGCGGCGTTCGGACAGGCAGCGGAACGCATCGATTTGCGGGTCGTGAACGCTACACCTGGCGGGTTCGTCGAGGTCGACCGGGGCTCGGCGGATGGACTCGAACTGGGGGACCCGGTGGTGCTGATGCCTAGGTCGGGGCGAGCCATCGAGGGCCTCGTGACCGTCGTGGAGGAACGCACCGCCCTGGTGGAGATCGACAGCCCGAACGTGGAACTGCCGGCTGGGACCCGGGGGCAGGCCGTGGTGCCTGCTTCTCGCTTCGCGCCCGTAGATCCCGCACCCAGTCCAGACCCCCCAAGCCCGAAGGCGGCGGGATCCGAGGCCCCTGCGAAAGTCCAGGAGAGCTCAGAAGAAGCCCAGCCCGCAGATCCACTTGCAGAGCTGGCTCAGCGCTGGAAGAACCTCGACGAGGCCTACCAACCCGGTATGCCGCTCTTGAGCGACTCTGGCGTGGCCCGGCCCGAACAGCGGCCAGCGCGCTTCACCGGGCGGGTTTACCTGTCCTTGGACCACATCTTGCCCAGCGAGGATGGTCGCGATGACGCGTTCTGGAGACTGGGCCAGGACCTATCGCTGGAGAACCCATTTGGATTTGGAGGCGAGCTGCAACTGGACGGCGAGCTGAACTACCGCCGGACGGATGTCCCCGATCAAGATGACGAGTCGCTCACGCGTTATCGGTTAGATCGATTCTCTTACCGAATCGGGGGAACTCGGCATCGGACGACTTCTTTTGAGATTGGGCGGATGCTGCACCGGGGTGTACCGGAATTCGGATTCCTCGATGGCGTAGAGACCATTTGGCGCACCCAGAGCGGGCATCGCTACGGGGGTGCAATCGGCCTGTTGCCCGAACCAACGCCAACCCTCGAGTCGGGGAACGACTTCGGAGTCTCAGGCTTCTACGAGTGGAACGCGGACGCGTCCGAGCGACTCTCCGCGGCGATCGGCTACCTGCATACTTGGCACAACGGCGCCTCGGACCGCGACCTGATCGTGCTCCGCGCCCAGAGCTTGCCGACCAAAGGCTGGCGGGTGTTCGGGGTTACGCTGATCGATCTGTACACCTCGGGGGACGAAGCCAAGGGTGCCGGCCCGGAACTGACACAAGCCAACGTGACCGCACGGCGGGAATGGAACGACTACGGACTTGCCTTTCGCTGGCTGCACCAGGAGTTTCCACAAATCGACCGCAATGAGTTCCTCCAAGTGGATCTAGCTCAGCTGGCGAACGACCACTACGACCGGGTTGCCCTCGACCTTTGGATGGACGCCTCAGAGCATGTACGCCTCAGCCTGGAGAGCGGGTTGTGGATCGATGAGGAAGAGGACGGCGGAGATGCAAGGCTAGCCGTAGAAGTATTCGATTCAATCGGAGACGGCAGCCGGCTCGAATTCTCCGGATCGTTGAGTCAAGGTCAATTCACCGATGTGCTGGGCGCCCGCGCAGCCGTTGGGTTTACAGACCCCGGCGGCCGTTGGGATTTGTTCTACGAGCTGGCCCAGCAGGACAACATAGGCTTCCTCAGCAACAACGATGACATCATTCAGCACCGGCTGCGTATCTCGCGCGATTGGTTGGCCAGGAGAGGATGGAACCTGTCGGTTTACGCTGACGGAATTTCGTGGGGCGCAGAACAGGCCTTGCTGGCCGGCATTTTCGCCCAAAAGAGCTTCTAACGATGCCCATGCTACTTCTTAGGAGACTCGGCGTTCTCTTGTCCGCGGCCCTACTCGGACTGGTGATTCACGCCTGCCAGACGGATTCATCCGGATCGCTCGAACAGCACCGTTGGTGGTCGGGTCTCGGCCCGGTGCTCCCCCACGATTCGTTCCCTGGCGACTGCACCCTGTGTCACCAAGGCGATTCCTGGTGGAGCTTGAACGAAGAGTTCAGTTTCGATCACGAAGCCGAAACCGGCGTTGCGTTGATGGGTTCCCACCAGCGTGCCCAGTGCCTGCGCTGTCACAACGATCGCGGTCCGGTTCAGACGTTCAACGCCAAAGGTTGCGCCGGATGCCACGAGAGCATTCACCAGAACCTGCTCGATACGAACTGTCAGAGCTGCCACAACGAAGTTAACTGGCGGCCTGAAGGCCAAATCACTCAACACAACCGTGGTCGATTCCCGTTGGTCGGTGCGCACGCTGCCACGTCCTGCCGCCGATGCCATATCGGAGCTGAGGTCGGTCGCTTTCTGCCCATCGACACGGAGTGTGTGACCTGCCACCAGGCAGACCTGGCCATCGCGATCAACCCGAACCACTTGGGGCTCGGCTGGGTCGACAACTGCGACCGCTGTCACTTGCCGACAACCTGGAATCAAGCCGAAATCAGCGAGTGACCACAGGGCTGGAGATTGAACCTGTGACCAGGGACCCGAAACAGCCTGCCACAGCCGACCTCCGAGAGAGGAGCCCGGAACCAGGTGATACGGTGCCAGAGCAAAACGCACCGGTGGGAGCGGGGATACGGTGCCAGAGCAAATTGCACCGGTGAGGGCGCCGCGGCGCAGCCGCGGCCCGGCAGCAAAGCTGCCGGTGCCTCACCGGTGCATTTTGCTCTGGCACCGTATCCCCGCTCTGGCACCGTATCCCCGCTCCCACCGGTGCGTTTTGCTCTGGCACCGTATCACCTTTGGACGGTCTGCGGAGTTGCGGGGACTTTGGCTTAAGGGCCCCTTTGGGATGGGTCGAAAAGCCCGATAGCAGTCTGTACGGCCGTCCCGTGGAACTAACCAGCGTCCCCTCGCCCGTGCTCGAGCACAAATTCACCTATGGGGATTGAGAAGATTCGGATCGCAGGCGCGGTAGCCATGGCGGCGCTATTTGCGCTGGGGAGCTGCGGCGCAGGGGACACGGAAGTTCTCACCCAGGTGAACTCCACGTCCTGCATGTTCTGTCACAACGTTTCTTTCGAGAACGACTACGCGGGGCCTGGAATCGAGAACCCGCACCCATTCGGCTCGGCCGACAACATCGAGTGCACGGTCTGCCACGGAGGCAACCCCGACGGAGAAGGTCAGTTCGATAGTCATGTTCCGGCGCCCCCAGAAATCGGTGATCGAGACTTCCAGGCCGGCAATGGCGCGGCCAATCGTAAGGCCTACTTCAACAGGTTGACCCTGACCGGGATCGACCAATTCCCCGACTACGAAGTCGACGGAGTCACCTATACGGCCCTCGACTACCTCAAGTTCGTCAATCCCGGCGACTTGCGGGTCACCGAAGCCGGCCAGGGCTGCGGCCAATGCCATGCCCCTCACTCAGATGCGGTCGCCCACAGCGTCCTCGCAACGGCCGGTGGGCTCTTCTCCGGCGCTACCTTTGCCGCAGGGGTTGAAAACAGCGTTCCTGAAAGCGTCGGTGACCATCAGGATACGGCAGCGGATCTCGCGTTCCGTGCCGTCGAGGATCCCGATCATTCGGATAGCACCGCTGAGATCGGCGAGGTTTCGAGGCTGTTCGAGTTCCCGGTCATCTCCCAGCACAGTCAGGAAGGAGCTGGGCCGCTGTTCAACAACGCGGATTACTTCATCGAGCAATTGTCGGATGACCAGCTCGTCAATGGTCAGTTGGTTACCGGCTCGGCACTCGCGGACTTGTACCACGAGCAGGTTGCGTTCACCTGCGGCGACTGCCATCTGGGTTCAGCCGGCGCGAACAACCGATCTGGCGACTACCGTTCCTCGGGTTGCACGGCCTGTCACATGCCCTATTCGCTGGGTGGACGCAGCGGCTCGAATGACCCGAACATCAACAAGTTCGAGCCGCTCGACCCCGACGACATCGACGAGCCTGAGCGCGCCCACGTGCGCTCGCATCGCATCGTTAGCGTCGCCAAGGAACAGGCGAACGGGCAGATGAGTCAAGGGATCGATGACCTGGCCTGCGCGGGCTGCCATCAGGGGTCGAACCGTACGGTCATGCAATTTTGGGGCATCCGCCTCGACCAGAACCAAGATGTCCGGCGCGGGGTCCAGTACCCGGCAAATCCTGACTCCTACGTGACGACGAGTGGGGACACGCGCCTGTTCGACCCGGCAGTCGGGAACAACGAATTCAATGGACGCAACCGCAATCAGTATCTCCTCGACGAGGACTACGATGGAGACGGTCGCGACGATACTCCGCCCGATGTGCACTACGAGGCGGGCATGGGTTGTATCGACTGCCACGGCTCGTGGGATCTTCACGGAGGCAGCGTGACAGTGCCGGACGGTCACCTGGCCAGCCGCATGGAGCAAGCCGTCGCGATCCGCTGCGAAGACTGCCACGGTACGGTCTCTGCGCCGGCAGCCACGGTTGCCGGAACCACCTACAACGGTGATTCGGCTCAGGTCGGCGTCGATTCCGCAGGAAACCCGCTGCGCCATGTGACGAAGGAAGGCGACCACTACTACTTGAAGAGCCGCTTGACGGGCGAGACGCACTACTTGCCCCAAGTCGTCGATTTGGTCGTCGACACCGGCAAGACCTTGCCTGGCTCGCCGAGCACTCCCCTCTACAGCCCCAAAGCTTCCTACGCCATGGGCACGGCAGACGGCGACCCAGCGACAGGGCTAGGCCCGCTTCAGGATCAGACGCCGATCACTCCGGGCTTCAACCACACGGATCGGATGGACTGCGCCACGTGCCACGCCTCCTGGACGAACACTT
This sequence comes from uncultured Planctomycetaceae bacterium, assembly GCA_964619265.1. Taxonomy (GTDB): domain Bacteria; phylum Planctomycetota; class UBA1135; order UBA1135; genus CAZUCE01. The sequence goes on from CAZUCE010000003.1 coordinate 208,692, forward strand.
GCATGGGGTGCCACCTGGAAGGTGAGTACAACGGCGGAAACAACTTTTCGAACATCACCGGAGAGCGAATCGTCTTCCGCGAGAAGTTCGCAGATTTCGTTTACCAGTCGCCGCTTCCGTTCCAACTGGGCGTCAACTCCCACGGAGAGATCGCGCAGTTCAGTGCAAACACCAAGACCTTCTTCCGCTACAACGACGGCGACACCTCCAAGTCGCCCGAGGATCGACGCTCGGAAGTTTTCCATTTCTCCGACCGCAACGACCAAGCTGGGGACGCAGCCTCCGGGTTCCCGTCCTTGAGCCACAATGCGATGATGGCTCACTCGATCCGGGGCCGCAGTACAGACGAAGACGAGGGTCCCCGCCAATGCGTCGCCTGTCACTTGACCGACGATGGCTTGGATGCCTTCGGTGCGGAATACGACACCTTCCGCGCCGCCATCGGGAGCCGCAATTACACGGCGCTCGATTTCGGCCTGCTGGAGGATCACATCGGTCGCAACACGGGCAATCGGCTCAATTCGCCGATCTGGGTCCACATGGTGGCCGGCCTCGGCTCCGGCATGTTCTTGTTTGACGACCAGGGCCGAGCGCTCAATCCGCTCGACGACGACGAAAATCGCAAGGGGACCGACGGAGTCGCGCCTTCCACCTTGTGGAACACCGAGACGGTCGCACTCGACCTGGACCGGATCGTCGAGGCGGACGGCGCCACCAATGGCTCGAACAACCACCCGATGCTCGAGGGCGACACCGGCTTGCGAGACGGCGCTGGCCAGCCCCTGATGGCCGGCCCGCTGGGAGCGGCCCTGATCCGTCTGCTTGCGGACCCGGTCCAAGGCCTGGTTCTGGACGCTTGGATCGATGCTGAGGGGGTCCCGAACCCCGAGGCTCTAGAGAAGCTGGAAACGCCTGAGTAGCTCGCCATCCGCCCTGGATTGCGTTGCTTCTGAGCAGAAGCCAAGCGGCCTTCGGCGGGGGAGGATTCGCAGCGATTCCTGGAAATCCCCAGGTCGCTGGGGACGAAGTCAAGGTCCGGCGTCCGGTTGCCGATCGAGGTCGAGAGGGAAGCCACCGACCCCGCATCCACCTGGACATCACCTTCCGTGAAGCCGACCTGCCCCCTTAGCCGCTCGCGCAGCCTTGCCTGCTCTCGTGGAGCATCCCCGCGCTCAAATCTCAGCCTCGGCCTGAGCCTGATCGAAATCACCGTCGCCATGGCGGTCGTGACCGTAGCGCTCATTGTTTCGGCGAAGACGTTCGCATCCAGCATCGAAGGCGCTGGGCCGTCGAAGCCAGTGACCGAGGCCGCCGTGTTTACCGAAACAGTGCTCGAGGACATCTCTGCACAGGACTGTGCCGTGCCAGGGAGCCTCGAGGGGTGCGAGCTCTCGAGCGGAGACTCCAAGGACACTTCGAAGCTCCGGGCCGAGCTCACGGTCTTCCAAGCGGCTGCCGGATTGCGGCAGATCCGACTCCTGCTCCGCGGTGTCCGCGAGGGCCAGGAACCGGGGCACGTCACGACGCAGCGCGCCAATTCATGATTGGTCATCGACTCTTCTGCCGCCGCTCGGAGGCCAGAACCTGGGCGGGTGGCGCTGTTCGAGTCGACGGTCTTCCTTCATCGCACGCGCAGCTGAAGCCATGCTGATCCGACCGCAATCCAACGGCCCTCGCCGTGGAGCCGTTTCCCGTGGCGTCATGGTCGCTTTCCTAGGGCTGCTCGGCTTGGCCTTCGTGGCCGCCTCGCTTTCTAGCACCCGTTCGACAGAAGCCCGCTACATCTTCGACGAAGCCCGCGTCCGCGCTCTGGCCGACAAAGCCGTCGAGCAGGCTCGCCTTTTCTTGGACGACGCTGCCTCTGCCGGCTCGATCAGCGACCCGCTCTCGGGAATCAAAGACCTGTTCGGCGACGGACAGGTGACCTCGCCCATGATCGGCGAATCCGTGTGGGACAACGGCCGTTCCACAGGTACCTATGCGGCCTGCCTTACGCTTGTCCGTCAGAGTTCGAACGAGGTCGTCGTCCGGGTCGACGCCACCGGATACAGCGATGATTCGCCCGGAAGCTTGGCTCCCGGCGAGAGTCCGGTCCCCTTTCGTGCCGTTACGACAACCCTGCGCTACGCCCTAGGCCCGAGCGAAGTTTTCAACTACGGGTACTTCATCAACAACTGGGGATGGTTCTACGGGGACACGATCTCCTGCAACGGCAATGTCCGGAGCAATGGTCAATTCGACGTGGCTGGCTACTCGCCAACCGTGACCGGCACCCCGATGTATCAAGGGCTCGAGTACGACGGAAGCAACGCGACCTTGACCGGCTACATCGATGACAACAACGACGGGATGTCCGATGGAAACGACGGCGGCGTGTTCGCTGGTTGGGGAATCACCGGTGCCGAGAACCTGATTGGCAACGGGGGCACACTCTCGAACCAGCATGACTTCGACGGGATCGTTGCGATGCCGGATCTCAGCGACTTGACGATCTACCAGAACGATGCGATCGCTCAGGGAGGAACGCTCTCCCAAGGTGGCGTTCTATTCAGCGACGCGGTCTACGGGGATGATCCCGGCGAGAAACAAAATCTCTACCTGATGGGTACCGCGTCCGATCCGATCGTCCTGAATGGCCCGGTGGTGGTCCAAGGCGATGTGATCATCGGTGGCTATGTCACCGGTCAAGGCTCGATTTACACCGGGGGCAGCGTCTACATCCCACGCGAGCTGCACTACCTGAGCCCCCCATCACCCCGCCTCCCGGCGAGCAACACGCAGGCCGACACCGAGGCCTGGATCGCAAACAACTGGAACGCCGACTTCCTTGGGCTGTTCTCCGCCGAGAACATCATCGCCGGAGACTACACCCACTCTGCCTACCAATCCTGGATCGGTAGCTGGATGAACTCCCCTCAGAACAAGTCCGAGGAGGACGCTGGCGAGGACGGCATTCCGAACACCTCGGCCGGTTTCGACGGCCTCGTGGGAACCCCGGACGACGACGTCCTGGAGGACGACAACGTCTGGTCCACGGAAGTTTTCACCGCTGCTCACGACGCGGCCGGTTTGATCCCCAGTGGTTACACGGTCGGAGATGCTATCCCCGGAACCGGAGAGGACATCGACGGTGATGGGCAGTACGACAAAGGTGTCACCATCGGTGACATCGCCATCCAGGATGCACTCAACCCGAGCCACTGGGGCGGCAATCTCCCACCGAGAGGGGTCTCCAAGTACAAGGACATCGCTTCGATCTACGGTGGGCACCTGGATGCCGTCCTGTACACCAACCTCACGTTTGCTTGGTTGTCGCTCGACAACGAAGAGTCAGAGCTCAACGGCGCGCTGATCACGCGAAACGAGAACATCGTTTACCGCAAGCACTTGGAATTCAACTACGACCGGCGCCTCCTCGGCGGCGGCACCGGCTTCGCAGGGGAACTGCTCCCCCGTTCTATTCAACCTGTCGAAATACTCCATTGGAGCCGGCTGGACAACGACCCGAACCGTCACGCCCTGCTCTCGCCCTGAGCCGCGCGGCCGTCCTTTTTACCGCGTAGCGCCGCGATTCTTGCGGGCATCCACTTGGAGAGCGCGCAGATTCCATCCAGATAGACTCAACGCGCGCGAGCTGGCCCTGCAAGAAAGCGGCGAGGCACTCGCCGCAAACCGCCCCGGACCCTGGTCTAGTTGCGCGACTCCGAAGCCTGCCTTGCGGCCGATCTCGGCAAGGCTCAATGGAGAGGTTCAAGGGATGCGCGAGGGGCGAGCCGCTCCCCTGGCCGTGGCCGGCCAGCCAAGGAGCGTTGGCGCCGGTGGCGCAACGCTCCTGGATGACTGGGCAACTGGAATCGACGCTTGCGAAGAACGTCAGCCCTTGGGGAACTGGTAGGCCTCAGGGACCGGATGCAGCGGTCGATTGAGCCACAGAGGCCGGCGAGTGCCGTCCGGGCCAGGCGCAGGCCGGGCCTTGGAAAGCCAGCGGCGGTACACCTCGTCGGATTTCTCACGATCCACGAAGACATCTCCGTAGCGATCGTCCCCTTGAGCTGGACCGACCGTGACGCGTTGGTGCCAGCAGTGCATCCCGCTGACCGGATCGGGCTGAACGGGGAACGTCAGGTTCTGGTTCACGCCGACTTCTTTCCACCAAACCTTCGAGCTGTCGCGGTCCGCACTCTCGTAAGGCCCCGCGCCTTCTTTGACGCGCATCTTGAAGGTCCGGCCGTCGCGCTGAATGTCGACCAGCGAAGACGCGCGGCGTTGACCGCCCTTGTCGGTGAACATCCGCCAGCGCCCTACGTGGTGAGAACAGGCCACGACGCCAGGGTGGATTCCCTCGGTCTCGAACACGCGTACGACGAAGTAGCCAATCTGAGTGGTGACCCGGGCTAGGCCGCCTTGCTCAAGCCCCAAAGCCTCCGTGTCGTCGGGGTTCACCCACAGGGGGTTCGTGTGGCTGATCTCCTGCAGCCACTTCGCGTTGCCCGATCGGGTGTGAATCAAGGTCGGCAGGCGAAAGGTCGGCAGCAAACAACGCTCGCCGCTCGCAATGTCGAGCTCGCTCCAGTGGACATGACTCTTCATGTACTCCGGAGTGGAGTGGTCCGCGAAGCCCCAATCGTGCAGCGTCTCCGAGTAGAACTCGAGCTTGCCGGAGGGTGTCTTGAAGCCAGCTCGCCGGGAGCCATCCTCAAGTTCCACGCCTTGACCTTCAGGTGCCTCGGCCTCGTATCGCTTTTGCCCGCCGTAGGGCACCTGAAAGGCTCCCCGCCGGCGCATGTACTCAAGGGGCGACTTGCCGCCGTCTGCCTTCGCGGTTTCGGGCAAGCCGGGAACCCCGCTGAACAAGTCTTCAAAGTACTCGTCCATGGAGATCGGCTTGCCCGGCTGCTGCTTGGATTCAAACCACTTGGCGATTCCGCGCTTGCCGTCTGGATCGATGCGATGGGTCAAGGCCACCCAAAACTCCGACTCTTCCCAGACTTCCCCGGGGTTGGTGCCGAGCGTCCCGTTTACTTCTTCGCCCTCGAGTCGCTTGAATTCGCGCCCAACCGGCTGGCGGAAGCCAAGCCAAGTGCCCGCGTGGGTTTCTTGGCTCATCACGTCGTGACGCTCCGAAGCCATCCCCATTGGCAGGACGTAGTCCGCCCATTGAGCCGTCTCCGACCAGATCGGTGTCAGGGCGACGTGCACACCGATGCGGCTCTCGTTTTCCAGCATCTCGATCCAGCGCGTCCCATCCGGGTTCGTCCAGACCGGGTTGTAAACCCGAGTAAAATAGACATCGATCTTCTTGTTCTGGTCTTCCGCGAGGTGCGGAAGCAAGAAGCTCATCTCGTAGTGAGCCAGCGGCCATTCGCGCGGCCACAGGAGCTCGTTCCAACGCTCGATCGGCGGCGGGTTTTCCGATGGAGAGGCTTTGAACTTGTCCCAACCGTTGGGGTTCATGCCACCCGGAACGCCGAAGCTACCGGTCAGCACGTGCAAGAACATGAGCGACCGCATGATCTGCCAGCCGCCCAGGTTGCCCGCCGCGGCGTTGCGCCACATGTGGCTGGTGAATTGGTTGCCGGCCGCGGCGACCTCGTCGGCCAAGGTGTCGATCGTCCCAGCCGGGATTCGGCACTCGCTGGCGCAGAACTCGTCGGTATAGCGCTCGTAGCGTTCTTCAAGCCAATCCAAGAAGTGCTCGAAGGTTCCCGGGCCGTCCGCATCGAACTTCTGGAGGGTGGCTTCCCAGTTGACCCAACGCCGTACGAACTTCTCGTCGATGCGCCGCGTGCGCAGTAGGTTCGAGGCGATCCCGAGCAGCAGGGCGCCCTCCGATCCGGGCCACGACGAAACCCAGTGGTCCGCATGGGTCGACGTGTTCGATAGGCGGGTGTCGATGACCGCCAGGCGCATGCCACCCTCTTTCGCGTCAAGAATCCGCTGAGCGTGCGGGTTGAAGTAGTGCCCGGTTTCGAGGTGCGCAGAGAGCAGCAGGGCAAACTTGGCCTGGGCGTAGTCGGGCGACGGTCGGTCAGCCCCACACCAAAACGCCATCCCGGTTCGAGCCGAGGCGCTGCACACGTTCGTGTGGCTATTGTGCCCGTCGACGCCCCAGGCGGTCAGCATGCGGTTCACGAAGTGGTCCTCGCCCGGGCGCCCCACGTGATACATGACCTCTTCGTGCCGGTCTTCGTCGAGCGCCTTCGAGATGCGTGCGCCTAGATCATCGAGGACTTCGTCCCAGGACACCGGTTCGAACTCACCAGAGCCGCGCGGCCCGACGCGCTTGAGCGGTGTCAGGATCCGCTCGGTATCGCTGATCTGGTTGATCGTTGCCGGCCCTTTCGCGCAGGTACGCCCGCGGGATCCGGGGTGCACCGGGTTGCCTTCGAACTTGACCGTCTTGCCCGACATTTTGTCCACGAAAGCGACCAAACCGCAGGCCGATTCGCAGTTGAAGCAAATCGTTGGGATGCAGCGATAGTGGTGCTCGACCTTGCGAGGCCAAGTACGGGAGTCCAGTTCGACCCAGTCGTCCCATTGATCGGGCGGCGGACCCGTCGAAAGCTCCCAGGGACTGGTGCGTGAAGGCTGTTCGTTTCGTTCGGACATGGGGGGCTGGCTGTTTCTTGAGGCCTCAGGAAATCTGCAGGGCCTGCCCCGCACGAACGAACACGTCTTCGGAAACAGCCACGGCAACTGTTCCCACCAAGCCGGCGATCAAAGCGACCGAACCCAATCCGGTGAACACTCCTGCGGCGGCATTTACCACGGCGAAGATCAACAACCAGCGCGCCAGATGGTGGCGTTGGCCGAGAGCTCCACTGCCTTGGACCCGCATGACCCGTGCGTATTCCACTTCGCGACCGGACGGGGCGAGCTTGGGTTCAGAGAGGGAAAGGAAGAGCTCCACGCCGAGTCCGGCCAACAGCAGGACAGCCACCGGCTGTGCCCCCAAGCCCGCGAACATCGCAAACGGCAGGACGAAGGTCGCGCCAGCGATCGCAGCGTGCGCGGCGAGGTTGCCGGCCAGCCCGCGCTTCATCCACAGCACGCGACCCTTCGCTTGTCCAAACAGCCAAGCGGTGTAGACCGCCGTGGCGAGCGCCGCGGCTCCGGCTGAGTAGGCCAAGACCTTGGAAAGCCCCGCGGAAAGCTCGATCCCGAGGATTTCAGCACCCAGCATCGCGGTGAGCAAGGCACCGTAAGCCGTGATGGCCACGGAGCCTTTCACGAGCCACGAATCCCAGTTGGGGCGCAGGAAGATGTAGATAAACCGCTCGGGACGCTTCAGGTCGAGAACCAGCAGCAAGCCAGTGATTGCGAGGAACACGAGCCCCAAGAGCGGGGCCGCCCAGCTGACCGGAGCGGGCAAACGCCCAGTTTCCGGGTTGAGCAACGGCAAAGCTGCGAGAAGCGCCCCGGCTGAAACGGACTTGGTGAGCAGATAGGCCGAAACTTTGTTGCCCCACCAGGGCTGATGATCGACGTCGTAGGTCGTTCGCGCGGCGTGCTCCTCGGCCGCAGCCAGTGCACGCTCAGCCTCAAGCGGATCGCCAGGGACTTGGTTGGCCCACAAATAACCGCCGGCCGAGTTGGTCAGGCCTGGATCGAGTCCAGCCGGCGCGGCTTCCTTGTAGAAGACGTTGGGTTTGGTTCCCGCCTCTTCCTTGCGCGCGGTCAACTCGCCGCTGGACTTCATCCGCGAGACGACGCTTTCCGGATCATCGAAGTCGCCCGGAACAATGGCCTCGGTGGGACACACCACGGCGCACGCAGGAGCGAGGCCGACCTCGGTGCGGTGCGCGCAGAAGTGGCACTTCTCTGCGGTTCCCGTGTCCTCGTCGATATAGAGCGCGTCGTAGGGGCACGCCTGCATGCAGCTCTTGCAGCCGATGCAGGCATCCTGATCCAAATCGACAATGCCATCGTCGCGCTTGTCCAGCGCCGACGTCGGGCAGATCGACATACACGGTGCGTCCGTGCACTGGTTGCAGCGCAGGACCGCGAAGGATCGTTTCACCGCAGGAAATTCCCCCTGCTCGGTGTATTTGACCCAGGTGCGGAACTTGCCGACCGGAACGTCGTTTTCGGACTTGCAGGCGACGGTGCAGGCGTGACACCCGATGCACCGGGAGTGGTCGATGACGAACCCGAGCTGGACCATGGAGCGCGTGGGGGGGAGGAGAATCCGGGAGGCCGGGTAGAGTACGCCTCGAAGGCAGGCTCCGGGCCGACCGTTCCGGTCCCCTTTCTCGAATTTCCGGCTCGCCGGAGACGGCAACGACTCCCGCGCTGGAACTTCGATCCCCAGCGCCAGTGGGCACCTCCAGCCCGAGGCTCCTACCTCCCTCTACTACCGCCCTCAGCTTCGGCTCCCTACTCCGACACGTGATGAACACAAGCCACCCCTTGGCGCGTCCGTTCGCGGGCCTGGCCGCCCTGCTCGGCGCAACCCTCCTGCCCCTCGGCTGCGCCCAATTGGATCGGTCCGCCGAGGATCGCCTGGCCGCCACCCTCAAGGAGATCCCCTTGACCCAGATCGAAGCCGTCGTCGACACCCACCATGGCGTAGAGGTCGCAGACCCCTACCGCTGGCTCGAGGAGGATGTGCGCGAATCGGACCGCGTCCGCGAGTGGGTCACCTCCCAAAACGAAGTGACCTTCGCCTTCCTCGAGGCTCTGCCGGGTCGCGAGAAGCTCAACCGACGCCTCACCGAGCTCTGGGACTACGACCGCGTCAGCCTGCCGGCCTGGCACGGCGACCGCTACGTCTGGTGGCAGAACGATGGCCTGCAGCCCCAAGCCGTCCTGTACTCGGGTCTGCACCCGTTCCAAGACGCCCAAGTCGTCCTCAACCCGAACACTTGGTCCGAAGACGGTACGCGAGCCTTCTCGGGCGGAGAGTGGAGCAAAGACGGCCGCTACCTGGCCTACGGCGTCAGCGCCGCCGGCTCCGACTGGGCGACCTGGCGGGTCCTCGATACGCACTCCGGTGAGCACACCGGCGGCGACCTGGAGTGGATCAAGTTCTCCGGGGCGAGCTGGCTCCCTGATGGTTCTGGATTCGTCTATGCCCGCTACGAGCAGCCCGCCGAAGGCGACGCCTTCCAGGCCGCCAACCGCAACCAGCGCGTCTTTTTCCACCGCCGCGGAACCGAGCAGGCCGGCGACGAACTCCTGTTCGAGCTCCCCGAGTACCCGGACCGCGCGTTCTCCCCCGTCGTCTCCGAGGACGGAAACTGGATGATCGTCCACATCTGGGAGAGCGGCACGCCGAATCTTGTCACGCTGGTCGACCTGCGCGACCGGAGCGCCGCCCCGATCGAACTGATCGGCGAATGGAATGGCTCCTACTCCTTCACTGGCAATGATGGTGATCGGCTGTACTTCCACGTATCTGGCGCGGCTGCTCCAAGCGGTAGCCTGATGGCCGCGGAACCTGACGCCTCCGGCACCTGGAACATGTCCGTTGTGATTCCGGAGTCGGACGAGACCATCGAGTCGGTCACCCGTGTGTCCGACCGCTTCGTGGTGCGTCGCATGCAGCACGCCTCGAGCCGCGTCACGATCTACGACGCAACAGGCAAGGAACAACGCGATGTGGAACTACCTTCGCTCGGCACCGCCGATGGCTTCTCGACCGACACAAACCGAGCCGAGACGTTCTACCGTTTCTCCAGCTTTCACCTGCCGCCCAGCGTCTTCCGCTACGACGTGGCCTCCGGGGAAAGCGAGCTTGTAAAAGCCCCGGAAGTCCCCTTCGATCCGGCCGACTTTGTGGTCTCCCAAGAGTTCTTCACTTCGAAGGACGGCACCCGCGTCCCGATGTTCTTGGCCCGTGCACGGTCTACGAACCTCACGCCCGAAACCCCGGTGTTGCTGTACGGCTATGGCGGATTCAACATCTCTCTGACCCCACAGTTCAGCCCCACCAACCTGGCCTGGATGGAATCTGGCGGCGTGTACGCCATGCCGAATCTTCGCGGCGGTGGCGAATATGGAGCCGCCTGGCACGACGGGGGCCGCCGCCTCAACAAGCAAAACACCTTCGACGACTTCCTAGCCGCCGCTGAATTTTTGATCGCCAAGGGCTGGACCAGTGCGCCTAAGCTCGCGATCCAAGGTGGGTCGAATGGCGGACTCCTGGTCGGTGCGGTGATGTGCCAACGTCCAGATTTGTTCGGCTGCTGCCTGCCCGCCGTCGGTGTGATGGACATGCTGCGCTTTCACCTGTTCACCGCCGGCCGCTTCTGGACGTTCGACTACGGCGAAATCGAAGACGAGGCCCAATTCCGGGCGCTGCTCGCTTACTCGCCGTACCACAACCTAAAGGACGGGACCTGCTACCCCCCGACGCTGGTCACCACCGCAGACACCGACGATCGGGTCGTCCCAGGACATTCGTTCAAGTTTGCGGCGCGCCTGCAAGCCGCCCAGGGGTGCGAGAATCCGGCTCTGATTCGCATCGAAACCGCCGCGGGACACGGCGCCGGAAAACCGACTGCCAAACGCATCGAGGAAGCGGTCGACATGCTGCTGTTCACAGCGAACGCACTCGGGATGTAGCTGGGCTGCCGGTCACCGGCCTAACTCCACTCCCAAAGCGACCAGCCCCTCTCGAAGGCGAGGATCCGCCGAGTTTTCCCCCTCATCCCCGCTCCGTGCCCTCCATGGCTCCGCTTGGGGGCCGTGAGGCTCGACCGACCCGGAGTGGTGCATGGAACGCCGAGCAGCACGAGCTGGGCAGGTAGAAATCGATCTGCAAGGACGCGGAGCCCCTGACGCTTCCCCCGCCGGCGCTTTCGCGCCACCCGCTTAGCATGGGGCGGACGGAGACTCAGGATCGATGACCAAGAACCCGCCCGAGCCGAACCCAAAGAACCTCTCACTCGCGCAGGGACTGGGCCGGCCCAAGGAAGTCCAGTTGGACGCAGACGGACTCGACGAAACGGAAGATCTGTGGCGGCGCGCGCACCGGGTCCTCGCCGCAGGGACCTGGAGTGTCTCACACGGTGCTTTTCGCTATCCAAACGGCGTCTTTCCGGTACTCGCGCAGTCGGGAGCCGGATGCCGCATCACGGACACGACGGGCGCCGAGTATGTGGATTGGATGATGGGCTGGGGACCGGTGATCCTCGGGTATCGCCACCCGAAAGTTGAGGCTGCGATCCGAGAGCAGTTGGCCGAGGGTCCACTCCTGTCGCTCCTGCATCCGCTGGAGATTGAGGTGGCCGAGAGGATCCGGGAGGTGGTTCCCTGCGCAGACGGAGTCGCGTTCGGCAAGAACGGATCGGATGTGCTTGGCGCCGCCGCTCGCATCGCGCGGGCTCACACCGGCCGCGAGCGGATCTTGGTGTGTGGCTACCACGGATTTCATGACTGGTACCTGGCGTCGCTGCCCAGCATCGAGGGCATTCCGCGGGACTTGCGAGAGACCGTGGAGCCGTTTCCCTACGGCGACCTGGCTGCTCTCGAATCGATCTTCGAGGCACGCGGGCCCCAGGTTGCCGCAATCGTCATGGAGCCCGTCAAGACCCAGCTCCCCGAACCGGGCTATCTTGCTGCCGTTCGCGATCTCGCGCACCGCCATGGCGCGCTGCTGATTTTCGACGAATTGGTCACCGCTTTTCGCTTGGCTCCCGGAGGCGCGCAGGAGGCCTTTGGGGTCGAGCCGGACCTGGCCTGCTTGGGCAAGGCCATGGGCAACGGGATGCCGCTCTCCGCACTGACTGGCCGCGAAGCCGTGCTGCGCTCGATCGCGAACGTGGGCTACGGCTTGACCTTCAGGGGCGAGACGCTTTCCCTGGCCGCGGCCAAAGCCTGCCTGGAGGTCCTTGCAACGGAACCGGTCACGCAGCACTTGGACCGCGTCGGCCGAAATCTGATCGCAGGATTCGAGGAAGCTGTCCGCACCACCGGTGTGCCGGCGGAACTGATCGGGCCCACTTGCCGGCTAGATATCTCGTTCGGGCCCTCCGGCAGCTTGTCTGCGCTCGGTCTGCAGACACTGTTCGTTCAGGAGCTCTTGCGCCATGGCGTACTCTCAAACGGGTCTTTGCTGGCTTCTTACGCCCACGACGACGCGGCCGTCGAACAGACTGTTCGTGCTTTTCATCACGGCCTCGAAGTCGTTGGTCGCGCGAGCGTGCGCGGAAGCCTCGAAGGCCTGCTGCACGTCCCTGATCAAGCGGCGTTTCATGAACCCAGCTCGCTCGAGACTCCGCCTTAATTCCACCGCTCTGCCCCCACTCCTCAGCAGTCACCGCCCTGGCTCGCACCATGCTCAAAGAGCAACTCATTCGCTACGACGCGGCAACCGGCATCGTCCACTCGCCGCCCCAGCAGATTTTTCTCGAACTGTCGGGACGCTGCAATCTCGCTTGCGTCCACTGCCCCATCGACTACGGACTTCCCGAGTCCGCTTTGCGAACGGACATGCCGCGCAGGTTGATCGAGCGCCAAATGCCATGGCTGCATCGAGCTCGATTTGTAAACCTCAACCTGGTCGGCGAGCCCCTACTCGCCGAACACTTCGATTGGGCGTTGTCCGAAATCGCCAAGGGTGGCGCGGAGATCGGATTCAACACGAACGCAGTGCTCCTGTCCGAGGAGCGCTGTGAACATCTGATTCGCGCGCGAGTGCAGTCCGTTTCGGTCTCGATCGACGGGACAAGTCTGCACCAGCGGATCCGCAATATCCCCTATGAGAAAACGGCCGAGAAAATCCGCCTGCTCGACCGCACCAAACGGCGCCTTGGTTCCGAGCTTCCGCACGTGGGGATCGCCTACACCTTGATGAAGAGCAACGCGAACGAGCTCCTCGCGATGCTGGACGACTTGCTCGGTTCGGCCCAAATCCACGCTGTCCACGTCCAGCCGCTCGTGGTTAATTACGAGACCCTGCGCGACGAAAACGCCTACGAGGTCGACGGTATCGACGAGCTACTGGCCGAAGCTCGCAAGCGGTGCGAGCGAAACGGCACCGAGTTGATCATGTTCCGCTCGCAGTTCGCCGAGGATGAGCACGAGATGGGTTCCCTGCGTCAGCTCCACGAGCTCGGGCCGCACTCGGACCTGCTGGGCTGCTCGGACCCGTTCTTCGAGATGAAGATCCACCACGACGGCTCGGTCGACGGTTGCAGCTTCGGCCAGAGCGCGCCGGGCAACGCGCTCGCCCAGGACATCGGCGAGATCTGGAACGACGCCTGGTACCGTGAACTCCGGATGCGCCTACTGGCCAAGCGCTACGAGGGCCGTTGTGGCACCTGCCCGCTCATCCATGGCGGACTGCTCAACCAGCTCTCGCCGATCCGAGAAGGTGTTCATCACAGTCGGGCCGAGTCATTTTTCGCCTCCAAACTCGGGTGAGCCTGGAAGCGCCCTGGTCTCTCGAGCCGCGCTAGCGACGGCGCTTCGGACGGCTGTCGGGCTTGCGGTCGTCGCCGAGGCCAGCCCCGAACGGGCGCGGGGAACTTTGCCCTCCGCCCTTGGATTTGGGAGCGCGAGACTTGTTCGGCCCGCCGCTCGGCTTCGAACCGCCCGCTTTGGCCGACGAGCGTCCGCGGGCGTCCTCGTTCCGAGGGCCGCGGCCGCGCTCACCGCGCGGTGAGCTCGCAGCCGCCAAATTCGGTCCGCCGCGGGTGCGCGAACGGCCGCGGGGGCGATCCGGCTCCGAGAGGCCGTCACGTGCCCACTTGCCGTCGGAACGCGCCGGGAATTTCGACTTGCCGCGTCCCTGCCTGGCCGAGCCCGCGGGGCCGCGATTGGTGCGACGACTTGAAGAACGATCCTGCTCGGTTTCGATGCGGGGGATCTTCTTTCCAAGCTTGCGCTCGATAGCGCGAATCGCCTCGGCGTCCTCGCGCATGACGAAAGTCGCAGCCTTGCCGCTGCGCTCGGAGCGACCGGTGCGCCCGATGCGGTGCGTGTAGGCGTCCGGCGTATTGGGGACGTCGAAGTTGATCACGTGACTGACCTGCGCCACATCGATGCCGCGGGCAGCGATGTCGGTGGCCACGAGAACGTCGTAGCGGCCCTCGCGGAACCCCTGCATCGCCCGCTGGCGCTGGCCTTGGCTCATGTTTCCCTGAAGCGCAACCGCGTGGTGACCCGCTTTCTCAAGGTCCTGGGCCAGGCGCCGCGCACGGTGCTTGGTGCGCAAAAACACGATCGCTGAGCGAAAGCCCTCTTCGGCGAGCAGCTTCTTGAGCAGCGCGGTCTTGCCGGATTGCTCGACGGCGTACAACGCGTGCTCGATGGTCTCAGCAGGCGCAGAACTCGTCAGCTCGACCGTGTGCGGCTTGGTCAAGACGCGGCTGGCCAGCCCTCGAATTTCGCTCGGCATGGTCGCCGAGAAGAGCAGGTTTTGGCGGCGCTTGGGCAGTTTGGCCAGGATCCGCTTGATGTCCGGCAGAAAGCCCATATCGAGCATGTGGTCGGCCTCATCGAGGACCAAGACCTCGACCCCGTCCAGGCTCACATCGCCGCCGTTCATCAGATCGAGCAATCGCCCGGGACAGGCCACAACGATGTCGGGCCGCCGGCGAAGGGCGCGAACTTGCGGTCCGGCTCCGACGCCACCGATGATGGAAATCGCGCGCACGTTGGTGTACTTGCCGAGCACTTCGATCTCGGCGGTGATTTGCAACGCCAGCTCGCGCGTGGGCGCAACGATCAGGGCACGCGGCGCGCTTCCCCCTTTCCTTTGGGAAAGCCGCTCAAGGATCGGTAGCGCGAAGGCCGCCGTTTTTCCGGTCCCGGTTTGGGCCAGGCCCATAACGTCGCGGCCCTCCAACACCTGGGGCATGGCCTTGGCTTGGATGGGGCGCGGTTCGGTGAATCCGGCTTCGGAAACGGCGCGCAGGAGATTCTTGGAGAGGCCGAAGGTTGCAAAACTTCCCTTCGAGCGCTCGGTGCCACTCGTCGTCGACATGAAAAGGTCCTGATTTGGGCCACCTCGCGTCCGGCGAGAAGGCCTCCGACCTATTCAGCAGCAATGGGTCAGCTCTTGGTTTCGCGCGCTCGTGTCGTCCCCCGGGGCTTCCTCCAGGGGAACACCGAACCGGATCACGCCGAGTCTGCTGCGCGCTCGGGGCGGCGACAAATGCCGCCCTGCGAGCGAGCAGCTTAGCCCCTGGGTCGCGGGCCGGATACCCGGAACCGATCGCCGCTTCCCAATCTGATCGCGCTGCGGAGCCTCAGCTGGATCTAGGAGTGAAGCCTCGGCCGGATCTAAGATCTGAGCCTCAGCCTGCTTTGGAGGCCTAGCCGCCCCCCGGCCCAAGACCGAGTCGTTGGAGGGGATCTGAGCCCACAACGGACCGATCGGCACGCGCGGGCCAGGCCCCCGCCGAGGCCCACCAAAACCTCGATTAGCTCGCGTCGAACAGCGACACGATTTCCTCGCCGAGCTGCTGATACTCAGCGGCCCGAGGAGAGGCGCGGCGCCAGGCCAAGCCGACCACACGCTGGGGCTCTTCGCCGGAGAAGCGACGGGTGACCACGCCGCCCCCCTCGCGAATTTCAAGATCGAGGGTCGACTCGGGCAACAGCGTGACGCCGAGCCCGTTGGCGACCATTTGGGTCAAGGTGCCAAGGCTGGTGGCCCGGCAACGGGCGGCTTCGGGAGCGAGGACTCGGCCGCATACGGCCAGGGCCTGGTCGCGCAGGCAGTGGCCGTCTTCGAGCAAGAGGACCTCGCGACCCTCGAGATCGAACTCGTCCACCTCTTCCTTGTCACAGAGCGGATCGTTCTCTGGCAACGCAAGCAGGAAGGGGTCGTTGAACAGGACCAGGTGGTCGTAGTGACTCGACGGGACCGGCAGGGAGAGCAGGCAAACGTCAAGTTCGCCGGCATCGAGCTTGCTGAGCAGATCCCTCGTGAAGCTCTCGACCAGGTACAACGCGAGCTCCGCATGGCTGCGACGCAAACCCGGGAGGATGCGCGGGAGCACGTAAGGCGCAAGGGTTGGGATGACGCCGAGGCGCAGATCGCCGGTGAGCGGACGCACTTCGCTCAGGGCGGCAGCGGCCAAGTCGTCGGCCCCGCGCAGCAGGTGGCGCGCGCGCTCGACAACCTCGCGGCCCGCCGAGGTCATCAAGACCCCCTTGTGGGTGCGCTCAAACAGCGCGACTCCGAGCGTCTCTTCGAGGATCTGAATCTGACTCGAAAGCGCCGGCTGACTGATCGAGAGTCGCTCGGCGGCGCGGCCGAAGTGCAACGTCTCCGAGAGGGCGACGGCGTATTCGAGCTGGCGAAGGGTCGGGCGCTGGTTGAGGCTCATGCCCCTCTTCTAACCCAGACTATCGCCCTTAACGGACCTATAACTTTTAGGTATCGCTCTAGGCTGTGCCGCGGACGGCTCGCAGCCAGCCCCACTCGGCCCAGATTGAAGCCAGCTCCCAGGCCCCTACGGCGCCCCAAATGGCCCCTAGAGCCTCGGGCGAGGGGGTGAGCTGGGGGGCGATCGCGGCGAGCCCGAGCGCCGCAACCCGCAGCCACCACAGGGCGCCGCGGGACCCGCGCGACATCGAGAGCGCGGTGAACGCGAGCAGCAGACCCATGAAGAACAGCCAGGAGCCCGCCGAAGCCGCAGCAGCACGCTGCCCGGCGGAGGCCAGGACCGGCGTGGAGATCCCGAACGCGGCGAGCCCAGCTCCGCCGAAGCCAGCGATGCCCGCGCAGGCCGACCAGGAGGTCGGTTTCTGGGTCCGGGCCGGCTTTCCGCCCTGCACGAACTTCATTCGCGGGGCGCGAGATTCGAGACGCTTGGCTTCCACGCCTCCTTCCTCGGCCTGAGACGGGCCCGGCCTTGAGCCCTCTCCCCGGTGGATTTTGGAGACCCGAGTGGTTTTGGTCTGCCCAGGCCGCCCCCCCTGGGAGGGGCGTATGGTGAAGCTCGATGAGCATCGGCTCCGAAGATGTGGATCGCCTCGCCCGCGCCGGCGAGAACGCTCGGCGTGAGTTCAAGTTGGGGCTCCCGGCCTGGCCGAAGGTGGCTCGCACGCTGGCGGCGTTCGCCAACGGACGCGGCGGCACGCTGTTGGTCGGCGTGGACGACCAGGGCCAGGTACGGGGCGTGCGCCAGGCGCCCGAAGTGCTTTTAGAGCTCGAGCGAATCCTCGCAGCCGAGATCGATCCGCCGGTGGCAGCTCGCTGCACCGCCGTTGAGATGTCCGGTGGCCGCGGCACGGTGGTGACCTGCGAGGTGGGCGTCAGCGAGTCCCGTCCCCACGCGGCCAGCCGCCCAGAGGGCGATCCCGAGATCACCCTGCGGCTCGGCTCCTCGACCCGCGAAGCCAGCGCCCAGGCGATCCGAGCCATGCGGACCCCCCGCGACCGACGCGGCCTGGACGATCTGGAGCGGCAAGTCCTGTCCTGGCTCGGCCGGCAAGCCGATCCTGGCGCCCAGGGCGCCGCGCCCGCGACGATCGCCGAATTCGCCCGAGCCCACAACATCGGTCGGTCCCGGGCCCGACGCGTGTTCTGGAAGCTTGAGCACGCGGGACACTTGGTCGGCTACGGCGAGGGCGAGCAGAAGACCTTTGCGCTTCCCTGACGGGTTGGCGATCCAGACCTCGCGCTGGCGGGGAAGCCCTGGTAGAACCGCCACGTGGTCGAAACCATCGAACTGCGCGACTACGCGCCTGAAAGCCCCGCGGATACGCGGCCCGTCCTGCTCCAACACGGCCTCTTCGAGGACTTGGATCAGCTCGACGAACTGGCCCGCGCTTTGTGCGATCTCGGCCTGCACGTCCGCGCTCACAGCTTGCCCGGACACGGGGGCAGCACCTGCGACAAGGGCGATCTGGTCTTCTACAACCTCGAAGACTACGTCAATCCGCTGGGGCGCCTGCTATCCCGGGCCAAGCCCCTGCCGGTAGTCGTAACCCACGGAGCCGCTTCGTTGATGATGTTGCGGCTGCTCGAAGACCGCAAGGAACGCGCGCACCTGGTTCAAGAGCTCCCCGGCTGGGTCGCGCTGCAACCGGCGGCCCCGGAGGGTCTCGCCGCGTTCCGAAAGCGGTTGTTCAGCAAACATCCGATCGCCGCACGCAAGGTGGCTTTTGCCAAAAGGCCGGCGGACTGGTTCCGGTCCGGACGCGCCAAGGCGTGGCTCACGACTCCGCAAGATCCCCGCGACGCGAGCGCGGTCGAAGCCCTGGTACGCGACGAGTCCTGGCAGGTCGTCGATCCGTTGACCCGCGGAATCGATCTGCGTCCCCGCGCGTTCACACCGAAGACCCTGGTGCTTGCAGGGCGTCAAGACCGCCTAACCGAGGCCAGCGAGACCGAAGCGCTGGCCGCCGACCTAAACGCCGAGCTCGAATGGCTCGAAGACACCGGAGCGTGGCTCAGGCCGGGAGACGACACGCGCGCGGTCGCCGAACGCATCGCCGCGTTCGTCCGCAAGACAGGCTAGGGTCAGGCCGCGCGGCTGGCCCGGCGCTCGTCCGCGAGCCGCTCGGACACGTAGGAGGCCAGGCGGGCCGAGGCCCAATCCTTCTGCTCGGCGTCTTCGTAGGCAAATTCCAATCCGAGATGGACGAGGTCGCCCAGCTGGCGCTGCTGGCGAAGGACCGCCGGAAGACCAATCCGCTCAGCCTGGCCCGGCAGGAAGAACTCAGCATCGATCCCAAGCTCGGGTTCGAGCCCGAGTAGTTGTTCGGCTGGCACCTGAAAGCCGACGCCGTGAATCGCGATGTCGATGGCATCGAAGGTCAGCGGGGCGCGGCCCTCGCCGCAGCGCAGCTCGACGCGGACGGGTTCGGTCACCGGCGGGCGCACACGCCAGGATCGCCTGCGTTCGGGAGTTTCCATAGCTGGCCCCTCGACCATTTGGGCGAGGGAGCTTGAATCGAACCCCCCTGGCCCTGGATCAGCCCTCCCGGTCCAGCTCACGGCGGACGAGACCGGATCCAACGCCCGCCCGCCGGGCGTCGTAGGCTCTGCGACCGCTTTATCGCTCCCGCACCCCCGCTTCCCCTGTTCGATCCCATGTCCGAGGCCAGCGCCCACCCAAACCCCGCACCGCCCTCCGGCACGAGCCCTGCCAGTCGCCTCGCCCTGTGGTTGGCGGCCGCCTGGATCGCAGCGGGCGCCCTGTTCAAGCTTCTGGCCGGATCGCCCAACGACCTGCCGCCGGTCTTACATAAGTTGCCGATCGGCGCGGACATCCTGTTTCCGTCGGTGATTGGAATCGAGCTAGCGGTGGTCGCCCTCGCCCTGCTGGTTCCGCGCGTGGGCTGGTGGCTGGTCGCGATCCAGTTCGCAGTCTTCCTCGGCGTGCTGGGCTGGATGTTGAGCATCGGCGCAGAGTCCTGCGGCTGCTTCGGCTCCTCGGTCAAGATCGAGCCGACGCAGATGATGATCATCGACGGCGCACTGCTGCTCCTGCTGCTTGCCACCCGACCTTGGCGCTCCTTCAGGCCCGGCGCATTCCCCATCGCTGTCGGCGCCCTCGCGGCGATCGCGGTACTCGCGCTGCCGTGGTTCCTCAACCGCCAGGCCACGGCACCGGACGACGGCATGTCCAAGGCGAAACCCAGCGAAGCTCCGAGCGTGGCCACAGCAATCGGCGCAGCTCCCGCGGAGTTGGTTCAGGAGCCGCTTGACGAGCCGGCCACCGAAGAATCGGCGGAGCTTCCCGAAATCCAATCGGGAACGCGCTCCACCGAGGAAGTTCCTCCTCCTAGAAGCGAATCGGACCAGCAGGCGGAGACCCCTCTTGGGGGTCGCAAGTGGGTCGTGCTGCCCGTGGAGGAATGGACCGACAAGATCTTGGCGGAAACCGAACTGGCCGACTGGGTCGATCTGGACCTGATGCCCCAGGACGGGCTGTGGGTCTTCTATCGGATGACCTGCGACCACTGCGCCGACCACCTGCGCGAGCTGTGGGCCACCGAGATCGGGCAGCGCCCGGTCGCGTTGATCCGCATCCTCGACAAGGACGAAGCCGAAAGCGCTCACGTGGTCGAGATCTTCCCCGAGGGCCCGCATGTGACGCACCTCACGCTCCCCACCGAGGTCGACTGGATCGTCGAAACGCCGGCCGAATTCGAGCTGGTCGCCGGCTATGTCCTGCGAACCGCGGTCAACGTCCGCTGATCCGCCGGAGCGGTGCCCCCACCCTCGGTACCCCGCCTTGGTACCGCGTCCTTCGATCCTCCGAGACTCGGACGGGGCAGACCCGCCCGGGTCTGCCGGGCCCCGGGCGCAACGTTCTCCGAAGGCCGCGCCGGGCTTGAAGACGCGACATCCGGAGACTTCGGGCTTCGAAAAATCGGAGCCTAATCGCTGCCTTTCCCGGGCTCTCCGCAGGGTCTTCCCGTCCCAGACCCCCGATTCCAGCCGTTTTTTCGGGGTTCCGAAGAGTTCTCTCGGCCTCCAAGGCCGTCCCCACCAGTTTCTCGCGAACGAAGAATGTGCAAGAGAAGCCGGTTTTCCAGGCTGAAACGTGTGTGTCCAGGATGCTAGCGTTCCGCTCGTAGAGGTCGCCGCATCTCTCCGAGTCGAAGAAATCGCCTCGGGACAAGCGGTTTTCGGCACTCACGCCCTTCCGCCGCGCGAGGCCGGACTCCTTCGGGAACCCACGAACACCGTGGCTCCCCGGATTTGTCCACTGGCCCCGAGCCGGGCAGGGACCACTTCCCCCATCCCACCCCTTCCCCACCGTTCACTCCTCCGCCATGGCGAAGCGCAAAACCAAGACCAAAGCTCGCACCAAAGCCTCCTCCAAAAAACGCACCACCAAGCGTGCCACCAAGCGCACCACCAAGCGTGCAACCAAGACCACCGCGCGCCGCTCCACCAAGGCCGCGGCCGCTCCGGCGCACAAGCCCAAGCGCCTGACCGCGGCCCCCAAGGTCCGCACCAAGAGCGAGATGTACAACACGATCGCCGACCAAACGGGCCTCGCCCGCAAGGAAGTCGTCGCGGTGTTCAACAGCCTGGCCGACATCATGGCCGTCGACCTCACCAAGCGCGGCCCGGGCATCGTTCAGGTCCCCGGCCTCATGAAGGTCGTCGTCCAGCGCAAGCCCGCCACCAAGGCGCGCAAGGGCATCAACCCCTTCACGAAGGAGCCGACGATCTTCAAGGCCAAGCCGGCCCGCAACGTCGTCAAGGTTCGCCCCCTCGTCGGGCTCAAGAGCCTCGTCTGAGTTTTCCGCTCAGCTCCTAACGCTTGCTCCCCCCCTGGGGGGGTAAGTCGATGGAAACAGCCGGGAGGCGCTCTGCGCCTCCCGGCTGTTTTGTGTCCAGGCGCACTCCCCAAAAGTGAGAGCAGCGCGGATCCGCCCGTGGTCAGTCTTCGAAGTGCGCCGGGCCCAGTCGCTCGCGGTTCACGGAGAGCTTCAAGACATCCGGCCGCGAGTAGTGTCCCGAGGGGTCGAAATTGTGCCGCGCGCGCAGGACCTGTTCGATGCTCGCCTCAGCCACGAAGACACCCTCCTCGCAGGGCAGGGGCTCGAGGACCCAGGTTCCATCAGGCGCGGCCAAACAGCTGCCGCCGTCGGCCCAGTTGGGCGCCGTGTCGGCGCGCAGGGCGTCGATTTCGGGCAGGTCCAGTCCGGCCGGGATGTCCGAAGGCCGGAAGATCCCGCTCACCGACAGCACGTAGGAGCGTCCCTCGACCGCAACCACCGGGGTCAGCGCCGCCGTGTTGCGCACCGAACCAGGCCAGATCATCACGTGGAAAGTCTCGCCGTCGGCGTAGAGGGCGGCCCGCGCGAGGGGCATCCAGTTCTCCCAGCAGTTCAGCCCGCCGACCCGGAACTCGTCCAGCTCATGGGTCCGCAGTCCGTGGCCGTCGCCGGGGCTCCACACCAGCCGCTCTTCGTAGGTCGGCCGGACCTTGCGATGCACCGAGCCGATCTCCCCGGCGGGCGAGATGTAGACCATCGAGGCGTGCACGCTGGTACGGCGGTCGGGCCGCTCGATCACGCCCAGATAGACCGCGCAGTTCGCCTCGCGGGCGGCCTCGCAGACCCCATCCAGGTCCCCGCACTCGATCGTCACCGCCTGATCCACATAGCGGGCGAACCACTGTTCCTGGACCGCGGACCCGAATCGCGCTCCGTCGGTCCGGTCGACCCAAAAGGGATAACCCGGGACGACCGCTTCGCCAAAAGCCACCAGGCGGGCTCCCTTCGATCCGGCTTCGCGGATCGCGGCTTCCACTTTGGCGAGGGTGCCCGCGCGGTCCATCCAGACCGGGGCAATTTGAGCGATGGCAACTTTCATGGGGATGCGGGGCAACAAATCAGAGGTAGCCGAGTTCGCGGAGCATCTCGGTGGTCTCGGGGCTGAACTCGGTGAGCTCGCGGGGAAGAGCCCGCATTTCGGCGTTCATCCACTCGACAAGGGCCCGGACGGTCTCCGGTTCCTCTTCGCCCACGTTGCGAGTTTCGGATGGATCCGTGACCAGGTCGAACAGCTGATCCTCGCCGCCTGGGCTGTGGATGAGCTTCCAGTTCCCCAAGGTTCCTGTGAACAGCTCAGAATCCCGGCCGAGCGAGTCGCCGGGCGCGTGCCGAACCTCCGCGTAGATTCCGCGTGGAATCTCCGGGACGGCCTCGAGCAACGGAAGAACCGACTCTCCGTCCACGCTTCCGGACTCCCAGTCACGCCGCTCGATCCCGATCAGCTCGGCGAGCGTCGGCATGACGTCGGTGAGACGAACCCGCGCCTCCAGCGTGGCTCCCGAAGGCACGCCGGGACCCGCGAGAATCCAGGGCACGTGGAGCTGCTCCTGGTAAAGCAGTCCGTGGGTCCAAAAGTCGTGATCTCCAAGCCCCTCGCCGTGGTCCGCGAGAAAGCAGATCAGCGTGTTCTCGAGTCGACCGTGCTCCTCCAGCTCATCCAACAACCTGGCGACCTGGTCGTCCTGGAAGCGCAACTCCGCGTCGTAGAGCTCGATCCGGTGGAGCGGTGCTTTCAACTCGCGCCAGTGGCCGCGCCGATCGAGGTCGGCGGGCACGGGAGTCGTCATCCACTCACCCAATCGCTTCCGCGGGGGCACCAAGCTCGCATCGTGGGCGTCGAAGAAATGAACAAACGTCGCCATCGGCTTGGCGGCGTTCGGAGCCACCTCGCGGATCCACTCGAGAGCTGCCAGGGTCGTGTCGTCCGCGCGGCGCTGAAAGGCATTGCCTCCTCCGCGCGCCACCGACCGCTTGTCGATTCGGTCGTCGAAGCGGTCGTAGCCTCGGTCGAACCCGTAGCGCGACCCCATCGGCGGCGCACTCACGAATCCGCCGGTGGAAAAGCCTTCGTTCTGGAGGCGCTCGAAAAGAGTCGGAGTGTCCACCGAGAGCCGCTCCTGCCCGACCATGAATAAGCTGCGGACCTCGTGGGCGGCTGGCAGACACCCGGTTAGGAAACTCGCCGCCGAGATCGGCGTTAGCGAGGAATGTGCGAAGGCATTTTCCATCCGCAGGCCGCGAGCAGCCAACCCATCCACCACCGGGGTCGTCTCACGCTCGTAGCCGTAGCAGGACAAGTGATCGGCCCGAGTGGTGTCGAACACGACCCACAGGAGATCCGAGTCCCCCCCCGGACCCCTGCTGCAGCCTGAAAGGGCCAGCCCGGCGGCTCCGGCTGCCAGCATCTCAAGCAGGGAGTTGCGCATCGCCGCCATGGTACAGATTGCCTGAAGCCGCGCAGCTCCGGCGGCGCCCCTCCCATGCCTGGCCAAGACCCCAAAACCCCGCCCTTCGATCCCACGGATCCGCGCCGGCCGAGCGCGCTGCGCTCGGGGCTCCTCGCGGCCAGCCTGTTCCTGCTGGCTGGCGCCGTGCTGCTGCTCGCGCGCCCCGCGGACTCAAGGGGCCCCGCCCGCATCGACGAGAACGAGTGGCTCGCGATGGGCATCGTCACAAACGGCCTCGCGACCACCGGCAAGGTCCCCGATCGAGGAGCCTCCGAAGCTGAGCTCGCCGAAGCCTCGGAAGCCCCCTGGCGCCTGGGAATCTCCGAATCGACTTTTGGCTGGATGAATCCCGTTGTGCCGAAGCTGCTCTTTGGGCGCATCGCGAAGTGGAGTGGCGTCGAGGAAACCTCGCGCGCCATCTACCCCCGCTTTCGCGAAGCGGGCGCCGGCCTCCGCCCTCGCGACGCCGCTCGCAAAGCTCTGAAACCTGCGCTTGAGCCCACGCGCAGAGCCGTCGCGGGGCTGGCTTCCGCGCTCGCCGTGGCCCTGTTCTTTGCCGTGCGAGCCGGCTTTGGAAGCGCGGCCGGAGCCCTGGCATTCGCCTTGCTCTTGGCCTCACCATCGTTCCGGGAGTCCGCCACCTACGTCCGCACCGGCCTGTTCCCACTGGCCTTTGGGCTCGCGGCTGTCGTGCTAGTGCAGCAGGCAAGCCACAGCCTGTTCGGTCGCGGTCGCCCAGCCGTCGCCGCCGCGAGCGGCTCGGCCCTCGGAGTCTTCGCCGGGCTCGCGGTCGGCTCCAAGCTCAACGGAGCCCTCGTTTCCTTCTCGATCGCCGGCTGGTTCGCCGTGCTGCCGTTCTTGCTCCGACGGGATTCAAGGGCCAGCCTAGCTGCCCTGGCCGTTCGGCTCGCGCTGGTCGGCAGCCTGTGCGCCGCGCTGTTCTGGCTGTCCCTGCCAAGTTTGTGGGGCGAGCTCCCCTGGCAGGCCGTTCCCGATCTGCTCGAGCGCTGGCAGGGCTCACTGGTTCACCAGATTCGAGCCGGAGGCGGAGCCGCACCGGCGGGCTTGCTCGATCGGGCCGCCTTGTGCGCCCGTCGGTCCTTCTTCGAAGGAGACCCGCTCTTTCAGCTCACCGGGCTACCGCTCGGTTTGCCCCTCGCTGCCCTTGGCGCGCTGGCTCTGGCGCGCGAGCTGCTCCGAGTTCATTCGCCTCGCCGGCTCGCCGCGATAGCCCTCGCGATCTTTGGGCTCGTCCTCGCGATCGGTACGGCAGCCTGGCTTCCGCTCGACCGCGATCGCTTCTTCCTCCCGCTGCTGATCCCGGTGGTGTGCCTCGAGGGCTCCGCAGTCCGGCTCGCGGCCGGCTTCTTCGAGCCAAAACGGAACGGCTAGCTCCTCGCGTCAGTAATAGCCCAGCTCCCCGAGCGCTCGACGCGTTTCGTCAGTTTCGCTGACTTCCCCGCCGGAATGGAAGGTCTGAAACTCGGCACGGAGGCGAGCCCAGCGTGCTCCGAGCGCGGCGGTCCGTTCGGCTTCGGAGCTGGCTAGCGAAGCAGACTCCGGCGGATCTTGGGACAGATCGTAGAGCTCGGGACTCCCCTCCGAACTGCCGACCCATTTCCAACCCTCGTCGAACAGGACGTGCCGCGTGCGGCGAAAGCGCGCGCCGAACCGCGGCGAGTCATAGTCGCGAGCTCGGGAGTAGAAGTTCTCCGCGGCTACAATGGGTTCACCTTCGAGAACCGGACCGTTCAGAAGCGCTGCATGCTCGGGACCCGCCGCCTGGCTCGCGAGCGGCAAGTGCTCCAGGAGCAAGGCGGGCACCTGGGCCAGGCCTACGCGGCGCGGATCGCGCACCCCGGGCCCGGCATGCGGAGGCTTGACGATCAGGGGCACGTGAAGGAGCGCTTGATAAATGTCCTTGGAGTGCTCAATCAGCGCGTGCTCGCCGAAGGCCTCGCCGTGATCGGAGGTGATCGCGATCAGGGAAGAGTCGTAGCGATCGCGCGCGTGCAGCTCCGTAAAAAAATCGCCCAGGGCAGCGTCCAGATTGGCGATCGAAGCGTCGTAGAGGTCGCGCAGTCGGTTGAGTCGATCGGAATCTGCCGGCTCGGTCCCGGTAAGCACGGGCTCGTACAGCTCGTCGAGCCAGCGCACGGATTCTTGACCGTCGCCGCGTTCCGCGAAGGCCGGCTGCCCTTTCGCGTTGTACGGACGGTGGGTGTCGAGGAAATTGGCGAACAGAAAAACCGGCGCGTCGTCCTGTTCGTGCAGCTCGTCGTAACGGGATAGAACGCGCGGCAGGAGCTGGGAGGCCGGCGCACGCCGCAGCACCCAGGCGTCGAATCCGCGGGACAGGCCGTAGTCGGGTCGCAGGAAAGCAACGTTGGCCGCGAAGCCAAGGCTCGCGTAGCCCGAATCGCCCAAGAGCTCGGACAAGGTAGCCGGCTCGGTGGACAGGCTCGCGGGACGGACGGAGCCTCCAGCTAGCTGGGTGTGGGCGCCGTGTTGAAAGGGAAGCAGGCCGGTGAACAGGGATCCGTGGGACGGAAGCGTCCAAGGTGCCGTCGACACCGCGTTCTCGTAGAGCGTGGCGCCCTCCGCAAACCGGTCCAGGTTCGGCGAGGTCGGCCGGCCGTACCCATAGGCCGAAAGGTGATCCGCCCGGAGCGTGTCGAGGACCAGAAGGAATACGTCGGGCCGCGAACCGGGCTCCGCGGCGGGAGTGCAGCTCGCGGCCCAAACAAGACCGAGGGTCAAACCCGATCGCCCGACAAGGCCCGCGCTCGCCACCGAAAGCGCTCGAATGGAGACTCGAGGAGGCAGCGCCGAATCGGGTCCGACGAGGTGCCCCATCGGGGCCTCGTTCTCCGTCAAGGCTTGTCGAGTGCCTGCTTGAACAGGTTTCCAAGGTTGGTGCCGAGCTGCGGCTTGCCCTTGGTGTCCTCGACCACAGCACGGATCTCTTCGGCGTCGACAGCTTCTTCCGACCCGATCACCGCTCCGCGCTCATCGAGGCGCGACAGGCCGATGCGGCGCGCGTCTGAGTCGACCGATACGATTCGAACCTGAACCTCATCGCCGACCTTGAAGATGTCGCTGGGGCGTTGAACACGCTCGCCACCGCCGCGCATCTGGCTGACGTGCAGCAACCCATCGACGCCCGGGCTCAGCTCACAAAATGCGCCGAAGTCCGCCAGGCGCACGATCTTCGCGTTCATGACCTGGTCCGGCGCGAGGAATGTAATGGCGTCCTCCCACGGGTCGGGCTCGAGAGCTTTCATCGACAGACCTATGCGTTTGCCGCCCTCCTCGATCTTGACCACTTGGGCCTTCACATCTTGGCCGACCTTCAGCACGTCTTCAGGATTCTCGACGCGCTTGCGCGAGATTTGGCTGACGTGCACGAGCCCTTCGGCGCCGCCGATGTCGACGAACGCGCCGAACGACTCGATGCGGGTGACCTTGCCGGCCACTTCGTAACCGACCGCCAGCTGTCCCGCGAGGGCTTCCCGCATCTCTGCGCGCTCGGCATCCAAGACCTTGCGGCGAGAGACGACAACGCGCTTCTTAGCGGCATCGGCTTCGATCACTTCGCAAACCAGCTTCTGGCCAACGAGCGTCGAAAGATCGTCGATGTGTCGATCGCCGGCCTGGGAGGCGGGCATGAAGCCGGACAACGGTCCGATCTGGACTTCGAGTCCACCGGAGTTGGTCGACTGAACCGTCGCTTCGACCCGCGCTCCGGGGTAGAGGTCATTCCAAGCGGCGAGCGCTTTGGCCTTGCGGCGGCTGAGCTTCCAGAGCCCGTCCTCTTGGCCGTGAGTCGAGAATTCGAAGACCTGACCGGCCTGGGGCGGCTCGTCAAACTCCGAAAGCGAGATGACGCCCTGCTCGCGGGGGCCTAGCTCGACGATGACGTCGGGGTCGTTCACGCCGACCACCGTTCCTTTGCGGAGCTCTCCAGCGCCGGCGCCGGCGGCACCGGATCGGGCGGAGGGCTCGGTCAGGTCGATGTCAAGCAGGCTCGTGCCCTCGAGCGCGGCCTCCAGCTCAGCGGCGATCGGATCCTTCTCGGTCGGGGGCTTGTTGCTCATCGGTCAATTCGCGCTCGTCGTTGCGCGGCGCGGGTTACGGGGGAGGCGGGTCGAAGGGCGAGGACCGGGCGGAGGCCCGGGTCCGGGGGGTGCCTCCCGAATGCTGGAACGCCTGGGGGCGAGCCCGAGATTGTAGCCACCAAGCGCCCTAAGGAAACGGGTTCGGCGAGTCCCTTCGAAGCAGCGCGGAATGTCCTCGCAGCAGCCTCTGTCAGGTCACTAGCATGGTTCCTCAGGTCAGGGTTCCGACCTCTTACCTCAGGCGATCGTCCGCTTCGTTCGGCCGCGCGCCTCCTTATTCTCGACCCGACTCCTCGCGCCTGGCTCCCCGGGCCGGCCCCGTCCCTCAAGCCGGGGCAGGCCTGCCTGACTCGTCCCGAAGGACCAGCCTTCCTAGCGGACCAGTTCCAGGCCGATTCGAGCCCGGGGCGCGTGACCCCAAAACCGGCCCTCCTCGGCCCCGCCATGAAGACCCTCCTCAGTCAGTTCTGCGACGAATTCGGTGAGGTCGTCGGCCCGCTCCTCGAGCCGCTTCGCTCGCTCTCGCAAACCCTTGGGTCCGCCAACGACCACGGCGTCCTAGGGGGAGCCCCGGGATCTCCAGCTCCCGAATACGTCGCTTCCTTCCAGGATCTTCAGGACCGCCTCGAGCGCCTCGCCGAGAAGGTCGCCGAACAGCAGGCCTACGTCTTGATCTTCGGGCCACTCAAGAGCGGCAAGTCGACGCTGATGAACTCGATCAGCGCGGCCTACGTCTCCGAGGTCACCGCCCTCCCGGCTTACCCCTGCATGGTGTTTGTCAATCATGCACCGGAGCGTGAGTTTGTCGTCACTCGCTACAACGGATCGACCCAGACCTTCGGAGCCCCAGCTTCGATGCGCATGCAGGTCAACCGAGATCACGCCGAACTTGCCGATCGTATTCGTGCCGAAGAGCGCGCCGGCCGCGACTTCGATCCAGCCCTTCATTTCCCCGAGGCGATCCGTCGCATCGACGTAAAGGTTCATGCGGAAGAGCTCTCGCAGTCCGGGGCTGTGCTGGTGGATACGCCGGGCCTCTACAGCCGCATGAAGTTCGGCTACGACAGGATGACTCGCGAGTTCCGCAACGCGGCGGCTTGCGCCATCTTCGTCGTGAAAACGGACAACCTGTTCCTTGAGCAGGTTTTCGAGGAATTCAACGACTTGCTCGAACTGTTCAGCCGGGTGTTCCTGGTCGTCAACCTCGATTCGACCAAGATGGACCTGCGCCCGGACGGGACTCTCACGCCGAGCCTGGAGCGCGAAGACCCTGTTCGCATCGTGCAAGCCTTCGAGACGCTCTCGATGAGCTCGCCGATCAAAGCAGCCGTGGAGGAAGGGCGCCTGCGCCTCTATCCCGTTGATTTGCAGCGCGCAGCCTCGAAACGACTGCAGAGCAAGGCTCAAGAAGCCGCGGGGCAACCCACCGAGACCGGCGACCAAGACGGCGATTTCAGCGCTTTCCTCGGCGACTTGACCGAATACTTGAACAGCACGGATTACCTCCTGGCGTTCCTCGGCGACAGCCTCAAACAAGCTGGCTTGCTGATGACCGAGGGCACGGATTTGTGCAGCGCATCCAGCGTTCGCGCGCTCGTGCGGCGCGCCGAAGAGCTCGCCTCCGAGCGGACCGCCGAGCAGCAGCGCATCGCGACCCATGATCGCCTCGACAAAATCGACTGGACTCCGAGCTTCGAATCCCTCGAGCGCGGGTTGGCCGAGTCGGTGACGATCCGAGCCAACCAGCTCGAACAAGCAACGCTTGCGCGCATCGACGAATCGGTCGACGCCTGGTTCGAAACCGACGCCGGCTTGCGCCACCTGATCGACGATGGACTCATGCCGGCGCTCGCCGCCTATCAGACCGGCGTGGCGGGTGATGTCGAACAGGCGCTGCGCGAGCGGTCGAACACGGGATCGGCCGGTGCGCTCATCGCCGACGGGCTCGCGCGCGACCTGGATTTTCTCCGCGTACGTCTCGGCGACTTTGCCAGCGAAGGACACATCAGCGTCCTGCCGCGCGCCTGTGTGCACCAAGCCAAAGTTCCGATCGATCTCTCCGAGATGCCGATCCGCAAGTCGCTGATGGACTGGTTGCTGCTTCGCACCCAAAACAAACTGCGCCGCAAATTCGTCGGTGATGGCAGCGGCGAAGGCGTCGCCGAACGCGTCCCCCGTACGGTCAAGCTCAAGCGCTTTGGGGACGCGGGTCGCTCACACCTGTGCAATCAAATCCGAGCCGCGCTCGGCGGTTGGTTCGATCAGTCCCGGCGCCGTATCGCGGCCCGGGAATGCGAGGACTTCCGCAAAGGCGTTGTCACGGCGCTTGACTCACGCCTCGCCACCCTGCGCGGCACCACCGAATCCCGGCTCGCCGAGATCGATGGGCAGCTCAGCGTCCTTCGAAAAGTCTCGGCCCAACTCGAGTCCCTTGAGAGCGCTCTTGAGCGCTCGAACGAAGAGGTCGCCGACCTGACCACCCGCTATGCGGAGACCGACCCCACGGAGCTGGTTCGCGAGCTGGTACTCGACCAAGCCGCGGAGGCCGAAGGCGACGAGCCGGTGTACGAGCTGCACCCCTCCGAGGATCTCGCGATGGAAGACGAGCAGCCGCTAGAGAACGGCCCGGCTCCCCAGGACCTGCCCTGGACGACCCCTCCCCCCGCTCCGCGCGAAATCGACTGACCCCGCAGAGCGGCCACCCGAGGCCCCAGACTCGCCCTCGGGCGGCCTCCCTTGCGCCGGGCAAGCCCCGGGCACCGAACGGGGCCTGTCAGCCGAAACCGGCCTCCCCCGGAGGCAGGTGCCTGCCGGAAAAATGCCGGGCTAGTGGGCTCAGGGTCGCCGTTCCGGTGATCGGGATTTCGCCAGGGCCCGCCAGCTGCGGGAAGCTTCGTATCCTGTTCGACCGCTCATGGCTCAAAGACCCTCCGTTCCCAGCCCCCGCCTCGGTCCGTACTGCTGTTTCACAGGCCAGTACCAACGCCCGATCGCCCAGCGGCTGCTCTTCGTTCTCTTCCACGTGCTTTCTGCCGTGGTTGCCGCGGCGCTGTGCGTCTACCACCTATCCGGCTTGCTTGGACTCAGCCAAGCGCTCGGTGCCGGTCTGCTCGCCGCGCTGGCGTACGTGGTCACCCTGGCCTTCCCGCGGCTCCATCTGATCGCCGTTGCGGCCTTGCTCGGCCTGGCCGCGTGGTCCGCGGTCGTTTCCTGGGACGAAGATCGGCCGATCCGGCTCGTTGCACAGGATGGGCAAGCTCAAACAGACGAAGCCCAACCAGGGGAAGTCGAGAACGCGATCGCCGCAGCCGTGGAAGACCCCCAGTGGCTAGGTCCGTTCGAAGAAGGCCTCGAACAATCCGACGACTTCTTCCTGCAAGCCACCCGCGTTGCGACCTTCCCGCTGCTGTGCGCGACCTTTGCCGCATTCGCCGCGCTGGTCCTCCTGCTGACGATTGTCTCGCTGATTCGGTCCCATCGCTTGCCGCGCCGTATCTGGTTCGCACGCTATCACCCGGTCTGGCGACAACCTTTTGCCCCTTCGGAATCGCCGCACCCGGTGATCGGAGTCGCCTATGTGCGCGAGGACGCGCTGTTGCGCGAGAAGCTCATGTTCCTGCGGCTTGAGCCAAAGTCCAGCGCCCTGCGGTTTCAGTCGGTGACCGGCTCCGACGCTGGGTCGACCGAATTGGCCGCAGGAGGCGGCCCGGAGCGCATTCCGCTTTCGGGATTGGACTCAGATCTTGCGCTGGTGTGTCAGCGCGGGCGCTGGCATCGCGTGGGTCAGCCCTCCGAGGCCCTCGACCTTCGCCTGCTCCTCCGCCGCAAACACGAAGGCTCGACCAGCCTGCTCGAGGACGCCCGCTGGTCCCAAGCGGCTCGTCTGCCCATCCGCGATCTGTTCGCGGCGGACAACACCGTTTACGGCAAGACCTATACGGAACCCCAGGACACACGGCTGCTCGGCGTGCTGCTCGACTCACGCCCGAATCTGGATGCGGGCCCGAACGGCCTGCCGCGCTTCACGCTGGTTGCATCGCGGGCCGGCAAGGTCTTCTGCGAGTATCCGCACCCGGATCTGCTCGGAACGCCCTACGCCGAACAGACCGGCGGGGAGATCCATCTACCCTGGCGCGGCCCCGAGGACGAGCCGATCGATCTCGAAGTCGATCCGCGCGCCGACTCGCTGCACCACGTCAGCACCTCGAGCGGCTCCTATTACCTGTTCTTCCTGGCATTCGGCGACCAGGCGGTTGGCCTGCGCGCGGCCCTTGGACTCTCGCGCGCAGACGAGTCGCGGAGGATCGGGTGAGCGAGCCCGTTCTGTTCCTTACCAGGCGCGGGCAGGATCGGTTCGGACTGGTCGCCGCCTTAGAACAACGTCGCTCTGGAGCCCTTGGTCGAGAGGGCGCCCGGGCTCGCATGCAACTCGTCCCGAACCTCGAGCCACTCATCAGCGGGGACGTTCGCGGGCGCCGAATCGACCTCGGCACGCTGCTACAGCCCAACGTTTCCGGTTGGGACGCGAACGATGCCCTGTCCGAGGAGCTCTGCGACCTGGCCGGACACTTGATCGAACTGCCCGAGGTCGGAACGCCCGGCGCGAGCGGTGATCAACGACATCCCCTGCGTCTGCGGCTGCTCGATGACACCACGCCGGAACTTCAACCGCTGTGGCCTGCCCCGGGCGGCGGCTGGTTCGAAATCGACGTGGCTCCCCTGAGGCTCTCCGCGGCTGGGTTCGCCCATGCGGCCCACCTGGCCGGCGCCGAAGACGGCCGCCCCGCCGACCTGCGGTTGGCGCTTGGTCACGAGCCGCGTATCGCGTCGCTGATCGCGCTCTTACGCGAAGCGGGTGTGGGCGGCGTCGAACCCGGCGAGCGCTCGTTCCTCGCGGACTGGATCGCGCGGGAACGCGAGTCGGGCGGAGCGGGGCTCGCGGGCAAGCGCGCCGCCCAGGCTCTTGAATTGCTACGCGCCGTACTCCGGTCGGCCCTGCGAGCCGGCGAACCCATCGAAGCCGAACGCAAGGGGCTGACCGGCTCGGTCCGGTTGGATCGCGGCGAAACGAGCAGCGAATGGCGCTTCCAGCTCAAAGTCGAGGGCGAGCCCGAGGCCGGGCTCCGCCATCCTGTCGCGCGTGCCAACCCGGTGGTCCTCGCCCAACTCGTCGAACTCCGCCCGAGCCTGCTTGCACCCCATTGGTTGCTGCTCTTCGAAGGCGGCGGCGGCCGGCCGGCCCAACTTACGACGGTCGTGGACGCACGCCGGTTTCTGCTCGAACATCCAGAAACCTGGCGTTTCGGCGGCGACGTTCCGCGCGCACTGGAAGTTGGCACCTCCCTCCTGGACGAAGGGAACGCACTCCCCGGATCAGACGCACAAGCACAGGACCCTTCATGACCCGCCGCGTTCTGCTGCTCGACCATGCGCTTCCGCTCCTCGCTCCCCGGGGGGACGCCGAGTTCCTCGCGCGAACCCGCGTGCAGCTCCAAGATCCCGATCGAGGCCTGCGATCCCTTCGCGTGTTCCCCAGCGCCGATTCGCTCGGTCAGCTACGCGGGGCT
Organism: uncultured Planctomycetaceae bacterium; assembly: GCA_964619265.1. Taxonomy (GTDB): domain Bacteria; phylum Planctomycetota; class UBA1135; order UBA1135; genus CAZUCE01. The sequence continues at coordinate 242,028 of CAZUCE010000003.1, forward strand.
TCGACCCTTGAGAGCTTTCCGGAGATCATCGAAGAGCTCCTGTCGGAGACCGAACCTCACGAGCCCGAACTCGAGGTCCGCGTCCCTTCCGAGATCCAAGCCTGGATCCAGCGCAAAGCCCCGCGCACCTGGTCGCTCCTGCTGGAGAACACCCAACTGATGCAGCGCGGCGAAGCCTACGTGCTCGAGCGCACGCCGGATCGGCTCGAAATTACGCGCCGCCCCGAAGGCGTCCTGCGCGCCGAAGACCTGGCCTGCCCGCTGCTCGACCTTTGCGACGCGCTGTCCCGGGACCGGATTCCCGGAGTCAGCGGAGTCGTCGCGAAGAACCGGCAACTCGAACCCGCCCTGCAACTCATTCGGCAGGTGATCGTCTCGCGCTGGTTGACCCGTCGCCTGGGCCCGGGGCTCGTCTGGCACGGACCGAGCCAGTCCTACCGCCTGCGCACGCATCCCGATGCGCCGCGCCTGTCGGAGGTCGCCTGGGCCAACGAACCCGGAGTCCCGGGTCGCTTCTCCATCGAATTGGAAGGCACGGTCCAACCCTTCGAGCTCGACGTGGACCCCCACGACGATCTCCCCATTGCAGTGACCCGCCGCGGCATCTCCTGGTTGCTCGATCCTTCGCGCACAACCGAGACCCTGTTTCTCGATCGCCGTGGAAAACGGCCCTCCGAACGGGCCGCCGATCGCGAACAAGAAGTCATCGAGGCACCGCGGGTCGCCGAGCCGATCCCGAGCCTTGAGTCTCCACCTGGCCCTTGAGTCTGAAACCATGACGAACGAAGCCCCCCTCACCCGACACGACCATGGATCGGCGCCCGAGGGCCCCGGCTGGTTCGTCCTCAACGCCAAGGACGGCGTTTGGCGCGAGAACAAGAACTTTGGACGCTGGGTAGCGTTCGAAGGCTCGGAACGGTTCGAACAACTCGGTCTGAACATTCACATCCTGAATGCGAATCAGCCGGCTTGCCTCTACCACCACGAGTCCCAAGCCGAGGCGTTCTTGGTGCTCGAAGGCACCGCGCGCCTCATCGTCGAGGGCGAGGAACGTCCTCTCGTGCAGCACGACCTGTTCTACTGTCCGCCTGGCACAGCTCACGTGCTGGTCGGCGGCCCGGACGGACCGTGCCAGATCCTCATGATGGGCGCACGCACCGGTCAGGCCTCCATTCACTATCCCGTGGAGCCCGCGGCCGCGAAGTACGGGGCATCGGTAGAAACGCCAACCGACGATCCCCGGGAGGCATACGCGAACAGCGGCGAGCGCGTCGAGATTCCATGCCCATGGCCAAACAACTAAAGCGTGGACGCCTCGGAATAAGAGAGCTCGCAGGGCTGCTCGCTCTGTGCGGCGCGGGGCTTGCGGCGCTCCTCGTTCTGGTTCGCCCGATACCGAATCCTGCGCAAGAGGATCCGTTCGAGGCCCCATCCCCGCTCAACGGGGCCTCTGGGCAACTCGATCTGGACGATCCTGCGCCCGCGATTGCCGGCGCAAGCCTGCTCGACCTCGCGACGCGCTCTACCAGCGAAGGCCGAACGGCGCCGAAGAACTCCGAACCCATGCTGGGGCGCTTGGAACAGGTCCGCCTTTGGGACCGTGGCACCGGTGCTCCGATTCCCCATGCCTCGCTGTGGGCTGCTGGCCCTGGGTTCAAAAGCGCGCTGCAGACGGATTGCGAGGGCCGGCTGCGCTTGACCCCGGAGGAGTTCGCCCTGGTGACCGAGCTGGGTTCCCGCGTACCCGCGATCGATTTGGCGCTCCGGTTCGCCGAACGAACCGAACGGCGTATTGAAATCGAACTTCCCGCACACCTCCATGTTCATTTCCCGCCGGGCGACATCCACGACGGCGAGCACGCCGAGGCCGTCTTGCTCGCTCCTGCTTCGGGCAAGCCCGGCGACACCCTGCCGCGCAGCTACCCCCTCGTTCTCGCGGGCCCCTGGGACAACGGCGGTCTGTTTCTCACTTCCCGCTCGCGCTCGCCGGCCGGTCATGAAGGGCACCTGCGCTTCGAGCTCGAAGGCCCGCTTCGGAAGTGGCTCGCCCACGCTTCGATTCTCGCCGAGGATCTAAACCGCCCGGGACCACCGCTTGAACCGACTCTGATTCAGGCCTCCAAGTCGTCTATCCAGCTTGCGACCGCCCCTTGGCCGTCGGGCGACTACCCCGCTTCGCTCGAGCTGCGTGCGCTGGGCCGCGCACCGCTCCAGAATCGTCCGCAGCGCCACGGCGTTCTTCCGGCAACCCGAGTCGACTCTCATCGCTTCACCAGGGCGAGTCCCCTCATGCAGATGCGGGGACTGTTCGAGGGCGACTACGAGCTAAAGCTATCCCACCCCGCCTTCAAGCCCATGTCTAGGCAGGTGCACCTTGAGCCTAACGAGGACCTCTTGGTGGAATTTGAGCAGCAGCCGATTCAGCAGGCACCAACCACCGTCGAAATTCAGATCGCCGAACCCCGGTCGCCGGTCCCCGAATTCACCTGTTCCCTCGAGTGGCTGCATCCGGAACTCCAAGAATTCGTATCGATCGCGTCAGGGCGCCGGCGGCCCTACGAACGAAACTCGGGTAGCTCCGTCTGGAAGGACTGGCACTTCAAACACCTGGCTCCCGGCGAGCACCGCTTCGTCGTCCAGGGTTCTTGGTCGAGCAGTGATCTGGTTGGCGCCGAGCCCGTCGAGTGGACTCGGAGCTCCCACCGACCCGAACACCTCGTCTACTCCTTCGACAACTCGGATCTGACGTGGCTCAGTTTCGACTTCGCTGCAGGCTTGATCCCAGAGGGCACTCGCAGGATCGAAGTGAAGCTTGTTCGAAATGGTGAGCTCTATGCACAGACGACCCTGAGAGTCTCTCGGGGTCACTTCCTCCCCGACATCCGCCCGACAAGTCGCTTCCCTTCCGGTCAGAGCATCGATGAGTTCTTTCGAGACTTCGGGGTTCCGGGCGGCACGGGGAGCGACCCGCGGCCAGAGGCTCAGCAAGTTCGAACCAAGGCAGCTATTCTTCGCAGGGTTCCGGATCTCGAATATGTTCTGCCAGAATTTGAAGACCACGCCTGGTCCAAAGGGCGGGTCCTCCAAGGCGCACCGGAAGGCGTTCCGCTTCCGGTGTGGATCGTTCGCGTTTCTTCTTAAGAACGGAGTCCTGCGCACTGGGTCCTATGCACTGGGCCCGATGCACTGGACGCGGCGGACCGGCTCGCTCCTGTGAATTCGCATCCGATAAGCGGGCCGTCCAGGACACCTTAGAGGTCTAGCTGGTGGGCAGCGAGTCCAGGCCCGTTCGACCCGGTAACCTGGACGCAAGCGAGCTGCCCCCCGGTTCTAGCCGAAGGATTCCGATTCACAGCGCTCCCCATACAGAGCCTTCGCTGCAGTCGGGCGGCTCCGGGGCGCCCCTCGGTCACAGACCAGCCGAGCGTTCGTTCGGAAGACCCTAGCGAGGAGCCTGCGGCTCCTCGATCCCAGCCAAACAAGAAACTCGGACCCTTGAACAAGCCCGTCAGCGACATCGCCTTCACCGATTCGGTCAAACAGCTCCAGCGCCAGGCCGGCTCCCGGGAGATCTACGAGCAAATGGAATCAGGCCCCGGCTGGCGTACCACCGTGGATGCGCAGCTCAGGCGGTTCCTGGCTCCACTCGACATGTTCTATCTGGCCACCGCGAACGCTGCCGGCCAGCCCTACGTGCAGTATCGCGGCGGACCGGCGGGCTTTCTGAAGGTCCTCGACGACAAGACGCTCGGTTTCGCCGAGTACCCGGGAAATCGCCAGTACATCTCGTTGGGCAACCTGGCGGAAAACCCAAGGTCTTTCCTGTTCTTGATGGACTACGCGAACAGGCGCCGCATCAAGATCTGGGGAGAAGCCCGCGCCGCACCGGAGGATCCCGCGCTCCTCGAGAAGTTGAGCGATCCTGCGTATCCCGCGGTTCCAGAGCGCGGCGTGTTGTTCGCCGTGGAGGCCTGGGACGTCAACTGTCCCCTACACATTCACCGGCGCGTGCTTCGGTCGGAGGTCGAGGAGACGATCCAGAACCTCCGGGACCGCGTTCAAGAACTCGAAACTCAGCTCGCCGCACGCACCTGACCTTCCTGCGGCCCATCCAATCCGGCTCAGAGGCCTCCTCGGGAGAACTTCCCCTGCTGGGATCGCGCGCGCTGCGGCGACACGCCGGACGAGCCGGCACGCCAGGACCTACCGCAGCCGAAAGGGGGACGAACAGCAAAGCGGGCCACCCGAGTTTGCACTCGAGCGACCCGCTTTGCGATTCGCAGCTGCCATCCTGCCCTTCTCGGCGGGTCAGCTAACTTCCCAGCAGTCCTTCGTGTAGAGCAAGTCCTCAAGGCGGCCCGGGCCGCGTCGCTCGAGCACGTCGGAGACCTGCTCGTTGACGACACCATCAAAAGTCGGCGCGCTGATCTTGCGGAAGATACCGACCGGAGTCGGGACGTTGGGGTCTGCGTCCATCTCGGCCAGGATCTGGGCCGGGGCGGTCGTGTCGCGGGTGGCGTCCCAAGTGCTTGCTTCGGCGGCCGAGACCAGCTCGACTCCGAAGTCGCGAAACCGGACGCCCTTGTCCTGTTCTTTGCCGTAAACGATCGGCTGGCCGTGGTGCAGATCGAAGGTGCGATCGTCCTTGACCTTGCGACCAGAGATCTCCTCGAAGCAGCCGTCGTTGAAGATCACGCAGTTTTGGAAGATCTCGACGAAGGCCGAGCCCTTGTGGGCCGCGGCTTCTTCGAGCACGGCTTCCATGTGCTTGGGGTGCGTGTCCATCGTGCGGGCCACGAAGGTGGCTCCAGCGCCGAGGGCCAGGCTGATCGGGTTGAACGGACGGTCGACCGAACCGAAAGGGGTCGACTTGGTTTTGAGTCCAACCGGTGAGGTCGGAGAATACTGGCCCTTGGTTAGGCCGTAGATCTGGTTGTTGAACAGCAGGATCTTCACGTCCACGTTGCGGCGCAGCATGTGGATGGTGTGGTTGCCGCCGATCGAAAGGCAGTCGCCGTCCCCGGTGACCATCCAAACGGAGAGGTCCGGGCTAGCGACCTTCACGCCGGTGGCCACCGCCGGCGCACGGCCATGGATCGTGTGGAACCCGTAGGTGCTCATGTAGTACGGGAAACGGCTGGAGCAGCCGATCCCCGACACGATGCAAGTGTCGTGGCGCGTGACACCCAGGCGTGCGAGCACGTTCTGGACGCTTGAGAGGATCGAGTAGTCGCCGCAGCCGGGGCACCAGCGGACCTCCTGGTCCGACTTGAGATCCGCCTTCTTGAGCTTCTGAGTGGCTTCGGGAGTCATGGAAACGAAGGGTTCTTAGCTGGTGAGGACGGTGCGGAGGCGATCGAGCAGCTCGGCCGTGGTGAACGGCAGGCCTTGGACCTTGGGGTAGGAGAGGAAGCTGTGCTGGGGATACTCGCTGCGAAGGATGCGGCACATCTGCCCCATGTTCAGCTCGGGCACGAGCACGGCCTTGTAGCGCGAGAAGATCTCGTCGAGCCCATGAGGCAGCGGCCATACGTGGCGCAGGTGCACCGCAGCGACGCTGGCACCGTCCTTGCGGGCCAGTTCGACGGCCGACTTGATCGCGCCGTAGGTCGAACCCCAGCCGAGGACGAGCAGGTCGCCCTTCTCGGGGCCAAATACATCGGGGGTCGGAATCGAGTCGCGCACGCCAAGGACCTTGTCCTGGCGCATCTGCGACATGCGCTCGTGATTGACCGGGTCGTAACTGATGTTGCCCGAATCGAAGTCCTTCTCCAGGCCCCCCATGCGGTGCTCGAGCCCTGGCGTGCCCGGCTTGACCCACGGGCGTACGAGCTTCTCGTTGCGCGTGTAGGCGTGGCCCTTTTGCGGGTCGGTGTGATATTCGACCGGGAACGGTTCGAGGTCTTCGACCTTCGGGAGTCGCCAGGGCTCCGAACCGTTCGCGATGTAGCCGTCGGACAGAAGCATGACCGGCGTCATGAACTCGACAGCGATGCGGACCGCTTCAACGGCGCAGTCGAACGAGTCGGCCGGCGTCGCACAGGCGATGACCGGAATCGGTGCATCGCCGTTTCGTCCGAGGACCGCCTGGTAAAGGTCGGATTGCTCGGTCTTGGTCGGCATGCCGGTCGAAGGACCGGCCCGTTGAACGTCGATGAGCACCAGCGGAAGTTCGGTTGCGATGGCAAGGCCGAGCGCCTCGGTCTTCAGAGCCACGCCAGGCCCCGAGGTGCTGGTCATGCCGAGCTGGCCGGCGAAAGACGCACCGACGGCCGCACAAATCGCAGCGATCTCGTCCTCGGCCTGAAACGTGGTCACCCCGAAGTGCTTGAGCGCGGCGAGCTGGTGGAGGATGTCTGAAGCCGGCGTGATCGGGTAGGAGCCGAGGAACAGCTTGACCTTAGCCAGGTTGCAGCCGGCGACCAGGCCGATGCCAAGCGCCTGGTTGCCCATGATGTTTCGATACGTGCCGGCCGGCATCGTCTCGCACGGAGCCACCTCGTAGCGGGTTTGGAACAGCTCTTGGATGTCACCCGCGTTGTAACCGGCTTGCAGAGCCAACTGGTTCGCCTCGACCAACTCAGGTCGCTTCGCAAACTTTTTTTCCAGCCACTCCAGGGTGGTCTCAAGCGGTCGGCTGTACAGCCAATACATGAGGCCTAGCGTGTAGAAGTTCTTACAGCGCTGGGCTTCTTTCGGGGTGAGCTTGGTCTCGGAGAGCGCGTCCTTCACGCGCTTGTTGATGTCGATCTCGATGACCCGGTAGCCCGCGAGCAAACCGTCCTCTCGCGGATCGGTCTTGCACTTGGCCTTCTTGAGGTCGGTCTCGCCCCAGTTGCCCATGTTGAGCACCACGATTCCACCGGCTTTCAGATCGGCGATGTTCACCACGAGCGCAGCCGGGTTCATCGCAACCAGCACATCCGGCTGATCGCCCGGCGTGTGGATGTCGTTAGAAGAAAACCGCAGCTGGAATCCGGAAACTCCCGGGCGCGTCCCGGCTGGCGCACGGATCTCCGCCGGGAAGTCCGGCAACGTGGCCAGGTCATTGCCCACCACCGCCGAAGTCGACGTGAACTGGTTGCCCGTGATCTGCATTCCGTCGCCGGAATCACCGGCCAGGCGGATCACAACGTTCTCTTGCTGCTGAAGCGGTAGCTCCGGAGCGGGGTTCTCAGGTTGCGGAGAGTTCACGGGTCCAGTCATGGGACGGCCTTGCAAAGAGGAGCAGACCGCGGGAGCAGTCGACTCGTGAAGCAGGCGGGGAGAGGCTTGGGGGGGCGATGAAGAACCAGGTCCTCGGCAGGGCTCATCGGCCCAGCCCGAGCCCCTTGGCGGGGGGTCCGGCTTGAGTTCTTCTCCCGGAAGACGGCCCCTCAATTTACCTTCCCGGGAGCCCTGTAGGCGCTCAGGCCCGCGGGAGTTATGCGGGCGGGCGATCCTAGACAAGGCTCAGAACGACCCCTGGCCCCCGATCCCGAGGCCTGCGGGCTTGCAAGCCCGAAAACTGCCGCGAGGATAGGGGGATGGCCGCGCCGACATTCGCTAGTGCGCTTTCGGTGCACCCCACCTCGGGCAGCGCCGAGAGCGAGGTCCTGGAAGCCCTCCAATCCACGCTCGGCGGCGCCACCCCCGACTTGCTCGTGGTCTTTGTGACCCACCATCACGGGGCCGCCCTGGAAGGCCTCGGCCGGCGTCTGCGGGGCGCCACCGGAGCCCGGCATTTGATCGGGTGTACCGCCGAAGCCGTCATCGGGCCGAGCCGCGAGGCCGAGGGCGAGCCCGGACTGTCGATTCTGGCGGCCTGCCTCCCGGCAACCGAATTGCGTGCCTTCCGTGCCGTCACGGTCGCGGACTCCGACGGCGACCTAGAAATCGACGGAGGCCCGACCATTCTCGACCCGTCCCTGGCCAGCGCCTTGGTCTTCGGCGAGCCCTTCAGCTTTGCCGCCGAGCTGTTTCTCGAGCGCTTTGACCGCGACTGGCCCGGTGTGACGGCGGTCGGCGCGATGGCCAGCGGTGGCCACGGTCCGGGGCAGAACCTCCTGCTGCTCGACGACGAAGTCTACGGCGACGGCGCGGTTGGCCTAGCGCTCGAAGGCCCCCACGAAATCGCTCCCGTGGTCAGTCAAGGCTGCCGCCCGGTCGGTGAGCCGTGGGTCGTCACCAAGGTCGTCGAGAACCGGATCCTTGAACTAGCCGGCCGCAGCGCGCTGGACGTGCTCAGCGAAACCCTGACGCAGATCCCCGACGGGGATCGCGAGCTGCTCCAGCAGGGTCCGTTCCTGGGCCTCGCCGTCGACGCCCGCAAGGAGTCGTTCGAGCGTGGAGACTTCTTGGCCCGCGGAGTTCTCGGCGTCGCCCGCGGAGACCGCAGCGTGGTGGTCGCCGACGAACCCCGGCGCGGGCAAACCGTACAGTTCCTCGTGCGCGACGCGGCTTCGGCCACCGAAGACCTGCGTTCCTTGCTGGCCGAGGAGGCCGAGCACTTCGAGGCCGATTCCACGGGCGCGCTGCTGCTGACTTGCAACGGCCGCGGCAGCCAGCTATTCGCCGAGCCTCACCACGATTCGCTGTGGCTGGCGCGCGAGCTCTCCACGGACTTGCCCGTCGCCGGCCTGTTCGCCATGGGCGAGATCGGTCCGATCGACGGCCACAACTTCCTCCATGCATTCACTGCGTCCGTCGGCCTGATCCGCACTCGCCGAACCTAATTCTCACCCCATGGAATTGATCGCCCTCTCGATTGCCCTCCTCGCCCTCGTCCTCGTCTTGGCGCGCGGCAAGGTTGCTTCCAGCTCAGACCTCGAAGAACTGCGCACCGACGCGCGCCGTCGCATCGAGAACCTGGCAAACGAGATCCAGGAAGAGAACGGAAAACTGCGCCAGCTGCTCGCCCGCGTCGCTGCGGGAGAGTCTGTGGACGCGGAACAAATCGAAGAGGGACGCCTGTGGCGAGACGTAACCCCAGAGGAAGGCAAGCAACTCGTCGAAAAGGGCGGCCTTCACCTCCTCGACGTTCGCACGCCCCAGGAAACCGCCGCGGGGATCGTTCCTGGAGCCTTGCAAATTCCTATCGATCAGCTCGAAGGGCGGCTCGACGAACTCCCCACGGACGGCAAGCCGATGCTGATCTACTGCGCAGTCGGAGGTCGTTCTTCGGCAGCTTGCGAGTTCCTGTCCACCCAGGGTTTCAGTTCGCTGATGAATCTCGATGGCGGCATGTCCGCCTGGTCCGGGCCAACCCAAAAGCCCTAGCAGCCCGTGGCAGAAGGACCCTCCCGGACTCCTCTGCATCGCCGGCACTCGACCGGCTCTCCCTTCCCCCCAGCCGCGCCAAGTCCATTGAGCCACGCCCCCACCGACTCCGAAATCGCACGCGACCTAGAGTTCGCGAATCAAATTGCCACCGAGGCCGGCCAGCGCTCGCTCGGCCTGCGCGAGTCTGGACGCTGGACCGAAGAGAAGATCGTCGGCGATGTAGGCGACCAAGCGGCCGACGGCCTGCTCCAGGGTTACCTTCGTGGACGCTACCCCGAAGACGGAATCCTCTCCGAAGAAACCGTCGATACTCCCGAGCGACTCGAACGCCACCGCACTTGGATCGTCGATCCACTCGACGGGACCAAGGAATTTCGCACCGGCCGCGAAGACTGGGCCGTCCACGTGGCGCTAACGGTCGACGGGCAGCCCGCCCTCGGCTCGGTCGCGCTGCCGAGTCTTGGGGCCCTTCTGTGGGGCGTAAGCTTGGAAGGCCGCGAACGCTACGGCTCGGTCGGTCTCGACCGCCCGCTCGAGAGCGGACAAACGGCCAGCCCATCCAAACTGCGCGTCGTCTGCTCGCGCAGCCACACGCCGGACTGGATGGAACGATTCGTCTCCGAACTGGACGCCGAAGTCGTTCGCTGCGGCAGCGTGGGCTACAAAGCCAGTCGCTTGCTACTCGGAGAAGCCGATGTGTACCTGCACAAGAACGGGCTCAAGGAATGGGATACCTGCGCCCCCGAGGTCATCGCACGCTCGCTGGGCTGGCACGTGTCGCGGCTCGACGGTAGCGCCCAGCGCTACAACTTGCCCGACCCGCGCAACGGCGAGTTGATGATCTGCCGTCCAGCCGATACGGAACGCGTGATCGCTGCTGCGAAAACGGCTGGACTCCTTTAAGGCACCCGATCCAACTTCCCTTTGGAACGACGCGACTTGGTCACCCTGCGACCGATCTGGCTCTCGATGTCCGAGCACTTCCTCGACACCGAAACCCGCCACCAACTTCCCGCCACGGCACTGATCTGCGTCGAAGCCGGACTCCTCGACGAGGAAATCGAACGAACCTGGCGCTACGACGTCGCGCCAGTTCTCGGGCCCAACCTCAAGTCCTCCGCCGGGGAATGGCGCGGCTGGGCCGCTGACGAGATCACACAACGCATCCATGCCCGAAGCCGCAGCCCGCTCCAGGGCGTTCGGCGTGCCCTAAATTGGCCTCCCGATCCGCTTCCTGGCTATCGCGAGGTTCTGACGCGGACGGCAGCCCTGCTTCGGCGGCACGCTCCGGGCGAAGCTCGGGAAAAGCTGGTCCACGAACTTGGAAGCTGGGCGCGAACCAAAATCGACGCAACCGAGCTCGCTAGCGTGGATCTTGCGCCGGAGTTGGACGAAGTTCTTGAGCCGGCCTTTCCGCGGACGGACTGACGGATCCGCGGCGTCCTTAGGCCACCGCCTCCTTAGGCCACCGTCTCCTTAAGCCACCGTCTCCTTAAGCCACCGTCTCCTTAGGCCACCGCCTCGACACGGGCGAGCGCCTTCCTAAGAGCGTTCGCCATTTCCGGTCCCACTCGGCCGGCGAGCTGTTCGACGAGCGCTCGTGACATCGCCAGGGTTCGGTCGCGTCCGCCCCGGAACATGGCCCAAACAACAGCTGCGTCGGGTGCCGCCTCCAGCTGGTCGGCCAGGCGGCTGAGGTTGTGCAACTTGTCGAGCGACTTGACCCGAACGGCCGGCTCGGAGAAGCCTGCGACCTTGTCGATGCCCGCCTGCTTGCGTTGCTCCCAGGTCTTGGTCTTGTCCTCGGTCAGCTCAGCGACGATTTCAGCGACCTCGGTGCCGAACTCGGACTCGATTCGTGCGGGCTCCCAACCGTCGCAGTCTTCGACCACGTCATGGAGCAGCGCGGCTTGGACGACGACCTCAGATTCGCCCAGCTGGCAGGCGAGCAAAGCCAAGCTGATCGGATGGATGGAGTACGGCGTCTCGGGCGAACCCCGGCGGAATTGGCCGGAATGAGCGCAGAGACAAACTTCGAGCGCTCGTTCGATTGCACCTGAGTACATGTTGGTCCTGTTGGGAACCTCTACGGGTCAGCGTGCCGAGCGGGCCGCGGGGAGCGTCGCGCTCCCCAGCGCACTCGGGCTAGATGGAAATGCCTAGGGGCTTGAGAATCAGAATGCCGAAAGCCATGGAGGCCACGACAAAGGCGAGCAGGACCCCAATCACACCGTCGGGCATCCAACGCAGCTCGCGGTCCGGGTAGGTGAACTTCACCTCGTCGATCCCCGTGTTGTCGAAGCTTGGCTCAGCTGGCCACAGCCACTGCTTCCAGAAGTTGCTCACCCGTTCGCCCGCCATCAACTTCGGCATGGGACCGTCTCCGGTCACGATGCGCTTGGTATCGGTCGAACCGTCGGGGAACACGAATTCGATGGTCTCGTCCCCGCTGCCGGTGGCCACGACCTCGATCCAGCCGAGTCCTGCTCCGGAGTTCCGCAACAGAGGCTGCTTCACTTCAAGAGTGTCTGGCAGCCGAATTTCGAGATCTGCGATCGCTGCCTCCTCACCTTCTTCCATGGCCACCTCGATCACGGTTCCACGACCGGGCAGCCATTCGCGGTGCTCTTCCCACTCGGGAATCGGCGCGAACCCGAACCGACAAACCAGCTGGGCTAGCGCCAGCACGAACGGAATCGACAGCGGGATGAACGGGAGAATGTTCAGCCCCATGTATTGGAAGTTGCGTCCCAAAACCTTGCCAACTGCCTTCGAGACGATCCCCAGATCATTCTGGTAGATACGAATCTCGATCATCCCGGCCTTGATCTTGTCCTTGGTGGCCTTGATGCCCTTCTGGAACGAGATGAACTTGAACAGGATGAGCGCGATGATGCCGAACAGGCCACTCAAGATCACGATCGTGAGCTCGGGGCCGAGGGCACTGAACGGCTTGACGAGCAGGTCAAAGACCGTCGTCGCGGCGCGATTGATGGCGTTCACGGGGGGGAGAATACCGGCGAGGGAACCGGTGAGGAGCTAGTGGTGCGGGTTAGGCCGGCTCGAACGAGCCGGCCGAGGCGAAAAAGCAGCCAGGCTGCGGGTCAGCTGATGTAGCCGAGACCGCGCAGCTTCTCAGTGATGTCTTCGTCGGAGGTATCCCCTTCGAATTGGGCGAGCTCGCGCTCGACGATGTGAGAGATGAATTCTTCGGCCGAAGCGTAGCCGGCCACCTCGGCGACCTGCTTGGCGCGCTCGATGAGTTCCTTCTCGAGCTTGATTTTGTTTCCACCACCGAACATGACGGGTACCTGTTGAGTTCTAGAGAGTCGGGAGAGATGTGAAAGACGAGCGAGCGACTAGGGCTTCGCCTCAAAAACAGGCGAGCCGATCATGCCGTCCACCGGAGCCAGCCCGTAGTGGGCCAGCACCGCGACGGTGAGGTCCTCGAGGCCGTGGGCTCCGTCGAGCGGGGGTCGCGTGGAGAGCAAGATGCCGGCGACCTCCTCCGGAGCCATCAAGTGGCTGCCATTGAAGGTGTAACCCAAGTTGTCCTGGACCACGTTCTTTGGAATCCGGCCCACAGAAGCCGCATCGGAGTTGTCGTACCCCGAAGCGTAGCCCACCAGGATGTCCGGAGCGTCGCCGATGCGCTCGGTGCCGACGTACTCCTCGGTGGCGATCGCCGCCCGCAGAATGATCTGGCTGCCGGTATCGGGGTCGCGGAAGGCCTCGAGCTTGGCCTTCAATTCGGCTAGCAGCGCGTCCTTCTCAGAGTCCGTCACGATGCCGCCCTCGTCGGCGTCCTGGGTCCGCGGGTCGTCGGTCTCACGGCCGGTCAGGTTCAAGTAAAGGCCGTTGAAGCCCATGCCGTAGGCGCGGGTTTTGGACCAGTCCACCACGCCGGGCGTCGAGATCGACACCTGGGCCGAACGCGAAACCTGCTGGGCTTTTTGCTCACGCTCCTGACCCTCTTGAAGGACCAGGTAGCCGTTTTCAACCAACCAGGTGTTTAGCGCGAACTCGCGATAGTAGGGCGCGAAGCCGTGGTCGCTCATCAGGATCAGCTCCCAGGGCTCGCCGTCCGCGTCCATTCGGGCGCGCAACTCGGCCAGCACGGGTTCCACGCGCAGGTAGATGTCGTCGAGCACTTCGCCGAACACGGCGTCCTGGCGCTCCATCCACTCAGCAGTCGAGCGATCCGCATATTCCGCGGGATGGTCCGGGTGCTCCGGGTCGGCAAAGCGCCACATCATGTGGCTCATCAGGTCGACCGTGGAGAAGTAGAAGAACAGCATCCCGCCTTCCGACTTCGCCAAGTAGCGATCCAGCGCGTAGTCCATCATCCGCTGACGCTCGGTGTAGACCAGCGTGGACTGTTCGAGGAATTCCTCGGGCGTGATCATCTCGTCCTTGAACGAGCCTACGTCCTCGGCCATGCCTTGCGTGTAATAGGTGCCGATCGCTTCGGCGAGCTCGGCAGCCGCGTCCTCCGGCTGCGAAACCGGCATAGCCGGTGCCACCGGATCGATGTTCACCGGCGAGGCGATCATCTCGAACTTAGGCTCGATCGAACGCAGGTAAAAGCGAACGACGCCGGAGATGGACGAAGCAAAGCCGAGCTTGAATTTCACGCTCGCAAAATCGCTCCACTCGCCGACTTTTAGGGGCAGGCGCTTGGTCGCGGTGGCGATCACCGCGCCCTGCTTGTCGTCATCCAAGTAGACCGTAATTTCGGCCTCGGCATGCTCGCCGTGGCCTTTGTCCGGGCCGAGAACCCGCGTCTCGATCACGCCATCGATCTCGATCAGGTCATCGATCACCTTGTCGGCTTTCTCGATCGGAACCTGCGACCGAACCAAGGGGTCGGTTGTGTAAAGGCTGGCCTCGCCGTACGCCGAGTCGACCGCCGGAGTCATCATCCCCGGGAACGAAACGCCGTTGGAAGGAGCTACGGGGAAGTTGATCGGCATGCGCCAGATGTCGGCGGGGACCCCGGCATCAGCTAGCACTTCCCAGAAGGTCACGCCCGAGCGGTTGGAAACTTCGTCGCCGGGAAGCAGTCCGAAGAACTTGCCCGGACCGGCAGCCGTCGTAGACGCCGCCATGAGGCGCGTGCCCTTGTCCCGATGAATGAAGTCGTAGATCCCGTGTCCGCCGGGATCGCGCCCGGTGATGAAGTTGGTCCAGGCCACGGGGCTCTGAGGCGGGTTGGCCGTGCGCAAGGAGTGGATGCCTCCACCTTGCTCGATGAGCCACTGCAGATTCGGCGTCCGCTCCGGATGCCGCTCGATCACACCGGCCAAGATCTCGGGATCCATGCCGTCGATGCCGAGCACCACGAGCCGGGGGTGCTCGGACTCCTTGGCCACAGAAGGCACGGGAGCTGCAGCCCGGATCGAGCTGCTAGGTGCATGCACGACCCGCGGAGAGAGCAAAGCACCGGTCACTAGAGCGCCGGCTAGGCCGGCCGTGCCGAGCGAGGAAACGAAATTCAAGAGACAAGCTCCTTCTCAGGGGCAGGCAGCGGCTGGGTCTTGTAGTCCGGCACCGGACGCTGGGGAGTGCCCGCCGGACCGAACAGTTGTGAACCCTGCATGTACTTGGGGATGGCCACGCCGAAGAGATCGAGGACGGTTGGAGCGATGTCCAGGATGCTCGGCTTGTTGGTGTTGATCTTGCGGTTGCACCAGAACACGCCGGGCACCAGGCGCGGATCGACGCAGTGGTCGCCCGACCAGGACTTGGTGTTGTCGGTGAAGGTCTCTTTGGTCACCGCGCCCGTCGCACAATCCCAAGAGTGGCGGTAGCCGCGCTGATAACCGACCAGGATTTCAGGTGCGAGGTCCGCGTAGGGTCCCTTGTGGATCTCCTTGGTCAAGAACGCCTCCATGACCGCGCTCTTGCCGGTCGCGGGATCCTTCAAAGCCTCGAGTTTGCCCGCGATCTCGCGGCACAGGCTGTCCAGCTCGGCACCGGGTTCGACCATGCCCTTCGCTTCACGTCCCTTGCGGTTGATGAAGATGCCGGTCAGACCGAGCGTAAAAGCGCGGGTGCGATCCCAGTCGACGTTGGCGAACCAGTCTCCGGAGGTCTCCGCATCGTCCTTCAGGAACAGATAACCCTCGTCGCGCAACCACGCGTTCAGGTTGACCCCGCGGCGGAAGTTGCAGAAGCCATGGTCCGAGATGACCATCAAAACAGTGTCCTTCTGGTCGCCGAGCTTGGCGCGGATCTCACCGAGGAAGTCATCCATCTTGTGATAGAGCTTCTCGATCGTGTCCTTGTGCTTCTCGGTGTCCTTGCCTTCGTTCGCCGGGTGGCTTGGGTCGAGGTACCGGTAGAACATGTGGCTGATGCGGTCGGTCGTGTCGAACACGACCGTGACGAACCCCTTCTTGGTCTTCTCGAGCACGTCCCATAGCTGTTTCTTGCGTTCCTCGAAGATCAGCCAGGACTGCTTGAGGAAAGCCTCTTCGTCGATGACCCGTTCGTTCAGGGCCCAGGTGTCCTCGGCGAGCCCGAGGGTCGCAAACGGTCCGTGTAGCTTGGCCAAATAGATCGAGTAGACCAGCGGGTGGCTGATCGGCATCGCCGGGTTTTCCGGATCGATGTTGATCGGCGTGACGTAGATCTCGACGTTCTCGAGCTGTCCGTCTTTTTCTTCCCAGGTCTGGATGTAGAAACGGCCGATGCCGTTCACGCCCTTGAACGGGATGTGTACCCAGGGGGTGTACTCGCGTACGCCAACCGTGTGCTTTTCGTCGCCGACGGTGATCGTGGCCTTTTGGGTCTTGACGTTGAATTCGGCCTTGAACGGGCACTTCATCGGGCTGCCATCGCTGCCGCCGGGACCGGTCAGATTCGATTGCACCACCCCGTCCTTCAGGCGAATCTGATACTGCTGTCCGCCGATGTGCCCGCCTTGGCGTGACTTAGTCGAGTAGAAGCTGAACGACCCTTGAGTTCCCTGTAGATCGGGAACACACATACCCGACAGAAGCGTGCCGTTCTTGAATTTCTGGGCTGGAAAGGTGATCGGCACGCGGATGATCGATGACCACACGTATTTGTCGCCGAGCAGTTTCCAAAACGGCTGGCTCTTCTGCAGCAGGCGCGTCACGACCTTCTTGCCGATCGGGATCTTGGCGAGGCCAAGGTTCAGCGTGCGAGGCACGGTCCGGACATCCGTGGAGGACAACGCCGGCATATACGTGCAGGGGTCCCGAGTGAGGAAGTCGTAGATGTTGTGACGCGAGGCGTCCACGCCCGTGGCAAAGCTCGACCATGAAACCGGAGAGATCGAGGGATAGGCGGTGTCCAGCTTTTCGAAGCAGCCTTCGGCTTCAAGGGCTGCGAAATTCGGCATCTTTCCACCGGCCGCAAATTTGCGAGCCAGCTCGGGATCGAAGCCGTCCAGGCCGATCACGACGCAACGCTTGACCTTGGGCTTCGTCAAACCCCGCATCCGCAGCTTGCGAATGGCCGCTTTGATCGGCCAGATCGCCACGATGCCGAAGGCGAGGGCGAAGGTGCCAACCAGCACTAGGGCCGATCCAGCCGCAGCAAATCCTGCTCCTGGCCCGATGTAGGCGGGGTTGAGCGGGACGCCAGCGGTGGCGGTTCCAGAGAGGACGACGGCCAGGGGCACGGCCCAGAGGGCCGGGCGGAGGCTCGGGCTCCGATGAGGCATGGAAAGCGGTTCGGGAGGGGCCGCCGGCCCTCTCTCGAGGAGACCTTGGCGACGGGCGATCGGCCCTACAGCCTACCCCCCCGAACGGCACCCGGATCCGCGCTCCTCGGCTACCGATTCAGACCTCCTGGCCTAGGCCCCGGCGGTCTCCCTCGGCCGGAATGCAATTCTCGCCAGCCTCGCGGGTCTAGCGCCTACCTAGGGATTCCCCAAGTGAACTGAAGGCCGGTGGGGTTGGAAGTCGAATTTTCTCCAGGGAAACCCCGCCGGGTCGCGCCACGGCGCCCTTTCTTGCATGGCTCAGAAACCCAACAACCTACTCAGCGATCGGCTCCCGCAGCTTTCCCTGTGGGCGGCCGTCGGGTTGACCGCGGGCTTGCTCGGGCTCCTGATTCGATCTTCCTGGGGTACGGCAGCTCTGTTGGGGCAGCTGGCGGAGCGGGAACTGCTCATCGAGCGGGTTTGCGGCGAGATCATCCATCTGGACGAGGTTCTCACCATGTCCGCCCGAGTGGCTTCAACCACCGGCGACCTGGCTTGGAAGGTTCGGTACGACGAACACGTGGTCATGCTGGACGCGGCCCTTGAGGTAGCCAGCCAACTCGCCCCCGGTGCGGAGGAACTGGCCGGCACGGCCCAAACCGATGCCGCCAACAACCGGCTGATCGCCGCCGAGACGGCCGCCTTCGAGCTGATCGCGGAGGGACAGGCCACCAAAGCCCGTGAGCTTCTTGACAGCCCGGAATACGCCCAAGACAAGGCCATCTACGGCGTGGGCATGAAGCGCTTCCTGGATGCCATGCGGGCGAGAACCGATGAGCTCTTGAGTCGTGAGCGAACGGCCAGCGCGCGACAGAACATGCTGCTGTCCAGCGGAGTCCCCCTTCTGGTGACCCTGTGGGTTCTGATCGCTTGCAATCTTCGGACGACCCAGCGGGTCCGCCGCCAGCAGGCCAAGAAGCTCAGCGAGCACGCAGCCGCCCTCACACGCTCGAACCTCAAGATCGAGCAGGCTTCGAAAGCCCGCGGCGAATTCCTGGCCCGTATGAGCCACGAAATCCGCACGCCCTTGCACGGAATGCTCGGGGTGACCGAGATCCTGGGAGAAGGCGAGCTGAGCGAGAAGCAACGCGAGCTGACCGGCTTGGTGCGGCGCTGCGGCGAACATCTCCACACCATCGTGGACGACATTCTGGACTCCTCGAAGCTCGAAGCCGGCAAGGTGCAGCTCATTTCGCGCCCGGTCGATCTACGCGAACTGGCTAGCGACGTCCTCGAGGTGCTGCGCCCGCGCGCAGCAGACAAGGGACTCGAACTCGTGCTCGAAATCGCAGATGGACTTCCTTCGCACGTTCAGCTCGATCCGGTTCGCACGCGCCAAATCCTCTTGAATGTGGTCGGAAATGCGGTGAAGTTCACCGGGAGTGGCCTAGTCGCGGTCTCGATAAAAGGCGAGTCGCCTGACGAAGATCATCTGCAGCTCACCATCGAAGTCCGGGACACCGGGGCCGGGATCCCACCGAATCGGCTCAAGGCCGTCTTCGAGCTCTTCGAGCAAGCCAGCGCCGAAACCTCGAACGTCTATGGGGGCAGCGGCCTGGGACTGCCGATCGCACGTAGCCTTGCGCGGCTCGCCGGCGGCGACCTAACCGCCTCAAGCGAGCTTGGCATCGGCACCACGTTCCAGCTCGAGCTGCCGACCCGGATCGTTCACGAACCAACCCCCGAACCCCTTGCCGCGCTTCCGAGCCAGCTGAACTTGCGGCTCTTGGTGGCCGAAGATGACCCGACCAACGCGCTGGTTTCTCGGCGCCAACTCGAAGGCCTCGGTTGCGAGGTGGTCGTAGCTGTCGATGGGTTCGAAGCCGTCGAGCGCTGGCGCGAAGGCCAGTTCGATGCAGTCCTGATGGATTGCCACATGCCTGGCTTGGACGGATTCGAGGCCACCCGTCGCATCCGAAACGAAGAATTGGAGCGCAAAGGCCCGCGCACGCCGGTGCTCGCCTTGACCGCCAGCGTCTTCCCTGGTGATCGCGAGGCCTGCCAGGAAGCTGGGCTCGACGAGTTGATTACCAAGCCCTTCAATTCCGGGCAGATCGCTAGGCATCTTCAGAATTGGACCGGCCCCGAGCAACCCAGCGTGCAAGTTCCGGCCCAAGTTCCCGAAGGCCGTTCGACCTGAGGTCGGGATCTCGCAAGAACTGGCCTCGCAACAGTTGGGCCTCGCAAGAACCGGGATGGAGGCGAATCGCGAGAAGTTCGAGGCGCGAATGGCGGAGGCAGCAGCCTAGAGTGCCCGGCCCCAACCCGCCTGCCCCCGTGCCATGACTGCCGACCACCCCGAACAGCTCGACTTCGAACCGCCCAGTCGAATCGCGGTGATCGGCGCAGGCCTCGCCGGACTCGCCGCCGCCCGCGACCTGAAACACGCTGGTTTCCGCGTCAAGCTCTTCGAAAAGAGCCGTGGAGTCGGCGGCCGAACCTCCTCGCGTCGCACCCACGACTTCACCTTCGACCACGGGGCCCAGTACTTCACCGTTCGCGACGACCGGTTTTCCAAACTGATCGCCTCCGCGCGCGAACTCGGCGTCGTCGAACCCTGGCACGGCGAAATCGTGAGGCTCGGAGCCGCCGGTCCTGAAAAGCTGACCAGTGAAACCGAGCGGTTCGTCGGAGTTCCCACGATGAGCTCCTTCGCTCGCCACCTGGCTAGCAACTTGGACGTGGACTGCGGCGTCCAAGTCGACTCGGTCCAGCGCAACGGACAGGATCTGTTCCTGTTCAGCGAAGGAATCTCCCTCGGCCAGTACGCCGGCCTCGTTTGCACGCTACCCGCCGGTCAAGTCCATGCCCTGCTCGGCGAAGTCACGACCCTCGCCGGGGAGGTTCGTTCGGTCTCCATGCAACCCTGCTGGTCGGTCATGCTTGGCTTCGATCGAGCGCTCCGCGTCCCGTTCGATGGAGCCTTCGTCGACGCCTCCCCGCTTTCCTGGGTCGCACGCAATTCAAGCAAGCCGGGGCGCCCTAGCGCTGAAGCCTGGGTCCTGCACGCCGGTCCGGACTGGACCCTCGACTACTGGAACGCGACGCCCGAGCTGGTCATCGAGTCGCTCACCAAAGCCTTTGCGGACCGGGCCGGCACCCAACTGCCCGCTCCCGTCCACGCCGTCGCCCACCGCTGGCGCTATTCGCTCCCCGATTCCCCGCTCACCGAGGGCTCGCTCTACGACCCCCAGTCCCGCATCGCCCTGGCCGGCGATTGGTGCCATGGCGCTCGCGTGGAAGGCGCCGCCCGCAGCGGCTGGTCCGCCGCTGCGCATCTGATCGCGGACGAAAGCCTCGCCGCCTTGCGCCGCTAGCCGCGCTCCTGGAAGGCCCGGAAAGCCGCCACCTCTTCCTCGGGCTGCAGCGAGCTCGGCGGAACTTCCCGGTCGTAGCGCCGAAACACCTCGCGAAAAGCCTCCGCATCCCGGCGCGCGAACTCAACGATCCTTGGGTCCGAGAACAAGCGGTCGAAGCGAAGCTTGCGGATCACTCGCCGGGTCAGCCGCAGGCCGTCGCCGTCGAGCCCAAGCAGTGTGTACCGCTCCTTCAGCGACAACCGTGGGTCGTTGCAGGCCGATTTGCGCAGCGCCGTGGCGGGATCGCGATCGCGCAGGGCAGCAAGCAAATGCCGCTGAACATCGCTCAGCAAAGCAGCCCCCGCAACCGGTCAAATTCTGCCAAGAACGCGGGCACGTGTTCGTCGCGCAGACTCTCTGGGATCCGTTCCAGCAACACGCAGCGCAGGTTTGGGCAGCGCGGAACGACACGCCCTGCCGCTTCCCAAACCCACTCGGGGACCGCGCCATCGTGGCTGTCCAAACGCATCGACCGGCCCGAGGCCAGCCAACGCGGGTCGCTCTCCGAGCCGCCCGATAGATGAATCTCGAGGACATCGTCGAGCACGATTCCATCCAGATATTCATCCGGGTCGATGCCCGCGTTCCTCGCGTGGGTGTACACGTTGTGTAGATCCAGCAGCAGCGCTCCCCCGCTCTGGTCGCAGATCGATCGGAAGAACAGCCCGTCTCGGAGAGCGTCATCCAGCGAGAAGAGTCCAGCCCAGTTTTCGAACGCCGCCTTCGGAACCACTTCGCCCAAACGCCGCAAGTTTGCGGCGACCACTGCGGCGGCTTCCTGCGAATTCGGCAGCGGAAGGGGCAGCGCCACGTGCTGTTCCCCGTGGGCCGCAAACCCCAGGTGAACACTGGCCCACGCGAACTCAAATTCCGCCTGGTCCTCTGCAAAGCGCTCAAGCCAGCGGGCCTGTCGCCCGTCGCCCGCGATCGGTTCAGTTCCCACCGAGTAGGTCAGCGCATGCGCAACAAACTCGAATCGACGCTGTTCCCGAAGCTCCAAAAAGAACTCACGCGCCTCGCGCGAACCACCCTCCACCGTCCAAAGAGCTTCCGGGGAGAGTTCCACGAAGTCGACGCCCGTTTCCAGGATCGGCCGAATGCGCTCGAGGTAGGCCCGGTCGGGATGCAGCGGAATTCCGCAGCCAGGACGAATTTGGTCCAAGTCAGTCCTCGAGCAGCCAGTCCTGAAACTTGCGGACCGACGCGGCGTGGTACATGATTCCGCACGGCGGGCAAGGGTCGTAGTGCTGGTACCTCCACGCCACCCCGAGCACCAGCGCGGGCGCACCACGGCTCTCTTCCACGCCGGCTGCCGCACGGCTCAAGTACCCGTTCAAGTTCGAACGCAGGCCGTTGAGCTCCCCCTCCTCGAACAGCGTGCGGAGCCGGGGCATAGCGCGTCGCACCACCGCCTGCCGTTCACGATCCGCGAAGCCCTCGAAGCTCGACTCAAGGTGGAGCACTTCGACCGCGCGAGTCAGCTCCTCATCGCTCACCTGGCTGGCTCGCCAGGAGGCGAACGGCTCCCGCTCGATGAGTTCCTTGCATCCGGCCATAGCCACCTCGAAATCGCCGAACTCGATCCGCGTCCCAAAGAGCCGATTCCCCTGTTCGTCGAGGACCATGACGTTCTCCTCTCGATGGGGACGGTCCGCCGAATCGCGCACGCAGACCGGCACCAACTCGGCGAACCACTCGGCCAAGCGGTTGTCCTTTCCGGCGTTCTCGTAGGTCAGAAAAGACTCGAACGCGGTGAGCAGCTCCTCCAATTGCTCGCCCAAGCGGACTCGCTCGCCGTCGTCCTCGGGAACCACGATTGCCAAGGCCCCTTGCCCGCGCTCCCCCATGGCCCGGACCGCCGCCTCAGGCAAGCGCACCCGCCAAGCCTCTCCGTCGACGGGCGGTGGCTTCGATTCGGAATCGGAGGGCTCAGCCCCTTCCTCCGAATCCGATCCCTGCGGCTCAAAAATGGCCTCACAGCCGTAAAGAGCGCCCAGGGCCGCCCAACTGGAAGCCAAGGCCAGAAACCGGCGTCGTTGTTTGTCTAGGTTGGTCATCTCTCGTCGAGCAGGAAATCTTGAAATTCCCGGTAGTGAGCGTTGTGAGCCGCCATGCCGCAAAGGGGGCAGGGATCGTAGGGCTGGTAAGTCCAGTCCACGCCCAACAACGGCGCCGGAGCTCCCGCGATTTGGTCTTCTCCGAATTTTCCTGTGCTCACGGCGAACTTGAACTTGCTGACCAAGTCGGAGATCGACTCATCCCGACTCAAGCCTGGGACTCCCTCGAGCTCATGGCGGATCCAGGGAGCAGCTTCTCGAACCGCTGACAGCCTGTCTGGATGGAGCTCCCTGCACTCCCAAGGGGTCTTGTTGAGAAGCGAGTCTCGCGCCAACCAAATCGCCCGCTCGGAGACGGCGGCCCGCCGGACAGATGCGAGCGGCTCCCGATCAACCAACTCGCCCAAGTCTTCCAGGAAGGCGCCGATGGGGTGGAATCAGCGATCCGAGGCCGTCTTGAGAGCGGCTTCCTCTGGGTGCCCTGCGGCTCGAATCCAGTCGATCTCAAGGGCGAATTCGCCCTCTTGACCGCCGGCAATCAGGAGCCCCAGGGTTTTCACGCTTTCGGGGAGCAGCGGCTCAGCGCGCACCTCGCGCCCGCGGAAGGTCGGGCGGAAGTCTGCGATCGGTAGGGTGATTTCGGCCCATTCACCAGCCGGCGCGGTGAACGAGGCGGCGTAGCTCGATCCGTCGAAAGCCTCCGTGGTGCGCAGCCGCAGCTGGTAGGTCTGATCGTCGCCGCGGACGCGAAGCGCGAGGGCCTCGGTGCCCGCAGCGATCCAGGATCCCGGCAGCGTACGTGCCGATGCAAAACCGCCGTTGCTTTCCAAACTCATGACGCCTTCGAAGCTCCCGGTGCCTGCCCCGGTCGCCACAAGCCGGCTTTGGGAGACGCCCCCCATCACGCGGTCGTCGATCGTGCGCCAGCGAGCAATGTCTTCGTCCGTCTGGAAAGTGACTACGTTCAGGTCGATCACGGCTAGTTGGACCTCAAAGAAGCGGCGCGCGCCGCGCACCGAGGGACCGTTGTACTCAAGGACGCGCCCAGCGCCCGTTGCGACCAAGTCGCCGCGACCGCCCGCGTAGGCCCGCAGTTCTTCGAGGGCGGCCGCGATCCGCGAGCTGGAAGTCCGGCCGCGTTGACCCAGGCTGACGAACACCGAGGGGTCCAGATCGAGGACTTGGACGGCTCCATCCTCTTCGAGCTCGCCAACGTCGGGCCCCTGATAGAGGAAACCCATGCTGGTTTCTTGGGCCCGGTCTCCATCGACCTCCATCTCCACCGGGACGGTCATCGGAATGTCACGCTCGCTAATGTGCCGGAAGAGGCTCATGAACGGGCCGTAACTGTTTGAGCTCATCTCGGCGCGCGCCAATCGCGTGACGGGATAGCGCTTGATCTCGATTTCCTCCAAGGCGGTCGGCTCAGGCCAACCCACGGGCATGTCTCCCTCCAGGGTCGGCTTGAAGGTCAACTCTTCCAAGGTCTCAGACAGCGCGCTGCGCAGACCGTCGCCGGCAGCGATGCGACCCTCAAGCCGCGCGCCCAATCGGGTTCCGGCGAGTTCCTCTAGCGCAGCCTGAGCCGCCTCGGCCAGAGTCGAGCTAGGTTCCTGGGCCAGAACCTTCCCGATGAGTTCGGCAGCCGCTTCCCGGTCGGGGGCCGGAGCGAGGAGGGCGGCGAGGGCGAGAGACAGCATGGGGAGCCTGGGTGGGGATCGTTGAGAACTTCGCCCGGCAGCCCGAACTGGATTCGCGGAGCCAAGCGTAGGTCGACGCCTTTCAGTCTGCGCTAAAAGGTTGCCTGAGACTGGACCGCCCCGCCCCCGAAGGCAAGCTCATCGAGCTGGAGCGAAAGGTCGATGCGTAAGAACGCTTGATCCGAGAACCGGTAGAGGAGTGGCGTGCCGATCCTGCCCTGAAATTCGTCGGTCTTGACCCCGTTGGCGACTCCCCCGGTTTCATCGCTCAAATCTACGTAGCTAGCCAGCAGGTAGGGTTCGACGGTCCAATTGTCATTCAGAGGAATCCTCATGCGACCGGATAGGCCCGCTTCCCGCCGGCGCAGCCGCCCACGGTCGACCGCTCCCGCCTCTGCATCCGGCGACCCAGGGTCTACCGTGCGGTTGCGCTTGCGGTTCAGCTCGCCGTCCAAGCTGAAGATCAGCCGGTCTCGATCCGTGAGCGGAACCCGCAGCTCAAGCTGGGCGATGGTCCGCTCCAACTCGAAGACCGTCCCATCCACCAAGCTGCGCTCCTCAAGCGGCAGCTGCCTGCTGACGTCGTAAACCACCTGAAACTCGTCGGGATCGCCGTGGTAACCCGCCTCCATCAACCCGATGGGTTCCGCGTCGTACTCGAACAAATCCCTCTTCCCTTCCGACCAATCGACCAAGGTCAGCATCAGTCGATGGGCGGACCGCTCGGTTCGCCACAGCTCGGCGCCGAACGATACGTCGGCGCGAGCCTTGTCCGCGTTGCCTTCCAGTTGAAAAAGGAACGCACTCTGCGTGTCCAACGCGAAGTCGAGCCCGGCTGCAAACCGCTGGTAGCGGGCCGTCTGATGCTCGGACCCGATCTGCTGAAACCGAAACGTGCCGCCCCGTCCAAGATCCACGCCAATCTGGATCGAGTTCTCCAGGGTCAACTCCCGCGAAGTCACCGAGCCGCCCGCAAACGAAATCCGATTCCGAAATGGATCGATCGAATCGGCCCGCCACCAGGGCGGCGTATCGACGATGCCGGCTCGGTCGACGAAAGACTCAGCGTCCTGGGGATAATCCCGCCTAAAGCCCTCTTCCTCCAAACCGAGCCAGATCGATTGGTTCAAGAATTAAGCCGACGCGGGAGCAACCAGCAGAGCTGAACCGGCCCCGCCAAGAACCAACAAGCGAAGTCCGAGGAGCATGCCGGCAGCCTAAGAAACGTACGCCTTCGCCGAACATCACCGCACACACGTTGCTCCATGGGCGGGGATCGATCGACCCGCTGCCACCGGCTTTCAGGCTCTCCGGGGATCGCGCAGGCCCCTGAATTCGCCTCTCGAACCCAAAATCGAGCAAGGGCCAGGTTGTCCTCTGGCGAAGCTCTAGCGGTCTGCTGCCGGCCTCCCCTCCGCCGGATTCCTGCTCAGGTCGTCTCCCGCCACCAAGCACCTGAGACCCACCCGGTCCGTCTAGAAAGCCCGATTTTCGCGTTCGCTTGTGGGGGCTGGGTCCTGAGCCACGAACAGTTTGGCCCGCTTTGGAACCGTCCTCTGCGGAGGACACCGCGCGCGCCGGCCGAATCTCCGCCGAAGTCGCAACAGAAGTTCGCGTTCGTAGATGACCTCGCGGGCGGCTTACTCGCCCATCGGCCCCTTGAGGTCCGACCTCTCCACACCATGGAGTCCAAAGTGAAGCGATCCTATGACCAACCCTCCGCCGAACGCCTAAGGCCCCTTCTGAACAGCATCGTGGGCGAAATCGAAGAGCGCGAACAAGCTCTGAAATGCTTGTCGCGAGAACTCCGCTCGACGCGCAGGCCCGACGAGGCCTTTCGAGCTGGACTTATCGCCCGTATCGCCGAGAACAAGCGCGGGTTGCGCTTGGCCAAAGAAGAGCTTTCTTCGCTCGGCTGCGAACTCGATCCGAATGCGCCGCGCCTGGTTCACGTACCCGGCCCCGACGGAAGGTTCTCAAGCGGATTCGAGTTGCTGCTCGAAGCCCACGAAGCAAGCTTCGAAACCAGTGGAACCGCCTGACACGCCTACCCGATTTTCCCGATCTTAGCGCGGGGCGAACGACCTAAAGTCGTTCGCCCCGCGTTTCGTTCTGGTTCGAACGAGCTTCTCTTCACAAGCCTCTAGCTTCCCGTGGCAAGGCAGGAATCGGCCCGGAATCTCGTGGCGAAGGTCTGCCCCTAACCACCGGATCCGGATAGCTCACAGCGCCTCGGCTTCGACCGTATCGCGGAGCGGGGACTCAAGCAGCAGGAACAACAGATTGTCGCTGAACTCGGTCGACTTGGTGAGGCCTAAATGGTCCTCCGCCAGAAATTGAATGCGATCCCACTCAACGGGCGAATCCAAGCGTGGACGCCATTCGCTCCCGACACGCTCGTCCATCAGGGCGCTCGCGCGAGTGACCGTGTTGTCGCCAGGTGCCTTTTCGAGGACCTTCAATTTTCCTTTCTTCGTGACGCCGACAATGTTCGGAGTCGGGATCGCATCCCCGGCAAACAGGTCCATTTCAAGCCCAGGGGGCGGCGTAGCTGGGACGTCGATCGCGCGATGGAACTGTTCCGCGCGAGCCAAACACTTGGCCAAGTGATCTAAAGCAATGCGCTTGCGATCTTCATCGGTCTCGGCATCGGGCAACAACCATCGCAGCACTTTCATCTCGCCAGGATCCGCAAGCCCCCAGCCGTAGTGCTGCCAGGTCGCGACGTCGAAGAGGTCGATCGGCTCGCGCGTTTCGGCGTCCACGAAACGACCGTGTCGAGTGCGGGGAATGAGCTGATAGATCGACGGCATGGTGCCGAGAATCGGGGATCGGTAGTTGGGCGCGAACACCCCCGGCGCGAGCCCCTGGGTCAGACTGGTCATCGAATCGGTCGAACCGCCGTTCGGCGTGCCGATGAAGACTGCACGACGGATGAGCTTGGCGCCCTCCCAAGTCAGCGGCGGAAGGCTGCCATCCTCGGGCAGCGGAGTCGGGCCATAGCGGAGGTAATAGCGCAGAACCAGTCCACCCATCGAATGGGCGAGCACGTCGAGCTTGACCGTGGATCCAGCCGGAAGCCCCCTGGCCTCCACGGCAGCCTTGGAGGCTGCCTTGATCCGTTCGTGCAGGAGGATCGCTTGATCGCTGCAGCCGTGACGCCAGTCGTAGGGGAACTGGAAGCACGTGGTGTGAACGTTGTTGTATTCGATGCCGGCGCCGCGCGCGAGGTCCCGGTCGCGGTACTTGCCGGCCGCCAGAGTGCGCAAAATGTCCACGTAGGCTCCGACGCGCAGGCGAGCGATCAGCGCAAGATCCACCTCGAGGCTATCCAGGACGCCCGTAGCCCGCACGTTGTCGTTCAGTTGGCTAAGTGAAACCCCTTCCTCCATGGGTAGGGCCACGATGCGGGCCCCCTCTGGGTAATCGGCGTCCACGGCGCCACGAATGAACGCTCCCCACACGAGCCTGCCTGAAGCCGGATCCTCAAGCTTGCTGCCCAAGATCCCTGGCAAGACGACGACCGGAGTGCGTTCGGCCCCAATACCCTGGGCGGCGTCGTTGTAAATCGCACCCAGATCGGCCTTGCGCGGCCCGGAAAAGCAGGCGGAGAGGATCAAGGGCAGCGAAGCCAGGAGCGACGCGCGAGAAAGACTGCGAAGGGAGGTCATGGCCAGATTCTACAGATCCAACCGAGAGTCCTAGCTTCTGAGAATCCCCGATGCCCGGGATGAGCACTGGGTCGAGTCCCGTCCGCCGGAGCGTCTTCGAGAGGCTCTGGGATCCGGGGGATCCACCGTTTGGAGGAGCTGCCGATAGGACGATCCCCTCCCTGGGTCCCCGGCGACCGCTGGCTCCGGCGCCATTCCCGTTGCAATCCCTCGCGGCTGCTCGATGGGAGACAAGAGTGCGAACGGGGGTTCGGTGCCGCGCCGTCCTGCCTCCCTTGGGGCCGGGCCCTAACCCGCCGAGCTGGATCCAGATGGCAGCCTATTCGCGGGTCAACTCGACCACGTAAGTCCGCTCCGGAGCAAAGCTCTCTTCCCCGTCTGAAACCTCGAGGAAAAACTCCGCGTCCTCGTCCGCCACAAACCGCAGCTCAAGAGTCGCGAGAGGGTTCGTCAGCGTCTCGCCGGAGGAGACTCCGCTGTTGGTCACGCTGGCCAGAGCCACTCCAGCCCCATCGCGGACGGTCAGCCGAGGTACCGCTGTGGAGCCGAATCCGTCGCGCTCGGGCTCGTAGACGTTGCGACTTGCGGTTCCGCTGTAGCAGGCAAACGTGATGAACTCACCCGCAGTCGCCGAAAAGCGATAGAAGTCTGAGTCGGGGCTCCCGCCGTCCAGCACACCCGAAACGGTCTCATCAGCGGAGAACTCATTGGCGCTGCCGATGGCGTCGTTGCCCTCGGATTCTGGCGCTGTGGTGAACAGGGCATCGACGGCTACCGCGTACTGGTGCCCGTCCCCGTTCGAGACGGCATTGGTGTCTTCGACCCGGATTCCGTAGGTCCCAGAAGTCAGGACGATGGCGCTCGCAAAAAGCCGCGCGTTGACGTTCACGGGGTCAAACGCTCCGTTGGTGTTGTTGGCCGCATTCACCGTTTGAGGGGAGTCCGGATCGGAGATCTCGAACAGCTCAAGAACCGGCTCGGAGGTTCCGTCTCCGACCAGGCCAAGCGCGTTGCGCTGGTTCCAAATCTGGACCTGCGCCAGTTGACCTGATTCGACCTCGAACGAGAGCCAGTCCGTCTCGTCCGCGTCCCCCCCGCGAAGGTTGCCCAGGAAAATCTCCCCGAAGGAAAGCGCCTCGGCTCCAGCTGCCGTGTCGTTCGTCGAGCCACCGACCATTTCGGCCTCGGTCACGAAACCAGAACCCACCGGATGGCGAACCACCTCGATGTCCAGGATGTAGGGAACGCCGAGTTCGGAATAGTTGGTCGGCAACTCGTTGAAGTTGAACGGATCCGCAAAAATGTCCTCGTCATGCACGACACCGATACTGATATTCCGTTGAAAGCTCATGCTCGGAAGCACCAGTTCGGAAAGGGCCGGATCCTTGGGTCCAATGCTCCCTCGGTCGTTGGTTTGAAACGACGTAACCCCGAACGATCGAGACCAAAAAATATTGAGCGAGAGGTCGCCAATTCCACCCGGGCCGTCTGGAAGGTAGAGGCCGTTGTTGGCCGCGTTGATCTCGACCGAAACTTCGTAGAGGTCGCCCACCACGGGCAAGAGGTACTGATACCAGTCAAAGTCAGGCCTGACGCCCCCGGAGCCTGCGTCTAACTCCAAGCCGAGGAAGCCCGACACGCGCCCGCGCAAGATCAACGGGTTGGTGGCGTCGGGGATCAGGTTCAATGTCTCCGCGTTGGTGATGTCGGTGTTGGACTGCCCGCCTAGCGCATTGGTTTCTTGGATCTCCAGTTCGTCCTGCGTAACCGCGCCGACGTCAGCGACCCGCAGCAAGTAAGCCCCCCCCGCCTGGGGGGTCACCGCCGGACTCGAAGCCGAAACTCCGCGCACCCGAAAGAAATAAATCCCCGAGGCTGGGACCGCGAAGCGCGGGAAATCGAGGTCGGGCGAAAAATCGTAGAACGCCGCGTCGAGGGAAGAAAACTCGGCCAAGGCGCGGTGACGCAACAAGGCGGTAGCTCCATCCGTGTCGAACAGAGTGAACTCCGGCGCCGAGTCGGCTGACTCCCAAGTGGCTTGGTCGACGCCATAGCAAGCGAGGCGCGCTTCGTAAGTCCGGCCAGCCGCGAGGTTCACGCGGAACCAATCCTGCTCGGCCGAACCGGCGACCGAAGCCGAGATCGACTGACCTAGCAGCAGATTGCTGGCTTCGTCGAACGAGTCGTTGGGTTCGACCTCGCTGGTCGAGATAGAAGAAGTCGTGAACTCCCAGGTCGGGCCGAGGGTGTCGACCCCAGCGATCGTTGAGTCAACGCGCCAGAAATAGGCCGTCTCAGCTTGCAGGGCCGGCGGCTCGAATTCAGCGACGGCGGCTCCAAGCTCAGCGTCCGCAATCGGGGAATCCACAAGGCCCTCGACCGAGGTCGCGAGCCGCAAGCGCTGGGCCGTCGCCTCGATCGAAGGCGTCCAGGTGAAGCGTCCGGGAGTCGACAGGTCGGCTAGGTTCGGATCGACATCGACCAGCCCATTGGCCGGGGACGGGGCGCTCGGGAGGACGGGGCCGGGTGCGCCATCGCTGTCTCCTCCGCTGCCAATCGCGACTCCAAGTAGGGTGGGGCCGCAGGATGGCGCGAGTCCGGAAAACAGGAGCGCGGCCAAGAGGACGGCCAGCGTCCGGGGCGTGGGGAACGTCATGTGGAGGAGCAAGGTCTGGAGCGGGCCCACCGGGGCTTGGGGTGGCATCCTCACTCGAAAGTGGGCGCCTGGCAAGCGAGGCGCTGCCTTCCGATTGTCAAGGCTGCGCTGACCCGTGGCTTGCTGAGCTGCGGGCTCGATGAGGGCCCACTGGAAATACGCTCTATCTAGCCCAGAGCTCAGCCGTTGCGAAGAAACCGCTCCGCCAGCTCGAGGCCTTCCAGGGTTTGCGATCCGTGCCAAAACAGCGGGCGGCCGTCGCAGAGCATCCAAGTTTGCTTGGCCAATCCGGTCCCGGCCGCCAGCTCCTCTGCGTGCTTCGGGCGGAACGGAAACGGCTCGTCGGGCAGCAGCACCCGTGCGGGAGCAAGCCGCTCCAGCTCCTCGAGGTCAAACTCCGGATAACCACCGCCCCCGCGGAACACGTTGACTCCACCCGCCGCCTCGATCACCGACGTTCCATAGGTGTTCGCACCGAGCGCCATCCAGGGCTTGCGCCAGATCAAGCAGGCGAAATGGACCGGAGGGAGCTCGGCTGCCCGCCCGCGGGCTTCGGCCACGCCCCGCTCGACCCGCTCGGCCGCAACTTCGGCTTGGGGGCTGCGACCGAGCCGCTCTCCTAAGCTCCGAATCAGGTCAGCGCTGTCGTCCAGGGTCTTCGGAAAACTCGACCACACTTCGAAGCCGGCCGCGGACAACGCCTCCGCGTCTTCCGCACGATTCTCCTCTTCGTTCATCAGGACGAGATCCGGAGCCAGCTCGGTGATCGCCCGCAGCTTGGGATCTTTGGTACCTCCCACCCGGGGGAGGTCAGCCACACCCGCTTGGGGCTCGGTGCAGAACTTCGTGACGCCGACCAGACGCTCGCCGCTTCCGAGCTGGAAAACCAGCTCGGTGAGACTCGGACACAAAGAGATGATTCGTGCAGGGGCCACAAGCAATTCGATAGAGAAATTCGAGGGATCGGCTCACGGGAAGCCTCCGGTCGCGCCAAGGCCGCCGGCGCGGCGTGCAAAGAACAGCGGCGGCTCAAGGCGAGGTGAACTCGCCCCTCCGCAGCCAGATCGGATTCCCAGGCCGGGATTGGAGGAGCCGCTACAAGGCGTGACGTTCCAGTTCACGCGCCAGGTGAAAGCCTGAGTCGAGAACCTCCAAAGCCTCCGGGCTGCCTTCCGAGGCCGCTGGATTCGAGTGATTGAGGTGCGTGAAGCGAACCTTGTCCCGCTCGACCGCCGGTAGTTCGCTCAGACGTTCGATCGACTCGCGGATGAACGGATGTGCAATTACGGCCATGTCGCGACCTGGAATTTCTCCGGGACCGAAGAAGGAACCGTCCAGCAACGCCACGTCCACGCCGGCGATCAAATCCTCGATTCGCACGGACCAACGCTCCCACTTGTCGATGTCGGGTAGATAGAGCAACGAACGGTCCGGCCCATGAATCGTGATCCCTAGTGTGTCGCTGAATTCTGCCCGATGGGGCACGTTCACCACCTCGACCGCGAGACCCGGAGCCAGCTCGACCGAACGGCCGGGCGTCAGCCGCTCGAACTCGAATCCACCGGTGCGCACCGTGAGCGACCACGGCCCGTTGAGGGTCAAGAACTCCTCCATGCTGGCCGTCGTGAACAGTTTCTGCCCGCGCACGCCGTAGGATTCGCGCCCCAGCCATGCGAGCCCTCCGTAGTGTCCCCAGTGGCCGTGGGTCAAGAACACGCCGTCAAACAAGGGCCCACGCCCGTCTTCGACTTGTGGAATGAGGTAGTCCGCTGGATGGTCGCGAGCGAGCTCGATCTGGTCCGGCAGGTCGGGAGAGGCGTCGAGCAGCCAGCGCTGACCGCTGCGCGGATTCACGAGGAGCAGACTCGTGACCAGCCGTCGCCGGGCCGGATCGAGGCGTGCCTCGCGGCAACAATCGCGTTCGCAGCCGATCTGCGGAAGACCACCGTCCTGAGCCGTACCCAGGACCAGCACGTAGGGTGCCATCGGGTCCTCCGAAGTGACCGAGGCCACCGTCGCGGGAGTGGACTCACCCGCGCGGCAGGCCGCTAAGGGCAGCGCAAGGACGATCGCAAGCGCGAAGTTTGCGAGCGTGGAGAAGGGGATTTGGCTCATGGGGATCATCGATTCTGGCCGGGGGAAGTGCCTCGCAAGTTACCTCACGCCAGCCCAAGCGAATGAGCCAGAAAAGAAGTCGGCGCGCGATCCGAGGATGAATCGCGCGCCGAAGCCAGAAGCTCAGAGCCTCTCGAACCCAGGTCCGTTAGCTGATCAGGCCCTTCGAGCGGAGGTAGTCGATGATCTTGTCACCGGACTGCTCGATGGACTCGTCGCCTGTATGGACGACGATTTCAGCTTTTTCCGGGGCCTCGTAGGGATCTGAGATGCCGGTGAAGTTCTTGATCTCGCCGGCGCGGGCTTTCTTGTAGAGCCCCTTGGTGTCGCGCTCTTCGACAACCGCCAGAGGAGCTTCGACGTAGACCTCGATGAACTCGGCGTTGGCCAGCTTGCGACACTCGTCGCGCACCGAAGCGTAGGGCGAGATCGCGGCGGTCATCGCACACACGCCGTTGCGGGCGAGCAGGTTGGCGACGTAGCCAATGCGGCGAATGTTGGTATCGCGGTCCTCCTTGGAGAACCCGAGTCCTTTGGAGAGGTTTTCTCGAACTTCGTCGCCGTCCATGACCTCAACGGGAACACCTAGTTCCTTCAACTTGGGGGTCAGGTACTGGGAGAGGGTGCTCTTGCCGGCGCCGGAGAGGCCGGTGAACCACAGAATAAAGCCTTTGTTGCTCATGTCTAGAAGGGAGGGGGGAGTCAGTCTTGGTTGTTGTGAATGCTTAAGGGCGCGGACGGTCAGCGGATCTTCCCTTCGAGGTAGGGCACCTCGAAGCACTTCTCATGCATGATCGGACCGTGGCCGAAGTAACCGGCTTCTCCGAACAGCTCGCCGTGGTCAGCGGTAACGACCACGTAGGTGTTTTCAGGAACCGTGTCGTAGAGCTGCTCAAAAACGCCATCCAGGTAGCGAACGGTGTCGACCTGGCGCTCTTTCAGCTCGTCCAGCTTCTTCTGATCGAAGAACTGGAACTCTTCTTTGAACTTGGGATCGCTCTCGTCGATCTGGTCATTCATCTTCTTGAAGACGCCGTTAACGCCGGAGATGCGCGGCCACATGGACGAATCTTCGTTGGGCTTCGCGTAGGGATAGTGCGTCTCCCCTACGTTCAGCATGTAGAACTCGGGGCGACCCGAATCGAACTTCATGGTCGGGATCATGGCCGCCATGTCGTTGTGACTGTCCATCAATTGGAAGTCGTCGAAGAACCGGTTGATACCCGTTTTGGGGTTCAGCACCGGCAAGGAAACCCGCGAGCAGGTCTTATAGCCCATCTTGTTCCGCAAGAACTCCGGCAGCCAAAGGCCCGGGACCATTTCGGCGAAGTCAATCTTCTTGGAACCAGCGCCTAGACGCTCGTTGTAGTTGAAGAAGTCTTCCTTGTAGTACTCACTCGCGTACACATTGGCCGGCGTGGTGTGCGGCAAAAGACCCGTCAGCAGGTTGTAGTGCGACGGCGCCGTCCAGGAGGCGTAGGTGTAGCGCTTTTCGACCTTGCCACCCGAGATCTTGGGGATGATCTTGGGCGCAGCCTCCATAAAGGAGTCGTAGCGACAGGAGTCGAGCGTGATGATGATGAAGTTGTTGTCCGCCTGAGGCTCGGGGGCCGGCGGCATCCCTCCGCGCAAAGGCAGCGGGCGCGGAGCCGGTCGAGCGGGGGCAGCTTTTTTCTTCTTTCCGAACAGTCCCATGGGGTTCCTGGAGCGAGGGGGCTAGCGGGGGGGCTGGGGGATCGAGCCTCGATTCAGCTTTTCGACTTGTAGAAGTCGACCAGCACATCGGCCGTGGACTCACGCATGATCCGCGGGTCGGGGCGCTCGCCGCCGACCAACTGCTCGCGCACCTTGGTGCCCGAGATCGAAACCATCGTCTTGTCCTTGTTCTCGGCCACCAAGCCAACGCGGCCGAGCTCTTCGAAGAACGCGGCGAAGCCGACGTTGACGGTCTTGATCTTCAGATCTCCACCGAGGTTTTCGAACACTTCCTGGGCGTCGAAGTCGCCCCAGATGGCCGACTTGTCGTCGAACGGCGCGTCGGCGTGCTTGCGACCGATGATGAAGTGCGTGAAGCCGAGGTTTTGGCGGTAGATCGCGTGCATGACGGCTTCGGAGGGACCGCCGTAGTACATGCGCATATCCAGACCGACCAACTCGAGTTGCTCGTTGAGGTCTTGACCAGCTTCTTTCCAGAGCGATTCGTCCTTGTCGCCGTCGCCGAGGTGACGGCCCTTGACCAAGCGCTCGTAGGTTTCCATGCGGGTGGCGGCCGGGACATCATCGCCCTTCAGCTGACCAACCAGCGGGTTCAGGATGACCCCGGTGTTCTTCTTGTTCTCGCGAAGGATGACCTCGGCGCCGTAAACCAGTGCGTACTCGTGGGCGCGGTGCAGCGGGTTACGCGTCTGAAACGCTATCGACTGCTCCCAGCCACGGTCGGCCACCAGCTTGCGCGCCCGGCTCGGGCACATCACGCGCGGCGCGAACGGGCGCTTGTCCTCGAAGGGCAGGAGGCGAATTTCACCCCCGACCAGCTTGGAACGCTCGTCGCCGGTCCACAGGCGCGCGCCCGGATGATCGGTGCGCTCGGTGCGGTAGACGGCCTTCAGGAAAGCCGGCTTGTCCCAGTCGTAAACCGAGTCGACGACCAGCTCGCCGAAGACGTTGCCGGATTCGTCGACCAGGGCGGCCTTCTTGCCGGCGGCGAGGCTCGCGGCCTCGGCATCGGTCACCGGCAGGATGATCGGAATCGTCCAGGCGTAGGACTTGCCCCCGCGCTCAAGGGCGGCCTTGGCCAAAACGCTGTTGTAGTCGGCCTCGCCCATCGGGCCAACCAGAGGGCTGAGCGTTCCATCGGCGACGCGATACAGCGAGGTGTGGTCCGTGGCGTTCACGGCGATGCGCGGCGCGTCGGAGGCGAGCTCAAGGGAGGTGACGT
The DNA here is from genome assembly GCA_964619265.1 of uncultured Planctomycetaceae bacterium. Taxonomy (GTDB): domain Bacteria; phylum Planctomycetota; class UBA1135; order UBA1135; genus CAZUCE01. Next base: position 277,520 of record CAZUCE010000003.1, read on the forward strand.
GGCGATCGACGGGCTGATCGAGGCCCCCGTGCACGGGGGTCAGGTTGGCGCTCATGGCGGCGGTGGAAGGGGAGGGGGATTCGGAAGTCGTCCGCGCGCACCTTCGCGCGCGGCGTGGAAAGGAACGCGAGCTAGAGGTAGCCGAGGTTTTTGAGCTTGCGCTTCACGTCCTCGAGCTCGTCCTGACTGAACTCATGCTTGGTGTCCTGCTCCGCCTCGCCCATCAGGTCGCGGAGCACGTAGACGATGAAGTCCGTGGGGCTGTTGAAGCCCGAACCCTCGACCACCTGCTGGATGCGGCGGTAGAGCGGCCTGGGAATCTTGACGGTGACTTTCGTCTCGCGCACGGCGCGTTCGGGGGCGATAGGGTCTCTCGAGGTCACCGAAGGGAAGCGGCGGCGAGACGAGCAGGAAGGAAGGCTCCGATCGGAGCCTTCAAAACGCACCCTGACCGGCCCGGAAGGCCTCGCCAGGGGCGGGACGCTCCAATCGTACTCCAATCGGAGCCCTCCGAGCCCCAAAACCGGGAACTCCGGCTCGAAGCAGGCGAGCCCTCGCGGGCAAAGACGTAGCGCCGCCCTCCGACTAGGATCCCCCCCATGGCCCCCCAC
>CAZUCE010000004.1:0-277180 GCA_964619265.1 uncultured Planctomycetaceae bacterium
GGGGTGGTGCCGGGCAACCTGTTGCAAGGTGGGGGTGGTTGCCCGGCTGCGAGCTTGGTTAGTCTCCTATTTGGACTTGGGCTCCCTCGGTGATGGCGAATTGGCCGGTGGCTTCGACGATGGCCCCCTGGAAGTAGATGAAGGCGCCGGCAAGGGCGGGGTTGGTTGGGATGGAGATGGGGAAGCCTGCCGGGGTGCCGGTCCAGACTTGGGGTGGAAGGATGATGAGCGAGCCGGGGGCGCCGACGGAGACCAGGATTTCGCCGGGGCCGTAGGGGCCGACCATTCCGAGGCCCGGTGCGACCGTTCCGCAGGGGAAGTTCGGGTCCGGGGCTCCGGAGAGGACGAGGGCTGCGATGGAGCCCGGGGGTTGGGTGGCGATCGGGTTGTCGACTCCCAGGGTGAAGGTCTCGCCGATGTTGGGGGTTCCACTGAGCAGGCTGAGGCTTCCGGTGGGGTTGATTCCGCAACCGTAGGCCGTGACGTTGCCGTCATTGGGTTCGAGATCCATGACGAGGAAGGCGCGGCCAAGTTGGTCACCAGCCCCGTCTTGGACGATCGCCGTGATGTAGAGCAGCAGGTCGTCGGTCAGGACCGCCTGGTTGCCGGAGCTGAAGTTTCCGAAGAACACGTCGTCGTCAAAGAGGCCGTTGCCATCGATGTCGATGGGGTCTCCCTGGCGACAGATGATGCGCTCCTTGTTGAGGACGAGGACGTCGTCCACAGCGGACGGCAGGCTGGTTTCTCCACCCAGGACGACGTCCCCGACGCTGTTGCAGGCCGCGACGTTGACGATGGCGTTGAAGACCTCCGTGGTCCCAGGGACGATCGGCTCGCCAGAGAAGGTAAAGATCTCTCCGTTGTAGAAGACATAGCCCACGCCATTCGTAAAGCGGCCGGCGAGAGTGTAGTCGCCCGAATCCGCCATGTAGGAGAGTTGGACCGTGTCAATCGTTCGGGGGACAAGTTGTCCGCCGATGGTGATCTGTACGGTTTGTCCCTCTTGAAGGACCACGTCGCCGTTCATGGCAACCACCTCGATGACGCCGATCGGAGAATCGGTTTCTCCTTCGATGAGGTAGTTCGAGCCGTCCGGGGAACTCCAGAAGTCTCCGAATTCGAAGCTCACCCACGGGTTGGTGCCGCCGGCCACTTGGCCCGCGGGGATATCGACTCCGCTTTGCAACAGCACCGAGCCGCCCAGCATGGCGACGTCTTCCTGGCCCGGGAGCGGACCCCCCGTGACCGGGTTGGTCATGTAGCTGGGCCCCGCATTGGTGTAGCCGACTCCGTCGATCGGACCGTGGATCCAGCCCGCGGGTGCTCCTTGGATCGGGTTGCCTTCTTGCGCTGCAACCGTGATGACTCCCATCGCGTCGCCTTCGACAACCAAGTCGTCGTCCGCCGCATCGCCGTCGATGTTGACCAAGGCGGCAAAGGCGCCCGTGTCGGTCAAACCCATTTTGGTGTCGATTCGCTGGAGGAGCCTTCCCCCCGGAACCCAGGCCGGACTGGTGCCTTCCACAAGCACCTCGACGCCATCGACGATGAGGCGTTCATCATTGTCGGAGGATCCGGTATCCAGGAAGACGCTGATCGCCCAGTGCTGGCCGTTCGCGCTGACGAAGGGCCCGTCCAAGTCGTCCAGAATCAGGCCCGGGGAACCAGGTAGCTCGGAAGTCGGCAGGCCAGGAAACGCCGTGTAGATCACGGAGACTTCCAGGTCTGAGTGTTGAGCCAACGCCGGGGCCGAAAGCACAGCGGTAGCAAGCGCTGCAATCGGCAGGGGCCGGAAGGTCGGAGAAGCTTGTTCGGTCATGGTGCACAGATGGGTAATGGGGTGGCCAAATGCGGGTGCGCAGCCGCCCCACCGGGAGGGCTTCGCTTCCGGCCTTCCGTTGCGAGGGGGGCCGCTCAGGGTCGAGTCCAAGTCGGCTCCCCCTGTGACCCTAGCTCGGGCGCTGGAGCCCTAGGGTTTTGTTTCGGAAAACATTCTGCGAGTAAAAAATCGGCCCTCCCGGCTCCTAGAGGGGCCTTACAATGGTCCTGATGTCTCACACCCTTTCCCCGAAGCCCGAGCGGACCTTTCAGGAGGACTACGAGCGGGTCATGCACGAGCTCCGCGGGTCCCTGACCAGTTTGTTGCTCGGGGCCGGGCTGGACCCGACCCGCCCCCAGGAGGTCGCCCGCCATCTCCGGGTCAGCCGCACCTTGACCTGGAAGGCCTCACGGGTGATTACCGCAGGAGACGTCTACTCCGTGTTCCCGCAGGTGCCCGGCGCGGCCGGCATGGAGACCCTGTTGACGGCTTCGGCTTCAGCCGGGGTGAACCCTGAGGTTCTGGAAGCAGCGCGTTCGGCCAGCAGTGAGTTCGAACAGATGGTGCGAACCCACGCGGACGACAGGGCGACGATGGAGTTGATGATCGACGGCCTGTCCTCGGGCGGCGCCCTGTCCGAGCCACTCGAGGCGAGCCGGAAGCTTGCGTTCCGGGGCAACAGCGGCATTTGGGGGATGCAAGCGAAGGTTCGGCTGCGAACGGCGTTCCTCGCCCCCTCTTCCGAAGACTCCTCCCAGTTGGATGTCGCCGAAGTCACCGGGCTCGTTCAGGTCAGGCGCTTTCGCCCGGACGCCGTTGTCCCTCTGTTCAAGCGCTGCCATCACACCAACGACGGTCAGCCGATTGGACTGCAGGAGGAGCCGCTCGAGCCTCGCCACTCGGGAAACTCCGACTCGCGCCTTCTGACCAGCTTGTCTTCGTCTCCCGTTCCCGCGACGCGAGTGGTTTCGCTAGCGGAAGGCGAGCGCCACGAGCTAGCCGAAGGCCTGCTCGGGAACCTGGGAACCGTCAGCTTGGCCTATGGCGCTCTTTCCAGGCGTTTTGACTCTCGGTACAAGACCGAGACCAATCGCCATCGCTGCTTCATCACGGACATCAACGCGCCTTCTGAGGCCTTGATCTTTGACCTGGTGGTCCACAAGGATCTCGTCGATGAGGCGGACTGGGAAGCGCTTTTGTTTCGCGCAGATTCCCCTGAGATGAGCACGGAGGACGCGACGGAATTCCCGACCACAGAGTCCATCCAACGGATAGACGGACCGCCCAACCGGCTTTCGATTCCCTTGCTTCCGAATTACGGAAAGCTGATCGAATCAACTTGCAGCCGGTTGCGGGGCGAATTCACCGACTACGTCGGCTATCGATTCGAAATGAAGTACCCGCCGATGCTGCTCGAGGTGGGCCTGCAGTACGAACTGCCCGTCCAGGGCTAGCCGAGCCGGGCGCACCCCGGCGGAAGGCTAGAACGTGACCTGGAATCGCAAGCCGAGGATCGACGTGTTGTCGCCTGCTCGGCCGCGAACTTGGTCAATCTCCTATTTGGACTTGGGCTCCTTCGGTGATCGCGAATTGGCCGGTGGCTTCGACGATCGCTCCTTGGAAGTAGACGAAGGCGCCGGCGAGGGACGGGGTTGCCGGGATGGAAATCGGGAAGCCTGCGGGGGTGCCGGTCCAGACTTGGGGCGGAAGGATGATCAGTGAGCCGGGCGCGCCGACGGAGACCAGGATTTCGCCGGGTCCAAAGGGGCCGACCATTCCGAGGCCAGGTGCGACCGTTCCGCAGGGGAAGTTCGGATCTGGGGCACCGGAGAGGACGAGGGCCGCGATGGAGCCCACGGGTTGGGTGGCGATCGGGTTGTCGACGCCCAGGGTGAAGGACTCGCCGATGTTGGGGGTTCCGCTGAGCAGGCTGAGGCTTCCGGCGGGGTTGATCCCGCAGCCGTAGGCCGTGACGTTGCCGCCCTCGGGCTCGAGGTCCATGACGAGGAAGGCGCGGCCAAGCTGATCGCCAGCCCCGTCTTCGACGATCACCGTGATGTAGAGCAGGAGGTCATCGGTCAAGACGGCCTGGTTGCCGAAGCCCATGCTGTTGAAGAAGACGCCATCGTCAAACAACCCGTTGCCATCGATGTCGATGGGATCGCCTTGGCGACAGAGAATGCGATCCTCGTTGAGAACCAAGACATCGTTCACCGCGGACGGCTGGTTGGTCTCTCCGCCAAGAACGAAATCTCCGGAACTGTTGCAGACCGCGACGTCGAGGGTGCCAAGGAAGAACTCGCCGGAGCCAGGGGTGATGGGCTCGCCGGAGAAGTTGATGATGTCTCCGTTGTAGAAGGCGTAGCCCACACCATTGGTGAAGCATCCGGTGAGGATGTAGTCGCCAGTATCCGTCATATAGGAGGTCCGGACCCAGTCGATCGTGCGGGGAACGAGCTGTCCACCGAGCAGGATTTGTACGGTCTCGCCCTCTTGAAGGACGGAGGTTCCGTTCAAGGACACCACCTCGACCAATCCGATCGGTGAATCGGTCCGGCCTTCGATGAGGTAGTTCGAGCCATCCTGGGAGGTCCAGAAATCACCGAACTCGAAGCTCTCCCAGGGATTCATGCCGCCGCCCACCTGGCCCGCGGGGAAATCCACTCCGCTTTGCAGCAGGACAGAGCCGCCCAGCATGACGACGTCATCTTCGCCCACAGGCGGTCCCCCGGTGACCGGGTCGGTCATGTAGCTCGGGCCGGAAGCGGTGAGACCGACTCCGTCGATCGGGCCATGGAGCCAGCCCGCGGGTGCTCCGGCGATCGGGTTGCCCTCTTGGGCTTCGATCGTGATCACGCCCTGGGCATCGCCGACGACGACCAAGTCGTCATCCGACGCATCGCCGTCCAGATCAACCAAGGCCGCGAAGGCGCCCGTGTCGGTCAAGCCCATCTTGGTGTCGATCCGCTGGAGAACCCTTCCGGCCGGCACGAACGCTGGGCTGGTTCCTTCGACGAGCACTTCGACGCCATCGACGATGAGGCGTTCGTCGTCACTGGAAGAGCCGGTGTCCAGGTCGACGCTGATCGCCCAGTGTTGGCCGTTCGGGCTGACGAACGGTGTGTCCAGGCCGTCCAGGATCAGGCCCGGGTGGCCAGGCAGCTCGGAAGTCGGGAACCCGGGAAACGCCGTGTAGATCACGGTGGTTTCTATGTCGGAGTGCTGCGCGAGCGCCGGCACCGAAAGCACAGCTGCTGCAAGCGCTGCCATCGTCAGGGGCCGGAAGATCGGAGTGGCTTGTTCGGTCATGGAGCAGTTGCGGTAAGGGGGCCGGCCGGGGGTGGGCGCAGAGCCGCCGTGTCGGAAAGGGAATCGACAGGGGTCTCCTATTGTGGGAGGAGCCGACCTAGACCGAATCCAGTGCGGCTCCGAGTGACCCTAGCTGAGGCATGGGGTTTTCAGGGTTTTGTTTCGCAGAACATGCCACGAACCAAAATTCGCCCTTTCGGATGCGAGTTTTGACCTTTAGGGCCTCGCGGGTGATCACGGCGGGCTGCGTTTGCTTCATGTCCCCGCAGGTGCACGGCTCGACAAGAATGGAGAAGCTGTTCGTGGCTTCGGCTGGCGCGACATCCTGAGGTCTTGGAAGCAGCGCGTTTGGCCAGCAGCGAGTTCGAGCAAACGGTGCGAACCCTCGCGGACGACAGGGTGACGATCGAGTCGATGATCGACGGCCTCTGTTTGGGCGGGACCTTAGAGTCCATCCAACGGGTAGCCGGGCCGACCGAACAGCTATCGATTTGAAGGGGAGTACCCGCCGGTGCGGATCGAGGTGGCCCTGCGCTAAGAACTGCTCGCCCAGGGCTAGCTGGGCCGGGCGCACCCTGGCGGGAGACTAGAACGTGACTTGGAATCGCAAGCCGAAGATCGACGTATCGTCGTCTGCTCGCCCGACCTCGGAGTGGATCCAGTTGGTCATGATCCGGGCGCCGGGGTTCAGGTACCAGTTGAGGCCGACGGAGAAGTTCTCGAGCGTTTCGTCCGCGACGGCTTCGGAGAGGTCAAGTTCGGAGTAGCGCACGGCTAGCTCGAGAGCTCCACTGCCCTGACCAAAGCCCCGCCAGTTTTCAAACGGGCGAACGCGCCGGAAGGTCCCGCCGGAGTAGGGGCGGGTTTCGCCGGTGAGGAAGTAGCTGGCCATGGCGTACCAGCCATCGAGGGTCGGGTCGCCGGAGGCTTCGGCGTCCACGTCGGAGCTGATGTACTCGGCCTGAAGGGAGAGCGGGCCGAAGATGCCGGCGGCCTCGAGGCCAAGCAGATCGGTGCCTTCCACGCCGGTGATGGCGCCTGTGGAGGCGAAGGTGTCCGAGGTGCTGGACTCGGGGAACTGGGCGACGGCGTATTCATCGAGGCTGCGGTGGGAGTAGGCCGCTCCGAGGTGCAGCAGCGTGTCCTCCTCGCCCATCAGGTCTTCGAAGGCGTAGGTGAGGCGGGCGGTGACGGCGCCTTGGCCGTCGCCGATCGACTCACCGATGGGGTCGGTTTGAGCGCGGAAGACGCCGACGGCCCAGGTCAGCGCGCCATCGCTGCGCTCCCCGGAAAACATGGCACCGGTCTGGTAGCCGGGGGTGAGGGCGAAGGGCAGGCCGCGCTCCAAGAAGGTGAGGAAGTTCGAGGAGGTCAGCCACTCGAGGGAGAACGGCTCCTTGAAGTTGCCGACGAGCAGGTTGCCGCCGAACAGGTTGGGGAGGCGGAGGTAGATGCCGCGCGACTCGACCTCGCCGGTGGAGAATTCAAAGGCGGCGTAGTAATCGAGGTTCTCGTAGATCGTGCCCGCTGTGTGGAGGCGAGCCCGGCGGAAGGAGACGCGGTCGCGCGTGTCGAGGCCGGCGGCGGAGAACTCGTCGCTGCCGCCGGGGAAAATGGCGTCCAGGTGGAAGCGTCCCCCGATCTGCATGCGGAACTGCTGGTCCTCGGTCTCGAAGCGAAGGCTGTCGCTCCAGTAGGTCCGCATGGAGTTTTCCCGCACCGGAATTTGGACCGGCGGCAGGGCTGGCGGGCTGGTCCAGGAACTGTCTGTGGAGTCTTCTGGGGAGTCGCCCGGGGAGCTGGCCTGCTCGCCCTCTGCCTCGGGAGTTTGGGGGGCGCTCGCCGAGGGGAGGGTGAGGGCGGCACCGGCCAAGAGGGGCAACAGGGGCAGAATCATGGGGTGCATGCGGCCAAGGCCGACTTCCAAGGGGAACCGAGATGGGGGCGGGGCGTGCGGCAGCTGAGCTCGCCGGACCATAAGCACCGGACCATAAGCAACGGAGGGCGCAACCCACATAAGCAACCGAAGGCGCAACTGAGCTGCCCTGCGCGGGCCAGCGAACTGGGCCGGGTCGCGGAGCAGAAAAGTCCGTCCCGATGCTGGTCCACCAGAGGGTCCTCCCCCCCGGAGAGGGCTCCCAGCGCGGTCTGGGCGCGGCAACCCGCGGTCTTCACGGGATCTTCGCGCGCACCGGGCTATTCGCTGAACTTCCGCTCGCTATGTTTCCGGCTCTCCAGACGGCTCGCATAGCTTTCCGGCGTTCCAAGCGGGCCCCCCCTCGCGATCCTCATCTCGATCTGCTTACGAACATGCTGCTCTCAACCTTGGGCTTCGGCCTGCTTTCCGCTTCCTTCGGTCCCGTTCCCGCGCCGGCCTTGAACCTGGCTGCGATGGCGAGCCTCCTCCAGGATGAGGCCCGCACCCATGACGAGGAATCCGCCGAAGAGGGCGAGATCGTCATCGATCCGAGCCTGCCGCGCTACGAAGGCACCCGCGGGGTCGCCGGTTCGATCAACTGCGTGGGATCGGACACGATGAACAACCTCCTGCACCTGTGGAACCAGGGCTTCGTCGAGGTCTACCCGAACGTCGTCACCGAGGGTGAGGGCAAGGGCTCCGCCAGCGCGCCGCCGGCCCTGATCGAAGGCAGCGCGACCTTCGGCCCGATGAGCCGGCCGATGAAGGCCGAGGAGATCGACGCCTTCGTCGAAGAGTTCGGCTACGAGCCCACCGGACTCGCGACGAGCATCGACATGCTCGCCGTCTACGTCCACAAGGACAACCCGCTGAGCGGCCTGACCCTCGAGCAGGTCGACGCGATCTTCTCCCAGACCCGCCTCGGCGGCTATTCCGAGGAGATCCTCACCTGGGACCAACTGGGCCTGACCGGCGCCGAGTGGCAGGGCAAGCCGATCTCGATCTACGGCCGCAACTCGGCTTCGGGCACCTACGGCTACTTCAAGAAGCACGCCCTGTTCAAAGGCGACTTCAAGAGCTCGGTGAAGGAGCAGTCGGGCAGCGCCGCGGTGGTCAGCGGCGTGGCCGGCGACAAGTACGCCATCGGCTACAGCGGCATTGGTTACATGACCGCCGACGTGCGCGCTGTCCCGCTCAAGCGGGCTGACGAGCCGGAGTTCATCGCCGCCGAGCCGGCCAACGCCTACGCAAACACCTACCCGCTCGCGCGATTCCTGCTGCTGTACGTGAACTACCAGCCGGAGACCGAGCTGGACCCGCTGCGCGCCGAATTCCTGAAGTACATCTTCTCGTTCGAAGGGCAGTCCTCCGTGCCGAAGGACGGCTACCTGCCGATTGGCGGACGGGTGGCCCAGCGTGAGCTGGCCAAGGTCGGCATCGAGATCGAACTGGTTGACGTTCAGGCCCTTGAGGCCGCGGCTCCGGTTTCCGGAGCCAAGCGCTGAATTCACAGCCTCCGATCAGGATAATCGGAGCGCGCGAGCGGAGGCCTTCCGGCCTCGGCCGCGCCCTCCACCCACTGGTCCTTCCCCGTCATGAATCGGACTCCGTCCCGGCCTGCACGCCGGCCCCGCGTCACGCGACCTGGGGTCCGGCGTGCTGAGCGTATTTCGACTTTTCTGATCACGGTCGGCGGGATCGGCACGATCTTGATCGTGAGCCTGATTTTCGTGTTTCTGGCGTGGGTCATTGCACCGCTGTTCCGCGGCGCGGGGCTAGAGCCTGGCGAATCGCTGGTCGCCGAGGACTTGAAGGGCGCGCCGCCGCTCGAACTCGGGCTCGACGTTCACGGTGCACAGTTGTGGGGGCTTACCGAAGATGGAATCTTCGAGGTTCGCGAGCTCTCGACCGGAGAGTCGATCGCGACGCATCGTCCGGGCGCGGCCTCGCTCGGCGCGCCGACTTCCGCGACGGTCGGGCCGGCCCGGCGAGACTTCTCGCTCGGGTTTGACGATGGAACGCTGTTGTGGGGCGAACTCGACTTCAAGGATCGATTCCTCTCGGAGCGCCGCACGGCCGCCTTGGACCCGGAATTCGCCGCGCTTGAGATTGGCGAGCGCGCTCCGTTCGAGAAGGGCATGCTCGAGCGCACGCCAACCGGCGCGCTGCGGACCACGGTTCTCGAGGTGGACGCCTCGGCCGCGGTTCAGCCCCACGGCGAAGTGCCCGTTGTGTTGGCCGACGTCTCGACCTCTCCCGCGGGCAAGGTCTTCGCGCTGTTGACGCAGGATGCGCGCTTGTCGCTCGGTCGTGTGCGCGAACGGGAGAACATGCTGACCGGCGAGGTCACCATTACAACGTCGGCGACGGACCTTCCGTTCGAGGCGCGGCCCGGGGCCGGTTGGCCTGAGCACCTGTTGCTGGCTGGACTTGGCAATCGGGTGTTCTTGCTTTGGCCCGACGGAACAACCCAGCACTACCAGGTCGATGGGGCGGGCGAGCCTTCCCTGGTTGAGACGATTCAGCTCTTGCCGGAAGGACGAGAGGTCACCGCCTTCGCTCCAGTGCTGGGAAAGAACACCTTCGTGGTCGGCGACGACGGTGGTGGGCTGACCGCGTGGTTTGCGACGACCTCTTCCGAGGCAGGGAGCACCTGGCGACTGGTGCGCGCCCACCAGCTTCCGCGGGTTCAAGTCGGCGAACCGACCGCCCTGGCCAGTTCGCCGCGCTCACGAACCGTTGCGGTGGGAACCAGCGCAGGCGCCGTTGTGCTGCGCCAGGTCACGACTGAGGAGGCCTTGGGAAGTGCCGAGTCGTTCCTCGAGTCGCCGGGAGGACAGGCGCAACCGATCGTCTCGCTGGTGTTCGACGATCGCGAAGAGCACATCGTGGTGTCCGATGCCCAAGGCGCGATCGGCCGGCTATCCAGCGAGCTGCGCCATCCCGAAGCCAACCTCTCCGCGCTGTTCCGGCCGGTTTGGTACGAAGGCTACGACCGGCCCGAGCATGTTTGGCAGTCGACCGGTGGCTCCAACGAGTTTGAGCCCAAGTTGGGCCTGACGGCGGTCGTCTTTGGAACGATCAAAGCAACCGTGTACTCGATGATGTTCGGGGCGCCGCTGGCCTTGCTCGCGGCGATCTTTACCAGCGAGTACCTCCGCGGCCAGACACGCGCATCGATCAAGTCGACGCTCGAACTGATGGCCTCGCTGCCTAGTGTCGTGCTCGGTTTCCTGGCAGCCACGCTGGTGGCGCCGTTTGTTCAGGATCGGTTGGCCAGCGTGCTGATTTGGTTTGGGCTGCTGCCGCTGCTCCTGCTGACGGGCGCCTATCTGTGGCAGATGATGCCGCGCCAGCGCGCCCTACGCTGGTCCGGATTGCCGCGGCTGTTCGCCGTCGTGTTGACCCTCGCATTTTCCTTCGTTGCGGCGCGCTGGCTTGGCCCGCTCTTCGAGCGCCTGCTGTTCGCAGGCGATATGGAAGCCTGGCTGGGTGGCCGGGTGGGATCGCCGCTGGGTGGTTGGGCGGTTCTCTCGCTGCCGATCGCGGCGCTGGTGACGACGATCCTGTTCGGGCGCGTCGTGTCGCCGCGCATCCGGCGCTCGAATTCGAACCGAGAGCACGCCGCGCAGGCGCGCATCGAGCTGCTCAAGTTCATCGGCGGAATCGCGACGGTGCTTGCGATCGCAGGCGGCATGGCGCTGGTGCTCGGCGGTGCCCTGGGGCTTGATCCGCGCGGTTCAATCGTGGGTGCCTACGATCAACGCAACGCGCTGGTGGTTGGGTTTGTGATGGGCTTTGCCATCGTTCCGATCATCTACACGCTTTCCGAGGACGCCCTGACCAGCGTTCCCGGCCATCTGCGCGAGGCCTCGCTCGGCACCGGCGCGACTCCTTGGCAGACCGCTACCCGCGTGGTCCTGCCGATCGCGGCTTCGGGCATCTTCTCGGCGCTGATGATCGGCCTGGGCCGTGCGGTCGGCGAGACGATGATCGTGCTCATGGCGACCGGCGGCACCGCGATTCTCGACTGGAATGTGTTCAACGGATTCCGGACGCTGTCGGCGAACATTGCCACGGAGCTCCCCGAAGCGGTGGCCGGCGGAACCCACTACCGGGTGCTGTTCTTCGCGGGCTTCCTGCTGTTCCTGATGACCTTCGCCTTGAACACCCTGGCCGAGCTGGTGCGCCAGCGATTCCGCAAACGGGCTTACCAGCTGTGAGTGTCGTCCGAACTTCCGAGCGCGCGATGAAGCCCGCGGAAGAGCCGCCGCGCCCGATCCGCCGCCGTCCACCGCGCAGAACCCAGCTCAGCAGCCTGGGCGAACCGTGGGTCTGGTTGACCGCGGGCGCGCTGGCGCTTGGATTGTTCATGGTCTTCGGTCTGCTGGCCGTTGTGGGCTGGAACGGCTCGCGAACCATGTGGCCCTCCGAGGTCGTGCTGGCGGAGACCTTGGACGGCGAGGCCTACCTGGGCGAGCTGCAGCGATCCGGCAACTTCACCCCCGGCGACGACGAATATGGCCGGCTCGGCGATCGGGCGGACGAGGTTCGCGCCCGTTTGGCCGGGGAAGCGGGGAAAAGCCAACGCCGCTTGCTGCGCGTTGCGCGACCGGGCGCCAAGGGCGAGAACTACAACCTGTGGATCCCCGACTTTGAGTTGGCGGCGAACCGCGAGTTGCCCGCGGATCAGGTGGCTGACTGGGAAGAGAGCCTGCTGAATCCAGATTGGGCGATGACCGTCGAGCGCATGAGCGGCGGCCGGCAGTACGGGATTTTGTCCGGCTGGATCGAAGACGGCGAGCTTGTCGAGACGGACCCGGAGCAGGTCTGGAAGCTCTTCGGCCAGCGGATGGACGATGTTCGGGAATTGCGGCGTCAAGCCAAGCGCACCGAACGCGAAGAAGTCGGCTCGATTCAAAACCGGCTTGAGGATCTGCGGCTGGCTCAGCGGCGCGCCGAAATGCGCAAGGGCGAGGACTCCGAACAGGCTCGCGAAGCGGCCGAGGAGTTGGTTGCCTATCAAGCGGAGTCCGACTCGCAGTTGGAAGAGCTGGGGGCGCGGGTGCGCGACCTCAAGGATCGCGGCAACTCGTTCGAACTGGTGGTCAAGTCGGTGGAGGGGCGCGAGACCCGCTTGCCCCTGTGGGGCATCGTTCGCGCCTTCCCGGCCAATCGCCTGGGCTTTGGCGGCAAGCTAGGTGTCTACGCGGACCGAACGTGGGAGTTCTTGAGCGCTGACCCGCGCAACGGCATCCAGGAGGGTGGGCTCTTCCCGGCGATCTTCGGCACGGTCGTTATGACCTTGCTCATGTCGATCGTAGTCGTCCCGTTCGGGGTGCTCGCCGCGCTTTACTTGCGCGAGTACGCCCGCCAGGGCTTCCTGGTGAGTTCGGTCCGGATCGCCGTGAACAACTTGGCTGGTGTGCCCTCGATCGTGTTTGGCGTGTTTGGACTCGGGTTCTTCTGCTACGGGCTCGGCAAGGGCATCGATGAGCTGTTCTACGCCGAGCGCCTGCCCAACCCGACCTTTGGCAAGGGCGGCCTGATTTGGGCCTCCCTGACCCTGGCGCTGCTGACCCTGCCGGTGGTGATCGTGGCGACCGAAGAAGCGCTGAGCGCGGTTCCAAGTTCGATGCGGGAGGGCTCCTACGCCTGTGGGGCGACCAAGTGGCAGACGATTCGGCGGATCGTGCTGCCGAGGGCCATGCCTGGAATCCTGACCGGTATGATCCTGGCGGTAGCACGCGGAGCCGGCGAGGTGGCTCCGCTGATGGTCGTCGGAGCCGTGGCCCTGGCGCCCGAGCTTCCTTTCGCCCTCGAATTTCCTGAGTTCGGCGTCAACCGCAGTTTCATGCACCTGGGCTTCCAAATCTACGAGCTGGGCTTCAAGAGCCCCGACGCGGAAGCCGCCGTGCCGTTCGTCTACACCACGACGCTGCTGTTGATCTTGATCGTCGTGCTTCTCAATTTGTTGGCCATTCGCGTGCGGGCCCAACTCCGCAAGCGGTTCCATGGTTCCTGATCTCAAGAGACACCCTGTGAGCGACAGTCGACCGACCAATTCAGGTGCGCAGCCCCCTCCGGAAGTGCCCTCCGCTTCGGGGGCCTTCGAGGGCGGTGTGGAAGGTGCGGTGCCCCTGGCCCAGCGCTCGGAGTCGCAGACCGGCGGCGTGATGCAGGCCGTGGAGGCCGGCGAGAACTTTGCGGCCGCGGTTCACGCGGAGCTCCCGGCGGAAGAAGTCACTCTCGAGATCGACGGCTTCGATCTGTGGTACGGCGAAAAGCAGGCCCTGTGGGATGTTTCGCTTTCCGTTCCGCGCGGCAAGGTGACGGCCTTGATCGGCCCCTCGGGGTGTGGCAAGTCCACGCTCTTGCGGTCGGTCAACCGGATGAACGACCTGATTGACTCGGTGCGGATCGACGGGGCCATGCGGCTCAATGGAGACCCGATTTACGGCCGCGAGGTCGATGTGATCGAACTTCGCAAGCGGATCGGCATGGTGTTTCAAAAGCCCAACCCGTTCCCGATGAGCATCTTCGAGAACGTGGTCTATCCGCTGCGGATCGACGGCGAGCGGAACCGTTCGGTGCTCGACGAAGTCTGCGAACGCAGCCTGCGCGGAGCAGGTCTGTGGAACGAGGTAAAAGACCGCCTCAAAGAGAGCGCGCTGGCCATGTCCGGCGGTCAACAGCAGCGCCTATGCATCGCGAGGGCCATCGCAGCCGATCCTGAAGTGCTGCTGCTCGATGAGCCTTGTTCGGCGTTGGACCCGATCGCCACCGGTCGCATCGAAGAGCTGATCGACGAGTTGAAGGGCGAATATTCGATTCTGATCGTGACGCACAACATGCAGCAAGCCTCTCGCACCAGCGATCACACGGCTTTCATGTATCTTGGGCGAGTGGTCGAGTACGGCCCCACGGAGAACATTTTCCTAGCGCCTAGGTTGAAAGAGACCCAGGATTACGTCACGGGCCGATTCGGTTGATCTTTGCAACCTGGTTGAGCAGGACGCCCCGTTCCGGGCCTTGGGGCCCGGGCACTTTGCATCACGAGTTTCATGGCTAGTCACCTTCACAACGATTTATTGGCGCTCGAAAAGCGCCTGCTCTACCTCGGTACCCAGGTGGAGGAGAGTGTTCGTCGGGCCGTGACAGCTCTGCTGGAACGCAAGCAAGACTTGGCGCTCGATGTGATCAAAGGCGACCTTTCTATCGACCGTCAGGAAGTGGAGATCGAAGAGGACTGCCTCAAGATTCTCGCGCTGCACCAGCCGGTGGCCAACGATCTACGCTTCGTCGCAGCCGTTCTGAAGATCGACAACGATCTCGAACGAATCGGCGACCTGGCCGTCAACATCTCCAAACGGGCCGCGTTCCTCACGACCGCGCCACACTTCCCCGTCCCGTCGTTGATGCACGAGATGATGGAAGAGTGCATGCGATTGCTGCGCGAGAGCCTCGACGCCTTCGTCCAGGGCAACGCCGATGCCGCGCGCCGGATCTGCAAAGAAGACGACATCATCGACGACTACCATCGCCGAATTTGGCGCCAGGTGCTCGATTCGATGGAGAGCGACCGACTGATGATCGAGCCGGGAATGCAGATGTTTGCGGTCAGCAAGAGCCTTGAGCGGATCGCCGACCACGCGACCAATATTGCCGAAGACGTGGTGTACCTGGTCGAAGGCGCGATCATCCGGCACTCGTTCAATCGCATGCCGGGTGCCGCAAGCGCTGAGCCGTCCGCCCTCTCGGGCGAGGGCGGGGACGCGGATTCGCTACCGGAGCGCCGGGCCTCCTCCGAGTAGCCCAGGAGCCCGGCAAGGGCTCGCTTGGGCCCCTTGCTCGTCACCCGGTCGTAACCGGGCGGTTGCGTTTTTCTGAATCGAGCTAGATTCAGGTGAACCCAATCGGGACGAAACCATGCTCCAGCTCCTCTGCGCATTTCTGCTCGTCGCTCCAGTTGTTCCGCCCTGTGCGGTGGGCGACGATCTCGAATTCACACCAGCCCACGCGGAACACCTGTTCAACCGCGCCGGCTTCGGGGTGACCCAGGCCGAGGCCCAGCGCTTGGCTGCGGCGGGGCTCGAGGCCGCGCTCGAGGAGCTGCTGCGCGAGCGGCCCGTCGAGCCGCCCTTTCACTTGCAGAGCTTCGGCGTGACCTACGCCATTCTGAGGGACCGTTTGGGGGTCTCCGCGAGTTCGCCCGAGGGACACGATCGCGTGCTCCGGAGCACGCGGCTGGAAGAGCGCGGGCGCGATCGGGCGCAACTGACCAATTACACCCACTGGTGGATCGAACAGATGGCGGCCCACGCGGACCCGCTGCGCGACCGGATGACGCTTTTCTGGCACGGTCATTTCACGAGTTCCCAGGAGGATGTCAGCAACTCCTACGAGATGTGCCGGCAACACCAGCTCCTGCGGAGCGAAGCGCTCGGGAGTTTCCGTGAGATGCTGTCCGGTATCGCTCGCGATCCCGCGATGTTGAAGTACCTGGACAACGCCCGCAGTACACGACGCAAGCCGAACGAGAACTTCGCCCGAGAGTTGCTCGAGTTGTTCACCCTCGGCGAGGGCAACTACACCGAACAGGACGTGAAAGAGGCCGCCCGCGCGTTCGCCGGCTGGACCGACGAACGGTCCGAGTTCTACCTCGACGAGGAAAAGGTGGATCCGGGAGAGAAGACCTTCCTTGGGCGAACCGGAGAGTGGGGGGGGCAAGACGTGCTAGGCATCCTGCTGGAACAGCCAGCCTGCGCCGAGTACGTGGCTGGCTCCATCATCGGCTGGTTGGAAGGTGTGCCGCCGAGCCCTGAGCGGCGCACCCACTATGGACGCTTGTTCTTGGAATCGGACTATCAGCTCCGTCCGCTGCTCGGCGAGCTGTTTCGCGATCCGAGCTTCTACCGGGAGGAAGTTGTGGGCCAACGCATTGCGGGGCCCCTCGAACTGATGGTCGGACAGGTTCGGCGGCTGGGCGTCGAGCCGCCTTCGAGACTCCTTTCGTTCGGGTCCGAACTCCTCGGGCAGCACCTTTTCTTCACGCCTTCGGTAAAGGGCTGGGACGAGGGTCGGGCGTGGATCACGACCTCGACCTTGATGCAACGCGGGAACCTCGCCGGCGTGCTTACCGGACAGCTCAACGCCGATGTTCTGCGCGAGGAATTCGAGGATTCCGAGGCGGCCGAGGAGGTCGAGGAGGCCGCGATGATGGGGATGGAGGGCGAATTGGAACCGATGTTCGAGAGGCGCGACTCGTTTTACGAGGAGCTCAAGGACCTCTCGAAATTCGGCTGGCAACCGCGTTTGAATCTGACGGCCTGGATGGACCGCGCCGGCGTTGAGTCTGTTCGAAACGTGGTTCAGGCGTTGGCGGAAGAACTGCTCGCGGTGCGGCCCAGTCAGGCCACGCTCGAAGAGCTCGGGCGCTGGTGGCAGGACGAAAGCTCTCAGATCTCCCGCCCGGACGAACTGGAAAACGCCCTGCGCGGGCTTGCGTATCTGATCCTCGCCCTGCCCGAGGCCCAGCTTCACTGAGCGAGACCCCGCTTCACTTCGCGGACTCTCGCTCTGGCTCCAACTTGGACTCTTCCCATGATCGATCGCCGATCCCTCCTTCGTGCTTCCGTGGCCGGCCTCGGGGCCATCTCGCTGACTCCCCAGCTCCTCGCCGGACAGGCGGGTCCCTCCGCACGGGTTCGAGAGCGCAGCGGGCAACCCTGCCTTGTGTTGGTTCAGCTCACCGGAGGCAACGATGGGCTCAATACCCTGGTGCCGTATACCGAGGACACCTACTTCGAATCCCGGGATAACCTCGCTCACAAGGTTCGTGACCTCCACCGGATCGACGACCGGTTCGCCTTCGCACCGACTCTTCCGAAAATGGCCCGCCTCTACCGCGAAGGCCGCATGGGCATCGTGCACGGCGTGGGTTATCCGGATCCCAATCGGTCGCACTTCAAGTCCTACGAGATTTGGCACGCCGCCGATCCGCGGGGGCGAGCCGCGGCTCCCGGATGGTTGGGGCGGGTCATGGCTGCCAAGCATGGCCGCAAGACCGATCCCCACCGCATGGTGCACATCGGGGAGCAACTCCCGTACTCGCTGCACTCGTCGACCCATCCCGCGCTCGCCTTTCGGACTCCGAAGCAGTATCGCTGGGCGGGGGATGGCAAGCCGCCGGTCGAATTCGTCACGAAGGGCGGGGACTCAGCTCGTCGCTTTGACGACGAAGTCGAGCCTGGCAGCAACCTGGATTTCCTGCGGGGCGTGATGTCCGACGCGATGGCGTCGTCGGTTCGCGTGCGCGACGCGATCGGTGGTTACCGCCCAGCGGTCGAGTACCCCAAGGGTGACTTTGCCCAAAGCCTGGCTGTCGCAGCGGCCCTGCTCTCTTCCGACGTTCCGGCCGAAGTTCTCTCGGTGGAACACACCGGGTTCGACACGCACGCGGGCCAGACAAATACCCATGCACGCCTGTTGGAAGAGCTGGACGAAGGCCTGACGACGTTTCTCGCCGACGTACAAGCGAAGGTCCCCCATCGCCGCGTCCTGTGCCTCGTGTACAGCGAGTTCGGGCGGCGCGTGGCCAAGAACAATTCAGGCGGAACCGACCATGGAACGGCTGGACCGGTGTTCTTGTTCGGGTCCGCTGTGACGGCCGGTCAATTCGGCGCGCCGCCGTCATTGACGGAGTTGGATAGCCGCGGAGATCTGGTCCACACCACGGACTTCCGGTCGGTCTACGCGACCGTGATCCGTGACCTTTTCGGAGTCCAGCCCGAGCAGGTTCTTGGAGCCCGCTACAAGACGCTTCCCTTCCTGCGGACCTGACGCCCTGGGCGACGCTCTGGCCGAGCTCGGTTCAGGCGTCGTGAAGCATCGTGTGCAAGCGCAGAATCGCCGCTCGATCCTGTTCGAACTCAAGGGCTGGGAAGGCCTCGGTGAAGTCGGCCCAGCGATACTCGGCCCAACCGGCCTGCAGTTCGACTGGACCGTCCTCGGCCCGGCAGCCGTAGGCCCACTCGATGACCTGCTCATCGCCAAGCCGATAGACGGCGGGCATCTTCAGGTCGATCACCTCGAGCGGTCGAAGCGAGCCGGCGTCTTCGCGGACTTCTCGGCGGACCGCGTGTTCGAGCTTCTCACCGAAACCCAGGACGCCGTGCAGCGGAGTCCAGAAGCTCTCCACGCCTTGATCTCTGCGAACGAGCAAGTAGTTCGCCTTCGACGAGTGATAGCCGAAGACGAACACGCGAACCCGATGCACTAGGTCGGGCGTGGGCTCGGGAAGAGGGTCCTCGGCGTGGCTCATGGTGAGGCGTCAGATTGCGGTTCTTAGGCAATCGGAAAGCGCCCTTCGCAAAGCGAGAGGGGGCCAGCGGACAGAACGACAAATCGCTCGGCTAGGGCCGAGTGGCGCCTGGATGGACGCTCGGGGCCTGTTGGGTGCCCCTCGGCGCCCTTTTTCTATCGGCCGCTCCGGCCGCTTTACTCGAGCTTCAGGTGGGCCGGACGTACGCCGGGCACCTTGCGGACCGCTGTGCGCAACCGAAGGGGGCTGCCCTCGGGCCCGGCCGCGGCTTTCCACTGAAGGGCGATCCAGGCGGACATGCCAAGTTCCGGATCGAGCTCCATGCGATCCATCAAGCTCTCTGCCTCAGCTTCGGAGAACCCGTCCAAGAACTGCAGAGCTCGCGCGGCCTCGGCTCGCTCGGCCCCCCGTCCGTGAAGCCTTAGGGCGGCTAGCAAGATGGCGCACTCGCGATCGAGCCTGCGTTCCGACCCCTGGAGCACGGCATCCGGCACCGGCTCGGATTTCTCGGGCGCGAAGGTAGGCCAGGCTAGCTCGAGCGCCCGGAAACCCATCGGGTCTGTGAAGCCCAGGGAATCCTGTGGCGCGGCGCGGGAGGCGATGAGGTACCCGGCAGCCAGCGCCGCAACGAAGGCGGGGCGCTGCTGCTTGGCTCGACTGGCGGCTTCCACGGGATCCTCGTCCGGCGCGCCCACCATCAGTTCGACGTCGAGACGACCTGCTTCGAGCCCGAAGCGAACAGGCTCGGTCTCAAGTGGATCTCGACTCGCCGTCACGCGGACCTCGAAGGTCGCCGAAGCGTCTTCGCCGGAGGCTCCCGAGGCGACGAAGGGCGCGAGGGCTTCGGTCACCGCGGCCTGAATCAAAGGAACTGCGCGCTCGGGGTCGAGCTGTGCGGCGGGCTGTTCGCTCTCGGGAGCGGCTTGACGCAAGCGTTCGAGGAGCGCGCGCTCGATGTCGACCAACGAGCCGGTGTGGCCGGTTGCGGCGCGGAATCTCTCGAGCCAGATCCCCTCAGGCAGCGGCGAAACGGAAAACGGCAGGAACGAGTTTGGGCTGGTGAGCCACGCTTCGAATTCGTGGGACGCTTCGAGAGCTTGGGCTAGGGATTGCCGCAGGGGATCTCGAAGCGCATGCGGGAGTTCAGCCTTGGCCACTTGCTTGGGGATCGGGCCGGATAGAAGTCGGCCGGTCTCGCGAGCGGTTTCGAGGGCCTGGGCCACGGCGGCTGGCCGGGCGCGGACCACCGAGCGACGCGCGGCACCCAGGAGCTCCGGCAGCGAAGTGACCCGCAGCAGATACCTGCGGTACTCCGGAACGGTCTGATCTTCGGGCAGCGAGCGGACCCGCTCGAATGCTCGGCGAGCGATCCAGTTCGGGTCGGTGTGCCAGGGGCAGGACTCGAAGCGGAGGATCTCGAGTCGCGCGCGGTCCAAGAGTGCGTCGGCTTGAGCCTGCTCGAGACCCGAGAGCCGAACGGATCCGAGACTCTCAAGTTCAGCCGCTAGGCGCCGCCATCCGGCCGCAAGGCTCGACCAGTCCGAGCCCAGGTTGAAGCCGGGATCTCCCGACTCGAGGATCGAACCGCCCTGGTCGAGGAGCGCGGTGGCTTCCGAGGTGCTGACGGACAGGACGGTCGCGGCCGTTGCTTCCGCAGGCTTGGCGCCGGCCGCCACCGAAGCGGGCGCGGACCCCTCGCTGACCGACTGCGCGACAGCCGGCGTTCCGATCAGGCCGATCGCGGCGGGGACGCAGAACGAGGCCCAGAGAATTGTGCGTATGGAGTTCACCCTAGAAAATCATTCTATCTCGGCCTCAGAAGCCAAGCTGAACGGGCTCGTTGCCCGCCACCATGTCCGAGTCTGCACAGCCCCCCCATCCAGTGCCCGATCCCCGCCTGGCCGCTGCTCTGGCGCGGCTTGATGCGACGATCGATTGGGAGAAGCGCGACCGGGCGGCGGGTTGGCGAGTCGGACTCGAGCCGATTCAGGCGCTTCTGGGCGCCCTGGGGGATCCCCAGCGCTCGGGACCCTGCGTCCACGTTGCCGGAAGCAAGGGCAAGGGATCCCTGTGCGGCTGGCTCGAATCGGCCCTCTTGGCCTGCGGAGAGACCACCGGGGTTTACTCCTCGCCCCACGTGGAGTCGATCTGCGAGCGGGTTCGCCTGGACGGGCAGCCGGTGGGAGAAGAGCGGTTTGGGAATGCGCTGGAGGCGGCGCTGGATGCACGGGCCGCAGCCGCGCCGGAGGCGACCTGGTTCGATGTGGTGACGGCTGCGGCCTTCTCGATCTTCGCCGAGCGCCCTGCGGCCTGGCGTTTGGTCGAGGTCGGGCTCGGCGGCCGCCTCGATTCGACCAACGTCCTTGAACCGGAGCTGTGCGTGGTGACGTCGATCGAGCTCGAGCACACCGCCGTTCTCGGGGACAGCTTGGCGGCGATCGCCAAGGAGAAGGGCGGGATCTTCAAGCCCGGCGTGCCGGCCTTGGTGGCGCTGGATCCGGCGGGCGAGCCGGGCGCGGTGCTGGCCGAACTGGCCCGGAGCGTGGGCGCGCCGGCCGTGTTTCTCCCGCCGCGGTCCGGCGAGCGCATCCACACCGCCAACCGAAGGCTGGCCCTGACCGCGCTCGAACTCATCGGGGACCGGCTTGGGGGTCTGGAGGAGAGCTTGCTGCTCGAGCTCGAGCCCCCTCGGCTCCCAGGGCGACTGGAGCGGCGCGAGGCCAAGGGAATCCCCGTGGTCTTGGACGGGGCGCACACTCCGGAGAGCTTGAGCCGGGTTCTGGGCGAGCTGGAGGCGGATTCCAGCCTCTCCGGCCGCCCAACCGTGGTATTCGGGGTGGGACGCGACAAGCGCCTGCGGGAGCTCCTCAAGTTGCTCGGCCCCGTGGCCGATCAGCTCCTTTGCACGTCCTCGGATTCCGGCCTGGCCCAATCCACCTCGGAGGTCGCCCAAGCGGCCCGGGAACTCGGTCTGGATGCGGAAACCGCTTCCGATCCGCGGACGGCCATTGCGCGAGCGCTCGACCGGGCTGGTTCCGGGTGGGTGCTCGTCACTGGCTCTCTTCATCTGGTCGGCGATGTACGCCGAACCCTCCCGCCTCCCGACGCGCGGCCATGCTTACCATCGTCTCCGACCTGCTCCTGACCGACTCCTTCCTCATCAAGGGGCAGATCGAGAACAAGTATGCACGCTTGTCGCAAATGCTCGACGAGTACCGCCGCTACTTCGTGAAGGTGAGGGACGCGACGCTGATCGACCTGAATAGCCGGGATCGGATTCAGACGCCGCTGGTGCACGTGAACGTGGACGAGATTCTCGTTGCCCACGAGTTCTTGGACTCCACCACCGATCCGATGATCGCGAAGCTGGCCGCCGAACGCCCCAGCCGACTGTCGCGCGTTCGGGTTTTCTACACGGGCAACCTCAACGTGGAAGTGGCCGGCAACGTGCGGCCGAACAGCTACGAGGTCGACGACCAGAACACGCGCCGGTTCTTCGTGATGACCGATCCCGAGGTTCGAGGCATGAACCTGGATGGCGACCAGGATCTTGAGACGCTGACCAAGCTCGACTGGGTGATCCTGAACAAGTCGCGCTTGTCGTACATTTACGACTTCTCCTGAGCGCCTCTCCGGTCATCTTATTCGCGAGCGGCTTGGGCTCGCGGTGACGCGCGCGAAGGGGCCGCTCCCCTCGAAGACCGGTCCCCTTCCAGGTTCGAGCATCCCGGGACCCATGGGATCCGCTTCCGAACTCGGGACTCGGAGACCGGCTTGCTGGAGGCGGCGCTTGAGCCGGCGCCGGGCCCAGGGCTGGACCTGACGCGGGGCCAACCCACTATGCTGGCGTTCCATGAAGCGACCGCCCGTTCTCTACGCCCTTCTGTTCGCCTCGGTTTGCGCGCTCTCCAGCGGGGGTCTTGCCCAAGAGCCCGGGCCTTCGGCTTTGCGAGGGCCGCAAGACTGGAACGTGGATTCGGCCGTTTCGACCGCGGTCGATCGTCTGCTCGCAAACCAAGAGAACTACACGCCGGACAGACCTGTCGGGCGCGTGAAGGACCTCGAGGGTTGGCAGGCCAAGGAGCTCGAGCGTTTGGAGGCCTTGCGCGGCGCGGACGGCGCAGCCGAGTGGCCCTACGAAGGGGTGTATCGAGTCCAGGGGGGAGTGATTCCGAGCGGCTACCGAGTCGGTGGAACGTCGATCGTCGCGTCAGCGTTGTTCGAAGCGGGTGCATTTGAAAGCGAGCCGGCGCGCGCCTCCATCGAACGAGCGATCGACTTCGTGTTGGAGAGTTTGGAGGAAGACCCCGCGCTGAAGGCTGGCCCGAAGAAGGACTACGACGTCCGGGGATGGGGACACACCTATTCGCTGGAGATGCTTCTGCGCGCGCTGAAGGAACCGGACCTTTCCGAAGCTCGGCAGGCCCAAATTCACGCTAGCGTCCCGACGTTGATTCGGACTTTCTCGGTCAACGAGAACCCGGGAGGCGGTTGGAACTACGCGAACAACCGGGATCACAGCCCGTTCCAAACCGGAGCGACTCTCCTGGCGCTGTTCGGTGCACAAGCCCAGGGGTTCGACGTGGACGACGAGCTCATCCTCCGCGCACTCGACGCTTTGGAGTCCGGGAGGGCAGAAGATACGGGTGCGTTCGGCTACTCCGGGACCCGCAAGGAGCCCATGCACGCCTCGGCCGCTCGAGCTGCGGTCGCAGAGCTAGCCCTCGAGCGCGCTGGCCGCTCGTCGCCCGAAGCTCTCTCCCGAGCCGTCGCCGGATTCTTCGATGGCTGGATCGAGCTCGAGAAGCGCAAGAGCCAGCAGGGGACCCACGAAGGACCCTTTGGCATCGCCCCCTACTACTTCTTCTTTGGACACCTCTACGCTGGTGTTGCGATCGAGCACCTTCCCGAAGCCGCGCGCGAGCCGTTTCGCGCAGAGCTGCTGAGCGTTTTGCAGCGCACCCAAGAGGACACCGGTGGCTGGAACGACCGGATTTTCCCGCGCACCGAGTCGGTCACGACGGCCATGGTCGTCTTGGCGCTGCTAGCCCCCGGCCTTGAGGCGCGCCCGCGCTGGCAGCCGCGGGAGATCTAGGCAGGGCACGAGAAGTCCGAGAAGGGGCCTAAACGAAGGTCTTGTTTTCGTCGGGTAAGCTCGTTGTGTGACGCCTGGAGTCGATCAGGCCTCTCTCGCATCGAAGCTCGCGCTTTTCTCCTTGCCCCTCGGTTCCATGTTCTCCTTCCAGACGGCCGCCGGCCTGCTTTGCGCCCTGTCGCTCACGGGCTTGTCTCAGGCCCAGTCGCTTCAGACCAACACCGACTCCATCAACGTGGTCACCGGCGGTGTCCAGACATTCTTGCTGGACGCTGGACCCCAATTCGCCGGGGATACCTACCTGATGCTCGGAACCGCGAGCGGCACGACGCCCGGCACGGTGGTCGCGGGCTTGAATCTCCCGCTCAACGTCGACCTTTACACCCGGCAGACCCTGGTCGGTCCCAACCAGGCGCCTTGGGTGGACTCGCTGGGTCTGTTGGATACCGGCGGTCAAGCGCAGGCGAGCCTCTCCATCGCGGCGGATTCCCCGCTCTCCCTCGTGGGGCTCCGTTTGGACCACGCCTACGTTCTTCTCGATGCGAGTGCTCCGGGCGACCCGGTGGTCGGAGTCAGTCCCTCCGCGCCGCTGACCCTGTCCGACACGTTCTTCAAGCTCGTGGAGTGCAGTTTGGGTTGCAGCGGTCCAGAGCTTGGGCCGTTTGTGTGCGGCGTGACGGACGTGTTTGAGAATGAGGTCTTTAGCCTGACGTTCTCCGAGCCGGTCGATCTCAGCTCCGCGTCTTCTGCGACCGCCGGATTGGTCGATGTGGCGACGGGAATCCCCGCCACCGGGACCTATTCGCTCGATCCCAACGATCCGCGCACCCTGAGGTTCACCCCCTCGGCCGGGCTCACGCCGAACGCGGTCTATCGGCTCTTTCTGCCGGGCACGATGAACTCTTTGACACCGTTCGTGAAGTCGGCAACCGGCCTTTCGAACCTCATCGAGCTGGACTGCTTCGTCATCGCTAGTAAGGGAATTCAGCCCTAGCCGCCGGCGACGTGGCTTTTTCCATGGGGCGGCTCAGGCGAGGTTCTGAACTCGATGGGAGTCGCCGCGAAGGAGGGGCCCTGCGACAGGCCCAGCTTGGAACGGAGCGTCCTCGATTCGTGCGGCTCGCCGCTCAAGTTCCTCGGCTAGGTGGACCGAACTAGGTCCTGGAGCCGGGGAGGGAAGCGGTTTCGAGAGCACCGATACGATCCTGAGGCGAGGTAGCCATCTCGCAGATGGCGCCCGGAGATTTTCGACCACGGTGTGCACCGGACGCTTCACTCCCCGGCGCTCCTTTTCACTGGAGCCCCGCGATTCGAGGCTGTTAGCCCTCGAAGTTGGTCCAGTGATCTTCTTTGGTGGCCACCGAACGCGGACCGAAGATCATCAACAGGAGCATCACCGACAAGAACGTGCCGACGTAGACCAGCGGTAGCCACCAGGGCAGGATTCCGACCCGCAGGTGCGCGACGATCTCGTCCCAGCTCTTCGCGGGGGTCGGGTGGGAGGTGACCTTCAGGACCCAGGCGCTCAAGATGACGAGGAAGATGGGCCAGTAGTTGCGCACGAACCGCGCGCGTAGGGCTGCGATGCGCCCCATCTTGAATCGTGGCCGCAGCAAGTCGTCCGCTATGAAGTCACCCCACAGGCTTTCGGGGCTGGTCGGATCGCGACGCAGGATCGGTCCGTAGAAGTTCTCCTCGATCATCCGCACTCGGGTCCGCCATACGTCGTACACCCGGAAGCGGCGTGCCTCGAAGCATAGGAAACTGGTGATTAGCAGCAGCCCGATGAGGAGCACCCAGTGGGATTGGGCGCCCTCGTTGAAGGAAAGTGTCAACAGCCCCGCGGTCGTCAGCACCGACCAGTTCGTGGTGTTGTCCAGGCGGATCCGCCAGGAGTTGGCCCGATACAGCTCACCTCGATAGAGGTGTACGAGGGCCGAGATGTACTCCCCCCGTAGGAGCGGAGTGCTCTCGTAGTCCACTTCGCCGGTGGCGTTCGGATTCGGCTTCCCGTCTTGCATGCCTAGGAGCAGAGCACCTGCCGGCCGGCTAGGCAATCCTGGAGCCCGCTCAAGATGCCCGCCGAGCCGAGCGATTGCGGCGAGGGAAGTGGAGTCTGCGCCAGGTGGTGAACCGAAGGGACTCTCGAGTTCAGGGGTAGCCAAACTCGGCTAGAAACTTGGTGCGAGCGGACCAGCGCGCGTGCTGGAGCGGAAGTTCCTGGACGGTTGGCGCTTGCCCCCGCTGGAGACGGGCTCGGTCGATCCGGAGCAGCTGGTTTCCCTCGTGAACCAGGTGAATCCTAGCTCCGGGTCCGGTCTCGGAGGCATCGTTCTCCATCTCGGCCGGCTCCTCCCCGAGCCGGTATCGCAAGGAGAAGCTCGCGTTCGGAACGGACTGCAAGAAGCACCCGCTGGGCGGAATCTCCAGGGTATGTCCGTTCAGCTGGTGAGCGGACCGGTGCTCCGGGCAAGGTTCCGGAGCCAGGGGCAGGAGCGAGTACCCAAAGCCCTCCCGCAGAGCCCGGCTCTCGGGGCGCGCGAACAGCTCATAGGAGATGCCCTCGGAAGCTGCTTGGAAACGTCCGAGGGTCTCGAGTCCTGGGTACCCGCCGCCGGGAACCATGTCCTCGCGCGCGAGGAAGTAGGAGGAAGTGATCACCCGCTGCGGATCGCCTTTGGAGTTGAGCTCGGAGATGTCATACACCGGACCCTCAAAGGCGTAGGCGGCGAGTCCGAACATGGAAACGAGACATTCCCCAGGGGCGGCCCGCTCTGAAAGCCAGGCTCCAGACAGCAGGCGCGCCAGATTCTCGGTTTCCGTTCGGGAGAGTCCTCCATCGAGCGGCATGGGGTCGAGCTGACGGGCCAGTCGCGGTCCGGCCAAGACGAGGATCAGCGCGCCCAAAGCGGTCGCGAGTGCCGGGCGGATCCGTCGCAGGCGGGGCGAAAATTCGGTGAGCCGGGCGCTCAGCAGGGTTGTTGCGATGACCGCTGCATAGCCGGGAGCCACGGCGTACCAGGGAAAGGGGGCTCCGAGATCGACGGCTGCGTAGACCGCTAGGTGCAAACCCATCCACCCGAGCAGGGTCGATTCGGTCTGGCTCGCGCGGCGCGAGGCGAGCAGAGTCCCACCAAGCAGCAGCGCGCCGATCAAGCTGACCGGATCGTTGGTCAAGAGGCGGTCCAGCATCCACGTTCGGTCGAATCCCTCGGGCCTGGTGTGGAGCAGCACTTTGGTGGTTGCCGAATGGGGGATGGGGGATCCAAACCACCAGGTCAGCGTGGCCAACACCGGAGCCGCCACCAGCATCGCACCGAGGGCGACGCGCAGGGGGAAGCGTCGCTCGCGAAGGAGGAGGGCGCTTGCGTAGGCGATCGCGAGCAGCGCGCCGTCCAGCTTGCCGGCAACGATCGCTCCCAGGCCGAGTGCCGAGCCCCGCTGTGACCCGCGATCGATCGCGAGCAGGGTTCCGCCTGCGAGGGTCATGGTCATGGCGGACTCAAGCCCCGTGAAACAAGCCAGCTGCAACGTTGGGCGCGTGTAGAACCACGCCATCCCGAGCAAGCCGATGGAAAGGCCACCTGCTCGAGCTCCGAGGCAGCCAACGAAGAACCCGGCCAACGACCAACCGAGCGCTCCCGAGGCGATCACCCAGCGCGCGGCGTCAACTCCGGCCGCCAGTCCGCCTGCGAGCCACAGGGTCCACAGGGGACTGCTCGCGCCGTTTACCCGTTCCGCGCCGGAGTAGCTCAGCCCAGCGCCTTCGGCGAGCCGTTTTGCATATCGCAGCGTGATCCCTCCGTCGTCCCCGAGGAAGTCGCCGGGGTCGGAGACGAGCGCGGCGGTTAGGGCTCCGAGGGCGACGAGCGCGAGGACCCAGCCCGTGCCACTCCCCAAGGCCCGGGAAGATCCGGGCTCCGTTTCTAGGCGAGCCGCCATGGCTTTGGTGGGGATGCGATTCCCATCAAGGCGCGGTCAGGAACTCGACCAGCTCGCTGGCTAGCTTCTCCAGCTCGCTCTCCTTGACGTACATCATGTGCCCCGCCGCGAAATCGCTCGAGATGATGTCGGCTCGGCGATCCTCGGGCAGCCCTAGGTGATCGAAGGTGTAACGGGTAGCAAAGTAGGGCGTCGCAAGGTCGTACAGGCCGTTCGCGATGTACACCCGCAGGTTGGGGTTGCGTGCCATGGCTCCGCGGAGATCCTCCGCCACGTTCAAGTACGAGTTCTCCGCGCGCTCGTAGCTCCACGGACGCACGCGCCCGGTGAGAATTTCATAGGGCAGGTCGCTTTGGAAGCCAAGTGTGCGCCGGACGTAGTCGTTGAGGCCCATGGTGTAGGGCCCCTGGATCGCGGCATAGCTGGGGTCGAACTCCACCGAATCACCGGCGTTGTCGCGATCGACGCCGGTGTAGCGCCCGTCGAGTCGACCGACCGTAAGGCCTTCCTCCCGGCGCAGCTCTTTTACGAAACGTTGGATGTGGGGCCGCAGGTTCGTCTCCTCGACGTACTGGCTGGAGAGCCCCGTGTAGCTCGCGATGCGCGCCGCCAGCGCAGCGCGTTCCGCTTGGGTCAAGGCGTCTCCGCGGAAAAGGGCACTCGTGTACTCGCCCGCGGCGAACTGCTCTACCTCGTCGAGCAACGCGCCGAGGTCCGCAAAGCGCTCATCCAACCGCCCGTGATAGTGCGCAATGGCCGCATAAGTCGGAAGGAACAACGGGTAGGGCAGATCGTTGCCGACGTCGAAACGAGCGGTTTGGAAGTTCAGGATCGAGGAGACCAGAATCAACCCGCGGGGATAGATGCCGTGGCGCGTTTCAAGGTGCAAGGACAAGGCCGCGGCGCGCGTCGTGCCGTAGCTTTCTCCGGCCAGGTAAATCGGGGATGCCCAACGCTCGTGGCGCGTGAGATACAGCCGTATAAAATCGGCGACGGACTCGACGTCGCGGCGGTCCCCGTGGAACTGAGAATCGTCGACGCCCTCAGCGGCGCGGCTGTAGCCGGTGGTCACCGGGTCCAAAAAGACCAGGTCGGTGGTCGGCAGCAGGGTATGCAGGTTGGGGATCACGGGCCGGCCGCCTTCTAGATCCAACCCCTCGGTTCCTAGATCGACGCGGTAGGGGCCAAACGCTCCCAGGTGCAGCCAAACCGAGGAAGAGCCGGGGCCGCCGTTGAAGCAGAAGGTAAGCGGGCGATCCGCGCGATCTTGCTCGGGCGAGGCCTCGTAGGCGGTGAAGAAGATCGCCGCACGATCCTCACCTTCCTCGGTGCGCAGGACGAGCCGCCCGGTGCGCGAGGTGAAATCCAGCCCGCCGCTCGCTAGCTGCAGGTTGTGGGACCGAACGATGATCTCGTCCTCGAGTGCCATGGGGCCGGCTGCCTTGGGCGCCATGGAGTCGGTCGCGGGAGCGCCTTTGGAATCGGTTTGGTCAGGCGCTTGGATCGCCGAGGTCAGTAAGACGAGCGGAGCGAGGAACAGCATGGGATTCATTCAATCTTCAGGCGTTTCGCCGATGGTCTCGTCTTCGAGCGGCGGGGGATCGAGCTCGTCCAGGAGCTCGACGTAGGACAGGTAACGCGTCGGGGCCAGCTCGCCTGCTTCGACGGCGTCGACAACGGCGCATCCGGGCTCGTGGTCGTGTTGGCAGTTTTGGAATCGACAGCGCGAGTTGAATGGCACGAACTCGCGGTAGAGGAAGCGCAGTTGAGCCTGGTTGATCCCGAACGGCCGAAACACCCGGATGCCGGGCGTATCGATCACGATCGTACCGGGTCGGTCGCCGTTGGACGGCTCGACTTCGAGCAGGCGCGAAAAACTCGTCGTGTGGCGTCCGGCGGACCAGTACTTGCTGACCTTGCCGACCGAAAGATCGAGACCGAACAGCGCATTGAGCAGTGTGGATTTACCAACGCCTGAGGCGCCGTACAGAACGCTGGTCGAGCCGCGCAGGGACTCTCGGAGCTGCTCAAGTCCGTCGCCGCGCGTGGCGCTGGTATCGAGGACTTCGTAGCCCGCCGCCTCGTAGCTTTCGCGCAGCACCGCGGCTTGGCCCTGCTCGTCAGAGTCGATTTTGTTCAGGATGAGCTTCGCAGGAATCTCCTCCCACTCGCAGGCCGCGAGCAGCCGGTCGGTGCGGTTCGAAGAGAAGCCTGGCCGGAACAGGGAGTTGACGATGAACACCTGGTCGACGTTCGAGAACAGAACTTGCCTGCGCGGGTCGTGGGACGATGCGACACGCGAGAGGCTGTTGCTGCGCTCAAGCACGCTCTCGATCCCCATCGGATTTCCAGCCGTGTCGATCTCAACCCAATCGCCGACTGCGATCGGGTTCTTGTCGTCTCCCAAACCCTCGAAGAGCTTGCCGCGTGGGGCGGCCTGCACGATGCGACCCTCCAGGTCGATGTGGCAGACGCGCGCATCCGCACGGACGACTCGTCCCCGCGCCAGGTCGCTCATTGCGAGTGGGCCGGGAAGCAGCGAAGGTTCAACATGATCGACAGGAGAGGGAGGGGCGCGTGCTTGGCCAAGCTGGAAGAGGCACCCGGGGACGCTCGCATCGGGCTGGGCCGCACCGTGACAGGCCCTTAGCAGGCGAGGATTGTTCCATAGCTGCCCGCGATGTGTGCCCTCGGGGGGAGGACTCCTGCAAAGATCCAAGGCCCCGAATTGGATTGCAGGAGCTCGCAGTGGGGCGGGGCGTCCCAGACCCGCCTCGAGCCTCGTAGGCCCTTCCAATGCCCACAGGGCAGGCTGGGCTCCCCTCCCCGGGGCCTTCCTGGGAGAAATCCCCCAGGCTCGGTTCCCTTGCGGAATCATGAAGGACCGGCCGGGTTAGCCTCTCGGGCCGAATGGCTCCCATCGGCCTCCACCCCGGGGCCGGTCCAGCCGGCGATGCACGGGGTATTCTTACCGGTTCCCACCCAAAGGCCCATCCCTTGAGATTCCTCAACCTGATTCTTGCCTCGATCGGGCTGCTTTGTCTGTCCAGCCCGTCCTGGAGCCAGACCGGAGCGCCGGTCACCCAGCTCGATCCGGTCCGCAAGGTCTCGGCGTTCGATATTGAGGGGAGCGTGCCGACCGAGCTTTGGATCGCGGCGGGTCAGAGCCAGATGCTCGGCGTGAACTTTGGCCGGGACGCTTCACCGGGAGGCCCGGATCGACTGCCCGAGAACGTCATGGTTCTCGATACTTCCAACCAGATCGTGCCCTGGCACGTTCCGTTCGAGACTCCCGCTGGCTCGCTCGAGGGCACCTACGAGAACGTCAGTCCGGCGCTGACCTTTCTCAAGACGCGGGCTGAGGCCTACCCCAACCGGCGCTTCCTGCTGGTCTTCGTTGTACGGGGTGCTTCGGGGTTCACCGTTGCGAATCTGCCGGATCAAAACTGGGCTGCGCCGACGTCCGGCTTCTATACGCCTGGCAATCTCACCGACCTGCTGCTCGAACGGATCGCGTTCCTGCGCAATCGAGGCTACGAGCCTTCGGGAGTCCTGTGGCTCCAGGGCGAAGCGGACACCCCAGCCGGCCCTTCGATCTACTCCTCGGAGTTCACGCAATTCCGGTTGGCGATTCGGGATGCGGCTGCGAACCCCGAGTTGCCGTTCTTCCTCGGCGGCATCGCCCGGTTTGAGTGGACGATTTTTCCCGGGGGAGACCTGATCGATCTGGCTCTTCTCGGGCTTGCCGCGGGCGATCAATTCAGTTGGTTCGTGACCACCGAGGACATGATTCCTCAGCCGGACGGCCTGCACTACGACGACACGAGCACGCGCGTGCTCGGCGAACGCTACGCCTCGATCGTTGAACTCGAAGCGCCGCCGATCCTTCCGGTGCTCGTGAACGAGGTGCAGCTCCCGGGCGGCCTGGTCGCGAGTCCGCCGGGCACCATCCTGGTGCAGAAAGTCGGACCGCGGGGAAAGGGAATCTTTGATAGCTACGATCCCGCTGCTTCCGCGCTCGACCGCTTTGAGTCCTATCGGCGCTCGGACGGGTCCTTTCATTTAGAGATCTCCTGGGCCAATGGGGAACGCGTGCGTTGGCGCCAAACCACGAACCCTTTTCGCGTCGATCGCGACGTGGTTCTTGGCTTCAGCTACCTACCGGATTCCCCGATCACCTACCCGCCCGACCAATTCGGTGGCCTGTGCCGAACCGCCGCTAGCGGTTTGATTCTGTCGGTCCAACCCGGTCGGGCGAGCTTGTTTACCTCGGGGTTGGGTTTGTACCGGTTTGGCGCGTTGAATGAGCTGATCGGGTTCGGCGTAACCGACTTGTTTTGGACGCCCGGCGGAGTCCTTGTGGATTCCGCGCGTCTGCGGTCGCTTTAGCCTCGGGTGGCTCCGCTGGAAGGCGAGGAACCACCCCGGCCCACGGGGAAGCCAGAGCCGTCTTCAGACGGGGACATCCCGCAGATTCGGTCGCGCCAGAACGGAGTGATTCGGCGCGTCCGCGCCGTGGCCGCAGGAAAGGAGAAGGGACTCGCGCTGCTCGAAGGCGAGCGGCTGATCCTGGACGCTTTGGAGAGCGGGCTTGAGTTTGAGGCCATTCTGTTCGAGCCGCGGGTGAGGATTCCGAAGGACTTGCACGGTCACCCGGCGGTTCGGCGGGTGCCCGAAGACGGCTTGGCGGGATTGGGGTCGCTCAAGAAATCGCCGGGGGCCTTGGCTCTCGCGTGCCCGCCGCGATTGCGAGCGCTCGCAGAATTTCGCTCGGATCCTGCGGGCCTGTGGATTTGCGCGAGCGGACTCGCAGATCCGGCAAATCTGGGAGCCGTGGCGCGCGCTGCCGAGGCGGCCGGCGCTCGCGGGATGCTGGTGGCGACCCAAGGTGTGAGGCCATTCCATCCGCGTGCCCTGCGCGCTTCGATGGGGAGCCTGTTGCGGCTCGATCTGGTCGAGCTGCAGCCCGGGGACGAGCTTCGGGTCGAAGGAGTGCACCACCGGTTTGCCGCGACCCGCGGGGGCGTGGACTACCGGGAAGCCACTTGGCCTCGGCCGTTGGTGATCTGGATGGGAGACGAGCGCGGCGAACGCGTCGTGGAGCCTCCGACCAGCGCCGAAGCTGTCACGATTCCCATGGCGGGTCGAGCGGAGTCCCTGAATGCGGCAACTGCTGCTGCCCTGTTGCTGTTTGAGGCAACCAGATCGGAGCGGTGTCTCCACTCTTGAACCTGGTTGATTCTGGAGCTGTGCTTGGAGGCTCGACGCAAAATGCGGGCCCGCTGCCTCCGTGCCGGAGGCGACCGGTCGGCCTCCCCTCTCTAGAGCCTTGACCCGTTCCTTTTCTACCGAGCCGCTGTCGGTCATCCTCGCTCACCTTCGGGCTGAACTGGCAAGCGCGGAGCAGGTCACCATCGAGGTCACCAACCCCGATCTGGGTCATGGGCTCTATCCGGGAGAGCCCGTGGGAACGGAGCCCCATCGTTCCATCCACCGGCCCTTGCGAGTTTGGTCGGACCTGGCGGGGCGACTCGAGCTTCGGCTGTTCACGCCGGTTCCTCGGGGCGATCGAATCGAGCTCACCTTCGCCCGGCTCGACCCAGCCGCGTCGCTCCTCGACCGCGGGCGGCGAGGACCCGGGAAGTACGCGCCGGGATCGGGCTTCGAGCGAGCGTCGAAGCTCGAGGACCCCGATTTCCTGCTCGACTTGGAAGACGCCCTGGAGCGTTGCGCCCTGCGGGGCGCACCGCGCGTCCTCAGCTTGGGCGTGAATGCGGGCGAGGAGCTGATCCCCATCCTCGAGCGACATCCCGAGGCGCGATTCACCGGCGTAGACCACGATCCAAAAGCGCTTGGCGTAGCACGGGAGCGCTTCGGGCCCCCGCACGAGTTCATCGAAGCGGACCTCGTAAGTCCGCCGAACTTACCGCGCCACGACCTAGTGCTGTGCCTCGATACGCTGCAGGTTCGCGATGTTGTCGCGGAAGAAGTGCTGCTCAAGCTCGTGAGGTCTTGGCTCCAACCAGACGGCTGCATCATCCTTGGCCTACCCAACTGTCGTTACCTCGATGGCGAGCAGCTCCATGGCACGCGCCTGGTGAACTTCCGACAGCCCGAGCTCTCCCTGTTGTTCAAAGCGGTCGCGCATTACAAGCGTTTCCTCCAGCGGCAGAACAAGCGGGTGTTTGTTACGGGCAAGCACGAGATCCTCGTGACGGCGATCCCCATCAGCCGAGGTCAGCCTTGAACTGGACGCAGCCAAGCCCAACCCACTCGCCGCAAGGCCGTTCCGGTTCCGTATCCTCATCGCCCGCCCTGCCCCAAGAACAAGGCCCCTAGAAGGCCTGAGAATCTCGGCGCCCCCCATGTCCGCTCCTTCGACTACTTTCCATTGGCGTGAGACCGAGCTCTTCTTCACACGCGAATGCCGAGAATACAACTACGGGCTCGAACCCGAGGGACGCTGGTTCCAGGCAGGATCACGCCGTTTTCATCCCCCTCGCGTTTTTCCGATTCCGTCCGGTTGCCGCACTCCGATCGACTACCTAACAAGTCTAGGGGAGGCACCCGGCGAACACTTGTTGATCCTGATGCAAGCCGGCGCCGCTTCGCTCGGGCGCTTCCGCAAGGGCGAGTGCTTGGCCACGAAGAGCTTCAAGCGCTACGTAGTCCGGGGCCGCGGCCGAGCCCAACCAACTCACCTGAAGTCCAAAGGCAAGTCCCGCTACGGGTCTCGCCTGCGGCTACAGAACGCACAGCGTTTGCTGGACGAAACTTCCGAGCATCTTCACAACTGGCAGGCCGAATTCGGATCCCCGGACCACATCTTCACGAGCTGCCCCGTTCGCCTCTGGCCCAGCTTGTTCCAGGCCACGCCCCCACCACCTTTCGGGAAAGACGGTCCATTTCTCCGCATCCCCAAGGACCTACCACGCCCGACCACCGATGTTCTGCTGCGAGCCTACATTGGCCTCAGCCATGGCCGGCTCGATGTGGGGCCACCGGCGAGCTCAGGGAGCGGGGAGAAGGCAAGCGAGCTTCGCTGAAGCTCGGCCCGGAGAGCAGGTATTGCTAGGCTGCGCCCGGCCTCTTTCCGCGTCTCTCCTACTTACTCGGGCTCTGTTCACTTGGTTGGTCTCCTTCACACTCTGTTTGCGGGTCTCACCGCTGCTGTTCTGGCACTCGGCTTCCTGTGGACGCCTGCTTGGAGCGCGCTCGCTTTGATTTTGCCCCTCTGGGGGGTCGGGATCTACGACACGCTGCAGACGCGTCGTTCGATCTTGCGCAACTTTCCTTTGCTCGGCCGGTTTCGGTACTTGTTCGAGAAGGTCCGTCCGGAGATTCAGCAGTACTTCATCGAGTCGAATACGGATGGGTCGCCTCTCAATCGGGAGTTGCGCTCGGTGGCCTATCAGCGAGCCAAGGGCCAACTGCAAACGCTGCCCTTCGGAACCCAGCACGACGTGTATGAGGCCGGTTACGAGTGGATGGATCATTCGCTTTCGGCCCATGAGGCGCATGGCGAGGAGATTCGTGTGCAGCTGGGCGGGGAGCGGACGAAACAGCCTTACCAGTCGTCGGTGCTTGGGATCTCGGCGATGAGCTACGGCTCGCTATCGGCGGCTGCTATCGAGGCGCTCAATCGCGGGGCGGCCGAGGGTGGCTTTTGTCACAACACGGGGGAGGGCGGGATCAGCCGCCATCACCTCGGTCCGGGAGGAGATCTGTGCTGGCAGATCGGGACGGGGTACTTCGGAGCGCGGGCGAAGGACGGCACGTTCGATGCTGGGCTCTTTCAAGAAAACGCGCAGCGCCCGGCGGTCAAGCTGATCGAGCTCAAGTTGAGTCAGGGCGCAAAGCCGGGGCATGGCGGAATTTTGCCCGCGGCGAAGATCACCGACGAGGTCGCCGAGATCCGGAACGTTGGCAAGGAACACGACGTTCTTTCACCTCCCGGGCACTCGGCTTTTGACAGTCCGCAGGGTCTCGTGGAGTTTGTCGAGAAGCTGCGCGAGTTGTCCGGAGGCAAGCCGGTTGGCATCAAGCTGTGCGTTGGGATTCCGACCGATGTGATCGCGGTTGTGCGCGCGATGCAGGAGACCGGGCTTGGTCCGGACTACATCGTGGTGGATGGCGGCGAGGGTGGCACCGGCGCCGCGCCGCTCGAGTTCTCGAATCGGGTCGGTGCACCGTTGTTCGACGGATTGGTGTTCGTGCACAACGTGCTGCGCGGATTCGGAATTCGGGACTCGGTCAAGCTAGCGGCTAGCGGCAAGGTCGTCACCGGCTTCGACATCGCGACGCGCTTGGCGGCCGGTGCCGATTTGGTGATGGCTGCCCGGTCGTTCATGTTGGCTCTGGGTTGTATTCAGGCCCGGCTGTGCCATTCGAACCACTGCCCGACGGGCGTAGCTACCCAGTTGCCACACTTGACCCGTGGGCTGGACATTCCGGACAAGGCTGCTCGAGTCGCTCGGTATCACCACGAGACTGTGCTGGCCTTCTACGAACTGCTCGGCGCCGCGGGTCTCTCGCATCCCGACGATCTACGCCCCTGGCACATTCATCGCCGGATCTCCCAAACCGAGGTGAAGAACTACGCGCAGATCTACCCCTACCTGAGACCTGGCGATTTGCTAGAGAGTTCCCCTCCGGAAGATTGGCGCGAGCTGATGGAAGCCACTCAGATCCAGTCCTTTGCCCCTATCGGTCGCGAACGCCGTTGGTAGTCCGCCCCGCTACCGACTCCTACCCTTCACGAGATCATGAAGCTGCTCTTCGTCTTGGCTCGAATCGTCCTCGGCGGTTTGATGCTGTTTTCGGGCCTAAATAAGTTTTTTCACTTCGCCGAGTTACCCCAGTACGAGGGCGACGCCGGCACATTCCTGGACATCCTCACGCAGAGCCACTTTCTCAATGTGGTCGGGGGCATCGAGATCCTCGGCGGTCTCCTGCTGGTGACCGGGTTCTTCGTACCGCTCGGCGTCAAGCTACTTGGACCGATCGTGGTCAACATCCTGCTGTTTCATGGGCTGATCGAAGGCAACTGGGCTGAGCCGGTGGCGCTGGTTGCGGCCGGACTGTTCCTGGTCACGCTGATCGGGGCGCGACGTGCGTTCACTCCGATCTTCCGGCCGACGCTCGAGGGGGACGATTGAAGTGCCCTAGACAGGAGCTCCCGACGCGATGAGTGGAGGGCTGTTTGGTGAAGATCCGCTTCCGCCGCCGAGTTCGAAGCCGGCGGCGCCGCCGGCTATCTTGCCGCTCGACCCGCAGTCGCCGCTGGCCGAGCGAATGCGTCCGCGCACGGCCGAGGAGGTGCTTGGGCAGCGTCACCTGACCCAGGAGGGAGCGATTTTGTACGGGGTGCTCGAACGTGGACTCGAGCAAAGCTTGATCCTGTGGGGCCCCCCGGGAACCGGAAAAACGACCTTGGCGAGGCTGATCGCGGAGCGTTCTGCGCTGCGCTTCCAGCCATTCAGCGCGGTGTTGTCGGGCATTCCGGACATTCGCCGGGTCATGAAGGAGGCTGCCGAGGCCCGGCGCTCGGATCGTGTACGGACGCTGCTGTTTGTCGATGAGATCCACCGCTTCAACAAGTCTCAGCAGGACGCGTTTCTGCCCTTTGTGGAAGCCGGCGATGTGCTGTTGATCGGCGCGACGACGGAGAACCCGAGCTTTGAACTCAACTCAGCGCTCCTGTCCCGGGCGCGCGTCGTGGTGTTGCAGCCACTGACCGAGGAGGACTTGGTCGAGCTGCTACGCAGGGCCGTGTCCGACTCGCAGCGAGGCTTGGCTGGAGCTCTCCAGGTGCCCGATCCGGCCTTGGTCGAGATCGCGAGGGCCTGCGACGGCGACGCGCGCCGCGGCTTGACGCTGCTCGAAACCGCCTCTTTGATCGCAGGTCCCGGCGGGGAGGTCACGCCGAAAGTGTTGGCTCAAGCGCTCCAGCGCAAGCATGTTCGCTACGACAAATCCGGCGAGCAGCACTACGACTTGATCAGCGCGCTTCACAAGTCGGTGCGCAATTCCGATCCTGATGCTGCGCTTTACTGGCTCGCTCGCATGCTGGAAGGAGGTGAAGATCGGGATTTTCTCATGCGCCGCATCACGCGCATCGCTTCGGAGGATGTGGGGCTGGCGGCTCCAGGCATGCTCGGCGAGGTGCAGGCTGCTTGGGAAACCTGGCGCAAGCTGGGCTCCCCGGAAGGCGAGCTGGCGATCGCTCAAGCCGTCGTTCGTCTGGCGCAGGCTCCCAAGTCCAATGGGATCTACCGTGGGCTCGCCCGCGCGATCGAGGACGTTCACAAGACGACCAATGAGCCGGTGCCTTTGCACCTTTGCAATGCGCCAACCGGCTTGATGAAGGCTTTGGGTTATGGCGAAGGCTACCGCTACGTCCACGACGACCCAGCAGCGCGGGCGGAAATGGACTGCCTGCCGCTTGCCCTGAAAGGGCGGCGCTATCTAGAGCCCGAGGCGGAGCCAGGCGGCGAGGAGTAGCCGCACTCGAGGCAACCGCTTTGCACCTCGAGTCGATCGAGCGGGGCCGGCTCGATTTAAATCTGCCGCTCTGCTGCGCGCGCGTGCTCCGGACGGAGATGTTCGCTGGCGATCCACAGCGGCAGGTCGATGCCGGCTGGCTGGATTTCTCCCGCTTGGTTGGAGGCGACCTCGGGACGGCGGCATCTGAAGGCGTCGAGCGCCCCGGGTTCGGGGTTCGTCTTGGAATCTCCAGTCCCCCTTGGTCCTTCAGAAGTCGCCCATGTTGCTTCAAGTTCTTCCCGCCTCGCTGATCGCGACCTGGGTCGCGGTCGCCTGCTCGCCCCTGCTCATCTCCAGCGAACCGATTGCCCATGTGGATCTTTACGGTGTCCGCAACGTTCCGGAGGAGGTGGTGCACCGCGCGCTGGGAGTTGGGCCTGGGGACGACATCGGGTTTGACCGGGACGCAGCCAAGGCGCGGCTTCGTGCACTCCCCGAAATCGAGGACGCCAAGATCATCCTGATGCCCATGCCAGGCAACGCAATCGTCTTGGTAGGCATCGAAGAAGTCGGAGCGGTGCAACTCAGACTGGATTCTGCGCCGACCGGGGAGGTCCGGCTGCCTGGGGCGTTCGTGGATCTCTACGAGGGGATCTTGGAACTCAGCCTGGAAGCGATCTATGCCGGCCAGAGCCGCGAGGATTGCGCGGACGGTTTTGCACTGTCGGTGTACGAGCCCCTGCGCGAGAAGGAGCTCGAGTTGGCGGACCTGGCCCAGCAGCACGCCGGACTGCTGCCCAAGGTGCTCCGTGAGTCGTCCGATGCGACCCATCGGGCGATTGCGGCTACTTCGATCGCCGCGCTTCGCGACAAGCAGGTGGTGCAAGAGGCGCTCGCGCGGGCCATGCGCGATCCGGATCCTGGCGTGCGCAACAACGCGACGCGCGCATTGCTGGTGTTGAGTGACTGGGCCAACGACGTTGAGGAATTCGCGGTGAAAATCGATGTGGAACCAGCGATCGAGATGCTGGAGTCGATCACCTGGACGGATCGCAACAAGGCTGCCGGTCTTTTGTTCCACCTGAGTGAGCAGCGCAATCCGATCCTGCTGGCGACGCTTCGCGAACGGTCGGTCCCGGCTCTGGCGGAGATGGCGCGCTGGAGCTCGGAGGGTCACTCCTATACGTCGCGAATGCTGCTCGGCCGGGTGGCGGGCCTGAAGGAGCCCGAGTTGCAAGCGGCGGAGGCCTCCTTGAGTGGATCGGAACGCGCGGCGTGGATCGACCGACTGGTCGAGCTTTGCTCGGACCCGCAAGCGACCGAGTAGGGGCTTGGTGAGCGGGGCTCCAGCCTTCCCTGGGGCGCGCTAGACTGGTGCTCCCTGCATGCGCAAATTCTGGCTCGCCCCCGCCTTGTTACTTGTTGTCCTCGCGGTGTTCTGGCTGTGGAACGATCCCACGGCCAGCGAACCCTTGGGGCCGGCTATCGGTTTGGCCACCGCGAACGAGCCAGCCGAGGCCCCGGTGGAGAGCTTGCACGCAGCGGAGATCGTCGAGCTACCCCGCGAGTCCACGCGACGTTCTCCGCGGGTCAAGCCACCCCCGCAGAGTTCGCTAACCTCGCGCGTGAAACGGCCGCAGGTTGTTGCGCGGACTTTTCGATTCGATTCGATGAATTTCGAGATCGAACTGACCGGGCGCGTCGAACAAGGCGACGGTCAACCTGCAGCCGAGGAGTCTATCTGGGTGGGAGTGGTTCCTAGGGAGCAGGAAGAGCGGACCAACGGTATCTACAGGTCCTTCGATCTGGAGGTCCAGACCGGCGCGAATGGTGAGTTTCGAACTCGGCTCTCCTCGGCCCTTTTGAGGGGATCCGAGATTCAGGTTTTCGTCCACCGGAAGTCGGCAGGCAAAAGCACGCAGGGATTCTCCGCCGCGGGTCGCTTCGAGGGGCCGTTCCTCGCGGTCAGCCACGAACTGGAGCTAGGAACCGCGCGGTTGATCGAGTCGGACCCCCTCCTAGCAGGGGTCTGCCGTTCGCGGACCGGAGAAGCGCTTGCGGGAGTCCAGGTTTCGGCGGTTGGCCTCGCCGGGACAACCACCGCGGTCACCGATGACGAGGGGCGGTTCGAGCTGCGCTCACGAATGACGGTCGACACGTACTTGAACGTAAGCGGTTCCAGGGTGGCTCCGTTGACGGAACCGATCGCTGTTCGTTGCGGAGACTTGGACGTCGAGATCTTTGCGCCGCTTCTCGGTTCGGTGGTGGGCACCCATCGAGTCTGGGGCGAGGAAGATCCTTGGGATTGGGGGCATCGGTTGGATCGGATCCTCCCGGAAGAAGCGGGAAGGACCTCCGACCCCGATGCTCTTTCGAGGCCCATGATCCGGTCGGACCCGTTCGGCCGGTTTCGATTCCAGAATGTCGAGCCGGGGCACTATCGATACACCCTGACGCCGCCTCGCGGGTTCCCCTTCAGGGTGGGTGACCTCGTCGTGGTCCCAGATACAGAGTGCTCGGCGCCCTGGATGCAGCAGATCGATCCGACAACGCTTTTCGGGGTGCTTTCTCTCGAGGTTCGCAACGCGGAAGGAGAGCGGGTCGAGACGGCTAGGCTGTGGGCAGCGACCGTTGACTCAGAGGAGGAGTGGGTTCGGATCGACGAACGGCTCCACAATTTCCTCGTGCCCAGCAAGTTCGAGGGCCAGTCCAGGATCCAGGCGCCCGGCTATGAACCTCGGACCTTCAGTGGTTGGCCTGAGGGCACGATCGTGCTGGAGGCGACAGATTAGTCGCTTTGGGCGAGTGAGAATGCAGGCCTTGATGCGGTGACCCGGGGCGCGGTGAGCTGAAGACGGCGCCCGATCGGAGCGCGCACAGGTGCCTCGTGCTGGGATCGGGTTCGAGCGGTTTCGCGGAAGGTCTCGAGGCCAGATCTACAGAAGCTCAAGCGCCCGTTTGCGCCAGGATTCGTCCGGGAGCGGTCCCACGCCGGCCGCCATGTTGTCGGCCAAGTGATGGGGCTTTGAGGTCGCCGGGATGGGGCAGGTCACGGCGGGGTGTCCGAGCAGGAATTTCAGAAACACCTGGGCCCAGGAGCGACAGCCGACTTCGCCGGCCCACTCGGGCAGCGGGCGGTCGCCCATGGCTTTGAACAGACCGCCGCGCTGGAACGGACGCATCACGAGCACGGCGACGCCGTGATCGAGAGCGGCGGGCAGGACACGGGCTTCCACTTCGCGCTCGGCGAGCGAGTAGGGGATCTGGACGAAGTCGATCGCGCCGCCGGCGATGAGCTCTTCGACCTTGGCGAAGTCGCGCATTTCCGTGACGCCGACATAGCGGACGCGACCGGAGGCTTTCCATTCCTTGAGCGTTGCCAGGTGGGTATCAAGTCCAACCAGGTTGTGCACTTGCAGGAGGTCGAAGCGTTCGGTCCCCATCAGCTGCTCGCTACGCTCCATCTGCGCGATGCCCGCTTCGCGGCCTTCGTTGGTCCAGACCTTGGTTGCGAAGAAGGCGTCGTTGCGCTCGACCCGGCGCAGCAGTTCTCCGGTCATCGCCTCGGCCCGTCTGTACATGGGTGAGGAGTCGATCAGGCTGCCGCCAAAGGCCAGGAACTCGGACATCACCTGAACGAGCCCGGGGTTCTCACCGCCCGGGTCCTCGTCGAAGGTGCGCGAGGTGCCGAGGCCGATCATCGGCAGCAGCTCGCCGGTGCGCGGGATGCGCTTGCGCCCGATGGCTTGGACCGGCTGGGGGGAGACCTCAGCCTGGGCGAGGCGGGCAGACGTCAGGACAGGCAGGGCTGCAAGCCCGCCCAGGAGTCGGCGGCGTTCGATCTTCATGGATGCACGATAGCCCTCCGGGTGGCGTAGGGGCCTGGTGGGCAGGGATTTGTGAGAGTTCTCTTCAGTGCGCGGAGGCCCGAGCTGCGGCAGCGGGTTTGGCCTTACGGCGCCGGATCAGTACGTAGACCACGGGGATCAGGGCCAGGGTGATGGTGGTTGAGGCGGCCAGTCCGCCGGCGACGGTTCGGGCCAGGGGCGCTTGAGCGTCGGCGCCCTCGCCGACGCCCAGGGCCAGCGGGATCAGGGCTAGGAGAGTGGTCGAGGTTGTCATCAGGATCGGGCGTAGGCGCCGCCGGCCAGCTGCGGCGACTGCATCGTTGACGGTGTAGCCCTCGCGCACGAGGCGGCCCGCTGGATCGACCGGCAAGATCGGCTTCCGTTCGAACAATTCGGCTGGCTCGATGGCGGCTCGAAGCCAGCTTGCCGCGCGGATCGACCGAGCAGCTCGTGGGGGAAGCCCCGCTGCCAGCCGCGCGTCCGGTTGCTGCCGCTTGCTGCGTCGCACTTCCTCCGGTCCGAGACGCCTCCGGCGTTAGATAGCGGCGCGAGCGGCGGCCTGGGCAGAGTCGCTCAAGCCGAGCGCAGGGAGAAGGTCGCGCAGTTCGTTGCTCCGTCCGTAGCCGCCGACGAATGCGTTGGCCTTCGTGACGGCGACCGAGCCGAGAAAGGCTGCGCTGGTCTTGAACTGCGCTTGGTACTCAGCCACGACGGGCCGCACGCTGCGCAGGCGGTACTTTTGGTGATAGTCCTCCGCGAGTGTGAACCCCGTGAATTCCTCGACCGGCGTGACGACCGGCTTGCCGGTGCTCCGTGCGAGATCCCGAGCCGCCGCTTCGAAGGCGCTGCGTTGGTTTGCGTCGTGGGCGAGCAGGACCGAGCGATATTGGATGCTCCACGGCTCGCGACTGGGGTCGTGACTGGCCAGGAAGATCTCGGCCAGCTTCGAGAACTCGAGGCGCCGTGGGTCGAAGTCGACCTGCAGAGCCTCGGTGTGATCGCCCATGGCGGAATATGTCGGCGCGGCGGAGCTTCCGCCGGCATAGCCGACTCGCGTGCGGAGCACTCCCGGTAGACCCCCGAACTGGGCGTCAGGTCCCCAAAATCAGCCGAGGGCAAAGGTGGCCGTTTCAAAGGCCCCGTGGTGCAGGATCTCGAACGACTCGCGATCGATTTGGGGCCGTGCGGCAGGATCGAGGGTGAGGCTCATGCCCCCATCGTAAGCCAAGACCGCGGGCGCCCCGAGTTCTCCGGCGGCCCGCAAGTCTCCGGGAGCCTCAGGTCTCCGATAGATCGCGCACGTGCTCCAGCACTCGCCGGTGGATCCGGTGCAGGATTGCATCTCCAAAGAACTTCCAGTACCGGCTCGGCCCCAGATCGATCACGTACCAGGTGCTCCCCTCGAGGCGGGAGAGTTCGGAGACGCCATACCGAAAGGACTTCACGAGGGGCAACATTGAGGCAACCGGCGAGTGGTGCCCAGCGGGCTAGTTTTGGGGACGCTGGCTTTGGGGACTCTGTCGGGGGCTAACGCGAAACTCTTCTCGAGAATCCGGTAAACACGTGGGGGGCTCGCGCGTCGAGTCGTGGGCGGGGCCCCGAGGACTGCTGGGAGGACTTCCAGTCGATCTCGGGCAGCCGGCCCCGCACCCCCGCTTGGTGAAACTCTTGGCCGAACCCAACTCCTCTCGACAGGCGACCCCCGAGCGTTCTTGGACGCCCGAGCCCGCCGAGGGTGTCCTCCATCCGGCCTGGCCGAGCCTAGAGGGGCTGATTCGCGACCACTTCAGCGCCGTGTACGCGCTCTTGACGCGGCTTGTCGGGCGCCGGGAGGAGGCCGAGGACCTGGCCCAGGAGTGCTTCGTCAAGGTCGAGCGGGCGCGCGGAAGAAGCGGCGACCCCGAAGCTGATCCCCGGGCCTACCTGCTGCGCTCGGCCACCAATTTGGCGAGCGACTGGCATCGCAAGCGCGGGCGTCGCGGAGAGTCGGATCCGATCCCGCCGGGCGCGCCTTCCCGCGCGCCCGGACCGGTGCGTTCGGCCGAACAGGGCGAGTTGACCGAAGCCCTCCAGATTGCCGTTGCGGGATTGCCCGATCCGCCCCGATCGTCGTTTGTCGAGCGCGTCCTGATGGGGCGTGAGTATGGGGATGTGGCGCGTTCGCTCGGGATCGAAGTCGGTACCGTGCGGGTGCAAGTCATGAACGCGCGCAAGCAATTGCGCCGCGCGCTTGCGGCGCATTTGGAAGACGAACAGTGAATTCCGAGGAAGACATCGACCGGGCCCTCGACGGCGTCCTGAGGGAACTGCGCCAGCGCAAGGCGCCGAAATTTGACGTGGACGACCAGCTTGCGGCGATTCGAGCCAGGCTTGCTGAAGAGCCCACGGAACACGTGCTGCGGCCTGTGCGGCGCTTGCACTCCGGGCGCTGGCTTGCTGCGGCCGGCTTGGTAGCGGCGGGG
Source organism: uncultured Planctomycetaceae bacterium (assembly GCA_964619265.1). GTDB lineage: Bacteria > Planctomycetota > UBA1135 > UBA1135 > CAZUCE01. The sequence goes on from CAZUCE010000004.1 coordinate 44,202, forward strand.
ATACTGGGATGGCGCACGTGGATGTCGGGCGATTCTCGAGTGGGTGAGCTGCCCCGCGATCCAACGCCCCAAGTAGCGGGGCAGAACTCTGCTTCCGGAGAGGTTCGCGAACCCAAGCCTCGGACTTCGCGGGCCGCAATGCCCAGCCTAGAAGAGCGCTTGACGGAGTCGTTCGGCGAGACGGCGTCGTTGGACAAGACCACCGGAAGCCGTTTGCTAGCCGTACGAAAGTCCGCCTTGGCGAATTTGGAGGCCAGGCCGGAGGAACTCGAACGGCTGTTTGAAGAGCTGTTGACCAGTTCCGACCCGGGCCGTGCGAAGTTGGGCATCGCCGGTGCTTCCGCTCTGGGATCGATGGAGTCGGTCGCGCTACTCAGCACCGCTTCGCACCGAGAGGATCTGGCCGAGGAATCGCTTGAGGCGCTGATTGGGCTCGGCTCGCTGGGGCGACGCGAACTGGCTCAGGCACTCGAGGACGAACGCTTGCGCGCCGCGCTCAAGGCGTGGCGCGCAAGCGAAGATCCCGCCGCCTTGCACGCCCTCGACGATGGCTTGTCGCGGGTGGATTGGAACGCTGAACCTGCACGGGCCGAGGCGATCGTTGGGACGCTCCTGACGTTCGGCGCAGACAGTGTCCGCGTGCTTACCCGCTCGCGCCGCCATCGAGGGTCTGGCTGGACGGCGATGGTGGGGCGAGCGATCGCCTCGTTGGATTCGCCGAAGGCCGTGCCCGCACTTCGCGAGTTGCTTGATTCCGAGGAGCTGCGTCTACAGGCCGCAACTGCTCTCGCCCGCCTTGGTTCCCTGGCCGCGATGACCGAGTTGACCGAGCGCTATGTTCGATCGAGCGAGCGTGACCTCGCCCCAGCGCTCGACCGAGCCTGCGCAAGTCACGCAGCCACCTGGAGCACGTTGGCGGAGGAACTCGACACGCGAGAAGCGAGCGAGTTGCTCGAGCTCCTCATCGTATTCGGGTACCCGGCCAGCGCGAAGGCGCGTCTCGAACTCGCCTATCGGGAGGATCTTCCGGCGGACGCGCGGATGCTCGCGCTTGAAAGCCTGTCCAGCGGTCCGGACGGACCTCTGGCCGAAGCGTTGCGGCGTGTGCCGACGCTCTCACGATCCGAACGGCGCCTGGCGGCGTCCGCCGTTGTGCAGGCCTCCGTACGCTTTGGAACCGAACCCGTTTTGGACGCGCTTGGTGCCAGTGGATCGAGTCGCGCCCGACTGGAACAGCTGCTAGTCGAAGCTGGCGAGCGATCCCCTTCAGGCCTCGTGCGCATCTCGCGCGAGCTGGCCACTGTGGTCCGATTTGGCTCGCTGGCCATTGTCTTCCAACCCTGATCTTTCCAGAGTCGAATTCCCTTCAACCCCATGCTCGTGATGATGAATTTCGTTTTCTCCACAGCTCTATCCGCGCTGCTCGCCGCTCCCGTTTTCCAAGAGCCCGCGCGGGAATCGGCGATCTTCGACCTGGGAGCCCTGTCGGGCCAGGTCAATCATGTCAAGAAGGGACTCACGGTGATGGACCCGTTTCGCTGGGCCTCCAGCCAGGAAGTGGAGTTCTCATCCGACGATCTACACCCAGGGCGCTTTGTCGACTTGTTCGAGCAAGTTCTCGACGGGGGTTCGATGCACTCGGTGAGTGGATCGGGTGACTCCCTGTTGCTGTCGATCACGGCGAGCGCGGCGAACCTGGAGACCGCGAGGCAGCTCTACCGATTCTTGGAATCCAGCTTGAGCTCCTCGCGACAATTCGAGGTCTTGTCGTTTGATAGCTCGCAAGTCTCGCCGGCGAACAACTCCCCGGGTTTCGTTTTGTCGCCTGAGGACGCAGGCCGGCGGATCGAAGAGGTGCGTTCCAGTGGAGCGGACGTAGAGCGCTGGGCGCTTACGATTCGGCCGAGTCGATCGGCTCTCGTGTCGAACGAGAGTACGATTCCGTTCCTGGCTGACTACGACGTGGAGATCGCTCAAGGGGCGTATATCTTCGATCCGGTTACCTGCTTCCCGCGGCTCGGTCAGCTCCTATGCGCCCGTGCGACTCCCGCGGGAGATGCAGCGCGGCTCTCGCTCTTTTTTCGAAAAACCGAGGCGCTCGGTGCGCCTCATGCGCGTTCGGTGACGTTCGGTGGATTGACGGTAAGCGAAGTGGCCCAAGCGTCCTCGCTCGACTCCGCGATGCCACTCGAGCAGCTAGAAGTTCAGTCCCACGGGTTTGGGATCCAGGTCGCGCTTCGTTCCGGGGAGGCCGTGGAGCTTTCGATAGAACGCTCGGCCGCTGGGGCGGATCGAGCGTCTTACCTGATCCGTTGCCTGGACGCTGGACCTGGTGCTGTGCATCGCGGGACGTTTGGAGATCTCGAGCTGGTGTTGATCGATCCGGGGGCTAGCCATCAAGGTTCGATCCGCTTGGTCCAGGAAAATCGGTTGTTCCCGCTGGATCCCTCCGGGAACACCCCAGAGGCTACCGTCCGACTTCCAAGGGAAGAGCAAGGGCCAGTCATCGACCGTCTGCGTCGAGCGGGAAGCTCCGGAGGTTCGGGCCAGCTCGGACCTTATGTGACATTCCTGATGAACGCCAACGATAGCTCGACCGAGGGTGTCGACGCCTACTTCGACGAGCTCGAATCATCCGACCTTGCTCACCGCTTCGTGACGGCGACGGTCGCAGAGGGAGGCGAGCCTGTGGCGCGTTTCCAGATGCCTTGTTTGGCCGGTTCGAGGGGCTTTGCTTTTAGTGCGCGAGGGAGTCTGCGAATCGTGGATGCTGAGGTTGAAGTCGCCCAGAACGTGTCGGTGATCGAGCCCGAAGTTGCCCAAGTCATGGAAGGCGCCGCGGTTGTCTGGCATGCCCGAAACGGTGGTCAGGTTTCCATGGAGGCCTCCGTGCGCTCCGGCGAATCATCGGTCCTCGCTCTTGGGGAAATCGGCAAGGGCATCCTGGATCGGCTGCCTTTGCGGTTCCTCCACGATCGGCGCGGACTGGTCGATGGAGCCGCGGAATTGGGCAGCCAGGGCAGCTCTGGGCTCGGAGCGCTCGTTCAGCTTCGGTAACTCGGCCTTCTGAAACCCCGGAGGAGCCCGGGCCGGCGTAGGAGCGGCGCTCCATAGCTGCAAGGCCCGCGTCTGCGAGGGTATCCTCTTGGCGTGGGCCTACACGACGTTCCGACCGACGCTACCGCCGAGCAGCTTCGCGTTTTTACGCGTGCGTTGCTCGAAGACCTTCGCGCTTTGGAGCGCATGCTCGAAGACGGTCGCATTGAACGCGGCGCGCGGCGAATTGGCGCGGAGCAGGAGGTCTTCTTTGTCGACCGTGGCATGCGGCCTGCGGGCATTGCTCCCACCGTGCTCGACAGTCTGCCGAAGGATTCGTTTACCACGGAACTCGGACTGTTCAACCTCGAGGTCAACCTCGAACCAAAGACCTTCGGAGGGACCTGTCTTTCGGACCTCGAGAGCGAGCTGAACCTGCGCATCGAGCAGGTTCGTTCCGCGGCGCGCGGCATCGGATCCGAGGTGGTGCTGGCTGGCATCTTGCCGACCTTGGCCAAAGAACACTTGGGACTCGAGTGGATGACGCCCATTCCGCGCTACGGCGAGCTGAACCGCGTCATGACCAAGTGGCGAGGCGGCAGCTTCCCGACCTACATCAAGGGGCTCGACGAGCTCGAGCTGCGTCACGACAACGTGATGCTCGAGGCCTGCAACACGAGCTTCCAGGTTCACTTTCAGGTCGAAGCGGAAGAGTTTGCTCCGCTGTACAACATCGCCCAAGCGATCGCTGGTCCGGTTCTGGCTGTGTCGGTGAATTCCCCTGTGCTGCTCCAGCGCAGGCTTTGGCATGAGACTCGCGTTGCGCTGTTCCAGCAGTCCTTGGACGTGCGCACCGAGGCCCAGTCGGCGCGCGGTGGGCGCCCGCGGGTGACGTTCGGTGACGCTTGGGTCAACGAGTCGGTGCTCGAGATCTTTCGCGAGGACATCGCGCGCTTCCGCGTGCTGTTGCATGGCGATATCGAAGAGGATCCCAATCAACTGCTCGACCAGGGCAAGGTGCCGAAGCTCAAGTCCCTGTGCCTCCACAACGGAACGGTCTACCGCTGGAACCGGCCCTGTTATGGCATTACGAAGGGGCCCGAGGGTGACCTACCGCACCTGCGGATCGAGAACCGCTTGCTGCCCGCCGGGCCGACGCCGGCCGACGAGGTGGCGAACTCCGCGTTCTACTTCGGCCTGCTGTGCTCACTGGCCGATGAAATCGGTGACGTGCGAGAGCGGATGAAATTCGAAGACGCGAAGAGCAGCTTCCACGCGGCCGCCCGTTCGGGTCTCAAGGCGCGCTTGCACTGGCTGGACGGTCGCATCGTTCCCGCGGACGAGTTGGCGCTCGAATTGTTGCCCCTGGCGCGCAAGGGGCTGACCGGGCATGGGGTTTCGGCGACCGACGCAGACCACTATCTCGGGATCGTCGAGGAACGCGTAGGCCAAGGCCGCACCGGCTCCCAGTGGGTGCTCGACTCGCTGGCCGCGCTGCCAGCCAACAAGTCCAAGGACGCCAGCTACCGAACCCTGACCGCCGCCTTGCTTGCCCGCCAAGTTTCCGGCGAGCCGGTGGGCCGTTGGGAGCTAGCTGGCACGGAGGAAAGCACGGACTGGCGCGAGAGCTACCGCACGGTGGGCCAAATGATGACCACCGATGTGTTCACGCTGCATCCCGAAGACCTGGTCGACCTGGCGGCGAACCTGATGGAGTGGGAGCACATTCGCCACGTGCCGGTCGAGGACGATCAGGGGCATTTGGTGGGCATCGTGAGCCATCGCGCGCTTCTGCGGTTGGTGGCTCGCGGCAGCAAGGAATCCGCGGGTCCGGTGGCCGTGCGCGAAATCATGCGAAAGGACCCGGTGACGGCGACTCCCGATACCTCGAGCCTCAGTGCAATCGACCTGATGCGCGAACACCGCGTTGCCTGCTTGCCCGTGATCGACGGGGGAAAGTTGGTCGGGCTGGTCACCGAGCACGACTTCATTGAGGTCGCTCGCGAGTTGTTTGAACGGCACTTGCGAGAAGGCTGATGGACGAGCTCGGACCGACTTCACGGCGGCGCGCGGCGCGGCTGCCGCGCGAACACCTGCTCGGGCGAGCCGGAGGTGCTCCGGGTCCGCTCGTCATCGCATTCGGAGGCATCCACGGCAACGAACAAGCTGGGGTCGCCGCGTTGCAGCGCGTGCTTGCCCAGCTCGAAGACGAAGGCCTGGAGCTCGCGGGCGAATTGGCCGCCTACGCCGGGAACCTTCAGGCTTTGGCTCTCGGCCAGCGCTATCTCGAAGACGATTTGAACCGTGTCTGGACCGCCGATGTCATCGCAGATGTGATGGCCGCGGGTTCGGCCGCGGAGTTGACCGCCGAGCGACGCGAACTGCGCGAGTTGCTCGATGTGTTGGAATCCGAGATTCGAGCCGCCGGCTCGCGGCGAGTCATTTTCTTGGATTTGCATTCGACTTCGGCGCCCGGTGCGCCGTTCGTCGTGATGGGCGACACGCTCCAAAACCGCAAACTCGCGTTTCCGCTGCGCGCTCCAGTGCTGTTGGGCCTTGAAGAAAACGTCGAGGGCACGTTGCTCTCCTGGTTTGGAGTGCAAGGGCACGTAGCCATCGGCTTCGAGGGTGGACGCCACGAGGACCCGGAGACGGCGGCGCATCACGAAGCTGCCCTGTGGGTCATGCTCGAAGAGTCCGGCCTCTTGCGGGGACGCGCGCCCACTCTGATCTCCAAGAGTCAGAAACTTCTAACTCGCAGTGCGCGAGGACTTCCGCGCTTCGTCGCGGTTACCCACCGACATCACGTGGAACCCGAATCGGGCTTCCGCATGGAGCCCGGCTACGTGAATTTTGACCAGGTCAAGCGCGGTGAACGCGTGGCCGCGGACGTCCAGGGGGCGATCGGAGCTCCTTTCACGGGGCGCATGCTGCTGCCGCTCTACCAGGGTCAAGGCGAGGACGGATTTTTCCTCGGCCGGCCCGTGCGCGGCCTGTGGCTCAAGTTCTCTTCGTTGTTGAGGCGCCTGCGCCTCGAGCGCGCGCTTCCGCTGCTGCCCGGTATCCGGCGCGACCCAGAAGTCGAAGGCGGCCTGCTGGTCAGCCGACGTGTGAAGATCTGGCACGCGCTCGATTTGTTCCACCTGCTCGGCTACTGGAAGCAAAGCGAAGATGGCTCTGTTCTGCGCATCGCGCGACGTCGCGAGGGTTCGGCCGTCTGACGGGAGCGGGCCAGGGTTGACGGAGGCGGGGCCTGTGGGATCCCACGCAGCAGGTCGAGCTGCCGGCGAGACACGGACGGGCCAGCAGGCCGGGGCCCGGTTGCAGATGCGGGGCTTCTAGTCCTCTTGTTTGAAAATGAGGCCCTCGCGCATGACGAAGGGAACGTCGCTGAGCGTCGCCAGATCTTCGAGCGGATTCGATCGCACGGCGATCACGTCCGCGGACATGCCGGCTTCAAGGGTTCCGACGCGATCTCCGATCCCGCATAGGTCCGCTGCGTTGGTGGTTGCGGCGACCAGGCATTCGCTAGGGGTCATTCCGGCTTCCGCCATGTACAGAAATTCCAGCGCATTGGTTCCGTGGGTGCCGACTCCACAGTCGGTTCCAAAGGCGATCTTGACGCCGTTCTCATGGGCGCGCGCCAAGGCGCCCTGGATCGCTGGGCCGACAGCTCGCGCTTTCATCCGAATGGCCGGCGGATAAAAGCCGGGGATCTCCGCCTGCGCCTCGACGTACTTGCCGGCGTGGACCGTTGGGACGAGGTATGCCCCCGTCTCGTGAAACAACGCGATGGCTTCGTCGTCCAGGTAAGTGCCATGCTCGATGGACGCGACGCCGGCGCGCAGGGCCGCCTTGATCCCATCCGACCCGTGGGCGTGGGCGGCGACCTTGCGTCCCATGCGGGTGGCGGCTTCGAGGATGGCTTCGAGCTCATCCTCGAAAAACTGCTGCTCGAGACCGGCAGCCGTCATGGACAGCACCCCGCCGGTAGCGGTGATCTTGATCAGGTCGGCGCCTTCTCGGATGCGGGCGCGTACCGCCTTGCGAGCTTCGGCCGGGCCGTCGGCCGTCATGCGGTCGGGCCCGAGCTCGGGCCTCAGCGCGGGCGAGAAGGAGTTGGTCCAGTCCGCGTGGCCGCCGGTGACCGAAATCGACGGTCCCGAGACGAGCAAGCGGGGGCCCCGGACGAGCCCGGATGCGATCCGATCGCGAAGCGCGATCCCCGTCGACCCGGGCGAGCCCACGTCCCGAACGGTGGTGAATCCAGCGAGCAGCGTGCGTTCCGCGTACACCACCCCGTCGATCGCGGCGTACGCTTCGGTCTCCTGCAGGGCCCGCCGGACTCGCTCGTGGACCGCAACCGACTGGCCGGTGAGATGAACGTGGCAGTCGATCAGGCCCGGCAAGACGAACCGATCGCGCAGGTCGACCACCTGCGCCTCACCTTCCAGGTCGGGAGTCTGTTCCACGAAACCCTCTCGCACCGACTGGACCACTCCGTCGCGAACGACGAGGGACACCTCTTGAAGGGGAGCCTGCGCGGCGTCGACGAGCAGGGAGCCGCACTGGAGGATCTGGATCGGCGAACCCTCACCAGGTTCTTGCCCGGCAAGGGCTTGCGGCCCAACAAACCAGGTTGCGATCCAGGGAAGCAGCAAGACGGTTAGGAGGCGATGCATAGGGAGTGGGGCTGGCAAGAGTTGGGAGATGTCGCTGCGGGCTGGGAGAACACTCGCTCCACGCGGGGCCCCCGGCCGATCGGGGCCATTGTCCATCCAGGGCCGGGATTGCGGTGGTTGATTCGCGAGCATGTGGCGGGGTGCTCTCCAAAGCGGCAGGCCCGTGGGCCCGTGCTCGCTTCGTGCGGATCCGGCCGGGCGACTCAGCGGCTGCCAGGGCTCGGCTTCCCGGGAAAGACACCTTATGATCCGCCCCCATGCAGCACGATTCCTTCCTCTCCGACGAGTGCCCGCCGATGGGCATCTATGAGACGCTCTATGCCTTCCGCGACAGCTTTGGGCGGTTCATGGGAACGGAGGGTACGCATCCTTGGTCGCAGGGATTTCCGCTGACCACGCAGCTCGCGGGCGGACCGCCGCTGCCGGACAAGGTCGAGGTCTCGTTTGAGGATCGCTTTTATCCCAAGGCCTGGGGCCACCCCCAGCTGCGGGAGGCGATCGCGAACCACTACAACAACTTCTACGGTTCGAGCATCACGCCAGAGAACGTGATGGTCTTCGCCGGCGGGCGTCCCGGGATTTACACGGTTCTGGCGTTCCTGAAGGAGCACGTCGAGGTGCGGATCGGCAACGCAGAGTGGCCGGCCTACCTGGACATCATGACGCAGACGGATACGAATTGGCGAGTCGTGCCCTTCACCGAACAGAACGGGTTCCATCCCCCGAACTCGGCGTACTTCGATCGTTCGGGGCTCAACGACAAGACCCACCTGTTTCCGATCATCTCCAACCCCGGAAACCCGACCGGTCATACCCGTGCTGGCGCGGAGCTCGAAGAGCTCATCGCCATGGCCGAGCAGCCCAAGAATGGCCTGATGCTCGACGAGGCCTACGAGATGTTTCACTCTTCCAAGGGAGTGAGCGGCATCCGCTACATCAAGGATCTTGACAACAGCAACATCTTCCTTGCTGGAGCGTGCACCAAGGGATTGCAGTGTCCGGGCATCCGCATCGGCTGGATGGTTGCAAGCAAGCAGAACGTCGAGACCCTTTCGAACTTCTCGAGCTTTGGTATGGGCGGAGTGAGTCACCCCTCGCAGCTCTACGCCGTCGAGCTGCTCGAACCCGGGCGCGTGGCCCAGGCCCGCGACGCGGTCGACGCGCACTACAGCATGCAACGCACCCGCTACGGCGAGGCGTTCGAGAAGATGGGGCTTGGGGTCTTTACCGGCGACGGGGGGTTCTACCACTGGCTGCGGTTGCCCGAGGGCTTGAACGCGAGTGAACTCAATCGCCGCTTGTTCAAGCACGGAGCCGCCATCCTTGAGGGCATCGACTGCGACATGGCGCGCCCCCACAAGAAGGACCCGAACTACGTCTCGCCCTACGCGGGGTGGTTCCGATTCTCGTTCGGCCCGCTTCTTCCGGAGACCTTTGAATCGGACGTTGCGATCCTCGGAAAGGTGCTCGAAGAGTATCGGGCCGACGTCGCAGCCGGCCGCGCCTAGGGCGAAGGGCGACCCGCCTCAGCGCCCGTCGCCCGCAAGCGACCCGCTATGGGCGAACGGGCAGATGGTGTTTCCTGCGCAGCTCCCAAAGCAAGACGGATGCTGCGGCGTTCACCGAAAAGGAATCCAGTGGGCCAGCCATCGGGATGGTGACGCCAGCATCAAACAGCTGGCGGTCTTCGCGCGTGAGGCCGAAAGACTCGCTGCCGAGGAACATGGCCCAGGGGGCTGACCCGAATTCAAAACCGGCCAACGAAACGCCTTCCTGCAGGACGGCGCCGGCGCTTCGGATCCCCAGGGCGTTCAGTTCGGCTACCAGTTCGGGAAGGCTGTTCCAGGTGAGGAACGGGACGCGGAACACGCTGCCCATCGAGGTGCGAACGGACTTGGGGTGGAAGGCGTCACCGGCTCCTACCGCCAGGACGGCCCTTGCGCCGGAGGCGTGCGCGGTTCGGAGCAGCGCTCCGATGTTCCCAGGGTCGTCGACGCCGACCAGTCCCAGGAAGATGGGCGGCACGCCTTCTTCTGGCTCGCACAGGTCTTTCAGGCCGGGAGCCTCGGGCAGCTTCGCCAAGCCAACGACCGGTCCGAGACCACGCCCCTCGATCAACGATTGGAGAACTTCCTCGGGGATCGCTTGAAGCAGGCACCCCGACTCTTGCAAAAGTCCGAGAAGGGCCCTTTCCCTAGGAATCTCCGAGCAAAAGAACGCTTCGCTGGTCACCGCGTAGGGCAGAGACACGCCGGCGTGAAGCGCGCGTTCGAATAGCCGATAGCCCTCTAAGGAACAGAATCCGGTTTGCTTGCGGCCAGCCCGGGTCGAGGACCCACGAATCCAAGCAACGGTGCGGTTCCAATCGTGCGAGGGATCAGCGGGCATCGGGCGAGGGTACCGAATCGGGGATCCAGAGGGGTTGGCCCCGGGGCGAGTTTGCGTTAGGCCGGCTGGACCGGCCTATCGCGAACGACTCTTGAAGAACTCCCAGACGTACTCGGCCATCTCGATGTCGCGGTTTTGGTTGCCCTGGATCCGTTTCAACGGGGAGCTTACTTGCTCGGTTCGGCTGCGTGTGTCCGGCTCTGCGCATCTCCAGCGCAAGGACCGCCACGCCTTCGGGGATGCGCTCGTACCGGCGCTCGAGGAGGGTTGAGTGATCGCCCGGTTCCGGGTCGGGCAGCTCGGTGAGCAACTCGGGCACGTCCTCGAGCCGGTTCCATTTCAATCAGGTCTGTTGGGTTTCTCTCGCCGACAGCACTTCGCCGCGGCCGGCGGGCATCGGGCCTCTTTCGAAGGGAGCGAGGGCCATGGGAATTTGCCCTTTCCGACCTGAGTGGGCCTCTACGTTCGCGGCAACCTGGGGGTCTAGCCCCCGCGCTTGCAACGGGTCAGGTTGTGTCAGGTTGTCCGACAAAGCGCTCTTCTTTGAGCGGGCGGCCCTACCCACGGGACTCTTGGCTTCTCGCGAAGCGAGGAGCCAAGAGTCCCGTAGGCATCGGCTTGCTGCGGCTGCTTGCAAGCTCTGTTCGAAGTGCGGGGCTCGCCCGCGTTGTTTGGCGCTAGCGGCTTTGCAAGCCTGCGGTGCCCAGGGCTACCGAAAACTGGTCGCACCAGATGGTGGCCTCGTTGAGGGAGCCCAGTTCGAAGTCGGCGGGCAGGCGGTAGGTTTGTTCACCGGCATTCGAAGCCAACTCCGTAAACGTGCTGGAGGTGTCGTAGTTGCCTGAACGGCCGAAGCCAATTTTCGGATCCGGCGCTCCGTCGAGGGTGAATCCCGGGTCGAGGCGCAGGTAGTGGGCACCGTTTAGACCGATCAGCTCGACGCGGCCGGTGACCACGTGATCGTTGCGACCGGAGAACTCGCCGGAGGCGAGGACCGTGCCTTCCACGGAACCGGATTGCAGGGCCGTGGTCTGAGCCGCTGCGGAACCGGTGGCACAGGAGGTAAGGCCGAGCAGGAGTGAGCCGAGAAGCAGGGATTGGGTGAGGAGATTCAAGGAGACGGAGTCGGGTGGGGAGTAACTCGGAGCAAGGGGCGGGCTCGAGGAGCCCTCGCTTGCGGGATGAGCGGAGGGGTAGGCGATACAGACCGGTCTGTGACATGAGCTTGCCTACTTTATTCCTGTCCTTCTCCGGTTCGCGCCACACAGGATGGGGAGCGACCGACCCACCGGAGGTCGCATCGGTGGCCCCAAACGGACGGGCCCGTAGGAGGTTCCGGGACCCCTCCGGAGAACGCCCAGGTACCGAGCCACGAATCAAAACTCGAATCCGCTTTGTCCGAGGATGTCCCGATTCCGATGGGCTGCTCTGAAGCCATGCTTGAAATCTCTTCCCAGCCTCCGTTCCGCGCGAGTGGACTCGGTGCCGATCCGGTTGCCCCGGCTGGCCAACGCCAGCCGGCGCTGGAGGAGGATCGACCGTCCCGAGGGACTTCGCGGGACTCGGTGACGATTTCGGCTGAGGCGCTCGCTCTGGCGGAACAGGACGATGAAGCGGAGGTCCCGAGCAGCGGCGCAGCGGAACTCGAATCCGAGTCGACCGAGGGCGATGACGGACCGCAGACCCCCGGGGAGCTGACGCCTGAGGAGCAGGAGGTGGTTGCTGAACTCAGTGCCCGGGATCGAGAGGTCCGTGCCCACGAACAAGCCCACGCAACCGTAGGCGGTCACTTGGCGGGCTCGCCTTCCTACGAATTCGAGAGCGGTCCCGATGGCAAGCGCTACGCCGTCGCTGGCGAAGTTCCGATCGAACTTCGGGAGGGCAGGGACCCGGAAGAGACCCTTCGAAACGCACAGATCGTTCGACGGGCTGCGCTCGCGCCTGCCGAGCCTTCGCCCCAGGACCGCAGTGTCGCGGCGGCGGCTTCTCAGATGGAGGCTCGCGCCCGCGCCGAGATCCTCGAAGAGCGCGCTGCGGAAACGCAGGAGTCGAACAACCCGGAGGAGTCCCCCGGTCGGACCGGGGGAGCGAACGAACCTGGAGAGTCCGCACAAACTCCGGAATCAGACGCCGCAGCCGACGGGTCGCCTCCCACGCCCGAAGAGCTCGAGAACTTCCAAGCGCTCGGCGAGCTTGAGCAAGCAGCTTCGGTTTATCGCCAGACCTCCCTAGGAGAAGACCTTCTTGGGATCTTCTCCGCCTCCGCGTAACCGATGCCGAGCTTGCCGCGATGGAGCGGCCGTTCAGCGCGGGCGCGTTCTTGTTTCGTTTAGTTGGCCTTCGGTGTCGCCAGCCAAATCGTCCGCACCGTGCCCTTGCGGCGCCGAGCGCGTGCGCGCTCTTCGGTGACGTCGAAGCCTGCGGCCCGAATGCGTTGGGTGAACCACTTGTAGTGAGCCATCGACCAAATGGCCAGGACTCCACCGGGGCGGAGCGCAGCCGCGGCGGCTTTCAGGCCGGCCGTGGTGTACAGAGCATCGTTGCCCTTCTTCACCAGACCTTCGGGACCGTTGTCGACGTCCAGCAAAATGGCGTCGTAGGAAGCCTTCGCTTCTTGAATACGGTCATGCACATCGCCTTCGACAACCACGACGCGTTCATCGCGCAGGGGGTGGCGGCTCAACTCGCCGAGCCAGCGGCGGTTCCACTCGATGATCTCGGGGACAAGTTCGACGACCTCGGCCACCCCGCCGGAACCAATCAGGTCGAGCACGCGGGCCAGGGTGTAGCCCATACCGAGTCCGCCGACCAAGACACGCGCCCGCTCTGTATCCGGGAGCCGCGCCAGGGCAAATTCGGCGAGCATCTCTTCCGACCCAATCTCGCGGGTCGTCATCAACTCGATGCCGCGAATCCGAACCGTGAAGTCGCCGTCATGGCGATACAGACACATCTCGCCGCCCTGGCCGGGGACCTGTGCACTGCCTAGGAGTTCATGGGGGATCACAGGCAGCTCTCAGTTCAGGGGACCAACGGGGGTCGAGAGGCTAGAAGAACCGGTGTCCACTACGGCGAGAATTGGCGCGAATCCGAGGTAGGAATCGGAGCGAGGCACCCGCAACCAGCATGAATCCCGATCCAAGGGGTCGGCCCTGGAAGATTCGGATCCAGGAGCGCTCAAAACCGGGCGCGGGCCGTATCGCAACCTGTCGAGCTGGAACACCGCCGTGGATTCAGGCGTACGGGCTAGCGTTCACTTGTTCAGCCAGTGTGAGTGCGGCTACGGGGAGAGTGGATCGGTGCTCTACGGCCGAGGCGGCGGCGCCCCTTGAGCGGCGACTCTTCTGAAATCGGGGGCTTGCGGTCGGGTTGGACCCGCCAGTTCTACAATTCGCCGGTTCCCCTTACTCGCATGCTCGCTCAAGTCCCTTTATCCATGTTCAATTTCTTGCTCTGCGCATTCGCGACGATTCCTGTTTCCACCCAGGAAGAGCCGCCGAAATCTATAGCTGCGATCCGTTTCGGCGGGCTCGAAGCGATGCTGCCGGATGCCAAAGATGCTGGGCTCTTGCGTTTGCTCCGTCGGTTGGACGACCGATTGATCGAGTTGCCCGGGGAGTTTGGAGCTTCCAACGTGCTGGCGGATCTGATCGAGACCCTCGCAGAAATCCTGGCTTATCCGCTCCGCCTGGAAGTTGCCGTCGCCTCTCAGGAATTGGAGGGAATGCCGATTCCGCTGATAGGGATTCTCGAAAGCGAAGTGGGAGCCGAAACAGGGCTCGGACAACGGTTGTTTCAGGCTCTCCGGTCGAATGGTGTGTCCTTTGCATCTGAGTCCGCGGGAGGCCTAGTGCGAATGGAGGCTCCGTTTCCCGCCTGGATCGGGGCCAAAGATGAAGCGGTCTCGATGCGGTTCGGATCCGCCTCTGGGATGCCCACGCCGCCCACCGGTGCCCAGCTCCCCGGCGAGTGGTTCAGGGCGAGCTTTGATACCGGCCAGTTCTTGGATGCGTTCAGCCAGGCTCCATTTGACGAGGCACAGGAGTTTGGGGCCCTCCTGGGATTGCTTGAGACGGAGTCCCTGAGATCCCGGTGGTCTGCCGGCTTCGACGATCAGAGCCAGGTCTTTCACCAGTCGACCGAGGGCTTGGGAGCTATCGCTCGCGACGCCGGAATCCGGGTCGACTCTCCGCTGGGGCTTGATTTTTTGCGTGCTGCGCCCGCGGATGCGACTTGGGGATTCTTCACCCGTTGGAACCCTCGCGTCTTCATGAGCGCAGTTCGAGATTCCATCTCAAAGAGCCTTGGCGCCGCGGGATCGGATCCGCTTGCGGAAGTTGAGGAACTGCTTGGAGTGTCGATCGACGAGGACTTGCTTGCTCCGCTCGGCGAACGCTTCGGTGTGTACGCCGCGGATTCGATCGGGGGGGAGGGATTGTTGTCCACGATCTTCGTGCTTGAGCTGGCCAATCCCGATGGGTTCGCAGACACCATGGACCTGTTGGACGAGCGCGCAGAGAGTGTCGGCGAGATGGTCGCCGCGGGCCGTGTGCGGCTCGAGGCGAGAGCGAACCGTGATAGGCAGGCCTGGACGCTGAGCTTCCCCGGCCTTCCCGCTCCCATCGAGCTGACGGTGATCTCCACGGGCACCCAGGCGGTCGTCGGGCTCACGATCCAGGGCGCGCTGGCCGCCGCCAAGCACTTGGAATCACCGGGCGAAACGTTGCTCGACCATCCACTGTTCCTGGCGCAGCTGCCGGAGGAAGGGGAACGTTGCTTCGGGCTTGAGTGGATGGACACGCCGCGGCTGATGCGCTCCGGATACATGCTCTTAGCCGGTGCCTGCGCGGCTGGCGCCAATGGGGTCCGCTCGCCCGCCGACTCGACGCGAGAGGTTGGAATCGTGATACCCGCCTACGCGGAACTTCTCGAAGGTGCGCTCCCGCTGGTCTCGGTCCACTACGGCTCAGGGGAAGGCGTGCTGCACACGCGGAGCAATGCGGATCGCTCTCAGCTCGTCAACGCAGCCGGCCTGATCGGTTGGTACGTCGAGTCGCCTCTCATGCCGATCGTGGCGACTGGCTTGCTCGCCACTTTGATTGTTCCGCAGGTTGCCCAAAACCTCCACTCGGCTGAAGACGCGAAGGTCAAAGCCGACATCGCGGCGATTTTGGCTGCCGTGGATCAATACGCGATCGAAAACGGGGGGGAGTACCCCGGCAGTCTCGAGGAGCTGATTCGTCCGGCGGATGGTGGGCTGAGTTATTTGAAGGCTCGTCGGGTGCCCCGGGACCCCTGGGGCGAGCCCTATCGGTACGAGCCACCGACGGCGGACAACCCGCGGCCCAGGGTCTACTCCGTCACGCACGATGGGTGAATTCGCGCTCGCATAGGACAGGGGGCTGACAACGGGAGTCCCCGAGTTCGCCCTCGATGTACATCGCGCAGCTCCGCGAGTGGATCCCAGCTTGCCCGGCCCGAATCCGAACGCTCGGGTTCGGGCGGCCGGTCTCTTGGGCCCTCTGCGGGGTGGGGGGCAAAATCCCCGGCCCTTCGCTCTTTCGCTTTTCGCGTTGTACGCAAGATCTAGGGACAATCCTGTTTCCCAAGGAGGTACCCCCCATGGTCGATTTCCGTTCGATCTTTGCTTGGCTTGGTTTCGCTGCTCTGACGGGTCCGCTTCAGGCTCAAGTGGCCTACGACGGTTCGCCACTCGGCGCGCAGCTCCCGCCGCTTCTCGATTCGCTCACGATTCCGGCCCCGGACGTCGCAGGTTTGATGGCCGAGGACGAGTTGCGCGGTCACATTCCGCTGCGGTTCGGTCAGGGAATTGCCGTACAGGCTGGCTTGAGGTCGGCCGGGCAATGGGATTCGGCCGCTGACGGCAGTTCGGTTTGGAGACTCGCTTTCGACTCCCCGGGCGCGAAGAGCCTGGGAGTGGAGTTCTCGAGCTACGACCTCCCCGATGGCGCGAAGCTGTTCGCCTACGACCCTGCCTTCGAAGTCGTTCGCGGCGCGTTCACCGCGCAAAACGAGAACCCAGACGGGGTCTTCTCGATCCTCCCGATTCCCGGGGAAGGACTGGTGCTCGAGCTACAGGTCCCTTCCGGAGCCACGGACCTTCCAGAGCTCGAGATCGAGCAAGTGGTGCATGACTACCGGGATGTCTTTGAATTGATGGCCCTCGCCGAAGCCGGCGCTTCGACGATTGGGCTCGGCGTGGGCGGGCCCGAAGGCGGCTGCACCGTGAATGCGAACTGCAGTGTTGGAAACCCCTACGGCGATCTCAAGCGGGCCACCGTTCGAACGATTTGGTCCGGTTTTCTTTGTTCCGCGTCGCTGCTGAACAATACAGCTCAGAACGGAACCCGGTACCTGTACACGGCCCACCATTGCGGGACCGGATCGTCCGTGCTCGTCACGTTCAACTACCAAACCCCCGGCTGCGCGAACGGCGGCGCTTCCACGAGTCAGTCCATTTCTGGCGCGACGCTCTTAGCTACCCACGCTCCTTCGGATGGGCGGCTCCTGCGCATCAACAACGCGATCCCGACGAGCTTTGCGCCGTACTACAAGGGCTGGAGCCGCTCGACTCAAAATCTGAGTCAGGGCGTTTCGATGCACCACCCCAGCGGAGGGCCCAAGTCGGTCTCGTTGGATACGAACGGTGGTGGACAAAACTCGCACCTGTTCCAGGGCGGACAAGTCATCCAAACCTGGGACATGAATTTCCAGACGGGAGGCACCCTGGGGGGGAGCTCCGGCGGCCCGCTTCAGGATCAAAATGGCCGAGTGCGCGGCACGCTGTCCGGCGGCCCTGCATCGTGCTCGATCAGTTACTACGGCCGCTTCCACAGCTTTTGGAACGCGACCAACATCTCGCAGTTCCTCGACCCGACCGGTTCGGGCGTTACGAACCTGGACGGGTTCGATCCCAATAGCGGGCCCAGCGGAGGTTGCGAGGTTCTTGCCTACGGAACCGGGCTGGGGGGAGCGAACGTCGGGAGCCTCTCTTCGAACTCGGTGCCCGCCCTTGGCAACACGCTGGTCTTCAATTACTCGGGCTTCCCGGGCGGACTCAGCGGCATCGTGATCTTGAGTGCGGGGCAAAGCTCATCACCGATCCTTGGGGGGACCGTGCTGGTCAACCTCCAAAGCCAGGTGTTCCAGCTACCCGCCCAGACCAATGGCTCTGGAGCGGGATCGTCGGCGCTCTCGATTCCGCCCACGGCGCCGTGGGTCGGGATCACCGGCTATGGACAGGTCGGTCTGATGAACCCTTCGGCTTCCGCCGGCTGGAACTTCTCAAACGGCTTGTCGTTCACCTTCTGCAACGGTTGAACGGGCTGGCTGCGGCCCCCGCCTCGGGCGGGGCCGCGCCCTGGGCCGAGCCTGGGCAGGCCGGAGGCCACCGATCGTCCTAGTTCGGCGGCACAGGGCTTGGATTCTCGGCTTATCCTGTTGCCATGCGAGATGCCGGCTCCCGAATTTTGCTCTTGTTGCTTGTCGCAGCCACTGGCATGGGCCTGTGGCTTTGGCTGGGGAAGTCAGAGCCGATCCGTGGAGAAGCCGCTTCCCGGTTAGCGCCAAGCGCCGCGACGCCGAGTGACACTCGCGCGAACCTCGGGGGTCTCGAGGAGTCGACTCCCGAGTCGTTCGCGCCGGCCAGTGTGCGATCTGCGCTCGCCGGCGGCGAGCCCGGGGTTGTCGTTGCGGACCGAGCCCTGGGTACCCTCGAGGTCGAGCTTGTCAGTGCGCGTACCGGTGACCCGCTGTCCGGTGTTGTTGTTGCCTGCAAGTCGAGCGAGGACTCCGGGGAGCACGAGGTCGAACTCCTTTCCGATGAGGCAGGTCGTGTGAGCCTTCCTTGGCCAGTGGAACTCGAAGGAGGGCTCTTGATCGAGGCTTCCAACCACGCACCGGCCGCGCTTTTTCCGGTCTACGCCGGCGAGAGTCATCGCATCGTTCTACAGGCTTGCGGAACGATCCGTGGGCACATGGGCTGGGGCAACAACATCGACGCTCCGGTCGATGCGCGCGTTTTGCTTTGGCCCTCCGTTCGCAATGGTTATCGCGGCGAGCCGCTGAGCGAGGTCGAATCCGATGCCGAGGGCAATTTTCTGTTCGAGAATGTACCGCCCGGGGAATATGGCCTCGTCGGTCGCGCCGAGGGCTTTGCAGCCGGAACGCTCTACGGGGTTCTCGTCTCCGCAGACACCGAAACATGGGCGGACCTTTACCTCCCCCAAGGGTCCCAACTGCAAGTGACCGTCGTCGACTCGGAGGGAGTGCCTTTTGCTGGACTTGCTGTCTCGGCACGCCCTCAGGTGTTGGGCGCTCAATCAGAATTCGAAAACCGCGTCGGCGGCTCCGGGGTCACCGACGAGGCGGGTCGCTGCCTGCTCGAAAATCTGCAGGGCGCGACCACGCGGGTTGAGGCGCTCAGCCCATGGGGCTCGCGGGCCGCCTCCGAAGTCTCACCGGACCGCACCGGAAGGTTCGAGCCTGTGGAATTGAAGATGAGCCGGCCGCGCACCCTCGAAGGCCGGGTTGTGGACGAGCTCGGGGATCCGGTGCCAGGAATTGCCGTGCACGTGGAAAACTCCCGCGCAAATCCGCCACTGTGGTCGATCGCGGACAGCGGCGGGCGCTTCCAGTTTCCTGAAGTTCCCGATCATTCGGTTCTCAATTTACTTGCCTATTCGAGAGTCTTGCATTCGCCGGGTGAGGACGAAGAGGCGACGGTCTTCGTCGAGTTCCCGCTCGCGCGCGTGCGCGCCATTAGGGAGTCCGAGGATCCGATTCTGGTCCAGATCCAAAGTCGCCGGTACTTTGAATTTTTGGTGCTCGACGCGGAAACCCGCGGGCCGATCGAAGGCGCGGAGATCCGGTTCCAAGATTACTATTCGCGCTCTCCCTCTCGGGCCATGTCCGGCCAAGTCTGGACAACCAACGGTGCGGGCGAGGCGACGATTGAAGCTCCGGCGGACCTCGAGGGTGGATTCTGGGTTTCGGCCATGGGCTACCAAGATGTCGACGCTGTGGATGTGTCGCCCGACGATGCGGAGTCCTCCAGCTCCGAGCAGCTAAAGGTGGTTCTTCCGCCGAACACAAGTCATTCGCTGCGCTTCGTAGACGAGCAAGGGCAGGCCGTCCAGGATGCACGCCTTGTGGTGAAGGCGGGACGGAATCGCGAGCGCGGCTCCAGCCCCGATGAATTCGGGCGCTTCATGCTCGACGACGATGCGCCGCTGAACGGGGACATGTCCGTCGAATCGCGTGTGTGGCGCCTTTCGGATTGGGGACCGCAAACCCTGGGGGAGCAGCTTGAAGTTTCGGAGGCGATCGAGCTCGTCCCTGCGGAGCATGCCATTCGGGCCACGATTCGCGGGGAGGTCGTCCACGCTGTGGATGGAACAGCCCTCGAAGACGTTCGCCTGCGGGGGGCAACTGGAGCCACGATTGAATTTCAGGGTAGCCGGTTTCGCGGGGCCGGGCTTGTGCCTGGTCTCTACCGAATCGGAGCCTCGGCCGACAATTGCGAAACTCGCTACTGGGGAGAAGTTCAGCTCCTGTCCGGCGCTGACGTGGACTTAGGTCGCTTGGAGCTCTTCCCGACTCGAAGTGTGACGTTCCGATTCCGCGACGAACAGGGCACCGAATTCTTCGGTCCCCGCATTTTCCTTGAGCCGCTGCCGGTCTCCGCAGGCGGTGTAGGCAAGGACCGCGAAGAGCTCACTTATCGCAACGGCCGCCGCAGGCTGTCGGTCCGGCTTCCCCGGGCCGTCTGGCGAGTTCGGGTGGAGCACAATGGATTTCAGACCGAGACTCAGCGGGCGGATTTTCGCGACCTGAGCCTCGTCGAGTTTGATTTGAAGGCAGCTTCCGCATCCGAAGACGATTCTTAATGCTGAGTCATCGTTACCCGCAGGTCTCCTAGCGAGCGCAGCATCTCTCTCTCCCGCCACCCCCCGCTACTCTTGCTGAGCGAGTACCACGCGTTCGCTGGTCCAGTTCGGTAGGGGCTCGCCGGGCAAGACTCGGACTTGGAAGATCGGGAACGAACACCAAATCGAGCGAGTCTCGGAGAGGGTCACCCACTAGCAAGCAGGTGGGGGTCGCGAGAGACTCACGCGCCGGCCAGTGCTTGAAGCATCAGCCCACAGAGCCAGGCCGCGTAGGTTCCGAGCGCGTAGCCAAGGATCGCCATCATGACGCCGACGGGCGCGAGGGCTGGATGGAAGGCCGAAGCCACCACGGGCGCGCTGGCGGCGCCGCCCACGTTTGCTTGGCTGCCTACCGCTACGAAAAAGAACGGCGCCTTGATGAGGCGAGCCACAACCAGCATCAGGACCACGTGGACCGAGATCCAGGTGAGTCCGACCAAGAACAGGGACGGGTTGCCGAGGATGGACCGCAGGTCCATGTTCATCCCGATGGTCGCGACGAGGATGTACAGGAACACCGAGCCAACCTGCGAGGCGCCGGCACCTTCGAGCTTTCGCAGCGGGGAAAAGGAGAGCGCAACGCCGAGCGTTGATGCGATCAGGATCAGCCAGAAGAAGTTGCTGGTCAGGCTGAAGCGCGCGAGGCTGGGGTAGTTGGCCTCGAGGGTGGGGGCCAGAAAGTCTGCTCCGAAGTGAGCGATCGCCGTGGCGCCAAACCCAACCGCGGCAATTGAGAACAGATCGGCCGTGCTCGCAATACGTCGGTGGGCGGCCTGGAAGGCGGTGACCCGTGATTTCAGATCCTCGATCGCGCTGGTATCCGCACCGGTTGCGCGATCGATCCGCTCGGCGATCCCGGTTCCATACAACAGCACGGCCATCCAGACGTTGGCGATGATCACGTCCACCGTTACCCAAATGGAAAAGACAGAATTGCTCACTCCGAAGACTTCTTTCATGGCGGCTTGATTCGCGCCGCCACCGATCCAGCTTCCGGCGACGGTGGTCATGCCTCGCCAGGGCGCGTCGGGCCCTTCCCCGGCTAGCACCCCTGGCGTGAGCCAAGTGAACAGTTGGAAAACTAGGGGGCCTCCGATCAGGATTCCGGTCGAGCCAACCAGGAACATGACGATCATGCGCCAGCCGAGCCGTCGTACCGCCCCGAGGTCGAGGCTGAGGGTGAGCAGGACAAGGCTCGCCGGCAAGAGGTAGCGCGAGGCGACGAAGTACAGCTTCGAGGCTTCGGGGTCGACGAGGCCCAGTGTTCCGAGTAGCCCTGGCAAGAAGTAGCACAGGAGCAGGGCCGGCACGAACGTATAGAACCGCCTCCATACGCGGTGCGAACTCGAACTCGTCACGAAGACCAAGGCCAGGATCGTGACCAGGATTCCAAACACGACTGCGTCGTTGGTGATGGGCATTCCGAACAGGATAGTCGCGGGCCCAGCTCGCACGAGCGCTCTTCTCGTTCAGCTCGCGATCCAGAGGGTTCAGGGGACCCTGCCGCCGGATCCGTCGCACCTTCTTCTGGCTTGAACACGAGGAGACGCAAGGTCGATCCCAGGCCGTTCAAGGGGGCGCCAAGCAAGGCGCTTGTGCCACGGACTGCTAGTCGAGGGCCGCGAGCCTCGCGGCCAGGCCACTCTTGCGTTGATTGCCGCTGTCGTTGGCGATCGCCATTTCAATGGCACGTTTTTCGCCGACTAGCACGCACAGCTTCTTAGCGCGGGTGATCGCGGTGTAGAACAGGTGGCGTTGAAGCATGACGTAGTGCTGGGAGACGACCGGCAGGACGACGCAGGGGAATTCACCGCCCTGGCTGCGGTGGACGGTGATGGCGAAGGCCGGTTGCAGGTCGGAGAGTTCGCCGGACTCGTAGTGGAGCTTTCGTTCCGGGAACTGAACGAGAAGCCCTTGTTGATCGCGGTCGAATTCGGCGATGTGGCCCATATCGCCGTTGAACACCTCGCGCTCGTAGTCGTTGCGGGTATGGATGACGCGATCGCCAATGCGCCAGGTGCGGCCGCGGAGTTCGAGGGTGCGAGGGCGTCCTGGGATGCGTTCGCGGAGGCGCTCATTGAGCTCGTCGACGCCGCAGGCTCCGCGATACATGGGGGCCAGGACTTGAACGTCATGGATCCAGTCGAGGTCGAAGGTCTTGGGGATTCGCTCGGTGACGACTTCGATCAGGCGCTCTGAGGATTGGGCTTCGCCGTTCGTTGAGAACAGAAAAAAGTCGGAGGGCTCGCCCTGGGGGGCGAACCGGGGCGGCTGCCCTTCGAGGACGCGGTGGGCGTTGGTGACGATGCGGCTGGTGAGAGCCTGACGGAAGATCTTGGAGAGTCGCCAGGTCGGGATGCGGTGGGAGGCGAGGAGGTCCGCAAGGACGTTGCCGGCGGCGACCGATGGGAGTTGGTCTGGGTCGCCGATGAGGACCAGGCGGGTGGGCGGCGTGACGGCCTTGACCAGGCTGTAGGCGAGCGCCAGGTCGAGCATGGAGACCTCGTCGACGACGACCAGGTCGGCTTGGAGTGGCTTTTCGGGATCGTGGGCGAAGTTGCGATTGCCTGGGCTTGAGCCGAGCAGGCGATGGACGGTGCTGGCTTCGAATCCGGTCGCTTCGGCGAGGCGCTTGGCCGCGCGGCCGGTGGGTGAGGCGAGCAGGACCCGAGCGCCGGAACGGCGTGCCAGGTCGACCACCCAGCGCATGACGGTGGTCTTGCCGACGCCGGGGCCGCCGGTCAGGACGCCGACGGGGTGGGAGAGCAGGCCGAGGACCGCGTCTCGCTGGCGGTCGTCGAGGTGGAGTCCGACGGTGCGCTCGTGGTTTTGGACGTCTTCGGAGGTGGCCCAAGGTTTGGGGCGGCCGGCGGCAAGTAACTTGGCGAGCGCGCGCGCGAGTCCGGATTCACAGGCATACGTGACGGGCGTCCAGGCGCGCAGGAGCGGGAGCGCTTCGACGCGGGCGGCGACGGGTTCGGTACCGGCGCCGTCTTCGCCGTGCTCGTCGAGGACCAGTTCGTCCATCCGGCGCAGGCCTTCGAGGGCTTCGACGAGTGAGGCGTCCGAGAAGTCTCGGGCGAGGAGTTCGCGGGTGCGGGCGACGAGGTCTTCGGTAGGCAGAAAGGAGTCACCGTCCGAAACCGCCTTGCGGAGGACATGCAGGAGGCCGGCGCGGCGCCGCTCGAGGCTGTCCGGAGAGAGACCCAGCTTTTGAGCAACCCGGTCGGCGGTCAGAAATCCGATACCGGTGACGCCAATCGAGAGCAGGTAGGGGTCGCGGCGCAGCTTCTGTTCGACCTCGGTGCCATAGCGATCGACGACAGCTTGGACCTGCCAGGCGCCGAGGCCGAGGCCGAGCAGAAAGGCGTGGAGTTCGTGGGTGCCGGTTTCGACGCGGATGGCCTCGACGAGCTCCTCTGCGACGGGGATCGAGAGACCTTGAATACCGTTCAAGGCGCCCTGCTCGGTGCGGATGCGTTCGAGGGTGTCGGCCCCAAGCTTCTCCACGATGCGCGTGGCAATCGTGATGCCGACCCCGCTGAAGGTCTCCGAAGAGAGGTACTTGATCAGGCCCGCGTCGTCGCGGGGTGGGCGCATTTCGAGCGACTCGAATTCAAACTGCGAGCCGTGGACTTTGTGCTGTGTCCAACGGCCGAGCAACCGAACGGTCAGACCTTCCGAGGGGCGCGGCGTTTCGCCGACCGCCGTGACGACGGGGTCGAAGAGCACCGAAGCCTGCTGGCCGGGCGCGGGTTTCTCGGTGCGCAGGCGCAGGACGGTCCAGCGGCTTTCCTCGGAGTGGAAAGTGATCCGTTCGATGGTCCCTTCGAGGACCTCCGGTTCCGCGGATCCGGAGCCGGATCCGCCCGGCGAAGACGAAGTGCGCTGCACGGGGCGGGCGAGGATAGACCAGCGCTAGCAGCCCGCGACAGAACTAGCGCCACCGGATGGGCGATCGAAATTTGCGCCCGGCAAGTCGCATCGGCCACTCGAAACCTGCGGGGTTGCGAGGGGCCGCAACGCAGCCCGGGGCGAGCTTCGGGCACGCAATCTGCGGCGGGGCTCACGGAGAGCACGCTGGTCGCGCTTGAGGTGACGCCCCGCGGATCAAAAATGGGCCACTCGCACCCCCATTCGTGGATAAATAACCCCCTCTTGTTTCCTTCGACCAGTTTTCTGAGAGAATTTGAACTTGGCCGGAAGTCCGGGAGCCTACGTATCCGAGTCCATGGGGAGTTCCCCTAGCAAGGGGCTCCGCTGTGGCAGGCCCCCCTGGAGGCTCTCCGGGAGCTCCGCGTTTCGTTTCCCCCCCACCGGCTAGAACTCTGCAGAACCTCGCTGTCCTCGCGCTCTCGCTGACGCTTGTCTCCTGGACCCCGGCCCAAAGCCCGCTCGACGACGCCGGGCCGCTTGCGATCAACCTGGACGAGTTCCGCGACTGGAATCCAACCTGGGCGTTCACCGATGCGATGAAGCAGGCGCGGCCGTTCGTCTCGCAGCCGATCGATTCGGTCCAACCGTTCGATGATGGTCAATTCATGGCCACGGATGCCGTGGGCTGGCCGCTACCGGTCGCAGGGCAGGCCGCGGCGTCGCTCCTGTGGTCCGAGCTGGATGGCAACTACCCGGCCGGGACTTACGACCTGTACTGGGAAGGCAGCGGCCAGATTGTGTTGGGGCTCGATGCGTCGTTCTCGTACAGCGTGGAGCCGGGTCACGATCGCTACAACGTCGCGCCTACCTACGAAGGGATCCTGATCAAGATCCTTGCGAGCAATCCGTACGATCCGATTCGCAACATTCGATTGATGATGCCGGGCTTCGCCAACGAGGCGACCGCGCCGACGTTCCACCCGGATTTTCTGAGCGAGCTGGAGCCGTTCGACGTGGTCCGGGTGATGCAGTGGCAGAACATCAACTTCACCACGGTCGAGAACTGGTGGGAACGACCGACACCCGGAGACGCAACCCAGGCGACTTCCCTCGGGGTCTCAGCGGAGTACTTGGTCGAACTGGGGAACGTCACTGGCAAGGCGCTATGGATGTGCATTCCGCGGCTCGCTACCGACGACTACGTGCGTGAGTTCGCCCGCTTCGTCGCGACCAACCTGAATCCCGAGGTCCCGGTCTACCTTGAGTGGGCCAACGAGGTCTGGAATGGCGCGTTCTTCGCCTATTGGTACGCGTTGGCCCAGGGTCAAGCGGCCGGTCTCCCGGGCACCGACTTCGCCGTCGCGATGACCTGGTATTCCGAGCGCTCGCTCGAGGTCTTCGAGATTTGGCGCCAGGAGTTTGAGCTCGTGAGCGGAGCCGGTTGGCGCGATCGTCTGGTCCGCGTGATCGGTTCGCAGCACGACAACCCGTTCGTCGCCGGGCTGATCCTCGATCACCAGAACGCTTTCTTGCAGTGTGACGCGTTGGCTACTGCGCCCTACTTCGGCAGTGGCTTCGGAGAAGCCACGCCTGCCGACGTGGCCGCGACGATCGCGATGTCAGAAGCCGAGATTCTCGCGGAGCTGGAAGCCGAGGTCCTCGGCCCGCTCAGGGATCGCGTGCAAGGCAATACACTGGCGGCGAATCAGCGCGGTCTCCCGCACATCGCCTACGAGGCTGGTCAGCACCTGGTGCCGACCGGCGGTTTCTTCGCCAATCAGGATCTGTCCGCGAAGTTCGTTGCGGTCAATCGTGATCCGGGCATGTACGACCTGTACCGCAAGTTCTTGGACGTGTGGGAGGAAGCCGGTGGGGGTCTGATGACGCCCTACTCCTTGGCTACTCGTTTCAGCACCTACGGGAGCTTTGGGCACCTCGAGTACCTGGGCCAACCGCTGTCGGAAGCGCACAAGATGCGCGCGGTCCTGGATTGGGCGGGGGAGGTCCCCGGCACGCCGCCTGCGGTCCATTTCTTCGGTCAAGGCTGCGACGGCCTGCAGATTTCCTATTCGGGGTCGGCGCTTGCCGGCAGCACGGATTTTTCCGTCGACTTGACCGGCGCCGGACGCGGGCAGCGCGTGAGGCTGGCCCTTGGGTTCGAGACGCTCAGCCCGCCCACCGGGTCCTCCAACCTGGCCATCAGCCTGGCGCTCGATCCCGGCTGCCAGGGGTTGGTCTCGCCTACCTTGGGCTTCCCGGCGCTGGCGGACGGGGACGGCAAGGCCAGCCTGTCGATGCCGCTTCCGGATGTTCCGTCCCTGATGGGGACCTCGTTCTACTTCCAGTGGTCGGCCTTCGGGAACGACCCGATGTCCCTGGCCACAGGCCTCTCCGGAGGTCTTTCGGTGGTCCTGGGCGGCTGAGTCCACCCCGGGGGCCCGAGTCTCCTTCGGGCCGAACTCCCTTCGGGCCAGGTCTGCGTCTGGCTCGGTGGGCGGTGGGTTGCCGGTCTCGGGCAAGGTCTCTACACTCTGCGGCCCAAATGAGCCAGCCGGGTCAGGAGTCCTGCCCCCCTCCAGCCCGTCCCCCAGTACACACCCATGACAATCAAGGTCCAGGTCCGTTCGAACGAGTCTCTCGAAGCCGCCCTCCGGCGGTTCAAGCGCCAGTGCAACTTCGGAGGCGTGTTCCGCCTCGCGAAGGCCGGCACGTGGCACGAGAAGCGCTCCGACAAGAACCGCCGCGAGCGTCGCGAGCGCATCCGGACCATCCAGCGCGCGACCCGCAAGGCCCAACGTCGGGCCGGCGGACGCGTTCGCTGAGCGAACGGTCCTAGTGGTCTAACTCGCGCTCGGCGCGAAGGCTCCGGACACTCCGCGTTATCGAGCGGGCCGCCCCGCTTTTCCTCACGCCAACCGTGAGGGAAAGCGGGGCGGCCCGTTTGTGTGGAACGGCGTTCGCTCCTCTGCTCAGGCGCAGATCCAAACCTCCGGTCTGTCCGAGGGCTCGGTCAGGCCAAGCGGCGAGCCACCGCTTTCCGAGGATGCCCACTGGAAGTACAGCGGCAGGCCGAGCAGGCCAGCCACGGAAGCGGGCTCCGCGCTCAGGGGGATGCCGAGGGTCGAGCCGAGCCTCACCTTCCGCGCCGATGGGAGCCGATCCGCATGGGAAGCCAAGGGGCTCGGCAGAGTGGAGGGGCAGGTAAAGAAATAGCCGACCCCGTTCCGCTGCGTGAGATCTCTTGCGTTGCCACTCAGCAAGCCGGGGGTGATGTCCTTGACCTGCTTCGGCCTTTGGGTCGTTGGGTCCAAGCGGAACAGCTCGGTGCCCCAGAACGTCGGCTCCGAGGTGTGGGTGCGAGCCATCCGGCAGGGTGACGGAGGACGTCCTACTCGGTTGTGGTTGTTTAGAGCCACCGAGGGCCGCGCCGGACGGCAGTCGAGTTCCTTGGCCTTGCCCAGCCGCCCTGCCACAGCTCAGCTCCTGCTCCGAAGGCCTTGGCGTTGAAGGAGAATCCTGGCTCAATCGGGGCTACGAAAGTCGGCGACGAGACCTTGCTGCCCTTGCCGAAAACGGGAGGCTCGATGTCCGAAAGGAGTTCAGACTGGAAGGCCAAGCCTAGGAGGGGACCCCCGCGAGCGCCGTCACGGCGACGGCCCAGAAGAGCGAAAGAGAGTTGGGCTGGGATCGCATGGCAAGACTCGAACGGATCCGTGAGATCGCGGAGCGAGGCGAAGGTGAGGAACGCAGCGTTGCCCTATCTCCCAGGGCCCTGGCCGATTATTCAACGCGTAGGTAGGTGACTCGACTTGCGGGGAATCCACCAGCAACCGGGCAGCCCGCTTCCCTCTGGGTATCCTGGTTGCCCGATGCGTGTTTTTCCTAGGAATCGAGATCTCTCCGAGGAGCTGACCCACGTGGATCTGCGGGTGCGTGGTTCGGACCTGCAGCAGCCGGAGTCCGAGGTCCACATTCGGCTCGATGCGTTTTTGCAGCGTTTCCTCACCTGGCGCTCCCGGACGTCCATCCAGGAGCTCATTCGCGAGGGCTTCGTGGCGCTGGATCCCTCCTCGCCAAGCCGGCCCGACGGACACGGGGAGTACGCGGTCGAAAAACGCCCCGGCCGGCGCCTGCTCCACGGCACCAAGGTGCGCATTGAGATCCCCGAGCCCCTGCGCGTTCAGCGCACGATTCCTGCGGCGGACGGCCTGACAGTGCTGCATGAGGACGAGCACTTACTCGCGATCGACAAGCCGGCCTTCCTTCCGGTGCATCCTTCCGGCCGGCACTTGTCCGACACGCTGATCCAGCGAATTCACGTCGCCTACGACCAGCGCAAGGAACGCCGCGAGTTCCGCATCAAACTCTGCCATCGTCTCGACCGCGAGACGTCGGGCATTGTGATGTGCGCCCGCGACCCGGTCAGCCACGCGGCTGTGATGAAGCAATTCGAAGTCCGCGACGTCGAAAAGGAGTACCTGGCGATCGTTTGGGGCGGCCCCGATGAACAGAGCGGCACGGTCGATTTACCCATGGGACCCGATCGCTCCAGCGAGGTCCGCCTGAAGATGGCCACCGTCCCCGATGGCATCGAAGCTCGCACGCACTGGCGCGTCGTCGAGCGCTTCTCCGATTGCACGCTGATCGCCGCCAAGCCGTTCTCCGGTCGCCAACACCAAATTCGCGTCCACCTGGCCGTGCTCGGACTCCCCTTGGTCGGCGACAAACTCTACGGCAGCGATGAACAGCTCTTCCTGCGCGCCTCGCGCGGCGAGCTCGACCTTCACGAAGAGCGCGCCCTAGGCCTGCCCCGCCACGCACTCCACAACCATCGCCTGGCCCTGACCCACCCGCGAACCGGCGAGAAAGTCGAAGTGCGCAGCGCGCTACCCGAAGACATGCGCCGCTTCCTCGATCAACGGAGCTGAATTCCGTTCGGCTTCCGGCTGGGGTTGGACGTGGGGACCTGGTCCAGGGCAATTCGGGGGGGGCTGGTCGGCACCGGATGAAATACGGCACCTGGGGATGCGTAGCAGGGGGTCTAGCTTCCTCTCCCCCCCACTAGAGCATTCCATTGACCCAAGCTGCCGTCCGGCTGAGCCAAGTGTCCAAGACCTTCGGCTCGCACACTGCTGTTCGAGATTTGAGTTTCGAGGTTCCCCGCGGCTCCCTGTACGGGTTCATCGGTCCAAACGGATCCGGGAAGACCACCACGATTCGGATGATCCTGCACATCCTCGAGCCCGATCAAGGACAGATGGAGGTGCTGGGAGAGACCGGCATCCGCTCCGCCAACGATCGCATCGGCTATCTGCCTGAGGAGCGTGGTCTCTACAAGAAGATGAACGTCGGGCGGCTGCTCGCCTATTACGCGAGCCTGAAAGGTATGCCCCTGCGCGAAGCTCGCCGGGAAACCGATCGTTGGCTCGAGCGCTTGGGCTTGAGCGACTGGCGCGGAGCGAAGATTGAGTCGCTTTCCAAAGGGATGAGTCAGAAGATCCAATTCATCTCGACCGTGATTGCCAAGCCCGAGTTGATCATCCTGGATGAGCCTTTTTCCGGGCTGGATCCGGTGAATCTCGAAGTCTTGCGCAGTGCCATGCTCGAGTTGGTGGCCGAAGGCGCGACCGTGATCTTCTCCACCCACGACATGATGGTCGCAGAGCAGTTGTGCGACAACGTGATCATGATCTTCAAGGGGGACAAGGTGTTGGACGGCCCTATGGAGAACATCTATAGCCAGTACGGGCAGGACACGCTTCGAGTTCGAACCGATGAAGGCGCTGCGGTCTTGCAAGGGCTGCCAGGTGTGGAGCAGGTTTTGGACCTGGGGCGCTATCAGGAGGTCCGCCTAAAGAGCGACCCCCAGGGATTCTTGCGGACCCTTGCGGAGAAGACCGCTGTGCGTCACTTCGAGGAGACCAGGCCCACGCTGCACGACATCTTCATTCGAATTGCAGGTCCCGAGGCCGCGAAGGCAGAGGTGACGGCTTGAAGAAGATCTTCGCGATTGCCCGCGCCGAGTTCCTGCAGATGGTGCAGTCCAAGTCCTTTCTGGTCGGCTTGATCGGAATGCCCCTGCTGATGGGCGGGAGCCTGTTGTTCCAGGCCTTTGTCCAAGATCGGGTGGACCTTGACGACCGACATCTGGCCGTCGTAGACCCAACCGGTGAGCTCTGGTCCGTGCTCGAGAAAGCCAATGACCGGCGAACGGAAGAGGCGATCTTCGAGCTCTCAGCATCTGAGAAGCTCGAGCAGAAGCGCCCGAAGTTCGTGATCGAGCGCTACATCCCCGAACCTGGAGAACGCCCCGACGTGACGCTTTCGGAACGGGTGCGAGAGGGTGAACTGCAGGGCTTTGTCCTCTTAGATCCCTCGCTGCTCGAGGAGGAATTGTCCGAGCGGCCCTTCGACTACCACACGGGCGAGCCGACTTTCTCGGAGTTGCCTGACTGGGTCGAGCGGGTGATCAACGACGAAGTGCGCGACCGTCGATTCGCGGCTGCCCAAATGGATCGAGAATTGGCCGAACGGCTCGTCCGTAGGGTGCCGATTGCCACCTTTGGGCTGACTTCCGTCAATGAGGACGGAACCGTCGAGGAGGCCGAGCGCGACAACGACATCCGGACCTTCGGGATTCCCTTTGCGGGCATGATGCTGCTGTTCATGCTCGTGATGACGGCTGCTCCGCAACTCATGAACCAGGTTCTCGAAGAGAAGATGCAGCGCATCTCCGAGGTCCTTGTCTCCTCGGTTTCACCGTTCGAGCTGATGATGGGCAAGTTGCTGGGAAGCGTCGTCATCTCCCTGACCCTGGCGGTCATTTACCTGGGAGGCATCTACTGGGCCACACATCACTGGAACGTGGGGCATTTCGTGCCGATCCAGACCTATCTGTGGTTCTTGGTGATGATGGTCTTCGCGCTTTTGATGTATGGATCGTTGTTTGGAGCTCTGGGATCGGCCTGTTCCGAACTGCGCGACGCGCAGAGCCTGATGATGCCGGCCATGATTCTGATCATGATCCCGATGTTCGCCTTGGGTGTGATCATCGAGAGCCCGAATGGAAGCATGGCGGTCGGTCTCACCTACTTTCCGACGGCGACGCCAATGATCTTCTTGTTTCGACTCCTAGCGCCGCCTGGCCCGCCGATGTGGGAGCTGTTCGCCGCGATGGCCATGTGTGTGGCCACGACCCTGGCTCTGGTGTGGGCCAGTGGGAAGATCTTCCGCGTAGGCGTGCTGTCCCAGGGTCAGGCGCCGAGCTTTCGCAAGCTGGTCACCTGGATCTTCTCAAGCTGAACGGAGGGGGCGTTAGAGGACCTGCGCCAACCCCCAGGAGACCATTCCCTTGTGGCTGGCCATAGTCCGGCTGCTTGGTGGAGGATCGAACTCCTCAGGCAACTGTCGGGGAATCTTCTGGCAGCAACTCGAGTGCTGCGCTGGTCGGCCGCCCGATGCGGGCCCGCCGGCCGATGATGAGGACCGGGCGCTCCATCAGCCGCGGACGTGCGGCCAGGGTGCGAGCGATCGACTCGGCGTCCGGGTCGGCCGGTAGGTCGGCGTTCTTGAATTCCTTTTCGGTCTTGCGAACCAAGGTGACCGGCTCGCCGTCGAGGCGCACGAGCAAGGCGACCAGTTCGGCCTCGTCGAGTGGATCCTGCAGGTACAGGCGCGTGGCATAGGCGATGCCGCGTTTGTCGAGCGCCGAGCAGAGGGCGCGCGATTTGGAGCAGGACGGATTGTGGAGAACGACCGGAAGGTCGCTGTCAGTCGGGAGAGCCATGGAGGCGATGCGGTTCAGGGAGTCGTTTGTCCGGTAGATACGTCCCCGGACCGCCAGCGATAGTCCGCGAAGGCTTCGAATAGCGAAAGGGCGAAAGTGGCCAAGAGTCCCGCCAGTGGGGTCGTGACCGTCTGGGAGGTGACGGCAGCGACTAGGGCTAACCCTATGCCAACGCCCATGAGGGGCCCCCCGAGGTCCATCGGAGCTCCGACTTCAGCGGGCTCCCTGGACAGGGGAAGGTCGATCACCGTTTGGCGCCATAGGCCCCGGAGGGCCAGAAGCGACACCAGGGCGGCGGGCAGAGCGAGGCTCACAGCGAACCTCCAGCCGGCCTGCTGCCAGGCCATCAGGCCCAGGGCCAGGTGGAGTGGCAGGACGTAGCGAACCGCCACGGCCTTGAGCCAGCCGTTGTCGATCGCTGCCCGCGGCGTGGGGTGGCATTCGAGTAGCCAGCGCGCGGCGGCTGATGCGCTCGCACAGGTTTGGCTGGCCAGGACGGGCAGGTAGAAGCCGGGGGTGAACAGAATCAGAGCCAGCAAGCCACTTTTCTCGGGGCCCGGCGGGCGCGTCAACGCGACCCAGAGAAAAGCCAGCGGCAGTCCGAGCAGGGGAAAGACGCGCAGGGCGAATTCGCGTTCGGAAGGTAGGGCGCGCAGCACGAAGCGAAAGGCGCCGCGTTCGTCCGGACGAACCCAGAAGCGTTCGGCGAGACGGGCCAAAGGTTCGACGAGCCGATCGCTCCAGCCGGCGCGAGCGCGTTCCGTGCCCGTGGGCCGGGGGACGAAGGCCGAGGCGAGAAAGACCGCGAGTCCGGTCACCAGGCTGACGAACGCGGCGGCGATGGACGGCAGGGGGCCCGCGAACCAGGTCGCCGGCCAGGCGCTGGCCAGGGGGCCGAGCTCCCCCGGCTGCGCAGACTCGAGTCCAGCGAACCACGGAACGGAAAGTAGAATGCCGCCGATCGAGATGGCTCCGATCAGAGCTTGGATGGCCCGCCACAGCGCAGGCAGCTTGCCGAGCAGCAGGCTCTGAAGTGCGGTCAGGCCTCCGATCCAGGCCGCGGCGAACCCGAGGCCACCCAGAACCAGGGCGAGGCGCCCGCTCCAGCCCCATCCGGGAGCGCCGATTTCACGGGCGTTTGGAGAGAGCCAAGCCGCTACGGTCAAGGAGGGGATCGCGAGGGCGAGGAGCAGCGCGAGAACGACGAGCAGCTGGGCGATTCGGCGTTCGCCGGCCGTGGCCGGAAGCGCACGCAGCCAGTCGCCTTCGCCTTCGCCGCGCATCGGAAAGCCGAGTTCGCCGAAGAACGGCATCGTGATCAGCAGCGCGACCAGTGTGAAGACGAAGGTCGCGTACACGAATCCTCCGACCTCGCCCGCGAGGATGCCGCCCAATACGCCGGTGATCAGCGCCTGGGTCGCGCCCGAGGCGAACAGCGAGGTCGAGGCGCGCGCCGCCCCGAAATGAGCACGCAGCAGGGCCAGGGAGCGCCCGGCCGAAAAGCCGTCGCGCGGAGCATCGTTCGATCCGGCGGTCATCGCAGGGATCCTGCCACACCTCGGCTCTCGCGCGGCGTTAGTCTGGCCCGCTCGTCAAGCCCTCCTCCCAACATGACTCTTTTCGTTCCGGGCCCCGAAGGGCGGCTGGAAGCCCTCTACCACGAGCCCGAAGGGCCGGTGCGGGCCATCAGCGTCGTTTGCCACCCCCATCCCGCTCACGGCGGGAACATGAATTCGACCGTCGCGTTCCGCACCGCGCGGGGGCTCCAGGCCGCGGGTGTTGCTTGCGTTCGGATCAACTTCCGCGGCGTCGGCGAGTCCGAGGGTCGTTACCACGGTGAAGGCGGCGAGGAGGGCGATGCGCTGGCCGCCCTCGAATGGCTGATCGAGCGCCATCCTGGAAAGCCGGTCTGGGCCGCGGGCTTTTCCTTTGGGTCGCGCACGGTGTTCGGGCTCGCATTGCGCGAGCCGCGCATCGAACGCCTGGTCCTGGTGGGGTTCCCCGCGCGCGCCTACCCGCTGGAAGGCGTTGACCGACTCGACCGACCCGCGCTGTTCGTTTGGGGGGCTGAAGATGAGTACGGCACTCTCCGGGACTTGCGGGCGCAGTATCCCGAATTGCCCGGCCCGTTTGAATTCCGCGAGATCGAGAGCGCGGATCACTTCTTCAAGAAGTACACCAAAGAGCTTGAGGCCATCGTCCACGAGTACGCCAGCAACGCCCTGGACTGACCTCGCGCTCGCTTCCCGCCCTGGCTGCGACTTCCTCATCTCTCACTCCTTTTCCCCTAGAACGACGTGCCTCAATCTGCTGACACCGCTATTGCGATTCCGCCCAAGGGATCGGTTCCCGCGATCCGCCAGATCATGATGCCGCGCGACACCAACGCGAATGGAACGATCTTCGGGGGCGTGATCCTCTCGCAAATCGACCTCGCAGCCGCTGTCGAAGCCCACCGCTGGCATCCCGGACGCATCGTCACGGTCGCCATGGACAAGATCGAATTTCATCGTCCGGTTCACACCGGCGACCTGGTTTCGTTCTACACCGAGACTCTGCGTACGGGCCGGACATCTGTCACCGTGCGCGTCGATGTGTGGGCCCAGCGCCGCGACGAAACGATGCAAATGGTGCCGGTAACGCGCGCGAATGTGACGATGGTCGCTGTGCACCCCGAAGGCGGAACAACCCCCCTGGCGCGCAAGGACGATCCGTTCCCCCTGCACTGAACGTTCCGGACGCCCGAATTCATGGGTCGAGTCGTGAGCCAATCCGAAGCTCGTTCCAATGGCCAGCATGAGCGGCTATCAACGGCCGCTCGCGGACGTGGCCTGCGGGTGGCTTGAGCGACTCACGGCGGCGATTCGGGCGGCTTGCCACCGGGCGGACGGAACGCGATCTGGCCGGCGAGTGGCGAGCGATGGCTTGAGCTGCCGCCGGCTGCCGGGGAGCTGCGGCCCGTTGTCGCCCGAGCCCGCCGTGGGCGGCTCACGGGCCCGGGTCGTGAAGCTGTCCGCGCCCTAGTCGGCGCTGGTCTCCGGCTCGCCCAGAAAACGAAACTCCCCGGACCACGCGAGGTTCTTGGGAGGCTGCGTGCTGCGCAGCGCCAGCGGCTGATCTCCGGTGGCGCGCCGGGTGGCGAGCACGCCGTCCAGGTGGTCGACTTCGTGTTGGAGCAGCGCGGCGTAGTCGCCCGTGAGTTCGACCCGCTGCAAGTTCCAGGATTCGTCGCGATAGGTCAGGCGGCAGCTCACGGGCATGCGCACGCGGACCAGCAGGTCGGGGAAGCTCATGCAGTCCTCCCAATATTCGCGGAGTTGCGGGTCGAATCGATCGAGAACCGGATTGAACAGGGTGCGCGGTTGGTCGACGCGCATGGCCACGATGCGGCGAGCCACTCCGATTTGAGGGGCCGCGATGGCGCGGCCCCAGCCCCGCTCGGCTTGGAAGGCGTCCATGGTGGCGTGCAGGTCGCGGACCGCTTCGGTCAAGCTGGGCAGCTCGCGGAGCTCCACCGGGGAGCTCGGTTCGCACAGGCTCGGCGTTCCGAGCTGCAGGATGGGCCGGGCGGGCATAGCGCCAACGCTAACCGCCCTAGGCTGGTTTTTGTTGAGCTTCCTGCAGGACGTGTGGGCCGGTTCCGGCGCGAACGCGGGACGATCCGCCGCAAGAACAGACCAGCGGCCCGTGGAAGAAAGCCCCGCCACCGGCCGCACGAGCAGCGAGCTGCCTAGGCAGCTCGGTCAGTGCTGTTCGGAGCCCTGCTCTCCGGGCTCTTCTTCTTTCTCTCTCTTCTTCGCGTCGCGCTCGGCTTTGCGCGCATCGCGCTCGAGCTGGCGCTGCTTGCGCGCGGCCTCCTCTTCGGCAACTCGAACGTCGAGAGCTTCGTCGCGGGGGAGTTCGGGATCGCGCAACCAACTCTCGAGCAAGGGGCTGACGTCGCGGCCGGCCTTCTTGCTGGCGTGGGCAATGAACTGGGCGATGGTTGCGTTGCCATGGGCGTAATCGGCAGCCCAGCTACGCACGATGTCGAAGAACATTTCATCGCCGACGTCTTCGCGCAGGAAATGAAGAACGAGCGGGCCGCGGACGTAGACGCCGAGTCCGAACATCGACTCGGCTCTGATTGCACCGGGCGGGTCGGAGTTCTTGACCGAAAGGCAGGTCGAGTAAGCGCGAAAAATGCGCTCGTCGTAGGCTTCGCGTCCGGCGGTGCGCTCGGTGTAGAGGTAAGCCATGTACTCGGCGAAGCCCTCGTTCAGCCAGATATCCTTCCAGTCGGTGACCGAGACGCTGTTGCCGAACCACTGGTGCGCAAGCTCGTGGGCAATGATGTCGGTGCCGCTCACCCCGCGGCCGTAAACCGGCAGGGTCTGGCACTCGAGGGCGCCGGGGAGTCGCAGACTGGCGGCCACGCTACCGGCGCTGTCGTAGGGGTAGGGGCCGATGATGTCGATCAGGGCTTCGAGGACTTCGCGCGTCTCGGCGAAGCTCTTTCGATGACGCTCGGTGGTTCCTGGTGCGTAGTAGTTGACGATCGGGAGTTCCCCGATCGGTTCGGACTCAACCACGTCGAACTCGGCGATGCAGATCGTGATCAAGTAGGTGGCAAGTGGGTCGCGGGGTTCGTGGACGAAGGTGCGAGATTCTTCCCCCAAGCGGACTTCGACCTGGGGGCCGACCGAGACCGCGATCCACGGAGTCGGCACGGTGATTTCGCAGCGAAACTTCGCCTTGTCGAGCGGATGATCGTTGCAGGGCAGGAAGCTCATGGCGCCATTCGGCTGGCTGACCACGTAGACCTCGCCGTTCACCTCACGCCAACCGATCAGGAATCCACCGGGCGCGGTGCTGTCCTGCACGCCGCGCGGAACGCCGCTGTAGCGGACGGTCACCTTCATCGACTCGCCGGCGCGCAGGGGCTCCGCGGGAGTGATGATCAGCTCTTGGCCGTCGCGTTCAAAAGTGGCTGCGGAGCCGTCGACTTCGACGGCTCCGACCTCAAGGCCGTACAGGTCGAGGCTGAAGCTGGCCAGATCGTGCGAGATCTTCGCGTCGATCCGCGCTTCGGCGTCAATGGAGTAATCAGTCGGGTCATAGCTCAGTCGAAGGTCGTAGAGCTCGACGTCGTAGCCGCCGTTCCCAGAGTGTTCGACCAAGGTGTCCTGGAGGCTGGTCGCCCCCGGAACCGGATCAAAGTTCCGGACGACGGAGGTGGCTTGGGCGCCGCCAGGATCGGTTGCGATTTGAGCGTTGTAGCTCGAGCAGGCAGCCAGCAGCAGAGGTAGCGCGGAGAGCAGGCGGGACATGGGAAAAGGAGCGGTTCGCTTTAATGTGGATTCGCTTTGCTGTTGCGAAGCGATGGAGTTTGGTGGTTTTTGGCTGCGCGGGTTTCAGGCGCGACCGAGAAGTCGCCCTGCGGCGGCAGCCGGGTCGTCGGCGCGGGTCAACGTGCGAAAGACGCGTTCCAGGCTTTCCGTTTCCTCCCCGGCGCCTTGGAGTTCGTCCAAGGTTCCTACGGCGACCAGTTGCCCGGAGTCGAGCACGGCCATGCGATCGGCGACGCGTTCGACCACGTCGAGCAAGTGCGAGGTGTAGAGAACGGATCGCCCGCCCTCGACCCAAAGTTGCAGTAGCTCCTTGATGGTGGCCGTCGAAGGTGCGTCGAGTCCCGTCAGGGGCTCGTCGAGAATCAACAGATCGGGCTCCGGGAGCAGGGCGCAGGCAATCGCGAGCTTCTGTCGCATGCCTCGGGAAAAACCTCCAACTGGATCGAGTGCGCGGCCGGCGAGGTCGAACCCTCCGAGCAGGCGCGTGGCTCGCTCCTCGAGAGTGTCTGCGTCCAGGCCATGCAGTTGGCCGACCAAGTCCAGGTGGGCGCGGGCCGGCAGCTGAGCGTAGAGCGGAGCGCCGTCGGGCACGAATCCGAAGCGGCGGCGAGCGGCGAGGGGCTCGGTTTGTACGTCGTGTCCGCCCACCTGGGCGCGACCGGCTGTCGGTTTCAGCAGCCCGCACAGGATGCGGACCGCGGTGGTCTTGCCGGCACCGTTCGGACCGAGCAGGGCAAGTACCTCGCCGGGTCGCACCTCGAGGTCGAGGCCTTCCAGCGCGACGTGCCCGTCGAATTCACGGCGAACGCCCTGCCAGGCGGCGAGAGCAGAAGCGGAAGGGGTCGGTTCCGAAGCCATAGGGCAAACAGCCTAGCACCCCGCGGCCAATGCTCCGCCGCCAGCTGCACGCCCGCAGTCCGCTCTGGATGCGTTGCAAAATCTCCGAATCACCGCAGCCAGCCGGGATCGGTCCCGGGGCCGGAAAGCGAGCTGAATCGGACGTGCCGGGCACATGCAGCTTCAGGTTCCATGAAGCTCGCAGCGATTCTCGCGCGAACCGGGCAGGACCTGTCGGTCGCGCCTGCGGGTGCTCCTCTGCAGGTCACCTTGGGCAGCCTCTCCTTGCTTCTGCCCTATGGGTTCGGCCAGCGATCCCAACCGCGCAATTGGAACGCCGCCGCTGGCTTCGGTGCGGTTCGCGATTCCCTTGAGGAGCCGCTGACCTCGAGCGAACCGGGGGCCGGCGCACCTAGCCCTGAATCAACCGGGTGCTCCTACGGGATCCACTCCATTGGCCGGCTCGGTGCCCCGGTGGGTGCCAGTGTTCGCCTACTTCTCTGTTCCCTGCTCCGCCAGCCGCTTCGAACATGCGGCTGCACGACTCTTCAGCCAAGAGCTGCGTTCAGCTCTGGCGAACGAAACGACTGGATTCACGGCCCCGCAAAGCGGGTGGCCGGATCAGGCGGCCGGGATGACTTCGACTTCGAGACCCGTCTTCTCGGCGGTCATCTCGGCGATCTCGGTCATGCGCGCTTTGGTGATCGGCTTGATCTTGCGCTGGGTGTCCGGCTTCTTCAGGGTCGACAGCTGAACCATCTTGGGATGCAGTTTGCCCAGGTTAGTCAGCCAGTAACGCACCTCGGACTCGGTCGAGTTGTCCACCGCCCCGGTCACGAAGTTCGTGCGCAGGACCCAGCGCTCGGTTTCAACCTTGATCAGGTTCTCGATGGTGGTCTTGAACTGGCCGGGCTGTCCACCGGTGAGCTTCGAATAAGTCTTTTGGGTACCGGCGTCGAGGGTGACGATCGGGCGATCGTAGATGCCCAAGGTGTGCCGCGAAGCCGGGTCGTCCAGGTGCGCGCCGGGCGAGCACAGGACCAGTTCGGCCTTGGGGTACCACTTGCGCATCAGCTCGCGGAGGTTCTCCGAGATCTCGCGGAAGTCGGGGTGGCTCATGGGATCGATCTCTCCGTCGACGAGGACCGCCTTCAGGCGATCGCCAGCTTTGGAGAGCTCGATGAGGTTGCGGGCCGCCTGGGTCACGATGACGGCTTGCGAGGGGTGGACGCCTTCTTTGGCGGTCGGAACACAGGGGTCGATCCGCAAAGTGCGGCCGAGCAACGAGTCTTCCAGGGGACCCCGGACAACCTGCTCCAGGATCGATTCGTACAGGGACATGGTTGGAACTTGACTTAGGTACGGGCTCAAAGGCTCGTCAGCCCACGCGGGCGGCCCAGAGCGGGGTGCTCGCCGTGGTTCCCTAGGGCGAGTCCGAGGAGGGGAGAGTTGCCTCTAGGGGCTCTCCAGGGGGTGGAGAAGCGGTGGACAACCTCTCCTCGAGCTGCCTACAGGGCAGCGGCGGGATTGTAAGCGATACGGGGGCGATCCCCTCGCGCTACGCGGGTTAGGTCCTTAAGTTTCTGCGGCGCAGTAGTTTAGGCTATCTAGGGGATGCGGGTTAACCCTGAATTCGGGCGCGGCCAGGCCGAGCTGCGACCAAGAGCAACCCTAGGGCTAACCCGGACCTGAGGGGGTGGAGAGCGGCCTGGCGGATCCACCGGAGTCCGAGCGGCTCATCCAAGCCAGGCTCGAGGTGGAGGTTCAAGAGGACCAGGGCCCACGCGCCGCAAGCGCCCAGGATTCCGGGACCCCGCAATCTGCGCCAAGCAACGGGGCTCGGGCATGGACGGCCATGGAGCGATACGGGATCTGCCTCGAACTGGCGAGCAGGGTGCTCTCGGCGAGCGGAGTCACTCGAAGCTGGAGTTTGGAACGGGATGCGGGTCATCGCCTCTACAGACGATCCTGTTGTGAACAGGGAACCCGTCACTCAGATCGGGCGCACTCCAGCGCCCGGCACTTCGGATGCCCGCGGCTAGCTCCGCTTAGCGATCAAGTG
Source organism: uncultured Planctomycetaceae bacterium (assembly GCA_964619265.1). Classification (GTDB taxonomy): domain Bacteria; phylum Planctomycetota; class UBA1135; order UBA1135; genus CAZUCE01. The sequence goes on from CAZUCE010000004.1 coordinate 84,146, forward strand.
CAGGCTACCGGCCTCGTGATAGGCCACTCGGTCTGCGAAGCTTGGCCACCACTCGCTGGGCTCAAAGGAACTTTCCTCTCCGGGTCCGCGGCGGTCGATCACACGTTCGGCGCGCACTTCTCCAAAACTAGCGGCTTCGAGCGCACTCTTCCAACCGGCTTCGTCCAGCTCAACGAGTTCGAGCCCCAGGCGCGCGGGCCAGCCGGACACTCCGGGCCGTCCCGCGTAGAAGTCGAGCACCAGATCGGTTGCCGCGCCTGGCTTCAGGACCCGAGCCAACTCCGACAGGGCCTTGGGCAGATCGACGGCGTAGTAGATCGCTTCCATGGAGAACGCCCGGTCGAACTGACCGTCTTTGAACGGCAACGCTTCGAAGGGGGCAGCTTCGTACTTGGCGCGAATCGTGTAGCTGTGTAGCTCTTCGGCGCGCGCGATCATCTTTGGGGATGCGTCGACGCCCACAGCGCCCGAGCCTGCGGCGGTTTTGGCGAGCAGCCGCGTGGCCCAGCCGTTGCCGCAGCCGAGGTCGAGGATTTGCTCACCGAAGCCGATTTCCAGGGTGCTCACCACCTGTTCGACCACATCGGAGTGGCCGCTTTCCATCGAGGCGTCGCGACCGTTGGTGGCCCATTCGTCGAACAGAGATTTCAGCTTGTCGTGGCTCATGTCGGAGGGATTCGGCGCGTCGTGCAACCCGGGTGAGGGAGTCTGTTCGGGCTTCAGGAAGACTGTTGGAGAAGTCGGGTGATCAGATCGTCAAAGGGAGCGAGCACGTGCTCCCAGTCGTAGTGGTCTTCCACGAAGGTACGCGCGGCGGCTCCAAGCTGCGCCGCTCGATCCGGAGCTTCCAGCAGCTCGACGACCCGGTCGGCGAACAACTCGGGTTCATCGGCCAGCAGGAAGTGCTCGCCGGCGGTGGCTTCGACCCCTTGGGTCGCGGAGGTGGTGCCGACCACGGGCAAGCCCATGGCCATGGCTTCCAAGACCTTGTTTTGGATGCCGCGTGCGATGCGCAGGGGCGCGATCGAAACGCTGGCACGCGCCAACTCGTCCTTCGGGTCGTCCACGTAGCCGGTGACGCGCACCCCCTCGCGCTCTCCCAGCGCCAAGACCTCCTCGGTCGGTTTGGAGCCGACGATGGCCAGGCGGGCTTTTGGCCGGCGCTCGTGAATGCGCGGGAGGATCTCGTCGCAAAACCACCGCACGCCGTCGGTGTTCGGCAGGTAGTCCATGACGCCGACGAAGGCGAGCGCATCGGCCTCTCGTTCCTGCGGTCGCGGGGTGAGTTGAATCAGGTCGACGCCGTTGCGAATCACCACCGAGCTGGCGCCGGGAATCTCGCGTTCGAAGATTCGTTGCTCGAGCGGTGTGCACAGCACGCTCTCGTCGAAGCTGCCCGCAATCTCGCGCTCGAAGCGCAGCAGCGTGCGGGCCTCGCGCGCAAAAACCCACGACTTGGGGAAGGGCTCGCGCTCCGAATACTGGCGCCACTTGTCCGAGTCGAGCTCGGCGAAGTGCATCACGCGCGGCAGATCGGGGAATTTCCTCAGAAAGGCCCCCATCGAGGACGAGTAGGCGTAGGCGAGATCGCAGCCCGGGATCTCGCGCTCAAGGTCGCCGGCCAATCCGCGGCTTCCGTAGTACCCGAGCGTCAGAGGTTGGCCGGAAGCTAGCGGCCACAGGGTTCGCCGCGCGCGGGCCGAGGGCGACCCGATCGGGCGCGTGATCATCCGAAAGCCCTTCTCCTCCAAGATCTTCGCGGCCTTCACGTCGCCTTCGTCGCTCGAAAACGCCGCAACGGTGACGTCGTAGCTACGCGCGAGCCGCTCGATCAGCCGCCAGGTCGTGATCTTGTCTCCGCGATCGGGCGGGTACGGGACGCGCTGGGCGAGGAACAGAATCCTCGGGCGCGGCCGAGCGTCTCGAACGCTGTCGTTCACTGGTCGCTCCCACTCTTCGGCGGCACGACGCGTGCGCCACGCGCGTACAGCTTGTCGAACTCGAGGTCTCCCGCAGCCGACCAGCGCTGGACGCGCCCGTCGTAGACACCTTCCGAAAACTCGGCTTGTTCGATCAGGTCCCCGGTGGGCAGCCATCGACGCCATGTGCCGCTCTTCAAGCCGTCGCGGAAGGTGCCCTGTTCTTGCAGGCTGCCGTCCGCCCAGTAGCGCGTCCACTTGCCCGCGGGTTGATCGTCCTCGTACTCGCGCTGGAATAGCATGCTTATTCGTCCGAGCGTACGCCACGCCCCGTCCCGGGCACCTTGTTCGTAGTTGGTCACCGCACGCTCGCGCTTGTCGTGGGTGAAGATCACCCACGGGCGATGGGCGACACCGCCTTGGTAGTAGCGCACGCTCATGGCGGGGCCGTCCGCGTAGTGACTGGTGCAAACTTCGTAGTCGACGCAGCCAGACAGCGCGAGGAGCAGCGCACCGAGGGGGAGCTTGGAGTTCATTCCGATTCGCTGTTCGGGCTCGCTGCTGGCAGGAGGATCTCGCGCGGTTCGCCCACTCGAATCGTGGTGTTTCCCTCTAGTCGATGGCCCATGGCCTCGATCACGATACCGCGCAACTCGGTCACGGCGACACTCGTTGTGGACGCTTCGAACCAGGGCGAGCGCACGACTAGGCCTCCGTAGACTCCGTCCGGACCGAAAGAGACCTGCACCAGGGCTGAATCAGGGCGTCGCGCGAGTAAGTCCTCGAAGTGCCGCACGGTTTCCTCCAGGAACGAAGGCCGCACACTCGGGTCCGGGATCAGCTCAAGATCAAGGTGAAGCCAGACGAATGCACCATCTTCCATAGGGCGCGGAATTTTCTGCTCGAGCAAGCCGTAGGCAGCGGAAATCGCCCCACGCAGGGGGCCATCCGAAGCCTCAGCCATGAGCATAGGGAGATCAGAGCTGTGCAGGACCCCCTGTAGGAAGCCGAATTCTTCGCGCAGGCCATCGTCCGTGACGAACGCGGCCGTTTCCAGACCGTAGCGAGAAACGAGCTCGCACAGCGTGTCCTTCTCCCCCGGGACGAGGATGTCGCCCGGCTCGCCGGGGAGGGGAGCCACGGGATCGCCGGTCAGGGCTGTTGCGATGTCTCCTATCAAACCGTACGGCCCGCGGGTCACGGGGACGCCCGGGGGAGCTGCTGGCAAGCCGCTGGCCGTAATCCACAGCATGGTCGGCCCGGTGGGGGTTGGCGTACAGGCGGCGAGCGTCAGGAGCCCGATGGGGAAGCCGAGGGCCGCCTTGGATCGGGCGAATCGGGAAGTACGACGGTGCATAGAGCTGGAGGGTGACGTAGGACTGTTCGAGGCCCAACGTATAGGTTTGGATTCTGCCAAGAGCGGGGCCGCTCCAAAGGCCGTTGGCCGCGGAGCCTTGTGGCTCTGACTGTGGAAGGCTCGGGTCTCGCGCCAGAGGTCAGGGGCCGCTACTCCTGGGACCAAGTCGGGGTCCGGGCGGTTTCATGGGGCGAGCCGCACGCGAGGTTGATCTTGACAATCCCCAGAGGCCCTAGCAGCGCTGCCGAAAGGACCGCCTTCTCGGGGGGGCTTGAAGGCAAGTCCGATTTTCAATCCCGGTCGGCCCGCAGACTCTTGAAGGGGATCTTCTTGGACCATTTGTCATAAAATTTGAACCAGACGAAAAGTCACCCAAGGACCTATGTGTCAAAATGACTAAGAGGGGATGATGGGCTGCTCTAAGGTGCTAGAATTACCGTTCTCATGGATTCTCATTGTTGTTCGCCCGGTTTGAATTAACTGAACGAATCTGAACTCATGTAATGAACACCACCGCCGAAGACAGCGAGAAGTTGACGCATTCCCAAGCTCCGTGGAGTTCCTTGGTGGGTCTTCTCGAGTGGAGCACTGAGGTCTACGATTCGCCAGGGCCGCGCGAATTTAGGCGCAAACTAGTGCGTGCCGGATTTGGGAGGTTTCGGGCTCGGCTGGATCCCATTATGGATAGGCCGAGGCTTGAGCGAATTCTCCAGCTCTTGGAGCTCGCCGGTTTGGATGAGACTCTGCAGCGAACCGGGATTGCGGAATACCTGCTGGGCTATCGTCCCGGTCTAGAGTCGCACATCTTTGCCGCGCTTGAGCGGGAAGCCGAATTTGTGGGCTTCCCTGTCGAAGAGCGCCCGGGTGTCGGACCGATGTTCATGGAGCATGATCTGTGGGACTGTGGGCAGCTACGCTTTCTACGCCAAGGGCAGGCCCATGGGGCGACCCTTGAAGTCCATGGAGGAATTCGGTTTTCGGACGACGGCCCAATTCTTCGGAAAGGCCTCGGTGGCGACCTGATCTTGGGCTCGCCCTTCGAGCCGTTCACTCCCGCCGAGCGGATGCGGGTCGTCTGGCGGGTGGATCGGGCTCTGTCATTGATCGCAGAAGTTCCTAGTCCCACTCGCCGATATGTTCCCGAGTGCGTTGACCTGATCTTCGCCAGGAAATTTGGAGATGGGCAATCGGTGCACAGCAACTCGCGGACGGGGCGAATCGGCTGGATTTTCCTGGGCAACCCTCATATCGATGCGTGTTCGGTTGGCAAGGTCGTCGAGATGATCCTGCACGAGGGTCTTCATCACGACCTCGCCCTGCGCGAGTATCAGGTTCCGTTCCTAACGGAGGACTGTCCCACGGCGGACCGGATGATGCCTTCGCCTTGGACCGGAGACCTGGTCTCGGAGCGCAACCTGTCCCATGCGATCCTGGTGTGGTTCGGGCTGGCCTGTTTCTTCGAACGCTACGGCAATCAGGGAGAGCTCGCAGGTTTCACGGACCAACGGTTGAGCTTCTATCGCGCAGGGTTCACCAAAGGGAATCTGGCTCGAAACTTCGAGTCCCCATCGCACGTTCATCCCTGCTACCTTGAGCTGCTCGATCGAATTCAGGAACGGGCGCTTAGCTGGCCCTAAGTTAAAAGGGATAGCGCACGCACCCGTTCTGGGTTCGCTGCCCTGAGCGGCCTGCTGGAGAGGAATCTACGGGCGAGGAACTGGTCGGCCCAAAAGAGACAAGGACCGGACTGTCAACCGGGGGTGCCAGGCTCCGACCGTCTTGCCCAAGCCATCATGGACTGACCCGCAGTCCCTCAGCCGGCTTGAGATCTCCGATCAACCAATTCCAACGATCATCCGCTTCGGCAGGCTGATCTCCGCGAAGTCCGGCAGTCGCAAGGGGCTCGAGATCCATAGCGCTAACCAATCGACCCTCCGCGCGGAGCAGGGCAGCTTCGGCTTGTGCATAAGCACTCTTGGCTTGGGCTTCATTGGACAGTGCCTGGGCGAGATCGCGCTGAAATTGGAGGACTTGGAACGTGGTGGAAAGCCCCTCCTGCTGTCGCCGCTCCTCGGCGTCGAGTTGCCGTTCGGCCAGCTGCCTGGATTGTCGCGCCGCGCGCACGGCCTGGGAGCGGTAGTCCAGGTCACGAACCGCGTCCCGGACTAGCGCGATCACGAAGTTCTCCGCTTGCTCGTAGGAAATCCTGGCGGTGATCAGCTGGGCACGGGCAGCGCGCTCGGCATAGCGAAGGGTGCGATTGCCGAGCGGGCGTTGGAAGCTGAGCCCTGCGCTCCAGCCCGGAAAGTCGAATCCAAGAGCGTCCTGCAGAGCTGATGTGCGCGATGTTTGGTTCGCATTGCCCTGAAGTCCCAGGCTGATGTCGAGGATAGGGAGAGAGCTGTTCTTCGCCAGATCGTGGCGGATTTGAGCTGCATCAATGTCGAGCCGGAGTCGGCCTAGGTCTGCTCGGTATTCGAGCGCGCGCCCTAGGCTGGTCTTCCAAGAATCGGAGGTAGAGGCGCCTGCAAATTCCTCGGGGAGCGGGGTCAGCGTACGAATGGGGAGATCCCAGACGCTGAGGAAGTCCTCCCAACCATCGGTCCCGGATTGTCCGGGCCGAGAAATAAGCGCACGTAGAGAATCGGCACGGACAGCGACGATATTCTGAGCAAGGAGCAGCTGCTCGGTCTCGGTAGATACCTGAGTCTCCGCTTGAATCAGATCGACTTCCGTGCCAAGCCCCACTTCGATACGTTGTTTCTCTTGATCTACTTGGGTGCGTCCCAACTGGACCGAGAGCTCCCTGACCTGGACGAGCTCCTGGGCAGCCACCAGGTTCCAGTAGGCATTCGCAACGTCAAGCAGGACACTTTCGAGGGTCTCGCGCTGGAGCTCCCTGGTGCGGAGCCACAGGATCCGAGCTTCCCGCTGCGGCGCGGTAGCGGCCGTGACGCCCGCTCCACGGAGCAACGGTTGGGTGTAACCGATCCCTACTACGGTGTCAGAGAATTCAGCGGCAGTTGCCATTGAGTTCGTTTGCGTGAACGAACTGTCTAGCCCCAGGTCGAGGCGCCCTCCGCTGGTCAAGGGGACCCCAAGCGCGAGGCTGGCAGACTCGGTCTGTGCTTCCAAGACCGACACTCCACCAGTGATCACCGAGTTGGCTTGTGGAATATCTCCGTCCCCGTAGTTGGCGCCGAGGCTGAAAACCGGATCAAACGACCCCCAGGTCCCGATCGAAGTCAACCGAGCGACCTCCTCGGTCTGCGCGCTCAAAGCAAGGTCGAGGTTGCGGTCGAGCGCGAGCCGAAAGGCATCTTCGAGCGTGAGGACGAGCGCCTGGGGAGGCGCCTCCTTCGTTGCGCCACGCGAAGCGGTCGTGGACTCGAGCTCAGAAGGAGCTCCACTGGACCAGGCGAGAAGCAACGTAAGGAGAATCATGTCAGCGTCCTCGAAAGATAGGAATCTAGGCTTGGGCGGATTGGTCCTTACGACTGATCATGAAGCCAGCCACAGCTCCTGCTACCCCTCCGCCAACGCCGCCGGCGATCTGCGCGTCGGGGTCCATGCCGAGTAGTTTCATGGCTAGGATGGCGGCTCCAGCGGCAGCGGCGGCAGCGATGGTGATTGTGATGAGGGCTTTGCTATTCATGGCGGAGAGGGGGTAGGTGGGAGGAAGAGAAGCAAACTTCTCCGGGGCCGGGTCAGCGAGGTGATCTACAGGACAGGTTCTTCCTGCTTTCTTGCTCGGGCCTTGCGGCCCTCGGCGCTCTTCAGGGATAAGAACTGACTAAGCGACTGCTTGGAGCGGTAGTAGCTGGCGAAATCGACCTTGCCGACCGCATCATCCGAGTTTACATCCATTTCTCTGACGGGTGGACAATTGGGAAGGGCAATCCACTGACGGGACGAACGCCATACGAGTCCGCGATGCTCCAGGGAATCCAGGGCGCCAGCAACCTCCTCGGGGGTGCACTTCTGCCCGGATTCCAAAAGCCGCTTGCGAAGGCTCTTTTCTGAGCACGCGTCCTCTGCTGCTTTCAGGAGCTTGGCCTCAAAGCCGAAGAGCTCGTGCCGGGTTATCGGGGAGATCGGGCGAGTGTCCACGATCTCTATGCGGTCCACCGATTCATCGACGATTTGCAGCAACGGCCGGTCACCGCTCCAAAACATGTCGCGCCAGGCTGTCGTGGCCTCGCGGGAGACCCCGATAGCCTCTTCGACTTCCCGGCTTCGTCCTCCGCGTTCGCAAAAGAAATAAGCTAGCTGCTCCAGGTCAGAGGCCTGGATTGGGTAGATCTGCTGGTAGGCCGGCAACGGGTCCAAGACGAGGCCGCGCTCAACCGCTTCGCTGTGATAGGGGCTGAATCGGTCAAATCGAATCGGCGTCGTGCCGTTCGGAGGGGGGAGGTGCATCAACCAGGGTAATTTGCGGCCGACCTCCGCGACCCACTGGGGGTCCGAATCTGGAAATCCGCACAGGATCCCCCAGGCCGGAATGACCCCACATTCCAGGCAGTATTTTAGGAGTTGAATGTTCTGGCAAGCCGTCGTCCCCTTTCGCATCAGGTTCAGGGTCTCGTCATGGAGGCTCTCAATCCCTGGTTGAATAAACCGACATCCCGCCTTCGCCATCACCTCGACCTGGGACTTCTTGATGTTGGCCTTGGTCTCGTAGAAGAACTGCAGGTCCCCGGGGTCCTCTGTGAGCTGGGGCAGCACCTCCTTGAAGTAGCTCATATCAATGATGTTGTCAGCCACAGAGAATCGCTTGGACTTGTAGCGCTGACTCAGATGGCGAAACTCCTCGATAGCGCGTTCAGGAGTCTTCTTGCGAAACGCCATGCCCTCTGCATTCAATCCACAGAAAGTGCAGTGTTGCTTCGCCCCCCACCAGCAGCCACGGCTAGTCTCTACGGCAAGGCTAGGTTTGACGTGGGGACTCAACGGCGAACTGGCCAGCTGGTCAAAAAAGTCTTGGTAGTCGGGAACAGCCGCCCGATTCATATCTTGGAGGGGCCTCGAAGAGGGATGCTCGCACATCTCTCGAATCCCGCGCTGCAGGGGCCCGAGCAGTCCGGGAACTTTGGCGGTTTGATAGGGGGAAGATTTCCCCTCTCGCGCGAGAGAGCCGAGCACCCGCCCGACGTCCAAGTCGAACTCACCGGTGGCCGTAAAATCGAGCCATGGGAAGCAGCGGTGCACAGCGACCCCCATGGGCCCCGCGCAATTGGCTCCCCCGATCACCGTAACGACCGAAGGGTCAAGCTCCTTGACGCGGCGAAGCAGAGCTAGCGAAGCCACCTGTTGGTCAAACATGGAGGTACACGCGACTACACGGGTTCCTTGTTCGACGAGTTGGGCAGCGAGCCTGTCGATGAACTCTGTGGCCTTCGCTTGAACCTTCGAAAGGAAGCCCTCCATCGTCTTAGCTCCGCTTGAATCGAGGATGTTCCTTACCAAGCTGACGGAGGTGTCGAAATAGTGGTTTCCGCCGGGGATCGGTCGCAAACCACTAGCCTCTTCCCGGAACGCACTGCGCGTGAAGAACCACTCGCCCAGCAAGCTGGAGGGCGACGCCATCCGAATAAGGAAGTAGCTGGGCAATCCAATATACTCGGCGAAATCAATGCCTGCATACACCCCCTTGGTCTCGACTCCTATTTCGCGGAGGCTAGTAGTGAACATCCCGATTGCGAGGGAAGGACGCTCTATGCCAGCGAAGGGCATTTGGACCAGTTGTACTTCAACCATAGTGAGAGCTATGCGAGGCGACCTAGGATTCCAGCGAAGTGCTCGAGCGGCTGAGCCCTCCCAGCCAACTTTCGAGGGGTTGGCGATGCATGGGGTGCTTGAGGCGATGAACAAGGACTGGATTGACTCGGGCCTTCTCTAGCTGGCTGTCTGCGCGCAGCTTGGCTAGGGTTGGGTTGAGTTCGGTCATTGGCTTATTGATACGCTGGAAAACCATGGGGACCGGGGCTCCACGGAGCGCTAGGGTCAAGAGCTTCCCGGAGAGTTCCGCGATGACGTAGGCGCCCTCCAGTTTGGCCAGTTCTCCTTCCAGTTCTACGGCCGTGCAGTCGTGGCCAAGTTGGGCCACCGCCGCGTGCAGCTTGTTCCGCTGGCATCCGGTCTCGGCGGCTTCCAGGATCCCGACGGCCAGCGGGCTCAGTTCAAAGCCATCTCCCTTGGTGATTGAGCGGGTATCAACGACGCGGAATGTTCCGCCTTCTTCGGTGAAATAGAGCTCCGGACGGCCGCCCTTATGCTCAAGGGTGCGCCAAGCATTCATGGCTTCCCATAGCTTCGCCAAACCCGGCCGCGATTCAGGGCTAATATTGAGGAACCGACTTCGCTGGTCCTCGGTCTCGAAGAAATAGGCAATGTCCCAGAGGTCCTCGGCAGGGAATGGGTAAGCCATGCCGTAGCCGAATGCTGGGCTGAGGTCGAGCCCATACTCTTCACGCTTCAACCAATAAGGCGAAAAGCGGTCGTAGTGGATTTGAGCAAATCCAGCGGGCGGCTGGAGGTGATGCAGCATAGGGAGCATCTCAGCCATTTCCTCATACCATTCTTCCTTGTCGTCGGGAAGGGTGTGAAGCATGTTCCAGTAGATGGACAGCCCGGCCTCTTTTCCGCGCTTTAGAAGTAAGACATTTAGGAGCGCCGTTGTACCCTTCTTTAGGCGTTCCAGGATTTCGTCGTTCATGCTCTCCACACCGGGCTGAACTTCAACGACTCCAGCATCGATGAAGGACCGGATTTGTTCCGGTTTCAGATTTGCTTTGACTTCAAATCGGAACGTTGCATTCAGCTCCTTCAGCTGCGGCAGAAGAGTCTTGAAGTACTTGTAGTCAAAAATGTACTCTGTTCCCTGGAAAGTGTTGATCCCATATCGATCGCGAAGCGCGATCATCTGGCCCATGACGTTTGCCGCACTCTTCGAGCGAAACTTCATAGCTGTCCTACTGATTCCGCAGAAGGAGCAGTGATTCTTCGCTCCCCACCAGCAGCCCCTGGCGGTCTGGAAGGGGAGAGCGGGCCGCAGGTGTTCTCCAAGCGCTTCGGTAGATTCCAAGGCTGCGAAGAAATCGTCGTAGTTCGGCACCGGGCTACGGTCCATGTTTTCCAGGCGCGCGATCGGGGCTCCATCCTCTCCCTCGTGAACACGATTGGCATAGGCCTCGGGGTGGCGGTCGGCTGGGCCACGCACTCCGGCGGGGTAGTTGGTGTCTAGGCCGGGAAGCCCTTCCTCCACGATCGTCTTGCACATCGACCCGAAGAAGCCGTCGGCCTCGCCGGATACTAGGAAGTCCACAAAGTCAAATCGTTCAAACGTGAGCTCACCCATGCGTTCTTCACAGTTCGCGCCTCCGATCATCGTGACGACGTCAGGGCAGCGCTCTTTCACGGCTCTCAGAAGAGCCAGTGAGGCTGTATGCTGTTGGAAGGTCGAGCTGCAACCGACTACCTTCGGGTTTAGGGCAACAACTCGATCCGCTACGTATTCAACAAAGGCAGTGGTGTTGGCTCGGACTTCTCTGAGGGTATTGATGAGGTCAAGATCCGGGTGGTTCTTCGTCAAATACCGGTATTCGGTGGTGCTGTCCAGTTTGAAGATCCGCTCAACTTTGGAGAGATACTCTAAATCCTCTGGGTCGTAGTCCGGAAACAGCGCTTTAGAGAAGGTCCATTCCCCAAGCAAAGTGGTGGAGTAGGACTCAAAAATTAGGTCATGTAGAGCGGGACCGACCTGCTCGCCGAACCAGAGGTTGGCAGGGAGGATTTTGCTCGATACCCCAACGCCATCCAGGCAGGACTTCAGAAGCCCCATGGCAAGGGACGGTTGCCCGAGCTCTCCATACGGCATACGAACCAAAACGACTTCTGCAGATTCTGCGATCATAGTAGACCTTGAAATGGGGGCTCGTGGAGTTGCGTGCGGCGAGCGGGGGGACGTTCTTAATCCCCCCGCACTCGAGATCGGTCAATTTGTGGGCAATTCGACTCGGGGTCGATCAGTTAGAGGTCAATTCGTCGGGCGTTTCGGGAGCGGCAGCCTCCCAGACAACGTCGACCACTTTGCCAGCAATCGCACCTGCGATGCCCCCGACGATGGCGCCGGTGATCAGCGCCGCTTCGCCACCGGCGACCGACTCCAGTTGCTCTTCGCTGAGCTCGGACATGTCGATAGCCAACGGAACAACGATGGCGCATTCACCATCCTTCTCGTGGTAAACGGTGACCGTGACGTCTTCAGGGAGGTTCGCGCTGTAGCTACCGAGGGTCTCGCGAATGGCCTTGCCAGCGTTGGTGATAAGGCTGTTTAGGAAGACTTCGTCATTCCACGCTTTACGGATGACAATCGCTTCGAACTCTCCACGGGTCGGGGGGCGGTCACCGAGCTCGTTGACAACTTGGTCCAGGGCCTCGGCGAGACGATCGGTACGAGTGGGGATGAGAATCGGAAGTTCACCCTCCTTTTCGAAGTGGATTTGCAGGCTGAGATCTTGTTTTCCGAAGCGCTCCTCCACAGCGGATTGAGCATTGTTGGTGAGGGCTTCACGGAAGCCTTCATCCTCAAGGGCCAGATTGACGATGGCCATACGGAGGTTTTGAGAGGACATCTTGGAATTCGACATGACACTAGGGGTTGGAGATGCGTGAGAGCGTCGCAGCATGTGTCAGGAAGCGAGCTCAGGGTTCGATACGCGTTACATTTTAATGGTGATGTGGGGTGGCTTTGATTTTGGCGGATTGAAAGCGGACTCGATCTCGGCATCAGGTTTCCAAAAGACCGAAGTGAGCTGGGGATGTTTGAATCATGCGCTGTCTACGAAATGTGCCTGGGGCGCAGGTGCAAATGCCGTCCACTGGTCAACCGGGGGTTTTTGCGAAACATCGCCTGGCTCATGTTGTGGATTCAGAACGGAAACGATGCCATAGGGAGCCTGCACTTCCCCCCATATGATTCAGGGCCAAGTTGTTGAAAGGTAGGTGTTTAAGGCTCTGTGGTTCGCTAATTGTGGCTTGTTGGTGGAGGTCTGTGTCTGGTTCAGAATCACTGGAAAATAGCGCGCGCCCGGCCGAGGGTGGCGCCTAGCGCTCCAGAGTGTGGGTGCCGGCGAACTTTCAAATTCCAGGGGCTGTGGACTTGACGATCGGGTCTAGGGTGATTCGGAAGCGAGAGCCCAGTCCGATTAGGGGGTTGCTCGCCTTTGCCCGAAGTCATCAACCCAAGAGCTCCCCATGAAAAAGATCCTCTACATTTTCAGTGAACTGCAGGACAGCGACATGCACTGGCTGGCTTCGGCTGGCGAGACCCGCTCTTTTGCGCCTGGCCAGCAGGTGGCCGTGGAGAATGCGCCGCTGACGGAAGTTTCTATCGTTCTAGAAGGTTCACTTCGCGTTCTGCGAGGTGGAGTCGAGAGCGATCATTTGGATATCGGGGAAGTCATCGGCGACCTCAGCATGTTGGATTCCGGCCTGTCTCAGGACACGGTGCTGGCTGTGGAGGACTCGAAAGTCTTCGCCATTCCGCAGCACCGACTACGAGCCAAGCTTGAATTAGATCCTGGCTTTGGCAGCCGGTTCTACCGCGCTTTGAGCGTTTTTCTGAACAAGCGGCTTCACACAGCGCCGTCCGAAGAGAGCACGACTACTCTCGAGTCCGCGCTAGATGCTCCGGGGGCCGGCGATGAGCTGAGCGACGGAATGCTGGACGGGATTGCGGCCGCCGGCGTCCGATTCGACTGGTTCCGCCAGCACGTCGAAGGGGCCTGATCCTCTCGCAATTCCAGTCGATTCAAGCCCCCCTTCATCATGGCTCAAAAGAAGATATTTCGCTCTCAGTCTCTGGACCGATTGTCCTCGCCCGACCGACTCGATGAGTTGCTGCGGGTGGTTCGGCCCAGGAACTGGGTCATGCTCGGGACGGCGGCCGGCTGTCTACTCGCCGCCTTGATTTGGAGCATCATTGGGCGGATTCCGGAGAACGCAAGCGGTCCTGCTGTCTTGGTACGTCCGAAGCAAGTAGTGGCTTTTCAGTCACCGACTAGTGGGCAGGTGGCGGCCTTCGAGGTTGCTGTGGGGGATAGTGTTCGGAAAGGCGATTTGCTGGCCCGAATGCACCTTCCAACGATTCAAAACGATCTCGAACTCGAGCGATTGAGGCTGACGCAGTATCAGAACAGCTCAGTGGAACTCTCCGGGCTCGAACGAGATTTGGCCGTGCTCGAGAAGACGCAAATTGCGGAGCAACGCTCCTTGATCGGGGAGCGCATAGATCAGCTCCAGGAGTCGACCGAGCGATACAAGCAGAGCACGACGATATACCTTGAGCAGCAACGCAACAATCTCTTGAAGTCTCGCGAATTGAGCGGTCAGCTCCACAAGTCTTTCCTCTCGAAGCTCGATTCGGTGAACTCGCTTCGCGCTGATGGTATCGTCAGCGACGAGCCAGTGCTCACGGCTCGGTCCCAAGTTGTGCAAAGCGAGATCGGGTTGGCTGGCCTTGATGTCCAGGAACAGGAGCTCACTCTACAAGAGAACTCAGCTCAGGAAAATTTCGACCGGAACATGGACACGATCAAGAGCCTTAGGATCGAGTTGAGCGGGCTCGAGATGCGGGAGAGTGAGATCGATCGGCGGCTGCGGCAGGGCGAGCTCGGCAATGAACGAACCTTGGAGGAAATCAGGGGGAAGATCGAACACCTGAGCACAATCCTTCTCAACGAGGGCAATGTCTTCAGTCCCTTCGACGGTCGAATTCTTGAGATTACAGCTTCGGAGGGTGATCTCATGGCCCGAGGCCAGCGGCTGGGCCGGCTGGAAATTGAGGATCCGGACGAAGAACTGATGGTGCTCGCCTACTTCGATATCGCTAATGGAAAGAAGATTGAGGTTGCCCAACACATCCGAATATCTCCGTCAAACGTCCAGCGCGAGAGGTTTGGCGGCATCGTTGGGGAGGTGCTCGAAGTGACTGCCTATCCAGTGTCTCCTGAAGCTGCTGGGAATCAAATCGGAGATGTGACTCTGGCGCGAGAGCTCATGGGTGGCATGAGTCGGATCGGAGTGCTCGCCAAGTTGATTCCAGATGAAACGCCCTCGGGCTTGAAGTGGACTAGCGGGCACGGCCCGGAGGCGGCGATTACGGCCGGGACCACGGCTCAAGCTCGAGTCACCACCGCGGACCGAGCCCCGATCACCTTTGTGCTTCCGTTCTTGCGGAACTGGACAGGAGTCTGAGCCATGGTCAGCACTAACTCGGAAACCCCGCGTACGAATCCGCCCAAGACTGCTCGAGTACGAACACCCAGTGTCCTTCAGATGGAAGCTGTTGAGTGTGGCGCAGCTGCTTTGGCGATCATCCTAGAGCATTTCGGGAAGATCGTGCCACTCTCAGAGCTTCGCCGTGCATGTGGAGTCTCGCGGGACGGTAGCAAGGCCAGCAAAGTGCTCGCCGCGGCACGCCGGTACGGTATGGTGGCAAAGGGATTCAGTAAGGACATCGAGCAATTGAGAGCTCTTGAGGCTCCGTTTGTCCTGTTTTGGGGATTCAACCACTTCCTTGTCCTAGAAGGATTTGGGAAGAAGAAGGTCCATCTCAACGACCCGGCGGTAGGCCACCGTTCGGTGACGTACGAGGAATTCGAGGAGAAGTTCACGGGAGTTGTTCTCCTGATGAGTCCAGGCGAGGACTTCAAAAAGGGCGGGTCCAAACCCAGCATGCGCAAGGCTCTGCATTCCCGTCTTTCGGGTTTCAAGTCCGGCGCCCTATTTGCCATTCTCGCGGGGTTCTTGCTGGTGATTCCGGGACTCGTGATCCCATCATTTACCCAGATGTTCATCGATGAAGTCCTGATCCAAAATCGCGAGGAATGGCTAAAGCCGATTCTCCTAGCGATGATTGTGACTGCGGTGGTCTCCGGCGTTCTCAAATGGCTCCAGCTCGTCGGCCTTCGTCGCCTCCGATTGGGTCTTGCCGCAAAAATGTCTGCGCAGTTCTTCCAGCATTTGCTTCGCCTGCCGGTGGATTTCTACTCGCAGCGATACTCGGGTGAGATTAGCGGCCGGAGCCAGCTCAACGACAAAGTAGCTGGGGTCCTCTCTGGGCAACTGGCAACGACTTCGATCGACATCGTGATGATGGTCTTCTATGCCATTCTGATGGCCTTTTATAGCTGGACTCTGACGCTGGTGGGGTTTGCTGCCGCGCTGATCAACTTTTATGCTCTTGGGAGCTTCTCGAAGTGGCGTGAAGAAGCCAACATGCGGGTGCTTCAAGAGCATGGGCGGGTCAGCGGATTTTCCATCTCCGGGCTGCAGCAGATGGAGACCATCAAGGCATCCGGTACCGAGTCGGGGTTCTTCCTGCGTTGGGCTGGCTACTACGCGAATGCCAGCAGTGCCCGGCAACAGGTTGGATTGACGAACGAAATGCTGGGACTGTTGCCGATGACTTTGACCGGTCTGACGACGGTGATGATCCTGATCCTCGGAGGGTTCCAGGTGATCGACGGGGCGATGACAATCGGAGGCTTAATCGCCTTTCAGATGTTGATGTCCAGCTTCCTGCGTCCCGTTCAGAGTCTTGTGGGCCTGGGCAAGACGATTCAGGAGCTGCGCGGAGACATGGTCCGGTTGGACGACGTACTCGCGAACGCGGTGGATCCCGAACTGGCCGGTGAGCATTTGCACGCGAATGATGGTGACCTCGACCAGGTCCGACTTCAGGGCAGACTGACTCTGGAGGGGGTTACGTTCGGCTACAGTCCGCTTGACCCGCCTTTGATCACAGATTTCTCTCTAGATATTCAGCCAGGCCAACGGGTTGCACTAGTCGGCGGGAGCGGCTCAGGGAAATCGACTGTAGCGAAGTTGGTATGTGGGCTCTACCCGCCCTGGAAAGGCCGTGTTCTGCTCGATGGCGTGCCCCGTTCCCAGGTGCCTTCTGCGCTTCGCAGCAACTCGCTTTCGCTGGTTGACCAGGATCTGCTGCTTTTTGGAGGCACCGTAAGGGAGAATTTAACCTTGTGGGACGACACGGTTCCGGACTCCGTCTTGGTGCGGGCCTGCCAGGATGCTGAGATCTACGATCGGATCGCTGAGTTTTCGGCTGGCTTCGACAATGCTATGGCCGAGGGGGGAGGGAACCTCTCAGGGGGAGAGCGGCAGCGTTTGGAAATCGCGCGCGCGTTGGTTAACAATCCAACTCTCCTGGTTCTCGATGAAGCAACCAGCGCGCTGGATACGGAGAGCGAGCGTTTGATCATGGAGCGAATTCGCATGCGCGGTTGCTCGTGTCTCTTGGTAGCCCACCGCTTGAGTACGATTCGCGACTGTGACGAAATCATCGTGATGGATCGAGGCCGCATAGTCGAACGAGGAACCCACGACCAGCTTTGGGCTCAGGATGGAGCCTACGCACAACTGCTACGCGCGGACGAAGGGGCCGCAATCTCGTCATGATCCTCCAAGACTCAACGCTTTTCGCTTCTGCGCCGGCTCGGAACCTGTTGCCGAATGAGAAGTTGGTTCTCGCCGGAGAACCAAGACTCCTGAGCATTCGGCAAGGGCATGTCTTGCTGTATGCCGCCGAGGTCAAGGGGCAGGAACAGGTTGGGCCTCGCCGACTGCTCAAGAAGCTTCATGCAGGTCAGTCGGTGATGATCGTGCCCCAGGCCGGAATCGGATCAGCCGTTGGATTGCTGGCCTTAGCCGAGGACGAGGTTGAATTCGCTGTTGTCGACATCGTCGAACATTGGCAACCCCGTTCGATTCCCCCCCAGCTGCTTGGCCAGGTCGAGCAATGGGTAGATTTGCTCTATGAAGTCATGGGGGATATTGAGCCTCCGCGTTATGCGGAGCGCCTTCAGAGTTCGGGGCGGATCACATTCGAGGAGGATCTGACCATCCGTGTCCCTCGAAGAAGCGTGTTCTGGGTTTCACTAGAGTCTGGAACCGCAGTGCTGCGCGGCGACGAGCGAGATTGCCTCGCCCCGGGAGAGCCGCGGCTTCCTCTGGCTCGAACGGCATGGGTCGAAGCCAAGGGGCCGGGGGTTCTCCAAGTGGACAGGACCGAAGACCTTCCCAGCGCGGAAGCCGCTCTATCCGGGCTCTCAAATCTCCAATCGGCGGTTCTTCAGCATCTCCACCGGGTCCGTGAGTCAGAAGATGCCCGCGAGGCAGAACGCCTTCGGGAAAGGGAACGCATCCAGGAGGCGCGCATGGCGCTGGCTCTGGGTGATATCGCCTCGATTTTTGAACCTCGCAGCGGTTCGGTTTCCCCTCCTGACCCGTTGCTGGCCGCAATCACCTGCATGGGCGACAGTTTGGGGCTGAAGATCATTGAGCCCAAGACGGCTCCCAGCTCTCGCGTGGAGCCCGTAGAGGCGATTGCCCGCGCGAATCGCCTGCGGTGGCGCAGGGTCGCGCTCACGGGTACTTGGTGGAAGGAAGACTGTGGCCCGATTCTCGCCTTCACCGCGGAGGAAGATTTCCCGGTGGCGATTGTCCCCGGCCCCCACGGGCGCTATGAGTGTTTCGACCCGGCTGATGGGAGCCGGGTGCGCATCGACGCAGAGCTGGCGGAGAGTCTGGACGACGAAGGTATCGTGCTCTACCGTCCATTGCCCGAGGGCAAGCTCACCCTCAAGGATCTCCTGCGATTCACATTCAAGCCACGGGCTTCTGACATCGCATTGGCTTCATTGGCAAGCGTCATCTTGACGCTCCTCGCGATGCTGATTCCGCAGGCCACTGCCGTCATCATGGATAGCGCGATCCCCGATTCGGATCGACGCCTCTTGCTTGAGCTCGGCGCTGGCTTGCTGGTTGTCACGTTGGCCCGGACGCTGTTCAATTTTGCGCAGGTATTCTTGCTGCTCCGGGTCGGACTCATTGCTGAAGCCGATGGTCAGTCGGCGCTCTGGGACCGGCTCCTTCGCTTGCGTCCGAATTTCTTCCGTCAATATCCGAGCGGCGATCTCCAATCGCGCGTTTCGGCGGTCAGCCAGATCGGTCAGAAGATCTCGGGGGCGCTGCTTTCCACGATTTTTTCCGGTGGCGCGACGCTTCTGAACCTTGGGCTACTCTTCTATTACAGCCCCAAGTTGACCATCGTTGCTTGTGTCGCTTCTCTGCTGGTTGTTTCCGTCGTGTTCGTGACCGGGCACCTCTCGCGCAAGCAGCTTCAAGTTCTGATGGATCTCGGCGGGAAGTTCTTTGGAACCGTCGTCCAGCTTGTTTCCGGAGTGGGGAAGCTCAGAGTCGCTGGAGCGATGGACAGAGCCTTTACCCATTGGGTTAAGGGTTACAGCGAGCAGCTTCGTCTTCGGTCACGGATCCAACAAATTCAGGATACGCAGATGGTGTTCCACCACCTGCTGCCGGCTATCAGCAGCCTGGCGTTGCTGTACTTCTCCTACGAAGTTCTGGCCTCAGGGCGGGAGGCCAACACCGACGTGCGCTTGACGCTCGGCGGGTTTCTGGCTTTCAACGCGGCCTATGGGACCTTCTTGGGCGGGATGATCGCTTTGGCCAAGACTGCCGTGGGGCTTCAGGATGTTGCAGTCCTGGGGAATCGCATCGCGCCGATCCTTGAGGAAGAACCCGAGGTAGACGAAACCAAGTCGGATCCGGGCAACTTAGTCGGGCGGGTCGAGCTCGAGGACCTGACCTTTCGCTACAACGCAGGCCTGACTCCGACGCTAAATCGAGTCAGCATGTTTGCCGATCCAGGAGAATTCATCGCCGTCGTTGGGCCTTCTGGAAGTGGGAAATCTACAGCGTTAAGACTCTTGCTCGGTTTCGAGGTACCCGAAGAGGGACGTGTGCTGTACGACGGGCAGAATCTCGCCGGGCTCGACGTTTTGGCTGTACGTAGGCAAGTCGGTGTGGTTCTGCAGTCCGGAAAGCTCGACGCGGCCAGTATCTTCGACAACATTGCCTGCGGGAACCTGATTACACTTGAGGAGGCCTGGGCGGCTGCCAACGATGCCGGTATCGGCAAGGAAATCGAGCAGATGCCGATGGGCATGCATACGGTGGTCAGTGTCGGAGGAGCGAACCTCTCCGGCGGACAACGCCAGCGGCTGCTGATCGCAAGGGCTCTCGTGCAGCAGCACAAGGTGCTGTTTTTCGACGAAGCGACGAGCGCCCTGGACAATAAGTCTCAGTTAGTCGTGTCCGAGAGCCTTGAACGCATGCAGGCGACTCGAGTCGTTATCGCGCACCGGATGAGTACCATCCGCAAGGCGGACCGAATCTATGTCATGGAGGACGGAGAAGTCCGCCAGGTCGGCAGCTTCGACGCCTTGATGGAAGATTCAAATGGGCTGTTCGCCAAGCTGATGCAGCGCCAGCTGGCCTGAGCCAAACTTCAGGGGGGAGCCCCGGGGCCCATGAGATTCTTGAGCCCCATCAAGTTTGTTTACCCGTGGAACTGCACATGCTGGCCAAACTGATTCACCCGCTCGACACTGCCGAATTCGAACGGTCCTTCCTGGGGAGGCAACCAGTTACCACGAAGCCGGGTCTGGATCTTTATTGGA
Source organism: uncultured Planctomycetaceae bacterium (assembly GCA_964619265.1). Taxonomy (GTDB): domain Bacteria; phylum Planctomycetota; class UBA1135; order UBA1135; genus CAZUCE01. The sequence goes on from CAZUCE010000004.1 coordinate 103,984, forward strand.
AGCTCTTGGAGATTCCGGAGGTTGTCGATCTCGAGCGATCCGTTCGAGTTCCGGAGTGCCTGATCTTCTCCTGGAGGGCACCGGGGTTCGTTCCTCGTCGTTGTCAGGTGAACAAGGAGGCAGCCCTTTGGGAGTACCAGCAGGGAGCGAGCCTCTACATCACTCGGCTGGATCGAGGAATTCCGGCCCTGGGTCGTCTGTGTGCCAATCTGGCCCGCGATCTAGGTATTCCAAGGGCCAGTGTCGAAGCCCAGCTCTTTGTTTGCCGCTCGGGAGGGGGAGTCTCGCCCCACTTTGATCACGATGAAAATTTCAACTTCCAGCTCCGCGGGAAGAAGCTCTGGGACATCAGTGAGACGCCTCACGAGGTTCAACCCCTTACGGGGAGCTTCGGAAGGCTGGGCCGAGGGCTTCCCGCAGCTCGAAGTGAGCTGATTGAATCTGGGGTCGAGCTCCGGAGGTTTCTCGCCGAGCCCGGGGCTCTTCACTATGTCCCTGCTGGGTTTTGGCATGCGACGGAATGTCAGGAAGACTCTCTTGCCCTGACGTTCGCGTTGACTCCTCCCCGGGCAGGCGAAGTCGCTCTACAGAAGGTGGCTAGCCAAGTCTTCGAAGAAGCCGGGGCGCGGAGATTCATGTACGGCGCGGTGAACGAGGAAGGCTTGGCAGAGGCAAGCCGTATCGTCGAACGCTGCAGCGCAGAGCAGGCAGGAACTGGAGGTCGCGCGTCAGATCACAGGCCGTCTGAGCGTGTGCTCACTCATCGCTGGGCGGGAGCCTATCTCGAGGCCCCAGAGATTGAACAGCGCGTTCCAGGCTGGACCGTCCTTCGATGGGGTAGCCACCAGCTTCAGGTGGAGTCAGCCTGGCTTCCGGCTGTGGAGGCCCTAAGTCGAATGCAGGGTAGCTGGCCGACACCAGACAAGTTGGCGGAAGAACTTGAATGCAGCGAGGGGGCTTTGAGAGGTCTCATCCAATCGTTGGAGAGCACTGGGGTCGTGGAGCTCGTTCCTGCTGAGTAAGTGCGTCCTGACCGGGTCCTTTTGGGCTGAGCGAATCAGAATCGACTGGTCCGGGTTTAGCAGGCCAGCCAATGGGGGAGGTGGCGTTGGGCGAATTTGGAGAGCGTCGGCAGATTGCCTTTTACGGGAAGCCGGATCCATCGTCCATCGTGCCGGCGAAGGCTCAATCCGAAGACCCCTGGTTCGAGCGGAGTCAGACGAAGGCGTTCCATGTCGGCTTCTTCGCCTTCGAGGAGGGTTGGAATCCTCTGGGCGAGGATCCAGTGGCGACCGCGATGGATGATCGTGAAATTCGGGGCCGATCTTTCTCCAAAAAACTCCTCTTGGATCGCTCGATCTACGTCGGTGGCATCGGAGTGGGTAAGCCGGGAACGCTCGTAGGACTGCATAGGAAGGTGGGTTAGAAGGGGAAATGCTTCACCGGCGGGGAGAAAGTGCTTCCAACCAATTCGTGGAAGACTTGGTACGCGCGCCTAGGGCCGACTGTTTCATTTGCTGGACCTGGCCCCTTGAGTCCAGCAGTTCAGATTGAGGTGGGGTGCCCGCCCCACGGCGTGAGGCTTCGAACGACTGTCTGAGGTCCTCGGCTTGGAGGACGGAAAGCGCCATGCGGATGGCTTGGAGGTCCGAATCCAACCGCGCGGTGAGTCGCTCGCGGTGGGGCCCCGGGCGACGGGGAATAGCTGGCAGTCTGCGACCGAGGGCTTCGACGCTGCCTGCCGCACCGGCTCGCAGTGCTAGCAAGGCGAGCTCAAGCGCCGTCGCCCGTCCCATAGCAAGGGTCAAGGCCAGCGAGTGCCCTTCGGCTACCGCTCCGTGCCAGCATCCAGCAGGTAGATAAAGAGCCTCTCCTGGCTGCAAGCAGACCTCCCGAAACTTCTCTCGGTTGCTGATATCGGGTCGGTCGAGTTCGATCCAAGGAAGACGAACACGTTCACGATCCGGTGGAAAGAGCACATTGAACGGCGGGTCCACGATCTCCGGCTCAATGCTGTAGGTCCAGCGCTTGACGCCTTCCAGCTGGAAGATCCACACCGGATGTGTGTCGAAGTGGATTCCGTAGCCCCCGCCGTCCGGGGAAAGGTACGCATTCACGTGGGGATTCGACGGCGACTCGAACGACGCTTCGAAGCCCTGGAGCAAAGGAGCAATGCGACCTTGAGGATTCAGAGCAGTCAGGCCTACGGTAAAGCCCAGTTCGTACATCTTGCGCGCATCGCGCGGCTGGATGCTGACTTCTCGGTTCCACCCGCGTCGGTCCCGAGCTGCTGAGCGAACTTGCTTCGCACCGCTGGGTTCTTCGTCGAGGAATTGGTCGGCGGACAGCAGCCCATCAAACCTCGCGCGACGGTCACTTGGAAAGTGCCGCGCCCGCTGCTCGTAGTCGCGCGCCAGAAACTCGTCTGGATCTTCCTCTCCGATCCAGAACGGCAGTCCGAGTGCTAAAGAGTGCGACATGGTGCGATTCGAATTGGGGGGAGAGGGCCTGGGATTCAATCCAGCGGGTGACTGTCTGGGCGGGATCTTGTGCTCAGGGGTGATCAGGCTCGACGAACTGAGCGGCGAGGCTAGCTAGGTGCTCGGGGCCCTTGGGACCCGCGACCTCTTCGAGGCAGGAGACTGCGCAGGCGAGGACGAGAGCCGTGGCGGGATCCGGGTGGGCCTGGCTCGCCAGAAGAGCCCGAGCGGTCTCCCAATGGTCGATCGCGCTGCGAACGAGGGAGCACTCCACTTCGAAGGCCGGGTCGCTCAGGGGCGGAGATCCGCGGTAATTCCAAAGGCGAGCGCCGGGCCTTGCGCCTCGCTCGGTCTCCACCCCAAGGAACTTCTTTACCCAGTCTGTTTCGGCCTGCCCCCGGACCCGAACGGTCGCCGCACAGTCCAGTGAAAGCTCATCGAGAGGAAGTTCCGACATGAACCCAAGCCAGCGGCGGGTCAGATAGTGGCCACACTCGTGTTCGACGCGGATTTCATTGGAGAGCGTTCCCCATTGAGCCTCGTCCAACCCGACCTCCTGGGCTCGAAGAGCGCTGTAGGCACCGGTTGAAACGAGAACGAAACGATCCGAGATAAGTTCCGGCTGCTCGCTGGCGATCCTCTTTAGGTAGTCCATCCAGCGACTCTCCGTAACCTCTAGGCGGCCCTGCGAAAACGCAGCCCTTAGGCGGTCGATTCGCTCCCAATTTCTGTACCCCGCAACGAGTGCGGCACCCATCGAGGGCGGAATCTGAACGGGCTCGTTGCGGTGCAGTAGGCATTGAGCGACGTATTCGAAGTCAGCGCGCTCGTCGAGCCAAAGCAGGGGGAGCGTTCCAGCTGCGGTCCGTCGGAGCTCGACGCGACCGGCACCCAAGGGACGGGTTTGTGGCCCAGCTTCGACCCGCCCTCCTCGCAGGGCCAAGCGATAGTCTTCGTCCAGCGACATTTCCCGGCGGACAGGGAATTGCAGCTGCCGAATGACCCCTGGGAGGACTTCGCCCAAGGAGGTCGCTTCCATCTGTCCGGCGTATCGCTTCCAATCTGGAACGTGGGGTTCATGCCCTTGCGGGGATTCGACTGGCCAGGTAAGTGAAGTCCAATGCGTCCGCGGTGCGTTGAAAGCAAGCAGCTCGTCGACAACTTCGGGGTTGGTGTCCAAGCCTTCGAGCTGGGATCGTCGTGCTTGGAGAACCTGGTCTTCGACGGCGGAGAGCATAGGGAATAGGGCGGGAGATATTGCTGCGGTGCCTGGGGCCAGCAGGGGAGTCAGGCAGCGGAGATCAGACGGCGACCCGGAGGTTCCAGTTCTCCGTAAACGTCGAGACTGCAGTTCGCAAACTGCTTCGCCGGCCGCTGGTGGATTCGCACTGCAGGTTGAAATCTAAGGTCGAGAACCAGGGCTCAATACGATTGAGCCAGTTGTGCTTGGCGGGCAAAACGTGGAGATTTTCCGGCATCGTGTCGCCGACCGCTTTCGCGACGAGGCGTTCGTCCTGAGCGTCCAGGAAGACGTGCGGTTCCGCCTCGGGATGCTCTTCCAGGACCTCACGCCAGAAGTCCTGAAGCGAAGGGTCGTTGCGTTGCACTAAGCAATGGGAGCGAACTTGTCGGCTTTTCAAATCCAGGCAAGCCACGACGTGGGAAGGTTGTGGATTCGAATCTCCGCCCGCGTTCCAGGCTACTGCTCGCTTGTACTTCGCAAGACTCTTGACTCCGAACGAGTAGACCTCATTCGCCTGATCCCCCGTTTCCAGAACGCTGATGAACTCGTGGAGCACTGGATCGAGGGACTTATCCGGCTCCTGCCATCGAACGGCCTGTCCACCGTCCAGCCGAATGTCGGCTTCGGACAGCAGGCGCCATAGGCTGCTTTGAGAGATGGAACTCGTCCAGCCCTGGGAGAGAATGGTCTCCCGCAGCGTTTCTCCCGTCCATCGGTCACGTCGGACCCCAAAGTCGCGTGGAGACTGAAGCGCAACTTCGAGGATTTGCTGTTTCAGGTGGGGAGTGAATTTGGCCGGTCGACCAGGCCGGCCTGCCTCGCCGAGTCCTTCGAGCCGGCGTTCTTGGAACCTAGTGAGCCATCCGCGGACGCGCGACCGACAGGTGCCCAAGTCCGCGGAAATGGACCGAATGGAGCGTCCGCTCGAATACAGCAAGACCGCGCGAGCTCGTCGATAGAAGCGCTCTTCGTGTTGCACGCAGCGGAGGATGTCGCGGAGCACGCGCTCTTCCATGCTGGTGAGAACGACTCTCGGGGAAGCCGCCGCCCTGGTTCGCTTGAGAGGCTCGTTGGAGGGCCCGTTCAAGCGTCACTCCCGGCGAGCTGGCCGAATAGAGGTTGTTGTTCACTGGCTTTGCACCGTGCATCCCTGAAATGCACCGCACCGAAGGCGAGGCCTCGTGAGACTGCGCGAGGAATCAGGATTCGGGCAGGCCAAGAACTCCGAGCTAGTGAGCCTTGCTCCGGACGGCTTCGAGCAACAGGGCTGCGTTCCGCTGACTTTCGAGTGTTCGGGTCCATTGGACAAGTCCTCCATGGGTCAGTGTCAAGTCGGGTTGAAGCGAACGAACCTGAGTGTCGGCGATCTGTTTGCGTTCCGCTACGGGTTCAAAGTTGTGGGGATTTGTTCCGGCCTGTGTATAGGTTCTGAGCGAAGAGCTAGCTGCGAGAACCTGTCCCGATGGCCGCGGAAGTAAGCTCCAGCTGATCTTTCAGGAGGCATCCACAGGTTATCCACAGGTGTTTGGGTGGACTTGTCCGGCCTTCACGACCTCGGAAAGCGAGGTGACGCTCCCCAAGGAAATAGTCACTGCGCACGATTTCGGTGCGATGCGCACGCGCTGTCGCGCCCGACTCAAATTTCGAGCCAAGGGAGCGGCACTTTCCGGGGCCGCGCTTCTTTGTGGATCTGCTGAATCCAGCTGCGAGGCGTACTTGAAGTTCCGGGCACAAAAGGATGTCTGCACGGGGGCGTGGCCGATCTCCTGCAGGCATGCGAAGGGTGGTGGGGGGGTCACCTTCTTGAAATCCGGAACAGCGGATTGCTAATCCATGGACTTCGGGCGCGGGATTGGGCCGCTTTCTCGGGTTCAGGCTCGCGAAGCACTGTTGCGGGCTTTGGGCGGGCCGGGGCCGGGAGACCGCGCGAGCCTCGGGTTGGTCCTGTACAGCGGCGCGAAGTCGCGCGAATCTACTCGCGAACGCGGTGTGGCTCTCGGAGCGATTCGTGCGCGGATTTCGCATGGCCCCTAACGACTCTGCGGTCAGCATCCCGCAGGCATGGTTCTCCCCGCTTGGTTTCCAGGCTTCTTTCGCCCGAGCTGCGCATGGTGCATGCGTGCGTGTTCAGCCGCTATGTCGTCGGTCGTTCAAGGCATGGCGACGAGCCGTTCCCTTTGCTCTTCTTTCGCGCCACGCTCCAAATTCTGCTCGGCGAATGGTGGGTGACCTCGATGTTGCCGGGGTGAGGACTCTTGTTCTGAACTTTGCTTAGCTTCGCCAAATTGGATGGAGGCGGGCAGATTTGAGAGCGGCACGGTGGGAAGCGAAAATCAGCGGGGGCGCTACGAGAGTCTTCGGAGCCGGCGGACTTGGCTCAGGCACCAAGGTTGACGGAACCCGCCGCGATGCGCGTGGTCTGGGTCGAGCGACGAGTGGAGTCCTTGGAGGCTCCAGCAACCAGCTCGGAGCTGCACTTGATCGAACTGAACAGATGCGAGGCCCCAGCAGCCTCATTCGAAATCTGGGCTTCGAGAGATCGCACAGAGGCTGCCGCTTCTTTCGGCCTGCCGGACGAAGGCGGTCGCCGCGGCCTCGGAGACTTCGCCCGGGGGGAATTGGTGTGGCGGCGCAGTTGGTGATCGTTAGTCGGGCTCAACTGGAATCAGCAGTGGATCCAAGTCAAAGGAGATTCCACGGGCAGGGGTCTGGAAGCCTCCGTTTAGCTGTTTCAATACCAGCTCATCTGCCAGGCAGCGGACACCGGTGAGAGTGGTTTCGCACTGCTCGCGAGACGGTTCGGCTTGAGCACCAGGCCGAGCTAAGACTCGAGTTGTCCGACTCGTTCGTTCCGTCCGAAGGCCCCCGCTGGACGGCCCCGCGGCTGGACCTCGGCGCGGAGATTTCGAGTTCCCAAATGCAGATCCAGTGCGCGACGTGCGAAGTTCCGCTCGAGCTGCTTGTTTGTCGACCGGGGACGAGTCTCTTTTTCCTGAGCGGAGTGTCCGGCCTGTCCGGATTGGAGCCCATCGAGGTCGGTCCGAACGGTCTGGCGAATCTCCGCGTCCAAGTGCGCGAGCACGTTTCCTCTATGGGCGCCATCTACCAGGACTCCAACCGTTGAGCGCGAGCCGGGGTGCAGGTCCCTCAGGTGTTTCGAGGTCTGGTCCTTCAGACCGCGCGCCAGCCGTGCATGCGGTCGAGCGCGGCGCCCAGTTCGGACTCCTCGGCGGCCCGTTGGTCTTCATTCCAGTCGAGCAGGCTCGCCATCTCGTCGAGAACCATCGGCGCGGCGCGGTCGAGATCGGCCAGCGCGCCGTAGCCGACGTCGGTGCGGCGCAGCAGGAAGTCGGTGACCGAGAGCGCGTCCTCCTGCTCGACGGCCCAGCGGACCTCGCCGAGCAGGGTTTCGGCGTCGAGTTCGGCGCTCCCGTCCGCCAGGGCTTCGACGGCCGGGGCGTGGACTCCGTAGCGTCGCCGGTAGGCGGCCGCGCGCAGGAACTTCGAGTCGCCCAGTTCGCTCCGCAGCTGAGCGCCCTCGGGGCTGCCGGCGGGACCGAAGGGACGCGACCAGCTGGATCTTCCCTCGCGCTCGGGCAGCGCGCCCCACAGGGTCATGCGACGGGTGGGTGACTTCTTGCTCTTGTCCCCGCGGCCGAGGTGACGGCACAGGTCTGCGCCCAGGGGTTCGGCCATGCTGCGGAAGCCGGTCAGCTTGCCTCCCGCGATGGTGAACAGGTTGCCTTCGCGAACCACGCGCTCTTCCCGGGAGCGAGCGCTGGGGTCCTCGTCGGGGGCGGCCAGCAGCGGGCGTAGACCGGACCACGCGGACAGAACGTCGTCCGACGTCAGGTTGGCCTCGGGAGCGAGTCCATTGGCCGATGCTAGGAGGTAGTCCACCTCTTCGCGGGTCATAGATGGGTCTTTGTCGGTCGGCGTGTCGAGGTCTGTGGTTCCGATGACCGTGCGATTGGCCCACGGGATCAAGAACATTGCGCGACCATCTACCTTTGATGTGAAGATGACGGCACCTTCCGTGGGAAGGCGCGCGCGATCGAGGATCACGTGGCCCCCGCGGGTGGAGGAGATCCAGCGGCCCTCGAGGCCAGCGCGGGCGCGCAGGGCCTCGGTGAACGGTCCGCCGCATAGCACGGCCCGCGCGGCGCGGATTTCGAGCCGCCGCCCGGTCAATTGGTCGGTGGCTTGGACGGCGACGCCCTCTGCGGAGTCGGCGATCTTGTCGGCCCGGATCCGCGATGCGGCGACAACACCCGCTTCAAGGGAAGTTCGCACGACACTGAGGGTCAATCGTGCGTCGTCTGTGGCTCCATCCAAGTAAGAGCCGGCGCCCTTCAAGCCCTCTGGGTCGAGCCCTGGGAAGCGCTCGAGGGCGTTCGGCTTGGAAACGACGCTGGGCCAACCCAGGCGGCGCGGCATGGAAAGCAAGGTGTACAACCAAAGTCCGGCGCGCAGCTTCCAGGGCCCAACCCGGTCGCCCTTGTGGAGCGGGAAGCTGAAAACCTCGGGCCAGACCATTCCAGCGGCCGCGTCGAGGAGCCAAGCACGCTCCAGGCACGACTCGCGGACCAAACCGAACTCGTAGTGCTCTAGGTAACGCAGGCCGCCGTGGATCAGCCGGGAGGAGGCGCTCGAGGTATGAGCGGCCCAATCGTCGGCTTCGATCAGCGCGACGTTGAGTCCACGGGCCTTCAGATCGAGGGCTACACCGGCACCGGTGATGCCTCCGCCCACGACCACGGCGTCGAATCGCTTGGTCGAGAGGTCGTCGAGGCGCTGGGCTCGGGGGGGGGGCGGAGAGGGCACAGTCATCGGCAGTCCGCCGAAGCTAGCTCGGTTCGGCTGGCGGAATCTCCGGAAGGGGCCTTCCGATTGCTCCGTGGCGCGGTTTCGGGACGAATCGGAGGCTCCGCCTCGATCTGGACCTCATCCCCGGAACCCCAGAATCCCCGGAAGCCCAGGGATAGCTTCGGGCTCAGTCTTCTTGGGGCGAAGCTGAACCGCTTTCCACGGGCGCGACGGGTCCGGCTGGAATCCCGCGCAAGGAGGCGCGCAGCTCGGCTTCGAGCGAGGTTCGCAGGGCCTCGCGGGTGGATTCGTCCGGAACCAACTGCAGCGCGCGCTCGAGCTCCGCCCGGGCGCCCGGCTCGTCACCCATTTCAGCCCGGGCGAATCCTAGGTCGCGGGCCAGGTCGAACCGTTCGGGGGCTAGATCCCGGGCCCGCTCCAGAAACGGCAGCGCGTCGACCGGAAGCCCCGCGGCCAGTTCGATGCGCCCCCGCTCGGCGAGGGCTTCGGCGCTCGGCTCCGGTGCGCCCAAGGCGCGCTCGGCGAAGTCGCGGGCCGAGCGCAGGTCCCCGCGCTGACGGTCGACGCGGGCCAGCGCGACCCAGGTCGCAGGTTCTTGCACGAGGCCGCTCGCGAGCAGGCCGCGCAACTGTTCACGCAGGCCCAGGTCGGCGCACAATTCGTAGGCGCGCAGGACGTAAGGGCGGGCCGGATCGAAGAGCTCGCGTTGGGTTAGATGAGCGGCCACCAGGTAGTGCGGTTCGAAAAGGTGGGTGCCGAAGTCGCAGGCGCGTCGCCAGGCGAGCAAAGCCTCGTCGCCGCTGCCCAAGGCCAAAAGCGCCTTGCCGCGCTCGGTGTGCGCCAGCGCGAGTTTGGGTTCGATGGCGAGCACCTCGTCAAAGATGTTCACGGCGGCACCGGGGCGACCTTCGCGCAGTTGGATCTGCCCGAGCAGTAGTTTCGCTTCTGCGTTCTCCGGCTCGAGCGCTAGGGCCGCCTCGGCGCTTGAGCGGGCGAGCGCGGGTTTGCGTAGGTCCAGCCAAGTGCGCGCGAGCCACAGGGCATCGGCCGAGCTGGTCGGGCGATTCTCGTGCGCGAACTCCAGATGGCGTCGGGCTTCGTCGAGCTCGCCGACTTTGTACAGCACCTTCCCAAGATCCGAATGGGGGCGTGGATCCTTGGGAGCGATCTCGATCGCCTTGCGAAGCGCCGCGATGCTCTTCGAAGCGTCGCCAGCCGCCAACCACGCTTGGCCCAGCCCAATTTGAGGCTCGACGCGATCCGGCCGGGACTCTGCAACCTGACCGAACAGGTCGATCACATCGGCGTAGTCGCCGAATCCGTCGAGCTCGGACTGCAGCATCAACGTCCGGCCCAGTCCCAAGTTGGCCTGCAGCACATCGTCGCGGGTGACGAGGTCGGCCTCGCCACGGAATTGAGCCTTGGACGCGAGGTCCTGGGCTCGCCCGAAGGCCGCCTGGGCGCGGCCGAGGTCCGGCCCCGAGCCCGATTTTCCGTAGTCCGCCAGGTAGAGCTTTCCGAGCGCCAGTTGGACGGCGATGGCCTCGGGGGTCTCGGCCCTGGCGGCCGAAAACAAGGCTGGGTCGTCGTCCCAAACCGGGATCCGCGCAAAACTGCGGAAGCCGAAGAACGCAGCGAGCGCTCCGGCAGCCACCAGCACAGGGACTTCGCCCATGCGGAACAGCTTCGCGAGCCAGCGCAGAGCTGCGGCGAGTAGCAGCGCTCCTCCGAAGGACGCGAGATACACCGCCTGGTCGCGGAAGGGATGTTGACCGAGTGCAGTCGGAAACAAAACGATGGGCAGCGTTCCAGCCAGCAGCCACATCGCACCAAACAGCGCGGCGGGATTGCGGCGGCGGATCACCAGCCCGGCCAAGACCAGGATCGCAGACAGTCCGACGAATCTGCGACCCAAGGCGAATTCGCTGAGCGAGAGATAGGGATCCACCGGTCGCAGCAGCGCGGAATCGAACGGCAACAGGGCATGGGGCGCTGCGAAGGCGAGCAATTCAAAGCGCAGCAGCAGGCTTCGGGCTGGCTCGAGCCCGTAGTCCGCAGTCGATGTTGAAAAACCGCCTCCCGAGAGGCCGCCGAGGAACATCCAGCGGGCTGCGAACCACACGCCCGCGATGGCGGCCAAGGGCGCTAGCGCGCGAAGTTTGAAGCGCGGGAGCTCCGGTTCGTCCGATGCGCCGGCCGGGCGTGCGAAGGGCAGGGCCAGAAGGATGAACAGCGCAGTTTCCTTCGCGAGTAGAGCGAGCGCGAAGGCGGTGAGGGCCAGAATCCAAGCTCCGCGGCGGCCTCCCGAGCGCGCTTCGAGAAACGCCCAGGCTGCAAGCAGCGCGAGGCCCGCGTGGAGCGGCTCGGCCAGAGCCGATGCCTGGGCGAGCGCTTCCACGGCCGAGGGCCGGAGTGCGAACAGAGCGCTCGCTGCGAGGGCGAGTGAGGTGCTGCCCAGGAGCCGGCGCGCGAGTCCGAATGCGAGCCCGGTTGCGAGGAGATGCGCGGCCAGGGAAGCCAGCCGATAGGGGAAGGCTGCCCCGTCGCCGGCGCGCCAGAGGGCTGCCTGGAAGAGCGCCGTGAGCGGTCGCCAAACGCCCCGTTGGGACGCCGGGCTCCCGCCCGAATCGCTGGCGAAAGACTCCGGTTGAGTGAGCAGTTCCGTCCAGTGCCCGGGGATTCGAATCGCCTCCCGCTCGGCCAATGCCGCTTGGTCTCGGTAGACGAAGTCGCCGGTCAAGGTCCCCGAGAAGATCAGAGCAACCGCGCCGAGTAGCGAGGCCAAAAGCACAACGGCGCGACGCGAGAGCGGGGAGGGTTCGGAAGTCATGGGGGCCGTGACGGTACCTCGGGTCCGTGCCGGGGCGGGTCCGTGCCGGGGGGCCCTGACGAGGGGGGCGTTCGCCGGCCGGCCGGTTCGCCGGTACAGAAGGAGCAAGTCCCTTGCCACCGCCTCAGCTCCCGCCGAGGCTAGAGCCTTCGGACACGCACTCCTAGTACCGTGGCGCGCTGGCTTCGAGACCTACGCCCATGGGACGCCGGCGCAGGCTCGGCCAGATGGGGTTGTCGAAGTCGGCGTGGGCGGCCAGGAGGGCGTCCGGCGCCAGTCGCAGGCGAAGCCGATCCTCCAGCCGCTCGCTTCGACGTGCGAGATCGCCCATCCAGCGCCCCAGGTCCGGCCAGCGTCTTGGCGCGGCGAGCTTGGCCGTGCGGGGCGGCTCGGTTCGGCCAATGAGTTGTTGGGAGACGGCGCCGTGGAGCACACCGATCGCAAGCCCGTCCCCCGGGTCGACCGCGAGCAGGACTCGGGTTCCGCTCTCGAGTCCGGCATGGGGCGCGGACGCCGGCAGCCACTGAATGCCCAGGGTCGAACTCGGAAGCTGCCAGGGGTCCAAGCTGGCGCCACGCGCAGGTCCCAGTGTGGGCGATTCGGTCGATCCGGTTCCGAAGCGGGTGGCCTCGAAGGCGAGTGCGCTCCCGAAGATCGGCAGGGCCACGACCAAGTCGTATTCACTGCGGCCTATGCGATGGGCCGCCTCGGCGACCGAGATCGAACGGTCCCCGGGCAACTGCATCGCCGGGGGCGGAAACAGAACGTGGTCGACGATCAGGTCGGGAAACTCCTGCCAGACTGCGCGTCGTTCCTCGGTCGGGAGCCCAATCAGCAAAGCGCGGCGCTCGGCGATCGCGTTCGTCGAGCTCACGACGGCCAGGGCGGACAGGGACAAGCGCAAACAAGCTGCGTCCAATTCACGCTGCGCATTGGGTGGCGTCAGCGTGCTGGCTCCACACACCAAGAATCGTCCGCCGTTCGGCTCGGTCACTTCGCGAACCGCGAGGGGAGCTTGGCCTGGCTCCAGGTGCGCCCCGGATCCTGTTGCGAGGACACCTAGCGGTCTTGGGTCGAGGTCGGTGCCTGCTGGAGCCACCGAAGCCGGCAGCCACAGAAATACGGATGCGCAGGCCAGGCTGCAGGCGAGCAGCCCGCCCTTGGGAGCGAGGCGTGCGATCGGGGGCGCGGAGAGCACCGCCAGGGCCGCGCCGAGGCCGGCCACGATCGCAGGCAGCCAGGGGGGCAGGTTCCAATCGGGCAAACCAGCGAGAAGTGCTTCGGTTCCGGCGCCGAGCGTCGCGCCGGTCACGATCGAAGCGAGCCGCCGGGGCCGGCGGGCGCCCGCTAGGGTGAGCCCGAGAGCGAGTGCGGGCAGGCCGAGTGCGAGCAGCGTGAGCAAGGCCGTCCAGCCGGGCGACCCGAGCCCTATCCAGCCCGGTTCGAGGAATCCTGTTCGGCGGAGCAGGTTCTCAAAGCCCCTGGCGTGAACCACGAACGAGTCCGCTCGCAGGACGAACGCCACGCTGGCAGGGACGAGCACGAGGCCGATGGCTGCGGCGAGCGGACTCCGGCCGCCGGCGGCCAAGCGACGGAACAGGGCTGCGCTCACCGCGATCCCAGCGAGCCAGCAGCACGCCATCCATCGCAGGTCGTCGAGGGTGCCGGCTGTTTGGGCTGCGGTGTTTCTCAGGAGCGGGGCCAAGCTGAGTCCGGCTCCAGCCGCTGCCAGCAATAGGCCCAAACCCTCGGGAAAACTCGGTTGGGCCGCGCGCTCGGACTCGGTCGATTCGCGCCGGGCGGGTGGGCGCGCGGCGCTGGAAATGGCAATCGCACCGAGCAACAGAATCAACGCAAAACCGATTGGGCCGCGCGGCACAACCCACTCATTCCAAAAAAACAGGTGACCGAGGAACCCTGAAGCGGCACCGGCGGCGACCCATGCGGGGGCTAGGTCGGTGGCACGGCGTGCCTGGTTTCGCAGGCTGAATCCAATGACCAGCCCACCGGCGATCCACAGGCCGGTCCAACTCAAGTTGGGATGTACGGCGAGCGCGGTAGGGCCAAATCCACCGGGCGCGAGGCAGCTAGCTCCGAGCGCACCGGAGAATCCGCCGAGGGTCAGGCTGCGAGCAAAAGCCATTGAGTGAATAACTAACGCCCGCGACAAGCGGCTCGTGAAGAGTTTTTTGTGAAATGGCACGGGCCCCGCAGGGAGCCCAAGGAGTGTCCCGTGTGCGGGGTCCTTTTCGCGGAATTGAAACTCAGGCAAGGCGGCGTTCGTGCAGCGATTCGGTTTGCTCGCAAGCCGTTCCAAGCAAACCGCCCGGGACTCGGCAAAAGCCGAATCCCGGGCGGTGCTCGGTTCTCCTCGGGAGAACCCGTGCGCTGCGACTTAGCGGCGCGTGTACTCGATCTTCATGTTCATCTCGCCGCGCTGGCCGTCGTTGACCAGGTAGTTCGTGTACGAGAAGTTGTTTTCGTCGGTGAATTCGAGGACAGCTTCGTTCTCCTGGATCTCGCCGGTCATCACGTCCGGGTCCGATCCGAGGAACGTGATCCGCTGGGCGTCTTCGGAGGCGAAGCCGGCGCTGTAGGAGAGGTTCGTGGTCGAGTTGTCGAACCAGATCGCCTTGAACGCCTGGTCCAGGTTGCTGTAACCGATGATCTGACGGCCTTCGAAGGGCTTGCCTTCCCATTCCATGGTGAAGGTGCCTTCGACGAATCGACCGCCCATCGACCAATTGGCAACCCAGTTGCCGGTGTTGCTTTCGGTTTCGCCGTCGTGGACGAAGGTGGTCTTGACGTCGAACTCACCGATCATCGTGGTGAGCATCTCGTGGTTTTCGTTGATGGCACCGGCGCGCATCATTGCTGCCATCATCGGGTCGATTTCGTCGGCACCGGCTTCCTGGGTGCCGCGCGCGGTCTCGGACTGGGCATCCTGGGTTTCCTGGGCGGGTTGCGAGGAAATTCCGAGGCCGACGGTGACGCCGAGGGCGGTCGCGCCGAGCAATCCGGCGAGGTAGGTGGCTTCCATGATTTGTTGAGGGTTGTGTAGGGGCGGAGCTTTCGGGGCGTCCGCTGGGGGGGCATGCTACACCCCCTTATGGCTGAGTGCGGCAGACGGACGGAAACGGCGGGCGCCCGTGAGGGCGATCAGGGGCTCGTGAGGGCCCTGTGCGCCTGGTACGCGCGGGAAGCCCGGGATCTGCCCTGGCGGCGCCTGGACGACCCCTACGCGATTTGGATCTGCGAGACGATGTGCCAGCAGACGCGGATCGAAACCGTAATCCCCTACTGGGAGCGGTTTTTAGCCGAATTGCCCGACCCGGCGGCGCTCGCGGCCGTCGAGGAGGATCGGTTGCTCGGCCTGTGGAGCGGCCTTGGCTACTACTCGCGGGCCCGCCGTCTGCGCGAGGCCGCCCGCGTCATCGTGTCGGAACACGGGGGCAAGCTGCCGCGGACGGCGGAGCAGCTGCGTGAGCTGCCTGGCATCGGGCCCTATACGGCGGGGGCGGTGGCCTCGATCGCGTTCGGCGAGCGTGCGCCCCTGGTGGACGGCAACGTGGCGCGAGTCCTGTGTCGTCTGGAGGGCCATGAGGCGCCGCTTGGGTCGGGCGAGCTGCGCCGCACACTCGAGCGCCGGACGGCGGATCTCGTGGCTCGGACCACCCGCGGGCGATTCGGCCCGGGAAGCTGGAATCAGGCGCTGATGGAGCTTGGAGCCCTGATCTGCACGCCGCGTCAGCCGTCTTGCCTGTTGTGCCCCGCACGCGACCGGTGCCGGGCTCGGAGCCAGGGGGATCCCGAGCGCTTGCCGGTTCCGGCTCCAAAGCCTGAGAAAATCGAAGTGCGGCTCGAGGTGTTTTGGATTCAACGCCACGATCGCATCCTGCTGGCCAAGCGACCGGCCGGCGGCCGAATGGCCAGCCTGCTCGAGCTGCCGACCCGCGAGCATCCCTGCGGTCCGGACGCAACCACCTACCTGTGGCCGGCCAAGATCGGCCTCCCGGGCCTGCGCGAGGTCCGTGAATTGGGCGAAGTACCGCACGGAATCACGCGGCACCGCATTCGCGCCCGGGTGATTCGGGCCGCTTGCCGAGCCTCGGCGCTCACCAAGCCGGCCGCTCCGTTTCGCTGGGTGCCGCTCGACGGGCTCGATGATCTGCCGCTCACCGGCCTCGCCCGGAAAATCCTGGCTCGGGACTTCGAAGACGGACCGCGCGCGCGCGGCGGGGCACGCCGGGTAGGCTTCGGCAACCCCCGCCCATGACCGCCGAAACAACGCCTGCAGTCCCGATGTCCTCTACGGATCGTTCAAGCGCTTCCTTGACCAGCCGAGGGGTGACGATTGTTGTCCCTGCCTACAACGAGGAACTTGGGATCCGCGGCGTCGTGGAACGCCTTTGCTCTCTCGATCTCGGCGTCAGCCAGGAGGTCCTGGTCGTCGAAGATGGCTCGAGCGACGGAACCGCGGCCAAGCTGAAGGAGCTCGAAGCCGAGTTCGCAGCGCTCACCGTCCACCAGCACCCGGTAAACCGGGGTTACGGAGCTGCTCTCAAGACCGGCTTCGCTGCCGCTGCCAACGACGTGGTGATCATCACCGACGCCGACGGCACCTATCCGGAGGATCGGATTCCGGACCTGCTGGCGCGGATTGACGACGGCGCCGAAATGGTGGTCGGCGCGCGGCGCGGGGAGAACGTGCATATCCCGCTCATCCGCCGGCCGGCCAAGGCCGCGCTCCGCTGGCTAGCCTCGTTCCTCGCTGGCACGCGCATCCCCGACTTGAACTCGGGTCTGCGGGCGTTCCGGCGCGAGTTGGTCCTGACCTACGTGCCGATCTTGCCGAGTGGCTTCTCGTTTACGACGACGATTACCCTGGCTTCGCTGACGAACCACCACCGCGTCGACTACATCGACATCGACTACGCTCAACGCTCCGGTCGATCCAAGATTCAGCCGATTCGCGACACGCTGCGCTTTATTGGCCTGATCGTGCGGACCGTGCTCTACTTCAACCCGCTCAAGGTGTTTTACCCCGTCGTCGGGATCCTGAGCCTGGTGCTGGCCGGTTCGCTGATCCACGACTTCTTCTACGAGAACCCAGCCAACCTCGGCGACAAGTCGGTGCTCCTGTTCGTGGCGGTGGTCCAGGTTCTGTCCCTCGGGCTCCTAGCTGACCTGATCGAGAAGAAATCCCGCCTGTAGGAGCGTGAGGCTGCCGGAAACCGAGGAAGGCTCAAGACTGGAGGAACCGCTCGACGACGTTCTTTCTATAGAGCCCTAGCAGCCAGCGGCGAAGAACCGTCACCGGGTGTGCGATCGAAATTTGTTCTGACAAGGCGTATCGACGCTTCGAAATCTCCGGGTTTCACCGTAGACGCGGCGCAGTCCAGGACCGATTTCGAGCGTGCAGCCGGAGGCAGGAAGCTTGTCACGGACTGCCAGGCCCACGCCACCCTCCGTCTCGGCTATTCTCGGTCCAGACTTCTCATGCTCGGTTTCCTCAAAAAGCCCCTCCGCTATCTCGCCGTCGAGCACAATTTGCTCCGGCCGTTGTGGATCAAAATCGCCAAGCCTCGCGGCGAGGAGTACGCCGAGTGGCTCAAGCGTTGGGGGGGGCTGCATTCGGTCGGCGAGGGCAACTGCATTCAGACCTCTACGGACATCGTCGATCCGCAATACGTGAGAATCGGCAGCCACTGCGTGTTTTCGACCTGCGCACTGATCGGACACGACGCCTCGGTGGCGATCATCAACCGTGCTTTCAACAAGCGGCTCGATGCGGTCGGTAAGGTCGATATTCGCGACAATTGCTTCATCGGTTACGGGGCGATCGTTTTGCCCGGCGTGACCATCGGCCCCAACGCGATCGTGGCGGCCGGAGCGGTCGTGAACAAGGATGTTGGGGAAGGCGAAGTCGTGGGGGGCGTGCCCGCGCGGACCTTGTGCAAGATCGACGATCTGGTGCACCGCATGGAGGCTCGCAGCAACTCGTTTCCGTGGGCGGACCTGATCGCGAAGCGGGATGGGGATTACGACCCCACGATTGAACCCGAACTGCATCGCCTGCGTCAGGCGTTCATGTTCGGCGAAGCTCACTCCTAACCGCCCTCCTCCCGAGGTGCTTCGCCGATGGGTTGGGGCCGCTCACTGAGGAGGCGACGACAATCAGCCAGCGAAGGTCCCGCCTGCGGCCTCGCCGCCGAGTCAACGGCCCCGTCGCTGCGTTCGAGCGCTCCGAAGGCGCGGATCGCGGAGTTCCGGCGACTCCCTGGCTCGTCCCGATGCTCAAAGGCGCACCCGCGGGGCGCAACTCGCGGCAGGTTCGCGCCGCGCCTAGGAACCGAGCGACCGGCTACTCAAGCGCGCGGTTCAGGACGAATCGCGTCCATCGTTCGGAGTAAACCGAGAGTTTCCAATGGTCCGGTGCCCAACCGGACAGGAAGCGGTGGAAGTCCGCCCAAGTATCGGGCCATAGGCTACGCCACTCCGACTCAACCGCCGACGGGTCTGGAGTTTGCTCACCAGGGCGGGCCGCCAGGCAGCGCGCGAACGACTCAAAGTAGGTATCTAGATAGATCTGGGCCATGCGCTCGAGACTGTTCCCGTCCAAGCAACTGCCTAGGAAGTAACCGACGTCCTGTACGCCGATCCCACCGCCCACGTACTGAAAGTCCAAGGCGGCTACCGCCGCGGGGTGAGCGGCGCTCGCGGAGGGAGACGAGAAGCAGAAGTTGGCGAGCTTGGCATCGCCGTGCACCAGGGTTTGGAAGCGAGCTGCGCCGATTCGCGCGTCGATCATCGGGGCCGCGCACCGAAGCTCGGGGTCTTGCAGTGCGGCCAGCTCGTCCGGACGCGTTGCGAGATGCCAGTAGGTGCCACGCTTCCAGAGGCCCGCTGGATCGACGCCGACGAACGCGGCGTGAAATCCAGCGAGCCAGTGCAGGCAAGCGATGAGTTCGGGTTCGCTGAGCTCGGTGCGCCGCCCGCGAAACCCGGCGCCATCGAGATCTTCGAGCAGCATCCGGCCGCCGGTTGGAGTTTCCTGCTTAGCTAGGCAGCGGGGCACTCGAACAGAACTGCCAAGGCGCGGGCTGAACCGCTCATAAAACGCACGCTCTACGCGATAGCTCGTGAGCTTCCGAGCGTTCGAGCGCTCCGAAGCCCAGCCCCTGGGATGGGAGGCCCGTCCGTCTTTCGGATCAACGACTTTGACAATCACCGAGTTGAAGGAGTTGGAGCTGGTCCCGTCCGAAGCGAGCGACCAACGTTCGATGCGTCCGTAGCCATTCCAGAGCTCTTGGACCAGCATCGGAGCGCCCTGAACGGATCGTCCCGTTGCGCGTTCAATCCAGGCGGCGGTTTCCATGCAGAGGGTTCGAGGCGGGAGATTCTAGACAGGTGATTCTAGATAGGGCGGGAGGCGACTTTCTCCCGGGCGCACCGCGACGGCGGTGAACCCGTGCCAGGTTCTGCACAACCTGGGTCGGGCCTTGGAAGAGGGATCGCCGAGCTAGCCCGTGGTTCAGGGGGGGGCCGGACCCCCTGGACTCGATCGCTCGCCCGATTTGAAAGGGACCCAGGGCTTGTCGGCTCGAGATTCGGAGTCCCTAAGATGCTCGCTCCGGCCGTCTCAGAGGAGGTGGCCTTCGACTTCACTCATTCGCCTCGCTTCGGCGACCCAGGGAGCACCATGTTTCACTTCTTTCCATCGCAGGGTTCGAAGGTCCGTGCGCTTTCAAAGGCAACCTTCGCGGGCCAAGGTCAAGCCGGCCACGGGCTGGTGCTCTCCGCACGGAAAGCTGAGGTGGGCGATTCCCTCGAATTGCCCGACCACTTCCGCGAGATAGCAACAACCGCGCTGTGCGCGGATCGGTGTTCCGTGCTCGCCGAGTCCCTGGATCCGCGGCCCCGTTGAGTTCCTTCGATGCGGAGACCCTCTGCGGCGGCGCGCTGCCAGCCTTCGGCCCCGAAGATCTGGATCCTGGATTCGCCGCGGCCCTCGCTGAGAACACACCGGCAGCCTGGCGTGAAGTCGTCGACGAGCCCTTCGCTCGCGTCTATACGTTTCGCCTATTGACCGATGCAGCGCTCGCGCGCTTCGATCGTGAGATCGACGAACGCGCGAACCGGGCGCGCGCGGCGGGGCTCGAACTGGAGGCCCCAAACGGCATGCACGAGTACGGGTTCGTGTTGGACGGTTTGGGCTTCCGCGCGCGACTGGAGGACGTCATGTCTCGGTTGCTGGCTCCGCTATGTCGGTCGCTCTACCCAGACCTGGGCGGAGGCGAGCTCGATCAGCATCACGGTTTCCTCGTCGAATACGCCCGCGACAAGGATGAAGATCTCGGGTTTCACGTGGACGACAGCGAAGTCACCTTGAACTTGTGCCTCGGTCGCGAATTCGAGGGCGGCGATCTGTACTTCCGCGGCCTGCGTTGCCCTCGGCACATGCAGACCTTGCCGGAACCACACGAGTCCTATGAGTATCCCCATGAACCCGGCGTAGCCTTGATCCATGCCGGTAAGCACCGCCATGGTGTCGACTACCTGCGCTCGGGCCTGCGAAGGAATCTGATCCTGTGGTGCCGAAATTCGAGCTACCGCGAGCAAGCGAACGTCACGGTCCCCTGCCCGGAATGGTGCGGGCGATTTTCCGGCTGATTGGATTTTCCGGCGGAGTCTGTAGGCCGATGCTTGGGTGCGGGCTATTTGGGAGAAAGCGCTACGCTTGAAGCCTACAGCCCGGAAACGGACTGGCCGGTCCATCGAGTTGTTCGATCCGGAGGACGCGCCTCTCGGTTCCCCCTCGCATCCTTGTCCTGTGCCGACCCGCAACGACTCTCTCTTCCTGCTCATCGGCCCTCTCGGGGGAGTCTTGGTTGGGCTCCTGCTCGGCTGGGTCGTCTTCGGGCGTGCCGAGCCAACTCCCCAGCCATCGGTTGAGCCTTCTGCGGCCCTGATGAATACACCCTCGGCCGCAGAGCTCGCCTCACCTGAAGCAGCAGCTGTGCGTGCCTCGGAGCCGCCGGTGGAGCGCCGGGTCGAACGTGCCGCACGAGAGCCTGGACCGGCCGGGGAAGAGCGGTTCGTGGCTTCTTCCGGACCCGCTTCCGATCACTCCATTGTGGCGGCGGCGGTGACTCAGGCGGGTGTTCCTTTGGAAGGTGTGCGGTTTACGCTGATGCCAAAACTTGGATCGTCGAATGAACAGGTCCAGGAGGCAATCACTGGACCCGAAGGGAGCATCACCTTCCAAGTGCCGCGCATCGGCAGCTATCAGCTGTCTGCAGCTCACCCGCAGTTCATGCTGGAGGGGCCGCCTGGCAGCAGGGGACGGGTAGCCCCTGGCGTGAAGGCGGTCTTTCGGGCGACGGACCTCGTGCCGCTTCGGGCAGAAGTGCTGGGCCCTGATGGGCGACCGCCTACCGAGGCCTTCCTCCACGTCCAGTCGGGAAAGCTGCCGTTGCAGCGCTGGACGCCGGAAAATCCAGTGATTGGACTCCCGTCGGGGCATCACGAGATTCGGGCGTTGATCCAGCCTCGAACCTGGGCTTGGGAGGCCGTGAACTTAGCGACTGCGAAATCCGAATTTCAAACGGTCTACGCGGGCCGAGAGACACAAGAACCGGTTCGGCTTGTGTGTGAACCCATCACTTTTCTCGTCGGTCAAATTGTGATGCCGGCGGGAACCAAATCGGCGCAGCCGATGAGGGTCTTCCTGCGTGCCAGTGAGCCGGGTGAGCCGGTGGACGAGCGGCTGTTGAGAGGAAGCGATGGAACGATCACCCAGTTGGAGGGCCGGTTCGAATTCAGCGACTTGGCCCCTGGCTCGTACTGGATTGGATATGCCGAGTACCCCTGGAACTTGTTCGTCCACTCAGAAGCCTTCGAAGTGACCCAGGGCGAAAATGTGCACAACCTGGTGCTCCCTACCCCGGGGGAGGAGGCGTGGCTGCGGGCTCGCGTCGCGGACTCGGCCCAGCGGCCCGTTAGAGACGTGAGGTTTACGCTCTCGAAGAAAAGCCCCGAGGACAATTGGGAAGTGGACCTGAGCCAGAAAGTTCAAGCGGACGGAAGCTACCGCCTCGTGCTTACCTCGAAGGTCGACGAGGACTTCTCCTTGGCCAGCCCCGAAGCTGAATTCACGGTCGATCTGGCCCACTCGCTTTTCGGGAAGGTGGAGATCCCTCTGGAAGCTGGACAGCGTGAATTTGAGCACGTGTTCAACGAACCCGCTTCCTTGTCCATCGAAGTTAGCAGCCTTCCCGCAGGCATGGAGCTATCCACGCTGGACGTCCGCGTGAGCTCCGGGTTCTACGGCGGCACAGAAGCGAATGTAGAATTCGATCCTGAAACCCAGACTTTCGAGGTGAAGCGAACCGAGCAAGGTCCCTGCGACGTGACCATTTCGGTTGTCGATTCCTACCGGTGGCCGTTGGCTCGGCGACGGCTTTCTATTGCAGCCGGCCACAATCACGTGACGGTTCAATTGCCCACGTTCTTCGAAATCGAGGTCGAAGCACCGGGTGCGCCTGCCAAGAGCTACCTAAGTCTTCGCTCCGGATCCGTAGTCGGCGGCACGGAAAGCGGCTTCGTCATGGCCAAGGCCCATACTCAGATTGACGATTCAGGCCTAGCTACGTTTAGCCTTCTTCCGGCCGGTAGCTACCAGCTGACGGGCACAGACGAGGGGCAGGGGATGAACCTCACGGTGCCGGGCGGGCCCTACCGGTTCGAGCCCAAGCCAGCCGACTCATGGGTTGTGACCCTTCAAGATCAGAGCGGGCTGTTGGCCAAGAGCGGGTTTAAGAGCGGGGATCTCATTCGGTCCATAGGCGGCCAACCGTTTTCAGCCACGGCGCGCGCCAATCCTTGGGTCCTGCTGCGAAGTGACCAAAAAGAACCGGTCCAGTTCGAAGTGCAGCGGGGCGCCGCAACGATCCTGATTTCGATCGACCCGAGTCCGACCTTGAACTGGAACGAGATCGGCGGCCAATTCGATCTGTGGACGAGCGGGCTCTAATGCAGGGCAGCAACTCGGTTCAGCGGACTGTCAGATGAACTGTGAAAACGTACGGAGGGCCTGGGGTTCACTAACCTCCCCAACCACCCCCAATCATGTCCGAGAAATCTGACCGCGAATCTTCGATCCCCGATGAAGTCATCGACTCCCTGCTATCGACTGACAGTCCCCATGCGGCGTTTCCTTTCCCCGCGTGGGGGGCTTGGGTGTCGGTGTAGAGATCAACGCCAAGGGTACGTCGCGTCTCCTCTCTGCTCACCGTCCACAGCTACTGGTCATATTTCTCTCTCCGCAATTTGAGCCCAAAGGTTGGCGACTCGGTCGCGGCGCATCAAAGCTAAAGCTCTAACGCCCTGACGGCATCGGCTCTGGCTTGACCAAAGTTCGCTAGGCGTTGGAGGTCTGCGGCCTCGTTCTCTTTGGCGTTGATGCGGCCGTACCGGCAAATCATGTACGAGCGCAGGTACTCCAGGTCGAGCCATCCATGCTTGGATTCGGAGCTGAGTGCTGGACGTGCCCCGTCCTTGCTCGGTCCCCATTGAGCGTGACTCACAAGATCCGCGCGGCGAGCGCCCCACACTCGTTCTAGCCGCGCACACTCTCTATGCAGGACCCTTCGAATCTCTACATCGCAGCACGGCGGTCCATCAAGCTTGTCCGCTATCGCTCGCATCACGCCGAGCGAGTTCTCAATAATGCGGTGCGATTTACGTCCGTGGAAATCCAATAGTCCCATGGCATTGACTACGGTCATGTTTGGTGGGGAGCGGTTGAGCTACCAGCTAGGCAAGACGATGATACCAGAGGAATTCGCCTACATATGCCACCCCCTTGCCACTGGGATGACCCCGAAAGCGAGTCCGGGCTCAATGTGAGTCTTGGGCTTCCAGCCAGGGTGCCGGTCGAGGTTCGGTGATCCCCGATTTGAAGGACGGCAGAGGCCGCCCCTTTATGGGGAGTGGCCTCGGGGGCCGGCGGCCGGCATCGCATCCTTTGCCCTGGCGCAGCCCGATGGACCAGGCTCGGAGCCATCGGTTCTTACCAGGTCAGGTCCACCTGGGACAGCTCGCTGGAGCGTGCTGTGAAGTTTGTCTCGATGTGTTCCGTGGGGTTTCCTGTGGGCGAAAAGGTGGGCCGGCCCCGTAGGACGAGCGAGCCGGGCGGTACCTCGAAGATCCGCGTGCCGCCCGGGGAAATCTCCGCCGCTGCGAGGCGCGCAGGACCGCGAAAGACCTCGATCGTGCACGGAATCTCCTCGAGGTCCCCGGCGAGCAACCGAACCCGAACGCGAGCTGCCGGCTCGAGCTCCATGGAAACGACCCGCGGCTCACCGGGCCGAACCTGGACTCCAAGGGCCACGGCCACCTGGCCCGAGTTCGTCGTCACCGTCAGGTCGTAGGTCCCCGCGGGAAGCTCCGCCGGCAACTGCTGCGAGCCGGCCAGGAGCAAAGATCGGGTCTCGAGAGAGTCCCGCCGGGTGGCGGACAGGTGCGCAGATTTAACGGGGGAGCCCGCGGAGTCGGTCAACTGGATGAACAGTCCAGCGGAAGGGAGGGCGGTCAGATTCACTCCCTCGTCTCCGGCTTGAGCGAATCGCGGGGCCGGCGCGACTCCCTCGGCGTCGCCCACTCGGAGCGACACCCGGTAGGTTCCGGGCGTTAGCGGGCCGAGTTCATACGTGCCCGTGGCCGAGGTTTGGGCGTAGCGGGTGAGGCCGATTCCCTGTCCGACCACCTGGACATAACCGAGTGGGGCGCCATCGACCTTCGTGCAGATCCCCCGAATCCAACGGGGCTCGAAGAATTCCAGCTCGACGGATACGTCACCTCCCGCGTGTTCAACACTCACGACAGCTCCTGCGCAGACCCCATTCGAATTCGAGTCAGGCGGATCCAGGGCGGGCGCGATGAGCCAGTCTCCGACCACCACATCTTCGAATACGGCCCGACCTTGCGCGTCCGTCACCGCGTTTCGGTGCACCCGCACGGAGCCAGGGATCGAGCCCGGTTCCTCGACCTTCGACTTGGCGAACAACCGGAGAGGGCAGTCCGCTATCGGCTCTCCGAATTCCGTGCGTGCGACGACCCGGATCGAGGCGGGCGCGCCGATCTGAAGCTCGAGTTCGCGAGCCTCACCGGGAGCCAGGAACAGCGGAGCCCCGGGATCAAGTTCCTTGCGCCCCCCCCGCCGGACTTCGACCTGGAGCGGTACGTCCGGGATAAGCCCTGTGACCTCGAACCTCCCCTCCGGGTCGACGATCGAATTGTGGAGGATTTGCGTTGAGAGGAAACCGCTTTTTGGGCCGGTGTTCGCGTTGACCCCCAGGCCCGTGACCCAAACCCGTGCCTCGGGTCGGTTGGGGTCGTGGGGCACCACGCGTCCGCTCAAGCTGGCTGCTCGTTCGAGGCGGATCACAACCTCTCGACTCAAGGGCTCGGTCACCTGATCGACCGAAGCGTATGCGGGAGCAAACCCCGGCGCCCGCACCTGAAAGCTGCTGACCTCTAGCGGAAGGCGGAATCGACCTTCGACGTCTGTGCTGGTGTGCTCTTCCGGGGGGGTGCCCCCCGGAAAGCTCTCTATGGGCTCGATAGCTGCTCCTTGGACCGGCTGCCCCGTCTCCCTTGAAAGCACCCGTCCTCGAAAATCTCCCGCCGGCAAGTCGAGCTGGATCTCGAGCTCCCGAGTTTCACCCGGCAGGAGCGCATCCAGATCTCGGTGGGCTCCCAAGTGCGTGGTGGTGGGGAACCCGTGCGCCTTCACCCGGAGACGTTCATTCGGCCAAACCCCGACCAAACTCGTCCCGTCTTGGTCGGCGCTGAGATGAATCGAATTGTCGCCTCCAGCCTCGAGAATACGTCTGCGTGCAGCCTCTTCCACGGGCTTCACAACGACGTACGCCAACGGGATGGGGGCCCCTGTTTCGTCGATCACCCGAATTTGGAGGAAGGCGGATAGCTGATCCGCGGTGGCGGCCGGTTGGCCCGAAGGAGTCGAGTCCTGTTCGCCGAGCGCCACGCTCCGCTGAGTGCCCGGGTTCTCGATCTGGGGGTCGAGCCATCCAGTTGCCGTACCTCTCTGAGCTTCGAGATCTGCGCTCTGGGGAGGCCGGGGAAGATCGGGTCGGTGAGCTTCCGGCGAGCGCCGAGAGGGGCTCAGCAGCAAGACGCCTAAAGCGACCAGCAAAACGACGATCGCTGCGGACAAAATGCGCATAAGAGGATTCTAGACTCATCGTTCCGGCCGGATTTAAGTTGTTACGCCCCGGTGGGTTCGGGCGCGGCCGCTGGAGCCTCAGCGCGGCGGAAGCGGCCACGACAAGGTCTCCTTGGCCGGGGTAGGGGCGGCCGTCTGTTCAGGGGTGGATCCTTGCTCCGCCAATCCCGCGGGGACGCGGGCGCCCGGTCCGGTTGCGCGGCGGCTGTGAATTGTCGATCCTCAGGCCATGTCCCGCCCTGTTCCCATGTTGCAACTCACCGCCGATCAGCTCGACCGAGCTGCGGGTCTCGGAGTGGCCGGGAACTTCGCCGGACACCTGGAGCAGGCCGGCGAGGCGGCGGATTTTGCACAGGTGCAGGCGGCGGCCAACCGCCCCAAGGGTGTGTTTCCCTTCTATCTCCCCGGCGGTGCAGCCGCGCTGCCTGGCCGGCTGAAGGTGCAACCGGTCAGCAGCACGGCCATCTGCTTGCCCGTGGACGAGTCAGCGAACCTGCAAATCGAGCCCGAGGTCGCCCTTTGGTGCGAACTGCGTTACAGCGAGGACCGGAGAGTTTCCGGGGTGGTGCCTCGCGCGTTTGGAGCGTTCAACGATTGTTCATGGCGGAACCCGCGGGCATCGAAAATCAGCGAGAAGAAGAACTGGGGGCCGCAAAGCCAGGGGCTAGCTACAGACCAGCTTTTCTCGATGGATGATTTTTCTCCGGCGGGTTCGTTGGCTCACTTTCGCCTCGCGTCGTTCTTGCGGCGCGATGGAGTCCTATTGCCCTACGGCGAGGACGTGCCGGTAGCCGGTTACGGCACGCTGTATGGCGAACTGCTGGACTGGCTGATCGACCGCCTACAGCAACAACGTGATGGCGGACCCCTGGAAGATGTGGGCGCCTACTTGGACGCGGCGGGATGCCCGAGTCATGCGTTGATCACGATCGGGGCCACGCGGTACCTACCCTATGGAGAAACGACGTTTCTGATGGAGGGCGATGAAGCGATTGTGGCTGTCTACGACGGGCGACAGACCGGCGCCGAGGCGTTGCGGGAGGCGCTCGATCCACCGACGTGGCCGGGAGCCCCGTGGGTGTCCCTGTTGCGGCAGCGGGTGAGACGGCTTTGATCCGCTGCGGGCAGCGCGCCGGCCGGGTACCCAAGCCGGCGAACCTTCCGTGTTTTCGTCGTTCCCGTTGAACTCCCAGGCAAGCTCCCCTGAATTCGATTCAGGGGAACTGTGAGTGCTTAGCTTGCGGCCCGGCTCCGGGGCCTATTTCCCCATGGAGGTCATGAGCTCGGACATGGCGGCCATGTCCATGTTCATTCCCCCGCGCCAGGCGCGACCCACCAGCCGGAAATCCATCGCGATCACGGCTTTCGTTCCAGTGAGGTCAGGGAGTTCAACCCTCTCCGAATCCTCCAGCAACTGTTCAGCCGATTGCATCGCGAGGTTCAGGTAGCTCCCCATGTCCATCCGCATGACGCCACCGAGCCGGCCTTGCTCCAGTTCCGCCAGATCGGCTTCGAGCTCTTCGCTGACCTTTCCGGGACCGGCTTGAAAGCGCTTCATGGTCTCCTCAGCTCCGGACCCGATGGCCCCGGCGTAAACGGCGAGCACGCCACCCGAGGTCGCAAAAGCGATCTCCAGCTCGTTGCCGCCGTAGAGGTTCTCGACCATTTCAGCCACCTGCTCTCCATCGACTCCAAACCCCTCACCGTAGAGCATGAGCATCTTCTCGTAGTCGATCTGGATGGTGCTGCGGGTCACTTCCAGCTCGCCAACGCTCGTCGTCTCGAACGGGCCGACGGTGACGCCAAGCTCCGTTCCGTACTCGAGCCGCAGCATTTTTTGAAAGCTGGCCACAAGCTTGTCCGTGTCGTCAGCGGCTAGGAAGTACTCGGCGCTGAACCCGTCCGGCTCCCAGTTCAGGTTGGTGACGATCTCGCCGCCGAGCAGTTCGGCTGTTTCGATGTAAAGCGGCAGATAGGCATCAAGGATGGCCTGAATGTTCTCCGGGTAGAACGCTACCAAGTCGTCGAGCACCGGGAGAAACTCATCAAACATGGTCTTCATGTCTCCGTTCGCGAACATGAGGAAGTCGCTCTCCGATTCGAGGAACCCGGCAAGCTTGGTGGTTCCACCCTTCGAGTCTTTTGCGAAAGTCGCGAGCTGGCTGCCTTCGGCGGCCAAGAATTCGAATGCGAAGTCCAACTCGGTGCCCTCGGCGTCGAACGCGAGGTCTAGCACGTCCGCAGAATCCATCGCGACTTCGAAGCCTTCCCTGTAGAGCTGCATCAAGCCTTCGATGTCGAGTTCGCCCGTGTCCAGCTCGACCTCTACGCTTCCGAGCATAGCCATGGCTTGATCGAGCGCGGCGTCGATCAAGGGGCGCAGCGTCTCAAGCAGGGTTCCCAGTTTGACTCGGGCGCTGACGGTGCCCGGCAACAGCTTCTGGGTCAGCGGGCTCGGACCCGTGCCGCGGGTGAAGCTCTGGCCTTGGGGGACGGCCACGTAGCTCCCTTCGATCTCGGCTTGGGGCAGGCCATCCCTGGTTTGCAACGAGCCGGCCAGGGCGCTGGGATCTTTGGCTGGCAGTAAGACGGCGGATACGGGGCTACCACCGGACATCATCCGCGTGGGGTCCGCGGCGATTCCGATCGGGCGAGTGGCGTCGACCTGATCTCCGCCGAGTTGCGCTCCCATCATGCCGCGCAAGTCTTCGCTGAGCTCGACGGGCGAACCGGTCTGCTCGGAGAGCATCGCGCTGAGCTCGTCGAGCCTCTCCAGAGACTCCAGCTGCACGTAGACCAGATCACCCTCGGGGACCAGTACGGCCAGGTCGCCGGGCGCGTCCACGGCTTGGGCCGGGCTGGCGCTTTGGCCTCCAGAGGAGGCCGCGAACAGGGCGCCGAGAATCGGGAAGATGGAGTGTTTGAGTGAAGGCATGGGGGAAGGCATGGGGCAGAGCGTCTCGGGCACTTGAACTGCGAGAGACGGAGGAACCTCAGGGAGCGCCAGCAGGGCTTCGCACCGAGATCCGACGAGAGGCGAGCTGGCAACCTGGATCTTAGCGTTACGCGAGGGGCCGGCGGTTGTTCACTTACTTGGAGAGAAAGCGCCCGCGCAGCCAGGGCGGGGCAGGGGAGCCCCGGTGGGTCAGGAGTCCGAGGTTTTTTCGGCGGATTCGTCCGTGGAACTCTGCTCGCCGGGCGCCGTGTAGCCGAGTTGCTCCAGGAAGTCGATCGTCTCGGCGGCGTCTTTTCGGGAGAGCCCCCAGCTCATCTCGGAGGAGGTCAGCAGGTGCCCGCGGAGTTCATCGATCAGCCTCTTGACGTCTTGCGGGCGCTCTTCAGCTAGGTCTCGGAACTCGCCGTCATCGGACCGAAGGTCGTACAGCCTCGCAAAGTGCTCTTGAATACGAACATCCCGAACGGTGTGCAGAGCGAAGCGTCCGTCGAACACACCGAACAGGTTCGCAGCAGATCCATCCCAGGTTCCGACTTCTGTCGAGGCAAAAGTCGTTCGCGGAGCTCCGCTCAGGTCCTGTAGCAGGTTGATGGGCCGAATGGCATGCTGGAGTTTTCCGCCGGCGAGCTGTGCCAGGGTGTCGGCGACATGACGATTGGAAACGACCTGCTCGATGCGTTGGCCCTTGGGGACGCCGGGCCCGGCCAAGATCAATGGAACGTGGACCAAGGAGTCGTTCACACTGGCCCCATGGTTGATGAGGTCGTGTTCGAGAAACTCCTCGCCGTGGTCGGTGGTAAAGGCGATCACGGTGTTTTCTAAGACACCCTGTTGGTCGAGCTGCTCCACGGTTTGCCCGAACCAATGGTCTGCGGTGCGTACGCAGGCCAGGTAACGGGCTTCCAGACGTTCGAGCGCCTGAGGCGACACAATGTCGTCGAGCGGGAGATCTTCGTCCCGCTTCGAATTCTCGATTTTCCTCTTCCTTAGGGGATCCAGCCAATCACGGAGCTTGTCGGGTTGGCTCGCATCGAGCTTCGGGTCGGGCTCGAGCGCGAAGGGCTCGTAGGCCTTGTAGGGGTAGTGGGTGTCGACCGTATGAACGTAGAGAAAGAAGGGCGAGGACCCAGTCGTGCGCAACCACTCAAGAGCGGGAGGGAGCAAATGCTCGGACTTGCGGAACTGTCCGTCCGACGGCGCGAAGGTCTCGAAGCCCTGTTGGAAGTTGCCTCGCAGGTCGATCAGCGGGTTTCCCACGAAACCGGCGGTCCGGTACCCGCTGGCACGCGCCCGCTCGGCAATCGTCTCCAGTCGTCCGTCTAGGTAGGCGGTCTTGGCGCCTTCGAGGCCGTGCTCGGCTGGAAGCAAGCCGGTCAGGAGCGAAGCGGTCGAGGGCCAAGTCCACGAGGCGGTGGAGTAAGCGTTTTCGAACAGCAGGCCCCGGTCGGCCAAGCGTTGCAGGGCTGGCGTCTGTTCACCGGGGTGTCCGTAGGGCGACAATCGATCGCGGCGGAGCGTGTCGACGACGTAGAGCAGGAGATTCGGTTTGCCCGCGGCGACCGGGTCGCCTTCAACTTCCACCCAGCGTTCAAACCGCGGCTCCCCGAAGGCCAGCGTCGGTACTTCGAAGTCTTCTGGCAGCGGCCGGCCGGTTGGGGCGTCAACCAGCTCAACTTGGAAGCGCACCTCGTCCCCGGGTTCGACCAAGAACGGCTCTTCGTTCTCGTCGAGAACGGGTTCCCACAGATGCCCGCGGCGCCCGATGCGACTTCCAAGGGTGCGTTCCGAGCTCCAGACCTGTTCGCCTTCGATCGAAACGGAAAAACGAACCGTCACGCGCGGAACTTCAGGCGGCCGACCATCGGGCGCGACCGACACGTTCAGCCGAAGCGGGCCGTCACCTTTCGGGGCCAGCACGCCCACGGCAGCGGGCGGCGACATGGCCCAGCCGACCTTGGAAACGGTCCGGTCCACGGATCGCCCGGCCGCCGACACCGGACGGCGCTTGACTCGATTGCGGGGAGATTCTTGGAGAACTCGCCACCGTTCTTCGCCGCTGAACAAGTCGTCGACAACCTTCCAGTAGCCGCCCTCTGCTTGCGAACCAGCGTCCGGCTCGGGCGCCACGGGTCCAGGGCTGCACGCAGGAAGGAGCAGAAGGAGGAGGCTGGTGGCGAAGCGCAATGGATTGTGAGCAGGAAGGGGGTCGTGAGTCTGGATGATACGGCCCAGCCCGGAACCAGCGCTCGCCCCACGGAATCACTTCCTCAAAAAGGCGAAGACGTTATACGTCCGAGCAAATCCAATCGAGCCTTCGACCCCGTAGAAAACGAGTGCTTGTTGCCACCAAACCATCCAGATGGACGATGGCGAAGCCGCCCGCAACGAGAACGCTCCCAGCCAAATGGCGTCGAGCAAGAACAGGCGGCTGGCCAGACGAAACGTCACCTGAGCAGCGTACGGGTTGCCGAGCGACATCCGGCTGCGCCGGCATCCGCTGGGCAGGTTGAGTCTGAGGTGCCGAGAGGCTCAGCAGGCTGACGACCAGGGCTTGTCTTAGAAGCACTCGAAGACGTCTTCGAGCAGGTCCTCCCTCCGGAAGAGCCGGTCGTCCTTGGTGCAGCCCAGTCTCAGAACGATCAGTTCTTGGCTTGGGAAGATGGCTAGCACTTGCCCCTCGAATCCGTCGGCCCAATAGAGATCCTCGGGGAGTTGGGCGAATCGGCGGCGTCCGTCCTTGCCGTGGTTGAGCCACCAGTGAAGTCCGTACTGGCCGCGGCGCGTAGCCGGCGCGGGCTCGACGGTCGCAGCGACCCAGCCTTCGGGGAAGATCCGCTCGCCTTGCCAAACACCGTCTTGGGCGTAGAGCAAGCCAAAGCGCGCCCAGTCTCGGGCGGTGGCCCACAGGAATGAAGAGCCGACGAAAGTACCGGAAGGGTCTAGCTCGAAGACCGCACTGCGCATGCCGAGGGGTCCGAACAGAGCTTCCCGCGGAAACTTCCAGTAGTCCACGTCGTGCTCGAAGCTCTGGCGCAGAACCTGGCTCAAGATGTTCGAGGTGCCACTGGAGTAGTTCCAGGTAGCGCCCGGCTCGTCCACCGCCGGCTGCTGCGAGGCAAGCGCCGCGGTGTCGGGAGCCCCAAACAGCATCCTGGCGGGATCCCCATTCGCGTCGGTGTAGGACTCCTCCCAGCGGAGTCCGGGCTCCATGCGCAACAGGTCCAACAGCGAAATTTGAGAGCGCAGATCGTCGGCCTCTTTCCACTCTGGCAGAAGGCGCGTCTGCTCGAGTTCAAGCCCCTCTTGCTTTATCCGGATCCCGATGAGCGCGCTGAGCACACTCTTCGTCATGGACCAACCTGCGAGCGGGGTGTCTGGACCGAAGCCCGGACCATAGCGTTCTCCGACCAACCGGCCCTGATGGAGAACGAGCAGCGCGCGGGTGCGGCGGTGGGCTTCGATACCTTCTTCGCGATTGGGCGCGATGTGGCGCTCAAGCACCTCATGGAGGGCTTCGCGGTCGAAGGCTTGCTGCTCTTCGTCGGATTCGGCGGGCGCATCGCCGACTGGCCAGGGCTCCTCCGCCAGACCCTCGGGAAACGCAGGTAACTCGGGAAGCCGCTGGAGGGTCTCCGCCTCGGGCCCGTCGCGCAATAAGGTCACTCCAAAGCCTGGTCGCAACACGGCGCGCCAGCGGGCGCCGAGAATCTCCATCTGTACCTCTCCGGCTTCGAGGTCGATTTGCGGACTCAGGAACGGAGCTAGGAACAGGTCTAGCTGGGTTTCGGGGGCAAACTCCTCGGCAAGCACCGACTCAAGCGACCGGCCCGCCACCAAGAGGGTCGATCCGATTCGCTTGGCGGCGTAGGCCGCTCCAGGGTCAGCCAGTTGGCGCAAGGCGTCCAGGTCCTGCGCCCCGGCGCAGGGGGCGAATGAAAAAGACCACGCCGTTAGGAGCAAACCGGTTTGGGGGAGGAATCGGATCATGATTCCAGTTTACCGGAACTTGCCCCAGGTCCCGCGGTTGGGCTCGTACGAAAGCAAGCGTCAGCCTAATCTCAGCTCCCATGCGGGAGGCCGATCTGTACGCGCCGCTCAAGGCTCTTCTTGAGTCAAAGGGCTACGAGGTGAAGGGAGAGATCGGCCGGTGTGATGTGACCGCTGTGCGCGGAACGTCTGAGCCCCTGATCGTCGAATTGAAGCTTCGCTTGAACCTGCCGCTGTTGCTGCAAGCTGCGGACCGACTGGCACTGACATCCCGGGTCTACCTCGGTGTTCCGCTCTCCTGTTCCGTGCTGCGCAAGGACCGAGGGCGCTTGCTCAAACTTCTGCGAATGCTGGGGCTGGGTCTGATTTCGATCGACCCGAATCCCGTGGATGTAGGCGGATTCGGAGCCACGGCTGTTCTGCTGGATCCCGGTCCGTACACGCCGCGACGGTCTACCCAAAAAGCCGAGCGGCTTTTGACCGAGTTTCATGGGCGCGATGGGGATCCGGTCCTCGGAGGATCGGATCGTCGCACGGGCTTGATGACGGCCTATCGCCAGCGGGCCCTCCGAATCGCCAAACACCTGTCGCTCAACGGGCCCGGGAAGGCCTCGGAAATCGCCACGGAAGTGGGGGAGCCCAAGGCCCGGGACATTCTCTATCGGAACGTCTATGGGTGGTTCGAGGGACACGGAGCGGGCCGCTACAGCCTGACCGACCCCGGCCGGGCGGGCTTGAAGCTCTGGCTCGACGACCCGGGCTGACGGCGACCTGGGTTCTACCGCAGAAGTCTGGCCTACCCGGGCACGCTTCGGCGCAGGGCGCATGGAAAGGAAAAGGAGCGCAACGGGGCGTTGCAGCTGCGGATCAGGGGAGGCACGCACCCTTGACCTGTCGACCCTTGCCCCCGCCGTTGACCATGGTTCCCACGGTTCTTGACCCCGAAGGCGCCCAGCCTTTCAGGGGGTTGTTCACCCCGAGATGCCCAGCAGCCGCGCGATGCTTTGGCCGGCCCAGCGGAGTTCGCTAGCGGTGCGGCACGTGCATGAGTCATCCCCGCTGGGACATGCGGCCCGTGATTCACAAGCAGAGGCCCTGTCCGCGTGCCCCTGGGAGGTCCTCGTCATCGGCACGGGGATGGGAGGGGCGATGCTCGGGCGCCGCCTGGCGGAAGCCGGCCACAGGGTGCTGATGCTCGAGAAGGGTCATGCGAACTTCGAGCGGGCCAGTGGAGCCCTGCCCTACGACGACTTGGACCCGGAGCGCCGCTTGGAAAACGGTCTGTGGCCCAGGGTTTTGACCGGAACCGTCGACGGACGAAGTGTTGAATTGAACGCCACCGTGGGTTGCGGTGCTGGGGGGTCCACGCTGCTTTACGCGGCAGCTCTGGAAAGGCTCGAACGTCGCGATCTCGAATCCAGTGATTCGGGGCCCCGCTGGCCGATCGACTACGAGGAACTGGCGCCCTACTACGAGGAGGCCGAGCGGCTATTCGGTGTGCGCGGCACCCGCGATCCCCTGTGCTCCGAGCCGTTTGCAAGTCCCAGCGCGCCCGCGTCGCTCAGCGAGTGCGATCAGTCGTTTCAGAAGGTCCTAGAGCGCAACGGCCGATCGCCCTATCAACTGCATGTCGCTTTCGGCGACCGGCCAGGATGCGAGCAGTGCGCCGGCCGGATCTGTCTCGAGCAGTGCAAGCGCGACGCGCGGACCGTGGGCGTATGGCCGGCTCTACGCCATTCGAATGCCCGGCTGCTGGATCGCTGCGAAGTCCTCAGGCTGGAATCGGACGGCGATCGAATCAAGGAGGTCGTTGCGCTCCGTGAAGGGCGAGAGCTACGCCTCCGCGCACGATTCGTGGTGATGGCAGCCGGCGCCTATCACTCTCCCGTTCTATTGCTGCGCTCGAAGGGACCGGGTGGTCCCGGAACCCTGGCCAATCGGTCGGATCAGGTCGGCCGCAACCTGATGTTCCACGTCTCAGATTTCATCGCGGTTTGGCCGAAGCGTCGAGGCGCGACGGCCGAAGCTCAAAAGTCACTGGCCTTCCGCGATCACTACCAGCACGAAGGCCGGCCGCTGGGCGCGGTCCAGTCCACGGGGATGTCCGCCGACTACGGCAACGTCTTGTTCCATCTGCGCAAGCAATTCGACGAGAGCCCCCTGCGTTCTCTTCGCCCTCTGCGCGCTGCTCTGCGCGTTCCAGCGAAGATCGCCACACGAGTCTTCGGCAAGGCCACGATCTTCGCCACCATCCAGGCGGACCTGCCCTACGGAGAAAACCGTGTTCTCCTCGATCCTGACGCCGCCGGCGGAATGCGGTTCGAATACACCGTACGGCCAGAACTAAGAAGGCGAGTGGAGCTGTTCCGCCGGCTGGTCAAGCAGGCTTTCGCTCCCCTTTGGTCGTTCTTTCTGGGCGGGAACGTCAACCTCAATCACGGCCATCCCTGCGGAACCCTCCGATTCGGAACCGACCCGAGGACGAGCGTCTTGGATCGCAACTGTCGCGCCCACGACGTCGAAAATCTGTATGTGGTCGACGGTTCGTTCATGCCGTCTAGCGGCGGCACGAATCCGAGCCTGACGATCGCCGCCAACTCGCTACGCGTCGCGGAGCGGATCGACGCGCGCCTTCGGAGCGAGTTGCCGAGCCGGGTGCGCACGGCGCGGTAGGTCCGGGCCCCGGCGGCCAAGGAGTTGCTAGCAGTCTGCCGCGGGATTCCCCGTCCGTGGCGCTCGCGGATCAGCCCGGTGGTGTCTGGCTCAGCAGCCGCTTGCGCATGCTCGAGCCAAGGCGCCACCACAGGGCGCCCATCAAAGCGATGAGGCCTGAGAACAGGGCGGTTAGGTACGCGATGGGCAGGCCGGCGTCGTAAAGCGCTCCGGACAGCAGCGCGAACATCGAAAACGACAGCGTCATGCTGAAGAAGTCGAGGGCGTGGACGCGACCGCGGAAGCGATCGTCGACGGTTTGCTGCCAGAGGCTGGTGGAGGCAACCCAGATGGCGCCACCGCCGATGTGTGCGAGCCCGACAAAGACGGCTGCCAGAGGGAGTGAGTGGGTGAAGCCGAATCCGAGGTAGCAAAGGGGTGCGACGAGAAAGCCGGCGCGAATCGTTCTGAGCAGTTCGATCGGTTGGCTGCCGAGGAAGCGGCGGGCCAAGAAAGGACCGATGGCGGTGCCGATGCCGCGAGCAGCAAACAGAACGCCAAAGTTGCGGGCGAAGGTGCTTTCCCGGCCTTCTAGGACGGCTTGGGGTCCAGGCGCGCCGTAGCGTGTGCTGGCCGAAAGCGCGACGAGGACGAGCAGGCCGCCGGCGCCTCCCCAGAACGCTTTGGTGAGCAGGCCGGCCGCGATGCCGCGGCCGCGGGCGTGGGCGAGGCCGCGACGCATGTCGCGGAAGCTGAACAGATCGCGCCAGCAGAACGCTTCGTCCTGGCGAGGAGCCGGCGGCAGGCGGATCCAGGTGTAGAGCAACGCGCTGGTGAGGTAGGTGCTGGCATCGACCGCGAACGCGACGTCTGTTCCGAAGGCGCCGACGAGGAGGCCGCCGGCCAGGGCGCCGAGCGAGAGCATGACGCTCCAGGTGGCCGAACTGAGCGCGATCGCCGTGTGCAGATCGGCAGGCCGCACGGTGTTCGGTAGCGAGGCTTGGCGCGCGGCGTCGAAGAAGATGCCGAATCCGACCTGGGTTGCGATGAGGATCGGAACCAGCTTGAGGTCCGCGGCCGAATCGATGGCCAGGTAACCGAGCACCAGGAGGGCGCGGAAGAGATCCCCGCCGACAAGCAGGAGCTTGCGCGGCACGCGGTCGGCTACCGGTCCGGCGAACGGGCTCAGGAGAGTTGTGGGGAGCATGCGCAGGGCCTGCTCGATCCCGAACCACAGCCCGACGCCGATCCATGCGGCGCTGGCTCCTCCATAGCGGTCGATGATGGCCAGGGTCGCCACCTTGTTCAGCCAGTCTCCGCCCTGGCTGACCATCTGAGCCGTCCACAGCTTGGTGAACTCGGGGTTGCGGCGGAGGAAGAAGGTCACGGAGCCCGATCTGAGTGTTCGTACTCAGGCCTCTCGGGGAACAGCATGCTGGCACCCAAGTGGGGATCCTCCAAGAGCTGAAAGCCGTCCTTCCTGATCGCTCGGCTGCTAGGCTCGCTGGTATGAGCACGAGATCTTCCCCGAAGGCTGGAAATCCCTCCGAAGCCGGCCTCAGGCGCAGCCGAATGGGGCCTGCCTGCTGGAGGGGATGCGGAGTGGTTTTCGCCGGCTGGCTAGCTGGTTGTGGAGATGCGACCCCGGGCGTTCCAGAGTTTGCGGACCCGCCTCGCAACGTGTTGATCACGCTGATCGATGCCTGGGCGGCAGGCCACCTGGCGGCCTACGGCTACGAGCGCGAAACGATGCCGTTCTTCGAGAGAATTGCCGGTGAGTCGGTGCTCTTCGAGGACGCCAGCTCGGCGGCTGCCTACACGTTGGCTTCGGTGGCGTCCCTGATGACCGGAAGTACAACCGAGGTACACGGCGTGGCGAGTCCGGGACAGGTCTTGCCTGATTCAATGCCGGTGATGGCTGAGATCTTCCGCAACGATGGTTTTGAAACCCATGGGGTCTCAACCAACGCGCACATCATCGGCTCTTTCGGGTTCGACCGTGGTTTCGACGAGTATCACTACGTTCCGGTTGCTCTCAGCAAGGGCGGCTCGATGCAGGTTCCCAAAACGGTGTTGGACGGGATGCAGCGCTTCTTGGGCACGAAGCGCACGAAGCCGTTCTTTGCCTATTGGCACCTGCTCCCCCCCCATGCCCCCTACGATCCGCCGGAGCCGTTCGCGCAGACCTTTGCCGGTTACTTGGAAGACACCAAGCTCTCGCGCAAGATGTGGGAGCGCAGCGGGCGGAGGGACTTCTTGTCCTACAAGCCAAACGAAATCCAGGGGCTGAGCGATCTGTATGACTCGACTTTGCGCTACGTCGACACGGTGTTAGAGGATATTTACCAGGGGCTTGAGGCGAACGGACTGCTCGACGAGACGCTGTGGATCCTTCTGTCCGATCACGGCGAGGCCTTCGGACAGCACCAAACCATGCAGCACAGCTCCGTCGTGTATCAGGAGTTGGTGCACGTACCTTTGACCATGCGCTTTCCCGGCGGTGAAGGGCGACGGATCGAGTCTGCGGTGTCCCTGGTCGACTTGTTCCCGACGCTCGTGGATCTTTACGACCTCGATGCGCCGGAGAGTCCGAGCGGATTTTCGCTTCGCCCGCTCCTGGAGGGTCGTTCGTTCGAACGCCCTGCGGGGTTGTTTCTCAATTCGACCCGGCAAGGCAATCAAGTTGGCCTGCGGTCGGGGAGCTGGAAACTAATCCACAACCGCAAGAGCAAGATCTACAAACTGTTCGACCTGTCTGAAGACCCCGGCGAGCAGATGCCCCAACGAGGGGAAGCAC
The DNA here is from genome assembly GCA_964619265.1 of uncultured Planctomycetaceae bacterium. Taxonomy (GTDB): domain Bacteria; phylum Planctomycetota; class UBA1135; order UBA1135; genus CAZUCE01. The sequence goes on from CAZUCE010000004.1 coordinate 142,007, forward strand.
GCGACGTGTACGTCTCGCTTCGCGAGGAGCTGGATTTGCGAGCCGCCCATTGGGAAGCTGTAGCTTCAGGGCAGCGTGTGGATCTGGCCCCCGAAATCGAAGAACAGCTGCGAGCCATCGGGTACATCGATGAGTTGCTGCCGGAGAGTACGGGCTCGGCAAGCGAAGAACCCTGAGCTCGAGCGGTTTGGGTGTTGGTTTGCTCCCAAGTGAAAAAGTGGGCCCGCTCCAGAGGAACTGGAGCGGGCCCGCGATGTGTTGGCGGAGCTTAGATCCGCGGCAACTTAGCTGACCTTGAGTTAGTCAACGGTGATTGCGTCAAACGCGAACCCATCGGTGCCGATGGCGTAGTTGTCGAATTGCTGGAACTTGACCACGAAGGTCGAAGTGAGTGAGAGCCCAGCGCTCGAAGCGAGCGCATCCAGGTCCAGGTTGACCAACTGCCAAGAGTTGTTCGCGGTAGATCCTCCGTTCAGGTTGTGGACCTTGGTGAAGGACAACCCTGCGTTGTCGGACAGGTAGATTCCGTCTTGGGAGTGGGTTTCGTCGCCGAACTCCTTCCAGCGGAAGGCCAGGTTCACCTGGGATTCGCCCGAGAGGTCCAGGCGCATCCACGCTTCGTTCTGTGAGAACGCTCCGCCGTTGACGCTGTCGTCGAGGGTTAGATGGCGCGAGCCGGCGAATGGGCCGTTCGCGGTCGTGACCTCGATGCGGCCTTCGGTGCCGAGCACCGTCGCCCAGTTGGCGTCCAGGCTCCCGGATTCAAAGCCGGTCGAGTAAGGCAAGCTGGCATAGCCCGAAGGTCCGCCGCTGCCGGCTTCCACCGAGATCGAGTCGAAGGCGAACCCGTCGCTGCCGATACCGTAGTTGTCGTACTGCTGGAACTTGACCACGAAGGTTGAGGTCAGCGAACGACCGGCGCTGGCAGCCAGGTCATCGAGGTCGAGCTCGATGAGCTGCCAAGTGTTGTTGGTGAAGCTCCCACCATTCAAGTCGTGCACCTTGGAGAAGCTAGCGCCGCCGTTGTCCGACATATAGATACCGTCCTGGGCGTGGGTTTCGTCGCCGAACTCCTTCCAGCGGAAGGCCAGGTCGACTTCATCCTCTCCTGAGAGGTCGAGGCGCAGCCAGGCCTCGTTTTGGGAGAACGCGCCGCCGTTGACCTCGTCGTCCATCGTCAAGTGCGAGCCGCCCGCAAACGGACCGTTGGCCGAGGAGACTTGGATACGCCCTTCGACGCCTTCGGTGGTGGCCCAGAAGCTGTCTAGCCCGCCTTCGAAGCCGGTGGAGTAGGGCAGTTGGGCGTAGTCCGTCGGGCCGCCGCCGGTCGAGCCGGCCTGGACCGAAACGGAGTCGATCGCGAAGCCGTCGCTGGCGATGGGGTAGTTGTCGTACTGCTGGATCTTGACCACGAAGGTCGAGGTCAAAGCGAGCCCTGCGCCTACAGCCAAGTCATCGAGGTCGAGCGCGATATTCTGCCAAGTGTTGTTGGGCGTCGAGCCACCACTGAGGTTCGCGACCTTGGTGAAGCTCGAACCGCCGTTGCTTGAGAAGTACACGCCGTCTTGCGCGTGGGTCTCGTCGCCGAACTCTTTCCACTGGAACTGAAGATCGACCTGGGACTGGCCGGCTAGATCCAAGTGCAGCCAGGCTTCGTTCTGCGAGAACGAACCGCCGGAGACTGAGTCGTCCATCGTCAGGTGACGCGAGCCGGAAAACGGGCCGTTTGCGGTGGTGATTTGGATCCGACCTTCGACGCCGGCGATCGCTCTCCAGAAGCTGTCGAGGTTCGCGGATTCAAAGCCCGTGGAGTAGGGCAGCGTCGCGTAGTCCTGGGGCGCAGGCGGCGAGCCGCCTCCGACCGCTGCCGCGGCGTCGACCATGCCGTATCCGCTGTAACGATCCCAGCCGAGTCCGGACTCCACGTTCTGGACGTCGGCGCAGGTCGACAGGAGTTGGTTGCGGACTTGGGCCGGTGAGAAGCCCGGGTTGGCGGTCTTGATCAGGGCGCAAACACCGGCTGCGTAAGGCGTGGCGCAGGAGGTGCCGTTGAACCACAGGGAGTAGTCGCTTGAGTCGTAGCCGGCCGAACCGAGCAAGTCGGTGGTCGGGAGAATCGTCGGAGCGATCAGGTCCACGGCGCCAGCTGCGTCCGGTGAATTGGTGCCATAGCTTGAGCCCCACCAGCGTTCGTTGTCGCAGGTGACGCCGTTTGGGTCGGTGCTCGTGCCTGGGTTGACGTCGGAGTTCGAAGAGGAGGAGCGCTTGCGTCCGCCGCAGGGTGCTGCGGCGCCAACACCGATGACCAACGCGTGATTGGCCGGATAATCGATCGTGGACGAGTTGGAGTTGGCGGTGGCGGCCAGCAGCGTCACTCCGGAGTTGTTCGCGTAGGTGATCGCGCTCGAAGTGTTGGCGTCGTTTGAGATCGAGGCGCCGAGGCTCAACGAGGCGATGTCTGCTCCGTTGTCGGCTGCGTGGATGATTGCGTTGGCCACCGAGCTAAAGCTCATACTGCCCGCGCTGTTGGCCACCTTCAGGGGCATGATGGAAGCTCCGCCGGCGATCCCGGCGGTTCCCAGTCCGTTGTTTTGGATCGCCGCGGCCACGCCGGCGCAAGCTGTGCCGTGACCGGCGTTGGCGGAGTTGTCATCGGGATTGGAGTCGTTGCTGCCGTAGTCGAATCCCGCGACCTGGCGCAAATCAGGATGGCCAGCCTCGACGCCACTGTCGATGATGGCGATGACCACGGAGCTGGATCCGTAGCCCGATGGTGCATCCCATGCGGTCTCGGCGTTTCCGTCGAATCCGACCGTACCGACCGGACTGCCGGCGGGGTGTCCGCCGCAATTCCAGCAGAAGTCGAGCATCTGACCGTTGTTGTCGTGGCCCCAGTGTTGGTTGTGCAGCGGGTCGTTCGGCACCGACGCGGGGAACGCCCGCCAATCAGGCTTGGCTTCTTCGACTTCCGGCAAGGCGCGCAGGCGCGTGGCGAGCAGCTCGACGTCGGTGCCTGGAGCGATATCCGCCAGGTACCACCGATCGAGGCCCAGATCCTGGGCGAGTTCAACCCGGTTCGCGTCGATCAGGGCGCGGCGCACATCGGTGACGCCGACGGCAGCAAGCTCCGCGTCCATGCCGGGCAATCCAGTCGCAAGCACCGGTGTGAAGGGCTGCCCGGGCGTGCGCCACTTCTTCTCAAGGGCTGAAGACCGGTGGGCATCCGTCGTAACGTGGATCAACACGCGCCCGGGTTCATAAAGCTCGGTTTGTCGAACCGCGCTCACCGGCCCGTCTTGGACGGGGGCGAAGGCTCGCGTTGGAATCGTCTGGGCCGCGGCGACGTGCGCTAGGGCGCTGGCCGCCAAGGCCACGGTTCCGAAACGCATCGAGGGGGCATTCATCCAGCGGGGACGGATCACCAACATCAGTCACACTCCTTTGGGGGGGTAAGGGAAGCTGAGGGCGCGAGCTGGCAGGGCTTTCGACGCTAGGGGGGCGGTCAAGAATCCGCAACGTTCTCGCAACAGGGTGCTTGACTCCCCCGGTCTCCAGGGATCTGGGCCGGTGGCTCTCAGAGCCACAAGCTGACTTGCGGTGGCTCGAATTTTTCTCGGACAATTTCAGGCGAGGCGTGCCCCCAGGGAATGCTGGGCGGGTTGGGCTTGGAACCGCTGCCTTGGGTTGACGCGGCCTGGCCCGCTGCTCCGGGCTCCCGATGGGGGGAACGGATTCGACTCACGCCACAGCCCCATCAACCTCGCTGGCCATTGCGCAACGGGCGAGCACGCAACGCGAAGACTTGAGATTCAAGAAGCTTCGCACCCACCCTCACGATGCCACTTCGGTACTTTCCCTTTCGAAACGAAACCGCCCTGGAACAAGCCGCCCTGGAACAAGCCGCTCGCAACGCCCCGGTGCTGAACTACGGGGCGCCCGGTGCGGGTTGTCCCACTCGGCCGGCCTGGCGTGGAGAACGGATCAGAGTTCTTCCCGGCGCCAAGCGGTAGCCAGGCTGTCGGCGTACTCATTCCAGCGGTTGCCCGAGTGCGCAGCGATCCATTGCAAGTCGCAGTCCGGGTGCGAGCGACGCAATTGGAGGAGTTCTTGAACCAGCTCGAGGTTCTTGATGTCGCCGCCCTTTTTCTTCCAGCCGTTGCGCTCCCAGGTCAGCGCCCAGTTCGTGATCGTGTCGACGCACAGGCGGCTGTCGGTGTGCACAGTCACCGCCGCGTCCTCGGGCAGGATGCGGAAGGCCTCGATCAACGCCTGCAACTCCATGCGGTTGTTGGTCGTTGCGGAATCTTGCCCGTAGGCTTGCCCGCGAATCTCGCCGCCCTCGACCCAAACCAGACCCCATCCACCGGGGCCCGGGTTGGGAACCGCGCTACCGTCGGTGAACACGCCGTCGGAGGGACCTTCGGTGTACTTTTCGAGGACCTGGGCCAGGGTCAAGTTTTCTTCGCGAGCTTCCGCGCCACGCCGGCCACCTCGCGAGGAACCGCCCTTGCGGCCTGTACTCTTCTTCTTCGGCGAGTGGTCCTGACAGTACTTGGGATTCCACCCCGGAAACTTGTCGAGCGTCTTTTGGGGCAGATCGAAGGGGGCGTTGCAAACGGTGCAATGAAACTGGAGACTCACCCCGGGGAGCATAGGGAGCGGAGCAGCACTCTCGGAAGGAACTCGCTCCTCGACCGGTCCAGGAAATCAGAAGTGGGCTCCGGATTGCCCCTATGTTCTCCGTTTCGCTCCTTACCTTGCTGGTTCTGAGGCACGCCTATGTGATTCTGGATCCGGCGACTCTCCTCGCGACAGACGCCAGCAACGCAGCCACAGCCCGGCTCGTCCAGTAGGCCAGTAGGGAAGAGAGCCTTCTTTTGCGGAGCTCTCAAAGTTCTTCGGAACCTTGGGCCGAGTCTAGGGTTGAGGGGTACTAGGCGCGCCGAATCGGGCGGGCCGTGGACCCGTAGCCTCCTTCGGTAAGCCCGTGAAATTTTCCACCCTTCAACTCGCCCTGTTGTGTTCGCCGGTTGCGCTCAGCGGCCCCGCTCTGACCCAAGCTCCCGGGGATTCGGGAAGGGCCCGGGTTCCAGGTCCGGTCGAAGTGCAAGAAGTGCCCAGCGAACCGGGCATCGCGTGGTTCGGGACGTGGGAGTCCGCGCTGGCTGAGGCAGAGCGGACCGGCCGTCCGATCCTGTTCCATTCCGCAGCGCCTAAGTGTCAGAACGTCCCCGGCGTCTGGTGACCCGGCTACCAGCAAGCGGACAGGAGTTACCTGTCCGACCCGGCCGTTGTTTCGGCTTCGCGTGCTTTCGTCTGCGTGCGCCCGCAGACCTACGAAAATGTTGAGGAGGCCGAAGTCCTTTCCTATGTCTTCTCCGGTCGCGATGGACTGAGGAACACCTCGTTCGGCCTGCTTGACCCAAGTGGCAAGAAATTGGTGCAAGGCTCTCGGTCTCCGGCCATGACCTACGGAACTCCTGAGAAATTCATCGAGGCCTTGCTCGAAATCGGAAGCAAGTACGAGGAGCAAGCCAAGCCCATCGCGGCGCTGCCAACGCATGCGAATCTACGGCTGGCCCTCAATGTTGCCGCGGCGGATCTTCGACCCTTGGTGGTGATTCGCGCCGACGATGCGGAAGAACGCGAGGCTCTGGTTGCCCAGATCGCCGGGCTGGCTTGGTCATCGGACCTGCTCGGGCGTGCGCACTACCTGGTGCTCGACGAGGCCGAAACCGTAGGCGAGTTGACGCCGAAAGCGGGAATCAGCGTCGTGCAAGCGGGCGAATACGGCCAGGACGGAAGCGTCCTCTCCGAAGCTGCGGAGAACACGGAGCCGAAGGAGCTGGCCGAGGCCCTGAAGTCTGGGCTGGACAAGTTCGAAGCGGAAGCTCGCGTGCACGATGACCATATCCGTCAGGCGCGCCGGCTCGGAATCCGCTGGGAAAGCGCGATGCCGGAAGCCGAAGAGGGCGGCGCCGCTTCCAAGCGAGGCCGAAGCGGCCGCTGATTCGGGCGAATTCGGAGCCGGTTGCCGCTGTGCGGCTTCCGGTCTATCTTGGGGCCGTTCTGCCCTTGGGGGTTTTGTCCTGAGGCCTTGGGGGCTTTGCTCCTCTGGCCATGGGGGCTTTGCTCCTCTGGATCGTGCCGTGCCGGAAGCCGGGCGCGGCCCACGGGCCCCTAGCTCAGATGGTTAGAGCAGTCGACTCATAATCGATTGGTCCGGAGTTCGATTCTCCGGGGGCCCACCCTGCGCCTTGTGTTCCTCGTTCAGGCGGTCTGTGGTCTAGCCCTTCAGCGGTAGGCTGGTTCCCATGACCAGCGAGACGACCACGCGGGGCACGAGCGTGCCGCCCTACTCCGAGCACGCGCGACACTGGATGTTGTCGCCGAATGTCTGTTTCCTCAACCACGGCAGCTTCGGGGCGTGTCCGATCCCCGTGTTGGAGCGCCAGCGGGAATGGCGCGAACTCATCGAGCGTCAGCCCGTCCGATTCTTCATGCGGCGGCTGGAAGAGCAGTTGGAGCTGGCCCTCGGTGAGCTCGCTGGTTTTGTGGGGGCTGCCCCCGAAGACATGGCCTTCATGTCCAACGCGACCGAAGGTGTGAACACGGTCCTCGCGAGTTGCCCAGTCGAGCCCGGAGACGAGTGGCTGGTAACCGACCAGGAATACAATGCCAGTGCCAACGCCTTGAACTATTGGGCCGGGGTTCGCGGCGCGACGGTGCGGGTGGTTTCTCTGCCGTTCCCCTTGGTTTCCTCAGACCAAGCGGTGGAAGCGATCGTGGGCGCGGTGGGGGAGCGAACTCGGATGGCCCTGTTTGATCACGTGACGAGTCAAACGGGGCTCGTGCTTCCGGTCGAACGGATCGTGCCGGCGCTTCGGGAGAAAGGTGTCGAGAGCCTGGTCGACGGGGCCCACGCACTGGGGATGCTTCCGCTCGAGCTAGGGGAGCTAGGCCCTGCGTACTACACGAGCAACGCACACAAGTGGCTGTGCTGTCCGAAGGGGGCCGCGTTCCTGTTCGTGCGCCGAGACCGCCAGGAATCCCTGCGACCGCTGGCGATCTCCCATGGCGCGAACTCGCCGCGAACGGATCGTTCGCGGTTCCAGCTCGAGTTTGGATGGCGCGGGACCGACGATCCGACGGCCTGGCTGGTGGTCCCCCAGGCGATTCGGTTCCTGCGCGGGTTGTTCCCGGGAGGGTTCGCTCAATTGCGGGCTTCCAATCGCGCGCTGGTACTCGGAGCGCGGGATAAGTTGTGCGAGGTGCTTGAGATCGAGGCGCCGGCGCCGGAGGACATGATCGGGTCGCTGGCGGCTGTGCCGATTTGGCCGAGAACGGACGACGGGCAGCCGAATTCCCCCTTCGCGATCGATCCGGTGCAGCAGGCGCTGTACACACACGGGGTCGAAGTCCCGGTTCAGGCCTGGCCAAAAGCGCCGAGTCGTGTCCTGCGGGTGTCTGCGCAGGCCTACAACTCGCAGGAACAGGTCGACTACCTGGTGCAAGAGCTAGCGGAGCTCCGCGCAGCGCGCACCTGACCCCAAAGGCGGGAAACTCCCGTAGCCAAGCGGCGAATCGGCGCCAGGCACACGTGCACCGATCTGTCCCACCCGGCCTGTCCCGCCACGGCGGGACAGACCGGTGCACGTGTGCCTGGCGCCGCTTCGCTGCGGGGCGCCTCTGACCTTGCTCCAGGCGCTAGACTGCGGACATGAAGTCCGAGAACCGAGCAGGATCACCGAACGAGCGCGAAGCCTTATCGCGGCGCTCGTTCCTCAAAGGAGCCGGCGGTGCAGCCGCGGGTTCCATGTTTGCCCGCGGCGTCGCCGAGGCGGAGCAAGCGGCCACTGCGGAAGCGCAAGAGACCGGAGTTCCGACCCTCGAAGGAACTGCAAAGATCACCCTTTCGATCAACGGCGAGTCGCGGACTCTGGATGTTGAGCCGCGCACGACGCTGCTATCGGCTCTGCGCCACCGGGTCGAGCCGGCGCTGACCGGAACCAAAGAAGTTTGCGACAACGGGAACTGCGGCGCTTGCACCGTCCTGGTCGATGGTCGGCCGGTTTACTCGTGCCTACAGCTCGCGTGCCTCAGCGAGGGCAAAGAGATCACAACCGTCGAAGGTCTCGGATCGCCGGACAACATGTCGGATGTCCAGGCGGCGTTCTGCGAGAAAGACGGACTCATGTGCGGTTTTTGCACGCCGGGTTTCGTCGTAGCCAGCACGGCATGCCTCGAGCGCCATTCCGATGCCGACCTCGAGACGATTCGCGAACAACTGGCCGGCAATTTGTGTCGTTGCGGCACCTACCCGAAGATTTTTGAAGCGGTGGAGGCGGTCCGCGATGCCCGCCGGGCCGCTGGAAGCCAGGAGGGTGGGCGATGAGTGCCCCCCGCGAAGCGGCCTGGAAGCCGCGATCGGAGATGAAGGTGTTGAACACCGACATCCAACGCCTCGACGGCCCGGACAAAGCTACCGGCCGCGCCGTGTACACCCACGACGTTCGTCTACCGAACATGGTTTATGCACGCTTGGTGCTGCACCACGCGCCGCGCGCTGTGCTCCAAAGCCTGGACGTCTCGCCCGCGAAGGAGGTTCCGGGTGTGGTTGCCGCCGGCGTGCTGCACGACGAAGGCGACGTGCTGGCTTACCTGGGGGACGACTCGGCCTTGGCTTGGGTTGCCGCTGAGACACCCGAAGCGGCGAGAGAAGGCGCGTGGGCCGTTCGGCGTGTGCTGACCGACCTACAACCCACAATGACCACTCCCGAACAAACCTTGCAGCCTGGGGCTCCCGAGCTGAGTTCGCGAGGCAATGCCAGCAGCGGCCGCGAGCGCGGCGATCGCGACAAGGTTTTCGCGGCGATTGACGAGGCTCCGCACCAGCTCGAGGCGGAGTACGAACTGCCGATTCAGCACCACGTTTGCCTGGAAACCCACGGGCACGTCGTCGACTACGACGGTGAGCGCGCGACGGTCTACGCCTCCACTCAGGCGGTCTCGTCGATGGCTGGTGACTTCGCCGACCTCCTCGATCTGCCCGCGGATCGGGTCCGCGTCCTGACGCCGGTGATGGGCGGCGGCTTTGGCTCAAAGTTCGGGCCCGGTCTCGAAGGAGCCACCGCAGCGCGAATCGCGAAGCAGCTCGTGCGGCCCGTGCACTTGATGCTCGATCGCCCCCAGGAATTTCAGATGGCGGGCAACCGCTCGGGTTCGAAGGCAAAGGCCCGCGCAGGTTGCAACGCTGAGGGCCGGATCGTCGGCTTGCACCTGGAGGTCGATCGCTACGGCGGAATGGGGGTCGGTTCGTTTCCAACGCCGCCTTACATCTACAAGCCCGAAGCCACCTCTTCGTTGTTGCGGACGGTTCACACCGCGCTCGACTCGAACCGGGCTATGCGTGCGCCGGGCCATCCGCAGTCCTCTTTCGTCACCGAGTCGATCGTGGACGAACTGGCGGCGAAGGCGGGGCTGGACTCGATCGAGTTTCGCAAGCTCAACTTGGAGGACGATGTCTGGCATACCCAGCTCGACACCGTCGCGGAGAAAATCGGCTGGGGCGCTCACCCGAATCGCAAGGGTCCTGGAGTCCCAGATGCCGACGGGTACGCCGAGGGCATCGGTTTCGGCGTGGCGACCTGGCGGGCGGGAGGAGTCCCCGGATGCGAAGTCGAAGTGCGCATTTCGCCTGACGGGAGCGTGACCTCCTCGACCGCTGTGCAGGACCTTGGAACCGGCGCGCGCACCTACGTCGCGGCGATCGTGGCGGAAGAACTCGGTCTTGGAATCGCGGACGTGACGCCGCGGATCGGAGACTCGGACCTTCCGCCTTCGGTTGGGTCGGGCGGCAGCATCACGACCGGGTCGCTCGCACCCTCGGTCAAAAGCGCCGCGTTCGAGGCACGGCGCGCGCTGGAAGATCGGCTGTCCGAACAGCTCGGCCAGGAGCCCGATGCGTTCGTCTTTGCGGACGGCAAGGTCACGGCGCCCGGCATCGAGCTGACCTTCCGCGAGGCCTGCGCCATGCTCGGCACCCAGCCGGCAACCGGCCGGGGCAAATTCACGCCCCATTTGGTGGCGAGCCAGGGCCGTCTTCACGGAGCCCAGGCCGCCAGGGTTCGCGTTGACACGCTGACCGGCCGCGTCGAGCTGCTGCACATGGTCGGTATGCACGACCAGGGCATTCCGATGAACCGGCTGGCGCTGACCAGCCAAATCAACGGGGGCATGATCGGCGCCTTGTCCTACGGGCTGCTCGAAGAGCGCGTGATGGACCCCGAACTCGGCCTGCTGCTGACCGGTTCTCTTGAGAACTACAAGATCGCCGGAACGAAGGAAATGCCCCGCATGGACGTGATCCTCGACGACGACGACCCACGCCACGCCGTCACAGGCATGGCGGAAGCGCCGGCCATCCCCGGCCATGCGGCGATCGCGAATGCGATCTTCAACGCCTGTGGCGCGCGTTTGCGCTCGCTCCCGTTCACCCCCGACCGCGTGCTCGCGGCGCTCGCCGAGAAGGCCTGATCTCCCCCGCGCTATGAACCGATTCAAAATTCAAAAGCCGCGCGACCTGGCCGAAGCGATCGGCTTGTTGCCCGAGGAACCCGGTCGCGGCCGGGCTCGAATCCTCGCCGGGGGGCAAGACTTGCTCACCGAACTCAAGGAGCACCTGGACGAACCTGAGAGCCTGGTGGCGCTCGGCGCGCTCGAGAACCTGAACGGCATCGTGCGCGGACAGGATGGCTCGCTGGTGATCGGTGCGCTGACGTCTCTGGACGAGCTGGCCGGCAGTCCAGAACTGACGGGTCCGTTGGCTGTTCTGGCGGAAGCCGCGGTCTCCGTGGCTTCGCCTCAGATCCGGATCGTGGCGACCGTCGGCGGCAACCTGAACCAGCGTCCGCGCTGCTGGTACTTCCGCAACGAAAACGCCCCGTGCCTGAAGAAGGGCGGGTCGACCTGTTACGCCGAAAACGGAAGGAACAAGTACAACGCGATTCTGGGCGGAGGACCGTCCTACATCGTGCACCCCTCGGACCTGGCGCCCGCGTTGGTCGCGCTCGGGGCGGAAGCCGTCCTAAGTGGCCCGAACGGCGAACGCCGTCTGCCGCTCGAGGATTACTACACCCTCCCCAAAGACGGGAACGTCCAAAGCGAGACGGTCCGGCAGCCGAATGAGGTTCTGACCCACGTGGTCCTACCGAATCCGGCTGCAGGCACGCGCTCCACGTATCTGAAGTTCAAGGAACGCGCGTCCTACGACTTCGCGCTGTCCTCGGTGGCTCTGGTGTTGACCGTCGACGGAGACACGGTCACTTCCGGGCGCATCGTGCTCGGTGGCGTGGCTCCCAAGCCCTGGCGCGCAAAACGTGCCGAACTCGAGCTGCGCAACAAACCGCTTGCCGATCTCGACTTGACCAAACTCGGCGAACTGGCCCTCCAGGGCGCAGCGCCCTTGGCCGAGAACGGCTACAAGATTCCGCTCACCCAAGGACTTCTCACTCGCGCCGTGCGCAGCCTCCAGGCATGAACGAATTCACCGAAGCCGCGCCTGCCGCGCACCAGAGTTCCCCCCTGTGCGCGGATCTCGCCTCGAAAAAGCAGCGCATGTCGGGCCGCATCGCGTTCGTGCCCGAAGACGTGCTCGACGCCGCCGCGCACTGCTGGTGCTCGCGCACCTACAAGGTGCTCGGCCCCGACCGCGACGTAGCCCACCCCGAAAACTGCACCCGCGCGCGGGAGTGCTATCGAGCCCCGGGTCAGTCGGTCGCCAAGGACTGATCCTCTTTCTGGGACCTGCGCAGCCCAACCTGAAGGGGCGCAAGGCGAGGCTCGCCGGGTTGCGGTTTCGCCGAAGCGGTTCGCTCCCGGTTGCCTCGGCCTGTTCCGGCCCGTGGCGGATCGGGATCAGGTTCCGATCGTGACTTCAAGCCCGGCGGAGAAGGCCAGGGCGAGCAGCCCAAGGCCCGGTTTGGAGGCGGTCCACTGGAGGAAGTACCTGGCGCCTGCCAGGGCTGAGTTGTTCGGCAAGTCGAAGCTCACGCTGGCGTTGCCGAAGTTGTCGGTCTGCGTGGGCACGGAAATCAGCGGCGCAACCAGAAGGGAACAGCCCGGCGCTTGAAGGAAGCTGAACTCTAGCGGCAGCGGGATGCCCCCGAAGGAGTCGGCGCTGGCCGAAACCAGCAGCGAGGCCGCCGAGAGGGGGGGAGCGCCCGAGAGGGTCGGCGAGAAGCCACCGCCGCCGACCACCGGATCTCCGAAGTGCCCAGCCATGAGTCCGCCGCAGGCTGTTCCGAAGGGCAGGACCGAGCCCGTCACGGGCGGTTGGCCGAACGAGTCGCGGTAGTCGAGCAGCGCGCGCATTTTGTGCGCCTCGCTGAGCGGCTGCCCCAGGTACTCGAGATGCCCCCAGGAGCCGAAGGCGCCGTAGGTGAAGGTGAAGGAGTAGGGCGTGAGGAAACCGGCACCGGCGTCGTTCCAAGCGTCGAGAAACGTCCGGTAGACGCTGTACATGCCCGGGTCGCGATTCACCGAAGCCAGTTTTTCGATCAGCGCGAAGTCGAACTGCACCGAGCCGGAGGTGGAGAGGTGTTGACCGCCTTCGTAGGCGACGAGCGGGAGACCGCGCGTATTCGCCACGGCGACGTTGGCTGCGATCGTGGGCGCGAGTTCCGAGAGCACCTCGGCTTCGCATTCGGCCAGGATCTGCGCATTCGACTTGGCCAGCGTTGCGTCGCGTTCGGCGGCAGATCCGAACCCGTGTCCGAAATAGGGAGCCAGCGCCAGCGCGTCGACCTTCTGGTAGGCGAGCTGGTGATCCAGCATCGTCTCTGAGGTGTACGGGTTGACGTGTTGGGCGGCCATCACGCGGACCACGTCGTCGCCGGCGCCCGGGCCGCGAACCGCTTCGAATTCGGCGGTCCACAGGTCAAAGACCTGTACAGCGCGCTCCGAGGTCCACTTCAAACAGGCATCGAACGGACTGGGACCAAGTCCGGCCGCGAGGCCTGATTGGGTCGCGTGGAGGTGCGCGGGGAAGTCCTGGTTCCACACCTCGTTCGAGTACTCGACGAAAATCGGAAGGCCGGAGTTCAAGTTCTCAGCGGCGAACCGCGCGAACTCGGCCACGAAGTCATCGCTGGCCAGGTACGGCATGCAGATCCACAGCGGCTTGTTCACCGTGTTGGACAGCTCGATCAGGAACTCCGGAGCCATCCCGAGGTCCGTCGCTTGGCTGAACAGGCCAGGCGTTGGGCGATCCGCCCATTCGGACAGCGTCGAGAAGTTCGTGTTTTGCCACTGCATGGTGCGCAGAGCTCCGAACGGTTCGAGCGCAGCCAGAAACTCCGGGTGAAAGGTCTGGTCCGGGTTGTTCGCAAAGCCCGGCATCATCACGCGGATGTTGCGAATCGGGTCTGCGGGATCGCTCTCTCGCACCTTGACCAGGATGCCCTCCCAGCCGGGCGTGACCAGCAGGCGGGCGTGGCCGGGGGCGGGCGTGGCGATCACTTCCGCGTCGAGTCCGAAGTCGATCTCGCCGGTCCCGATCCAGAAGGCGTCGTAGATGCCGCCTGGATAGACCCCGTCCATGTCGCGGAACAGGATGGTCGAGGCTCCTAGCCCAGGCGCGGGCAGGGGCCAGCCCTCGGCCGTGGTCGGAATCGTGAAGCCGGGGCTCCACGGACTCTCGGTGTCCGAGAACTGCCCGATCCAGGGGCGCGCCATCTTCATGGCATCGGTGAAGACCCAGGCAGGGTTCCAGTCTTTGAACTCGTCGAAGTTGATCGCGAGCGGCCCGGCGGCCGAGATCGGATCTGTTTGGAGAGTGGCGAACGCGCGCCCCGAGAGCGACGCGATCAGCAGCGGAGCAAGGAGGTGTCGCATGGGTGCGGGCGTATGGGTGCGGGAGGAGCGCTGGGTCAGCCGTTCCGTTTGACGAATCGTAGGGCGTAGTTCTCCACCAACTCGGGCCCTTCGAGTTCACCGATCAAGTCGAAGCCGAATCGATTCAATTCGGAGATGACCTGGATTTGGTTGGCGCGAACGTGTCCGAAGATCCAGTCGGAGGAAACGCCGAGGATGCGGTGAAAGTCGATGATCACCACCTCGCCCCCGGGGCTCAGGGCCTCGCGAATCGAGCCCATTACCGAGCGCGGGTATTCGAAGTGGTGGTAGGTGTCGCAAATGTAGACAAGGTCGACCGAGCCGGACGGCAGGTCGATGGAGCGCTCCGAAGACAGGTGCGTGCGGACGTTTTCCAGTTCAAGGGAACGGATACGCTCGTCCAGATGTTCCACGAACGGCTGGGAGATTTCGACCGCGATCACCTCGCCGCTTGGGCCCACCCCTTGGCTCAAGAACTCCAGGTAGAGCCCGGTTCCCGAACCTACGTCAGCGACCCGCTGGCCGGGCCTGAGGTCGAGGGCAGCGGTGATCGCGTGCCGCTGGGAAAACACCTCGCGACTTTCGATCTCGAACCGCTCGGTGAACCGCTCGACTTCGAGCTCGGGGTCGAGGAAGGACTCGTTGATGCCGGGTTTCACGCTGAGCTCGAGTTCATCAAGGGGAAGGAGCGGATGGGCCGGACTCGTAGCCTGGCTGGGGTGGGCGCAAGCGGAGGCGAGGAGAGCCAGCGTAAGGCCGGCGAGAGAGCGCTTCATGGGCTTGGGTGCGACCGGGGCGTGTTGTCGGTAGAGGTGGACCGGACGGAGCACATCTCCCCGGGGCTCAGGAAAGTCCCTCTGGGGCGAGCCAGATTGCGGCCGGGGGTCCCGCAAGAGGTCACGGGAGGTCAGTAGACCGAGGAGGACGGCAGAAACAAGCACGGGGAGTTCCTCCCCCCTCTCGCGGGGACTTAAGGGGGGTTCAGGTGCTTGGGAGTACGACGCTTGGGAAGCCAGTCGCCGTGGGCTACACGAGGTCCTCAGCTCCTACGCTTCGGGTCCTGCCGAGGCTGCCCGAGGGGTTTAGACTCAAAGACCTGAGGGGCCCCTCGCGCCCCCGCCACCCCCTGCGTGCCAGCTTCCATGCGCTATCTGATTCCGTTCGTGCTCGGCGCCCTGTGTGCCCTCGCCCTGATTCGCACCGACCTGATCCAGTTTGAGGGCGCGGCTCCTCCGGCGATTCCCGTTGCGCCGATCGCGCCGCAACCCCTCGACGAAGCTAACCACGCCCGCCCGGTTCGGGCGGAAGTCGTCGAAGTACGCGATGGATCCCTGTTTGGCGGCGCCTGTCACTTGGCCAGCGAGGCTGGCTCACAGGGCCGCGAGGCGCTCATCGCTATCACCCTGGAAGACGGTGTGTTCGAGGGCATCGGCCTGTCCGGCGTTCGCGCGCTGGTCGCGGTCTCGGCCGATGGCAACTTGGACACCGACGCGCCGCGCCAATCGGAGATCTGGGTCGACGGTAGCTCCGTGCAATCCAAGGCCGTTGCCCAGTGGCTCGAGCGAGAGCGTCCGGCGGCTGTGGGTCACATTCTCGCTTTGCACCGCTCCGAGGTCGAGATCGATCGGCGCGGACCCGCCTTCAAACTCCGGGTTCCCGGCGTTGCTCTCGTGCGCGGCGAGTCGATCACCGACGGCTCCTGCTGCTCGATGCCCGAGCGTCGCCTGTACGACCCCTTGGTCACCCAAGCCGCCGACACCGTCGTGGGCTTTGCCACGACCTGCCGCTTCGAAGGCACCGAACACCTCGCGCGTTGGACCTACTCCGATGCGAACAACGTCCACGTGGGCCGGGTCGGGTCGAAAGAGTGCACGCTGAGCTCCTGTGAGTTCAAGTCGCCGTGTGAACTGCGCGCGACCTGCGAGCCGTCGCTCCCGAAGCTCTGATCGAACGCTACGAGGCCTGGGCTGAGCTTCCCTGCAGGGTTGAGCGGCTCACGGGTTCGAAGCTCGAGCTTCGAACCTCGAGCGGCTTTACGCGGCGAACGACCGAGCTGCGCCTGTTCGGCGGCGGCCACGTGGGCTATGGAGAAGACGTCGGCTTCTCCAAGGTGGAGCAGGCTGACCTGCAAAGCGGCGGTTTGCCGGCGTTCGAGCGCTGTCTTCCCGCGCAGCGCTCGCTTGCGGAGTGGAGCGATCAGGTGGCGGGCCTAGAGCTGTTTTCAGGCGCTGGGCCGGCGGAGTCGATCGAGCGAGCCTATCGGGTGTTTGCGATCGAGAGTGCGCTCCTTGATTTGGCGCTCAAGCAGGCCGGTGAAGCTTGGCCGGCGGCGAACCGTCCGCTGAGGTTTGTGATTTCGCGATCGGTTCGGAAGAGCGCGGGGTTTGACCACGTCGAACGGTTGCTGAGGAGTTTCCCCGGAGCGCGCTTCAAGCTGGACGTCGGTCCGGAGCTTGGAGCGGAGGAGATCGCGCGGTTGGGGAAACTCGGGTGTGTGGACGTCGTGGACGCGAAGGCCTCCGGAATGGCGGAGGGGCCCGTGGCCGAGAAATTTGCGACGCGGCTCGCAGCCTTAGCCGAGGCTCTTCCGGAGGTGCGGATCGAAGACCCGCCGCTCACGGCGCGGGCGCTTGAGTCGCTCGCGCCGATTCAGCATCGGATCACCTTCGATGCACCGGTGACAAATGGGCTAGCGCTAGAGCAATGGCCGATTCGACCGGGCGCGGTCCATGTGAAGCCGGCACGCTTTGGACGGCTGGCCAAGCTGTTCCAGTTTTACGCGGAGTGCCGGCGCGAGGACCTCGAGATGGTCGGTGGCGGCCTGTTTGAACTGGGACCAGGGCGACGACATGCCGGGCGATTGGCGCAGGCGTTTCACCCAAGCGCCCCCAACGACCTAGCGCCGGTGGGATTCCACGTGGTAGAGCCGGACCCCGGCTTGTCTGTCGATCCGTTGACATCCATTCCGTAACCCCCCCTCCAAATCGGTCCTACCGTGCCAGGCACGCACGCACCGATCTGGGCTCACCCCCCGCCGGGCATTTCAACGAGCGCCCTAGGAACCAGGTGAGACCGGACCCCCCCGCTTGTGGGCGCCGGTAGCAAGCGGGGGCTTTGGCTTCCGCCGACCAGAACCGATCGCAGCGAGCCGCGTGCTAGACAGAAGATGGTGCATCTGCTCCGAGGAAGGCCGGCCTAAGTACGAAGCCGGTCCGATTCGATCCGTCCGATTCGTTTGTGGCGGTGCTTCGTCACAAAATTCGCCGGCTCGGGAGCAGGACTTGCCCGCCGAGGATGCCGGCGCCCAGAGCGGCGGCGACGATCAGCATGCGGAAGGCCTCTTCGACTCCGACCACGGCGTCGTTGGCGAGGAACGCATCGATGCTTCGGAAACCGAGCGTTCCAGGGACCAGGAGCATCAGTCCGGGGACCAGGATCGTGCTTTCGGGTCTGGGGGTGAGCCGCGCCAGGAGGTTGGCGAACGCGCCGAGGGCGAGCGCGCCGAGAAACGCCCCGAGTTCGAGGCCGAACAGGTGGGTTCCGAGTCGCGCGCCGGCGTAACCGATCCAACCGCCGATCGAGATCCACACCGCGTCGATCTTGCGGGCGCGGAAGAGCACGGCAAAGCACACCGGCGCGGTGAGCAGAGCGAAGGCGATGCCGAGCTCACCGGTGTCCGCGGAGTTCACTTCGAAGGCCGTCCCGGGAAGGTAGCCCGCCAGCGCTTGCCCCAGGCCGGCTCCAAGGCCCATGCCGAGCAGCGTGACAAGCACGCCCGCAAGACGCGCGGTGCCGGAGACTAGGTGTTGCAGCGCGAGTTCGGTCAACGCGATGGTGACCCCATAGCCGGGGACCAGGGCGATGAGCGAGGCGAGTGTGACGCGGCCAGGGTCGAGGCTTGGGAAGGCGCCGGAGCGCGCGAGAGAGAACGCTACGAACGAAACCAGTGCGGCGGAGAGCGGTGTACCCAGTCGTACTAGATGTGGCCAGCGGCGAAGGGCGATGGGGGCGGCTCCGATCAAGGCGCCCAGGCCCAGCGAGGCAAGCAGGTCTTGGAGCGACCCGCCGAATAGGGCGGCGGCCCCCGCGGAGGCAACGGCGCCGGCAAGGACCTCGAACACCACCGGAGTGTGCGGGGCTGGAGCGAGGATTTCCTCGAGCCGTGGCAGAGCCTCGGCGATCGGCCAGGCCTGGCGCTCCAGTTCGCGCAGCCAACCGTCGAGTCGAGCCAGGCGCCCGAGGTCGATGTCTCCGGGAGGGACGCGCCACATGTCCACGCCTTCGCCCTCGATGTCGAGGATCAGTGAGGTTGGAGTGGCCAAGACCTGGACGCCGAGCCCTAGCCGCTCGCCGAGCCCCGTGACGGCTTCTTCGAGCCGCGGCACAGGCACGCCTGCGAAGTGCAGTCCCTGGGCCAGGCGCTTGACGAGGCCGGAGGCCACGGCGGGGTCGAGAACGGGCGGAGTCATGGGCGCGACAGAATGGCGCCTCGCTCGCGGCTGTCCACGGCTTTCGGGGATTGAGGCAGGTCCTGGTCGAGCACGGCCTTGTGGGCCGCCACGCATGGGGCGGCTTGCTTTGCGGAGCCGGTCCGCTCGAATTCACCCTCGGAATGGCGGTTTTCCTGGAAAAAACTACCGGTTCACGCCCTTTCCCCCCCCAGGTTCACATCCCCGTGAGAGAATTCTCGCGACGAAGCGCTGGGAGAATTCCCGCCTGCTCTGGCCAGTCCGACCCTTCTGGCCAGACCCCCCGGCTCCGACCCAACCCCGCTGTGCCGGTCAACTCAATGCGAGATGCTTGGCTCCCCCGAAGGGGTCTCGAATCCACAGGGCTTTCAATCGGCCGGAGTGATCCGGCGTGGCCCTTCCGCGAGTCCCTTCCTCGGCCTCATCTCGCGTCCTGCGAGCGACCGCCGATTCCAGCCTCTTGAATCACCGAAGCCCTTTCCTCTTTTCCGCGATGATGCCTCTGACCCTCCGACTGTCTGGCTTGCTGTTTCTCGTTTCTCCGGCATTCGCTCAGATTCCGATCTCGGGAGACGTGTTTGACGGCCAAGGAGGTCCCTTGCTTACCGGCCAGGTCTACCACGCGACTGGGGACTTGGTTGTGCCGGTTGGGCAGACGCTGACCATCGAACCCGGAGCCATCCTGAAGCTCCCGGACGCAGCTCGAATCGATGTGGTGGGCCGTTTTGTAAGCGGAGCTGGAGCAGGCCAGGCTCAGGTCACCTCCCTGTTCGACGATGCGGCGGGCGGAGACACGGTGGGGGATGGTCAAACGGCCGGGCAACCTGGCGACTGGGGCGGAATTCGTGTCGTGCTGAGCGGCAGTTTGGATTTCAACGATGTACGCGTTGCGTTCGCTGGCGGAGGCCGGCCGGCGATTTCCGGCGCAGGTGGTCTCATCGAGCTAGATGGCTGCTTGCTTGAGTTCAACGACGGAGCCGGACTCGACGGGGCGGGGTTCAACGTACCGATCGAAGTGAAGGACTGTGCCTTCGAAAACAACACGGGATTCCCGGTGTTCAATGTGCGCTTTGAGCAGCTGGCAAGCTTCTCGAACAACACCGCGACCGGAAGCGGACTGGGTGACGTGATTCAGGTCGCTCCTGACAACATTGCAAGTGACACAACCCTCACGGCAGACAATCTGATCGGGGGCGTTGTCCTGATGCGCTCAAATTTGACCGTAAACGTGGGCGTCACCGTGCAGCTCGAAGCGGGCGTGGTCGTGAAGGCGCCCCCCTTTGCGGTTGCGCTTTGGAGCGTGGACGGAACCCTGCGCTGCCTCGGCACCGCGTCCGAGCCGGTGGTGTTTACCAGCCTGGCCGACGACACTGCAGGCGGCGATAGCTCGAGCGACGGGGCTACCACGGGCGCGCCCGGCGATTGGGGCGGTCTGGCAATCCGTGGAGGAGGCGTGCTTGAAGCCGAGCACTTCGAACTCCGCCACGCCGGGGCCTTCGGCATTCCCGCGCTTTCGGCTGCGGGCGGATCGATCCAGGTGCAGCACGGTGGCTTCCGCAGCAACCAAGGCGCAGGCGTCGACGTGAACTCCCAGGAAACCCCGTTGATCGAGCTGGTCGCCTGCGATTTCACGGACAACACCGGGGTTGCGATCGATGAGATTCCGCTCGCTGCACTTCCCGGGCTCGATTCCAACACCGCCTCGGGCAACCTAGAGGGAGACGTTGTGCGCGCTTCGCTCCTTCCGCTCTCCGGATCGGCGGTGCTGACGACACGCAACCTGATCGGCGACGTGCTCGTTGTGGACGGGACGCAAGGGCTCCGGGTTCTTCCCGGCGGATCCTTGGAGGTCGGCGCAGGCGTGATCTTCAAATTGGGGGACTCCATTTCCATCGACGCGCTGGGGACCCTGCGGATGCTCGGGACCGGGGTTCGTCCGATCCTCGTGACCTCGCTCAACGACGACACGGTTGGCGGCGACAGCGGCGCGGACGGAGCGACGACCGGCTCGCGGGGCGACCATGCCGGGTTGCTCGTTCAGGGCATCGACCCCGGAAGTGTCTTGGAACACGTTGAAGTGCGCTTCGGAGGCGCGTTGTCCACGCCGGCGGTAAGCGTGCAAGGTGGCGTTGACGCTCTGGAGAGCGTGCGAGCCACTCAGTCCGCCTCGGGCGGGATCAGCCTCGAATTTTCGACCGCGAATGGGATCAACCTGATCGCGGACAACAACGCAGGCGACGGGATCTTCCTGGCCCCGGCTTCGAGCCTGAGCTTCTCGACGAGCGCAGGAAACGGCGGCACCGGTATTTTGGCTCCGGCCACGTACACGGGAACGGTCCAGAGTTCGATCGCTTTCGGCAACGCCGTCGATCTGGATGGCTTGACCTCCATCGCCCAGGTGCAAACCACGCTTGCCGCAAATGCACCGGTCGGTGCGGGCAATCTGCAACTGGATCCGCTGTTCGTTGACCTGGCCGCTGGGGACTTGAACCTGGCTCCGGGCTCCCCAGCTCTGGACGCCGGAGACCCTCTGCTTGGAATGGCGACGGGAACCGACTTCGCCGAGAACTCGAGAATGCTGGCGGCGACCAGCTCCTTCGCGGAGCCGGACCTTGGTGCGCTCGAATCCGGGCGCTGGCGGCTTGATTTCGCGGGTCAGCCGGCTATCGGAGAGACGGTTTCGTTCAGCGTGGCCGGCGACCCCGGCCTGCAGTTGATCGCGCTCAGCGTCCCAGGAAGCGCTTTGCTGTTCGAAGAGTTCGGCCTGCTCTCCATCGGGCTCGTAGGAGCCGTCACCCTGCCGTCCCAGCCCATCGGGACCCCGATCCCGCTGCCGATCCCGGTGACCCCGGGGCTCGTGGGGGCCGAGCTCGCCTTCCAGGGGCTCGTCATCGACCCGATCGTGTTCTCGGATTCTCAAATCACGAACCGCGTGCGGTTCACGCTCGAGTCGCTCCTCCCCTAACGAGCGGCTTCGGCTGCGCCAGATCTGGACAGTCCGTTCCGCTTCGGTGCTTGCGAAGCGGGCGGATCTGCTCCACGGTGTGGGTCCTCACCAGGACCCTCCCATGACTCCCGATCTGAGCCAGTTCCTCCCCCGCACGCGCGAGCAGATGGCCGCCAAGGGCTGGGACGAGCTGGACATCCTGCTCGTCACCGGCGATGCCTACGTGGATCACTCCTCGTTTGGTGCTGCGGCGATTGGGCGCTTTCTCGAATCCAAGGGGTACCGCGTCGGGATTCTCGATTGCCCTGAGGTGGAGCCGGGTGATTCTGGCTGGACCCGGTTGCCAACGCCTCGGCTGTTCGTGGGCGTTACCGCGGGGACCATCGATTCGATGGTGACGAACTACACGGCCGCCAAGCGCAAGCGCCGCACGGACGTCTACCGTCCAGGCGGATTGCCAGGCCGACCAAACCGCGCGACGATCGGCTACACGGCCAAGGCCAGGCACCACTTCAAGGGCGTGCCGGTCGTCATCGGTGGCTTGGAGGCCGGTCCGCGCCGACTGGCCTATTGGGATTTCTGGGACGAGAAGATGCGCCGGTCGATCTTGGTCGACGCCAAGGCCGATCTCCTGGTGTGGGGCATGGGCGAGCGCAGTGCGCTGGAGGTAGCCCGTCGCTGTGAAGCTGGGAAGAGCTTGTCCGGCATGGCACAGACCTGCGAGATCGTGCGAGCGGAGGATCTCCCTGCGGATCACCGCACGATCCCGAGCTACGAGGACATGGTCCAAGACCCGAAGGCGCTGGTCGAGTTGTTCGAGGTGGTTCGCGACGAGAACCAGCCGGATGGCCGCGTCATCGCGCAGCAGCACGGCACCCGGTTTGTGCTCCAGCACCCGCCGCTCGCTCCGTCCACCACCGACGAGGTGGACAGCTATTACGACCTGCCGTTTCAGCGCGCCGCCCACCCTGACCACGACGCCGCCGGTGGCGTGCCCGCGCTCGAAGCGGTCCGGCATTCGATCAACACGCACCGCGGCTGTTTCGCCGACTGCTCGTTTTGCTCGATCACCTTCCACCAAGGCCGAGCGATTCAGAGTCGGTCGGAGACCTCCATTCTCAAGGAGGTCGCGACCCTGGCCGAGCACGTGGACTTTCGCGGCACGATCACCGACGTAGGCGGCCCGACCGCGAACATGTGGGGGCTCGGCTGCAAACTGCTCGAAGCCGGCAAGCCGTGCCTCGACCGGGACTGTCTGACGCCCGATCCATGCCCGGCCCTGCGGTTGCACAAGGAAACCGAGGGCTATCGCCGTCTGCTCGGCCTTGTCAAGCGCGCTCCGAAGGTCAAGCACGCCTTCGTTTCCTCCGGAGTGCGCTACGACATGCTGCGCGACAAGCACGGCGAGCGCCTGCCGCTGCACGACACCCTCGTGAAGGAGCACGTTCCGGGCCGCATGAAGCTCGCGCCCGAGCACTCAGATCCTGAAGTGCTGCGCATGATGAACAAGCCGGTCTTCGAGAAGTACGAAGAGTTCGAGACCGAATACAAGAACCAGTGCGAGGCCGAGGGCAAGGAGCAGTACCTGGCCAACTACTTCATCGTCGGGCATCCGGGAACGACCCTCGAGCGCGCTGTTCAGCTGTTCAGCAAGTTGCTCGAGCGGAACTACAGCCCCGAACAGGCCCAGGAGTTCTTGCCCCTGCCGATGACGCGCGCCGCGGTCCAGTTTGCCGCGGGAGTCGACCCGATCACCAAGGAAGAGGTTTACGTGCCGCGCACCATGGCGGAGCGCAAGGTGCAAAAGGCCCTGGTGCGCTGGAAGGATCCGAAGAATCAACGGCTCGTCGAAGACGCTCTACGCGA
Source organism: uncultured Planctomycetaceae bacterium (assembly GCA_964619265.1). Taxonomy (GTDB): domain Bacteria; phylum Planctomycetota; class UBA1135; order UBA1135; genus CAZUCE01. Next base: position 165,182 of record CAZUCE010000004.1, read on the forward strand.
GACGGGGCGCGACGACCTGTTGCCCGAGTTCCACCGCCTGCTTTCGATTGAGAAGCAGCGCCGGTCGAGCACGCCGGACCGCCGCAAGAAAAAGCGCGGCGCCAGCAAGCTGTTCACCAAGTCGGGCAGCAACCCGGACATGGACGTGGCGGGTTGACCGTGGAGGCCTTCGACGACCCGAGCGTCGTCCACGGCTACGACGATTGGTATGCGACGCCCTATGGGCGGGTCTCAGAGCGGATCCACCTGGAGGTGCTGACCGAGTTGCTCGGGGAGCCTGGGCCGGGCGCGCGGCTCCTCGATATCGGGTGCGCGACGGGGCGCAAGGGCGCGCACTTGATCGAACGTGGATGGAGCGTTGTGGGGTGCGATCTGTCGGCCGGCTTCCTAGCGACCGCGTCCAAGCGGATGCCGGTCTGCCGCGCCGATGGGCGAGCCTTGCCCTTCGCGGACGGCGCCTTCGATGGGGCTGCGATCACCTTTGTCCTTGAGTTTCTGGATGACCCGGAGCTCCTGTTGCGAGAGGCCCGCCGCGTGACGCAGGGTCCGATCGCGGTCATCGCACTGTGTGGACCCTCGTATCTCTCGGTCCGCAGGCGGTTGGCCGGCCTGCGGGGCCATCCGGTGTTCAGTCAGTTGAAGCACCGCCGGGCTGCGGAGTGGTTGGCGGTCGCCCACGCCACAGGGGAAGTGCCGGTTCGTCTGCGAAAGACCATGGTCCTACCGCCGATCGCGGCTGGCTGGATGCCGGGACTCGAGGGCTGGCTCTCCGGGAGGGACCTGTTTTTGGGTGGAATGCTCGGGCTCGAGCTCAGGGGCGTCGCCGGCGACTAGGACGGCGTCCCCAGGTTGGCTTGGCGAGCGAGCTCCGCAAGCGAAGAGCAGCTCCCAAGCTTGGGGGAAGCTCTGGCGCGGACCCGCGCTCCGTTTCTAGTCGGCGCGCTTGAGTTCCAGGCCGGCGAAGCGCGACAGGGCCGGGGCTTGAGCTTGGAGCTCCGATTCGAGGGCTTGAAGGGCAGCTGAAATGCCTTGGCCGGACCCGAGGGCTTGTTTGAAGGCTTGGTGCTTCGCGATCAGGGCCGGGTTGTTGCCGTCGAGCAGGAAAGACACGAGCAGGCCAGCTTGGAGGGTGAGGCGGCGCGAGCGCTCGAATTGCTTGGGGTCGAGGTCGCAGGCCAAGATGGTGGAAACGTCGTCCAGGCCTCCGCTGGCAGAGATTTCCGCGATGGACCATTCGCGGGCCCACCGGGGGTTTTGGACTCCGTGTTCGATGAAGAAGCGCTCGGCGTAGGAGGCCGCACCGAAGCGCAACCAAAGGGGGATTTGCTTTTCAGACCAGAAGGCTTCGCTGGGAAATTGAGTCAGGTCGGCCCGGTAGCTGGCGATGGCCTCGGGGCTCTGATCGATGGCTTCCACGAAGGCCAAGGCGGCCGCAAAGCGGACCGCGAAGGGGCCCCATCCGTTTCCGGCTTCGGTGCTTTCATCCCAATAGGCACAGGCTGCGCCCGGGTAGTCGTCCTCGTCTTGGGTGTCGATCCACTGATCGCAAGGGAAGGCATAGTGAAGGGCCGAATAGCCACGGGATTCGGGCGACACGCCGAACTCCTCCGGCGTCGTCGCAGCGAAGGCGTTGTATTGCACGCGGCTGCGCAGGAGAATCACCGTGGCAGAGTCCGGGGGTGTCCTACCGAACAGGCGCTCTAGATCAGCGCGCGTGCTGACCATCGTTTCAAGGGCGAGTAGCGTTGTCTTGCGGCTGCACGTGGAATAAGCCACGAAATCCCCTCGAGGGATCTTCCACCAGCGCAAGAGGCGCGAGTGATAGTCGTTTGCGTCGGATTCGTTGAACAGGAATTCGCCGCAACGATAGAGGTCTTCCGCGGGTGTGGGCTGGGGCGCTGCCTGCGGTGCAACGGCCAGCGCAAGCGCTGCAAGATTCATAGAACGAGGGGGCTGGTAGGGATCTCCAAGATAGCTCAAGAGAAGCTCGTCGCGGTTGGGCACAATCAACGGGGGTACGCCAGTTGGAGTGCCGCCCGGTCGAATTTCTTGGTCGTCCATTTCTTCAGGTCCCACCTCCTGGGTTCCAGTTCCTTCTCGCCATGCAGCGTTCTGCCCTGCTTCCGCTTTCCTTCGCCCTCCTCGGAGCCTGCCAAAGCCCCAAGGACCCTGCCGTTCTCTCCAAGCAGACCGCGCGCAGCGCTCCGGTCGATGCGGAAGGGCGCTGGGATACGGTGTTTGGGTACCTGTCCGATCGCTATGACCGAGACGGAGACGGGGTCATCACCGAAGCGGAATACGACCGGCCCCATGGCGACTTCGCGCGCATGGATCGCGTTCCCGACGGTGTTCTTTCCGAAGCGGACTTCGCCCCGGCTGGACGGCGTATGCGCAGCTTGGGACCCAACGAATCCAAGAGCCAAAGAGCTCTGCACCTTTTGGCTTGGTATTTCCAAACCGATGAAGTCATCCAAACGGTCCAGCTGAACGAGATGCTTGTGGCGCACGCAGCCTACGACGGCAATCGAGACGGGCGCGTGGGGCGCAGCGAGTTTGAACGCAGCGCGGCAGCGCGGGAGGCTTTTGGGCGCCGGCCGGCGGGCAAGTGGGCTGGACTCTTGGAAGCTGAAACCACCGACCCGTGGGAACGCATCCTGCTGGGCACCGATAGCAATGACGACGGCTTCCTGACCGTTGCCGAACTCGAGGCCTTTTATGCGGCCAATTTGGATGGAGCTTGGGCCGTCAGCTCGAACGAAGTTGCCGTTCCCCTGGAGTCCTTACTGGGGCGCGTGGCACCGGATTTCACCCTGAGCGATCCGGATGGAAAGGCCACGGTTACGTTGTCCGACTTTGCTGGGGACCGGCCCGTCGCGCTGATCTTCGGCAGCTATACCTGACCGCCCTTCCGCGATTCGGCCGGTCGGCTGAAAGAACTTTGGCGCGCGTACAAAGACGAGGTTCAGTTCTTTGTGGTTTACATTCGCGAAGCCCATGCGCTGGATGGGTTCTTGCCCATGGGTGGCCGCGGGGATCCGATTGTGGAAGATCCGACGAGCCTGACGGAACGTCAGGCCGTGGCCCGGGTTTGTCTTTCCAAACTGGCCTTGGAGCCGATTCCGGCCTTGGTCGATACGATCGACGACGTCGCCGGCCGAGCCTACGACGCATGGCCCGATCGCTTGTTCCTGGTGGGGCAGGACGGACGGGTGAGCTATCACGGAGGGCCGGGCCCGGGCGGGTTCTTGCCGGATGAACTGGAAGCCGCCATCGTGGAAGAGTTGGCGCGCTGAACCCCAGGGTCCTCTGGAGCCACTCGACGGGGCGCGTCGCCACCGGCTTGCTTGAGATGCCGGCGACGCCTTTCTTAGTCACCGCTCAGGCGAGGCTGCCCCGGCCATGAGCGGTCGCGCCCGGTTCACTGGCAGAAGGTGATTTCCAGGCCGTTGCTGAAGGCCCAGTCGAAGGCCTGGGATGGGTCGAAGATGCCGACCTGGGAGTAGGTGACCAAGCCGGCGAGGGCCGGGTTTGTTCCGAGGGTGAAGCCCAGGCTACCGGTGCCGTTTGCATCGATGCTGGCGGGGAAGGTCGCGGCGGGGACCGCGAAGTCGAGGAAGATCGTTCCGCCCAAGAGTGGGGTCGTCAGATCCTCCAGGCTGAGGATCAACAGGCCGGCACTGGGGCCGTTGAAACCGCTCCAGTCGAACTGGAGGTTCGAACCGAGCGAAGGCGTCGTGGGGGAGTCGAGGGTTCCGATGTTCGCACCGCCCACGCCCACTCCAAGTTGCACGACCGAGCAGGTGCTGCAGCCGATCTCCCCGTTCAGGTCGTATTGGGAGACGAACTCCCAGATGATCTCGCTGGCGTCGATGTCCATGTTTCCAAAGACGCCCGGCCAGTCGTGTCCACCGTTGACCACCCGATAGTGCTCGATGTCCACACAACCGTCTCCGCCGGACCAGGTGAGGTGGACGGCGGTGCTCCCATCTCCGGGGACGGTGTTTGGAACGTTTTCAACTGCCGGCGTCGGTGAGGCGTTTGCGACCTGCACCCAGTATTGGCTTGCTGCGATCAGCCCGAGGCTGAACGGCGGCCCACCGCTGTAGGGATTGAAGAAATCAAAGGTCCCGTGAACGCTGACCACCGGAACGGGGCGGCTCGGGGTGCAAAGGTCTTCGGTCCATTCCCACATGCTGCCGGCTACCGCGCCGACAGCTGCGATGCGGTCGCTGAGGAAGCAGCCGAGCTCCCAGCACAAGTTGGCGCCGTTCGAGTAGCCGCAGGCGTACACCCGGCTCAAGTCGACCGCGTGGTTCGCCGCGAGATCATCGATCATCACCGAGGTGAAGCCGATCTCGTCGACACCGTTCGAAAATGGACCGACGCTGTTCCAGATGGCGGACCCTTCGTCGTCCGGTAGCCCCTGGGGATAGACCAGCAGGAAGCCCTCCGAATCGGCCAGAGGCCTGAAGTCCACCAGGAGCAGCATCGCTTGCGAAGTCATGTCGCCACCGTGATAGACGAACAAGACCGGCAGATCCGTGGAGCCGTCGTACCCGGCAGGAACGTAAAGCAGATATTCGCGAGCGACGCCGTTGACGTCGACGGCGTTGTTCGACAGTTGGGCAGCGGCCGAATTGCACAGAACGGAAAGCAGGAGCGACGCGGCGCAGAGGAGTCGAACGAGGTTCATAAAAAAGCGCGATGGGCAGAGCGAGGGGCGAACGAGCGTTCCAAAAAGAGTATCACTGCCCCAGGGAAACCACTTTCCCGAACAGGGCGGAAGGGCCTACTCATGCTTCGAATCGGACTGATCGGAACCGGCGCCTGGGCTCGAGAGGCCCACCTGGCCTCCCTGCGGGGAGCGTCCGTGGAACGGCGTGTCGTCGCGACGCGAGATCCTGCGAGCGCGCAAGACCTCGGGTTCGCGGAGATCACACCGGAATGGGAGGCTGTCGTTGCTCGCGACGATCTGGATGCCATTCTCGTGTGCACCCCCCCAGCGACCCACGAGCGGATGGTTCGAGCCTGCCTACAGGCAGGGCATGCGGTCTATTGCGATGCCCCGCTCGCTTTCACATCTAAGGGAGCGCAGGGCCTGTGCGAGCTCGCAGCTCGCCGGAATTGCATCACCGGCTACGGCGTACCGAAGCCCTGGACGCGTGGAGGGGAGCGTGTCCGGTCGTTGCTCCGTTCCGGTCGGATCGGGGAAGTTCACTCCGCGAGCGCTGTAAGTCGTGCGCCGCTTTGGAGAGATCGCTGGCCCCATAGCGCTCGCGGCGAAGACTCCGGACCCTCTCCCTTAGCTGGCCTCTTGATTGGACTGGTCTGTGAACTTCTCGGGCCTGTGGAACGCCTGCGCGGCAGGATCGGATCCGAGGTCCACGAATACGAAGGAGTGCGGAGCGTGGGGGACACCGTCTCTGCGCAACTTCGAACAAGGAGCGGTATCGATGTCACGCTGGAGGGCGGATGGAGCAGCTCGCCGCCCCCTGCAACCGGACTACGCCTGCAAGGCTCAAAAGGGGTACTCATCTGGGAATGGTGCGAGCCCTTTCGCATCCTGCACTTCACTCAGGAGTTTCCGCAGGGGCAACCGATGGAGAACCCCGTCGAGGAGCTGTCCGCATCCTGGACGGCAACCCTCGAATTTCTCGAATCGGTTCGCAAGGGGCGCGCCTCCCGCGGTTTCGAACGCGCGGCCCATGAGCTTCAAGTCGTCGAAGGCCTGGCGACCGGAGATCAGCGGAGCTGGATCTCGATCGAGAGCTGGGACTGAGCCGTCCGAAGTCAGCCTACGAAGACAAGAAGTCAGGCCTGGGGCACGCGACCGATCAGGGTCCCCGAGCCGTGCTCGTTCCCGATCCGAAAGGCGAGCTCCATCCGCTCGAATCCGTGTTGCGTGGTCGAATCGGTCTCAGTGACTTCCAGGCGAATGCCCTTCGCGAACGGGACCATTTCCCTCCAGTTCAAGTGCAGGAATTCGAGCACCGGCATACCGAGATCCGCGCGCCGGCATCCGCGTTTCGCGCACACATACCCGAGCATCACCTGAACCAGAGCCGTGTAGGTGGTTCGTTGGGTCAGGTGGAATGCGGGAGAGTCTGAATAGTCGTTTTCGACATCGAGGAGAGCGGTGAGCTGCTTTCCTGTTCGTTTTAGATCCTCAATCGAGAGTCGTTCGTTGTGAAAACCCCCGCCGGTGTAGGTGCTGGACGGGTCCAGACCGAACAGTTCAGAGAGGGTCGCATAGTTCCGGTTCGGTTGCGCAGCAGGTATCTGAGAAGCCGGGTCTTCAAGCGGGACCCAACCGCAAAGGCAGCCCGTGACCGCCCCGTCGCCCACGTCGAATTCCATTTCAATCGTGAGCACCCCCTCCGCGACCGACCAGGCCGTATTGCGAACTGTTCCCCGGATTTCATGGGAAGATCGAATCATCCGGTTCCAGTGCATCTCGATCGTGTGCAACCTGGGCATCCCGAACCCACGTTTCGTCCGGCCCGAACGGTGGCACAGGAATCCCTGGACCATCTGCACCAGGAACGCGTAGCAAGCCATTTGAGACAAGTGGAACCTGGAAGTGCCGGAATATTCGTTTTCGACGTCTAGAACGGCTACGAGTTCCTTCGCTGTCGCGCTCAGATCGCGAATCTTGCGGACCTCTTCCCGGACACCTTCGATCAGGTAGCTGTTTCGTTCTTTGGCGCCTGTCAATTCTGCGAGCGTCGTCCACCGTTCGGTGGATTTCGGTTCGAGCCCTTCACAAAACCGAAGAAGATCTTCGATCTTCGCATCTCCGCGGATCACCTGTTCGTGGTCCGGAAATCCGGGGAACTGGCGACCTAGCCGCTGCTCGAGCTCAACGATCATCAGTGAGTCGAAGCCGAGGTCTCGCCCGAGCAAGTGACCCGGCTGGAGAGACTCCGGTGCGACCGAAGCGACCTCCGCGACCGCCTGGTAGAGCGGGCTCGTTTCCCCAGCGCCGTGAGGTGCGCTCAATCCTCCCTGTGGCAACCAATAGGGAACGCGCGCAAACTTCCGCTCTGGAAGCGCCTTTGCGGTGACGGTGAGATCGTTTGGAGCCTGCTCTAGGACGACGTGCGCGGTGCTCCCACCGAATCCAAAGGAACTGACCCCGATACGCCGTAGACGGCCGGGCTCCCCAAACTCCTCGGGTTCTTGGACCACCCGCAAATCGGGGCAATTCGCTAGCGCGGCGTGGGGCTCAGCGAAGTGTAGAGACCTTGGCAGTCGGCCTTGTTCCAGGCACAAGATCGCTTTGACGATGCCGGCCACCCCCGAGGCTGCCTCGGTATGGCCAATGTTCCCTTTCACCGATCCGATTGGACACGAGGATGCACGCTCTCCCGCGAAGACCGCCTGGAGTCCGGCCAGCTCGATCGGGTCTCCCACCACGGTTCCCGTCCCGTGTGCTTCGACGTAGTCCAGATCAGCCGGTTGCAAGCGCGCAGCTTGCAGTGCGCGGCGCACCACTCCAGCCTGCGCTTGTGAGCTGGGCCGCGCGATGCCGTCGGTACGACCGGAGTGCCCGGTCGCACTCCCGCGAACGACGCCCCGCACTCGCTGCCCCGCAGCTCGGGCATCCTTGAGGTTGCGCATCACCACGACTCCACAACCTTCGGATCGAACGTAACCATCCGCCGAGGCGTCAAAAGGGCGACAGCGTCCCGTGGGCGAGAGCAACCCCGATGACGCGAACGCCTTCGTCCACGCACGGCCGACCACGACATTGACGCCACCGACGATGGCGAGTTCGCAATCGCCCATGGCTAGGCTGAGCCGAGCTTGATGCAAGGCAAGCAACGCCGAAGCGCAGGCGGCGTCGATGCTGAGGCTCGGACCACGAAGATCGAGCGTGTGGCTGAGGCGAGCGGCTGCGATTCCCTCGGAAGTGCCGAGCGCGGCGTGGGCATCGAGGCCGGTTCCATTCGAAAGAGCGAGCTGCTTGTAATCCCCGGTCGCGATTCCGGTGAACACTCCGGTTCGCGAACCCGCAAGAACGGTGGGGTCGATGCCTGCGTCCTCGAGAGCCCGCCACCCGACTTCGAGCAGCAGCCGCTGTTGCGGATCCATCCACGCCGCTTCCCGAGGCGAGAGTCCGAAGGGCGCCGGATCGAATTGGTCGATGTCTTCGAGAAGGCCTCCTTCGCCAAGGGGCCGGTCGTAGGTGGCCGGCGTACCGTTCTCCGGTCGCTGGGGCCGGGGTGCAGCCAGCGCATCGTCCCCTTCGATCATTAGGCGCCAAAACGCCTCGGTTCCCCAAGACCGGGGAAACCGCACAGCCATCCCGATCACAGCCGTGTCGGGTAGGTGGGCAGGGGCGGCGTTCTCGAATTGCATATTCACTCGGGCCCGGGCTTTCGCACCGGGCTTGGCATGGACCAGAGCTCATTTTTCATTCTGGGCCGATTTTTTGCCAACCTCAGCTTCCTTGGGTGAAAATCGGTGTCAAGCCGGACTCGTTGCCTCGGCCCCTGTGATTCCTGGATGCCTGCTCGAGCTTTCCATGTCGCCCTACATGCTTGCCCAGCTTTTTGTTTCGGCCTTGCCGGCCCTCCTTCCGGTGGCTCTGGAGGATGAAGTTCCTTCCAAGGAGCCCTGGCGCACGGGGCCGCGTGCAGCCAACTCATTTGTAAATTGGGAGAACGCTCACGTCTCCCCCCTAGCGCTCACGCCCGACGGACGAAAACTGCTCGCGGTCAACACGCCAGACAATCGGCTGGAGGTCTTCGACACCGGTGCTGCGGAACTCGTCCACATCGGGTCGATCCCCGTGGGCGTAGAGCCGGTCTCGGTTCGGGCCCGGACGAACACCGAGGTGTGGGTTGTCGACCATGTGAGCGACACGGTCAGTTTGGTCGACCTGGAGAGCTTCCGCGTGGTCGACTTTGTCCGGACCGATGACGAGCCCAGCGACGTCGTCTTCGCGGGTTCCCCCGAGCGAGCGTTTGTGACCTGCAGCCAAGCGAACACCATTCTCGTGTTCGATCCTGAACACTTAGACCTCGCGCCCTTGCGAATCCCCGTAGAGGCTGAAGACCCGCGCGCCCTGGCGGTCTCTCCCGACGGCACGAAGGTCTACGCGGCCATTTTTGAATCGGGCAACGGAACGACGAATTTGGTCGGGGAGCGCAAGCAGAGTCACGCCAACCCGGTCGACGCAAAGGTGGGTCCGTACGGAGGCCGCAACCCACCCCCCAACGCGGGCACCGGCTTTCAGCCTGCGATGCGGGAGGACCTTCCACCGCCGCCGCGGGTCTCTCACATCGTTCGTCAATCCGAAGACGGCCGCTGGCTGGACGACAACGAAGGAGATTGGTCCGAGCTGGTTTCCGGCCGGTACGCGAGGCTCTCCGGCCGCCCGAACGGCTGGACTCTCGTGGATCGTGACGTCGCCGTTCTCGACACGAAGACCCTCGAGCTGACTTACGTCGACCGCCTCATGAATCTGAACATGGGGATCGCGGTCCATCCGAAAGACGGTCGTTTGACGGTCGTGGGTACCGACGGGACCAATGAGATTCGGTTCGAGTCCAACTTGCGCGGCACCTTCCTTCGAGTCTTGCTCGCCCTTGTCGAACCCGAGGGAGGGGATCGAACGGTCCTGGACCTGAACCCCCACCTCGACTACAGCCAGCAGACGGTGCCCCAGGCTGTCCGCGATCGGTCACTTGGCGATCCGCGTGCGGTGATCTGGGACGCAAACGGCGATCGGTTGTTCGTGGCGGGAATGGGCTCGAACCATGTCGTCCTCCTGGACGACACCGGTCAGCGTGTTTCTGGAATGGACCCGATCGAGGTCGCCACGGGACCGACTGGGCTTGCGTTCGATGGAGAGCGTGAGCGGCTGTATGTGCTTGGCAAGTTCGAGGCGGCGATCTCGGTGGTGGACACCGCTACCGGACTCGAAACCCAGCGGCTCGCTTTTTTCGATCCGACCCCGGAGGTGATTCGCGCCGGGCGCGCGCACTTGTACGACACCCATGCTACCTCGGGTCTCGGCCAGGCCTCCTGCGCCTCGTGTCACCCGGAGGGCCGGATGGATCGATTGGCTTGGGACCTTGGAGACCCTACCGGTGATGTGGTTTCCCTGGAGGACCGGAATCTAGGTGCGAACCTTCCGTTCTTTCGTCGCAACCAGTTTGAGGCGTTCCATCCAATGAAGGGCCCGATGGTCACGATGACGCTCCAGGATGTGGTTGGGAACGAGCCGTTCCACTGGAGAGGGGATCGCTACGGACTCGAAGAATTCAATTCGACCTACGCAAACCTCCAAGGCGACGACGAGGTTCTCAGTCCGGAAGAGCTGCAACAGCTCGAGGACTTCCTGGGCACGCTCACCTTCGGTCCGAATCCCTTCCGGACGTTGGACAACGGCCTGGCGGATGCGGTGATAGTTCCCGCCCATGCGACCGGGGTCTACGACCTGGCCAAGGGAGAACCGCTTCCGATCGGCAATGCCCGCCGAGGCTTGGAGATCTTTAGGCCGAGAGACCTTGCCGAGCGGCCCTTCAAAGCCTGTGTGACCTGCCACACTTTTCCCTCGACGACCGGGACGAACTCGGTCTGGCGCCGGGGTGAGTTTCGCGAGATTCCTCTCGGCCCCTACGGCGAGCACCATCAAGCGATGGGCATCGCGAACATGTCGTCCATACCGACAAGGCGGGTTCCTTCCCTGCGCAACGTGTACGAACGGCTGGGCTTTTCGATTGACACCACCACGAGCCTGTCCGGCTTCGGCAACCGCCACGACGGTTCAGGCGGAACGGCCAGCGCAGCCTTTGCCAAAGAGGTCCACTCCGACCAGGATGCTGCCGATTTGATCGCGTTCGTCATGTCGATCTCCGGCTCGGACCTTCCGCCTTCGGATGGAAGCTCGGTTTCCTTGCCACCGGGATCGGAAGGGCAGGACACCCATGCTGCGGTGGGGTGGCAAGGCGAATTCGCGGACCCCGAATGGCCGGTGATCCTCGGCGAGGCCGAAAGCCACCGGATCGGTTTGGTCGCACGTGCTTTCGACGGGGAACAGGAGCGCGGCTTTGCCTACTTGGGAGAGGGCCGTTGGCAGTCCGATCGTTCCGAACCTGTGTGGCCAACCGTCCGCCTCGCGAAACTCGCCGTGCGCTGCATCGCCGTGCCCTTCGGCAGCGAGCACCGCTTGGGCGTCGATCGCGATGAAGACGGAGTGCTCGACGGCGACGAACAGGACTGATCGGTTCCGCGCTCTTAGGTCTCCTTAGGCGGCCGCACCAGCGCTCTCCCAGGGCTTCTCTCCGCCCAGATGATTCGCTCTGTTTGCATCCCCGTTGAGAGTCTGGCTCGAAGGCTCTCGACTTGAAATCAGGGAGGACCGGCTAAATCTAGATCGGTCTCTCGGATGCAGAGTGCTCGAATCCTCAGCAGATACGGTTTCGACTCGATACCTGAGCTCTGACAGGGGATAGGTTCGGTAACCGCCTCGGAATCCGATTCGGCTGGAGACTTGTCGAGTGCTCGCTCGCCGGGTGACCAGTCGCCGGTTAGACAGTCCGCCGGCCATTCGATCCTCGCTGCCCTTGATCGCTTGCCTACTCTGATGCTTCGGAATTTCTGCTCGTCTTTGCTTTGGATCGCCCCCGTTCTGTCTAGCACCGTTCTGTGCAGTCCCATGCGGTGTAATCCAGCGCGGTGCGCGTGGCGCGCGCCCATCTCCACGTCACAACGGGGCGAAGCAGAGCGTGATCTTGCCGAGTTCGGGGAGGCGTTTGCCGAACTGCTGGCCGCGCGAGCGGAAGGAGCGGGTGTCACGAAGACGCGCGGAGCCTTGGCTCAGCGGTTGGCCGAGCTGAAGGAAGACGGTGTCGAGTTGCTCAGCATGCCAGCGGAGCTGATGCTGGCGGTCGATCTTGGTCGGTCCTACGGAAGCCACAAGAAATGGCGCGGCGGAGTTGAGGAGATCGAGGTCCATGCGCCCCACCTACCGGGTGGCGAACTGCGCCTCGCCCTGCGGCTGCCCGACAACTATGACCCGCGGGAGCGGGGCTGGCCGCTGGTCGTAGCGATTGCTGGGGAGGGCCAGCGCGCCGGAGATCACTTGCGAAGGTCCTGGGACGTCGCAGGGTTTCGCGAAGGCGCCGTGTTGATCGCGCTCGAACTGCCCGCGGAGGAGAAGAGTCGAGAGGAGATTACGTACCGCGGCAAGCCCGGTGGTGTTTCGCGCGTCTTGACGGCGCTGCGCTACGCAGCCGGGGAGTTTCGAATCGACTTTGATCGGGTCTTTCTCGCAGGCACCGGCGAGGGGATTCCGATGGCGTTCATGGCGGCCAGTTTTGACCCCGGGCGGTTCGCCGGCATCGTGGCGCGCGCCGGCGACTTGGGTGAGCTGGATGGCGAGCCCTCGCCTGAGAACTTCCTGGCCACGCCGGTATGGCTAGGGGCGACCGGAACCAACGCCAAGCTCTTCATCGAGGAGCTGGAGTCGTTGGGTGCGGAGGGGTCCGAACGCGTGGCCGGAGACGATCCGAGCGAGCTGTGGCGCTGGATGGAGCAAAACAAGCGCGATCGAACTGCCAAGCGAGTTCGTGTCACGACCGGCAATCCGTTTCCGACGCGCGTGGGTTGGCTGCGCGTCACGCCCAAGGGCAAGAGCTGTCATGCGGAGGGTCGGATCGATCGAGCGGCTGGACGCATCACGATTGAATCCGAGGGGGTGGCGGCGGTGATCCTGCACTTGAACGACGAGCTGATCGACTTGGATCGACCCTTCGTCGTGGACCTGGACGGAGCAGAGTTTGAGCGTCAAGTGCGGCCAAGCTTGTCCGAGATGGTTGACTTGCTAGAGGAGGGCGTGAGCGACGGCGGACGGCTGTTCACGGCGACTGTGCATATTGATCCGATCGCGGTGGAGGTCAGCCTCCCAGCGGCGCTCCCCGAGGGACGCGATTCCGAGTTCGACGGTCTGTTGCGTGCTGCCGGCGAGGATGCGGACGCCCTGTGGACTCTGGCGACGCGTTGGAGAAGGGACGGAGCGACAGCTCGCGCCGAAGTGGCCTTGGCCAAGCTGCTGCGCATCCGGCCGGATCACGCCGAAGCGCGCAAGGCCGCCGGCTGGTATGGCGGGCCCCTGGCGTGGTTTCGCTCGAGAGAAGCGGTCCGTCGCCACATGGACGGGCAGGAGCCCGAGGAGGCCGCTCACCGCGGGCTGACCGAATACGAGGGCCTGTGGGTTCATCCGGATGAGCGCCGGTTGGCCAGCCGCGGCTGGGTGAAAGACTTCGGCCGGGGGATGTGGCTCTCCAAGCAGGATCTTGAACGCTTCGAAAAGGGGTTCGCTCTGCAGGATCTGACTTGGATCGAGCCCGAGCTGGCCGATCGCGTGGATCGCGGGCTGTGGCTGGTCGGGGGCGAGTGGCTCGAGTTGACCGAGGCCAACGCTCGCCATGCGCGGCTCAGTTCGCCCTGGCGGATCCCGACCGGCAATTTGGTTCTGAATACGACTCTCGACCGCGAAACGACCAGGCTCGCTGCGCATCAGGCCGAACGGGCGCTAGCCGATGTACGCGACGTCTTTGGAGTTCAGCCGGTTCTGCCGATCGAAGTTGCGGTGCTGGGCCGCGAAGAGCAGGTCGATCGATTCGCGCTGGGCGAGCCGGACGGCCGCCGCGGGCCGCGGCACGTCGGTCGCGTTCACACCTTGGGGAGTGCCTTTCTGGCCGAGCATTGGTTCCGGCGGGTAGACGGGGAACTCGAGCACACCGCCCAGGGTGTGGGTCTTTGGGATCCGGGCATCGAGCACGGGGCAGCCTACGGAGTGCACTCGGTGCGGTTCGCCACAGCGCTGTCCTACGTCGAAGCGCTCGATCCGAGCCCGATGACCGTCCGGCGCGCGCTGGCCAAGGGCGTGGGCGACGACTTTTCGGAAAACTACTACGCGGAGAAGCGGCTGCCCGCTTGGCTGCGCTGGGGAGCGGCGGTTTACGCAGAGCGATTTTTCATCGACCCAGACGCGAACCCAGGGGAGGGAGGCAACCCGGACTGGCCACGCGTGTGGTCCCTTGAAAATCTAAATGCGGTGGACGGGCTGAATTCACTCAATGAGCTGTTCGCGTTCGAGCTGAGCGACGATCGAGACTCGAGCCGGCGGTTGTTGATCAGCGCGGGAGCCGCAGTGGCTTTCTTGGTGCGCGGCGAATCCCAATCGGCCAGGGCCGCATTGCGTCAGTTCCAAGTTGAGCTGCGCGCCGGGAATCTCCAACGTGAAGACCTAGAACTCTTGGAAGAGGCCCTTCGCGAAAACGAGGCGGCCTTGCGCCGGTTTTGCGAGCGGTAGATTTGCGCGGCCAGCGATGCATCTAGAGATCAGCCAGATTCCAGCGAATTGGAGGCCAGCTCGTCAGGGCGCAGGGGGGGCGCGAAGGCCTGCTGGGGACTCAGCATGCAATCGGTCGGCGGGATCCTGGCCCGAAATCCAGGCGGCGGGTCTACTCTTCGCGGATGGAACACACCGTGATCGCTCTGTATCGCTCAAAGCCGGGCCGTGAAGCCGACCTTGCAAGGCTCGTCGCCGAGCACGTTCCGGCGCTGCGCAGCTTCGGACTCGCAACCGAGACTCCGGTTCAGTTGCTTCGCGCCAGCGACGGTACGCTGCTCGAGATCTTCGACTGGCGAGATGCCGCCGCGGTGGAGCAGGCCCACGAAGACCCTCGGGTGCTCGCCTTGTGGAGCCGCTTCGAAGAGGTCTGCGAATTCGTGACGCTTGGCGGCTTACCCGAAGCGAGCGGGCCGTTTCCACACTTCGAGCGGTTGCCCAGCTGCGACGGCTGAGCGGGCTCTCGGTGGGCCCGGCCCCCTCAGGAGTGCGCGAGCCGAACCAGTCGGCGTAGGAAGTGCTCGACTTCACGCGAACCGGCTTCCTCGGGATCGATTCGATAGCGCAGCTCGGGGGACAGCAAGTTTCCGGTGAGGTCGCCCTCGAGATGTAGCTCGCTTTCGTGGAGCAGCTGGCGCTGGGCGCCGCGGCGCTCGAGATGCAGTCCTTGGCTTGTGAGCGCCATCTCGAGGGACTGGGGCTCTCCCGAGTCGGACACGAGTCTGTACCGCAGTAGGCGCTCGGCAGGCAGGTCACGCGAGAGGCAGCCACTCACCAGGACCGAGCGGTCTCCGTCGAGCGCTACGCGTTCTTCGCGAAGGTCCACATCGCGTAGTTTTCGAAGAACCAGACGCATCCGGCCGGCAGGCGCGAGGAGACTGTCCGGGGCACCACTCGAGGATTCGGCCTCGGTCTCGGACGAGTCCTGCAAGGGGAGGGGGCCAGGTTCCATGATGGTTTTGAGAGCGGTCGGGACTGTGAAGCGGGCCTCCTGCTATCGTCTTTTCTCTTCTTCCCCCTAAGTCCTCTGGATTCCCCCACCCGCGGTCGGTTGCGCCGCCGGGACGCCCTTCCTCTGGACCTGTTGACCCTATGAGCCTCATGCGCACCCTTTTCGGCCTGGTTTCTCTGTTCGGCTCGTTCGCTCTTCCGGCCTCTGCGATTCCGGTTCTGTCCAGCGAGGCGGGGGCCCGCGTGGTCGCGGAGCGAATCTCCTACTCCGACTCGGTGGATGATTCGATCGACCAATTGCGGACAGAGCTGGATCGAGCGCCGAAGGCGCTGGTCACCGAGCTGGCCAAGTCGAAAGAGCCCAAGGCCGCCGAGGCGCTGATCGAGGTCTACGACGAGTATCAGGTACTCGGCGCGAGGTTGCATCTTGTCAAATCGCTGCGGCACTTCGCTGGAGTCCACGGCTGCGAGGCCCTAGCAATGCAAAAGTTGCTCGATGTGGCCAGTACGGACCCCGAGCGCCAGTTGCGCAGCGAAGCGGTTAAGCAACTCGCCAAGTCCGGCGCGATTGGACGGGAGTATTTGGGGATCCTGATCGAGTCGCCGGCCGCCGCCCAGGTGCGAGTGTTGGCCATGAGCGAGCACGTGAAGGGCGCGAGTAAGAAGGACCACGATTTCTACCGCCGCCTGTGGGGGGCGTCGACATCGCCGAGTGTCGATCAAGACAAAAAGAAAAAGAAGAAGAGCAAGGAAGAGAAGGAACTTGAGGCTAACGCCCCGAAGCTTGGACCTCCGCTGCTAGGGATTGCTGAGCTGGCCTTCAAAGGCCTGATCACCGAGTTTTCGGAGGAGGAGTTGCTCAAGCGGGCGAGCAGCCGCTCGGTGGCCATTCGAGCTACTGCGCAAAAGGAAATCTATCGGCGGGGAGGCGAGTCAGCGGCTGCGCTGGCTGAATCCCGATTCAGCTCGAAGGGTGAGCAAGTTCCGAACCGCGTTCTTGCCGCCGAGTTTCTCATTGTTCATTCAAGCGACGCCGAGGACGTGCTGGATGAGCTCATCGAAGCCGGCGGGGATCGGGATGCGAGTTATCGTCTGCGGCACGAGTATGCGCAGCTGTTCGCCAAGCGTGCCCCCGATGACGCGAAGTCGAGCCTCGCCAAGCGGGTCGGCCGGGGAAAGTCGGGCGAGAAGTTGTTCGCCCTTGAGGCCCTGACTGGGTTCGAAGACGAACGCGGCAAGCTGGGCTCGTCGATCCTTAAACTGGTGAAAGACAAGGATCGCGACGTTCGGGAGCTCGCGGCGAGGGAAGTGGCGGAGCGCCGGGTGGAGGGTGCGATCGATGCGCTCGAATCGCGCCTCGAGAAGGCCGAGGATGCTGTCGAGGCCACGGTTTATCTCCGCGGGTTGACGCGCCTTTATGGACAGGATCCGACTTGGCTGGAGCGCCTGGCGATGTTCACGGTTGATGAGCGCAGCGCGATGCGCAACGCCGCCATCCGAACGATCGTGGAGCGCGGTGGGGAAGATGTGCTGGAGACGATCGAGAAGGCCCTGACCCATCCCGACTGGTCCACTCGTCTATTGGCTGTTGAGGCCATCGAGGAACGTAGGGATGCAGAAGCTGTCGGTTGGCTCGTGGCCGCGATAGACCGGGAAACCGGGCGGATGAGCGCCGAAATTTCCGAGGCGCTCACCGGGCTCACGGGCCAGGACTTTCGACGCAACGCGAGTGCCTGGGCGCGCTGGTGGGCGGACAATCAGGACGGTTTCGAGGTCATCGGGCAGGCTGAATTGGAAAAGATGGAAGAGGAGGCCGAAGCTCGCCGGCTTGAAGAGACGACGAAGGCCACCGAGTTTTTCGGCCTCAAAATCGATTCCCAGCGGCTCGTTTTTGTGATCGACACCTCGGGATCCATGCAGCAGACCATGGCCGGCCGGTACGCCGGCGAGCGCGGACCTCAGCGAATCACAGCTGCCCGCGAAGAGTTGATCAAGGCCCTAGGAGGCCTCGAGCCTGAGGCGCTGTTCGCAGTCATCGAGTTCAGCGACAAGGCGGAACCCTTCGAGGAAGGCCTGTTGAGAGCCAGCGAGGAGAGCCTGGAGGATGCCCAGGAAAAAACCCTGGAGCTGAGGGCCAATGGGGGCACGAACATGTACGCCGGCCTGGAGATGGCCTTCGAACTTGCCGATTGCGACACCATTGTGTTGCTCGGGGATGGGGCGGCTTCGATCGGCGTTTCTACGGATCCAGACGTGATCCGCAAGCGAGTGGCCAGCTGGAACGAGGACCGCGGCGTGAAGATTCACACGGTGGCGATTGGAGTAGACCTCGACATCCTCCGCTGGCTCGCAGAAGATTCCGGCGGGCAGCACGTCTACCTGCCCTGATCCCAGGCAGGTCTCGACTCTCGAGCCCTAAAGAGTCGAAGCTCAATCCCCATGCGCACCCGGCGCCTTCTCCTTAGCCTCGGCCTGGCCGCCGCCTTGCTTGCTCTGCTTTCGTGGCTGGGCGATGTCCGGCCGAGCGACGTGGGCCAAGCCTTGGGCCGGCTTTCGCCGCGCACGTGGCTCTTGGCCCTCGGTGTGCACGCGGGCATCTACTTGGTGCGCGCCACGCGTTTTCGGTTGCTTCTACCGCGCGACGAGCAACCCTCGCTCCCGGCGGTCCTGGCGTGTTCGGCGGCTCACAATCTGGCGGCCTATGTGCTCCCGGCCAAGACCGGAGAAGCAACGATCGTCGTCTATTTACGGGCCCACGGCGTTCGCGCGGCGTCCGGTCTGGCGAGCTTGTTGGTCTCCCGGCTATTCGACCTGGCGGTGCTGGCGATTTCGGTGGGGTTCGCGACGCTCGCGCTGCGCGAGCGGCTGACGCGACCCGAGCTCGCCATGCCCCTCGGCCTGGCCCTCCTCGGCGCCGGAGTCGTCTTGTCCGCCGCCTGCCTGCGTCCATCGATCCTCACCGGCGGCATGGCGTGGGTGCTCCGTCGCTCGGGATTCGACCGGCGCCCGATTGGCGCCAAGCTGCTGGCCCGGACCGACGAGGTGGGCGGAGCGCTCAAGCAGGCGGCCCGAGGCGGCCGGCTTCCCTTGGGTTTTTTGACCAGCACAGCGATCTGGGCCCTGGTCTTTGCATTCTACGCAGTGTTGTCGCGCGGAGCCGGGCTGCCCGAGTCGATCGACTACTTGGGAGCTTCCTTCGGGTCGAGCCTTGCGGTGCTGTTCAACCTGGCCCCGATCAACGGCTTCGCGGGTTTCGGCACCCAGGAGGCCGGCTGGAGCGTCGGATTTCAGCTGCTCGGCATCCCGGCCGCCCTGGCCCTGTCGACCGGCGTGGTGGTGCACCTGGTCCAGCTGGCGAACGTGGCCTTGTTCGGGCTAGCCGGTCACCTGGCGATGGGTTTGTCGGGCGGATCCGAAGCTGCCGAACTGGAGGGGTAGACTAGATCGTCCCCCCCCCCAAGGCCCCCTCCGCCCGTTTGTGAACCCGTCCCAAGCCGCCACTGCGCCCGCCAGCGCCAGCTCCGACAACGCTCGCGCTCAGATCGAGCTGCATCGCGAGCTAGCACCGCGCTACGCCTATCGGTACTCCTTCGAGTTTTCGCGGTTGTTCCAGGAGGATTGGCACGCGGAGATGATCTCGCACGTCCCCTCCGGCGCGAAACGCATCCTGGATCTTGGCTGTGGCACCGGTTTTTTTCTGGCTGAACTCGAAGCTCACCACCCCGGATCGATCGGACTCGACATCAGCCACGAGATGCTGAAAGTTTCGGACCAGTACGTTCCGGATGCGCGCCTGATCACGGCGGACGCCGAGAAGCTCCCGTTCCAGCCGGCCTGTTTTGACGTGGTCTTCTGCAAAGGATCGCTGCATCACACGCGCGATCACGTTGGCTTTCTGCGCAATTGCCGCGAGGCGCTCGCGGACGACGGCGTGCTGATCATGAGCGAGCCGTGCAACGACAACCCGATTATTCGCCTCGCGCGGGCACTGCTCTACAAGAAGTCCAAGCACTTCGATGAAGGCGATCAGGGCTTCACGCGCAAGGGCATCGTCTCCCTTTCAGAGCAAGCTGGCTTCGAGGTCGTGAAGGTCAAGAAGTACGGGGTGCTGGCCTACACCTTCGCAGGCTTCCCCGATCACCTGGGTTTTCTGCGGTTCATCCCCGGAAATGCCTGGATCACGCGGGCGTTCTTGGCGATCGATCGGGTGATTTGCGCCGTCCCGATCTTAAATCTGTTCGGGTTCCACGTGGTGACGGTCGGGCGCCCCAGGGCCTAGCTACGCAGGAAATTTCCTCCCAGCGTCTCCGGTTCTGGACGGGGCCGGCCGGCGGCTGGGGAGGCAGCGAGGGGCCGGTCGATACCCTGGCATGGCTTCCCAGGTCCGCCCCGAGATCTTGTTCGTCGCTCCCGTGCGCGAGGTGCCGGAGTTCACCGACCTCGAGCGCCTGGCCCGCGACGTGGCCGCGCAGGAAGCCGTTTCCGCCCAGCTGCTGATCGTCGACCTGACGCCCATGGGGTCGCTGGAGCTACCGGCCGGGGTCCGCTGCGTCCGGCCGCCGGTCCCGTCGCTGGGGCGAGGGCTCGAACTTGCGCTCGGGCCAGGCGCCCCGGAAGGCGTGGCATCGGTGCCCTTCGTCGCCTGGTGCGATCCGAGAATTCGAGTGGATCCCTCGCGAGCCCTGCTCCAGATCGATCGGCTCGAGCGGACTCCCGGCGCCATGGCTTCGACCTCGGTGATGGCCACGCTACCGAACGCGTCGCATCCGCGTGTTTTTGACGGCTCGCGAGCGGCCCGGGAAGTTGTTCCCTTCTGGACCGCCGGGATGATGTTTCGGCGGGAAGCCCTCAGGTCGCTCGGCCTCCAGGCCTTCGCGCCTGTCGAATTGCGACTGATCAAGCAATTGGCCGCCGGCGGGGTTTTGGTGGGTTGCGAGCGGGAGCTGGGTTTCGTTCCCGAAGGGTTGGTCGAAGCCGAATCCGAACTCCGTGCAACGGACTGGATCTTGGATGAACTGGCTGGCGAGCCACTCGAACGGGAGCGCCCCTTGGTCAGCGTCGTGATGGCGACCTACCAACGCCGCGAGGTGTTGCTCGAGTGCCTTGAGGGTTTTGCCCGCCAGCTGGTGCCACCCGGCTGGCACGAGATGATTGTGGTCGACGATGGTTCCACGGATGGAACACGCGAGCTACTCGAGGGCCTTGAGCTGGACGTGCCTTGGATCGCCGGCCATCAGGAACACGCCGGTCCGGCCAGCGCGCGCAATCAAGGGCT
This sequence comes from uncultured Planctomycetaceae bacterium, assembly GCA_964619265.1. Taxonomy (GTDB): domain Bacteria; phylum Planctomycetota; class UBA1135; order UBA1135; genus CAZUCE01. Next base: position 185,776 of record CAZUCE010000004.1, read on the forward strand.
CGAGCGAGCCAGCGGCGAGCTGGTGTTGTTCGTTGCCGACGACACGATTCCCTCTCCGGATCTGATTGACCAGCATGTGCAGGCGCACCGCGCGCACGAACAACCGGTTTCGATCCTGGGCACATTCGAACAACCGCCCTCCCAGACTCGCTCCATGGGCATGCGGCTGCTTGAAAAGCGCCCATTCGTGCACGCCTACATGGAGTTCGAAGATGGCGATCGCCTGAAGCCGGAGCGCTACGACGCCTGCAACGTGAGCACACCTCTGAACGCCGTTCGCATGGTAGGCGGATTCGACGGGGCTTTCGCCAAGCCGGCCGCGGAGGACACCGACCTGGGGCTGCGTTTGGACCTAGCTGGGGTGCCGCTCTACTTCTGCCAGCACGCGCGCTCGGAACACCGGCATATTCTGCGGTTTGACGACGTTCGGCGCCGCTATCCGCTGGTTGGTCGTGAGCGCGTCAGGTTGTGGGCGCGCCATCCGGCGCTTTTGCTCGCGAACGACCAAGCGATGAAGAGCACGCGCGCCGGATTCGAGAAGGTCGAGCGTATCGGATCGGGGATCTTGCGCAGCGCGACAAGAGCCGGTGAAGCTCTGTTCGCGCTGGATGCGGCGGAACTTGAAGCCGCTGGCGGACCTGCGACAGAGTTGGCGTCCGCGGCGGACGAGCTTTTGGAAGAACTGCTCACCCGTTTGAGCGCTGTCTGGTTAGGCAACGGATTGCTCGAAGGCCTCATCGAGCACGGGGCCGATGACTTTGCGGAGCTTGTAGAGCGGTCCAGGAGTGGCGCTTTGCCAGAATCGATCGGGCGCTCGGAACTCACCCTCGTCCACGACGTACCCCAAGTCTCCTTGGTGGCCTTGGTGGACGACGGCGATCGCCTCGAGCTGGATACCTGGTTTGCCGCACTACGACGGGATCTGCGGGGAGGCCCCGCGTTTGAGTTGATCCTGGTCGACGGTCGCCCCTCACCCGCGTTTGAGCTTCAAGGTGGGCGCGTGATTCGTGAAACGCACGCGTCTCGCGGAGTTCGCCTAGCAGCGGGCTGTTCGGCTGCGCGTTCCGAGGTGACCGTGCTCCTGCCGGTTGGGCTCTCGCTTCAGCCAGGTGCCGTGGCCGCGCACCTCGAGGTGCTCACGAGGGAGCCGGGTGTGGAAATGGTCACGGCCCCGGTCGACGCGGACGGGTTTGTGTCCGAATCGGAAACGGATCTGCAAGTGCGGGGTTGGTGGGGAGCCGCGCTTCGCTCCCATGTTCTTCGCGACCTGCCAGCCACGATGTTTCCGCTCGTCGAAGCCAAGTTGCTTCTCCAAGCAGAGCAGGCCGGGCGCTGCCATCACCGGGTAGGACCGGCGGTGACTGGGTCTGAACAGAGACTCGCCGAGCTAGCTAGCCGGCACGCAGTCGATTTGAAGCTCGTGGAGCTGGCCGGTTTGGCACCCGTCCTTGTGCCCGAGCTTTCGGTGATTGTGCCTGTCCCCGTGAACGCGACGGAGGAAGAGCTGTTTACCTGCCTCGAAGCGTTCCGAAGGCAGACCGTCGCTCCCGGCACGTTCGAGCTGTTGCTGGCCTTCGAGAGCACCGCGCGAGTCGGGCCCGATCTCCTGACCGACTACGAGTTTCCGATTTCTCTCGTGCTGGTTCAGGGCACCGGAGAGTCCACCCATGACGCAGCGGCGCGAAACCGAGCGCTCGAGCACGCTCGCGGTCGCCTGGTCTTGCTAGCCGAGACGGCGACTCTTCCGGACCCTGAGTGTGTTGCTCACCACCTCGCTGCCCACGAAGCCTGGGCTTCGAACGAGCCTCTGGCGGTACTGGGAAGTTTGGTTCAGCCCGAGGCGGAACTGGAGCGACCTGTGCCGCGCTACATGGAGGCTTCCCCGGACAGCCGCTCCCTCGCTCAGCGCACCCCGGGCGCGGTCTACGGACCGCGGGACTTCCAGTTCGGAAACGTCAGCCTCCGGCGCTCGCTGCTGGCTGAGGTCGGCGGACTCGACGAGTCGTTCGGCACAGCCGGTCTGGCGGATCTTGAGCTGGGGCTGCGACTGGCCGAGCGTGGGTTGCGCGTGCAGGCGGTTCCCGAAGCGCGCGCGCTGCACGCTCACTCGACTCGAACCGCCGAGTACGAGCGAACGATCGCGCGACGGGCCGAAGCGGAGGTTTGCCTGTTTCTCAAGCATCCAACGCAGATCGAGGGCGATTCGCTCGCGCACTTGAGCGCGGAGGAAATTGCTCGCGAATTGGAAGGAACCGCCCCGGAAATCGAACAGCACTCGAAGATCCTGTCCGTTCTCGGCGACCTCCCCTTGGCTCCGCTCGAGCGACTCGGCGGCGAGTTCGCCGAGTATGCAGCCTGCATCACCGACAGCCTGCGGCAGTGGAGCCCGGGCATCGCAAGAACGCGGCGGTTGCAGGGCCGGCTGGAAGGTCTACGCGCCGCCGGTCTCGAGGAACTGGATCCGGTCTGGAACAGCCGGGACCCGTTTCTCCTCGTGAGCAGCTGCCCGCTTCACCTGTTCGCTTGGCCGCGCTGGGATAGCCCGGCTTCGGTGGATGCGTTGGTGCGCTCTGTCCAGCCGCTCCTGGATCGCGGGGTCGCTACGTTGGTTTTGCGCCACGACCCGGGCACCGACCCGGACAAGTCCCTGGCCTTCGCGAGCTTTGAACGGTCCTTCACGAAGCACTACCCCAGCGCTCCTCGCCTGGACGTTCTGATCGAGGACCGCGCGCTGAGTCCTTGGCGCGTGCTTGCGCTCGGGCGCGCTTGCGCGGCCTGGATCAAAACCGGCGAAGAGCCCGGCGGCTTTGCCGCGAGCTTCCCCTCCGAACCTCTCGAGGGACGAAGCGCTCTGGAGGCTTGGCTGCGGCGGCTTTCGGTCTCAGGCGAGCGTCAGGCGGCTTAAGCGCCGGCGGTGAGACCCTCGGGCCCGGCCAGCTGGCGCCGATCTCAAGCGGAGTTCACAGCTCGGGCAGGTCGGTCACGGTGAGCTCGGACTCGACGTCGCCGGTGTGCTTGACCTCCATCGGGTCGATCAGCAGCACCTGGACTTCGCGGCCCGGCTCGGTGCGTGGGCGGTGCCTTGTGCCGGCGGGAACGACGGCTAGGTCCCCGGCTTCGAGCTTCAATGGCGGTTCGTTCTCAAGGTCAATCCACAGGGTTCCGCTGAGAACGTGGAAGACCTCATCGTGATCGGCATGATCGTGCCAGACGAATTCGCCTTCGAGCTTGGCGAGCAACAGTTGGTGGCCGTCGAAGCGGGCGATGCGATGGGGGGTCCAGCGCGACTCGAACTGACTGAGTTTTTCGGACAGACGGATGGGAGGCTGGGTGCTCATGGCCCTCAAAGGTGGCTGGAAACGAAAAGCGCCCCCGCGAACCCGAGGGTCCGCGGGGGCGCTTCGAACACAAGGACTACAGGCGCTTGGCGCGGAAGCCGCTGATGACGTCCACTTCGTCGGGCGAGAAACGCTCGATCAAATCCGCTCCGAAGCGGCGGAGTTCGGTGCCGTCGGCAAAGACCTTGGCCTCTGGCATGGCGATCGCGCCCACGGGGCGGGCGCCGGCTTCGAGGGCCAGGTCGAGTTGGCGCGCGGCCTCGGCGAGCGTGACACGCTCGGGGAGCTCGGGAGCTCCGAAGAAGACCGGGGTCTGCGCGGAGGGCAGATCGCCAGGGACGATCACGACGCGACGCCCGGAGTACTCGCCGGTGTTGAGCGACTCGGGGATCGCGGTGCCGACGTACAGGACGTTCTCGTAGGTCTGCCGGGGCATAAAGCGCTCGGCAGGGCCTTCAAGAACGAGCAGCGTTCCCTGGCTGTAACCGGGGGCTGCGGGCTGCATCCAGTTGGGCTCGAGGTTCTCGAGCACAAACGGATGGGCTTCTAGGACCTTGATCTCGACCGCCTGCGGAGCCGCGGGCGGAGGAGTCAAAGGACCGGTAGCGGCCGGAGAGGTGGCCAGGTTTGCGCGGACGCCGAGGGCTAGCCCCAGTCCGAGCACGAGGGAGATCGGGATGATTCGCTTCATGGTGCTGTGGAGATGGAAAGGGGGTTTAGCGGACGTGCAGTTCGATGTCGTCGAGACCAAGGCGAGCGCCCTCGTTTCCGAAGGGGGCTCCGAAGAGGAACTCGAGCCGATCGATGTTGTCCAAGTCGAGCGCGGGCTCGACCGCCAGGAATCCGTCGAGTCCCATGCGGAAGGACTCGAACTCGTTGCCCCAGCCTGCGCCGGCGCCGCAGCCCGTGCGCTGGTAGGGCTCTTCGATACCGGTGTCGGCTTCGCCGATCGGTAGCGTGGCTTCGTCGCCGTCGGCGTCGATCAGGCGCACGTTGAACGTGACGTCGAAGTCCTCAAGGTTCGTAAAGGGGTGGCGCGTCAACTGCGCGGCGCGGAACGCCAGGCGATCGAAGCCAGACCAGTCCTGGTCGGCGACCGGAATGTCGTAGGCCAGGAAGGTGCCCATCGCGGGCGCGTATCCGAGCACGGCTCCGCGCTCGGGGTCGGTCGCGTTCGAGTAGGTCATCCCGTTGAACGGGTCGGGCGGATCGTGTGTGAACACCGCATCGCCGTCGTCCAGGCGACCCTCTTCCCAGACCTGGAGGTCGTTGGTGATCGTTGCGCCGGAGCTGGCGATCCCGCTGGAGGGTTCGGTCTGGAAGTCGTCGATGACGTACAGACCGTCCTCAATGGCCTCGCGGTACTGGAGGTTGACGATCAAGCACGGGTTCGTGAGCGGAGCGCCTTGGGGAGCAAGGTCCTCGAAGTGCCGGTACAGGTAGTCGAGTCCGGCGGGGTTGTCGCGCTGGTGGAATTCGACGAGCGGGAACAGGTGTCCGCGCATGACTCCGTGGACGATCGGACGGCCGACCAGGCACGGTCCGGTGGCGAACGCGCCGCCGGAGCCGTTGTGGAAGTCACCGTGACCGGCGCCGTAGAGCGAGATGCCCTGGCGCTGGTTGGTGGCGCGACCGTACAGGTGGAAGCTTTGGACGATGTTGGTGTTCGCACACCCCGTGACGTCCGAATCCGCTCCGCCGACCCACAGGTGGAACGGCTTGGCGTGCGGGTTGCTGGTGTCCGTTCCAAGGAAGTCGACCGGCGCAATGCTGGAGATCAGCACGATGTCGTCGGGAGCGAAGTTCTCGGGAATGTAGGTGCCGTCCACGATACGGTCCCAAGCGATCGCGACGCCCTCACCGCCTCGGCTGTGGCCGAGCCAGGTGATGTTGTTCACGTCGATGTGTCCTTCGAGAGCGCCGCCTTCGATCAAGTCGAGGTTGGCGAGGAAGAACTCGGTGTTGGTCAGCGTGGTGGTCGCGGCCGGGCCGACACCCGGGACCGTGTTGTTCTGGTGCGACATGACCACGTAGCCGTAGGAGGCGAGGTGTTCGCCGATGTGGTCGTACCACTGGTAGTTGTGACCGTTGCCGTGGCTGACGATCACAATCGGCGCGTCGGTCAGCTCGGCGATGTCACTCGGGTAGAACAGGTTCTGCCCAAGGAACGTGCCGCCGGTGTACAGGGCCTCGATGACCGAGTGGGGACCGGGCAGAGCGGGGTCCCGCGTGATGTAGATGCCCGCGGTGTCGATGCCGCCGTCGATCAGGTCGCCGGAGTCGAGCACGCCGTTTTGGTTGGCGTCGACCACGATGTCGTAGGCGACTCCGAGGCTCTCGCCACCGTCACCTGAAAGCAGGCCGGCGTCGAGGGTGAACGTGTTGTCGGTCAAGTCGCCCGCGCTGATCGTGACGGTCTCAGCTCCCGAAGAGGAGAGATCGGTCAGGCTGGGATTGGCAGACCACTGGGCCGCATCGCGATCCTCGGTGACGTACAGATCCACGTCGGTTCCGACGAGCCCGGCGTAGCGATTCGGATCGATCGCGACGTCGAGGGGATCGCCCTCGGGGACAACGCCGACCCAGTCGAAGAACGGCGCGACGGTGCGCACCTTGCCTGCGAGCTCAGCTTCGGTCGGATCGACGGAAGCGGCTACGAAGGTGATCGAGGCTCCATCGGAAATGTCGAGCAGGTTCGGATCCGCGGGATCCACCAGGACGCCGGCCAGGAACAACTGCTGGCCGATGAAGCCAGGGTTGTTGAAGACCGGGATGGTCGAGCTGAAGGAGCCAAGAGCATCCGTGCTGCCTTGGACGAGAACGGCAAACGCCGGGGTGAGGCCCAGCGGGATGGTCTCGCCAAACAGGGCGACGGGCCCGGGGTCGACGTCGAAGGCGATGATGGCCGGAAGGGCTGCGCCGCCGGTCAGCGTTAGAGTCGTCGAGGTGCCGATTGCGACGTTCGCGTCGGTTTGACCGTCGACCGTGAGGTCGGAAGCCGTCGCCGGAAGGGCAAGGGCGACTCCGACCGCTAGGCTCGCGGGTAGAGAGTGGTGCATCAGAAGAGTCATCTGGGACAAGTGTGGAATCGGCTCAGAGAGTTCGAATCGAGGTTGTTTGGCGAGCCGAACCACGCCATCGCGCACGCTTCTCGCCTTCAAACCCCCGGCCGGGCGGGCCTGTGTGGGCCCGGGCTACAAGGATAGACCGCTGGGGGCGCCCGTGGGGGATTGGTATGAAGTGCTTTGCCGGCACTTGTGTCTGTTTTATGGCTCCTGCATGTCAGGCCTAGCAGGAGCCAGCCCCGCCCCCGCTCGGACGGCGAGGGAGGCATCCGGCGAGCGAGTGCCCCGCTTGGGTCTGCTGCGCCCCCCGCGGGCGGTGTTCGGGCGGGGAAATGGCGCCAGGTGGCCCAGGTGAGAGCCCTGGAAGGCTGCTCCGGCGTCCGAGGGGAGGCGGATCGAGGTTCGATCCGGCACACTCTTTGGGCTTCTGGACCGCTCGCCCAGAGGCTTCCCCTGGTACCCATCGGCGGGAAAACCTTAGCCTCGCTCCTCCTGGCGCCGGTTCCCCGGCCGATAGATCTCGGGGGGTCAACGAGCCCGTCCGTCGCGAATCCATGAGCCCCTCCACGCCGCGTCCCGCCAGCCTCTCCGGGCAGTTGCCCGATGGGCTGCCTCCGGGAGCTGTGCCGAGCCTGGAGCTGGAGCCGGTCCACGCCGAGATCGGGCTGTTCGGAATTTGGAAGGAAGACCTCGCGGCCCACGAAGGCGATTGGATGCGCCCGGGTTTTCGCGCGCTGGCCGTGCACCGCTTCGGCGTATGGCGCATGGGCGTGCGCTCGCGCATCCTGCGTGCCCCGCTCAGCCTCGTGTACCGCTTCCTCTTCCGCCACTGTCGCGATCGGTATGGAATCGAACTTCCGTTCTCAGCCTGGATCGGGCGACGGGTGATTTTTGAACACCAGCACGGCATCGTCGTACATGGGTCCTCCATCATCGGCGACGAGTGCGTTCTCCGGCAGGGCGTCACCCTCGGCAACCGGCACCTTGAGCATCCCTACCACGCTCCGCGGCTGGGACGCGCCGTCAATATTGGCGCCGGTGCCGTACTGCTCGGCCGAATCGTGCTGGGGGATCGAGCCCAGGTTGGCGCCAACGCTGTGGTTCTCAAAGATGTTCCGTCCGGCGAAACAGTGGTTGGCATACCCGCGCGCTCGCTCGGGGAATCGAGTCAGGTAGCTTCGCTGGAACCCAAGGACTCCGAGCTACGTGCGGTCGGCGAATGACCGCGGACCGAACAGCGGGAGACGACGCCTTTGCCTGGATCGGGCACCAACCGACCGGCGAAGCGGCAGAACAGCTCACCGAAGTTTATCGAAAGCTGGGTCTACCGGACTCGGGCGACGGACTCGATCATGTGCTGCGCATTCATGCTCTGATTCCGCACACGCTTGAACAGCATCTGGCGTTCTACAAGGGCATTTTGCGCGAACCCGGACCCTTGTCGCGGATCGAGCGAGAGATCATCGGCGTCGTCGTTTCCCTGCGAAACGGCTGCCTCTACTGAGTCGAGCATCACGCGGCCGGTCTGGCCGCACTGTCCAAGACCTCGCGCGGAGAAGATTTTGCCCGGTCGGTCCGCGAGGATGTCGCGACCGCCCCGCTCACCGGTCGCGAGCGGGCGCTGCTCGACTACGCCGTTCGGCTCAACGATGCGCCGGCCGAGCTGCGCGAGGAGCATCTCACGCCGCTGCGAACCCAGGGAGTGACCGATGCGGAGATCCTCCACGCGAATCTGGTCGTTGGGTACTTCGCGTTCGCGAACCGGCTGACCCTCGGACTCGGGGTGGATTTGGAGCCCGCGGAGCACGGCAAGGGCGAGTGACGGCCCGCTGGCCTTCCCGGCTAGGCTGGCGGAGACGGCCGTCCCGATCCTCGGCCTGAGCCGAACCGTGGGCTCACGACCGGTGCTTCGAAGCACCGATGAACGATCCGTGAAGCAACCGAGCTCGCGCCCCACCTGCAACGGCTGTCGTTCGTTCGTCTTGACTTACAATCGCGATTGGCCTTACGGCTGCCGGGCATTCGGGATCCGCTCCAAGCGTCATCCGGTGATCGACGTGCGGACCAATTCGGGAGTGGACTGTCAGGCGCGAGTGTTGCGGGAGAATCCGCGCCAAGGTACCTCTTCGCGGCGCGCCGGCTGAACCGATCCCCGGAGCAGGTGCTTGGGGGTGATGTTTGGGGGGGGACGCCGGAGCGGTTGGGCCGGCAACGCATTTTTTGCCCAGCCCCAGAGAGTCGATGGAGGCCATCGCGGCCTGCCGTTGCCGGGCCGGGTTCCCGCTAGGCCCAAGGCCTTTGGGCGTATCCTCTGTGGCATGAGCGACCGGACCCCTCGCGTTCTTGTTCCTTTGGCCGCGGGCTTCGAGGAGATCGAAGCCGTGACCATCATCGATGTCCTGCGCCGGGCGGAGATCGAGGTTTTCGTGGCCGGACTCGCGGCGGGCCCTGCGATCGGCTCCCATGGAATCTCCGTCGTTCCCGACGGTGAGTTGGACGAGGTCGCCAGCGACTGGCCCGAAGCCATCGTGCTGCCCGGCGGGATGCCGGGGACGGTGGCCCTGCGCGAGGATCCGCGGGTGCTCGCGATCGTGAAGCGGCTTTCCGATCGCGGAAAGACCGTGGCGGCCATCTGCGCCGCCCCGACCGTCCTGTCTGCGGCTGGCATCGAGGCCAGCTCGGAATTGACCAGTCACCCCAGCGTGCGCGGTGAGCTGGGGGCGGCGACCGTCGTGGCGGACCGGTCCGTAGTGCGTTCTGGAAACCTGATCACGAGTCAGGGGGCCGGCACCGCGATGGAGTTCGCGCTCGCGCTGGTGGCGGAATGGGTAGAGCCGGAGCGGGCGCGCGAGCTGGCCTCCGCCATGGTGGTCTCCGGCGACCTGGAGCTGGGTTCGTGAGCGACATCTACGCCGAGCTGGTTCGCCTGCGCAACTCGGGCAAGGACTGTGCGCTGTGCACGATCGTGTCGACCCAGGGCTCCACGCCCGGTAAGACCGCCATGAAAATGCTCGTTCGCCGGGACGGCACGTTCCTTGGCACGGTGGGCGGCGGGTGCTTGGAAGCCGAGGTGCTCGAAGCGGCTCTCGAGTCCATGGACGACGACCGCTCGCGCATGCTCGAATTCGCTCTCAACGAGCGCGACTACCCCGACTCGGGCCTCGTGTGCGGAGGCAAGCTACAGATCTACGTGGAGCCGATCACCGAACCCAAATTGGTCCTGTTCGGCGGCGGGCACGTCTCGGCTGCGATCGCTCGGGTAGCCGGCCCAGCGGGTTTTCATATCACGGTCTGCGACGACCGGGCCGAGTTCGCGACCCGCGACCGGCACCCGGATGCGCACGAGCATCTGACCGGTAGTTTCCCGGACTTGGCCGCACAGCTAGCGCCTGCCGACCGCCACTTCCTGGTTGTCTGTACCCGCGGTCACGACCGCGACGGCGATGTGCTCGCGGCGCTCTCCGAAGCCGGTTGCTCGCCGCGCTACCTGGGCATGATTGGCTCCCGAGCCAAGCGCGCGACCCTGTTCGAGCAGCTGGGCGAGCGAGGGGTCCCCGAGGCATTCCTCGAGAAGGTCCAAAGTCCGATGGGCCTCCCCATCGGAGCGCGAAGCCACGAAGAGATCGCGGTCAGCGTGGTGGCCGAGATGATCCGAATCAGGCGTCTTGGAAACTGACGGGACTTCGGGTCCGGCGGTCGCCTGCTCCTCCCAAAATCTGAGGCTGCTGGGGAAAGCGCCGCGGCCATCGAGCTAGGCAAGTGAGTGCCCGGGCGTGAGATGCGCCCGAGCACTTCGTCGCTTTGCCTACTTAGGAGGTTCCTCCGGCGTGAGGGGAAGGTCGCTTCCTCGGGTTAGTTGTCGCCCTCGCCCTCGCCTTCTTCTTCTTCGTCCTTTTCTTCTTCGACATCGGATTTCGGGCACTGCTCGCCGGGGGCACCGTTCGCCCCGTGCTGTCCGGTGGATTGACCGCCCTGCGGACCGGTGATTCCGGAGCCCCCCGGCTCGGAGCCGATGCCCGCTGCTCCGCCAGCTCCGCCAGGCCCTCTGACGCCCGCGGGCGCTGCGCCTCCATTACCGGCAAGGCCTCCCTGGGACCCATCGCCACCGTTTCCTCCCATGCCACCGTTTGCCGACAGGCCGTCGCCGCCCGGACCGCCATCGCCGCCCATCCCGGCTGCACCGACGTAGCTTTGCTTCTCGACGTCGAAGAACCCGTTGCCGCCCTGGCCTCCAGTTCCGCCCTTGCCCCCTGCGCCTGCTCCACCCTGACCACCTCGGCCTCCGTTCCCACCAACCGTAGGGGGGCTGCAGCAAGTCTTGCCAGTCCCTCCGTTGGCGCCTACGTGCTCAGAGGCGTCGCCGTCTCCGCCCGTTCCGCCTGTGGCGCCCTTGCGACCTTGGGGCGAAGAGGAACTGCCGTGCGCTCCTTGTCCGCCCGTGGCTCCATGGCCGCCCGCCGCGTCGCCCCCATGAGCGCCATCGGCGCCACTCGCGCACGGGTTGTTGCCGGAGTCGTCCCCCAGAAAAAAGCCGTCCCATGCAGGGGCCGTCGAGCCCAGCTCACGGGACGGATTGGAAAGAACCTCCCAGACCGGCTGAACATCGCTGAGGAGCGAAAGCGCGTCGCCTCCGTTTCCGCCGCGGCCCGCCTCGATTCCGCCAACGAGAGTTCCGTTGATGAGTTCCGGGGAGAGCCCGCGACCTCCCGGGCCGCCCGCTCCGCCGAGGATCTCGGGGAAGGTCGGGTCCAGGTCGTAGGTCAGCAATCGACCGTGGACGAGAACCGATCCACCCTGGCCCCCGATTCCGCCGGCGGCGGCGTGCCCTCCGGCACCAGCTCGTACCTGACCGTCCACCCAAACCAAGGGGGCTTCGAGATAGATCGTGCTTCCGGTTCCGCCGCGCTGACCGGCAAGCGCCGTGTCATCGAGGTTGACCAAGTCAGCGCCGCGCGCGCCCGAGACCTGTCCACGGATGTTGATCCACTCCGCTGCCGCCAAGCCCAAGTTGGGTGCGTCACGGTTCAGATCGTTCAGGTCCCAGCTGTCTCTGGGGCGCTCCAACGACGGGATGGGCGCAACCTCGATGTGACCGTCAATTCGGATCGTCCGTACGGCGGTGATGTGTACGTCTCCAGCTACGAAGGCGGTGACCTCGGCTGGAACGAACAAGTTTTCGACGACCATGTCATCTCGCAAGATTTCCCCTTGTTTCAGGGTGCGAACCTGGCCGTTGATCGGTTGCGAGTAGATACCAAACGAGTCTTCAGGAGCCGTTTGAGTTTGAAGGGTTCCCGCAAAGGCCTGCGAAGCAAGACCAAGGGTTAGGGAGAGAGTGAAGAAGCAACGAGGCTGGATAGATTTCATTGGATACTCTTGGGTTAAGTGTTGGAGAGCATCTGTTGCTCCCCTACCACCCGATGGCGTGCATCTCGAATCGGTTTGCGCGGAAACTTACGAATTCAGGATTTTCTGCGGGGCCCGCGCATCTGAATCGGCGGTCCTCCATGCGCGACGACCCGAGAGCTACTTACGGCGAGTGCGAGGATCCGACGTCGTGTCGATCTTCGGTCGCCGGAGACCTGCTCCAACCAGCGCAGCTCCACGGCGTGTCCCGTGTTGTTCCCGGCGAGGCGCTCGCCTTGGGCTTGACGCGGTTTGCGAAGCACCATCCGGCATCGAGCGTGAGCTGCTGAACCCCGCCTTGGGCGTCGGACCAGGAACCCGGCGTCGCGCGCAGGACTGTTTCAGGCGTCCAGCTTGGGGACCGTTTGCTTGTGCGGTGGCCAGGGGGCGGGGATTCCTGGGAGTGGACCTGCCTGGGAGGCCCTTGGACGGAGAGCGGGCTGCCGGGTTCCGGGCAAGGGGAGCGAAACGGGCCTTGAGGGGCTCGGGGGGCCGCCAAGACATCTGCGGCTTCGGCGGTTCGCCGTTTGACAGTCTTTCCCGGACGCTCCTATTCTCGTCGCCCCTCGCGGCGCCCTAGCTGGCGTGCTGGGCCGACCAGAGCCCAGGGGTCTTCCCCACCTGTAGCCGGCCGTCCCCAGATTGCGTAGGAGCCGTGAACGGATCGCTGCGCGCCCCGTTCCCGCCTGCCGGACTCTTTTGACGCCCCAACCCGACTCTCAACTTCTTTCCTTCCTGTCGATGCGTATCCCCACCGCTCTCTCGTCCCTCGCCCTGTGCGCCCTGGCTGCAGGGACCGCGGCCGCTGACACGATCTACCTGGTCTCCGGTGAAGAACTCGAGGCCCGCACGATCGTGTTGGAGGGGTTGGCGGAGATCACCTACAAGGACAAGGGCAACAAGGAGCGGACCGTGCCGACCGAGGAGGTCGTTCGGGTCGAGTACGACAGCCTGCCCGACCTCCTGGCCGAAGCCGACATCTCGGTCGAGTCCGGGGATCTAGGGCAGGCGATCTACGAGCTGACGCTGTTCCTGGACGGGGTGCTCGAAGGCAACGACAAGCCGCTCAAGAAGCACCCGTGGTCGGCCGCCTACGCCGCGACACGGATCGTCGAGCTGCAGGAGTCCCAGGGGGCCCACGACGGGGTCGTTGCCGCCGTGGATCGCCTGCTGGCCAACTTTGCGGACACGCGGTTCATGCCCGGGGCACACCTGGCCAAAGCTCGGGCCCACGCGAATGCCGGCCGCGAGGTCGAAGCGCTGGCCGCCCTCGACGGATTCGAAGAGCAAATCGATGCGCTCGGGCTAGGCGAGGTGCACACGCGCCGCGTCGAGCTCGCGCGCCTGCAGTACAACGGCGGCTTGTCGCCCAAGGAGCGGCTGGAGCGCCTCGAGAAGCTCTTGGAGGAAACCGCGAGCCTTCCGGCGGTCCAACTCGACGCACAGCTCAAGCTGGGCGAAGCGCACCTGGTCATGGCCGACGTGGAGCCTGCGGAGCGCGCGAACCACCTGGACGCCGCCGAGGACTACTTCGAGACGGCGATCGAGGGCGAGAACGTCGCTGAGGCGGTTTTGGCCGGCGCGACGGCTGGGCGCGGCGACGTTCTGTATCTGCGCGCGACGGCGAGCAAAGACGCTGAAGGGCTGAGCTCGGCGCGTATGCAGTACATGCGCGTCGTCATCCTGTATCCCGAGCAGAGCGGCTACGCGGCCCGCGCGATGTACTTCGCGGCTCTGTGCTCGAAGGAACTGCACGGCGTGACCCAGGCTCCCGAGGAGCTGGCCCGCCAGCGCAAGCTAGCGCGCTCCCTGCGCTCCCGCTACCGCGGCAGCAAGTGGGCTGAGGACGCCCGCTCCTTGGCTCGCTGAGGCCGCCATGCAGTTTGGGAAGACAGCAGCCCCGCGCGATGCGCGGGGCTGCTGTGTTTGGGGGGGCGAGAAAACCAGATCGGGGCCGGCGATTTTCGAAGTGGGGAGCCACAGCGCGCATGTGGATGGATTGGGAGGTGCCTTCCGGCCCTTGGGGGTTCGCTTGTCGCGGGTTGCCACGGCCAAGGGGACAGCGGACCGGGAGCGGAGTCCGGCGGGTCCCGGGGAATCGGCGAATTCCAAGTCGCTAAGCCCCGCTTTGGCTGCCGCGCCGGAGGGGCCCGGGACTCCGAACGCCGGGTGCGTCGTTTCGTGGAGTGCGCCCCGAACGTTCGGGGAGTTCGCTCCGGCGACCGATTTGCCCCCCGCCCGTCCTGAAGATGAGCTCTTCCCTCACCACCCTCACCACGCCTTCGCCTCCGGCCGCAAGCGCGGCCTGTGCGCCGCTCGGTCCGAATCGAGTCGCCCCCGTCCCGCCCCGGGGCGCCCTGCTCGGGCAGGCGCTTGCGGAGCTTGAGCCCCATCGGGACTCGCTTTTGAGGTTTCTCGAACGCCGTTGCGGAAGCCGGCACGATGCCGAGGACGTCGTCCAGGAGACGCTCCTCCGGGCTGTCCGCTACCGGAGCACGCCGAGGTGGCCGGCGCGGATCGAGCCCTGGCTGCGGACGATCGCGGCCAACGTTTTGACCGACCGGCGGCGCAGGTCCCACCGCCGAAGGGAAGTGAGTGAGGCCGGGGACGAGTTGTTCGAGTTGTGCAGCCCGGATCCCGGCCCGTCGGTTGGAATCGACGATGACGAGGAGCTGTGGCTCGGGGGCCAGCCCTACGGGAAGCAGTGGCTGCTGGCGATGATCCGCGGAATCCTCGCCGATTCCAGCGAGATGGATCGCGAGGTGCTGCTCGCTTACTACAGCGCCGGCGGTGGAAGTTGCAACGCGATCTCGGAGCAGCTCGGCGTTCAGACCGGGGTCGTCAAGGTGCGGCTGTACCGCGCCCGCCGGCGCCTGCGTCGCCGCTGCTTGGAGCGCTTGTTCGGCAAGCAGGAGCTTTCGCAGGCGGAGCCCGCGCTGTCCAGCGGGACGCGCCGGGCCGGGGTGGCCGCATGAGCGTTCGGGTGCAAAGCACTGCTGGTTCCACTCGACTCGCGTTGCATGCAGCCGGGCTGTTGGTCCTGCCGTGGCTGCTTGCGGGGACCTTGGCGGCGAGGCTCGAGGAAGATGGGGCTATTCGCGAGAAAGGACCCCTGGAGCACGTCGCAGGGCTTCGCGGGGCCTGCGAGGCGCTCGAAGGGCGTTCGAGGCTTGTGGCACGCCTTCAGTTGTGTGAAGCCCTGGAGGACGCGCTGGAGGCCGCTCCTGCGGCTTTTGGGCCCGAAACCCGGGTTGGGCTCTCCGCGGAGCGCTGCAAGCTCCTGGCGAGCCTGGGATGCGATCGAGAGGCTTTCGCGGCCTGGGAGCAGCATCTGCTTGGTTCAAACGACACCGCGCGGCTGCGCAGGGAAGCGCTCTACGAGGCTGCCCAGGCCGCGCGGCGCTGCGGGGAACACGGGCGCGCGGCGGATCTCTACGCACGATTTTTGGAACAACCGGATTCGGAACCGGCAGGAGTTGCGAGCGGACCGCAACCGTGCGTACAGCGCGAACAGGCCCGATTGTGGCTGGCTCGTTCCCTACAAGAAACGGGTCGACACGAAGAGGCTAGCCGCCGGTGGGCGGCTCTTGCGACCGAAACAGACTGTTGGGAGGTCGGGGTTGCTGCCTTTGACCGACTGGCTCTCGACGCCGTGGAACGCAAGGATCTTGAAGGTGCAGCAGGCTGGCTGCATGCGGCTCGCATGCGCTGGAAGGACCCTGCAAGCGTGCTAACGCCGGACGGAGAGCGGATTCGGCGCGCGCTCGTGCGCATGTCAGCCGTCGACGAATTGCAGCTCGCGATCGCGACGCGCGAACTGCGCCGTGCGGTTCCGTCCTTCACGGAACTGCATCAAAAACGGTGAAGGTGCGCGCAGCGCTGTTCCCTTTCTTGAACCGTACAAAAGAGAACTCGCGCAAGTTCTTGACTTAAGCGTGTCGATCGCGCACCTAGGAAGAGTGAAGACGCGTTTGCGGCGCTGATCTTTCTTCGGATGGCCCCCCGTACGGGGCCACAGAGCCGCGCGTCACGTCTTCCGAGCATTCCGCGACATCACCGAAGCGCCCCGCCAGCCCTCGTGGGCGGGCGGGGCGCTTCCCTTGCCGGGGGCACCTCGCGGCGGGCGGGCCGTGCCGCCCGGCGCGTGCTGGACCTTCCGGTACCCTCCTGGGATCAGGTGCCGATGCCGTAGTAGGTGAATCCGAGGCCCTCGAGGGTTGGCCGGCGGTAGATGTTGCGACCGTCGAATATCACCGGTTCGACCAGCGCCTCCTGAATCGCCCGGAAGTCCGGGCGCCGGAATTCGTTCCACTCGGTGACCAGGATCAAGGCGTTGGCCCCGGAGATGGCTTCCATCGGGTTCTTGGCGTAGGTGACCGACTCGGCCAGGTGGCGCTTGGCCTCTTCCATGGCCTCGGGGTCGTAAACGGTGACCTCGGCGCCAGCTTCGCGCAGCGCACGGATGACAACCAGTGCGGGAGCCTCGCGCATGTCATCGGTGTTGGGCTTGAAGGACAGGCCCCACATGCCGAATTTCTTGCCTTTGAGGTCGCTTCCAAAGTGCTCGACGACCCGGTCGAACAGGAGCCGCTTTTGCTTCTCGTTGACCGACTCGACGGCCTGCAGGATCTGAAACTCGTAGTCGAGGTCGGCAGCGGTCTTCACGATCGCCTGCACATCTTTGGGGAAGCAGGAGCCTCCATATCCGAGACCGGCGAACAGGAATTTGGAGCCGATCCGCTCGTCGGACCCGATCCCCTGGCGAACCCGGTCGACGTTTGCACCGACCCGATTGCAGATGTTCGCGATTTCGTTCATGAACGAGATCCGGGTGGCCAGCATGGCGTTGGCCGCGTATTTGGTCAGCTCGGCCGACGCGATGTCCATGTGCAAGATCGGGTTGCCGGTGCGGACGAACGGTGTGTACAGCTCGTCCATGACCTCGGCGGCTCGCTTGGAGTTCGAGCCGATGACCACTCGATCGGGCTTCAGGAAGTCGTCGATGGCGGCGCCTTCTTTCAGGAACTCGGGGTTTGAGACCACGTCGAATTCGTGTTGGGTCGAGCCAGCCACGGCTTCTTGGACCTTGGCGGCCGTGCCCACCGGGACGGTCGACTTGTCGACGATCACCGTATAGCCGGTCATGTGCTCAGCAATCGTCCGGGCTGCGGCCAGGACGTATTTGAGGTCGGCGCTGCCGTCTTCGTCGGGCGGCGTGCCGACCGCGATGAACACGGCTTCGGCGTCGGGAACCGCATCGGCGTACTGGGAGGTGAACCGAAGGCGCCCCTCGCTGTGATTGCGGCGGAGGAGCTCTTCGAGGCCGGGTTCGTAGATCGGTACGATCCCGTCGTTCAGCTTCTTGACCTTGGACTCGTCGATGTCGACGCAGGTAACGGTGTTCCCGCTCTCGGCGAAACAGGTTCCGGCGACAAGGCCGACGTAGCCGGTTCCGATGACGGCAATTCGCATGGAAAAGGGAGGTGAGGGGGGCTCGCGGGTCGGTGGGAAGGGATGCGGTGCTTCGGGGGGCAGGGCCGAGCCCCGAAGAATACCCGCGGAAAGCCCCTCGGGACGGCTCAGGAGGGTCTCCAAGCCATGCTGAGAGCATCCGTGAGGCTCAGAAGCGGCCTGGAAGGCCCCTGGGGCTGCCCTCGGGGCTGGTATGCTCCCGGACCAGACGGGCGATTAACTCAGTTGGTCAGAGTGCTTCCCTTACAAGGAAGAAGTCGTGGGTTCGACTCCCTCATCGCCCATCCACGCTTTCGGGGACTCACCGCCGGGGGGCTGGACGGTGCGACAGGTCCTGGCCGCCGGTTCAGACCGGGCGCTGGCGAAGCCTGGGCTGGGGGGGCTCCGGGCCGCCGGGCAAAGCTCGGCCCGCGGGCAGCCAGTTCCAGGAAGCGGAGGGAGCGGCGAGCAGAACCTGCTGGGCCAAACCCGGGGGGCCCAATTCGGAGGGGACCAAACCCGAGAGGGACGCCTCGACCGGGCGTAAACCGGGGT
Organism: uncultured Planctomycetaceae bacterium; assembly: GCA_964619265.1. Taxonomy (GTDB): domain Bacteria; phylum Planctomycetota; class UBA1135; order UBA1135; genus CAZUCE01. Next base: position 203,591 of record CAZUCE010000004.1, read on the forward strand.
AAGGCGGTGGCAAAGCGAGTCCGTATCCTCCGCCTGCCGAGTCACGCAAATGGAGGGTTCGGCGTAATCCAGCACCGACAGCGAATCTGGCTCGTTGCCAAATCCAAGAACCATGCGACCCCTCAAGACCTTCATTCCCCGTCTCATCGCCGCTCTCATTTTGTTGCAGGTTGCCGGCTTCAAATTTGCCGGTGCTGCAGAGAGTGTGACGCTGTTCGAGCAGCTCGGCGCCGAACCGCTCGGACGTTACGCAACGGCGGGGATCGAGTTGGTCGCAGCTGTGCTGCTCTTGGTTCCCAAGACGCGAGCGCTGGGTGCGTTGCTCACGCTTGCTGTCATGGGCGGGGCGATCGGTACGCACCTGGCGAAGCTCGGGGTTGAGCTCATCGGCCCTGATGGGACGGGCGACGGCGGCACCATGTTCGTCATGGCGATTGTGACAGCCCTGTGTTCGGCTTTCGTCCTCTTCGTCCACCGGGGGGAGCTCCCCTTGGCTGGGGAAAAGGCCACGGCGTCACCCGTCACGGGTTCGTAACGCAAACCCTGACCGATCGGCCTGCAAGGGCCTTCCGGCGCGGTGGCACCCCGTTCACGAACACTCTCCAAAATCGAACCGTTTCGAATTCGGAAGCGACACGGTTACCCGCCCGAGCGAACCGTCCTATACACCCGCAGCCGACAGGCAAATCCCGACTGGGCAGGTCGGGATCACGCGATCCGAACTTCGGGTCGTTCTGAGAGGAGAACCCCGGGGGGGCGTTCTCCTCTCTCTTTTTGCCGTGTGATTCCGCGCGCTCCGAGAGGCTTCCCTTTGGCCGGAGTGCTTCTATCCGGGCGAGTGCGCTCGGATGCGCGCACAACAGCTCGAGTTCTTCTGCAAGGTGTGCGATCCGGGGGCGCTCCTACTGGGTTGGTATGCTGAACGCTGCCATGCAGCCCATTCCCCATCTGGTCTTCGCGTTTGCATGCGGGACCCTCGCTGCTTGCGCGCCCTCAGCCGAACTCAGCTCGAGTTCAGAGGGAGTTGGCCCCCAGGATTCCGGCCCTCAGAACTCGGGCACTCAGGAGCCTGTTGTCCAAGCATCAGCGGTACCCGCGGCCGAGTCCGCCGACGGCTTGATTTTCATTCCCGCCGGACAGCTTCTGGCTGGAGCCGGTGACGAACGCCGGCCAAGCTTGACCGGAATCGCAGTCGACGTCGCCGCGTTTCGGATCGAGGCGCATGAAGTCACCAACGACCGATTCGCCGAGTTCGTCTCAGCCACCAGCCACGTCACCGACGCCGAACGCATCGGCGATTCGGTGGTCTTCACTCCCGGTCAGGGCTGGAGCATTGTTCGGGGTGCGGACTGGCAGCATCCGCTTGGGCCGGGCGATTCCATCGAGTCGCGAGGAACCCATCCCGTGGTGCACGTCTCGTTCGCCGACGCGCAGGCCTTCGCGGCTTGGGCTGGCCTCAGGCTCCCGACCGAGACCGAATGGGAATGGGCCGCCCGCGGAGGCCTCGTAGCCGCGCCGTACGCTTGGGGAGACGATCTACGCCCTGGCGGCGTGTTTCAAGCCAACTGTTGGCAGGGCGTTTTTCCCGAGCTCAATCGACTCGAGGATGGCTTCGCCAGCACGGCGCCGGTTGGGACGTTTCCGGCCAACGGGTATGGCCTTCACGACGTCTCCGGCAACGTCTGGGAGTGGGTCTCCACCCAGCGCGGAGAAGGCCCGGTCGCGTCCTTGCACGAGCCGCGAAGCGTTCTGACCGAGCCCGGCCTGGACTTCCAGATTCGGGGCGGGAGTTTCTTGTGTGCCGAAAACTACTGCCAGGGCTACCGGCCCAGCGAGCGGCAGTTCAAGCTCGAACGGGACGCCAGCAACAACGTTGGGTTCCGTTGCGCGGCGGACGCTAGGTAGGGCGGCGGGGGGGACCGCCCGATCCCTCCTCAGAGGGTAAGGCTGAGGCCTGCGTAGGGGCCCTGGAGCTCCGCGTCGATCTTCACATTGTCGCCGCTGTCGACGTACTCAAGATCGAGGTCGAGGAAGCGGTAGCCGACCAGCAGACTGAGAGCTAAGTGCTCGTCGCCACCGATCACCGCCCAACGAGCAAGGGCATCGATGTCCAGGTAGGAAGCGTCGACGTCGTCGTATTCGAAGGACAGGTAGCCGGCGAGGACTTCCACGGAGACATCGGCTAGGGCTACCCGTGCACGGGCGGCGAGGAAGGGGAAGGGGGCTTCTTCTTCAGTCGTAGCCAGGTTCCCGAGCCCGGTCTCGCGGACCGACGCGAACGCCTTGGTGTAGGCCGCGCCGACTCCCAGGCCGAAGTCGACCAGGTCGGTTGGGACCCAGTCCCAGGTTGCGCTGGCTCGGGCGAGTTTGAGGTCCAGATCGGTGTTGACCGTGGTTCCGACCATGAAGGTCTGACCATTGAAGTCGATCGAAGTCTCCACCTCGCCAGAACCGGAATACGCCACGTCCAGGTAGTCCGCGGTGATTTCGAACGGGCCCATCTTGAAGTCGACCCGCGGACTGAACTCGATCGGGTCATCGTCGATCCCGAGTCCGTCTAGACTGTTGGTTCCGATCAGGCCTGCGGCGTCCGCGGCAAAATCTCCCTCGATATCGAACACCTGGAAGCGGGGGATCAACTCCAGTTGAGGAGCGGAGCAGCTCGTAGCAGCGAAGGCGGTGATCAGGATCGGGACACGCATGGACCGTGAGGAGGAATCGGGGTGCGAGACGGTTGGCGTCCAGCGAAGGCCTGAGATCAGGCGGGGTCGCTCGGAGCACGCGGCAGGCTGCCCATCTGTTCGGCTGCGGGGCTCGGAAACTTTTTCGCGCTCGCCGCGCCTGTCCCACACCGGAGAGCTACCCCGAGAACGTCGCGCGGGCGGTGCCCCCCATCCCTGGGGGGCACCGCCCGCGTTGTGCGCCCCTGGCCCCCAGGTGTTGGGGACCGAGCAGGCCTCGAGAACCTCGCGGCTAAATCCTGCCGCCGGCCGCGCGCCTGAATTCCGCGCTGGACTGCTTGGCAGCCCCTCGGACCTAGGAAGCCAGAATCGCCTCGAGCTCGGTTACGAGATCCTGATAGATGGCATCGAAAGCCGGCAGAAGCGGGGTGCCCGTGTCGAGCAAGTTGTTGTTCTCGAGGGGATCGAGCGCGAGGTCGTAGAACTCGTCGCCGGTCGGGGTGCGGTGCACCTTGAAGCGCTGGTTCCGGATGGCCCGGAAGGCATCTGGGTTGGGACCGATTCCATTCGGGATAAACCGCTCGACGAACGCATAGCTGCGAACCGGAGCGCCCAGGAGAGCGCTACTGTTCAGGTGCGGCAGGAAGCTGATCGAATCGGTCGGAATCCCAGTCGTATCGACGCCCACGATCTCGGCTAGCGTGGCCCACACATCGGTGATGCAGGTCACGCCGAGGATCTCTCGGCCCGGCTGCGCCACGTCTGGGCCCACCACGATCATCGGAACGCGAATTCCCGGCTCGTAGAGCGTGCCTTTGCCGTTGGACTGGGTGATCGGGGGCGGGGAAAGCGCGGGCTCGCTTCCGTTGTCACCCATGAAGATCACGGTGGTGTTTGCGAGAACCTCACCTCCGAGCTCGGCCAACATCCGACCAATCTCGGTGTCCATGGCCTCGACCGCAGCCTTGTACTTCGTTCGGTCGTCGGGCAGGTCGGTGCCGAAGCTATGCAGCTCCGTAGGCGGCGTGTGGACAGGGGCGTGGGGGACGTGCAGATTGAGCGAGCACAGCCATGGTCCGTCCTGCTCTCCGATCCACTCGAGCGCGTCGTTGACCGTGTGCGTGAGGATGTACTCCTCGACCATCTCCGGCACGCCGTTCGTGGTCTTCTCAAACGCGAAGTACTCCTCTTCCGTGCGAATGATGTCCAGTGCGCCGGAATAGTGGTCGTAGCCCTGCAGGTTGGGAGCCATCGCGCCGCCAACATCCGGGGATTGTAGGTGCCACTTTCCGAAGCAGCCGGAGACGTGCGTCGCGTCGAGGAGTTCGGGCAGCAGCGTTTCCTCGAGCGGAAGTCCGAAGTGGCCGGGGTTGTCGACGACGCCGGTGCCGATCCCGGTGTGGAAGCCGAACCGCCCGGATTGAAGCGTGGCTCGCGAAGGTGAGCAGCGCGTGTAGGACCAGGTGTTGATGAACTTCAAGCCCATCGTCGCAAGCTTGCCGATGCTTGGGGTTGGCGGGGCGTCGTTTCCGACTCCGTAACACTCGACCAGGTCGACTCCCAAGTCATCGGCGAGCAGAATCAGGAAATTCTGCTCTGGGGTTTCCGCGCCGGGGTAGGCCGCAGCGGAAACCGCGAATGCAGCGACAAGGATCGAGTGGGCCAGGGAAGCTGTGAGGGAGGGTCGAATCATGGGCAAATGCGCAGGGGAGCCGTCGAGACGGAGTGTCCCGATCGTTCCCTCGGGAACACTTGAAGTATGCCTACAGGCGCCATTTTTCGCAGCGCGTTCTAGGTGTCCACGCCACTAGGGCCTCGGGAGGAGCCCACTAGGCCCGAGATCAGGCTCCACAGGAGACGCCGCGACCTTGAGGGCGAGCTTCGGGCGTGCAGCCGCTGGCGGGGCTTTTGCCAGGGGCGCAAACAGCCTGTCAGCGGTTGTTTTACGAGCGGGTGCTCGGGCTAACCCCTGAGGCCCTGACGGCGCAGGTCCCAGAACTTCGCGATGGGCCCGGCCAAGGCGAGCGCGAAGATCGGGGGCGCTTGCTGCAGCGGCAGCAGGATCGAGGCGGCCAGGCCGGTGGTCTCCAACTCGCCTGCTAGCCGGATCGCGCACTCGACGGCGGCGATGGCGACGGCAACTCCGATGCGGCCCCGGCGACTCGAAACCGTGGTTGCCGGGTCCGTGATCATGAAGAACAGGAACAGCTGGTACATGGGGCCGGTGATCGGTGCGAGCTCGTTGAGGAACGCGCCTCCTGTGATGCCGCTGCGCAGACCTGCGAAGGCCACGAAGGCGATCGCATAGGCCAGAGTGACGTGCAGGATCTTGGCCCGGCTAGCCACGGCGAGTCCGACCGACCAGACGACGAGAACAGGCCCCAGTGCATTGCCCCACTGCTCGGACAACACCGACACCGAACTCGGCGCCAGCAGCACCAGCAGGCTGATCCCGAGGTTGGTCGGGTTCCATAGGTGCCTGCCCCTGTAGGTGAGGGCGTACTTCGAGGTGATCGAAAGCGCGGCGCCGAGGGCAAACGGCCATAGATAGCCCTGCTGGGTCTGGGTCAGCACCGTCATCGACGTGCCGGAGATGTACGCACTTTGGATCGAGCCGATTCGCCCGCGTACCAGCCGCGAGAGCACCATTTCGACCAGCACTGCCGTACCGACTGCCACGGGCAGGACCCACAGACTCTCCAGCATTTGGAAGCGCAGTTGCCCCACCACGACGATCAGCGTGATCAGCATCGTGATCAGCCACTTCGGGGAGAGGCCTGCGAAGAAGCCGCCCGGGCCGGACCGGGGAGGAGTGAGGGCTGCGCCGGTGGAGGTGCTCATCGGAATAGGAGAGATCAGGTCTAGTTGGGTTCGACGATCCGGTGCAGGCGACCGGGCTCGAGCCCGGTGACGGTTTGCCGCTCTCCCGATGGCCAGACAATCTCGAAGTCGACCGCCGCGGTGTGTGTACCGAGCCCGAAATGCAAGCGCGGTCCTGGCTGAGCGGAGAAACCGCATTGGGAACTCACCACCTGAACTTGCTGCTGATTGCCGAATCGGGCCGTCACTGTCGAGCCGTAGGCATCCAGATTCGAGCGGGTTCCCGCGAGCGTCAAGGCGATCCAAGCTCCGGCTTCGGCCCCTTCTGCCGGCCGGTTCCGATACAGCAAGGCTGGTGCCCTTTGGTTCGCGACGACCAGATCGAGTCGTCCGTCCTCGTCGGCGTCGAACAGCACAATCGCGCGGCCGTCGTAGACGTCGGTCACACCCGCCTGCTCGCCGACCTCGACGAAGCGCCGCCCGCGATGGTTGAGCAGAACGCGCGTGCGTTCGTAGCCAGATTGACTGCGGCCTTCGAAGGGCGCCCATTGGGCGGCGTCGGAGAGGATTTCGCCGCTGCCGCTCGCAAGCTTGCTGGCCTCATACCAGTAATGCCGATCATTGCCTGAGATGAAGCCGTTTGCGACGACCAGGTCTTGGAACCCGTCGTTGTCCAGGTCGCCGAAGTGGGCGCCCCAGGACCAGCCCGTGTTGACCGCCGCACCCTCAGCTTGTTCGAGCAGGTCACCCGTCTCGGCCACGTGGTTGACCCGCAGGTTGTTCCCGTGCAGCAGCCAACCGTCTGCTGTGATGTTCGTCACAAAGATGGCCAAGCGGCCCTCGTTCCTCACGTTGCCGAGTGAAATCGACATGCCCGACTTCGAGTTGTGGTCGAAGTCGAAGTCCAGGGGCTCAAAACGCCGCACACCCCCCGGGCCGGGGCGGTTCAGAAAGCACTCCTCTTCGTTGTAGTCGTTTGCCAGGTAGAGATCCTGCCAGCCGTCGTCGTCCAAATCGGCGGCTGCGACCGCGAGGGTCCAACGCGTGCTGGAGAGCCCCGCAGCCTCGGTCACATCTTCGAACTGCGGAACCCCGGACTCATCGACGCCCAGGTTGCGGAACAGGAAGTTGCGCCCTCCGTTCTCGGCGAACTGCCCGCTGTCGTGCATGACCTGAGTGGTCTTCATGTTCCACAGGTCGTGCTCGGCCCGGTAGTAGCCGGTCACGATCAGATCGAGCCAGCCATCGGCGTCGTAGTCGAACCAACAGGCCGCGTTGGAGTTGATCCAGTGGTCGAGGCCCGCGCGCTGGCTTGCGTCCTCGTAGGTTCCGTCGCCGGCTCCCAGGAACAGGGCGGTCCGGCCGTAGCGGTAGAGGAAGACGTCCTGGTCCCCGTCGCGGTCCACGTCGCCCCACACCGAGCCCATGCAGACGCCATCTCCCTCGCGATTGAGGGCTTCGAGCCCGGAGCTTTCCGTCACGTCCTCGAAGGTGCCGTCGCCGCGGCCGCGGTACAGGGCGCAGGGAGCTCCGAATTCTGAGTTGGTGAAGAACAGGTCGAGGTGTCCATCGCTGTCGTGATCGACAACCGAGACCGCCGCGCCCACGGCCATGATGTGGTCCGCGATGTGGTCGATCTGCGGATCCAGGCGGGCCGCGCGATGCACGAACTCCAGGCCGGCCTCGGCGGTGCTATCCACCAGCCGAAAAGGAAGGCCGGTCTCGATCCGGTCGAATGCGCCGCGGGAGCTGCGGTCCAAGAAGGCGACAGCTGCCAGGAGGCCGCCGAACAGGACTAGGGCAAACGCGCGTTGCATTGGGCTGGGGGACCAGAACCTGGCCAGGAAGAAGCTGGGTCTCCGTGCGGGAGGCCGGAGAATGGGCTCCAGAGGCTACCTGCTCGGCTTGCGGGCGATCCCCAGGATTCAAGCTCCCGGGACGTTTCAGCTCCCGGGGCAAGGGGGCCTGTGACTTAGGCCTTGGGCGTTCGTTTTGCCAGTTGCTGAGTCCCCCATTCGCGGAAGCTGGCTCGCTCTTCCACGGTGAGCACAAGGCGCCACAGCAGGCCGATCAAGATCAGCGCGATGGCCAGTTTGTAGGCCACCGCCGCGCCCCACTCCACATTCGTCCAAGGCGGGAAGCGGGCGTCCAGCTCGAGGGCGATGATCGACGCGATCGCCATACCCCCGAGGCAAATCATCAGCCGGGGAACTTCGAAGGGCACCGGGGTCGTGCCCTGGGCCATCCGCATGCCGAGCACCGCGAGCAGGCCGAAGGTGGCTAGCGTCGCCGCACCCGAGCCCACGAATCCATAGCGCGGAACGAGCCAGGCGTTGAGCCCCACGTTCGCAATCACCGCCAGACCATTCACCCAGATCAAGGGCTTGGTCCGTTTGGCGATGTACATCGGGATCTGGGTCAGGTGGTAAACCGACCACAAGACGTACGCCGACGTGATCCACGGGACCACGCGCCAGGCCTGGACGTAGTCCTTATCGGGCGGCATGAAATACAGCACTTCGCGGGCGATCAGCACGATCCCGATGCTCGCTATCGAAATCGCGAGGATGCAATACGTGCTCACGCGGCTGAGGTTGCGCGCGCGCTCCTCGGGATCGGTGACGTCATAGATCCAAGGATGGAAGATCTGTATGAACGGCCCGAGGATCGCGGTGGTCGTGAGAAAGCCAATCTTGTAGCCGACGCCGTAGATGCCCACGTTGTAAAGGCCGGTGTCGTTCGCGGAAAACATCTCCAGCAAGCGGCGGTCGCCGAAGTGGAGCAGCAGTTGAAACACGCCGACCGGAACCAGCGGCAAGGTGTACAACACGATCGGCCGCAACACCGGCCAGGAGAACCGCAGCCCGGTTTGACGCAGGGTCCAGCCGGTTAGGAACAGCGTCGCGAGCATCTCGCCGGCGAGCACCGGGTACAGGTAGCCCGGTGCGCCGTAGCCGAGAAATCCCACCAGGGCTATGCGCAGGGAGAGCTCGAAGACCAGCTTGGTCAACTGCACGACGGCGTAGGTTCCCGAGCGCTTCAGGATCTGCAGGTAATAGAACCCGCACTGGGTCGTGAGCTGGAACGGGATGATCAGCAGCGCGATCAGGGTGACGCGTTTGATCGTCCAGCCAACCTGTTCGCCTTCTTCGGCCGAAATCAGGATGGGGGCGAGCTCCTCCCGGAAGAGCAGCATGACACCGACGGTCAAGCTCGAGATCAGGCCGAGGGCCAAGGTCACGGACGACACCACCGCCTTGCGGTTTTCGATCTTGGTGTGGTCGAAGTAGTGCCGGGTCATTCCCGACAACAGGTTGTAGCCGAGCAGCTGAACCAGCGCGGCCAGCAGGAGGTCGGCCAGATCCACGGTCCCGAATTCTCCTTCGCCCATCCAGTCGGCGAAAAAGAACAGCATCACCACCGAGATGGCGCGGCCTAGCAGGGGCACCAGGCTGTAGGTAGCCGAGTGGCGGAGGAGCCCGGAGAGCCCGCGTCCGGATCCCGGATTCTCGGGGGTGGCGTCAGGCTCGGGGTCGGGCATCGGGGAAGGGCAGAGGATACGCAGGCGCTGGGCGCTTCCGCTCGGTCTGGCCGGAGACTCAGGAGTGCGGCCGGGTCTCTTCGACCAGATAGGCCCGTTGACCCCGAGTGGTGCGCGCGACGAGCAGGGTGCCCTTCTTGCCGTTGGCACTTGAATGACGCTTCTCAATCTCGGCAGCGGCTACCGGGTGGCCGCGGGTCAAGGCTTGGAGCGGCCCAATGCCGTGACGCGCGAGGAGCGAACGGATGCGTTTGCGGTCCGCCGGGCAGGTATCGAGAATCCGGTAGATGCGCCAGAACGGAGCTGAGGCGCCCCCCTGCGTGGCTGCTCCGCCTGGGGCGACTCCGCCGGCGCCGAACCAGCCAAGGCCCGGGCCGAGGGGGCGGGCGCCCAGCTCGGTTCCAGCCGAGCCGAGCAGTCGCGCCGCGATCAGGCTGGGGTGGGGGATGCCGATCCAGGTCAGGTCGTCCAGGTCGTGTGCATCGAGCGGATCCAGCTCGGGATCCGGCGCGGTGGAGGAGAACTCCGCTTGCAAGCCCCCGCGCAGCAGGACGGCCGATCGGCGACCGGCGTGTTCGGCCAGCTCGCCGGTCAGCACGCAGGTCTCCGCAACCTCGCGACCTCGACCGACCGCCATCCACTCAAGGCGCGTTTCGCGGGCGAGAGCCCGCAGCTCCTCCAGGTCCTGAATGGGAACACCGGGGGCCAGCTTCCAAACCGTCCCGCGGAGTTCCTGCGAGCGCTCGATCAACGCGCCAAGGTTTGGCGAACCGAAGCGTGGGTCCGATCGCCGCCGTTCGTCGCCGCCGGTCCCCGAGCGACGATCCGGGTCAAACAACGCATATTCGGCCTGAACGGCACGGGATAGGGCCTCGGCGCACAGGACGCGACCGGGCCAGTCGAACGTCGCCAAGTTGCGCGCCGCGAGGCCGGCGGTGACCGGATCGCGGTCGCTGGCGACCACTTGGAATCCAGCCGCGCTGCTGGCTTCAAGCAGCGCGAGCGCATCCATTCCCAGACCGCAGGTGCCGTCGTGCACCGTGAAGCCGCTTTGGATTCGCCGTGCGATTCGTCGCGCGCGCCAGCGGGCAACAAGCTGGTGGCTGGACTGTTCGAGTCCCCGGCGACTGAGCCACCAGCGGTCCGCCTGGGGCAGCTTGCCCTCAGCCCGTTCGCGAGCCACGAACAGCTCGATGGCGGCCCGGGCTTCGGCCTCCGGAAGAAGCTCGCGCAGCCGGGCAATCCGGACCAGAGGATCGGCTGGACATGCCTCGAACACCTCTCTGGCGCTTCCGATCTCACCGGCTAGGCGAGGGCTCAGGAGGGCCGGGTCGGTTTGGGCGGAGGGACCGCTGGGGCGCCCATTCTTGAATGTGGGACGCCTCACGGGGTCTTCCGGGGCCTCAGGCCCTCCCGCGACGAGCGGTTCTTGGTCTCAGAACTGGGCCGCATTAGTTCTAGGCGCAGGGTCCTTCCGCCGGAACCGCGTCGCCTTTCCATCCAAGCGCGCCTTCCCCGGAATCGACCCCCCGCTGCGCCGAACTTCTTCGTGCCGCGCGGTCGCCCATCCGCCCCCCACGCACGTCGCCGCGAACTCCTCCCGCCACCGCGACGGCGCGCCGCCCCACCGATTCCCAGAGGCCCGTTATGGGACGCATCCTCCTCATCGAGGACGACCCCGGCACGCAGCTCTTGCTGCAGAGCCGGCTCAAAGACCTCGGTCACGACGTCGTGACCGCTCCCACTGGCGCCATGGGCGTCATGGAAGCCCGTTCGGGCTCGTTCGACCTGTTCTTGGTCGACGTCATGCTCGGTTCGGGAATCGATGGTTACGAAGTTTGTCGCCGCCTGAAGGGTATGCCGCACACGCACGGCGTGCCGATCGTGCTTGTCTCCGGCATCGTCAAGAACCGCGAAGAACTGCACAAGGGCTACGAAGCTGGCTGTGAGCAGTTCCTCATCAAGGGCGACATGACCCTGCTCGAGGACGTGGTGCGCGCCATGCTGCGCCTCAAGTCTCTGCAGGATGAGCTCGCGATCCAAAACCGCCTGCTCGACGACCACAACCGGCGCCTTCAGGAGGACAAGTCCCGGAAAGCCGAATTGGACTCCGCGATCGGAGCCTCCAGCGGCGACGTGGCCCGCGCCGTAGCCGGGGTTTCCGCCCGCTGCACCGCCCTGCTGGTCGTCGATGCCGACGGGGTCGTGACTCTGGTGGATCGCGGTGCGCGCGAGCTGTTCGGCAAGGAGCTCGAGGGCAAGCACCTCGGTCGGCTCGCGGTGGGCAGTGGCCTGGAGGCCTTCGTCCGCGACGCGCGCACCGAGGCCCGCCACGGTTTTCGCTTCGACCTTCCCGGTCAGACCGGTCGCGAAGGCCGGCGTCTGGCAGCGTCGATTACCCCGCTCATGGTTCGCGCCGGGCACAAGGACCGGGGCTACAAGGTCGTGCTGCTGACCGATGTCGGCGTATCCGCCAACGAGCGCGAGGCTGGCCTGCAAGCCCACGAGGTGGGGCCGCTGCTCGAAGCCGCGCGAGCGGCCTTCCATCCCTCGGGCCTGGTCGGCATCAGCCCGGAGATCTCTCAGCTGCGCCAGCGTTCGCTTGAGCTGGCCAAGGACCCCGAGCCGGCCTTCGTGCACGGCGGATCCGGCGCGGGCAAACAGCGCCTCGCGCGGGCCTTGCACTTTGGCGCTCCGCGCAAGGGACCGTTCGTATGGCTCAATTGCGGCGGCATTTCGCCCGAGCTGCTCGAAGGCGAGCTGTTCGGCAGCTCGAAGTCCGAAAGCCCCGATGGCGAAGAGCGTCAGGGACTTTTGCACCTGGCCCAGCGCGGCACGCTTTACCTGTCCGAAGTGCATGCGCTGCCTCTCGAACTCCAGGACCGGTTGGTTGAAGTCATCGAGAACGGGACGTTCTCGAGGGTCGGTTCGAAGCGCGTCGAGAAGAACCGCTCGCGAATGGTCTTCGCGAGTCTTGCTGGGGTCGAGCAGTTGATCGCCGAGCAACGGGTCACCACGAACCTCGCTCGCGTCCTGGGACGCCAGGCTCTGCACGTACCTGACCTCAGTCGTCGTCTGGAAGATGTTCCGGTCTTGGCCCAGCACTTCCTGGCTCAGCACGGCGCGGCTCTCGGCACGCCGGAATTCTCGGACGAGGCTCTTTGGGTCCTCGAGAACTACGACTGGCCGGGCAATGTTCGCGAGCTGGAAACCGCGATCGAGCGCGCCTGCGCCAACGCGGCCGAGCCGGTCATCGATGTCGAGCAACTTCCGCGCGCTTTGCGCGACCTGCAGAGCAAGCTGATCGAAAGCAACCAGATCCCGCCGGCCCGGCGCCGCGAAGAGCGCACGGCCGGCACGCACCTGCCGTCGCGGTTTGGCCAGTCGCAATCTGGATTCGGCGTTCCGGCTGCACCTCCCGAAGAAGAGGAGGTCAGTCTCGAGATCTACGAGAAGAAAGCGCTGCTACGCGCTCTTGAGATGACCGGCAACGACAAACTTGCCGCGGCGCGCCTGCTGAAGATCGGCAAGAGCACGCTGTACCGGAAATTGAAGCGCTACGACATCAAGTAGCGCGAAGGGCCAGCGGCCTGCCGCCCGCCGGATAGGCGGCAGGCTTCGCTGCGGGGGGCTTGAGCTGAATCAGGCTGGCGCTGCCCTTCCGGCGACCTGGGCTCGTCCACGCTGCACTCAAGCGGGCTGGGACTCGGGTTGGGGCGCCTGAGCCGGCTTTGGCACCCGCCGGGGGTGGCCGGCCCCCGCGCCCCCAAGGTCTGGCCCAAAGGGGACGATGTACCCGCATCGTGAACTCCGCTTTCCGTCCTCTGGGCCTGCCTCGGGATGCGCCCCACGAGCCGGCGCTCCGTGCTAACTCTGGCGCCACCGGGCGAGGAGTAGCTTGGCCTTGGATGCGACGCGCGATGGCGATGCTGGCCTGTGCAGCCCTGTGGATCGCGGGTTCAGAGCCGAGTGCCGGGGTGGTCTTCGCGTCCAATCCACGCACCGAAACCTACTCGACCGAGCGCGACGAGTACTCGATGAAGGCAGCCTTCCTAGTGCACTTCGCGTACTACACGGAGTGGCCGAACGACGCCTTCGAGGATGAGGACGATCCGATTGTGATCACCGTGGTCGGACGGGACCCGTTCGGGACCAAGCTCGAAGACACGTTCGAGGGCCGGGAGCTGCACGGCCGGGGGTTGGTGGTGGAGCGCATCGCTTCCTTGCCTGAGGATGAACCCCTCAAAGCTCACGTGGTCTACTGCGCCCTACGGAGTGCCAAGAAGCGCAAGGCCCTTTTCGAAGCCATGCGCGAGCGTCCGATCCTGACGATCGGCGAGGCCAGGGATTTCGCAGCGGGCGGAGCGGCGATCAACTTCTACCTCGAGAAGCACCGGGTTCGCTTTCAGATCAACCGCCAGGCGCTCGAGCGCGGCGAGCTTGAGGTCAGTTCCGAGCTGTTGAAGCTCGCTCGGCCGATTGAAGAACGGAAGCCGGAGGACAAGGGTTGAGAGAGTTGCTTCGCAGCCTTCCGCTCCGCGCGCGCATTCGGTTGGTCATCGTATCGACCTGTGCCGCCGTGCTCTTGCCGACGCTTTGGTGGCAAGTCCGCGAAACCGCCGAGGTTGGCAAGCAAGAGCAGCGTGAATCGCTGCAGGCCGCCGCAGAATCCGTTGGCCGGAACAGCGCCGCAGCGATTCGGTTTGCGGACGCGGAATTCGCAGGCCGTTCGCTCGAAACTCTGGGAGTGGTCAGCGATGTTCATACGGCTTGGATCCTGGACGCAAGCGGTGAGCCGTTGGCGAGCTGGGAGTCTTCCGAGGGGTTGCTGGGCGACCCCCCGGGGCCTACGCCCACGAACCGACTGAACGCCGAGTCGGACGGGTTGGTCTTGACGCTCCCCATCGTCGACGGCGGGGGAACCGTGGGGTGGATCCACGCCGAGTCGAGCCTGTCGCGATCCCGGAAGCGAACTCGCAGTGTGCTGCTACGTTCCTTGGCACTCGGAGGTCTTGGGTTGGGGCTTTCGGGAATCTTGTCCGCGTGGCTCAGCGCTTGGATCGCCCGGCCCGTCGCGCGCTTGACCCAAGCGGCTCGCGAAATGAAGGAGCAGGGGCAGACCGAGTGGGTTCGCGGCGCGAGCCGGGGGGACGAGCTGGGCGGGCTGATCCTCACGTTCAATGACATGCTGGCCAGAATCAAGTCCAGGGATGCTGAGTTGGCCGCTCATCGGAACTCCCTGGAAGCCGAGGTGGCCGAGCGGACGGCCGAACTCACCGACCGCAACGAGGAGCTGAGTTCAGCGAAGGAGCGCGCGGAGGCGGGAGCAAAGGTGAAGGCCGAGTTCCTGGCCAACATGAGCCATGAAATCCGCACGCCGATGAATGGCGTGATCGGGATGACCGGGCTTGTGCTGGGAACCGAGCTCGACGAAGAACAGCGCCAGATGCTCGAGACCGTTCGAGGCTGCGGCGAGCAGTTGCTGATGCTCGTCAACGACGTGCTTGACTTCTCGAAGCTTGAGTCGGGCAAGTACACCCTGGAAACGATCGACTTCGATTTGCGCTCTCTGATCGAGGGCCTAGGCGACATTCTGGCGCCGCGATTCCATGAGAAGGGCCTTGAGCTGATCACCTTCGTCGGAAGCGACGTCCCGACCCTCTTGCGCGGAGACCCTTCCCGCCTGCGCCAAATTCTCACCAACCTGCTAGGCAACGCTGTCAAGTTTACCGAGAGGGGGCAAGTCGTTCTGCAGGTCGAGCTGAACGGGCTCTCCGAGTCCCATACCGATTTGGTCCTGTCGGTGACCGACACCGGCATCGGGATCGAAGCCGAGGTTTTGGATCGTCTGTTCGAACCGTTCACCCAGGCGGATGCCTCGACCACCCGGCGATTTGGGGGGACCGGGCTCGGGCTCTCGATTTGCCGGGAAATCGCCACTTGCATGGGAGGCGCGATCGAAGTGTCCAGTCAAGTTGAGACCGGAACCCGTTTCGAGGCTCACTTGAGCTTCGAACGGCAACCTCTGAGCGTCGCCGCCCACGATGGTGCGCCAGTTCAGCAGCTCGAAGGACTTGAGGTGTGCGTGATTGATGACAACGCGACGAACCTGCAGATCCTGCGGAAACAGCTCGAACTTTGGGGAGCCAACGTTCGGGAATACGCCGGCCCCTTGCAGGCGCTGGCCGGCCTGACCGCGCAGAAGCCGGCTGGCTTGATTCTGCTCGACCACCAGATGCCTGGGATGGACGGCCTTGAACTTTGCCGCCAGCTTCGGGAGCGCGAGGAATTCGCGCGGACCCCCATCCTGTTGATGACGTCGGTTCCCCTGGTGCAGCAGCGCGAGTTGCTGATGGATACTGGCGTGAGCGGACAGCTCGCCAAACCGGTCAAGCTGTCCCAACTGCGCTCCAGCTTGCAGGACGTCCTGGGCCCGGGCCACCAGCCGATGCCGCCGGGAGAGCGGACGCCGCTCGCCGAACACTCCGCGGCGCCAGACTCGAACTCCAACCGGCGCCTGCTCATCGTGGAAGACAACAGCGTGAATCAGCGGCTAGCCGTGGCCCTTCTGAAGCGCGGTGGCTATGAGTCGATGGTCTGCGAGAACGGTCGCGAGGCGCTCGAGCTTACGGCACGGATGTCCTTTGATTTGATCCTGATGGACTGCCAAATGCCGATCATGGACGGCTTTGAGGCGACGGAGCGGATCCGTGAGCGAGAGCTCCAGACCGGGACGCGGATTCCAATTGTCGCGATGACGGCCAACGCCATGCCGGGGGATCGCGAACGGTGCCTCGACGCGGGGATGGACGACTACCTGAGCAAGCCGGTTGTGCCGAAGAAGCTCTACGAGATGATCGCCCATTGGTTGAACTCGAGCCAAACCGGAGAGGGCGCGGCGTGAAGAGCTGAACGTTCGCGTTTGCGCTGGCTGCTTCCGCCGGGCCGATTGGAAGGCCCGTCCCGCGATGCGGCGAATTCCAGGGGCGGAGATCGACTTCGGGGCTCCATCCAAGACCGGCGCGGCCCACGAGGATCTCTTGCCAGGTGGCCGGTTTGTCCTGCCATGGGCGGCGCTGGTTGGGTTTCATGCGTCGTTCTGACCGCTTTGGCCACTACGCTCGGTCGCCCGGGGGTGGTTCGGAGGTTGCGCTCCTTGGGCCGGGCTGCGATTCTCTCGGCCCATGTCCGCACGACCTGCAATCGGAGCCCTTTCGCGGAGCGAAGCTCTACGCATCTGGGCTCTAGCTCTCGGGCTGTCCGCCCTTGGATTTTGGCTTGCTTGGAGGACCGTGGGTCCGCCGCCGCCTCGCAGTCTGACCTTGGCCTCGGGATTCCCCGGTGGCGGCTACGACCGCATGGCGCGCGACTTCCGTACGGATCTCGCCGAGGATGGGATCGCCGTGACGATCCGGGAGACCGCCGGCTCGGTGGAGAACCTTGAACTGTTGCGCGAGGGGCGCGTCGACTTGGCTTTGGTCCAGGGCGGAGTCGCCAGCGAAGAGGACTTCGAGCACCTCACCGGAATTGCGGCCTTGTCTTTCGAGCCGCTGTTCATCGCCTCGCGAATGCCCTTCACGCGCTTGGAAGAGCTGCGTGGAGCGCGCGTCCAGCTCGGCGCTCCTGGGAGTGGAACCCTTGCGCTGGTCTCGGATCTCCTGGCGGCAACCGGGTTTGCCTTGGAGGACTTCGGCGAGGTGCGCCGTGACCCTATCGAGGAAGCTCTTGCTTCGCTCGAATCAGGAGCCGTCGACGCTCTGTTTCTGGTGGGCGAGGCTCGCTCTGAGCCGATTCGCCGACTGTTCTCCGCCGGACCGCCGATCGCCGTCCGCGACTTGGCCCGCGACCACGGAATCCGCCGCCACCTGGCGTTCCTTGAAGTCGTCGAGCTGACCGCGGGGTCGGTCGACCTGCTCGCCAATCAGCCCGCGGAGTCGATCGAGCTGCTCGCTCCCGCCGCGACGCTGATCGGTCGCGAGGGATTGCATTCTTCGGTGGTCTCGCTTGCGATCGAATCGGCCAAGAAGCGCTTTTCCTCCCGCGGCGTGCTGCGCGAGGCCGGCGAATTTCCGAACCTCGAGTTCCTGGAGATCCCACCGACGAAGGCAGCTCGCCGGGCGATGCTCGAAGGCCCCTCGTTCTTGTACCGGGTATTCCCTTTTCAAGTGGCCGCGGTTTTGGATCGGATGAAGATCCTGATGCTCCCGCTGATCACCCTGTTGTTTCCGCTGATCCGAATGGCACCGCCGCTTTACCGCTGGCGGATCCGGCGCAGAATTCTGATCTGGTACAGGCGCATCATCGACCTCGAGCACCGCCTCCACAGCGAGCAGGTCACTCCCGAGGTGCTCCGCCAGGCGGCGCTCGAACTCGATCGATTCGATGCGGAACTGGCTTCGACCGAAGTCCCGATGAGCTACGCCGACGAGTTGTTTCACCTGCGCGCCCACCTGCGGCTGGTGCGCGAAGATTTGAATTCCGGTCGCGGCCGTTGGTCTTGACGCCTCGAAGCTAAAATTTGCCGCGAGAATCAGGCTCAGCTCAATCGCCTGACCGTGCCAAGCGCGGGTGCCCTTCGGTCACTCTAACGCTGAGGCGGGGGCACTTTGGCGATCGAACGTCGCGACGCGGTAGAGAATAGCTCTTCGTCCTGAGAGCCCGGATTGCGAAGAATGGCTTGGAGTTCCACGAGCCTGGGTTCGGCCGGCAGGTCGCCTTCGATCAAGCGCACCTCACGGTCTCCGATTGGTTTGAGCAGCAGGCCGGCCCGTGCGTGAACGCCGGCGCCCTCTAGGAAGCGTCCGGTGGGAAGCAGCGACCAAAGCTTGCCGTTGACGTCGGTTCCGATGATCTCGAGGTCAACCAACTGGGGATAGCTGCGATGCTTGGCCATGGCGAAGTAACGCCCGTCATAGACCTTCAGGTCGACCTCCGGGAGGAGTCCATCGCTGCGAAGCCGTAGGAGGTAGAGGGGGTCGGCTAAGAACGGCTGGAGCGAGGGCGTGTCCACCGGAATGGGAACCGAAATCAGCTCGAAGGCCCGGACCGCTGCGCCGATGCGTGCGGTGTGCAGAGAGTTTTCGGGTTCACGTTCGAACTCATCGATCCAGCCTTGCACGACGATGCTGCCGATGGGCGGACGGCTGCCGAACAGTTCGGTGGTGACGACGACCTCGGGTTGACTCTCGAACAGGTTCGCTAGCGCGGCGGTCGGGCGACCCGACCAGGAGCGAGGGAGCCGGGCGCTCGGATCGGGGGCGACGCGGTCGAACCAGTCGTGGACGGTTTGCCCCGACAGGTACCCAATCACGCCCGGCCACGGGGACGCGATGCGTGTTCCGGGCGGAAACGACTCGCGCGCGAGGAGACCGACCGAACGCAAGCGCGTATCGCGAGCGATGGCTTGCGCAACGCCGAGTCGAGCGGGAGGCAGCCCGAAACGTGCTTTGAAGGGGCCATGCTCGGGGTAGATCCAGCGTTCGGTGAGCGGTTGCAGCGGAATCGGGCCCAGGTTGGCCGGTAGGCGGCTGGCCAAGGTCGAACTGAAAACGCCGAGTAGGAACAGGCTCCAGGCAATCCCCCGTATTCGAAGCGAGCGCGAATCGACCCCCTCGATGAGCGCCTCTTGGATGGCGACGTAGAGCAGCGGGACAGCGGGGGCCAGCGAGCTGTGGAAAGGAAGCGTGTCACCGCCCTGGAGAACGACGAGGGCGCACCAAAACAGACCGAGCGCAAGTGCGCGTCGCCCGCGTGGACTGGTGCGGCCCAGGAAGAGGAAGGCAATTGGAATCACGATCAGCAGCGGTGCGCCGCTGCGCAGGAAATACTCTCGCAGGTAGAGCCAGCCGTCGCTCAGCCGCGCCTCAGAAACAGCCAGCAATCCGCGCGATGTTGTGGAAAGCCACTCCCCGGTCGCCGCGTGGCGCAAGCCGGCCATCGCGACGAAGACGATGACCGGTAGGCCGAAGATGAACGGCGAAATCCTGGCTTGGGGTGGGAGCGATTCTTCGCTGCGGCGAGGCTTGAGTCGCGAAGCGAGCGCTAGGGCAGCGAGCGCCAGCACGCACAGGATTCCCTCGTCGCGAATCAACGGGAGGATCACCAGGAACACGGCGAGCGAGCGTCGACGTCCGGTTTCGAGTGCCAGCAGCGATCCACACAGGACCGCAGCGAAGGTGCACAGCTCGGTTCCGCGCGTGGACGCGGTGGCCAGTGTTCCTGAGAACACCAGCAGCAGGGGCGCGATGACGCCGGCCAGACGGTCGGGGCTGAAGCGGGACACCAGGAACAGGCAGGCCGCGGCACTCGCGATACCTACGGCCTGGGAGGCGTGTTGCGGAGGGATGTGCAGCAGCTCGGACAGCCACGCCAAGCCGACCCAGGCCCACGAGGGGTAGATGTCGTCGAGGGGAGCCCCCGGGTTCCAAACCGGCCCGAGGCCCTGGACCGCGTGGCGACCCATTCGGAAGGCGACCCAAGCTCGATCATCCGGTGGCCCGATGCGGCCAGACGCGTCCTCGGCGAGGGTTAGCGCGTGCGCGATCAAGGTCGCGAGGGCGAGCAGGAGGGCGGTGGAGCGCTTCATGGACCGGCCGTGCGACAGCCCCGCGCCCGGGACAGGGGTGGGGCTGGGGCAACACCGTATCTTCGGGTGCCATGGCTTCCGACCGAATGCGAACCCCCTTCTCGGATGATCCCGTTCTCACGGGAGGCTCTGCGGGTGCCGAAACGTCCTCCGAGATGCCCGGGCGCTCGTCCTTGCTGGAGGGCCTCGTGCCTCCGCTGGTCCACAAGCTGAACAATGCGATCGGTGGCGTGGCTGGCCTGTCCGACCTGATCGCCCGGTCTCCGGGCTCCTCCCAGGCCCCCGCCTACGCAGCTGCGATTGGCGAGCAGGCGAGGCTCGCCCTGGACCTGCTGGCGACGCTTTCCGACCTCACGAAACCTCACTCCGGCGGCCCCGAGCCCGTGGATCTCGGGGAGCTGGCCCGTCGCGCGGAGCAATTTCTGGCGCCCTTGGCCGAAGCGCGAGCCACCGAGCTTGAGATCCGCGTGCCGCGCGAAGCCAGCGTCGTACAGGCCGAGCCCCGCGGCCTGCTGCGCGAGCTGATCGAGCAGGCCGCTGCAGTCCTCGTTCCCCTGGAGCGCCAGGGCGGCTCCAAGCGCCGCGGCCGGATCACGGTCGAGTGCTCGCCCGGCCGGACGCGGCTCCGCCTGGCCCTCAGGGCACCTGCACCGATCGAGCCGGTTCCGCCGAGCGGCTGCGCAAACTCACGAAGTCGCGGCGAATGGACGCGGGCCATATGGGAATTCCCGGGTGTCCCGGCCCCGTTTCAAAACGACCTTGCTGGTGCTTCTTCCGGAGACTCGATCTCAGAGGTCCTTCCTGCCCCCCGAGCGACGAACGGTTCCGATTCGAGTTCCTCTGGGTTTGCCGCAGCTTCTCGGCTCGCCTCTCAGCCAGCGGACTCGCCGGCCGGCGCTCCGGGGGCGAGTGCTTCCATTCTTTTGCTCGAAAGCGACCCCCAGCTCGCGGATCTGCTTGAGACCGTCTTGACCGAAGCGGGGCATCGGGTCCAGGTCGCTGCCGGGCTGGATCGGGTGGAGGGCTTGGCCCGGGAGCGCGGTGCGGATCTCGTGCTGCTCGAGAGCGCGGCTGACGGTTTGGGCTCCGGCCCCGACCCGGCCTTTGTGGGCGCGATCGCCCAGCGCCTTGAGTCCTCCGGGCACTCCGTGGCCCTGCTCGGTTCCCCGTCGCCGACCGGGTGGCCGAACTTGGACCGTCCGTTCCGTCCGGGCCAGCTGCTCGAATTCGTGTCCGGTCAGCTGAAAGCCCGGCCGGTTGCCTGACAGCAGAAATTTCCTGGGTCTGTTTCGGATCGGGCGAGGACCCGCGGAACGGCGAAAGGTCTCCCAGCCCTTCGACCGATCTTCGGAATGGAGCGGGCTCCTTAGGCCTTTCAGGCCGGGCGGCGCGTAACCTCTTCCGTCGCGAATTGCCCCTCTCCCCTCTTGAAGATCCCGTTCACCCAACCCGACTTCGGCTCCGCGGAGATCGAAGCCGTCACCCGCGCGCTGACCGAGCGCGCGACGGTCGGCAATGGCCCGGCCTGCCGGCGGGTGGAGAAGCGCCTGCGCGAGGTCTGCGGATCGCCCAACGTCGTGATGACGCCCAACGCCACCCAGGCGATGGAGGTCGCTCTGATCATGATGGGCGTCGGCCCAGGCGACGAGGTCATCATGCCTTCGTTTGCGTTTGTCAGCATGGCGAACGCCATCCTCTCGAGCGGTGCGCGCCCGGTGTTCTGCGAAGTGGACCCGCGTACGTTGAACATGGATCCGGTCGACGTCGAGGCGCGCATCACCGAGCGCACCAAGATGATCATGCCGGTGCACTACGCCGGAATCGGGTGCGATATGGACACCCTGGTCGCTTTGTGCGAGAAGCACGACATCTACTTGTTTGAGGATGCGGCCCAGGCCTTCGGATCAACCTGGCGCGGCCGCCAGCTCGGGACCCTCGGCCACGCCGGCTGCTTCTCGTTTCACGAGACCAAGAACATCACGTCGGGCGGCGAAGGCGGCGCGCTGATGGTTCGCGACTTGGATCTCTTTCGGCGCGCCGAGATCATCCATGAGAAGGGCACCAATCGTTCGGCGTTCTTGCGCGGTGAGGTCGACAAGTACACCTGGGTGGACCGCGGCGGGTCCTACGTCCTGTCCGATCTCCTGGCCGTGGTCCTCGAAGTTCAGCTCGCCCGCGCTGCCGAAGTCACGGAGCGCCGCCTTCAGATCTGGAATAGCTACTTCGACGCGTTTGCCGAAGCGGAAGCCGGCGGACTCGCGAACCGTCCAGTGGTTCCAGAACCCTGCGAGCACAACGCCCACATTTTCTACTTGGTCCTGCGCGACCCGGAGCTTCAACGGGGGCTGCTCAAGCACCTGCGCTCCAAGGAGATTCAGGCCACCTTCCACTTCCAGCCGCTGCACGCATCCCCGTACGCCCGGGAGAACCTCGGCACCGGTTCCCAGGAGCTAGCGATCACCGAGCGTGCGGCCAGTTGCATCCTGCGCTTGCCGCTGCACGTTGGGATGAAAGACGACCAGGTCGCCTTGGTGATTGACGAAGTCCAGAGCTTCTTCCAAACCGCTTGAGCTGCGCTCGGGACGGTAGCCAGAACCAAGCTCCCTGCGCCAGCCGCCCCTGAGCCGGCGCGACCTGGCCTGTCCGGGGACTTCCGGTAACGACCCTTTCGCCGCAGGTTGCTAGATTGCTCCCATGTCCGGGCTTGCCACCGCGCGCGAATGGGCTTCCGAGCGGTTCGAGCTGAATCGCGGCGGAGCCGATCACAATCTGCGATCCATGGAAGGACTGCGCGGGTTGGCCGTGTTCTTGGTGTTCTTGTCCCATTACGGCACGCTGATGCGACCGTGGATCACCGATCACGAGGGCTTGCTTGCCCTGACTTTTCGGTTGGTCCATTTGGGCGGCAGTGGCGTCGATCTGTTCTTCCTGTTGTCCGGATTTTTGATCTACGGCTCGCTGATCGGTCGTCAGCAGGAGTTCGTGCCGTACTTCAAGCGGCGCCTCGCGCGGCTTTACCCGGCGTTCACAGCCGTCTTCGCGGCCTACGTTCTGCTCTCGTTCACGTTTGCCTCGCACAGCAAGATCCCCGAGGGCTTCGGAGCCGCGATGGGCTACTTGGCGGTCAACTTCGCGATGTTGCCCGGCATCGTTCCAGTCGAACCGATGATCACGGTCGCCTGGTCGCTCAGTTACGAGATCACCTACTACCTCGCGATTCCGGCCGTCATCGCGGTCCTCGGCCTGCGGTCGTGGAGCCCGGCGAAGCGCGTCCGGTTGTTTGCACTCCTTTCCCTGGGCGCCTTTGGGCTTTTCTCGATCCTCGGCGGGCCTGTTCGGTTGATTACGTTCTTGGCCGGCATCTTGCTGCACGAGCAACTGGCCAGTCGGCCAGGGCGAGGCCCCAGCTCGTGGATGTCCCTCGCGGCTTTGCTGTTGGCTCTTGCGAGCACCCAATGCACGTTTGGTGGCACGCTGGGTTACGCGACGCGAGTCGCCATTTTGTACCTGGCTTTCTACTTCGTATGCGCCGGCTCTTTCGGCCGGCCCAAGGGGAACTTCGCCAGAAGCCTCTGCGCGACTCCGCTGCGCTGGCTAGGCAACATGAGCTACTCCTACTACCTGGTGCACAGTCTGGCGCTGCACGCGGCCTTGGCGGTGATCGGGCTCCTTGTGCCGAAGGAGGTGCAAGGGCCGGCCGTGTTCTTCGCTCTTTTGCCGCTTCTGTTCCTTTGGACGCTTATCGTCTCCGCCGGGCTGTTTCTGTTCGTCGAACGTCCGTTCTCGCTCGCGAAGAGGTCGAGGGCTCGCTAGTGGCGCGATGCAGGTGTTCGGTCCGGCAGCCACCTGAAACTCCGTGTGTACCGGGTGGCCGCTGCTTGGAGATCTAGTCGCCTGGATGGGGATCGAATAGGACGATCGGCCCAAAGTCGACCTCCGTCGACCGCAAGGCGGAAACGCGGACGGTCTGTTCGTGATCGGCAGATCCGGTGGTGATGCTGACGCGATAGGTGCCCTCGGGGAGCGCCGAAACCACGAAGCTGCCGTCCGCGGCTGACAGCACGGCGGGCCATAGCCGCTCGAGTCGGCCCGCATCGCGGACTTCGACCCTCGCGCCGGGGATCGGCGAGCCATCGGGGCCTCGCAGGGCTCCGGTCAGGCGGCCGGAGTGGCAGCGCAACACGGGAGGAGCGGCACCGGGAGCGTGATCGAAGGTGCGTTCTAGCAGCGTTGGCCAGTCCCCGCCTTCGGCCCAGGCGGGCAGGACGACGAGGCGATAGGCGCCGGCGGCTAGGTCTTCGAGTTCATAGTGCCCCTCCGCGTCGCACACACAAGATCGCAGGACGCGTCCTTCGAGCGTCGCGGCCCAGCCCGGAGTTCCGCTCGGGCTCACGTTGCGAGTATCGGGAATGAACAGAACGACCAGGCCCTCCGGCGATTCGTCGAACGCGGATTCCACCCGGCCCTGAACGGGCGCGCGCACGACCTCTGGGATCATCTGAACTTCAGGGAAGGCGGGCGGCAGCTCGAGTCGCATCGCCCCGTTGCTTGGGACCTCTGCGCGGGTGACCAGGTTGGGAGCCAGGGGGGCGACGAGGACCAGCTCGACTTCCCCGGCCCGGAGGCCTTCCAATACGAAAGACCCATCGGCGCGCGTCCAGGTGAAGGCGCTGTTTCTCTCTCCCGTGGCGGCCACCATGACTTCGGGGGCGGACTGACCCTCACGCACGACAAAGCCCGTCAGAGAATGCAACCCCTCCTCGGGAAAGCCGCCCGCGGCCAGCGCGGCCGACAGAACCGGATTGGCTTCGAAGGTCGGTGCGGGCTTTTGGGTCGAGCGCTTATGTCTTTCGTGGGAGATCCACAAAAGGAGCGCCGCTCCGGCGCTGCCGAGCAGGATCCAGCGACGGGGCTTCACGAGCCGTCCGGGTGGCCGTCCAAGTGCAGCACTTCCTCCAAGCGTTCCACGAGTTCGTCTAGCTGGTAGGGCTTCTTCAAGAAGGCGACGCCGCGACGGGCGGCGATGCGGTGCATGGCTTCGTCTTCTGAATAGCCGCTGGTCAGCAGGATTCGAGCGTCGGGTTCGATGCGGCGCATTTCGATCAGGGCTTCCTCTCCACCGAGACGCGGCATGGACAGGTCGAGCAGCACCGCACGAATTTCGTTCCGGTTTCTTTCGAACATGTCGACCCCTTCGCGGCCGTCGCAAGCGGTCAGCACAGAGTAACCGCTCTCGGCCAGCAGAGCGCTAGCGACCGAACGCACGATTTCTTCATCATCCACGACCAGGATCGTACCTCCGCTGCCCTGTTCGCTGGTTAGGCTCGGAAGCGGAGGCGGTGCCGAGGCGCGAACCGGCGCCAGGGGGAAGAGCAAGCGGACCGTGGTGCCGCGACCGGCGATCGATTCTAGTTGGACGAAGGCATCGTGGCTACGGGCGATGCCGAGGACCGCGGATAGACCGAGGCCGCGCCCGAAGCTCTTGGTCGTAAAAAACGGGTCGAAGGCGCGGCCGACGACGGTGGAGTCCATGCCCGGTCCGTCGTCGTGAACGCACAGGGCGACGAACGTGCCCGGCTGGGCCGGAGAGCCGATGGCCAGGCCTTCGGTCGCAGCCGCGTCAGCTTCATTCAGGGTTCGAATCTCGGCCGAAACGGTGACGGTTCCGGCGCTGAGCCCGCGCCGCCCATCGTCTAGAGCTTCCGCTGCGTTGCTGACCAGGTGGACGAGCGCCTCGCGCAGCGGACCGGGATCGCCGTCGACGGGCGGGAGCTGGTTGGGGACCTGAAGCTGGAGCCGCGCGCCTTTGGGCAGCAGGCGTTCGAGTACGTGGGAACCGTTGCGGACCACTTCGCAGAGTTCGACCTGCTCGGGACGAATCGGCCCGCCACCCGAGAACGACAGCATTTGTTCCGCCAGTTTGGCGGCGCGCAGGGCGCTGCTCTCGATCTGGGCGAGCGCCGGCGCGGCGGGGTGATCCGCTTCGACCTTGCGGGCTGCCATGCCGGCGTGACCGAGCACGCCGAGCAGCGCGTTGTTGAGATCGTGGGCGATGCCGCCGGCGAGCAGCGCGAGGCTCTCGAGTTTGTGGGAGTGTTGGACGCGCGCTTCGAGGCGCAGTCGTTCTTCTTCGGACCGGCGAGCCTCTGTGACGTCGGTCAGGAATCCCTCGACGTACTCGAATTCACCGTCCTCGTTCCAGACACCCTCGCCGCGCTCCCACAGCCAACGTTCGGAACCATGGACGTCGCAGACGCGATAACGCAACTCATAGGCACGTCGTTCGGCGAGTGCGTGCTGCACACCCGTTAGGACGGCGGAACGATCTTCGGGGTTGACCAACCCGAGGAAGGTGCGCCCCGGGTCGCGAACCAGTTCGTCCGGAGAAAGGCCGAACAAATCGCGGGCTCCGCGGCTAGCGAAGTGCAAAGTGCGCAACTCGTCCGCGTCGCACCGGAAGACCATGCCGGGCAAGTTGTCCATCAACGATTGGAGCGTTCGCTCCGAGCGCTGCATGGCCCGTTCACTCTGTTCGCGGTGGCGGCGGCTCTCGAGATGGTCGAGCACGCCGCTCGCCGTGGAAAACAGAGCGGTGAGTTCCGATCGTGCCGTGTCGAGGTCTTCAGCCGGAAGGCCACCGAGCCCGATCAAGCCAAGCAACCCGGCCTCGCCGCACAGCGGTACGAGCATGAGGGCTCCATCGGGTGGATCGCAACCGGGTAGCCCGTGTTCGGCGCTTTCTGCGGGGCTCCAGCACACGATTTTCCGCGAATGAAGGGCCTGCTCGCAGGCGCCGGATACGCCGGCGCGCTTGAGCCTCTGGGGCAGGCGATTCTCGAGTCCGAACGCGCCCTCGACCGCATGAACATGCAGAGCTTCGTCGGCGGAGCCACGCTCGACGACGGCTAGGAAGCCGTCGCTCGCATGGGCCGCGCGGCAGACCAAGGACAGAAGTTCTGTTTCGACTCGATCCGCATCCCGGCCGTGCAGGGTTTGGGCCAGGAGCTTGCGGATCGACTCGAGCAGGCCATGACGGCGCTCGCTCTCGGCGGCCCGAGCGCGGCGCGCGGAGACGTTCTTGACTTGGACGACAAAGGTCTGCGGCTCGGATGGGTTCCGGGGGACCGTTTGCAGGGAGATTTCGATCGGAAGCGGGTACCCGCCGGGACCAAAAGCGTGGGCTTCAAACTCGACCGTGCGCGCCGTCGTGGCTTCAGGCGGTAGATCGCGAAGCTCTGCGAGACGGGCAGCTCCAAGCGCTGCGTCTTCGGGGTGAACCAGCTCGGCCGGGCGCAGGCCCAAGACCTCGTCGGGGCGCAGTCCGAGGAGTTCAGGCAAGGCTCGGTTGGCCTCCAGAACTCGGCCGTTGCCCGATAGCAGGGCCAAGCCGACCCCCGCGTGGTCAAAAATGAGTTGATAGCGACCGCTGTTGCGGTCCCGCCACTGTCCGAGTTCGGTCCGCTCGCGGGCACAGGCTAGAAGGCGCAGCAAGCGCGCGAAGGCCTCTCCCAATTCACCGGCTCGGTCGCTGCCGGATCCGGCGGCTTGCTCGAGGTCAGCGATCGAGACGTCGCCAGGCAGCCAGCTGGGAAACGGGAGTGCAGCGCTTTGCGCGAATTGCTCAACCAACTCGCGGGTTTGCGGATCGAACTCGGGGGACGAACCGGCCACGACAAAAAGATCGGCCCGACTTGCCGCGAACGCCTCCCGTTGTGTCAGACCTGAAGGCGATGGCGTGCAGCGCACGCGGGTTCGCGACAGGCTCGAGCAAACCGCGCTAACGGGCTCGGATTGGCTCGCCTCAAAGGCGTGGATTTCGATCTCGAGAACCATGGAGTCGACAGAGCCCCCGTGAGAATTGTCTCCCGGGGTCATGCTCTCAACGATCGTAGGTCTCGATCCCCTGAGCTTCCTCGACTCGAACTTGGCTTGCGTCGTGTGCGTCCCAACTGCGCGAATTTTACGGGCAATTTTCCCGGTGAGTCCCGTTCCCGGGGGAACTGCCCTAGGTGCGGAGAACCTCAAAACCGAACCCCTACCAAGATGCGAGGCCGGCCTCCGTTCCAGGAGACCGGCCTCGCGTCTGGAAAGCTCTTCTCCTAGAGCTCGAAACGATCGAGGTTCATGACCTTGGTCCAAGCTGCAGCAAAGTCCTGGGCAAACCTCTGCCCGGCGTCTTCGCTTGCATAGACCTCGGCGAGGGCGCGCAGCTGGGAGTGCGAGCCGAAGACCAGGTCGACGGAGGTGGCGGTCCAGGCGATCGGCTCACCGGTGGTGCGGCTGTACCCCTGGTAGAGGAATTCACCGCGTTCTGCCTTCTTCCACTCCGTGTCCATGCTGAGCAAGTTCACGAAGAAGTCGTTGCTGAGGGCGCCGGGGCGATCGGTCAGCACACCGTGGGCCGAACCGCCATGGTTCGCGCCCAGGGAGCGCATTCCGCCGACCAGGACGGTCATTTCGGGCGCGGTGAGCGTCAAGAGGTTGGCCCGATCGACCAGGGCCTCCTCGGGGCGCCGCTGATTGTCCTCGGAGAGGTAGTTGCGGAAGCCATCGGCCTTCGGCTCGAGGACCTCGAACGAGGCCGCATCGGTCTGTTCGGCCGTGGCGTCCGTGCGGCCCGGGGTGAAGGGGATCGCGACGGGGGTGCCGGCTTGTTCCGCGGCGCGCTCGACGGCCGCACAGCCGGCCAGGACGATCAGGTCCGCCATGGAAACGCGCTTGCCGCCTGCTTGAGCGCCGTTGAAGTCGGCCTGAATCTGCTCCAGGGCGGCAAGCACGGGGCCGAGCTCTGCCGGCTCGTTGGCAGCCCAGCGGTTTTGGGGCCCGATCCGCAGCCGGCCGCCATTGGCTCCACCGCGCTTGTCGCTGTCGCGGAAGGTTGAAGCCGATGCCCAGGCCGTAGCAACCAATCGCGAAGTCGAAATGCCGGTGTCCAGGATGCGGCCCTTGAGGTCCGTGATGTCGCCTTCGCCGATCAGCTCATGGTCGACGGGCGGAACCGGGTCCTGCCAGATCTGCGGTTCGGGAACCCACGGGCCGAGGCTGCGTGAGACGGGGCCCATGTCCCGGTGCGTGAGCTTGTACCAGGCGCGGGCGAACGCATCGGCAAAGGCGTCCGGGTTCTCGTGGAACCGCTTCGAGATCGGTCCGTAGATCGGATCCAGTTTGAGGGCCAGGTCGGTCGTGAGCATGACCGGCTTGTTGGCCTTGCCTTCGATGTGTGCGTCGGGGACGTTCGCGCGACCGTTCTCTGGAGTCCAGAGCTTGGCGCCCGAGGCGACTTCGGTCAGGACCCAGTCGTGGCGGAACATGTTGTCGAAGAAGCCGTTGGACCAGGCGGTCGGCGTCGACGTCCAGGCGCCTTCTAGGCCGCTCGTGAAGGAGTCAGCTCCCTTGCCCGTGCCGTGGGCGTTCATCCAGCCGAAGCCCTGCGCTTCGAGTCCGGCGGCCTCGGGCTCAGGTCCGACGTTGCCCTCGGCAGGGGCGGCTCCGTGCCCCTTTCCGAAGGTATGTCCGCCGGCGATTAGCGCGACGGTTTCTTCGTCGTTCATCGCCATCCGGCTAAAGGTCTCGCGAATGTCCTGGGCGGCGCTGAGCGGATCGTGGTTTCCGTTCGGCCCTTCAGGATTCACGTAGATCAGCCCCATTTGAACGGCGGCCAGCGGCTGCTCGAGTTGGCGATCGCCTTGGTAGCGCTCGTCGGCGAGCCATTCTTTCTCGGAGCCCCAGAAAACGTCGGTTTGCGGCTCCCAAACGTCTTCCCGGCCGCCGGCGAAGCCAAACGGCTTGAGCCCCATGGATTCGATCGCGCAGTTTCCCGCGAGGATCATCAGGTCGGCCCAAGAAATCTGCTGGCCGTACTTTTGCTTGATCGGCCACAGCAGGCGACGCGCCTTGTCGAGGTTGGCGTTGTCCGGCCAGCTGTTTAAGGGAGCGAAGCGCTGGGTTCCGTCGGAGGCTCCGCCGCGGCCATCGGTCACCCGGTAGGTGCCCGCGCTGTGCCACGCCATGCGGATGAACAAGGGGCCGTAGTGCCCCCAGTCAGCCGGCCACCAATCCTGAGAGTCGGTCATCAGCACCATGAGGTCGGCCTTGAGCGCATCCAGGTCGAGCTTGGCGAATTCCTCGGCGTAGTCGAACTCGATTCCGAGGGGATTGCTCTTGGCGGAGTTGCCGTGCAAGACCGAGAGGTCCAGGTGGTTCGGCCACCAATCCCGGAGCGTTTGGCCGTGCGAGTCGTCGAGCGGTTGTGCGGGAGCGGTGGGATCTAGGGCTTCGGAGACCACGGCGGCGCGCGGCGCGTCGTGGCCAAGCGGGCATTGGTCTTGGGCGAGAGTGTTTGGCGCGAAACAGGCGGCCGCCAGGCCGGTGAAGGCACCGAGCAGGAGGGGGGTCGTATTCATGGGTGGCTCGTGATCAGAAGTTCCGTGTGTGGGGATGAAATCTCTGCGGCTTCGGCGCAAGTGCGCGAGCCGAGGTGTGAAAGGCCAACCGGGGGGCGCGGGAACACCGCGCGCGGAAGAGCGCTTCGCAGCCTCCCAGGAATGGCTGGATCAGCTTCGTCCAAGCTCCACCGACTCTCCAGACGCAAGTCCGGATGCTCCCTATAAGGGGAGCCTATGGCCTTTTGGGCCGCGAACGACAGCCCTTTCCCCTGGGCAAGCGAGCGCTAAGGGACCGAGCCCGCGAACTACTTCGAAGGCTCTGCAGCCAGGAGCTCGTGCTTTAGTTGCTGAGCCGGCTGGAACTCGCCGAGGTCGAAGCCGCGCAGCGATTCGCGAAACTCGTCGAGACCGGTCGTACCGGCACGCCGGTAGGCCAACCAGCGGACTCCGAGTTGGAGTCGGTCGCAGGCCTTGGCGAATCGCGCCTCGCGGGTGGCTTGGGCTTGATACTCAGAAAAGCCCTCCCGGGCGAAACTCGACAGCGGACCGAGAATCCGGTCGGCTAAGCGCGCTTCCAGTTCCGCTTTCGCGCCTTTGGGCAGAGCTTCCGAGGCGGTTTTGGGCAGGTCCCCCGAGAGCGCTTCGGGGGCGTCGTGCAGGACGCAGAGGGTCACTGCCCGAGCCACGTCCAGGGGCGGTTCGACCCGCGGACCGAGGGCTGCGGCGAGCAGCGCGACCCCGTGGGAGTGCCCAGCAATCGACTCGGGGTGAGCAAGGCCGGCCTGGATCCAGCCGGTCCTGGGGAGCGCATCGAGGGCGCAAAGGTCCAGGAGGGCGATCAGAAGGGGGGAGTCCACGGCCGCCTCAGACTATAGTCCCGCACCGGGTCCAGAGCCCGATCTCCATGCTGTTGCACCTCGGCCTTCCCACCGCTTCCGAAGAAGCCCGCTCCCGGGCGATCGGAGTCCTCCACGATCTGGCCGCTGAATTCGGCGCCGAGCTCTCGTTCCTGGGCGAAAACCAGGCCCTGTGCGAGATCGCTGGCCCGCTTCCGGCAGCGGCCCGCACGCGCTTTGGCGATCTGCCGTACGTCAAATCGGTCCTGCACGCGAGCGATGCTCCCGAACTTCACGAACTGCGGGGGCGCGAGCCCTCGGTGGTCCGCATTGGCGGGGCCGTGTTCGGTGGAGGCTACGCCTCGCTGATTGCCGGTCCTTGCGCGGTCGAGGCCGAAGATCTTTTGCTGCGCATCGCGGGGCGGGTGCATGAGGCTGGAGCCGCTCTGCTGCGCGGCGGCGCCTACAAGCCGCGCACATCTCCGCATTCCTTCCAAGGGCTTGGGCGCGACGGGCTTGCGCGGCTCGGGCGCGTGCGCGACGCGGTGGGCATCGGCGTCGTCACCGAAGTGCTCGACCCGCGCGACGTGGATGCGGTCGGCGAAGTGGCCGACGCATTCCAGATCGGCGCGCGTTCGATGGCGAACCACACCTTGCTCCGGGAGGTGGCTTCCCACGGAAAGCCGGTGCTCCTCAAACGCGGCCTGGCCGCCACGGTGCGTGAGTTTCAGCTCGCCGCGGAGACGCTGCTGGTCGCGGGGCGGCCCGAAGTTGTCCTGTGCGAGCGCGGCATTCGTTCCTTTGCTGGTCCGACGCGCAACATCCTCGATCTCGGTGCGGTGGCCCACCTCAAGCGTGAGACGCATCTCCCGATTTTGGTGGACCCTTCCCATGCATCCGGTCGCAGCGCGTTGGTTCCGCCGCTGGCCCGCGCCGGGATCGCAGCCGGAGCGGACGGCGTGATGGTTGAAGTGCATCCGGCCCCGGAAGAAGCCCTATCCGACGGGTCCCAAGCGATCTCTTACGAGTCGCTCGAGAGCCTCTCGTCGGATCTGGAGAAGCTGACTGAACTTGATGGTCGCCGCTGGGTGCGACCTGAGCCGGCCGCGGCGGCTTCCTGATCCGGCGGAGTTCGTTCCTCCGGATTGGGAACCGGCAAACTCGCAGCAGCCGATCAGGGGTCTGACGGGAATAGTCCACTCTGTGGCGGCGGCAGGTATCCTGCTCCGCCCGAAAACTCCAACGTCCCCTCCCGAGGAGCCCCCCCCTGTGCGCAAACCCTTCATCGCCGGCAATTGGAAGATGAACCTCGACCGCAGCTCGTGTTTCGAGCTAGCCGAGGCGCTCGCCGCTTCCCCCGCGGCCGGCTCGGATCAGGTCGACATCGCCGTCGCGCCGCCTGCGGTCTACCTGGAGACCGTCGCCCAGGCGCTCAAAAATTCCAACGTCCGCGCCGGAGCCCAAAACGTCGCCCAAGCGACCTCAGGCGCCTACACCGGAGAAATCTCGGCCGAGATGATCCGCGACGTGGGCGGCAGCTTCGCGATCGTCGGTCACTCCGAACGGCGGCACGTCTACGGAGAGTCCGACAAGTTGATCAACGATCGCGTGCGCATGGCGCTCGAGCAGGAGCTCGACGTGATTCTGTGCATCGGTGAAACCCTCGAAGATCGCGACGGCAAGCAAACCGAGCAGGTCGTTCGCGATCAACTCGTGCGCGGGCTCGACGGAATTTCCTCGGTTGGCATGCAGCGCGTGACCTTGGCCTACGAGCCGGTTTGGGCCATCGGAACCGGGCGAACCGCGAGCCCCGATCAGGCTTCCGAGGTACACGTGTACCTGCGCGGGCTCCTGGCCGGTCTGTACGACGATGCGACGGCCGAGGCGACCCGCATCCAGTACGGTGGAAGCGTAAAGCCGAGCAACGCGGCCGAGCTCCTGTCGTCCGAGGGCATCGACGGCGCGCTGGTCGGTGGTGCGGCTCTCAAACCGCGCGACTTCCTGGCGATCATCGAGGCGGCGCCGACCGCCTAAAAAGTACTGCGCCCTAGATCGGTAATACGGTGCCAGAGCCAAATACACCGGTGAGATCGGTAATACGGTGCCAGGGCCAAATGCACCGCTGAGGCAGCCGCGGCAAAGCCGCGGCCCGGCAGCGAAGCTGCCGGTGCCTCAGCGGTGCATTTGGCCCTGGCACCGTATTACCGATCTCACCGGTGTATTTGGCTCTGGCACCGCATTACCGATCTAGGACGCGGCGTGTGGCAGCGGACTGCCTATTTGTCGGCGACGTCCTCGAAGTCGAAGTTGTTCTTCGGGTCGGCCGGGAGGATCTTGAACTCGTACTTGGGCTTGGATTCTTCCTTCGCCTCGGGCGTTTCCTCTCGGGGCGAAGCCGTTTCCGGCTTGGGGTCCTCGTCTTTGTGGGGCTGCTTGGA
Source organism: uncultured Planctomycetaceae bacterium (assembly GCA_964619265.1). Lineage (GTDB taxonomy): Bacteria > Planctomycetota > UBA1135 > UBA1135 > CAZUCE01. The sequence continues at coordinate 236,877 of CAZUCE010000004.1, forward strand.
GTCGCTCATTAGACCTTGGGGCTAGCGGGGGTGAGGAGGCCGTTGCGGGAGAGTTCTTCGAGGCACTCGCGCGCGTCCTCGTGGGCTTCGGCTGGGAAAATGGAGACGATCTCTTCGGTGGATCGCTGACCGTCGCAGCGTTCGAGGACCGTCGCTGCGGCAGGTGAGAGCGTGCGTACCTCGCCGGTTCGCGGGTCGTAGACCAGCACCGAGGGACTGGGCCTTAAGGTCGGCAGCTCGGCGTCGAGTCGCTTGCGGTCTTCGTCTTCGATCAAATCCGACTGGTAGCGCGGTCGCAGGGTGCGCGAGTCGATCGAAGACAGCGTGGCGTCGATTTCGCCGCGATCGAACTTCATGGTCTTGGTCACAAGCCGAGGCCGGTGCGGCTTCTCGCCGGGTGCCGCATCTTGCTGAACCTCGAGCACGTCCTCACACAGCTTCTCAAACGAACCGAACTTCGCCAGGTAGAGGAAATAGTGACTCTTGAGCTCGTGATAGAGCATGTTCGTGTTCTGGAACACGGGGAAGTGTGAGCGCAGCGCTTCGGTGAATTCGAGGTAGACGTCGCGGGCTTCCCGGCGACTCATACCGGTCGTGGCCTTGAAGTCGTAGTAAACCTGCAGGTCAGATTCCTCGTCCGGGTAGATCTCGACGATGTCGAATTCCTCCCGGCGCTTGAAGATCTCGGAGCGCTCGTCGAGGTAGAAGACTCTCACCGAGACTTCCTGGATGAGCGACTGGTGGTCGAGGATCGTCTGCAGCGTGCCGCGGGCCTCTTCGAGGGTTTCCGAGGGAAAGCCGACCATGGCGTACAGGGTCACCGAGATCCCTGCGTTGCGCACGCGCTGGATGAGTTCCAAGCTGGCCTCGGGGTCGATGCCCTTACACATTGCATCGAGGACGCGCTTTGAAGAGCTCTCGTACCCGAATGCGATGCGCTTGCAGCCAGCCTTGGCCAAGTTGTCGCAGACCTCCTGGTCGAACACCTCGTGTTCGAGGCGCGCGTCGGACCACCACTGAACGTCCAGGCCGGCCTCCAGGATCGCCTCGGGCAGGCGCTTCGCCATGTTGGGTGGCAGGTCCTCGATCGCAAGGTAGAAGCTCCGCGTGTTGTGCTTCTCAGAGAGGATCTTCAGGTCCTCGACCGTCTGTTCGACCGTGCGGCCTCGGTAGCCCGGTCCGATCACCGTATACAGCGTGCAGAACACACACTTGCCCCAGTAGCAGCCGCGGGTCGCCGCTACCGGTAGTACGAGTTCTGGAGTGATGTACTTGTCCAGCGGCAGCCCGTCGAAGTCGGGTGTCGGGATCGTCTTGATGTCGAGCGGATCCTTGTGGGGGGTCGTTCGGACGACGCCGGCTTCGGTGCCGTAGATCAGGTTCGAGACCTCGTCGAGGCTGCCACCGTTTTCGAGGACGCGGCACAGCTCGAGCAGCGGCCGTTCGCCTTCCAGGAGCACGAAACTGTCGATCACCGACCAGATCGCCGGCTGTTTGGCCATTTTTTCTGCGACGTACGCCATCAGGCCACCGCCGAGGGTGATGTGCACGCTTGGCTTCCACGCTTTGATCAATCGCGCCAAGGTGACGGTCGGAATCGCCTGGCTGGGGAACGTCACCGAGATGCCAATCAGGTCGGGATCCTGCGCCTTCAACTGGGGCAGCAGAATCTCCTCGAAGTACTCGATGTAGGGGTTCTCGTCGCGATTCGAGGCAGCTTCGACGATCTCGGCACTGCGCTCGATCGAGTGCCGCATGATGAACCCGTGAGCGGTAAGCCTCGTCGGGGCGAACTCCGCGGAGAACAACCGCAGGCCCTGCTCCAGCGTGCGACCAGCCCATAGGTACTTCTCGTAGTCGTAGAAGTCCTCGGGGCTGCGCAAGATGCGCTTGGCTTCTTCGATACCGGCCACGACTTCGTCGCCGATCAATTCGATCTCGGAAAGCTGCTGGTAGCGCTCCATCCCCGAGTAGTTGAGGCCGCCCGAGGACTCAAGTCGTTCGAACTCCCCGCTCTCGCGGAGCTTGGCCAACGAGCGTCCGAGTCGCTCTTTCGACAGGATCCAGTCGTAGGCCTCGATATTGGCGTCGATCTGCTCGACGCGCTCGATGCCGTTCTGGCGAAGCCAGGCCGCGAGAGACGGCAGGCTGAGATACGGCTGGGTGAAATGCCCCTGGGGCGGGAAGATCAGCGCGACATTCATGCGGGGCATCCTAGCGATTCTTGCCGCGCCCTTCCGGTGGCTTCAGCTCGAAGCGCGAGCCTGGGGGGGCTCGACCGAGCGAGAAAATCGACGCTCATCCCCGCGGCCGCGCCGGCAAAATTGGACACCAGATCCCGGCCGGCGTTCACGCAGCCGCCTGCGAGTGTGTCCTGGGTTGTCTAGCGGAGGTCATTCTCCGGAGCCCAGAACGGGCTCAAACAGCGTGACGAAAGTGTCGAGCTCGATGTCCCCGTGGGTGGTTTGGCGGCCGCTTGGCCAGCGAACCGTGATGCGTTCGATGGCTGCCACATCTCCCAGTCCAAAATGCAGGCGGGGATCGTGGGCTGAGTACAGCCCATCGGTGGTGCGCATCTCGCGCGTGAAGGTTCGCCCGCCGGCCACGACTTCGATGCGAGCGCCGAGGCCGCCGCGGTTGGACGACGAACCCTCCAAAGACACGGCGACCCAGTGACCCAGTCGCCGGGAACGGTTCTCAAGGAGGCGGGGCGTGCGGTCCAGCTCCGTGATGAGCGCGTCCAAGTCGCCGTCCGAGTCCACGTCGGCGAGCGCTAGCCCGCGGGCCGACGATCGAAGGGCGAGGCCTGGCCCAGCGCTTTGGGTGACGTCTTCGAAGATTGGGCGCCCTTCGGACAGGTCGCCGGCGAAGAACTGGGTCGGCATGTCCCAGCCGGACATTCCGATGCTCGCGGCCTGTGGCATCACGTGACCGTTGGCCACGAGAAGATCATCGTCGCCATCGCAGTCCGCGTCGAAAAACGCTGCTCCCCAACCGAGCTTTTCGAAGCTTGCTTCACCAAGGCCAGCGCGCACCGCGCGATCGGTGAAGCGTCCGGCGCCGTTGTTCACATGCAGAGTGTTGGACTCGAAGTCGAAGTTGGTCTTGAGCAGGTCCATATCGCCGTCGCGATCCACATCGGCAACGGCCAGGCCCATGGCTGCCGTGGGGGCTCCTTCGCCGCCCAAGGCGAAGCCTCGAATCTCGCCTTCTTCGACAAAGCGACCCTCGCCCGTGTTGCGGAACAGGTTCGAGGGTTGAGCATCGTTGGCGACGCACAGATCGACCCAGCCGTCACCATCGACGTCGGTGGCGACCGCGGCGTAGGAGCACAGCGGAGTTTCGAGCGCCAGCCCGGCCTGTTCGGTGGCCTCGCGGAAGGCTCCTTCGCCGTCGCCCAGGTAGAAACGATTCGCGGCTCCGGGGTTGTAGCCATGGGGATTCTCCGCGAACGGTCCCCAGCCGATTTCGACACCCTCGACCAGGTCGCGCTGGCCACCTGCAGGCGGATGATCCAGGTCGAATTCGACGTAGTTGGAGACGAACAGGTCGAGCGCTCCGTCCCGGTTCGCATCGAGGAAAACGGCGGCGGAACCCCATTCGGTCTGGCCCAGTCCAGCCTGCTCCGTTGCATCGACGAAGCGGCCGCCCTCGTTGCGCAGGAAGACGTCGGCTCCGAAGCACGCGAGGTACAAGTCGGGGTCGCCGTCGTTGTCGACGTCGCCGGTGGTCACCCCGTTCACGAAGTCGTGGCGGCGGGCTCCGCACTCATCGGTGACGTCGGTGAAGTTCCAGTCGCCATCGTTGCGGTAAAGCCGCGAGGACGCGCTGCGGTCGAGTTCCAGCCGGGCTCCGTCGTCCACATAGTCGACGCCGCAACCGTTGCCCACGAACAAATCCGGGTCGCCGTCGCCGTCGTAGTCGAGCCAGGCCGCGCCCGATCCGTTGCTCTCGAGGATGTACCAGCGGCGCGGGTCGCCGGAGACCAGCTCGACGTCGATTCCGGCGTCGCTCGCCCGGTCGACGAACCGGAAGGGCGGCCCGGCTGCCTGGCTCTCGGAACAGGCGGCAAGTCCAGCGGCCACCGCGGTCGCAAGCAGCGCAGGGGCCGCGGGGAGTCGGAGGCGGAATTCGGCGGTTCGGAAAGGCGGCATGAAGGAGCGGATCGGAGGACAGAGCGCGGAGCCCGCCAGCTTACGCCCGGTGGCGTGGCGGGGCGGGCCGGCCGGCCCCGTGCCAGGACTCGGAAGCTCGTAGGTCCGGACTCGGTGGTGAATCTTGAATCAGAGCTCCGCAGGGCGCTTGATGCGAACTCCGTTCCCTTCAGGTTTCGCCGAGCAATTCCCATGGTCCTCCACGTCGCTCTCTACCTGGCTTTGGTGCTCTCGGGCATCGCTCTGATCGCGCTCGTCTTGCTGGGCGACGCCGACGCCCAACGGGGCGTCGAATCCCCCCGAGCCCTGCGGCGGGCCTCGAGTTGGTCCGGGGCCCTCTTTCTGGGCAGCGCGGCGGCCATCGTGCTGGTCACCGACGAGGGGACAGGGTCGCTGCTGGCGGGTTCACCCGCCTTGCCACCGGGGTCTCCGGCCGCCCCAGCCGAGGCTCCCGGACCCTGAGCCGGCCTTCGGGGCTCGCCCTTAAGGAGAGGGCGATCGACCCCGTTTGCGTTAGGATTCGCGGCCCGAAATCGACTCCGCGACCCTCGCGACGCCATGATCCTGACCCTCTGCTACCTAATCTTTGCCGCTGCGGCCCTCTTGCTGATCGTTGTGGTCCTCATCCAGGAGGGCAAGGGCGGCGGCCTGGGCGGCGCCTTCGGTGGCGCGGGTCAGCAGGTGTTCGGTTCTGGCGCCAGCGGAATCGCCAAGTTCACCGGCTACCTCGCCGGGGGCATGTTGCTGCTGGCGGTCTTCATCACGTTGCAGGAAAAGGGCGCCCAGAGCGGTCTGAAGAACGAGCTCGGGCTTGACGCCTTTTTGGAACTGCCGGCTCCGGACACCGGCACGGCGCCCGCCGATTCGGGTCAATAGTTCGAACGGCACCGAAACGAACGGAATCCACTTGGCCGAAGCCGACATCCTCGATCTCCTGCGGCGCGAACGCGCGCTGCTCGAAGGACACTTCCAGCTCTCCAGTGGCCTTCACTCGGATCGTTACTTCCAGTGCGCCCTTGCGCTGGCCGATCCGAAGAACGCTGAGACCTTGGCCAAGAAACTGGCCGAGAAGTTCAGCGGCCAAGAATTCGATCTCGTGGTTGGACCCGCGCTCGGCGCTGTGATCTGGGCCCACGAAATGGCGCGCGCGCTCGGCCTGCGCTGCTATTTCACCGAGCGCAAGGAGGGCACGATGGTCCTGCGGCGCGGATTCGCGATCGAACCCGGTCAGCGCATCTTGCTGGTCGAGGACGTGGTCACCACCGGCGGTTCTTCCAAGGAAGTGATCGCCTGCCTAAAAGAGCACGGCGGCGTCGTCACCGGCATGGGCTGCCTGGTCAACCGCTCGGGCGGCAACCCCTTCGAGGACTTGGGGCTTGAGCTGAACAGCCTGGCTGAGGTCACCGCGCGCACCTGGGATCCCTCCGATCCGCCGGCCGAGTTCCGCAACTCCCAGCCGATCAAGCCCGGCAGCCGGCCCGGCGCCTGACCCAAGGCACCTTCGATGCTGCGTTCTATGACGGGGTTCGGTGCTGGCAGCGCCGAGGGGGATGGCCACACGGTTCGCGTCGAGGCGAAGTCGGTCAACCATCGCTTCTTGCAGGTCAAGGTAAAAGCGCCGTCCGACTGGCCGGATCTCGAAGCCAAGATCGAAGCGCTCGCGAAGACCCGGCTTGCGCGCGGAGCAGTTTCCATCTCCGTTCACGTGGACGCGGGCAGCAACGGGCTCGTCACCGAAGTCGACGAAGCTGCGGTGGAGCGCTTCGCCAAGGCGGCCGCGCGCATCGCGGAGCTGACCGGCAGCGAAGTCTCGATCTCCGGGGAGGGTTGGCTGCGGCTTCCGGGCGTGGTACGTGAAGCGCGCGCCAAGCCGTCGCCGGCGGTGCCCGAACTGGTTCTGTCCGCGGCCGATGCGGCCCTGCGCGAACTGGTGGCGATGCGCGAGCGCGAAGGCGAAGCGATGGCCCGCGACCTGGCGACCCACGCCGCCGAGCTGGGTGACTTGCGGGCCAAAATCGGCGAGCGAGCGCCGGAATTGGCGCGCGAGCAACTCGAGAAACTGAGGGGCCGCGTGCAGGAACTCTTGGGTCCCGAGCAGCCTGTGGATCCGGCTGAATTGGCCCGCGAATTGGCCATTTTGGCCGACCGGGGCGACGTGGCCGAGGAGCTGTCCCGGCTGGACTCCCATCAGGACCAGCTGGCACAGCTGCTGGCCAGCCGCGAGCCAGCGGGCCGCCAGCTGGACTTTTTGGTCCAGGAGTGCCTGCGCGAGGTGAACACGATCGGGTCGAAAACGACCTGCGCCCAAGTGGCCCAATGGGTAATCGCGGGGAAGACCGCCATCGAACGCTTGCGTGAGCAGGTTCAGAACGTCGAATAGGACCAGATGAGCGAACGCCAGCCAGAAGACCACCGAGGCCGGATCCTCCTGATCTCGGGCCCCTCGGGCAGCGGTAAGAGCACGATCTGCCGCCGCCTGCTCGCCGACCCCGGTGTTTCCTTCTCCGTTTCGGTGACGACCCGCGAGCCGCGCCGCGGCGAGCGCGACGCCGTCGACTACCACTTCGTCGATCGGGATCGCTTCCGCGAACTGGTGGCCGAGGGAGCCTTCCTCGAGCACGCGGAAGTCCACGGCAACATGTACGGGACCCTGCGCGGCCCGGTGGAAGAGGCGCTCGACCGCGGACAGGTTTACCTGCTCGAGATCGACGTGCAGGGCGCGATGCAACTCAAGCAGCTGGGTACCGAGGGTATTTACGTATTCCTCGACGTGCCCGACCTCGAGCGCTTGCGCAAGCGTCTGGAGGATCGCGGAACCGATACACCGGCTGTGATCGAGCGGCGAATGGCGAAGGCCCACGGCGAGCGCACCTATCGGGACGAGTACGACCACGTGATCGTGAACGACGATCTCGAGGAGACCTACGCCGCGGTCCGTCGCGTCGCCGGGCTGCCACCCGAGGCCGACGAACCGCCTGGTCCATGCCCCTCGAGCGCGAAGGACGCCTCGACTTGTCAGGAACGTGAGGTCGAGCGCCCGTGAGCCGCATTCTTCTCGGAGCGTCTGCCTCGGCTGCTCTGCACAAGGCCTGCGATTTGGCCAGCAAGCTCGCGCAGCAAGATCACCACGTTCGCGCGGTGCTTACGCCGCGCGCGGCCGAGTTGATCTCGCCCCAGTTGTTCGAAGCGCTGACCGGCGAACCCGCTCGCACCGACGAATTCGATGAGGCCGAGCGTTCCGGAGGGATGGATCACATCTCCTTGAGCCAATGGACCGAGTTGATCGTCGTCGCTCCGGCGACCGCCGATCTGGTGGGACGATTGGCCCACGGGCTCGGCGGCGACCTGCTGACCACGGCGATCCTGGCCGTTCCGCAGTCCGTTCCGCGACTTCTGTGCCCGGCGATGAATCCGCACATGCTCGCCACGCCTTCGGTGGCTCGCAACCTAGCCCAGCTCGTCGAAGACGGCTGGCGCTTGGTCGAACCCGGCGAGGGGCACATGGCCTGCGGGGTCGAAGGCAAGGGTCGTCTCGCTGAGCCTCCGCAGATCATCGAAGCCGTGCGCCGCGCGCTTCACCTGGAGGACTAATCTTGGTCAAGCGCAAGCAAAGCCCCAAGCGGACCGTCTTGATTTCCGCGGGGCCGACCCGCGAGTACATCGATCCGGTTCGATACCTCTCGAACGAATCGAGCGGCAAGATGGGCTTCGAAATTGCGCGCGCCGCGGCAAAACGAGGCGACCGCGTGGTGCTCGTCGCGGGCCCGGTCCACCTCGAGACACCGCCCGGCGTCGAGCGCCTGGACGTGCAAAGCGCGCGCGAAATGCTGGCCGCCCTGCGCGAACAATTCCGAGTGGCGGACGTGTTGATCATGTGCGCTGCCGTGGCCGACTGGCGGCCCAAACGGCGCCTTGCGGGCAAGTGGCGCAAGAAGGACGGAGGCACCGAAACTGCTTCGATGGAGCTGGTGCGCAATCCCGATCTGCTCGCGACTCTGGCTCGCAACAAAGCTGCCCGTTGCGTCGTAGGTTTCGCGCTCGAGACCGGCGACGGCAAGCGCCGGGCACTCGCCAAGCTGCGTCGCAAAAACGCCGACTACATTGTGCTCAACGACGCGACCGCGCTGGGCGCTGACCGAACCACGGTGACGATTCTTGGACGCGACGGCTCGGAGCGTCGTCTTGAGAACCGGACCAAGGCCTATGTGGCGGGTCAGCTTGTGAAGCTCGAGGCGATCGGCGCGGAAGCGGCTGAATCGGCTTGAGGGCTCGGTCCGCCTTCGCAAATCCGTGACGGATCTAGTCTTCGACATCGGCGGAACGACCTGGCGCGCCGGGGTCTGGGACGGAACGAAGGTCGTGCGGCGCGAGGAACGGGCGGCCCGGCTGCTGACGGGAACTGGCGATCCGGTCTCAGGCTTGGTTCAGGGGCTCGAGGATCTCGGCCGAGCGGTTTTGGGCGAGGGCGCAACTCCCGGTCGAGTCGGTATCGCGTTTCCCGGACCGGTCGACGAACGCGGGCAAGTCCAGGCTGCCCCGACCCTGTGGGGCGAAGCGCTTGGGGAGCCGGTTCCGCTCGGCGAGCGGGTGAGCCAGGCTTTTCGCGACGCGCCAGCCGCGGTGGCCAACGATCTGACGGCGGCCGGCTATCGCTATCTGCGCGGCTCCGAGGACTACGCGCTGGTGACCGTGAGTTCGGGAATCGGCAACAAGGTCTTTTCGAACGGGCGTCCGCTGCTTGGGCCAAAACACCGGGGCGGAGAGATCGGCCATTGGCAGGTCGAGGAGTCCTTGGATGCGCCCTCATGCGACTGCGGTGGACGCGGACACTTGGGAGCGGTGGCTTCGGGACGCGCCACGCCGTGGGCCTTCCAGCGTGCGGTGGCTGAGTCCCCGGAGTTGCTTCGGGATTCCCCGTTGGGCCGGACGGGGGCCCCCCCGAGCAACGAACAGCTTGCAGAGGCCTATCGGGCCGGCGATTCGCTTGCCGCGCAGATCGTTGGGATCGGCGCCCGTGCGCTGGGTTCAGCGTTGGCTGCGCTGCACGTCGGCGTTGGGGTTGAGCGGTTCGTGATCATCGGCGGATTCGCGCGCGCCTTGGGCCCGAATTACCTGCGCAGTTTGGGGAGAGCTGCAGCGGAGCGTTCCTGGGGCGACGGCGAGGAATGGGAATCCAGAATCGAAGCCGGCGAGCCCGACGACGATTCTGGGTTGATAGGGATGGGGCGGTTGCTCGACGCGAACGCCTGAGGCGGAGCGCCGGTTTCGCTGTCTGTGGCGGGCGAGCCGTCCACCTCGGCACGCCCGAAATCCTCCCTGGACTGGACGGCCTCCCCATCGATACTGGCCCGACTCCCGCCTCGATCCCCTCCGAGTTTCGCCATGGATGAAGATGACCCCGATGACGCCTGCCACCGGGACCTCGACGATGAGGCCAGCTACGTGTGCTCGGCTTGTGGTGAAGACATCGTCGTCCCGGTAGACCTGACCGGCGGCGCGAGCCAGGAGTACGTGGAGGATTGCCCCGTTTGCTGTCGCCCGCACTTATTGCGCGTGGACATCGACGAAGACGGCCGGGTCCGCTTGGACGCCAGTGCGGAGTAGTGCAACCTGGGCCGGTGCGGCGTGCTGTGGAGTTCGGCCGAACTCTCAAAGCCCCATCGCGCAGGCGGATCGCGCAGGCGGATCGCGGCGTCGGTAAGGCCGCCCAGACGGGTAAGCGGAGGGGCTCCCCGGGCGCACGGGTCGAGCGCCGGGTAGCAGCTGGAGACCGGTAGGCCCGTTCCGCGGGGATGCCCGCGACGCAGCCGCGGCGTGTGCGCCGCGGGCGTGGGCTCAGGGTCGATCGGTCTGGGGAGGCATCTCTTGTCTTCGGCACGGGATTCGGCAGGAACCTGGTTCGGGCCTCTCGGGTTCGCTCCAATGCCCCTAGGAATCCCCTATGGCAGCCCGCTCCAAGAACAAGAAGTCTTCCAAGAAGAAGACCACGTCGCGCAAGAAGGCCGAATCCGAGCCGAGCCGATGGGTCGCCGTCCTGGGGAGGCTGCGGGATGTGACCCTGGGTCTGGTCACCGGGCGCGAGCTGGACGAGGAAGCCGAGGACCAAGTTCACGAAGTCATCGGTCTGCTGCTGATCGGTTTGTCGGTTTGGCTGGGCATCAGTTTGTTCAGTTTCTACAAGCCGTTTGGGGACCCCGGGGCCGTGGGCCGGAACTGGGGCGGACAGATCGGCTACTACCTGGCCCAGTGGGCGCTGATCCTGATCGGCTGGTCCGGCTACCTGCTGTCGTTCCTAGGCGTGGCCTGGGGCGCGATTCTGGTCTCGGGCCGGACCGTGCAATGGCCGATCCTGCGCACCTTCGGGGGCGTGTGTTTTCTGTTCTCCACGGCTTTCCTGTTCCAGTTGATGTTCGGGGAGGGCTTTTACCAGGAGCACTTCTTGGCTCTGGAGCAGGGTCGCGCGAGCACCGGTCAGAACGCGCTGCCGTTCGGGCCGGGCGGTTGGCTAGCGCTCGAATTGATCGGGCCCAGTCCGAACCATGCGGACGGTGCGGTCGCCCCCCTGATCGAGAAGTTTGGACGGCCGGGGCTTTGGATTCTGCTGTCGTTGATTGCGCTGTCGTCGTTCACGATCGCCACCGAGCGAGCCTTCTTCCCGGCGATCACCGCCTTCGGGGCCTGGCTCGGTGAGCGCCGTTCCGAACAGGGCGAAGGCGTGTTCCGGGCGCTCGGCGGATTTTTGAGCCGGATGTTCCGTGGTTGGTGGTCGTTCCTGTCCGGCGCGGACCTCGAGCTGACCCCGGTCGAGGCGCTGCCGGAGAAGATCCAAAAGGCCAAGGGCGGCTCGAAGAAGGCCGACAAGAAGGCCAAGGCGACCAAGACCAAGCCTGCGAAGAAGGCGTCCAAGAAGGCCGCTGAGCAGGCGCCCCTTCCGGAGCCCGCGTCCGAGGACGAAGAGGACGACGGCGAGTGGGAGTACGAGGACGACGAGGACGGCGAGTGGGAAGACGACGAAGACGGCGCCTGGGCGGAGGGCGACGACGAAGGTGAATGGGAAGAGGACGAAGACGGCGAATGGGAGGACGAAGACGATCCCGATGCCGAGTGGGAGGAAGAGTGGGAGGACGTGGAAGAAGAGGAAGAAGCCGACGAGGAAGACCCGGCGCGCGTGGCTGCGCGTGCGGCGGCCAAGGAGAAGCTCGCCAAGTCGATCAAGCAGTCGGGGCCGGTCCTGTTCGATCCCCCGACGCCGCCGCCTGGCCCGTGGAAATTCCCGCCGCTCGATCTACTCGAGCCGCCGGATCCTGACGGCGGGGGCGGCAAAGACACCAAGACCATCCAGACCGAGGCCGAGCGGCTCGAGAACGTGCTGCGCAGTTTCCGCGTCGATGCAACGGTGTGCGGCTCGACCGTTGGGCCGTCGGTCACGATGTACGAGCTCGAGGTGGCCTCGGGTACGCGCATGAACAAGGTCACGGCGCTCTCTCAGGAGATCGCAGCCGCCCTGCGCGCCCAGTCCATTCGGATCATCGCCCCGATTCCGGGCAAGGCCACGGTCGGCATCGAGGTGCCGAACGGCAAGCGGCGAATCGTTCGATTCAGCGAGTTGATCCACAAAAAAGCCTACGACAAGAAGTTTGCCGCGCTGCCGCTGTTCCTCGGGATGGACGCCGAGGGCGAGGCGATCGTCGAGGATCTTTCCAAGATGCCGCACCTGCTCATCGCGGGCCAAACCGGCGCGGGAAAGTCGGTGTGCATCAACACGATCATCGCGAGCTTGTTGCTCACGCGTTCGCCCCACGACGTGCAGATGATCATGATCGACCCGAAGATGGTCGAGTTGCAGATGTATTCGGACGTCCCGCACCAAATGTGCCCGGTCGTCACCGACATGAAGCAGGCGACGCGGGTCCTTGAGTGGGCCTGCGAGAAGATGGAAGGGCGTTACGACCTGTTCAAGAACGCCAACGTTCGCAACATCAAAGGCTACAACGCGCTCGGCGAGAAGGGCCTGCGAGAGCGGATGGGCGACGACTTCAACGAAGAGCGCACGCCTCGCCACGTGCCCTACATCGTGCTGATCATCGACGAGATGGCCGACCTGATGATGGTCAGCAAGAAAGAGGCCGAACAGGCCATTACGCGCCTTGCCCAAAAGTCGCGCGCGGTTGGTATTCACGTGATCGTCGCGACCCAGCGGCCGTCCACGGACGTGATCACCGGTGTCCTGAAGGGCAACCTTCCCACTCGCATTGCATTCACGGTTGCCAGCAAGATCGACAGCCGCGTGATCCTCGATGCCCAGGGCGCCGAGAAGCTGCTCGGTTACGGCGACATGCTCTACAACCCGCCTCAGTCGAGCAACCTGAAGCGCGTCCAAGGCGCGCTGGTCGAAGACCACGAGCTTGAAGCCGTCGTGGATTTCGTCACCAAGGACTCGGCGCCGAGCTTTAGCCAGGAACTGATCCAGGCTGCGTCCGGAGAGACGCGCGGCGACGGCGGCGAAATGGACTTCGCGACCCGCGACGACCTGTGGGACCAGGCCGTCCGCGTGATCTTGAAGTCGCGCCGGGGTTCTGCGTCGCTACTGCAGCGCGCGCTCGGCATCGGATACACCCGCGCTTCCAGGCTCGTCGACATGATGGGCGAGGCCGGGTTGGTCGGTGAACACAAGGGATCGAAATCCCGTGAAGTGCTCCTGACCCTCGAGGACTGGGAAGAAATGCACGGCGAGGAGCTCTCCTCGACCGCGCCCGACGAATCAGCCACATGACCGACGAACGCGCCAAGACGACAGGACTTACCCGACTCACCGAGCAGCTGCAGCGCCGCAGCGACGTGATGAGTCCGCTCAATATCGGGCTTGCGTTGCTGATGGCCGGCGGTGCCTTCTTCGGCACCGCGGCCGCCCGCTACCTGGCCAACGGACCGGACCCCAACTTGACTCTGGTGGTCTTCCTGGTGGAGACCTTCGGCGGCTGGCCGTTGATGCTGCTTTCTTTTGGGCTGGCGGGCCTCGCGGCCTACCTGTTCGATCGCGAACGTGAAGTGGATTGGCCGTGGATCGGGATCGCTTCGGCGACCCTGTTGCTCGGCTTCTCGCTGCTGCTCGGCGGGGTCGCCGGCGGGGCGGGAGGCGCGGTCGGCTCCCTGTTTTGGGACGCCGGCGGTGCCTGGATCGGGCGCCTGATCGACCTAGGATTGGGACTGGCGTTCCTGGCGACGGCTGCCTACGCCGGGGCCCAAGCCTTCGGATGGATCTCCGAAGAGAAACCGGGAACGAAGTTTGGGGTAGGGGCCGATGAAGAGAAGGCGCGCAAGCGCCGTGGGGTCGCGACAGCGGCCATTGCGGCAGCTTCCGTTGCTGCTCGCCGTCGCCCGTCCTCTGACGAGATTGAGGAGTCCGTTTTCGGATCCGACTTGGGGGAGGACACGGGCTCCATCCGTCCGATCTCGCCCAGCCGTTCCTCCTCGCATTCCGAGGTTCGCGTGAAGGAGAGCGGCCCGGCTCAACTGATTGCCACCGATGAACTCCAAGACACCGAAGTCCGCCCCGCACGGCGGAAGTCCAGTGGCCCGCGTGCGGGTTCGAACGCAACTGTCGCCGATCCCGCAGACGGATCCGCAGAAGAGCTCGCGGAGGACCGGGGGGGACTGCCTGCGGGGGACGCCGCCGAACAGGCCGCAGCCGGATCTGGAGTCGGGGAATCCGCTGGCGTCGATTTGGAGGCCGAGGGCCTGACCGAGGAGGCCGGCGAGGCGGCCGAGCTGGCCGGTGCCACCGCGGTGGAGGTCGACGAAGAGGTCGACGAGGAAACGGACGAAGACGAGGACGGCGAGTGGGCCGACGGGGAGTGGGAGTACGTCGAGGAAGACGAAGACGACGAGGAGTGGGAGGAGGAAGATGAAGGGGAAGCCGCCGAGCTTGAGGAAGTCGACGGCGAGTGGGAAGAAGAGGACGAAGAGGAAGAAGAGGACGACGGCGAGTGGGCCTACGTCGACGAGGAAGAAGAAGAGGACGAAGAAGGGGAGGAGGACGAGGAGGCCGCCGAACTCGAAGAAGACGAGGAGGAGTGGGAAGATGAGGAGGAAGACGAGTTGGAGCCCGCGGTAGCCGAAGCACAGGGCGAGGAGGCAGGGCTTGAAGTCGAACCGGCGGAGGTAGCCGAGGCGGCCAAGGACGAGGCGCCCGGTTCCTCGGAGGACGTCGAATTCGCCCAAGCGGGTCTATTCGACGCAGAGAGCGCTGCTTCCGCGGCGACCGAGCCCGAGGCCGAGATTCAGCCTCAGCCGAAGGAGTCCAAATCCAAGCAGCCGGCTTCCAAGAAGTCGAAATCGAACGACAAGTCCGAGCCCCAGCCAGGCGTGCTGGTTCCAGCAGCGCCGCCGGAGGTTGCCGAGACCAGCGAGGTCGCAGAGACGGCTCCGGTCCTCGAAGGGCAGCCGGGGCCGGCCCAGGAGGACCCGTTGAAGGTGGCCGCGGCGCTGACCGCGGCGGCCGCATCGGTGGCGACTGTCGAGTCGGCCCCGGCGCCAAAACCAGCCAACAAGAAGAATGCTGCTGACAAGAAGTCGGCTTCCGCCGGTTCCGAGCAGAAGTCTTCGAAGAAGACGGGTAAGGCTGCGAAGTCCAAGGGGCGTGGGAAGCAGGCTCCGAAAACCGCCAGCGCGCCCGAGGACTTCGAGGAGCTCATCACCCAGTCGGGCAACCTGTTCCTCGAGGAGCAGCGCGTGGCGGTGTCGATGCTGCAGAAGACCTTCGGCCTCGATTTCAAAAACTCGACGGCGATCCTCGACCAACTGCAGGAGCGCGGCCTGATCGGGCCGTACGTCGGCGGAAAGAGCCGAGAGATCCTGCTGACCAGCGAGGAGTGGCAGGCCAAGCAGCAGGCCTGACGCCGGAGGGCCCCCAAAGCGCGCGCTCTAGGGCGGCCTCGTGGCCGGTTCTTGACGTGCCAAGCTTGCCGCACCAGGGGAGGCCGGTTGCCCCTCCCCTGGACCCAAAAGGCGGCTTTGGGGCAGATCGTGGGGGCTTCCCGCGAGGGCCGGGCGGCGAGCTACGATGGAAGCCTTCATTCAGGCTTCCAGCCCCCTCATTCCATGCGCTCAGCCCTCCCCTGGTTCGCGGCGATCGCCGCTGCGGCCGTCTGCTCTCCTGCCGACGCTCAGGTCTCCTTCAGGCTCCAAGTCACTGAGACAGCTTTTGACAACGCGACGTTTGCGGCCCACGTCCCGGGCGACTCGTCCCGGCTCTTCTTCACCGAGAAGTCAGGAACCGTCAAGGTCCTGATTGGGAACATTTCCCAAACGACCCCATTCCTCGACCTGACCGACGTGGTTCACGAGTCCGGCCAGACAGGACTGGTGAGCCTCCTTTTCCATCCGGACTATGCGGCAAACGGGTACGTGTACGCGTTCTATTCCGATACAGGGCATTCGATTGTGCTGGAGCGCTTCACCGTACCGGTGCCCAGCAGCTACCAAGTCGACCTAAGCACGCGGACCACGATTCTGGCGATCGACGATGTCATCGCGTTTCACCCGGGCGGCGGGATGGACTTTGGACCGGATGGCGCCCTGTACGTCGGCATTGGCGATCGGCGGCAGGAGATCGCTGGGGATGGCTGCACAGCTCAGGATGGCAAGCTGCTGATCGGCAAGTTGCTGAGACTGGATGAAAACGGCAATGCGCCCAGCGACAACCCTTGGGTGTCCGACCCGGAGATCGACGATCGGATCTGGGGCTTTGGGCTGCGCGAGCCGTTCCGTCTGTCCTTCGACGACGCCACCGGCGACTTGTATGTGAACGACGTCGGCGATCAATTCCTTGAGGAGGTGACCGCCGTGAGGGCCGGCGCATTTTCGCCGAACTTCGGCTGGCGGGTCGTCGAAGGAACCGCCTGCGCCAACACGGTTGAGTGTGCGTCGATCCCGTGCACCAGCGACGACTTCCTGCCGCCGTCGTTCGAGTATTCGGCGGAGGGTGGCTGTTTTGCGATCATGGGAGGAGAGGTGTATCGGGGATCTGAGATTCCCGAGCTCCAGGGTCAATACCTGTTCGCCGACTGGTGCAGCGGCCGCTTGTTTGCCATGCGCACGACTGGCGGGCGTGGAACGGTCACCGAAGAAATCACCGATCTGATCGACGTTCCCTCGGTGGGGCTCGTTTCTCCAGGCTTTGAACCCCAGCTGCAGCGGCCGGTTCACATTGGCCAGGACGCCAACGGGGAGATCTTCATCCTCACGATGGGGAACACCATCGGCCTAGGAAACCCAACGGGGTCCCTGCTCTACCGCCTGAGGCGCGCCGACCAGCTGGCTCTGAACTCCGATGGCGGTGAGATTTCGGTCAGCGCGGGTGGCCAAGTCACCTTCGATTTAGACGCGGGTGCGAGCCACGCAGGCCAGCTCTACTTGCTGCTCGGCTCGATGTCGGGCTACACCCCGGGACTCTCTGTCGATGGGCTGATGCTGCCGCTCAATGCTCCTGACCCCTATTTCGACCTGACCTTGGGGGCGCCGGAGCTTTCGCCGCTGACCGGAAGCCTGGGCTGGCTCGACGGAGCCGGTCGCGCCAGCGCCTCGATCCTGGTGGACCCCCTACCCGGGCATCTGGGCATTGGGCAGGTCCTGCACCACGCCGGGATCGTCCTCGATCCAGCTCTCGGGGGCCAGGTGGTGTTCACCTCGAACGCTCTCGCCCTCGGTCTCGCGCCCTGACGGCTAGCCGCCGCGCGCGCGGCCGTTAGAATCCCGGCGGCCCGGCTCCCCCTCGGAGTCGGGCCGCTCTCGTTCCAACCATGGCTCGACACACCAAGTCCAAAAAACCAGCCGGCGGCGGCTCAGCCATGGCCGCTCCGATTCCGGTGGCTTTGGTCCACCTGGGCTGCGCCCGCAACTTGATCGATTCCGAGCTGATCCTGGCCCGGATGGCCGAGCGAGGTTTGGCGATCACCGGCGACTCCTCGGAGGCCGAGGTCGTCGTGGTGAACACCTGCTCGTTTATCGGCGAGGCCCGCGAGGAATCCCGGGCCGCGATCGAGGCCCAGCTCGAGGCCAAGCGCCGCGGGGACCTGCGCGCGGTTGTCGTGGCGGGCTGCCTGGTCGAGCGCTACCGGCGCGGATTGGTCCGCGAATTCCCGGAAGTCGATCTGTTCAGCGAGATCTCCGACTATCGCGAGCTGGCCAAGCGCGTCTCGCGTCTGGCGTCCGGCCAGCGGGTGCCGGCCTACCTCGAAGCCGGTCTGCGTCGCGCGGAGGAGCGCGAGGGTGCGCGATTGCTCGCGACCCCCGGCTCCTACGCCTACTTGCGCATCAGTCACGGGTGCGACCACCAGTGCAGCTTTTGTGCGATTCCGGTGATGCGCGGCAAGCATCGCTCGAAGACGCAAGCCGGCGTGATCGAAGAAGCGCGCGAGCTGCTCGATGCTGGGGTTCAGGAGCTGGTGCTGGTCGCCGAGGATTCGACGGCCTGGGGCCGCGACTTCGACGCCGAGCTGCCCGATCTCGTCGAGGCCTTGGCCGATCTCGAGGGCAAGCATCTGGTGCGTGTCATGTACGCCTACCCGAACCGCTTCCCCTGGCGCTTGGCCGAGCTGCTCGACCAGCATCCGCGAGTCGCTCGCTATTTGGACATGCCGGTCCAGCACGCTTCAACCAACATGCTGCGCGCCATGCGGCGGCACGGTTCGGGAGATCAAATGCGCGGCATCGTGGACCGGCTGCTCGAGCAGGTGCCGGGGCTGACCCTGCGCACCACGCTGTTGATGGGTTTCCCAGGTGAATCCGATGCGGACGCCGAGCAGGCGGTTCAGTTTGTAAAGTCGGCGAAGATCGCTCGGCTTGGGGCCTTTGGCTACTCGCCCGAAGAGGGCACGCCGGGAGGCGACCTCAAGGAGCGAGTGGATCCGGAAGTCATCCGAGCCCGGCTTGAGGCGGTCTTCGAGGCGCGCGATGCCGTGCTGTTTGCCGAGCAGGAGGCCCGGGTCGGTGAAACCCTCAACGTGCTGGTCGACGAGGTGCATCCCTTTGCGCCTCCGGGCCGGCCGGCCTGGGTCGGGCGGACCGAACGGGACGCGCCGGAGGTCGATCTGCTCGCCCTGCCGGATCCGAAGGAGGCTCTCGCTAACGAAGATTCCGCCGTTCCGGCGGCCGAGGAGCCCCAAAAGGGCCCGCAGGTCGGCGAGACGATCCGCGCGCGCGTGACCGGCGTGGACGAAGAAGGCAATCTGTGGGTGGTGGAAGCGCCGGAAGAAGTCGCGTCCGCCGCTCGATGAGCTCCCAACCCGCGAACCCTGAAGCCGCCGACCGGGCTGCCCAAGCTCCCGCCGCCGGTGTATTCGCCCACTGGCCGAACCGCATCACCGCAATTCGATTTGTGGGGGCCCTGATTCTGTTTGGCGTCCTGGGTTTCGTCGAGCAGGCCCAGCCGAGCGCCGACACGGCCCGCAGGATGTTCACGCTCGCGACGGTCCTGTTCGTGGCCGTGGCGGCGACCGACTGGCTGGACGGCTGGCTGGCTCGACGGCACGGGCACGTCACGGCGTTCGGCCGGATTGCCGATCCGTTCGTCGACAAGATTCTGATCCTAGGCACCTTCGTGTTTCTGGCCGTGCTCGAGCCGACCTCGCGCTTCGTGCCCGGTTGGCTGGTGGTGATGGTGCTGGCTCGCGAGCTGCTCGTCACCGGCATCCGTGGCTACGTGGAGTCCCTCGGGCGCTCCTTCGCGGCGGACCGCTGGGGCAAAATCAAGATGATCGTGCAGTGCATTGCGATCGGTGTGGTGTTGAGCCTCGAGGGCATTGCCTGGCCCGGTGGCTTGCACGACGCGATGATTTGGGTGGCCTATATTTCGGTGGCCTTGACACTGATTTCCTCCTTGCAGTCCGGCTTTTCCTACGCATTCAAGTGCCGAGCGATCCTGGCGGAGGATCCGGGATCCGGAGGGCTCTCGTCGTGAGCGAGCTGTCGAACAAGGATCGAGGCTTGCACTTGCTTTGCACGTTCTTTGGCCTGGGCAATTCGCCCGTGGCGCCAGGAACTGTTGGAACCCTGGGTGGCGTGGCGCTTGGTGCGGCGCTGGCCACCACCGGCTCGGCATTTCCGTTCGCGCTGTTCGCCACGATCGCGGTGCTCTACCTGGGTGGGCGTCTGCTCGGCGACTGGGCCGAGAAATACTCGGCCGGCAAGGACCCCCAGTTCTTCGTGGTCGACGAGGTTCTGGGATACCTGATCGCAATCGCTTGGTGGCAAGCGCCCAGTGCGCTCACGCTCGTGCTCGGCTTCGCGCTGTTCCGTTTGTTCGATGTATGGAAGCCCTGGCCGGTCAAGCGACTCGAGCGCTTCGGCGGCGGCGACGGAATTCTGCTCGACGACGTCATGGCGGGCATCTGGGCGTTCCTGGTGCTGCTCGTGCTGCGCTACACGGTGCTGGAACCGGGCGCTTACCTCCTCGGAGGTGGGGCCTAGAAATTCCCCATGTCGCGCGGCTCCTCCGCTACACGCTCGAGTGGGCTCGGACTCGCTGCGCGCTTCACGCTTGCGATGGCGAGCGGCTTGGTCGTCGTCGGGGGCATCGGCGCGTGGGTGCTCCACAGTACGTCGCTCCGACTTTTCGAGCGGCAGGCGGAGGAGTTGCTGCGCAACTCGGTGCAGCTCAGCGCTAGCGCCGAGCGGCTTGGGTATGAAATTCTCAGCTCGCGCATCGAGCAGCACGGACACGTCAACCTGACTCCGGTGCGGCTTGCCGACGGAACGGAGGCCGTGCTGTACACCGCCGATCCCACCATCGCTGGGGGCGAAACACCGATCCGGCTGTTCGTTTCGCGAGACACGCCGCGCGGCGGCGAGGGCATGCTCGGCCTGATTGCGACGTTGCTGGGCGGCATGGCGGCCGCGGGTGTCGCGATCGCCTGGTGGTCGGCAGGCCAGGTCACGCGGCCCTTGCACGACATTCTCGGCGCCGTGCGTCGACTCAGCCACGGGGACCTGCGCTACCACGGCCGAATCGAGGGCGGGGGCGAAGTGGCTCACTTGGCCCGCTCTCTGGAACGCATGACCGAAGAGTTGGAGGACGCCCAGGAGGCTGAACTCGAGTTGTCGGTGCGCGAGCGGGAGCTTGAGCTAGCCGGCGAGCTGCGCGAAAACCTGATCCCGCTCTTGACGCCCCTGATCGAAGGGCACGACCTGGCGGCGATGCACCTATCCGCTCCCGAGCTGTCGGGTTCGTTCCACGATTTTCTCGAGTTGGAGGACGGGCGCGTTGGGCTGCTTGTCTGCGACGTGGCAGGCCAGGGCGTACCGGCCGCCATGGTCGGCGCGATGGCGCGCGCGGCGCTGCGGGCCGAGCTGGCGCGTGGCGGCGATTTGGCCGACTCGCTCGGCCGCGTGAATCGCGAGTTGGCGCGCTCGGTCAAGCGCGGACAATTCGTCACCGCGCTGTTCGTTCTCATCGATCCGAATGCGGGGGGCGCGACGGTGGCCTGCGCCGGACACCGCTTGCCCTTGGTGCGGCTCTCGGCCGCCGATGGAGCTCTGCGCGTGTTCCAGCCCGAGGGCATCGCGCTGGCCTTGGACCCCGGCCCCGTTTTCGACCGAACGCTGGTCGTCCAGCAGTTGGAATTCGTGCACGGCGATCGATTGATCTTGGCTACCCAGGGCGCGGCCGAGCTCGGCGACGAAACCGAGTGGGGCGAAAAACAGCTTTGGCAGCTCTTTCAGCGTTTGGCCCGGTTGGAACCGGGCAAATTTGTCCGCAGGCTTCGCGACGAGCTCGAGGCAACCCTGGGCGACGACGAGCTGGCTCACGATGTTTCCGTTGTTTGCCTGACCAAAGATCCGGTGGCTTGAACCATGGAAATTCGACAGTTTCAGAAGCTCATTGAAGAGCTGTATCTTGCGCGTGACACCGAACGCGGCATCGAGGGGACTTATTTTTGGTTCGCTGAAGAGGTGGGCGAATTGACGCGGGCAATCCGCCGCGGCTACACCGGCCCCGATCTAGAGGGCGAATTCGCCGACGTGTTTGCCTGGTTGGTCAGCATGGCGTCGATGCTCGGCGTCGATTTGGAAGCAGCCGCCGAAGCCAAGTATTTCGCGGATGGAATCCCGGGCCACGAGAAGGATCGCCGGGATGGGAACGAAGGCGGGTGAATCGCGGGACGCGCAGCGCCCAGCGCAGCGTCCCGTTCGTTACGCCGAGGTCGCCATCGATCGACCGTTGGCGACCCCTTTGCACTACCGCCTGAGCCCCGAGTTCGCGCAGACTTGCCGCCCCGGCATGCGGGTTGCCGTTCCGCTTGGGCCGCGGCGCGAAGTGGGGGTGGTCGTGGGGCTTTCGGACGAGTCGCCGATCGACCCGAAGCGCGTGCGCGAAGTGCTCGCCGTCCTCGACCCCGAGCCGATCGTCGATCCGGGGCTGCTCGATTTGACCGCTTGGATGTCCGCGGAATACGCCTGCAGTCAGGGGGAGGCGCTGGCGGCGATTCTGCCCGCTCCGCTCAAGCGCGAGCGGGCGCCGCGCCGGTTGCTTGAGATTCGAGCCAGTGCCGAGGCCGGTGAGTCCCTCGCACAGCTGGAGGAGAAGGCGCCCCAGCAGTATCGCCTGCTGCGGACCTTGATCGAGATCGAGGGCTGGGCGCGGGTTGCCGATTTGGTTCGCAAGCTCGACGTCGCGCGCGATGCGTGCCGCGCACTGGAGCGCAAGGGGCTGGCTGAGCTTCGTTCGGTCGAACAAGATGGATTCGAGTTGCCACCCGAGGATGTGGCGCGCTTCGAACCCGAGCGCTTGAGCGACCAGCAGGCCGAAGCGCTCTCGAGGCTCGAAATGGGCCTCGACCTCGGGGGCGGCGCCTACTTGCTGCATGGTGTCACCGGGAGTGGCAAGACCGAGGTCTACTTGCGCACGATCTCTTCGGCGCTGGAGCGCGGGCGCAGCGCCATCGTCTTGGTACCAGAGATTGCGCTCACCCCCCAAACCGTTGGGTGGTTCCGTTCGCGGTTCGGCGAGATCGCCGTGCTGCACAGCCGCATGACCGACGGCCAGCGCCTGCATGCCTTCCGCCGGTTGCGTTCCGGCGAAGTGCGCGTCGCGGTCGGGGCTCGCTCGGCGATCTTCGCGCCGGTTCGAGACCTGGGGGTGATCGTCCTCGACGAAGAGCACGAGCCGACCTTCAAGCAGAACAACGTCCCGCGCTACCACGCCCGCGAGGTCGCGATCGAGCGCGGTCGTCGCGCGGGTGCAGTCGTCGTGCTCGGCTCGGCGACCCCGTCGCTCGAGAGCTTCGAGGCGACCCGCGCGGGCAAGCTCCAGCACATCCTGCTCACCGAGCGGGTTGGCGGCGGCCGACTGCCGAAAATCGGCATCGTCGACATGCGCACCGAACCCCAAGACAAGTTCGGCGCCATCTTCTCACGGGAGCTGCGTCAGGAGCTAGTCACCAACCTCGAACGGCGCGAGCAGTCGATTCTGTTCCTCAATCGCCGCGGTCATTCGCCGGTGCTTTGGTGCCACTCTTGTCGCAACGTTGCGCGTTGCCCGGACTGCACCGCGCCGTTCACTTGGCACCGCCGCATCGATCGGTTGGTCTGTCACCAGTGCGCGCGCGAAGAGCGCGTCCCGAAAGAGTGTCCGGCTTGCACCGCGCCGGGACTGCGAATGCTCGGTGTCGGCTCCGAGCGCGTCGAACGAGCCCTGCGCGCGCTCTTGCCCACCGCTCGCATCGCGCGAATGGACTCCGACACCATGCACCGCCAGGAGGACTATCAGCGGGTCCTGTCGGCGTTCGGCCGCGGCGAACTCGACTGCCTGGTCGGCACCCAGATGATCGCCAAGGGCCTCGATTTTCCGCGAGTCACCCTAGTTGGCATCGTCTCCGCCGACACCAGCCTGCACCTGCCGGACTTTCGCGCCGCCGAGCGCACCTACCAACTGCTCTCCCAGGTCTCTGGCCGTGCCGGTCGCTCCGAGCTCGAGGGCCGCATCCTGATCCAGACCGAAACCCCCGAGCACCCAGCGATCCACGCGGCCCAGAGCCACGACTACAACGCCTTCGCCGAGGCTGAACTCGAACTACGTCGCGAATTGTCTCTGCCCCCCTTCGGCCGCCTGCTGCGCCTGGTCTTCGAGGACGAAGATGCCGCGCGAGCTGCCAACGCCGCTGCCAGCCTGTGCACCCGGCTCAGCGAGGCCCTGGCCAGCTTGCCCAAGAACGAGCCCAAGGGGGTTCTGCTCGGCCCAGTTCCCGCCCCGCTCGCCTTGCTGCGCGGCCGGCACCGCCACCACGCTCTGTTCAAGACTCCCTTCGGCGCCACAGCCTTCGACCGGGTTCGCGAGCTAGCCCTAGCCGAGGCCCGCTCAAGCGGTCGCACCCGCCTGCTGGTCGACGTGGATCCGATGGCGATGATGTAGGGAGTGCCGCTGGGCGGCGCCCAGACCCTCTTCTGCGGACAGGTCGGGGGGATGCGCCGGAACTCATGTGTCGAGCCAAGTCGAAGGTTCGTGGCGGACGAGGGCCTCACGCGGCGAGCGCTGCCGGGCTAGGCGACCAGTTATTCCTCGTCCAGGTAGCCGAGTTCGATCAGCATGGCGCGGGTGTCCTCGCCGGAGCCGTGCAGATCGGTTGGGCGCCGCAGCAGGTCTTCCCCGTCGGCCCGGCGCAGCTCCTCGAAAAGCCCCGGTGGCGCGCTTTCCAGTCGGTCTTGGTTCTCCGTCGCGTCTTGGTCGAGATCGAAGGCGCGCCTCAGTTCGTCGTTGAAATTCGCTTCGTCCTCCGGGCTCTTCGGCTCGCCGTTGCGGCGACCGGAAATGACCTTCCAGGCTCCTCGACGAAGACCTGATTGGCGAGCGTCGCTGAGGTTGTCCCAGGTGCCGTTGGCGTTCGAAAAGCGCACCGGAAAGGTGGGGTCGAGCGCCGCGTCGAACAGGTCGGGTTGCGGCTCCCCAGGATCGAAGGCGAATCCGGCGAGGCGAGCGAGGGTTGCGGGTAGGAGCCGGTTGGAAACGGGATGGGGGAAACGTTCCCCAACAGGCACGCCGGGGCCCGCGAGCACCAGCGGAACGTGAATCGACTCTTCGTAGAGGTTGTGACCGTGCAGCAGGCCGCCGTGCTCGAGGAACTCCTCGCCGTGATCGGAGGTGAAGGCGATCACGGTGTTGTCGGTGAGGCCCCGCTGCTCGAGATCGTCGAGCAACAGGCCGAAACGCTCGTCCCCGGTTCGAATCGCGCGGTTGTAGGTCGTTCGGGCGTACTCTAGATAGCCCTTTGGAATCGTGGTGGCGATGCGCGAATTCCCATCTGGGAGGAAGACGGGGCGTTTGCGCAGCAGATTCGTGCGCACGGATACCATGCCCTCGGCGGGGTAATTCTTCGGTTTGGTTCCCGGGAAGAGCGTTTCGGTCGCTGGAAGGTAGTCGTGCGGTTCGTGCGGATCCATGGCCTGCACGTAGAGGAAGAACCGGCCGGCCTGGGCTTCGTCGAGCCACTCGATCGCCTCGGGGACTAGCACATCCGTGTCGAGCAGTTGGGCGGCGCGCGTTGAGCGGAACTGGTGGAAGCCCTGGTCGAAGTTGCGCTGGGAGACAATCAGCGGGTTGCCGATGAAGGCACCGGTGCGCAGGCCGGCCTGGAGGGCGGCTTCGGGGAGCGTGTCGAGCGAGGACGCGAGGTAGCTCGAGTGGAAGTCGAGAAGCCCGTGGGACCACGGAGTGCGGCCGGTCAGGAGCGAGGCCGTGGAGGGCCAGGTCCAAGGTGCGGTGGAGTAGGCGGCGTCAAACCGCGAGCCGCGGTCGGCCAGGGCCTCGAGCCGCGGGGTGGTGGGCTCGCTGAATCCGTGTGCCGAGGTTCTGTCTGCGCGCAGCGTATCCATCACGAAGAAGACGACGTTCGGAGACTCCGCCGTGGCCGGCCGGCTAGGCACCTTGCGCCGTTCCTCGACCACCAGGCGCGCAAAGCCGGCTTCCAGGTCCAGATTGGCAAGCGCTCCGGTGGCTTGCGCATTCAGCGTTAGCAGCGCGTCCGAATCCACGCGGAGCGCCCGCTTGTGCAGCGCGCAGTCCTCCAGACGGATCCAGGTTGGAGCCTGTCCACCTTGCAGCTCGGCCGTGGCGACCGGAGCGCCATTCGAGGCGACGGTGAGCGTGAGCCGTTCGGCCGGAAATTCAGCGAGCTTCGCCCACGTTTGTTCACCGGCTCCAAGGAAGCCCCTGAGCCAGAGTTCGCCGTCTTCGGGCTCGGGCTCGTCGATCGAGAGTTCAATCGAAGCGCCGGGAGGGACGACCAAGCTCGGCAAGCTCTCCTTTTCGACCGCGAGTCGCTTCGACGGCTGGATCACGGCGAGTCGAGGCTCGCCTGCACCGCTTGTGACGCGCGCGGCTGCTAGGCCTTCCGCGACGAAGTCGACTCGAATCGAACGGGCCACGAAGCTGTGCCCAGAATCGCTACACGCCCCCGCGAGAAGTGCGCCCAGGGCGGCGAGGAGCGCTCGGGAGGCGCTGGATTGGACTCGTACGTGCATGAACTCAGTTTCGAGCGTAGCCTCTGCCTGTTATGTCCGTCCTTCGACTGGTTGTGATTTTCGCGCTCTTGGCGGTGGCTCCAGCCTGCCGCTCCAGAACTCCCGTGCTGGCTCCAGGCTCGGGCCTCGCATCCGTCGACCGGGAAGCGCCTCCGGGAGCCACCCTGATCGGACGGCCGGAGTTCACGGCCGGGGACTGGTTCGCCTATCGCCGCGGCGGGCGCCACCGGCTGCGCTACCGGGTTGTGACCGATCCCGACGGCTCCGGCTACCTCCTGGTGGACGAGGATGCAGATCGAGCGCTCGTGCTCGACAGAGACTTGGCACAGCTGGGCGAAGGCTCGACCCCGCGGGAGAACGGCCTGGTGGAATGGAACGTCCGCAAGGATCCGCTCGACCCCTCGTACACCTGGCCCCTGTGGGTCGGCAAGCGCTGGTCCGGCGACTTCGTGCGCCGCGGAGCAGACGGAACTCAGTTGCCGTTCAAGACCTTCTACAGGGTGGTCGCGACCGAGCAGGTTGTGACGCCGGCGGGGACCTTCGACACCCTGCGGATCGAGCGTCACGCGAGCCCCGCCACGGAAGGCGATTTCCCCGACCGGGTCAGTTTGCACTGGTACGCCCCCGAGGTCGGCTTCCTGGTGCGCTCGCTCGAAGATGGTTTCGAGACGGAACTCGAGGAGTTCCACCGCCAGTAGCCCTGCGCAGCCCCCGAGCGGGCAGCTGGTTACCGAACTTGGAAGAACCGCGCGTCGTCGTAGAGCAGCGACTCCATGGTCCCGTCCAGCACCTCCGGCTGATAGTGGCGAAACGCCGTGCCCTGGCCGTCCCAGGCGTCCTTTGCCCAGAACGAATACGCGTCGCCCGTGAAGAGGTCGGCGATCGACGTGCCGATCATCGCGATCGGCATGACCGGGACCACCCACAGGATGGCGTCGAACCAGGGGTTCTCGATGTAGAGCTTCTGGTCAAAGTCGTCCAGGCTGCGACGGAGCTGGTGGGGACCAGCTGCACAGGAAGACAGGCCAAAGAGACACGAGGTCAGGACGAGACCTTGAAGGGCTTTCACAGGGTTGGGTAGGGGGACCAGGTAGAGGACGGAATAAGCGGGAGGGGAAGATCCCAGAGGGTGTTTGCAGGGTCAAGCCGCGCTTGGGGTGTGCGCGATTCGCGTCTCTCGCCTGGTCCTACGAAAACGCAACGCGGCGGTCGCCCCTAGGGGCGACCGCCGCGCTGTTCGAAGTCTCAACTCGGGTAAGCCCGAGGTCTTGAGACTCAGCCGTGCGTTCCGGTGAACTGCGCCTGTTCGGTTGAACCCTCAAGAGCCGTCGTCGAAGACTGTCCCTGACTGATGGCCTGGACGACCGAGTCGAAGTAGCCGGTGCCGACTTCGCGCTGGTGACGCGTCGCCGTGTAGCCCTGGCCCTCAGAGGCGAATTCGGCCTGCTGCAGCTCGGAGTACGCGGCCATTCCGCGATCGCGGTAGCCGCTCGCCAGCTCGAACATGGAGTGGTTGAGGGCGTGGAAGCCAGCCAGCGTGACGAATTGGAACTTGTAGCCCATGGCACCCAGCTCGCGCTGGAACTTCGCGATCGTGGGCTTGTCGAGCTTGGCTTCCCAATTGAAAGACGGCGAGCAGTTGTAGGCGAGCATCTTGCCCGGATGCTTGGCATGGACGGCTTCGGCGAACTTGCGGGCTTCGTCGAGGTCCGGCGTCTTGGTTTCGCACCACACGAGATCCGCGTACGGAGCGTATGAGATGGCACGGTCGATGGCGGTCTCAATGCCGGGGGTGATCTTGAAGAAGCCCTCGGGCGTACGCTCGCCGGTCACGAATCGATGGTCGCGTTCGTCGACATCGCTGGTGAGCAGCGTTGCTGCCTCCGCGTCGGTGCGCGCGATGACGAGCGTCGGGACGCCCATGACGTCAGCAGCCAAGCGGGCAGCGTTGAGGGTGCGGATGAACGTTCCGGTGGGAACGAGCACCTTGCCGCCCAAATGGCCGCACTTCTTTTCGGCGGCCAGCTGATCTTCGAAGTGAACGCCCGCGGCGCCAGCTTCGATCATGCCCTTCATGAGCTCGAACGCATTGAGCGGGCCTCCGAAGCCAGCTTCGGCGTCGGCGACGATCGGTGCGAACCAGTCGATATCGCCGGAACCCTCGGCGTGATGGATCTGGTCGGCACGTTGGAGGGTGTTGTTCAAGCGGCGGACAAGCTGGGGGACCGAGTTGGCCGGGTACAGACTCTGGTCCGGGTACATCTCACCTGCGATGTTCGCATCGGCGGCGCATTGCCAGCCGGACAGGTAAATGGCCTTCAAGCCAGCTTTGACTTGCTGCATCGCTTGGTTGCCCGTCAAGGCGCCAAGAGCGTTGACGTAGTCCTCGCTGTGCAGCAACTTCCAGAGCTTGACTGCGCCTTGTTCGGCGAGCGTGTGGCGGATGCGGATCGAACCAGACAGGCGCTCGACGTCCTCATTGGAGTAGTCGCGCTGAATTCCGTCCCAACGACGCGGGTCGAGGAACAGGGCGTCGGAGTCGCTCTCGGGCATGGGCTTGATCATGGCTTGATTGAATGGAGGGCCAGGGGCTCAGAAGTGAACGGATGCTCAGCCGGGGGGGCTCAAGCGGGAGACAGATGGGGGTAGGCAGCGAGTGTCAGGAAGTCCGGGCAGGCCTCGGCTTCGATCAACTCGATGAACAGGCGGGCGGCTAGGTCGAAGCGACCTCGCTCGAAGGCCTCGTGGCCGACATCGGAACGCAGGGCGGCAAGCTCTTCGTCCAGAACGCTGCGCACGAGCTTGTGAGTGACGACGCGTCCATCGCTCAATCGCGCAGCATGACGACACCAGGCCCACACTTGAGTGCGAGAGATCTCGGCTGTGGCTGCGTCTTCCATGAGGTGATGCAACGGAACGCAGCCCGATCCGCGCAGCCAAGCTTCGAGGTACGCGACGCCTACCGATAGGTTCTGGCGCAGACCGGCTTCGGTGATCTCTCCCTCGGGGACTTCGAGCAAGTCGTCGGCTGAGACGTTCACGTCCTCGCGCATCACGTTCAGTTGATTCGGGCCCTCGAGCGCGGAGTCGAATTCCTCCATCGCAATCTGGACCAGAGCAGGGTGGGCGACCCACGTCCCGTCGTGACCGGCCTTCGCTTCGCGGCGCTTGTCGGCCCGGACTTTTTCCAGGGCGCGCTGACCTGCTTGTTCGTCCCCTTTGATCGGGATTTGGGCTGCCATGCCGCCCATGGCGTGCACACCACGGCGATGGCAGGTGCGGATGACCAGTTGGCTGTAGGAGCTGAGGAACCTGCGGTCCATACCCACCGAGCTGCGGTCGGGCAGGACACTCTTGGGCCCGGCTCCATGCACTTTGATGAAGCTGAAGATGTAGTCCCAGCGTCCGCAATTGAGTCCGCTCGAGTGCTCACGCAGCTCGTAGAGAATCTCGTCCATCTCGAACGCAGCCGGCAGCGTTTCGATCAGCACGGTGGCCTTGATCGTTCCACTCGGCAGGCCAAGCGTGTCTTGGGCGAACAGGAACACGTCGTTCCACAAGCGAGCTTCCAAGTGACTCTCGAGCTTCGGCAGGTAGAAATAGGGCCCGCTGCCGCGGGCGATGAGCTCCTTCGCGTTGTGGAAGAAGTACAGCCCGAAGTCGAACAACGAAGCCGACAGCGGCTGCCCTTCCAGGGTCAGGTTCGATTCTTCGAGGTGCCAACCGCGCGGGCGGACCACGAGCACGGCGGGGTTGGCGTTCAGCTCGTACTGCTTGCCGTTCTTCTCGTTCGTGAAGCGAATCTCGCGGCGGACCGCATCGCGCAGATTGACCTGTCCATTCAGGCAGTTCGCAAATGTCGGTGAGTTCGAGTCCTCGATGTCCGCCATGAACACCTTGGCGCCGGAATTCAGCGCGTTGATGATCATCTTGCGATCGACCGGTCCCGTGATTTCGACGCGGCGATCGAGCAGATCTTTCGGGAGCGGTGCCACCTTCCAATCGCTCGTGCGAACCGACTTCGTCTTGGGGAGGAAATCCAGTTGGCCGCCTGAGTCGAGGAGTCCTTGACGTTGGATACGCGCTTGCAGGAGCTCGCGACGTCGAGGGCCGAACCGCAGCTCCAGTTCCGCAAGGAACGCCAGGGCCTCAGGGGTGAGGATGCTCCGATGATCGGCAGACAGCTCGCCTTTGAGGGCAAGGCCAGCGGGCAAATCGAGACTCACGGGGGGCATCGAGCGTGACTCCTGTCTGGGGGGATGGGGGGGGCGGACCGAAACTTGGACTGCCTCAAACTTGTCCCATCGCCAGGGGCAGGGGCGAAAACTGTTGAAAATCGAGGGTTTACCGTCTGTGTAGGCGTGGTCGTGAACTTGTAAATCCGTCAACTCCGTCAAGCTTCAGGGGCATTCGGACCGAAAGAAGTTCCGTGAAGGACCCCAAGCAGCTCGGAACGAAGGTCCGCCGCCTGCGGCTGCGGAAAGAGATGAGTCAGGCCGAGCTGGCCCGGCGCTTGGCCATTTCCGCCAGCTATCTCAATTTGATCGAGCACAACCAACGGGGATTGACCGTCCCGCTGCTCCTCAAACTCGCCCGCGAATTCGAGATCGACCTGGAGAGCTTCGATTCCGACGAGGAAGAGCGGCTAGCTGGTGAGCTGGCTGATGTCTTTGCCGATCCTCTGTTCGAGGACCAAAGGGTCGACGAACAGGAGTTGGAGGATCTAGCGCTGCATTCGCCCTCTGCCGCGAAAAGTGTGCTCAAGCTGTACCGCGCCTGGCGCCGGCTTCGCGAGGAGGCTCGGGCACTTCCCGCAGAGGCGGCCGCCGGAGCGCCCGGCGTCCACTCCTCGCGACTCGCCAATGAAGAGGTCTCGGACCTTTTTCAGCAGCGCGACAACCACATTGCCGAGTTGGAGCAAGCCGCCGAGAATCTGTCCCGCGAACAGCAGCTGGACGTCAAGCGACTCGCGGCAGGTTTGGAGCAGGCGCTCTCGGATCGACATGGAGTCTCCGTCGAGGTCGCCCAGCCTGGCCAGCTGGCCGGAGCCGTCCGGCGCTACGATCCCAAGAGCAAGCGGCTGCTGCTTTCCGAGGTGCTCACTCCAGCAAGCCTGAAGTTCCAGCTCGCCCACCAAGTCGGAATCCTCGAGCTCGGCTCTGTATTCGACGAGGCGATCGGCAAGGCGGGTCTCAAAGACCCTGCTACCGTGATCCTCGCTCGGGTCGCTTTGGCGAATTATTTCGCGGGCGCTGTCTGTATGCCCTACGGACCGTTCTTGAAAGCGGCTCGCGAGACACGCTACGACATTGAACTTCTCGAACATCGTTTCCGAGCCTCGTTTGAGCAAGTCTGCCACCGGCTTTCGACGCTCAATCGCCCCGGTAATTCCGGTGTGCCCTTGCACTTCGTGCGCATCGATATCGCGGGCAACGTATCCAAGCGCTTCAGCAAGTCGGGCATCCGATTCAGCCGCACGTCGGGTTCCTGCCCTCGCTGGAACGTGCACGGCGCCTTCCTAACGCCCGGGGCCATTCGCATTCAGCGTTCGCGAATGCCGGATGGGTCGACCTTCTTTTGCGTGGCGAGGACCCTGCGGAAAGCCGGCGGCGGACATCGGATGCCGCAGTCGCGGCTGGCAATCGGGCTTGGCTGCGAAATGGCGCACGCCGGTGAGCTGGTCTACTCCGACGGACTGGACCTTTCCGATGACCAGGCCATCGTGCCGATTGGGATCGCCTGCAGGCTGTGCGACCGGACGGATTGCCGGCAGCGTGCCTTCCCGCCGATCCACACCGACTTTGAGGTCGATGTCAATGTGCGCGGCCCGAACATTTACACAACCCCAGGGGGCTGACGTTCCGTTCGCAGCCCCGCGGCTCTCAAGACCAGCTTTCGGACTCTTCCTCGGGAGCCTCATCCGCATCCAAAGCGAGGAGATGTTTCGGTTCGAAGAAGCGGCCGAGCGCAAAGCGGACGGGCACCAGCAGAGCAATGAACAGGGGGAACAAGATGCCCCAAGCGCTCGACTTCACGAACCAAAGAAGCCCGAGACACGCCGCTTGAATCAGGGTGAACAGATGGATCTTCCGGTTCGGCACCAGGCGAACAAAGTGAGCCCGCGGATAGAGCGCAGGGTCCGTAGCCCACAAGCTCAAACGCTCGAAGAACTGGTTCCCGCGCATGGACACGACACCCATGTAGAGGAACAGTCCGAACAGCACGGCCAGCGGAATGCGCTCGAGGAACGGTAGGAACAGAAGCGTCGCGCCGAGCAGGAGGTGGATGGCTACCGCCGTGACCCGGTTTTCCTTCACGCGCAGGATTCGCGTGCGAGTCCCGCCTTTTCCGTCGACCGTGTCCTCGGTCGTTGCGAGGCTTCGGAGGTGGTTGAGGGAGCGCACGGTCGCGGCCACCAGCCAGGGCAGGCCGAAGATCGAGCAGACGCCAACGAGCACGCCGACGACGGCCAGGTCCAGGTGATACGACTCGCCCTTCTTGAGGTTGTTATCGGGGCTGTTGACGAGCCGCGCCGTGATGTTCTGGTCGAGGAAGACCAGGACGGATGCCAGGAGCGCGGGGATGGAGCAGAGCCAAATGAGGCTTGCCGGCGCATCCAGAAACGAAATGAGCCAAGGGCGGCCGTTCGACGTTTGGAAGGTGGAGGGGGCGGGGAGCGGCTCCAAGGGGATCGTGCCCCGAGATAGGAACGCGATGACGCTCATCGCGAGAATGGCCAGGGTTGGACCGAAGTCCGCGAGGAACTCGCGGGCCACCGGGACCAACAGATGGCTCTTGCGCGCGCGGCTGAGCATCGACGCCACGTAGTAGGTGCCGAGGGCCAGCAGGAGCGACAAGAGGGCCACGTCGTACCCAATGGACTGGCCGTTGCCCGCGCGCTCGAAGATGTTCCAGAGCTTGTCGAGCGCTTCGTAGATGAAGATGACCGAGATCAGCGCCGCGAAGATCTCATCGGTGAAGCGCGTGAAGTAGCGCATCAAGCAGCTCGCCTCGAACACGGACAGCAGGATGAGGATGCCTGCCGTCCAGAGCCCGACCCACGTGTACGCGTGAAGGAAGTCGATTTCGTTCTTCGCGCAGTAGTCGTGGAGGATGCCCGTAAAAATGAGCATCGGTCCGGTACCGCCGAGGATGATCAGCGGTTGGCCCGCGAAAAGCGCGTACACAACCCCGCAGATTGCACTCGCCAGGATCATCTCGACCGCGCCGATGTTTCCCGCGGTCTCGCCGTACAGCAGACCACCGAAGATGATCGCGGGTGCGAGGCAGGCGAAAAAGAGGAAGAACACCGATCCGAGCGCTTGCCCGTTCAACCCGTCTCGGATATCCGAGCCGTAGTGGCGAGCACGGCGGCGGATGTCGTCGACGATGCCTCCGAAGGGTCTGCCCGAGAATCGCAAGCCCTCGGGCGTCGCTGCGTGCTTTTCGCTCGAGCCATCGCCATCGAATCGAGCTTCGATGGCCTTGCGGAGATCTTGGGCGCTGGCTGCCTGGAGGGCGAGGAAGCGGAATTCCTCGTCCGACATCAGTCGGGCGACGTTCGCGAGCGCGTCGAGGTGGTCCTCGGTCGCCCCTTCCGGTCCGAGCAGCAGAAAGACGAATCGAGTGGGCGCACCGTCGGGTGCTCCAGCATCGATTCCGCGCTTGAGCCGCGCGATCGCGATCATCGGCTGCGGAATGCCCTCGACGTAGGCGTGGGGGACCGCAACGGTTTGTCCGATCGCTGTCGTCGAGACTTTCTCCCGCTCGCGGAGCTTGTCGAGCGTGGGGGCCTCGAGGTCCTTCCCGATGGCTCCTTTGGCCACCAGTCCCGAGACCATTCCCTCGAGAGCGTCTGTCAGGGTGCGGGCTTCCAGGTCGAGGAAGACGAGGTCCGCCTCGCAGGTTTGGATGAGCTGTTGGATGTTTGCGCTTCCGTTGTCTCGCTGGGGGGTGGCGGAGTCTCGCTGGGCGGCGGGCGCCCGAAGCAATCCAAGCCAGAGGTACGTGCTCCCATGGGGGCCAGACGGGGAGGATACAGACTCAGGCCCGGCTTTTCCGAATTCGAGCGATAGGACCCTGTGGGAGTCCGCTTTGGCACGGGATTAAGGCTCCTTGAGGATTCTGAGGACCTGATCGACGGTCAAGTCGGTCATGCACTGGTCCTTCGGCCCCTCCGCGGGGTTGCGCTTGCATAGCCGAGCACCGCAGGGGGAGCAGGGAAGCTCCGCACGCAGCACTCGGTGCTGGCTATTTGGCAACCACCAACCATAAGGACCGGTGCGCCGGGGGTTCGCTGGCCCGAACAGCGCGACGACCGGCAAGCCCACCGAGGCGGCCAGGTGCATCGGTCCGGTGTCGCAACCGACAAAGACGCGCGAGCGCCGTGCGAGCGAGATGAACTCTGGCAAGTTGGTTGCTCCGACCAAGTCGTGAACTTGGGCTCCAGGAGGGATCACGGCGAGCGCGCGGTCGGCCAATTCGCGATCCCCCGGCCCGCCTGACAGACAAACCGGTCCGAGCTCGGTGAGCCGCGCCGCCAGCTGCCCAAATCGCTCGGCAGGCCAGCGGTTGGCGAGTTTGGTGGCGCCGAGCTGAACAAGAATTGGCGCGCCGCCCAGCTCGGCGACTCGCCGCTTCGCGTTCTGTTCGGCGGCGAGGTCGGTGGGCAATCGGTGAATCGCAGGCCCCGGCGCGCCGAGGTGCGCCGCGAACTCAAGATAGTGCTCGACCATGTGCGCCTCGGGATCGCGCGGTGCAATGCGTTCGCGGTGGAGGATCCAGGAGCCTTCCTTAGCCCGGCGGCGGTCGTAGCCGAGGGTTCGGGGCGCGCGGACCGCACGGGCGAGCGCAGCGCTCTTGAGCATTCGCTGGAGGTCTACGACCAGGTCGTAGCGCTCGGCGCGCAGTTCAGCGACCAGTTCGCGAAAGCCGGCCAGTCCGCTAGCTCGGCGCCAAAGATGAGCCCGGTCCACGTCGGGATGTCCCTCCACCAAGGGGTGGGCGAGGTCGTGGACGGCCCAGCCCAGGTGGAGGTCCGGGCGGGCCGCCTTGAGAGCGCTGGCAAACACCAGAGCGTTCGCGACGTCGCCAATGGCGCCCAGGCGGACGACCAGGACGCGGCCAGGGGCCTTGGGGGGACCGGATTTCATGGTTCGGATCATGCCAGGAGACGGTCGCTTTCCAGCGCACCGGCCGGGACGTAGCCTCTAGGGATGCCTGTTCGCCTGACCGATCTTGACGAGAGCGTCCCGCTCACCGACGGGGCCGAACGGTTGGAGCGTGGGGAGGTCCTGCGGCTTGCCCCCGGGTCCGTGCCTCTGCCGGACGAGGAGGATCTTGAATTCCTCCGGAGCGAACTGCCCAAGCATTTGGCATCCCGCAAGAACATCAGCTATTTGCCGACCGGAGATTACTTGTCTGGCCTTGACGCCGACGACGAGACGCGAGGCCGGGTTCGGTCGATCCTGGCGGACCGGGATCAAGCGGCGCGCACCGTGCTCGGACGGTTGTTGCCGGATTACGCCAAGGACTGGCGAATCGGAAAGGTCAACTTTCGACCCTTGGAAGAACGCGGACGTGAGCTCGTGCGCCATTCCAGCAACGAGCTTCTGCACGTGGACGCCTATGCATCCGGTGCGACCCACGGCGACCGCGTGCTGAGATTCTTCACCAACGTGCATCCGACCGAGTCGCGGGTCTGGCTCTCGGCTGGAACTTTCGCCGATTTGTACCCGCTCTTTTCCGAGAAGATCGCGCGCGGCAAGACGGCCTCGAATCTGCGGCCAGGCTTGCTCGATCGTGCGTGGAGCGGGACCCTGCGCGGGCTTTCGGGGTTGGGCCTCTCGCGCGCGGAATTGGCCGATTCATCGCCCTACGATCGCGCGATGAAGCGCTTTCACGACGTGCTCAAAGATGACGAGGAGTTTCAAGAAGACCCTCCGGCGCGGCTCGCGCTCGAATTCCCGCCGTTCAGCAGTTGGATCGTGATGACCGACGTGGTGAGCCACGCTGTCGTTTCTGGCCGGCACGCGCTGGTGAACACGTACTACGTGAAGCGGGCGCGAGAGCGCTGTCCTGAGATCTCCCCTTGGTCCTTGCTCGCCAGCTCCTGAGGGAATTTCAGACCCGCGCGTTTTCGTGCCCACCGGTCTGGGCTCGCGCGTCTCCCCAGCAACCCGGGGTGCGCTTTCCACGGGGCTGCCCGACTGGATGGCCCCAGCCGATGGGATGGCCCCAGTCGGTGGGACCTGCGTTTTTTCGAGGAAAAGTCTTCAGCTTTGGTTCTGGGCAGCGCGATGACCAGAGGAACTCTCGCTCTCTCCGGATCGCCCGGAGGCCCCCCCCATGCGTATTGGACTCCACATTGCTTTCACAACCCTGACGGCCGTCACGGGTGGGCTGATCGTCAGTGGAGCCCTGTGGAACGCCTATGGTGAGTTCCAAGCGGCAACGGAGTCCGCCAGTCACCGCAACCAGACGCTGCGAGATTTTCAGCACCTCGAGGACCTCGCCCAAGCGATGGTGTCGGGGGCTGAAACTTACGAGGAAATATCGCCTCTTGGGGATCATCTGCAGCGTGAGCGGATCTGCTCGCAGATCCAGGACCTCGGCCAGCTCAACCGAGCGTTCCTCGGGAACCTTCAGGCGACCGGGATGGAGAGTCAGGAATGGCAAGCCATGACCGACGCAAAGCAGATCCAGGAGGCCCTGGATCGGCTGGTGCGTCAGGCGATCCATCGGGCCAGTCCTTCGGCCGATGTTGAATTGTCCGCCAAACTCCGCCTACTGAGCAGCGATTACCATCAGTTGATCGAGCGGGCCTTGCCCCGCGCGACCGAGCTTGTGGCGAGTCACGCAACCGAATCGGGGGAGCGTCGCAACCAGCTGAATATCAAGCAGCGTGCCTACGTTGCGGCGTACCTGATTGCCGTGTTGGGTCTGTGGTTGTGGAGTTCGAGGCGATTGGTCATTCCCATTGGGCGACTTAGCGCTGCCGCGCTTCGCGCGCGCAACGAAGGCGGGACGATTCAGTGCGCCGAATCTGGGCTCGAGGAAGTTCGGGAACTCTCCCAGAGCATCGAAGTCTTCGCAGCTGAGATCGAAGGAGCTCGGAAGAACCTCGAGCGCAAAGTCGAAGAGCGCACGCTCGAGCTAGGGCGTGCGAACCGCGCCAAGTCGGAGTTCTTGGCCCACATCAGCCACGAACTGCGGACGCCGATGGGGGCGATTCTAGGATTCAGTGAACTGCTCAAGGACGACGACCTCGACACCTCGACGGCCCACGAGTACCACAGCAACATTCACTCGAACGCGCAGCACCTTCTTTCGTTGCTGAACGATCTGCTGGACCTTTCGAAGATCGAAGCCGGGCAGATGACCACCGAGAGCCTGGCTTTCAATCCCGGTGAGATTGCGCGCCAAATCACTTCCTTGCTTGCTGCGCGCGCCGCCGAGCGGGGCGTTGAGTTGCAGCTCGAGTTGGACGACGATCTGCCCAAGCGGATCGTCTCCGACCCGACCCGCTTCCGCCAGATCCTCATCAACTTGGCGGGGAACGCGATCAAGTTCACCGAAGCGGGCTCGGTGAAGGTCCACTTGCGGCACACCGAAGACGAAGGCGATCCGATGCTCTCGGTGGAAGTTCGCGATACCGGCATCGGAATCCCCAAAGACAAGCTCGAGGCGATCTTCGAGTCCTTTTCACAGGCCGACAGCTCGACCACTCGGCGGTTCGGGGGTACGGGGCTGGGTCTGGCCATTTCACGTCACCTGGCCCAACTGCTCGGCGGCAGCTTGGAAGTTTCGAGCGAGGTCGGGGTGGGGAGCTGCTTCACCCTGAAGGTGCGCGGGCCCATCGATCGGAGAGACGTGGACGAGAGAAGTGACCTCGGACCCGAACCGGCCGAAGAGCAGAGCTTCTGCGGGCGCGTGCTGGTCGTCGATGACGTTCCGCTCAATCGCAA
Organism: uncultured Planctomycetaceae bacterium; assembly: GCA_964619265.1. GTDB lineage: Bacteria > Planctomycetota > UBA1135 > UBA1135 > CAZUCE01. The sequence goes on from CAZUCE010000004.1 coordinate 274,510, forward strand.
GTTGCTCATGATTCAGCTGGGCAAGCTAGGCATCGAAGTCGAAGAGGCCCAGAATGGTCGTGAGGCCAACGACCTGATCTATGCCAAGGTCGAGGAGGGCCTGCCGTTCGACTTAGTTTTGATGGACATGCAGATGCCCGTCTTGGATGGCTATGAGGCTGTCGCTGAACTTCGGGCCCGTGACTACCCCGGCAGCGTGCTGGCCTTGACCGCTCACGCGATGGCCGGCGACCGCGAGCGCTGCTTGGCGGCCGGTTGCGATGGATACCTCACCAAGCCGGTCGAGCGCCGCGCGCTCCTTCAGGCTCTACGCCGGCACCTTCCCAAAGAAGGCAGCGTCACGAGAGAGCGACGCCGAGCAGCTTGAGCGCTGCTTGAACTAGCGGACAGCTTCGTGGAAGCGGCGAAAGAGGTGCGCTGAGTCCAACGGCCCGGGGGCGGCCTCGGGGTGATATTGCACGGTACTCACGCGGGCCTTTTCATGCCGGATGCCTTCGACCGTATGGTCGTTGAGGTTGACGTGTGTCAGCTCGACGCCCTTTGGAAGCGTGTCATTCACAACGGCGAAGGAGTGGTTTTGGCTAGTGATCTCGACGCGGCCGGTTGAGATGTCGCGCACCGGATGATTCGCACCGTGGTGGCCGAACGGCATCTTTTCGGTCTTCGCGCCGAGCACGATGGAGAGGATCTGATGGCCAAGGCAAATGCCGAACACCGGTAGCTTGGAAACCAGGTCGGAGACGGCGGCGATGCCCTTGTGGACGGCAGCGGGATCACCGGGGCCGTTCGACAGGAAGACCGCTTGGGGGTCGAGCCCAAGCACATCGCTCGCCGGCGTGCCGGCCGGAACGACCGTGACCTCGAACCCCGCATGCACCAAGCTGCGAAGAATGTTGCGTTTGATGCCGAAGTCGTAGGCGACCAGACGGGTGCGGTCCCCGCGGTGGCCCGGAATCTCGTTTGGGTAGGACTCCGGATAGCCCTCGTTCCACGTATAGACCTCAGGTGTCGAAACGACGCTCGCCAGATCCCGGCCATCGGTGGAAGGCGCCTGCTTGGCCTTGGCGACCAGCGAAGCCTCGCCGTGATCGACGGTCGACACGATGCAGCGCACGCAGCCTTGCTCGCGCACCAATTTGGTCAGGCGGCGCGTGTCGATGCCGTCGATGGCGATAATTCCCTCGGAAGCCAGCCACTCGGGCAGCGAGCGGGTGGCTCGATGGTTCGAGTAGATCGAAGACATCTCGCGCATCACGAACGCCTCGGGCCAGGCGCGCGCGCTCTCCGCGTCTTCCTCCGCGATCCCGTAGTTGCCGATCAGGGGGTAAGTCATCATCACGACCTGCCCTGCATACGACGGATCGGTGAGGATCTCGTGGTAGCCGCTCATCCCCGTGTGGAATACGAGGTCTCCGGCGCGTTCGCCGTCGCCTCCGACGGCGCGTCCGCGCATCACGAGTCCTGTCTCGAGGGCCAAGGTTGCCGGTCGATCTGCGCTCATGAAGGCAAGAGCCTAACGGGGGGGTCGCGATTTGGCCCGCCCCGTGGCGGGTGATTTGTGGAGCTCCGGGGGCGGAGTCCCCGCTATACGGGGCGATGGTCCTTGGGAACGCCCATCACCGGGGGCTGGCGTCGAGGTCGAGCCCGGCCCGGTGACCCTCGCGCAGGTGGTGGTAGCCAAGTCCCGCGATCATGACGGCGTTGTCGGTGCAGAACGCTGGGCTTGGGAAATCGACCTGCCGGCCCTCCTTCGCAGCGCGTTCGGTCAAGCGCTCGCGCAGGAGCTGATTGCAGGCTACTCCGCCGGCGGCCAGGATCCGGTCGAGCCCCTGCTCGCGGGCGACGCGTAGAGTTGGCTCCACCAGGGCGTCCACCGCGGCAGCTTGGAAGCTGGCGGCCACGTCGGCCCGATTCGGGATGTCGGCCACGGCGGGGGTTGGCGCCTTGGGGTTGCCGCCGCGCAAGTGATAAAGCACCGCCGTTTTCAGCCCGCTGAACGAGAACAGTGCGCGATCCGGCTTGTTGCGATAGCGCGGGAATGCGATCGCAGCCGGGTCGCCCTCCAGGGCTAGCTTGGAGATCTGCGGTCCACCCGGGTAGCCGGTGCCAAGCAGCGCCGAGACCTTGTCGAACGCCTCGCCGGCTGCGTCGTCGCGGGTGCTTCCGAGGCGCTGGAGCGTGCGTGGGTTGTCGGCTCGGTACAGAGCGGTGTGTCCGCCGGAGACGACCAGGACGAGACACGGATAGGGCGCCTCGTCGAGCTCCATGACCGCCGAGTAGGCGTGGGCCTCGATGTGGTGGACGTCCACCAGCGGTAGCCCGGTTCGCCAGGCGAGCCCCTTGGCGATGGAGACGCCGACCAGCAGCGAGCCCAGCAGGCCAGGACGGGCGGTCACGGCGATGCCATCCAGGTCGGTCCACCCAACGCCGGCTTCGCTCAAGGCCTGCTCCACAACGCGATTTGCGGCCACCAGGTGGGAACGGCTTGCGATTTCGGGCACGACCCCGCCAAAGCGGGCGTGTTCGTCCGCCTGGCTGGCCACGACCGAGGAGCGCACCGTCCGGCCGTCTTCGACGACGGCGGCCGCGGTGTCGTCGCAGGAACTCTCGATGCCAAGCAGGAGCATGGGGGGGATGGAGCCGAGGACCGAAGGGAGGGGCGGGTTAGCCC